>NC_007510.1:0-1231375 GCF_000012945.1 Burkholderia lata
TTCGGGCCTTGTTGCGCTACCGCGACAAGGGCGCCGGCGAGCCGCGCTGTGCACGCAAAAAACGACAGTTACTTGATGAACGATTTCTGGCAACACTGTTCCGCACTGCTGGAGCGCGAGCTGACGCCCCAGCAGTACGTGACGTGGATCAAACCCTTGGCCCCGGTGGCCTTCGATGCGTCGGCGAACACGCTGTCCATCGCCGCGCCGAACCGCTTCAAGCTGGACTGGGTCAAGAGCCAGTTTTCGGGACGGATCACTGATCTGGCCCGCGAATTCTGGAACACGCCGATCGAAGTCCAGTTCGTCCTCGATCCCAAGGCAGGCATGCGCAGCGCCCCTGCCGGTGCAGCACCGGCCGCCCCGCGCGCGCCGCTGGCTCCGACCGGCCCGGCCGCGACCGTGGCTGCGATCGCCGCCAACCTGGCCGCGAATGCTTCGGCTGCGCCCACCGCGCCGGCCGACGTGCCGATGACGCCGTCGGCCGCCGCCGCGCATCACCTGAACGCCGACGACGCCGACATCGACCTGCCGAGCCTGCCCGCACACGAAGCGGCCGCCGGCCGCCGCACATGGCGTCCGGGCCCGGGTGCCGCGCCCGCCGCCGGCGGTGAAGCCGATTCGATGTACGAACGTTCGAAGCTGAACCCCGTGCTCACGTTCGACAACTTCGTGACCGGTAAGGCGAACCAGCTCGCGCGCGCCGCCGCGATCCAGGTCGCGGACAACCCCGGCATCTCGTACAACCCGCTGTTCCTGTACGGCGGCGTCGGCCTCGGCAAGACCCACCTGATCCACGCGATCGGCAACCAGCTGCTGCTCGACAAGGCCGGCGCGCGGATCCGCTACATCCACGCCGAGCAATACGTGTCGGATGTGGTGAAGGCGTACCAGCGCAAGGCGTTCGACGACTTCAAGCGCTACTACCACTCGCTCGACCTGCTGCTGATCGACGATATCCAGTTCTTCTCCGGCAAGTCGCGCACGCAAGAGGAATTCTTCTACGCGTTCGAGGCGCTGGTCGCGAACAAGGCGCAGGTGATCATCACCAGCGACACGTATCCGAAGGAAATTTCGGGCATCGACGATCGCCTGATCTCGCGCTTCGACTCGGGCCTCACCGTCGCGATCGAGCCGCCCGAGCTGGAAATGCGCGTCGCGATCCTGATGCGCAAGGCGCAGTCGGAAGGCGTGAACCTGTCGGAGGACGTCGCGTTCTTCGTCGCGAAGCACCTGCGCTCGAACGTGCGCGAACTCGAAGGCGCGCTGCGCAAGATCCTCGCGTATTCGAAGTTCCACGGCCGCGAGATCTCGATCGAGCTGACCAAGGAAGCTCTGAAGGACCTGCTGACCGTGCAGAACCGGCAGATTTCGGTCGAGAACATCCAGAAGACCGTCGCCGACTTCTACAACATCAAGGTCGCCGACATGTATTCGAAGAAGCGCCCCGCGAACATCGCGCGGCCGCGGCAGATCGCGATGTATCTCGCGAAGGAACTCACGCAGAAGAGCCTGCCGGAAATCGGCGAGCTGTTCGGCGGGCGCGACCACACCACCGTGCTGCACGCGGTGCGCAAGATCGCCGACGAACGCAGCAAGGACGCGCAGCTCAACCACGAGCTGCACGTGCTGGAACAGACGCTGAAGGGCTGAGCACGCGGCGCGCTTGATAATTCGGCCTCCGCCCCAATTTAAGGGGGGCGGTTCGGTTTTGAGGCACAATACTGGTTTGACCGCCCCGGTGGTGGCGGGCCAAGAGCCCGGCCGGCGGGGCGCTGCGAGGCTGCTGCGCTGCAGGCCGTTACTCAACGAAGGAACTCTATGCAACTGGTCAAGACCGAACGAGACACCCTCCTCAGGCCGCTGCAAACGGTCAGCGGCATCGTCGAACGCCGCCATACGTTGCCGATCCTCGCCAACCTGCTGATCACCAAGAACGGCCCGGACGTTTCGTTCCTGTCGACCGACCTGGAGCTGCAGATCACCACGCGCGCCGATTTCGGCGTCGGCGGCGACCAGGTCGCGACCACCGTCGCCGCGCGCAAGCTGCTCGACATCCTGCGCGCGATGCCTGACGGCCAGGTCACGCTGTCGCTCGCCGACAAGCGCCTCACCGTTCAATCCGGCAAGAGCCGTTTCGCACTCCAGACGCTGGCGGCCGACGAGTTCCCGACCGTCGCGCAGGCGAAGGATTTCGGCGCAACGCTCACCGTCCCGCAGAAGTCGTTCCGCCAGCTGCTCGGCATGGTGCACTTCGCGATGGCGCAGCAGGACATCCGCTACTACCTGAACGGCATGCTGCTCGTCGTCGACGGCGACCAGCTGATGGCCGTGGCCACCGACGGCCACCGCCTCGCGTTCTCGTCGATGAAGCTCGAAGGCGGCACGTTCGGCCGCCAGGAAGTCATCGTGCCGCGCAAGACGATTCTCGAGCTGCAACGCCTGCTCGAAGACATCGACGACACCGTCACCATCGACATCGCGCAAACCCAGGCCAAGTTCACGTTCGGCCAGGTCGAGCTCGTGTCGAAACTCGTCGAGGGCAAGTTCCCCGACTTCCAGCGCGTGATCCCGAAGGCGCACAAGAACACGTTCGAGATCGGCCGTGAAGAGCTGCAGCGTTCGCTGCAGCGCGCGGCGATCCTGACCTCGGACAAGTTCAAGGGCGTGCGCTGCATCATCGCGCCGGGCCAGCTGAAGATCATGTCGACCAACGCCGATCAGGAAGAGGCGCAGGAAGAACTGGAAATCGCCTACCAGGGCGATACCGTCGACATCGGCTTCAACGTCACGTATCTGCTCGACGTACTCGCGAACCTGAAGGTCGACACCGTGCAGGTGAGCCTCGGCGACGCCAGCTCGAGCGCGCTGATTACCGTGCCCGAGAACGAAGAGTTCAAGTATGTCGTGATGCCGATGCGCATCTGACGCGCGCGACATCACGACACACACCAGGGGGCGGCAAGCCCCTTTGGCGTTTTTATGGCGAACCGACAACCCGTCCCTTTGGTGCCTCACCGGTGCCTTGGACGGGCCAGGAAAACTGGAGCGGCCCGGCGTTTTCGCAAGGAAACGCACCATGCCGCCGCTTGAGTGGCCTCGCAGAACCGGAAGATATCCATGAGTGAACAGCACAATCCGCAACCCGATAACAGCAGCTACGGCGCTTCGTCGATCCAGATCCTCGAAGGTCTGGAAGCGGTGCGCAAGCGCCCCGGGATGTACATCGGCGACACGTCGGACGGCACCGGTCTGCATCACCTCGTGTTCGAGGTGCTCGACAACTCGATCGACGAAGCGTTGGCCGGGTACTGCAACGACATCCACGTAACGATTCACGCCGACAACTCGATTTCCGTGACCGACAACGGTCGCGGGATTCCGACCGACGTGAAGATGAACGACAAGCACGAGCCGAAGCGTAGCGCCGCGGAAATCGTGATGACCGAGCTGCATGCCGGCGGCAAGTTCGACCAGAACAGCTACAAGGTGTCCGGTGGCCTGCACGGCGTGGGTGTGTCGTGCGTGAACGCGCTGTCGAGCTGGCTGCGCCTCACGGTGCGCCGTGACGGCAAGAAGCGGTTCATGGAGTTCCATCGCGGCGTCGCGCAGGATCGCGTGCTCGAGATGGTGGATGGTGTCGAAGTGTCGCCGATGCTGGTAACCGGTGACACCGAGAACCGCGGCACCGAAGTGCACTTCATGGCCGATCCGACGATTTTCGGCACGGTCGAGTATCACTACGACATCCTCGCGAAGCGGATGCGCGAGCTTTCGTTCCTGAACAACGGTGTGCGGATTCGCCTCACCGATCTGCGTTCGGGCAAGGAAGACGATTTCGCGTTCGCCGGCGGTGTGAAGGGCTTCGTCGAGTTCATCAACAAGACGAAGACCAACCTGCACCCGACGGTGTTCTTCGCCACCGGCGAGAAGGATGGCGTGGGCGTCGAAGTCGCGATGCAGTGGAACGACAGCTACAACGAAAACGTGCTGTGCTTCACGAACAACATTCCGCAGCGCGACGGCGGCACGCACCTGACCGGCCTGCGGGCCGCGATGACGCGCGTCATCAACAAGTACATCACCGACAACGAAATCGCGAAGAAGGCGAAGGTCGAAACGACCGGCGACGACATGCGCGAAGGGCTGTCGTGCGTGCTTTCCGTGAAGGTGCCGGAGCCGAAGTTCAGCTCGCAGACGAAGGACAAGCTGGTTTCTTCCGAGGTTCGCGCGCCGGTTGAAGAAGTTGTGGCGAAGGCGCTGGAAGAGTTCCTTTTGGAAACGCCGATCGACGCGAAGATCATCTGCGGGAAGATCGTCGAAGCTGCTCGGGCGCGTGATGCGGCTCGGAAGGCGCGTGAAATGACGCGCCGCAAGGGCGTGCTCGACGGCGTCGGCCTGCCCGGTAAGCTCGCGGACTGCCAGGAGAAAGACCCGGCGAAGTGCGAAATCTACATCGTCGAGGGTGACTCGGCAGGTGGGTCGGCCAAGCAAGGGCGTGACCGGAAGTTCCAGGCGATCCTGCCGCTGCGCGGCAAGGTGCTGAACGTGGAGAAGGCGCGCTACGACAAGCTGCTGTCGTCGGAACAGATCGTCACGCTCGTGACCGCGCTCGGCTGCGGCATCGGCAAGGAAGACTACAACCTCGACAAGCTCCGCTATCACCGCATCATCATCATGACCGACGCGGACGTCGACGGCGCACACATCCGGACGCTGCTGCTCACGTTCCTCTATCGCCAGATGCCGGACATGATCGAGCGTGGGTATGTATATATCGCGCAGCCGCCGCTTTACAAGATCAAGGCGGGTAAGGACGAGCGGTATCTGAAGGATGACGTGGAGCTCAACGCGCATATGCTGCGGTTGGCGCTGCAAGGGTCGGAGCTGGTGCCGGGTGAGAACGCGGCCGTGATTTCGGGCGATGCGCTTGGAGAGCTGGCGCGGTCGTATCTGCTGTCGAAGAGCGTGATCGAGCGGTTGAGCCGGTTGTATGACCCGGCGGCGCTTGAGGCGATCATGGACGGGGTGGTGATCGATCTGTCCAACGAGGCTTCTACGGAGGCTTCGGCTAAGGCGCTACACGCTGCGTTGCATGACGAGGCGTTGAAGAACGAAGTGCGCGTGGTGCCTTCGTATGACCCGGTTCGCGAACAACGGTCGCTGCATGTCGAACGTACGCATCACGGCAACGTGCGGGTTTCGGTCATCGACCAGGAATTCCAGCACACGGCGGATTATCAGCAGCTCGTGACCACCGCGAATACGTTCAAGGGGCTCATCGGGGAAGGTGCGGTCATCAAGCGTGGTGAGCGCAGCATGGCGGTGACGGACTTCAAGAGCGCGATGAAGTGGCTGCTGGCGGATGCGGAGCGGAACGTTTCGAAGCAGCGGTATAAGGGGCTCGGCGAGATGAACCCCGGGCAGCTGTGGGAAACGACGATGGATCCGGCGGTGCGGCGACTGCTGCGCGTGCAGATCGAAGACGCGATTGCTGCGGATGGGATCTTTACCACCCTCATGGGGGATGATGTGGAGCCGCGGCGGGCGTTTATCGAGTCGAATGCGTTGCGGGCGGGGAATATTGACGTTTAACACCGCCTGACGTGCAGGGTGAGACTGGAGCCAAGTTCTTGAGACTGAAGCGGCAGAATTGATGAGACTGCCGGGATTAACGTCCCGGCAGGATCAGCGACAGAGCCGCAAGTGTGGCCTCGAGGCACCAAGTAGATGTTGGTTTCTACGACTATCAGTTTGGTGGGACGCTGGCCGAGAGCACATCACAGATGAGGAACCGTCTCCCACACACCTCGGGGGCTTGGACCCACAATCTTGTGACGTCCGCTTTCGCAATGCGAAGGTCGCGAGTTCGCCCCCCCCATCCGCTCCACCGATAAAATCAAAGGGTTACAGGTGATTTTCCTGTAACCCTTTTCTCTTTTCTGGACGCCATGTAACCGCTGTGTAACCGGATTTGGTCAACTTCGATCCATCTCGTTCGATACTGTGAGTTCGGGCGTGGCAAACCCACTTGGCAGCTCCCCCCACTTTCAAATTATGCGCCGCCCACGATTGAGCTGATCGGCAATGTGGCGTGGCGTCGCCGAGAGTCTGCTGCCTCCTGTGCGCCATGCCGGGCCAGCACGCGAGCGGTTGAGCTGAAGGTACGTAAAAGCGCGAGCAACACCAATACGGATACTCCGCCTCACTGCTACGCGATGCCTTGCCGGTCACTTGCTCTCGATCGGAGTTTGACTGGCGCGTACGTTGACATGTCACATGGGTGTCGCCGTGCACGATAGAATGCACCGCTACAGGCGACAGGCCTGCCAATCAAAACGGTGACGGGGCTATGGCGGACCACCAATTACCAGATGGCCGGTCCAGCGAACTGGCACCGGGTAACCTGGAATATGACAGTCGGGGCAAGCTGTATGTCATGAGGCCTGGGTTCGAGTCCATGTTTGACTTCTCGCCGGAACGCATTCTGACTTGGCTGTCTGAGGAGTTTGGAGACGGGGAGCCAATCAACTCTAGAGTGGGGGCCGCTTGCGAAATCCCGGCCCGTCTGGGCCAGCCAGCCTTGCCGATCCTGGCAACGATTGCGCGCGCAATAAAGCGGCAGCAAGCTTTGCGTATTGCGTATCACTCGATCGGTACGGGCCGGAGTGAACGTGAAATTGCGCCGTTTGCACTGCTGGACTCAGGTTTGCGATGGTATGCCCGAGCCTATGACCGTAAGTCAGGTGAATTCCGCGATTTTGTACTGACGCGGATCCAGGATGCCTCGATCTTGCACGATAACGTGATTGAGCCGCCTGAGCAGCCTGACCAAGATATCCAATGGTGCCGAATCGTTGAGCTGGAGCTGGTTCCGAATCCGGATCAGGCACATCCCAAAATTACGGAGCTCGATTACGGTGTGCGTGACGGCATGCTCAAGGTAAGACTGCGTGCTGCGACGGCCGGGCATGTGTTGCGCAAGTGGAGTGTGGATTGCTCGCCGGATCACAGCCTACGCGGGAATGAGTACCGGCTTTGGCTGAGGGATCATCTCGCGTTGTGCGGGGTAACGAATGCGGTACTGGCGCCCGGTTACGCGTGCAAAGAGATATAGAAGCTAATGGATAAGCAGTTTTCAACAATCGGGTATGGATTCCTTCTGGAAGAGACTCTCATGCTGCTGGACGCCGCACTGGAGAGCAATGACGCACAAGCCGTGCGTGGCTCTTGTATCCAATATTGGCCTCAGAAGTCCGAGTCCAACAAGGAGAAACTGTGGCAACATATGAAATATCGTTTCCTGGAAATCGAGAACAACTCAATTAAAAACACTCCATTTCTGAAAATATTTCGAAAGATTCGGAGCAGTGATGAAGCGGTTCACGATCTGGTGTTTTTCCAGCTGTGCATCACTACTCCGATTCTTCTTGAAACCCTTTCGCTTTTGGTCACAGACAGTTTCCTGAATACCGGCGAGGCCCTTTTCTCTCGCTACCACCTCGACCAGCTCCTGGAACGCAAATACGAGCGAATGCCTCAGTCGACTCGAGATCGAGTGCGGTCGATTCTTGTTAAAGCAGGACGTCTGAAGCTGACGAAATCCAATTACTCGGTGACGACATACTGCCCAACCGAGGCAGTGTTGGGCTATGCGCTCTACCACGACGCATCAAAAAACGGTTGGCGGGCACCATCAACAGCCACGGTCGTCAATGAAGGATCCATAGCCCCCATTTTCATGTGCAACCGCGCCTTGCTGATTGCCGGAGTCAACAAGCTCGCAATCAAGGGGCACTGTGAATATCATCGGCACGGTAGCACGGATCAAGTCCAACTGATTCATCGATCACTGGAGGAGTATGTCGATGCTTGGAGATAACAAAACGACTCCAGCTCAGGCCAAGGCGCTCAATGAGCTGATAGGGTTGGTTGGCGATAGGCACGTTGGAGGCCGGACCCTTTGCTGCCTGATAGGCGGTCAAGGTTCCGGAAAAACATGGCTTGCGGAACACATATCGTCGCTGGACAAATTTGGGCTGGTCCGATATGTGAGCGTGAATGACATCATTCTCGACCTATTGGCCAAAGATCCCATGTTTGGCGACGTGTTTGATTTCAATGCTACGACCATCGCGGCTGATCTTAAACGCTATGGGAACAAATTTCGGAAGGCAGTACATGACCTTGCTGCCGAGCAGCTATTGCCAGAGGGGTTGACCATTCTAGATCACCTGGAATTGGTTTTTGCACTCGGCATGGACCCCATGACTACCTGGTACAACGATGCCGTGGGGAACAGAAGAATTTTACTGGTGCTGACAGGACGAATGGCTGGTCAGCTTTGCCGCTGCGGGCAGTACACCCTGACTCGTGGAGATCAACCAATTGTAGAGCTGGAGGGCTGACATGGCACTCATGAAGGATATGTTTGATTTCACGCCCGTCAGTAGCTGGGTGGAAAACTTCAACGAGTCGACTCACGATTCGATCAGCCGGACGCGGACCTTCGAAAGCTTCGTTATGCTGCCCGAAGTTGAGGAATCTGCCCGAATTATCCTGGACAGAATTCACCGCTCGCAGGGTCGTGGTTTTTTCATCACTGGTCTATACGGTTCCGGCAAGACCATATTCATGGCATGGCTATCCGCCATTCTGACCGAACCAACGCTGCGCAAACAGCTCCTCGATACCAAGCCCGAATGGGGCATGGATGCGCTCGCACCGCGAAAATTCCTTACGATCAATTTTACTGCCATTGAAGTACCTGACGAGACCCTCGAACAGGCCTTCTGGAACTCGGTTACCGACCACTTGCGCCATCTCGCGCCACCAGTAACGGCGACCTTGTCCAATACCGACGCCTATCTGGAGACCTTTTACAATCAAACCGCCAGCGGGACGCGCAGCGATGCGGAGAAGTGGATTCGCGACAACCGGAATCTCTCCGTCAATCAGCTTCGCTCTTACGACAAGGAATACCAGAAGACCATAATTGAGCAAGCAGTAGCCGCCATGAACATTCAGCTCGTCCAGGACCGCACCACGGTCACGGAGAAGGTCAAAAGGCTGGTTGAGATTGCCAAAGAACGCGGTTACGAGGGTGTTTTGGTTTTTATTGATGAGTTGTATCTTCACCTGATTCAAAGCGACGAACACTTCAACCGGGGCACTGCATTCCTTGGGCAATTGGCCGAAGCAGGATTGGCCGGAGATCAGCCATTCTGGGTTTTTGGCGCGGTTCAAGAGGAAATCCAAGCCATCGCTCGCCAAGCCGGGCGCAATTACGATACAGAGCTGATGGGCAAGCTTTCCGGGCAATCCGGCCGCTTCCAGTCCATCAATATTCCGGTCACGCAATTTCATCGCATCTACAACCATCGGTTGTTCCGCGAAAACTCAAAATGCGTTCACAAGCTCGCCGATGCCTTCAAGGCTGAAATTCAGCCTCATTTCCGGGGAGCTTTTACAGACTTCCTGAAGCGTTACTTCCGCGAACGTGAACCCATCACCGACGAGGCAAAACACTTTGCCGACGTCTATCCCATGCACCCCTTCGGGCTCTACTGCCTTACCGCGATTACTAACCGGGGCGGCAGATCCCGTGGCGCGCTGGGATTTGTTCAGGAGTTCATTGAAAAACGCCTGCAGGATGCCAGCGACTGGAAACGTATCGCGGTGCTTGATGATGTGTTCGACTACGAGGATCTCCGCAACAAGATCATTCAGGACGATCCCGAGATGGCCAAGTATTACGGAATGTTCGAGCGATTCTGCGGCACAGCCAGGGACGAGGTCCTTTCGCGCGCGCCCTATAAACGCTGGTCGGACGCCGATCAAGCTGCCGCCAAGGTAGCAAGCGAGCGTTTGATTAAATCTTTGATCGTCCTCTCAATGGTCAAGGAGGAACTTTCCGTTTCCAAGTTAAACGACGCGCTCTTGCTGCGATGGCCTGGCAAAGAAAGTGATCCCGCGGGCAGCGACCAGGAAACGGTCCGAATCCTAGAGAAGATTGCCCAAACATTTCCGCCCCTTCGTCAGAAAGGCAGCGGGGATACTCTGAGCTTTTTCCTCTCTGTCGAAGGTGACGGCGGCGAGCGCGAGGAACTATTGGTCGAAGTCGAGCGGGTCAAGAATGGCTTCGCGCCAGACATTCAGCTTGAGAGCGCCTACCGTTCCCATCTTGAACTGTTCCTCCGCTTCCCGGGCAGCCCACTGGGCGGCACAGTGCCACCACAAAATGGCTTCTCGACTCAGCTGGATGTGGAGTGGCAGAGAACTCGCCGCTCTCTTGACTATCGGCTTGAGCCAGTCACGGCGCTCACCAATGATCACGCGGTCATCGGCTTTGTCAAAGACGTGCCAGCCACCAAGGCGTTGCACCTGGCTGTGCTCTACCCATCTGCCTCACCGCTCGATGTCGAGATGGACGCGGTCGGCCATGGCAACGGGCGAACCCTTATGTGGCTACCTGCCACACTGCCAGCCCAAGATATAGATGAGCTCGAGCGTAGCATGGCGTTGGTCAAGCTCTATGGTGACTACCAGTCTCAGGTTAACGCGGGCGGCGCTTCGCAATCCGTCCGTCGCAAGCTTGAGCTGTTGGGAGAATGGATTGACCTTCCCGCCGGCACTAAATCGGCCCAGCCAGCCCGCAAGGCCACGGAGATTTTGCTCGAGTCCTTTGTGAGCGGAGAAATCCGCCAGTGGAACACCAAGGATCAAGTATGGGAGATCCTCTGTGAGCCCGCAGAACTACTTTCCCTTTACCAGAGCATTCCGCAGAGCGAACGTTCTCTGGAGCGGCTCTTGGAAAAGGTCGCTGCCAAAGCGCTGAACAAGGTATTCCAGTTCCATCCGGATTTTAGGGAGACCTATTCGTTTGCCGCGGACTTGAGTTCAGCCATGCGGCGACGCGTGCTGGAGGCCATATGGAAAGGCCGCGTAACCGATGGGGATGGTACTGCCAAGGCCGACCTTGAAAAGTACCTTGCTCCGCTTGGCTTGCTCAACACCGGCGTGCCCGGGGAGGTCTCGGTTACACTGGCCGTCAGCAGCGTGGAGGCATTCAAAAAGTCGAAGGAACGAATTCGGGACAACATCCGCAAGGCAAGCCCGCCTGCCACCAGCATCGCGGAAACCCGCAAACGGCTAAAAACCACGGATCTGGGATTGACTGACACCTGGGTGGATGTCCTGATCACGCTGCTCATCAGCACCGGGGAAATCAGCGGCGTCACCATTCACGGTAAAACGGTCTCCCAAGACGACCGGACCATTGGCAGTCCAATTGACTGGCTTCAGGAGCTGGATGAACTCCGTCCTGGGACGCGTCCGGATGAAACTCTGTGGCACGACCTCACCGAGTCGCTTCACGCCCTTAGCCTCTGGAAGGAGGGCAATGGTTACAGCCCGGCAGCCGCAGAACGCCTTCTCGACCTCTTGAGAGATACGGGAACTCGTGCTCAGCACGAGTTCCTGCAAGCCAAGCAGTCATTGCAAACCTGGCCCGGAGCATCGGTTCCCGGCGCCGTTTCTGAATGGGCCGACATCTTTGCGCTTCACGAGGATGGCGGAGAAAGCCGGGTTGCGTGTTACTCCTCCGTTCGTGATGCCATGCGCGATATGCTGGGGCTTGCTGAGGACGATGACATCGAGGCGGCTAATCGTTACACCTGTGTCGAAGACTTCGCTCACCGCGTGCGGGAAGCCCGCGACTTTCTGGATCGCATTTCAGAACTGGCGCGCCTCACCGGCAAACTGCGCGAGCTCAAAGCGCTAGGTGTCCCGCCTACTATTGATAAGCCATGTCGGGAGCTGCTCGACAGCATTGAGGCCTACGTCAACTCCTCCGGCGCTACTGGGGAAATGAGCCGGATCACCGCCGAATGGAAGGATCTGCATGAGCTCTACCTCAACCAGTACCTGAGTGAACACGCGGGCCTGCACAATGACCTGAAAGGCCTTCGTGATGTTGTGCTCAGCAGTCCAAGCTATCGGGTGTTGAAGGACCTCTCACTGGTAGAAGGGCTCAGTGCCCATTTCAGCCCGGCTGTCATCGAAGCTCAATTGACCGACCTATTAACCCAGGTCAGCGTGCAGCAGGTTTGCGAACAGAGCCTTGATGACGTGAAGACGGATCTGTCCCACGGTTGGGCATGTTCCACCTGCGGCTATAGGCTCGGCACGCGACTGGAACTCGAACCGGTCCATTTCCTGGGGCTGGTTGAACTCGGCATCAAGGAATACTTGGATCATGTGCGTGGTTGCGAGGCTGATCTTCAGGATTACGTCAGTGATACGCCCGCAGCAACTCCGTTGCTCGGGTTGCTGGGCGACACTGTAGAGCAATGCGCTCTCGATGCGTTGCAAGACGCCACCATGCGCCAGCACCTGGCGGAGGCCCTTGCCGAGGCGGAAGCTGTAAAGGTGAGTGTCAACGAACTATTGGATCAACTTAAGCCGCTCCTGCTTGGCTTCTTCAAGGGGGGGCGAAGCGAATTCGAGCAGTATGTGCAGGGTGCACTGGGTGAGCTGCTGAAAAAGAACGGTTTGAAAGAAGAGCACCCTTGGAAGGTGGAGTAATCAATGCCCATTGTTAGCGAAAAACCTTTGATCGAAATCCTGTCGCCTGGAGAGCAACACGACAGGTTTGACATCAACTATTACCTTCCAGAATTCATTCACGCGGAACGGTACATCGAGAATTGCGATGTCGAACTCACGACCCTGGGTGATGTAATGACCAATGACGCCAGCTACGGCGTTCTTCCGCCATCCTCATGCTATTTGGAGGAGGGCGGCATCCCCCTCGTCAGATCATCAAATTTATCGAACAACGGAATTGACTACGAAAGTGCCGTGCGGGTCCCGTCTGAATGGATTAGCTCCGAGCGCGCTCGAATTAAGGACAATGACGTGCTCATTAGCATTAAAGGTGCTCGTGCATTCTTCGATATGTGCGTTGCTTCAGACAAAACATCGGATGCAATTGTCAACGGAAGTATATTTAGATTCCAGTGCAAAGAACGATACGACCCCAATTTTGTAGTTTTGTGGTTGCTCAGCAGCCCAATTCAATCAATGGTATTTCGCGAGCGAACAAATCTTGGAATCAGCTATATTTCTCAAGATATATTGAAGAGCATACCTTTTCCGGAAATCGAAAAGAATAAACAACAACTCATTCTTCGTGGATATAACGCCGCCATAGAAATGCGGGACGAAATGATCTCGTCCCTCAATGAAGTGGTTCGCGCAAAATCACTGGCCAAGAAGACGATAGATAAAATCTATAGAGATAGATTGGGAATGGAAGAGCCAGTCACGCCAGTACTGAAAGTTAGAGCCGTCGATTCATCAATGATTCAAGACAGGCTCGACTGGAAAACTTACGACCCTAACCTAATATCGGATGCGGATAAACTGGCAAAGGACTTCTCCGAAAAAACCTTTGTCAAGGATGTTGCAGTGATCAAGGATCACATACAAGCCTGCAACGGCCTATTCTAGTGACGATGTAAAGCTTATTCGCGTTAGGCTTTATGGGAAAGGGGCAGAGCTTCGGGAAATTAGATCTCCCGAAAGTATCTCGGGGCCGGTTGCGCAGGCAGACAGTGGAGAAGTGGTTGTTTCCCGTATTGATTGTACGCAAGGGGCTGTCGCGGTAGTTCCTGAGGAATTGGATGGTGGCGTCGTATCGAAGGAGTTCTTCTTGATACGGCTTAACGAATCAAAACTAAGAACGCAGTTATTTGTCAGGATATTGCAACACAAAAGATATGTTCAGTATCTTCTTAGCTTTCGGACCGGAGCCACAAATCGGTTACGTTTGGACAAAGATGTTCTTATGGAACTTCCCTTGCCAAAACTGCGAACTGACCAGCAAGAAAAAATTTTAGATGAATTACGATTGGCTGAGGGAAAACTATTCTACATTCAATCAATAGAGGCTGACGCTCACAGAATGGCCGATGGGTTGGTTGAGCTCGCGCTAGAAAACGTAATTGTCCTTAGCGAGGATACCTATCTGTCTGAGCTTTCTGTGGCTGCAAAAGCGACAAAACAGAAATTATTGGAGCGGGTGAAGGAGGCGCTGCAATGACCGCCATGGAACAAGCCCTGGCTCACATGTGGTGCAGTCGTGAAAAGCAGAAATTGCCCTATCTGCTGGTCAATGACGTGCGCGGCTATTTTGCCGAAGCTGCTGCCGAGCTACGGGTCGATGGCCAAGCAATTCCAGTACATGTTTGCGCCAATGAGTTTTCCCTGCGCCGCCATACGGAACCCGAGCGTCGGCAACCGAATCCCCACGCCCGTATCATCATCTCGCGCCAGCAGCTTCAGCCGGATCATCTGCCGGACTTACAGGCCCGTTCCAGCGTGTCGCCTCGCACGGTAACGGGGAGTGACATAGCCAAGTTCCTTGGTGTGCACAGTCCCCGGGCTTTGCTCGACCGCCTTCCCATTCCCGCTTTCTGGAACCTCGCCCGCTATCTGCCGCAGCTTGGCGCTTACAGCCTGGAGCGCGTAGTGCTCGCCTCACTGCTGAACGACCCAAGCGTGCTGTCTGCAGGCTGGCAACCGGACAGGATTCTCGACATGCTCTGGTATGAGGATGCGTTGACTCGGGTACGCGAGGTGCTGGGCTCGGTCGATGCGGACGAACGTCGGGCGCTCGAGAAAGAGTTCCTAGAAGTGGTTCGCACATGGCTCGATATGCCTCGTGTCGCCTTGGTCGAGGCCGCCGTGCTGGAAAGTGATCCGCCACCGGTGTTGCCGATATGTCTGCTTGCCTCCATTCTGGACGGCTGGAAGATGCTCACGCCGGAACGCATGCGCACCTTCCTCGACGGAAGCGAACTGGGCGACCTGTTTGTTGACGTACTTAAGGATGGGCAAAGCTTGCACGGCCTTGCTGATTGGGGTCGGCGCATCATCCTTAAAGACGATGCACCCTGCAAACAGGCGCTGCAGTACCTGCAGCGCGAGGTCTTCCCCAAACACGCCAGTGCCGTCACCGAGTCTCTTGCGACAGTGGTCAAGGGCGTTGGCGGCAAAGGCTCCGAGCGCCTGCTGAATCAACTCATCCAGGTGCTGGAGGCCGATGGAGGCATCCTTGCCCAAGGCCTGGCGGTCACCCTACACGCTTTGCTCGATGTGGTGGTCAATGGCGAGCGGGCGGACACGCTTCCGCTTGAAAAGGCCTCCTGCAAACTGACCGATGCACTGGAAACGCCGGAAGCCCCGGAATGGGAATCACTGCTGGAGGCCCTACGCCGACATCAGGCTCGCGAGCAGTACGAGGACCACGTGTCACTACTGGAAGCAATGGTCACTATTCACCGGCTTACGGACAAGGCCGAGGCGGCCGTGAAGAATCTAGCGAGCTTGGATTGGAAGGCCTGGCTAGGGCTGGTGGATTTGGTATATTTACCTCTTACCACGATGGCGCTGGAGGCGGAACGGCGGTCTAGCCAGTTGCCGGAAAAGGTCAATGTCTTTCGTATCACGCAGCGGGCAAAAAAAGCATGTGATTCGATTCGTGTCGCTTGGGCGGATTTCTATGTGCAGCCGAGCCATGGACTGCCGAAATGGCTGAGTGAGCGCAAATTCGCGGCAGGTAGCTGCAGGCCGTGGCTGAACAGCGACGTCATGGAATTTGCGGTCAAACCACTGTTGCAGGATTCCGAGATCAAGCAGGTTTATCTGCTGGTCTTTGACGGGATGAGCGTGGCTAACTGGACATTGCTGCGCGAGCGGTTCCTGATGATGCCGGGGCGCGAGCTGTTTCGCCCCTACCAGTCTCTGGGGCCTGAGTTTCGTGCCTGCACCTATCTGCCTAGCATTACCGAATATTGTCGGCAAGCCATTTTTGCCGGAGCCCCCCCTGCGGAATTCCGAAGCTGGCCGTATGGCACTAGTGAACCCCATCTGCTCGAACGTTGCCTCGACAACTTAGGGCTTTCGCCCTCCTCCTGGTGGGATCGAGACAAGAGCTATCTCTGCTACAACGAGAAGGACGCCAGCGCCGACACCCTCAACCGGAAAATGCGTGACCTGGTGGATGCCCCCGGTCGCTTCAAGGCGGTGGTTTTCAACCTCCAGGATCGGCTTCTGCAAAAGGGCATGTCGAGCCTACAGGAAATCATGCTCGCCTATGTGAAGGAGGTGGCGCTGCCCCATCTGCGCAGGATTGCCGCCCAAGACAAGGCTGCCGTCGTCATCACGGCCGACCACGGCTTTACCTGGTACAACACTCAGTACGTCATTGACGATTTAAAATCGGACAGTGGACCTGGACGAGACGTCTTCATCCATAACCGTTGCCTGGAATACAAGACAGCCAAGCGAACCAAGGTCGGGCCGACAGATGTTAAACGCATAGCGCCAGCAAGTGATTTTGGCTTACCTGCAGGTCTGGATGGCGTTGAGCTTCCCTTTGACCACGATAGCTACGGTTGGCCTGGCGCCAAGCAAAACTCAAGTAAGAATCCGAACAAAGTACAAGGTAATGACCATGGCGGTCTTACCCCTGAAGAAACAGTCGTTCCTGTGGCTGTTTACATTACGCGTGGAGCAAAGTTGTAAATGGCAACTCTCGAGCAATTCAGAGATTTTCTGGTCACGGATCTGGGTTTCAAAGCCCATCAGATCAATGACTTTAATGGTGCTGGCGTTGCCACAACGGTTGATGGACTGGACGAGAAAGCAGTGTTTCTGGTGTCAACCAGCGTCGGCAACTGCTATGCCGCCTTCAGGCATGAAGGCTCGGCAACGCTGAGCGAGTCGGAGGCCAACCGGTACAAAGCCCTTAGCATTCTTATGCCCAATGGCGCAGCGGCGTATTGCGTCATCGAGGTTGCTGGCCATTTACGCATCTATCTCGTCGAAAAAGGCAATGAGATTCACGACGAGATGAATGACTGGGACAACTTTCGCGATGCCGAAGATATGGTGCGCGAATTCAAGCCAGACGTGGTCAACAGCCTTCAGCAGTGGGCACGGAAAACACTCCACACGGAAAGCAGCCTTTCTCGATTCGTGCAGCTCATGAAGGGCTGCTGGCAGGACATCTGGGATATTGAGAACAAGCGCAATGACTGGATCTTTGATGAATTTACACGTTTTCTATTTATTAAACTCAATGAAGACGCAAAGCCCAGCGGAAGCTTTACCACGGCCAAGTTGACGTCGTATAGCGAACAGAACAAACACATGGGTGACAAGGCCGCCCAGAACTTCATCAACAACCTTTTTGATGACCTGAAGGCGCACCACCCCGAAGTTTTTACCGACGAGAACGAACGAGTACTCAGCAAGGCGGCAACCGTTGAACGCGTCATTGCCCGTCTTGAAGGTATTAACCTGAAAGATACCCAAGGCGATGTCCTTGGCCGTGCTTTCGAAATTATGCTGTCTGATACTTTTAAGGGTAAAGACCTGGGACAGTTCTTTACTCCGCGAGAAATCGTCGCCTTCATGCTGGACCTGGCAAGGGAAAATCCCGAAGGTCCGGCTTTGGATATCAGCAAGGGCGAGCGGTTTCTAGACGGCTGCGCGGGGTCAGGCGGCTTCCTCATCGCCGCTTATGAAGATGTATACAAGCATGCCCTTTCGAGCACGATTAGAGGTGATGAGCGCGAGAACCTCCTTAGGCGCCTCGGGCAGGAAACCTTCTTTGCCTGTGAGATCGAAGAAAAGGCGGCTCGCCTTGGAAAACTGAACATGATCGTTCACGCCGTCAACGCGCAGAACGCGCAGTGGCTTCACCAGAACTACCTCTACAACGAGGAGCGGGGCGGTTTAAAACCGCTTATTGAATATGAAGTTGATTTCGGAGAAGGCAAAAAGAAGCGCCAGATCGGCAGCAGTTCAATCGATCTTATCTTGACGAACCCACCGTTCGGCAAGTCAGTCAAGACTGAAAATGTTCTTCTTGACTATCAGTTTGGTCACGAAGTAAAAACCTTCAAGTCTGCAGGCCGTCCACCTGAGAAACGAGCGAAAAACAGTCAGGATAGCGAAGTCCTTTTCATTGAACACTATCTTCGTACGTTGAAGCCTGGCGGAAAACTGCTCATCGTTCTTCCCGACGGAGTGTTGTCGAATGCAACGGCGAAGCCCGTTCGGGATTATATTCGTGAGCACGCCATCATCAAATCCGTGATTTCACTTCCAAGCGAAACCTTCGCATCGACTGGGACCTCCATTCCGACCAATGTAGTGTTTCTGCAGAAGAAGCGCCCAGGAGATGTTCAAGGCGATATCTTCATGGCGCGAGCTGACTACGTCGGCCGCCGGGCAAATGGCGACCCGCTCAAGGAAAACGATCTCCCGTTCATTCTTGAAAAATACCGCGAATGGCAAACGGGAACGCTTGAACTCCAGAAGGAGGATAGCGAGTGAGCGAGCTCTACGTAGGAAAACGTCTCGACCCAAATGGGATGCCAGGAGCGCCGTATCTTCACAAACTAAGTGACCTTATCACTCACACTTTCATTTGTGGCGGCTCAGGCTCCGGCAAAACGGTAATGGGCAAAGCCATCATTGAGGAAGCAGCCCTCAATGAGGTTCCCTCGATTATCGTGGATCTCAAAGGCGATTTGTCTTCCTTGGCGCTTGCTTTCGGTGAATTGGCGGCCCCGGCTGTTGCACCGTGGATCGAGGTTGAGGATAAGTCAACGCTTGGCCGCGCCGCATTGGCGGAAGCCAACACCTTACGGAAACGGTTATGGGATTGGGGGCTCGCCGAAACCAACGTGCGGGCGTTTTCCAACCGGGTAGCCGTTGAAATTTTTACCCCCCGCAGCGAACTCGGCCGCCGGGTATCAATTCCGCTCATTTCTTCGCCGCCACCGGACATCAACAAGCTATTTGACGAGGACCCGGATACGGCTTCGGTCATGGTGACCAGCATTGCGGAGGCGCTAGTGCGCCGGGTGATCCCCTCGGGGCAGAGGGACCGGGAAACTGATTTTGTCACCGCTCTCATCGAGCACGCTTGGCGTACAGGCGTTGACCTTGCCGGTGAGGCTGGTTTGGGCCAACTGGTATCCATGATTCTAGAGCCGCCGTTTGAAACTATTGGCGTACTGAGTATTGGTGACCATATTCCCGAAAGCCGGCGTCAAAAGCTTGCGCAAGCGGTAAACGGGCAGCTCGTCGGCGCTGCAGCCAACTGGGTCCGTGGCGAAGAAATGAGCATCGACAAACTAGTGGGATCTAACCGTGTCGATGGCAAAACGCAGATCAGTGTTATCAATCTCTCGCACATTACCGACTTCGAGGACCAGAGCTTCGTAGTTGCCCAAATCGCCTTTTCCATCAACGCCTGGATGCGCAAGCAGGGGAGTGCTCCTGGTGGAAACAGACCGCGCCTATTGTTCTTCCTGGATGAGATCGGCGGTGGCGGTGGAAAGACCGCTTTCTATCCGACGTACCCCTACACATCCACCTGCAAACCCGCCCTAAATATTCTGGTCAAGCAAGGCCGCGCTTTTGGTGTCGGCTGCATCTTGGCAACGCAGAACCCTGGGGATATTGACTATAAAGGCCTTTCAAACTGCGCCACTTGGATCGTCGGGAAACTTCAGACCAAAAGAGATCGTGACAAAGTACGTGAGGGGCTGACCGATGCAGAATTTTCACCCTCCGATTTGGCCAGAAAGCTAGCTCGCCCTAAGACGGGGGAGTTTATGCTTCTCAACAAGGACGGCGATGTCCATTTCATCAAAGAACGTTGGCTCCTGACTTACCACTGCACGCTGAGCCCAGAGCAACTTCGCCGCTATAAAGCCAAGGGGCTTGCTCCCTATGAGGGCTCACTGAATACTGACATTTTCGAAGAGACCACCGAATTCGACGAGCAGGAAGAAGCTCAATCGCTTTGGAACGACGCGAAGGATACTATCGGTCAAGCCTGCAATCTGCTTGAAAAAATTCTGGATCACGACATTAACTCGGAAAAAGCGCGACTTTGGTTATCCATCTTGCGTGACCCAGATGGATTCAACCGACGCCTTGTAGAAACCCAAAGGCAGCTTGCCGAGTATGCGGAGGCGGTTTTCCCCAAGAGCACCAAGGCCCCTGAGCCCAGCGGTTTGCTAACATTGCTTTCTGAAATGAAAAGTACGGGTCAAAGCCCTTCGTTCAACGTTACTCGAACGGTGCCGGGACCCGCTTCAGCGCCGCCAGCCGGCGATAGCGTTCTTGTCGAGGATGACGGTAGTGTCGCCTACAAGGGACGCAGATATTCGCTATACAGAAGGTATGCGGGAAAGTCGGTGACCTTCATCGAGGAAGATGGGGAGTTGAAATTTGCAATCGAAGGGAAGGTTTTGTCAAAGACCTTCCGTTTGGTATAAGGTGGGGCCGAGCAGCAGCATTGGCTGACGGCGGAATGATGGCACGCTCAGTCTGTCAAAAAATGCCGCTCGTACAGGCGGCGTTAATGCCCCGGCCCAGCCAGATGTCAAGCTCAGACCGACAGCGGAGCATATTGGCTAAGCCACTCGTTCATAGTCGTTGCTTATGTGCGCTTCTCTCCCATGCCGTTCCGGAAATCCTTCCGCCTTGGGTCGTAGTAGGCCTGATCTTGGTTGCTGGATGCCTGCCGGCATTGGTGGCCTGCGTCGTTGCCGTTGGCGATTCGGATGCTTGAGGTTAGTGGCCAGGAGCAATGTTGTCCGCGACATTGAGGCGGAGTGAACGTGATCGTCGTCTCAGTGATTGAGCAAATCCCACATCCTTACCCCGCTTCTGCCGGCTCCATTAGCCGCCGGGACGCCGTCGCCTCATATGCAGTTGCTGCGCGGAATCGTCGACCATGTGCCACACTGCGTCGATGAGCGCTCTCCAGACGGCGCGCCGCCGATGTAGATAGAAGTCGCTGCCGCGAACGGCTACGAGCAGGCGCAGGCCAACAACCAGCCGGTGCGCGTAGTTCCGACACAGTTGACCTTCAGGCCGCGCGTGTCTAGTGCAATGCCCAACGCGGTTGCTACTGCGAACCAAAGACCCGTGGGCATGAAAACCTCTAAGATATAACGTATGTAGATGTGGAATATTCTAGATATAAATATAGAATATTTGGATGGCCTACCATCCCATTCACGATCCACGCTACCGGAGCATCGCGACGCTTCTGACGGAGCTACGAAAGACACGTGGACTACTCCAGCAGGAGGTGGCCGATCGGCTCGACCGCCCGCAAGGCTTTGTGTCGCGAGTAGAGAGCGGCGTTCGGCGCCTGGACGTCATCGAACTGCTCGATTTCCTACGCGCACTTGAAGCGGACCCACACGTCTTCATCGACCGGCTGCTCGACCAGCCGATGCCGTCGTTACCTCGTTGACGCCTGCCGTTAGTAACTTGTCGGGTAACCGGACGGTCATCACGGTACGATCAGCCTCGGTCAAGATCTAGATGCGCTGTCTGGCGGGAATCGTATCGCAGGCCAAACTCAAGGCGGGTTGGCTGGTCGATTACTGAGTAACTCCCCGAAGCATGCAAGATGCGCGGTGGTCGCGCCGGGGAAGTGGAGTACTCGCGATTTCGCCACTGTTCAGGCCGACGGCCTGCAGCGTGCATACGAGGTCAAACTGCAGGGCTTCGAGGGCGATGAGCGGTACTCGGCCAAGGTAGAGCGGCCCCGGGGAAATCATGAACGCATATGCGTCAGAC
Organism: Burkholderia lata; assembly: GCF_000012945.1. Classification (NCBI taxonomy): domain Bacteria; kingdom Pseudomonadati; phylum Pseudomonadota; class Betaproteobacteria; order Burkholderiales; family Burkholderiaceae; genus Burkholderia; species Burkholderia lata. The sequence continues at coordinate 21,685 of NC_007510.1, forward strand.
ACTAGGTAGAACATATGGCCTAACACTGGGTGACAGCGACTGTCAGTGCTAAACGTCGCCGACGTCTGATTGCTTAGCAAACCTTATCGTTCATCGATATCCCGACCCATACCGTAATTTTCTGCGGCGAAAACGCAAGAAGCTATGCCGTTTGGCCACTCCTCCAATTTTCCACATTTCGAGATGCCCAGTTAGTTAGACTCAAATGGCATCACCGCAAAAAGCGCGGGCCGCATGGGCTGCCACCCATACGACCCGCTAACCACCACCAACTCATTACCGGAGTCGGAAGATGGCTAACGCCAATAGTAAGTCACGTCCCAAGAAGCTCAAACAGTATCCCGAGGTTGAACTGACCCTCGGCAACAAGCCTGACCTTCCCCAGGATGGCCAACCGTACATGCCATGGATGCGCGCCATCGACGCGCATTTCGAGATGTTCGGATTCAAGCCGGGTGATCGCGTCTATCTTCGGTTCAGCTTTGCTTCCCGAAGGGTCATCATCACGCCCGACTACAGCGCGCTGAACTGGCGAGAGCAGCCCTATGGTGCAGCGGCCCAAGAAGAGGATGAGGAGCTGGAACGCGCAGCGCTGGCCCCTTTGCGCCGCTCTGTTGACTGGTGATGGCTCTGCGTGAAGCACTTCGGCACACGCCTTGACGCAAATGGTCTGCGGCAGGGCTGCGAGTAACTTCAACAACCGTCACAACAGACGAAAAGTTGCGTTCCGCTCTCTCGGCATTCGACGGCATCGCAAGCATCAGCGCATGCAGCATGACAAGCATCCATGCCGAGTACTCCACGGGCATTTCCGTCGCCGAAATGCAAAAACCCCCGCCTTTCGGGCGGGGGTTCTCGGCTTAGGGAGCCTGACGATTACCTACTTTCACACGGGAATCCGCACTATCATCGGCGTAGAGTCGTTTCACGGTCCTGTTCGGGATGGGAAGGGGTGGGACCGACTCGCTATGGTCATCAGGCAAAGAGGGTTGTTGTGCTGACTTCGCAGCACAACCAATCTTGGAAGAAGCAGTAATTTTGAGTTGTGTGTATCACACACGAGAATCAACCAGTCCGACGCGCTGTGTTCAGCGCGAGACAGACTTGTTATAGGATCAAGCCTTACGGGCAATTAGTATCAGTTAGCTGAACGCATTACTGCGCTTACACACCTGACCTATCAACGTCCTGGTCTCGAACGACCCTTCAAGGGGATCTAGTCCCCAGGGATATCTCATCTTAAGGCGAGTTTCCCGCTTAGATGCTTTCAGCGGTTATCTCTTCCGAACATAGCTACCCGGCGATGCCACTGGCGTGACAACCGGTACACCAGAGGTTCGTCCACTCCGGTCCTCTCGTACTAGGAGCAGCCCCCTTCAAATATCCAACGCCCACGGCAGATAGGGACCAAACTGTCTCACGACGTTTTAAACCCAGCTCACGTACCTCTTTAAATGGCGAACAGCCATACCCTTGGGACCGGCTACAGCCCCAGGATGAGATGAGCCGACATCGAGGTGCCAAACACCGCCGTCGATATGAACTCTTGGGCGGTATCAGCCTGTTATCCCCAGAGTACCTTTTATCCGTTGAGCGATGGCCCTTCCATACAGAACCACCGGATCACTATGACCTGCTTTCGCACCTGCTCGACTTGTCGGTCTCGCAGTTAAGCACGCTTATGCCATTGCACTATCAGCACGATTTCCGACCGTACCTAGCGTACCTTCGTACTCCTCCGTTACGCTTTGGGAGGAGACCGCCCCAGTCAAACTGCCTACCATGCACTGTCCCCGACCCGGATCACGGGCCAAGGTTAGAACCTCAAACAAACCAGGGTGGTATTTCAAGGACGGCTCCACCGAAACTAGCGTTCCGGTTTCATAGCCTCCCACCTATCCTACACAGATCGGTTCAAAGTCCAATGCAAAGCTACAGTAAAGGTTCATGGGGTCTTTCCGTCTAGCCGCGGGTAGATTGCATCATCACAAACACTTCAACTTCGCTGAGTCTCGGGAGGAGACAGTGTGGCCATCGTTACGCCATTCGTGCAGGTCGGAACTTACCCGACAAGGAATTTCGCTACCTTAGGACCGTTATAGTTACGGCCGCCGTTTACCGGGACTTCAATCAAGAGCTTGCACCCCATCATTTAATCTTCCGGCACCGGGCAGGCGTCACACCCTATACGTCCACTTTCGTGTTTGCAGAGTGCTGTGTTTTTATTAAACAGTCGCAGCCACCAGTTTATTGCAACCCCTTCACCCTTTGCCCGCAGGGGCATCAAGCTACAAGGGCGTACCTTATCCCGAAGTTACGGTACCAATTTGCCGAGTTCCTTCTCCCGAGTTCTCTCAAGCGCCTTAGAATACTCATCTCGCCCACCTGTGTCGGTTTGCGGTACGGTCATCATTAGACTGAAGCTTAGAGGCTTTTCTTGGAACCACTTCCAATTGCTTCGCTCCCTAAGGAGCTCGCGCCACACCCTTGAATTCCGCGCCCGGATTTGCCTAAGCGCCTTCTCCAATGCAGCGACCGGGACTTCCAACACCCGGACAACTTTCCGCGATCCGTCCCCCCATCGCATCTAACAATGGTGCAGGAATATTGACCTGCTTCCCATCAGCTACGCATTTCTGCCTCGCCTTAGGGGCCGACTCACCCTACGCCGATGAACGTTGCGTAGGAAACCTTGGGCTTACGGCGAGGGGGCCTTTCACCCCCTTTATCGCTACTCATGTCAGCATTCGCACTTCTGATACCTCCAGCATCCCTTCCGAGACACCTTCGCAGGCTTACAGAACGCTCTCCTACCATGCGTGCAAAGCACGCATCCGCAGCTTCGGTATATAGCTTAGCCCCGTTACATCTTCCGCGCAGGACGACTCGATCAGTGAGCTATTACGCTTTCTTTAAAGGGTGGCTGCTTCTAAGCCAACCTCCTGACTGTTTTAGCCTTCCCACTTCGTTTCCCACTTAGCTATATTTGGGGACCTTAGCTGGCGGTCTGGGTTGTTTCCCTCTTGACACCGGACGTTAGCACCCGATGTCTGTCTCCCGTGATTGCACTCTTCGGTATTCGGAGTTTGCTATGGCGGGGTAATCTGCAATAGACCCCCCAACCATGACAGTGCTCTACCCCCGAAGGTGAGACACGAGGCACTACCTAAATAGTTTTCGGAGAGAACCAGCTATTTCCAAGTTTGTTTAGCCTTTCACCCCTATCCACAGCTCATCCCCTAACTTTTCAACGTTAGTGGGTTCGGACCTCCAGTACGTGTTACCGCACCTTCATCCTGGCCATGGATAGATCACTTGGTTTCGGGTCTACGCCCAGCAACTGAACGCCCTATTCGGACTCGCTTTCGCTACGCCTGCCCTATACGGTTAAGCTTGCTACTGAACGTAAGTCGCTGACCCATTATACAAAAGGTACGCCGTCACCCCTTACGAGGCTCCGACTGTTTGTATGCATGCGGTTTCAGGATCTATTTCACTCCCCTCCCGGGGTTCTTTTCGCCTTTCCCTCACGGTACTGGTTCACTATCGGTCGATCACGAGTATTTAGCCTTGGAGGATGGTCCCCCCATCTTCAGACAGGATTTCACGTGTCCCGCCCTACTTGTCGCACACCTAGTTCTTTCATACTGTTTTCGCCTACAGGGCTATCACCTGCTATGGCCGCACTTTCCAGAGCGTTCGGCTAACAATATAAATAAAGAGTGCAAGGCTCATCCCATTTCGCTCGCCACTACTTTGGGAATCTCGGTTGATTTCTTTTCCTGCGGTTACTTAGATGTTTCAGTTCACCGCGTTCGCTTCGCATGGCCTATGTATTCAGCCATGGATACTCCAAAAGGAGTGGGTTTCCCCATTCGGACATCTACGGATCAAAGCTTGTTTGCCAGCTCCCCGTAGCTTTTCGCAGGCTACCGCGTCCTTCATCGCCTGTGATCGCCAAGGCATCCACCACATGCACTTGTTCGCTTGACCCTATAACGAGTCTGTCTCTCGACAGTCGTTACAGGTTGAGTTCTCGCATTTGTGCCGTATTCCAATTGAGTCAAACATAGAGTTCGAATCATCTTGAGATACATCGATACAATCACAACCCGGATAGTTTTCACGTCCATCTCATAGACGCTTCCGCTATCCAAATTACTTACTTCTTCCAGATTGTTAAAGAACGACAGCCGATACTTTCGTACCGCTCTGACTGGCTCAATCGCCAATGAGAAAAACTCGAACCAAACTTCATTCGAATGTTTGTCATTGATGATTATCGAAAGCGGCCGGCATTATAACCGGTTAAACCGCTAACAGACAGTCTTTCTGTCTTTATCAACAGCCGATAAGCGTGAGCGCTCAACTTTGCGAGAAGCTCTAGAAAGGAGGTGATCCAGCCGCACCTTCCGATACGGCTACCTTGTTACGACTTCACCCCAGTCATGAATCCTACCGTGGTGACCGTCCTCCTTGCGGTTAGACTAGCCACTTCTGGTAAAACCCACTCCCATGGTGTGACGGGCGGTGTGTACAAGACCCGGGAACGTATTCACCGCGGCATGCTGATCCGCGATTACTAGCGATTCCAGCTTCATGCACTCGAGTTGCAGAGTGCAATCCGGACTACGATCGGTTTTCTGGGATTAGCTCCCCCTCGCGGGTTGGCGACCCTCTGTTCCGACCATTGTATGACGTGTGAAGCCCTACCCATAAGGGCCATGAGGACTTGACGTCATCCCCACCTTCCTCCGGTTTGTCACCGGCAGTCTCCTTAGAGTGCTCTTGCGTAGCAACTAAGGACAAGGGTTGCGCTCGTTGCGGGACTTAACCCAACATCTCACGACACGAGCTGACGACAGCCATGCAGCACCTGTGCGCCGGTTCTCTTTCGAGCACTTCCACCTCTCAGCGGAATTCCGACCATGTCAAGGGTAGGTAAGGTTTTTCGCGTTGCATCGAATTAATCCACATCATCCACCGCTTGTGCGGGTCCCCGTCAATTCCTTTGAGTTTTAATCTTGCGACCGTACTCCCCAGGCGGTCAACTTCACGCGTTAGCTACGTTACTAAGGAAATGAATCCCCAACAACTAGTTGACATCGTTTAGGGCGTGGACTACCAGGGTATCTAATCCTGTTTGCTCCCCACGCTTTCGTGCATGAGCGTCAGTATTGGCCCAGGGGGCTGCCTTCGCCATCGGTATTCCTCCACATCTCTACGCATTTCACTGCTACACGTGGAATTCTACCCCCCTCTGCCATACTCTAGCCTGCCAGTCACCAATGCAGTTCCCAGGTTGAGCCCGGGGATTTCACATCGGTCTTAGCAAACCGCCTGCGCACGCTTTACGCCCAGTAATTCCGATTAACGCTCGCACCCTACGTATTACCGCGGCTGCTGGCACGTAGTTAGCCGGTGCTTATTCTTCCGGTACCGTCATCCCCCGACCGTATTAGGGCCAAGGATTTCTTTCCGGACAAAAGTGCTTTACAACCCGAAGGCCTTCTTCACACACGCGGCATTGCTGGATCAGGCTTTCGCCCATTGTCCAAAATTCCCCACTGCTGCCTCCCGTAGGAGTCTGGGCCGTGTCTCAGTCCCAGTGTGGCTGGTCGTCCTCTCAGACCAGCTACTGATCGTCGCCTTGGTAGGCCTTTACCCCACCAACTAGCTAATCAGCCATCGGCCAACCCTATAGCGCGAGGCCCGAAGGTCCCCCGCTTTCATCCGTAGATCGTATGCGGTATTAATCCGGCTTTCGCCGGGCTATCCCCCACTACAGGACATGTTCCGATGTATTACTCACCCGTTCGCCACTCGCCACCAGGTGCAAGCACCCGTGCTGCCGTTCGACTTGCATGTGTAAGGCATGCCGCCAGCGTTCAATCTGAGCCAGGATCAAACTCTTCAGTTTAAACCTGTTACTGTTTTCGGTTCAGTTAAGAACCGGTCGCTCACTCAAAGCTGACAGGAATATGAATTGCTTCATAAACCTGACTTACTTTAGTGTGAGACTCTTGATACTTTCGCTATCTGATCCGAGGATCAGCTCGCTTCCATCAAGCGCCCACACTTATCGGCTGTTAATTTTTAAAGAGCGTTTCTGCGAGGAACTTCGTGTTTCTCAGCAGCGCTGCGTTTTCAGCAGCAGAGAAGCGAGATTATCAACCGTTTTTTTAAATCCGTCAACAACTTTTTTAACTACTTCGTTGCGACGACTGCGGTTTAATTCCATTTGCGCTGGAGTCTTTAAAACCGACATCAACAGCACCGCTTCCCTTCTTTCCCCCGCGCTGCGTTTCCGTTAGCGCGAAAGAGGCGTGATTCTAAGCACCAGTCTCAGTCTCCGCAACCCCTTTTGTGAAATTATTTTGACATGGGGTGCCGGGGGTCGCTGAACCTCTCCAATGGTCATATATATGCGACACGGCAGAAGCAGCCCCGGTTGCCCGTGAACCGCCCCGCCGCATCGAGCCTAACCGCCGTCGCTCACCGCCCCACCATCGCCCTCACCACTCCGTCCCGTCGAATCAGGCCGTGATACAGCGCAGCAGCAAAGTGCGCGAGGAACGTCGCGAAGAACAGATAGGCCAGCACCCGGTGCGCGACCCGGAGCCAGGCAAACGTCACCGGATCCGCCGCCACGATCGCCGGCAGCTGCACACCGCCGCCCAGCGTCACCGGGTACCCGCCGGCCGACAGCATCGCCCACCCGATCAGCGGCATCGCGAGCATCAGCGCATACAGCACGAGATGCGACCCGTGCGCGGCAACCTTCTGCCACCACGGCAGATCCTCGGGCAACGCCGGCGGCTTCGACAGAACCCTCACCACGATCCGCACGCACACGAGCACCAGCACGGCAATGCCCAGCAGCTTGTGGATCGCCACCAGGACCGCATGCCGCTCGGAAACTGATGCCACCATCCCCACCCCGATGAACAGCATCGCGATGATCATCGCGGCCATCACCCAGTGCAGCACCCGCGCCGGCAAGCTAAACGTCGTCGAAGCCTTCATCACCGTCCCTCCCCACTCAATCGCGCCACGCCTGCCACCCCGGCCTCTTCACTCGTCCTGCGCAGATACGAATCCGCGTAAGCCGCCGACCGCGCCGGCAGCAACGGATCCCCCGATACCTGAATTCCCTGCGGCAGCACCGTCGGGTCGTAATTCACGTCGCGGCACGGCCCGCTGTCCTGCGCCTCCACGCGGTCGAGCACGAGCGTGCCCGCATCGATCGTCGTGCGCTGCGCGGGCCAGACCTTCGTCGCGTCGTCCACCGGATCGCCGGGCTCCGCCAGCGTGACCAGCAGCTTCCACTTCTGCGGACCGGCCGCGATCCGCTGCGTCACGTCCTGCTGCAATACGTTCGGGTCCGCCGCCGTCGCGACGTCACCGGCGCCGGCCGACTGCTCCGGCACGACGCGCCACCGCACCGCCTGGCGCTTGCCGGCCGCATCGACGAAGTAGAACGCGTTCAATCCGTAATAGCTTTCGGTGACGTAACTCGCGCTCGGCTTCGCACCTTTGATCCACTGCAGGAACGCGGCCGTCTCAGGGTGCGATCCGAAAAACGCCTTCACCTTGGCCGGATCGGGCTTGCCCGTCTTCGGATCGGGCCGGGTCGCCATCAATTGCGCGTAGAACGCCTGCGGCGTCGCGACCGGAAACACCGGCATCGCGTTCATCCCGGTTCGCCATTGCTCGCCGTCCGGTGCGGTGAGCCTCAGCGCGAGGCTGCGAATCGGCACGCTGCTGTCTGGCGCATACGGATTCCCGCCCGGCAACGCGAATCGTCCAACCACCGGCGTACGCACCGCCTTGAAGAACGGCGCGACCGAATACATGCTCGCGGCGCCATTGCCTTCGAAGTAGCCGGTCACGCACACGCCCTTCGCGTGATTGCGCCGGAAGCCCGGGTGAATGCCGCCGCCGGCCGTCTGCAACGCGTCGACGATCCGGTGCGGGGTCAGACGCGCCGGCGCGAGCCAGCCGCCGACATACCCGAACGCCACGGCCACGCCGGCCACCGCGCCGCCGATCGCGGCCCAGCGCCACCACCCGCGCCCGGGCTCGCGCTGCGGCGAAGAAGAGGAAGAAGATCGCTCCATATATAGGCTCCCGACCGTCAGGTCATTGTCGAACCCGCGTAGGACGCCACCCGCGCTGGTTTATTCCACGAAAAGTTTTTTCCTATGCTGGTGGAATAAGCGGCGCCGACCGGCGTCCTACGTGGCATCTCGACCCATTCGGCAACCGGCCCGGCCATGCCCTCCACCGCCCTCGACGACGAAGCACTGCGCGAACTCATCCCCAGGCTGAGACGCTTCGCGCTCTGGCTCGCGCGCGACGTCCACGCGGCCGACGATCTCGTCCAGTCGACACTCGAGCGCGCGCTGTCGCGCTGGGCGAGCCGCCGCGACGACGCGTCGTTGCGCAGCTGGCTCTTCACGATCCTTTATAGGCAGTTTCTCGACGGCAAGCGCAGCGCGAAGCGCTACGCGTGGCTGCTTGGGCGCATCCGCGACGACGACGAAGCGCACTGGCCGTCCGCCGAACGCGAATTCGCGGCGCGCGCGACGCTCGAAGCATTCGGCCGACTCTCGGACGAGCAGCGCAGCCTGTTGCTGCTCGTCGCGGTCGAAGGCTTCACCTATCAGGAAGTCGCCGATCTGCTCGACATTCCGATCGGCACCGTGATGTCGAGGCTCTCCCGCGCGCGCCAGGCGCTGCGCCAGCTCAGCGACGGCGAGCTTCCCGCCCCTTCTCTGCGATTGATGAAGAAATGAACACGCCTCCGAACGAACACGACCTTCAGGCCTACGTCGACGGCCAGCTCGACGACGATGCGCGCGCCGCGGTCGATCGCTATCTCGCGCTGCATCCGGAGCGCGCTGAACAGGTGAAGCAATGGCAGCAGGATGCGCAGCGGTTGCGGGCCGCGCTCGAGAGCGTGCGGATGCCGGCGGATAACCCGGCGCTGGATCCGGCGGCGATTCGTGGTCGACGCCTGGAGCGCACGCGGATGCGGTTCGCGATGGCGGCTTCGTTCGTGTTCTGCGTCGGGCTGGGGACGTTGGGAGGCTGGCAGGCACGCGGGTGGAACGCGCCGCCACCGATCGCGCCGATGAGCGATGCGGTCGAGGCCTACCGGATGATGGTGGTCGATCAGACGGCGAAGGTCGATTACCGGCCGACCGGTGCGGGAGATTTGCAGAGGTGGCTCACCCGACGCGTGGGCGCGTCGGCGAAGCTGCCGGATTTGAGTGCGGCGGGGTTCAGGCCGGTCGGCGGGCGGTTGTTCACGACGGACAGCGGCGCCACGGCTGCGATGGTGCTCTATGAGGATGCAGCCGGGCGGACGCTGAGCTTCTATATGCGGCCAGCGGAATCGAAACATCGGCTGCTGCCGGCCGGGCAACGCGTGGACGGCGCGCTGTTGGCACGGTACGGGTCGGTGAACGGGCTCAACTATGCAGTGGTCGGGCCGGCCGGGAGCCTCGCGGAGAAAGCAGTCGCGCAGGCGCTCGATCAGCAGACTTGAGTGGTACGATGCGCGCCCGGCTGGCGGTCGGGGGTAGCCGCCAGCGCCCGGAATGTTGCGGCTTTGCTGACTGGGGCGCGCTCACGCTCACCGCTCGCCTGCACAGTGTTTCGACTGACTTGCTCGGCCTGTTGTCCACACCAGGGCACCTTCGCTACCCTCACCCGTCGGTGTCACAGGGTTTTGAGTCGCCGCGGAGCGGGATATCCACATCGATCGCGACGACGCCTCGCGTGGTCATTGATCGACTCGTTCACCTTGGCCGGGCACAGCGTTGCGAGTCGTTCGAGGGCGGGATATCCACAAGCCGCTTTGCCACCTGCGCCCGCACGACAGCCGGACTGACGCACGCAGGCGAATCCGCATCGCGCAAGCGTCCGGCCACCGCCATACACGGCATTTTCGTCCCGCTGGAAGCCACCTTTCCACACTGGCCGATGCCGGCACTTACGTCATCGCGTTCTCGATGCAGGCTGCTGCTGTCGTCGCTCATGGAGCGCACTGAATGTCCGAATCCTTCACCTTCGCCGTATTGCCGTGCGGTGCCAGCATCTCCGGAAACAGTCGCGCGACCGGCTGTTGCGATGCCACCCAGTCGGGATAATCGGCCTGCATGTCCTGCAACAACCGGGCGCGGTTGTCTTCGCTATAAGACGCCTGGATCAACGCGAGCGTCGAGTAAGGTGCCTTCATCGGCATCTCGAAAGCAGGCAGCTCGCCGAACGCATCCAGCCGGCTCCCGACCACCGACACGGCGTTCAACGGCGGCAACCCGGACGATCTGGCCTTCATCCGCCGCCAGCTACATACCTGCTCGACACGCGTCGGGTGTTCCGACAGCGGCACCTCATCGGCCGGCGCCGCCTCCGCCTGCGGCAATTCGACCGCGTAGACGTACGTAGGCTGCGCCTTCCAGGGGCGGGGTCGCTCGGACCACATTCGCCAGTCCCAAAGCGGAAGGTAATCCTCCGGCCAGGTATAACGGAGCCCCATCCGATCGCCCCACTTCACCGGCACACCAATGTTTCCCGGATAGTCGTCGCCGAGCACACGCGGCTTGGCGTCGGCATTGCTCACGATCAGATAGAGAACGCCCTGCCGGACGAGGACGACAGGAATCGGAAGACGCGGACCCAGATCCCACTGACCTACCGAGTATTTGAGCGGCGGCAGAATCACGCCGCGCTTGAGAAAGTGCTGGCCGCCGTCCTGCGAAAGAAACACTTCGACAAGCGGACAGGGAATGCTGCTGGGGTACTCGCGATTACATCGGCGACTACGGTACATCCCGCCGAGCAATACGATCGTCTCGGGATCGTCCGTCCGAAAGACGGTGTACTGCAAGGCGCTTTCTTCGGGAAAAAACGTCGAGATATGGCGCGCGTCATCGACAAAACGCCACTCGGCACGCTCGGAGAAGGTGGTGCGTGGAATCAGGATCGGCGCAAGCTCCAGCGAGCGATTTGCATCGAACTGCACCCAGGGATAGTAAGGACCGACGATGATTCTCGGGTCGTTCGTGACGGCCTGCGCACCTGTGCCGACCGTGGCCGCGAGAATCAGCGCCGACAACCGCATTGAAAACGACGCGCGCTTCGCGCTCAGGAACGGCAATTTCGTCACGCCCCGCAATCGCGCAAGCAATCCGTGCATCGTCTTCCCGCCTTTATGGTTGGTGTTATCCGGCTATGAACCGGCCTCTCAGGCTGCCATCGTATCAGCAGACCGGTGCAGCCCTCCCGGATCGGCACGCCACAGCCCGGTACCGGTACCTCCGTGTGTTTCGCCGAAGACGCATCCCTCACCGCTCGGTTGCACAGCATTTCGAGTCGGGCGAGAACGGGATGTCCACACGCGACTGGCGCGCATCATTCCCGTCATGCCGATCTCGCTCACCCGTGGATCGCACAGCGTTTTGAGTGCAATGAGGGGTGGTTTTCCACAACTGAATGCCTTGGCATCGATGGTTTGCGACGCGCCTGCGTTCGGCGCAGAGGCTCACCGACACTTCGCACAGCGTTCGGAGCTGTTTGCGGATCCGTTATCCCCATACCCAGGCCGATGCTGCGCACGTATCGGACGCCTTCGGCCATCGCGTCATTTCGTCCCGAATACGCCGAGGACTTCGCCCGTCTCCGGCGAGATAACGTATTCGATCGACTTCCCAAGCCGGTTCGCGTTGCCAAGCCCGCGCATGCCTGGAATGAGCTTTGCCACGAATGTGACGATGATGACGTCATCGTCCGGCCCCGGGTCCGCCATCGATGCTCCCCTGTCCTCGACGCTGATCTCGAAGTTGTGCAAATCCTGCCCGGTCTTCGCAAAATCCTCATAGGCGGCCTTAAGGCCGAGCAACGTCGCGGTATTGAGCCGGACGGAGCATCGATCGACTGCGCCGAAACTCAGCTTCCTCACGGTGTTCTCCGGACGTTACGGGCTCGGGCTCGTCTGCGGTACCGGCCGCGGTTCCAGGAAATACTGCGATTCGTCGGGAACGACGCCGTCTGCGTAACCCTTGTACGTCATCGCCTTGCCCCCGGTGATTCAGTCATGCTGCTCGATGACGTATTGCGCGGGCCCACGCCATGCAACCGTACGGTATCCGCGCTGCACCACGCCGATTTCCCGGTAATACTCGACGAGTGCCTGTGGGCTCCAGTCGCGACCCGCGGAGAACAACGCATCGAGATCGACAAGCGCGACAACGAGTGCCTGGCGGTCGGTATCGTCTGCGATTGCGCGTTCCCAGCGCTCGGATTGTCGAGCGAAGCCCAACTGCGTCAGCACGTCGGCGGCAGCCATCACGTCGGTCACGACAACCGCGACGCGGCCGGCAATATCCTTCACCAGCATCTCGTTGACCGGCATCTTCATTGATCGCCGCGTCCAGTTTCATCCACTGTCATCGCCCTGCTTCCTTCACAAGCCATCCGACGATCTCCGCGACGTCCTCGCCGGACAGCTTCCCGACGCGATCGACGAACACCCCGTAGTCGAGATCGAACTTCACGTTGAATCGCTCGCCTTTGTAGCGGCAACACAGGACTTCGGCTTCCGGGATCGACACGCGTTGCTCAAACACGATATCGCCCGGGTGTTGCTGCAACCGGTGTACGACCGCGTCGATATCGAGTGTGTCGAGCCGGGTCAACGAAGAATCACCCATCTGTCGTGAACCTGTGCGCCAGGCCCTCGCTTCCTGAATGCCGGCGATTCTACAGACATGACGGCTCACGTATCGCTCGAGTGCTTCACAGCCTTCCGCTTCGTTCATCCGATCCCTGCACGCAGTGCATATCCTGCCCGGATCACAGTCGGCGGACTGTGCTTATCCAAAGGTGTTAACAGAGTTCGTATACATACGTAGTGATAGTTAACAAACCCTGTGCCTCACAGTGGATAACGTCCCTAACCTCATGAATTCTCGACAGGAAGCGGAATGCATAACCTTGGGTGAGCTACGTGAACAGCTCCGGACATCACAGAACAACTTTTCGTCGATTCACAGCCGCGGCGACATATCCTCAATCGTTCCACTGTGAATCCAGAGGCTTGCCGTATGGTTATCCAGAGGGCAATGTGGATAACATCACAGCGCATCGACGCGTTTTGCTGTGATGCGAACAGGTGAAGCCAACGTTCCCGGCATCGCGAGGCAACATCGATCGTCGGCCCTCGCACACGCCGATTCAAAAAATTTTCACGAAGGGGCTTGTGCTCCTCAAAAACCCTCTCTATAATTCGCGGCTTCTTAGGCTCGTAGCTCAGTTGGTTAGAGCACCACCTTGACATGGTGGGGGTCGTTGGTTCGAATCCAATCGAGCCTACCAACGAACAAAATGAAGGGGTCTGGCAGCACAACTTGCCTACAGGCAATGCGGCTCGCCAACATACAAACGCCACGCGGCAACATCGCGTGGCGTTTTTCTTTTTCCGGCCGAAACAACGCATGTCGCCCCGGTGCGTTGCGCGATCCACGGCATCGCATCCTTCCTCATCGACACCTCGATCCGTCATGCAACGGCCGCTGCGCCGCGCGTAGAATCGTGTGCACATCGAAGCGGCTGTTCCGATCGTCGCCCGATCTCCAACGCATCAAAACAACGACGCGCGATCCGCGCGACTGAGAGCACACGACCATGTCCGACGTCACGACCGCCACGTCATCCGCGAGCACCGACGAGATCGCTGCTTACGTCGGCAAGAAAGCCGCCTGGTTCGAGAGGAAATGGGAGATCGCCGCGTCGCGAAAGAACCGGCAGTCGTGGAACTGGGCAGCCTGTTTCCTGGGCCCGGTGTGGATGGCGTATCGATGCATGTACTGGCAGGCGGCCGCCGTCCTTGGCGTGACGCTCTCGATCACGCTGGTCGAGCTGCTGTTCTTCCCGAAATACTTCGAATCGAGCACGCTCGACCCGGTCACCATCGGGATCGCGGTCACGCTCGGCTGGTGCGGGAACAGCCTCTACAAGACACACGTCGAGCGCAAGATCGAGAAGCTGCGCCCGAGCGCGACGTCGCGCGAGTCGTTGCTCGCGCTGCTTGAAGCGCAGGGTGGCACGAACTGGCTCGCGGCAGCCGGTTTCGCGATCGCGACGCCGTTGCTCGGCTTCCTGATCTACATCGTGGCCGGCGCGTACTGATCGCAGGAACCGGCCGCCGGTAAGGCAGGGCGGCAGGACGGAGAAAAGGGCGCATCGCGGTCGTACATGCGCACGGCACCCGACATGCGATCCCGCCGCACTCAATGCAGATGCTTCAACTTGTCAGGATTGCGCACGACATAGATCGCAACGATCTTCCCGTCCTCGATCTCGAGCGCGGTGGTCTGCAGCTCGCCATCGGATTCCTCCGTGACGAAACCCGGCAGCCCGTTGATGAACCCGGCCCGCACGAGCTTCGACGCATGCGTGGTGAACAGCTCGGCCAGGTACGCGTGCACCTTCATCACGAGTTCGAAGCCGAACACGGGCTTGCCTGCAGCCGTGCGCTTGCCGCCGCCGTCCGAATGCAGGCTCACGTCCTCGGCGAGCATCGCGCCGAGTGCGCGCATGTCGCCGCTGCGTGACGCCGCAAAGAACGCTTCCGCCAATTCGATCCCGCGCTGCTTCTCGACGTGGAAACGCGGCCGCGCCTCGCGCACATGCGTGCGGGCCCGCGCGGCGAGCTGCCGGCACGCGGCCGGGTCGCGCTGGATCGTCGTGGCTACCTCGTCGAACTCGAGGCCGAATACGTCATGGAGCAGGAACGCCGCGCGTTCGAGCGGCGAGAGCCGTTCGAGTGCGAGCATCAGCGGCAGCGTGACGTCTTCCTGTTCATCTTCCTCGACGACCGGCTCGGGCAGCCACGGGCCGATATACGTCTCGCGCTGGTGCCGCGCGGACTTCAGCTGGTCGAGGCACATGCGCATCACCATGCGGCGCAGGAACGCTTCAGGGATGCGCACCTCGGTGCGGTCGACGTCCATCCAGCGGATGAACGCCTCCTGCACCATGTCCTCGGCATCCGCGACGGAACCGAGCATCCGGTACGCGACGCGGATCAGCGTGCGGCGCAGCGGGTCGAAACTCGCGGCCGCATCGGCCCGTTCTTCGGCGCTGCCCTTGGCCGGGTCGAGGTTCGGCATCAGGCCACCATCTTCGCGGCGGCGGCTTTTGCATCAGCCGGATCGATCCACAGCCCGAAGCCGACCGCGAGCCGGTTCCAGCCGTTGATCACGTTGATCATCAGCGTGAGATTCACCTGTTCCTCCTGGCTGAAGTGGTCGTTCAGCGCCGCGTACGCCGCTTCGTGCGCCGCGTGGCCCTCCGACAGTCGCGTGAGCGCGTCGGTCCAGCCGAGCGCCGCGCGTTCGCGGTCGGTGTAGCAGGGCGCTTCGCGCCACGCGGACAGCAAGTAGATGCGCTGCTCGGTCTCGCCTTGCTCGCGCGCCTCGGCCGTGTGCATGTTAATGCAGTTCGCGCACGCGTTAATCTGCGACGCGCGGATCTTCACCAGCTCGATCAGCGCCGGCTCGAGGCTCTTCGCGGCAGCGACCGAGACGGTCATCCAGCTCTTCATCAGTGCGGGTGCGGCGGCAAACGGGTTGAGTTTCGCAGTCATGGTCCTTCTCCTTTCGTGTGGGTTCCGGTGATATGACGAGCGAGCCCCCCGCGTGTGTGACATCGACGCAAAATTTCTTTTGAAGCCGACGAGCGGATCGGCGCGGAAGGCCGCCGGGCAAGGGCGGGCAGGGCGCGCTTCGAACGCGAAAGACGCGGCGAGCATGGTGCGTGCGCCCGTGCTGGTCAGACGATTCCGCATTCACGTCAGGGTGACGATCACGGCCGTGTGAAGGTCCGCCGCAGGCATCTCCGCACGCACCTCGATACGCGCTGATGTCAGCAATTGGCAGGTGATCGGTTGCTTTCATTTACATTTATCTGCCGTTTCGTCCGCATCTCGATCAGCAGCATTCACATTTCTGGCCCATACTGTTCTGCACGGGCAGATGAAGTGACGCCGCATCAGCGGCCCGGCGCGCGCGCCGGCTGCCCGACGACGCAGCAGCAGGTCGCACGTCAGCCGCGCGCATCACGCGCAAGGCTTTCCCTTTTCCGGCAACACGCAACGCAGCGAATCGCGACGTGGACGGTAAACCGATGAGCCTCCTTGCATCACAGCTTCAGCGCCGTTACCAGGACGTGCGCGCCCATAGCGTCGCGTTGACCGCGACGCTGTCCGCCGAGGATCAGGCCGTGCAGTCGATGCCCGACGCCAGCCCGACGAAATGGCACCTCGCGCATACGACCTGGTTCTTCGAAACCGTCGTGCTGATGCGCCGCGTGCCCGGCTACGCGCCGTTCGACGCGGCCTTCCAGTTCCTCTTCAACTCCTATTACGAAGCGCTCGGCCCGCGCCATCCGCGGCCGCAACGCGGGCTGCTCACGCGCCCGTCGCTCGACGAGGTGCATGCGTACCGGCAGCACGTCGATGACGCGATGCTGCGCGCGCTGGCCGGCGCCGATGCGGCGTTGCTCGAGACGATCGCGCCCGAGGTCGTGCTCGGCCTGCATCACGAGCAGCAGCACCAGGAGCTGATCGTCACCGACATGCTGCACGCGTTCTCGTGCAACCCGCTGAAGCCGGCATTCCGGCCGCGCAACGGGACGGACGCGGGCGCGATGGCCGCGGGCGATGCCGGCCCGCAGCACTGGCTGCATCAGCCGGGCGGGCTCGTCGAGATCGGCCACGACGGCGATGCGTTCTCGTTCGACAACGAACGGCCGCGCCACACGGCGCTCGTGCGGCCGTACGAGATCGCGAACCGCCTGGTGACGAATGCGGAATTCGCGGCGTTCGTCGCCGACGGCGGCTATACGCGGCCCGAGTTCTGGCTGTCGGACGGTTGGGCCACGGTGCAGCGGGAAGGGTGGCAAGGGCCCGCGTACTGGATGCCCGACGACGACGATGCGGCCGCCACGCGCGTACGGCGCACGTTCGGCCTGCATGGCGTCGAACCGCTCGCTCCCGACGCACCGGTGTGCCACGTGAGCTTCTACGAAGCGGCCGCGTACGCGGACTGGGCTGGTGCGCGCCTGCCGACCGAATTCGAATGGGAAGCCGCGTTCCCCGCCGAAGGCATCCGGCAGATGCTCGGGCACGTGTGGCAATGGACGCGCTCGTCGTACGAGCCGTACCCGGGCTTCCGGCCGCTCGCGGGTGTCGCGGCCGAATACAACGGCAAGTTCATGGTCGGCCAGCAGGTCCTGCGCGGCAGCAGCATCGCAACGCCGCCTGGACACGAACGGCCGACGTACCGCAATTTCTTTCCGCCGGCCGCGCGCTGGCAATTCACGGGAGTGCGACTTGCGCGAGACGTCTGACCAGACGGCCACGAGCGGTGGCCAGCAACCCGCCCGCGATTCGCGGCCGAGCGCGTTCGCGCGCGACCTGATCGACGGACTGTCGCGTACGCCGCGCAGCATTCCGCCGAAATACTTCTACGATGCGGCCGGCTCCGTGCTGTTCGATCGCATCTGCGAACTGCCGGAGTATTACCCGACACGTACCGAGCTCGGCATCCTGCGCGACCGCGCGGCCGAGATCGTGCGGCGCGTCGGTCCGCATGCGGAACTCGTCGAATTCGGCGCGGGCTCGCTCGAGAAGATCCGCGTGCTGCTCGACGCGTTCGCGGGCAACTATGCGAACGCGCCGGCGCGCTACGTGCCGGTCGACATCTCGGCCGACTACCTGCACGACGCCGCCGCGCGGCTGCGTGCCGCGTATCCGTGGCTCGACGTCGCGCCGATCGCGGCCGACTACACGAAGGCCGAGCAACTGGCCGAACTGACCGCGACACCGGCGCGGCGCATCGGCTTCTTTCCCGGTTCGACGATCGGCAACTTCTCGCCGGAAGAGGCCGATGCGTTCCTGCGCGATGCCGCGCGGCTGCTACGCGGCGGCGGCTTGCTGGTCGGCGCGGATCTCGTGAAGGACGAGCGCACGCTGCACGACGCGTACAACGATGCGCAGGGCGTGACCGCGCAGTTCAACCTGAATCTGCTGGTGCGCGCAAACACCGAGCTCGGCGCGGATTTCGACGCCGACGCGTTCTCGCACTGCGCGTTCTACGACAGCACGCGACAGCGCATCGAGATGCATCTCGTCAGCGATGTCGCGCAGACCGTGCACGTGCGCGGCCATGCGTTCCGCTTCGAAGCCGGCGAGCGCATTCACACGGAGAACTCGCACAAATTCACGATCGACGGCTTCCACGCGATCGCGCGCCGCGCAGGATTCGCGCCCGATACCGTGTGGACCGACGCGGACAACCTGTTCAGCGTGCACTGGCTGCGCAGCGTCGACGATATCCGCGCGTGACGCGCGCTTGTGGACCGCTCGCATACGGTGCGGGCGGTTCGCCTGCATCGCATTCCAGCGCACACGGGCGTATTCCGATCGCCCGGTTTCGTGCCGAAAATCCCCTTTTTACCGGTCCGATGCACCGCTGCAACGGTGCGTAGAATGCCGCCTCTTCCTTGTCGCACAAGGCTGTACGGGCACCCGTAAACGTCCGTTACCTGTCTCGCATACCCGTTTCACCTGTGTCTGTGTCCGGTGCCTAGACTCCGAACCGTATTCACATGACGCACGACACGTGCAGGGAGTCGCGAGATGAACAAGAAACTCATTCTCGGTGCAGTTCTCGGTGTAGCGGCGCTGGCAGCTTCGGGCGTCGCATCGGCCCACGTCGACTTGTCGGTCGGCATCGGTGTACCCGCGTATGCGGCGCCGGCGCCCGTCTACGTGGCGCCGCCTCCGCCCGTCATGTACGCGCCGGTCGGCTATCGCGATGACGGCTATCGCGATGACGGTTGGCGCGGCGACGGCTGGCGTCAGCGCGAGTGGCGCGAACACGAGTGGCGCCGTCGTGAGTGGCGCGAGCATGAATCGCACGATCGCGGCGGTTGGCGCGGCGGCCGCTGGGACTAAGCGAAGCGGCTCGACTTGATCGCTACAAGAGGAGAATGAAAACATGATGCCCATTCGACACATCAGGCTGTGCGCTACCGCCGCCATCGTTGCGCTTGCCACCATCGGCAGCGCGCACGCGGCGGGCTGCATGAAGGGTGCGGTGGTCGGCGGTGTGGCCGGCCACTATGCGGGGCACCACGCGGTCGTCGGCGCGGTTGGCGGCTGTATCGTCGGTCACCACATGGCGAAGAAGCACGCGCAAGAAGAGGCCGCGCAGCACAAGGCCGCCGCGCAGGGCATGCAGCCGGCGCAGTAAGCATCATCGTCACCGGGGCGGCGCTGCGGCGCCGCGCCCGCCTGCTTCGTTCCCCGTTCACGCACGATCCGGATTGATGTGACGAATGCGCGTCGCGCGCATCGTTACGATCATTTACAACGTCGTGTGGCGCGAATCTGGCGCGTTCATAGAATGCAGTCACACGAACGCACACCAACCAGGGATCACAAGATGAAACACCGACGATATCTGTCCGTACTGACGGCCGCGCTGCTCGCGCTCGGCACGGTTTCCGCGCATGCCGCAGCCGGCGGCAATGGCGGTGGAAACGGTGGTGGCGGTCATGGCGCAGGTGGCTCGGGCGGCAATGCGGGTGGCATGTCCGCCGGCCACATGAGCGGCGAGGCGTCGAGCAACTCGAACGGCATGCACGCGGGCGACCGCGACAAGGGCCTGTCGCGCGCGGCCGACCGCTCCGACACGATCGCCGATCGCGCCGGCGTGCAGCCGGGCCACGGTCACACGCACGGACATGCGCATGGTCACACCACGCACGCATCGATGTCCACGCATCATTCGCATCACCACGCATTGGGCCGCACGCTTTAAGCGCGGCGTACCAACGGAATGGAAGGGCGCTTCGGCGCCCTTTTTCATTGCGGGAAGGCAACGCGGCTGTCGCGCGAAAACATCGTGTCGACCCGATTTGCAACCAGCGGTAACCGCGCCGCGAACGGGCGCGAATACGGGTCGCTTACAGGCGGTTAACGGGCAGGAAATCGGCGCACGGCGCGCGCATCACGAGCGCGACCGGCCGTGTCGAGAAAGCCGATAAAAAAAGGGCGGCTCATTGCCGCCCTTCGTCTTATCGCCCGGTGCCCACCAGCGGCACCGCAGGCTCAAACAACGCGTCGGCCTGCCTGACGCGCACGAAGCGCGCCGCGCCGTCGCCGTCCACCAGCGCGCGGAAATGCGCTTCGCCGCACGCGAGCTTCGCACGCTCGTGCTCGCTCGGCACGTTGCCGTCCGCATTCGGCGTATCGACGACGAAGTACAGCCGCTCGCCGCCGTCCTGTTCCGCGAGCACGGCCCAGTCCGGGTGATAGCTGCCGAGCGGCGTCTGCACGCGGAACCATGCGGGCAGCTTCGCGTACAGCTTCACGCCGTCGTGCGCCTCGAGCGCATCGGCGAACGCGCGTTCCGCGTCCGTCTCGCACACGACCGCCTCGTGGATCGACTTCTGCGCATCGGGCCGCAGGTTGCGCAGATAGCCGGTCAGCGCCTCGCTCTCGAACGATTCGAGCGCATGCACATGGCGCTCGCCGAGCTTGCGGTACGCGATGCCCGCGACGAGCGCGAGCCGCTTGCAGCGGTTGATCGCATCGGCCGCAACCGTGATGAACTGCTGCGGATTCACGCGGAAATCCTCGAGCCGGCCGCTGTCGGCCAGGATCGTCGCGAGCGAACGGCGCGTGAGCTGCGTGCGGTCCTGCAGCTCGGTGAGCAGGTCGGGCAGCGGCAGCTCGCCTTCGTCGAGCAGCACCGTGCCGGCGCCGGCCACCTCGATCGCCTCGATGCCGGCCTTGCCGATGTCGATCTCGGCCTTGCGCCACTGCAGCCGTGCGCGTGCGATGTCCGGCGCGTCGTGCAGCGCAGCCGCGCAGTCTCGCACGAGCTTCGCGTTGTCGAACTCGACGCGGTACACGGTGCGATGGCGGATGCGGTCCCACAGCGCGCGGAACTCCTCGCCGAACACGACGGCCTTGCCCGATGCGTCGCGTCGCAGCGCGATCGCACGGCGCTCGTCCGCATTGCGAACCGCAAAGCGGCCCGACAGCTTGCGCAGCGTCGCGACGATCGGCGCGCGCAGCATCTCGAACGCCTCCGGCAGCACCAGCGCGCTCTGGCGCAGCGCATCCTTCAACCGGTCGAGCACCTTGCCCTGCGCGTCGACGTAGCCTTGCTCGTGCAGGTGATTCCACAGCACGCGCGACAGCTCGACGCCGAGCGCATGCGCGGGCCCGTCGCCTTCCTGCACGGGCAGCGCCGCGAACTGGTGCTCCTCGACGATGCCGAACCGGATGCCCGTATCGGCCTCGATTTCCTTCTGCAGGTTCTCCGCGAACGACTCGTAGCGCTCGGTCGCGATCACGGTGAGCGTGTTCACGCCCGCATCGCGCACGCGTTCGCCGTCCTGGTCGACGGCGAGGCGCAGCCCGCGGCCGAGCGTCTGGCGGCGCTCGCGTTCGGTCTGGATGTCGCGCAGCGTGCAGATCTGGAACACGTTCGGGTTGTCCCAGCCTTCCTTCAGCGCCGAGTGCGAGAAGATGAACTTCAGCGGCGTGTCGAACGACAGCAGCGCTTCCTTCTCGCGCATGATCAGGCCGTACGCACGCTCCGCGTTTTCGCGCGCCGCGGCGCTGCTTTCGCTCGTGTCGGTCCAGCCGCCCTTGCGGTCGATTGAGAAGTAGCCGTTGTGCGCGCGCCCGACTTCGAGCGCGACGTCGACACCGTCGAACAGCGCACGGTAGGCCGGCACACGTGCCGCACGCGCATATTCCTCTTCGAAGATCAACGCGTAGTCGCCCTTCACCGGCATGCCGTTCTCGTCGTACTGGCGATAGCGCTCGACCGAATCGACGAAGAACAACGACAGCACCTTCACGCCGCGTTCGGCCAGGCGCAGCTCCTTGTCCAGATGCTCGCGGATCGTGCGGCGGATCATCTCGCGCTGCACGGCGAGCGTGTCGATGTCGCCGAACGCTTCGCCGAGCGACAGGAACGCCTCGCCTTCCGGATGGCGCAGCTCGACGTATTCGGCGCCCTTCACCGCATGGACTTCGCCGATCCGCAGCCCCGCGTACAGCGCGCGCTTGGTCAGGCGTTCGAGATCGTCGCCGTCGGTGGCGGTCACGATCTGGCGCTTCACGCCGGCCGTCGTCGCGACGTCGAGCTCGACGCGCGCGCTGATCGCGCCGCGCCGGTTCGACACGCCGACGAGCCGCACGTAAGGCTTGTTGTGCGCATCCTCGACGATCGCCGATGCGATCTCGATCTGCTTGACCAGCTTGCGCTCGTACGCGTCGACCGCGTCGAGCCGGTACACCATGTGGTGACGGTCGACGTGCGTGGCCGAATAGCGCAGCGTGCAGAGCGGCGCCATCGCGGCGAGCGCTTCGCGGCCGCGGCCTTCGAGCCCGCCGTCGACGCTCTGCGGCTCGTCGACGATCACGATCGGACGCGTCGCGCGGATCAGGTCGATCGGCTTCTCGCCGCCGGTCTTCTCGCTGTCCTTGTAGAGGTTGTTGATTTCCTTCTTGTTGATCGCCGCGACCGTCATCACCATGATCTGGATCGCCGCGCTCGCCGCGAAGTGGCGCACCTGGCCGAGCTTCGCTGAGTCGTACAGGAAGTAGTCGTACGGCACGCCCGCGTACAGCGCGCGGAAGTGATCCTCGGTGATCGCGAGCGTCTTGTGCACGCCTTCCTTGATCGCGATCGACGGCACGACGATCACGAACTTCGTGAAGCCGTAGCGGCGGTTCAGCTCGAAGATCGTGCGCAGGTACACGTAGGTCTTGCCGGTGCCGGTTTCCATCTCGACGGTGAAGTCGCGCGAGCCGGGCAGCCCGGACGGCGGCAGCCCGCCGCGCAGCTGCACGTCGGCGAGATTGCGCGCGAGCGCGTCGTCGGTCAGCGACAGCCGGTTGCCCACGCCCTGTTCCGACACCGCGAAGCCGAGCGAGCCTTGCGCGGCGGCCGTGGTGCCGGGCGCGGCGTTCGCGAGCACGCTGAAGTCGCCGCGATACGATTCCTGGCCGCGAAACAGGTCGCAGACGGCGTCGATCGCCTCGCGCTGGTAGTCGAGATCCGCTTCGAAATGCAGCCGCATCACAGGCTCCGCACGCGCTTCACGCCGTGCTGTTCGAGCAGCGCGGCGAGATTGAGCTTCGCGACGTCGTCGACGAAGCCGCTGTCGCGGAACAGGCACGTGACGTCGTGCGTCGTGCCGGTCGCATCGAGCAGGTCGACGATGCCGTCGGCGAGCGGGCCCGCGTCGTCGCGCGCGATGCGCGCATCGAAGCACGCGACGATCGAGCGGCCGATCAGGTGCACGGTCTTGCCCGCCACCTGGTGATGCTCGACCGGCGTGCACAGGTCGAGGCCGAGCTTCAGCGTCAGCTCGGCGAGCAGGTCGTCCTCGGTGCGGCCGGTCTTCACGTGCTCGACGGACGCGAACAGCGCATGGTCGAAGTCGTCGCGGCGCGGATCCCACTCGATCACGTTGGTCGTGTCGAGCCGGTACACGCGGAAGCCGAGGTCGCCATAGCTTTCCGGATAGTCGCGTGCGACCTGCTGCGCGGCGCGGCGCAGGCGTTCCTTCGTGATTTCGGCGAGCGTCAGCGGCTTCTTCAGCTTCGTGCAGAAATCGGCGGCGCTCTGCTGCGTCTTGTCGCGGCGGTCGAGCGCTTCGGGCAACTGCACGAGCACGTAGCGGCGCGCGCCGCCGTCGGTCGCGTTCACCTGCATCACCGCGTGGCCGGTCGAGCCGGAGCCGGCGAAGCAGTCGAGCACGATGTCGTCGCCGCGCGTGCACCAGCCGATCACGGCCGCCGCGAAATCGACCGGCTTCGGCAGGTCGAACGGGATGCCGAGCGTCTTCAGCAGCGCGTCGTCGGAGCCGGCGAACGGCAGCACCGACGGCACGTTCTCGTACATGTTCTCGTCGAGGTAGTAGATCCGTTGCGGCTGCGTGCTTTCATCCGCGCCGAATTCGATCTGGCCGCGCTCGATCAGCGCCTGCATCGTCGCGGGCGGGTTGCGCCAGCCGCGCGCAGGCATCGCGCACGGCTTGCCGGTGACCGGGTGGATCAGCGGCGTGAAATACTCTTCCGGCGCCTTCTTCTTGTTCGGCCAGGCCATCGACACGAGGCGGTACACGCGGCCTTCTTCCGACAGCCGGTCGTACATCACCTCGCCGCCGGACAGGTTGGTCTGCGCCTTCATCCACGCGCGGTACGCCTTCTGCGCGTCCTTCGGGTTGCCGCTGCGGTACACGGCGTCGTGCGCGGCGTCGAGCATGCGCTGCGCATTGCGCTTCGGGCGCTTGAGCGGCGCCTGTTCGAGCAGCGTCTCGGCGTTGCGCGCGAACAGCACCAGCGATTCGTGCTGGTACGCGACGCCGCGCGCGTCGCCCTTCGGGTTGCGCTTGTCCCACACGGCGACGCCGAGCTCGTTCTCCTCGCCGAAGATCTCGCGCAGCATCAGCACGAGCGCATGCACTTCATGCTCGTCGATGTGCACGGCGATCAGCCCTTCGTCGGACAGCAGCGCGTGCGCGAGCTTCAGGCGCGGATACATCATGTTCAGCCAGTCGGTGTGGAACCGGCCGTTCGCCTCGGTATTGGTGCTGCGCTTCACGCCGCCCTGGGTCTGCCCGGTCATCGCCAGGTAGTGGCGGATGCTGTCGCTGAAGTCGTCCGGATAGACGAAATCGCTGCCGGTGTTGTACGGCGGGTCGATGTAGACGAGCTTCACCTTGCCTGCGTAACTCTTGTGCAGCAGCTTCATCACGTCGAGGTTGTCGCCCTCGATCACGAGATGGCGCGTGTCGTCCCACGCGACGCTGTCGTCGGGGCAGGGGCGCAGCGTGCCCGTCGACGGCGTGAGCGCGGCCTGGCGCGCGCTGCGCTTGCCATGCCAGTGGAAGCCGTAGCGCTCGTCGGCGTCGCCGACCGTGCGTTCGCCGATCAGCGCCTTCAGCACGTCGACGTCGACCGACGCGCCGCCGGGGCCTTCGGTCACGAGTTCGGGGAACAGCGCCTTCAGGCGCGCGACGTTGTCGGCGGTGAAATCGGTCGACATCGCCTGCGGGCTTGCCGCATCGAGTTTCTGCATCGTCTTTTCCATCGGAGCCCGGCCGCGCGCGCCAGGACATCGGGCGCGCTCGCAGCACCGGCGGCAACGGCCGCCCGGGCAAACCCGAAACGCTATCGAGTCACCCGGCCGAGGTCAAGCGCCGATGTGGGGCGATCGTGCGGACATCGGCCGCGATTGCCCGCCGGACGGGGCGCAAGCGGCTTCGGGCCGGTTGTCGCAGGGCCGGCCGGCAGCCGCCTGGCGGGCGTCCCCGGAGGCACGCCGGAAAGGACGAAAAAAAGGGCACGGTCGGCGCCAAGCGCCGGCGTGCCCGCATGGAGAATCCCGGATGGAGGGTGCGACGGGGCCCGTCTGGCCCCGATTCAGGTCAGAAACGCGTGCGGATGCCCGACGTCAGCTCGAGCTGGTTCTTCGCGCCGAACGTCGACGACACCGTGTAGCCGCCATGCAGCTTCATGTAGTCGCCGGCGAGGTACACCTCGGTGCGCTTGCTCAGGTGATAGAACACCGACCCGTAGATCGTTTCCTTGAAGCCGTTGGCGACGCCGTTGGTCAGGCTGAACGCGCCGAGGTTCGCGTTCGGCGTGAAGCCGTCGGCATTGTTCGCGGCGTTCTTGACGCGCATCTGCTGGTAGCCGAGCTCGTAGTCGAGCGCGCCGGGGGGCGCCACCTTCACCGACACGGTCCACGAGTCGTCGTGGCGCTGGCCGAGCGAACCCTGGTCGCCGTTGTAGCGGAAGTAGCCGGCATTCAGGCGCACGATGCTGAACGTGTAGTTGCCGCCGACCGAGAACGTCTGGTTCGTGAAACCGCCGTTGTTCACGTGGTTGTAGAAGCCCGACACGTTGAACGGCCCGCCGTTGTAGCCGAGCGCGACCTGGTATGCGGAGCCGGTCGCGAATGCGGTCGAGTTGCTGAACTGGTAGCCGGCGCTCGCGAAGATGCCGTTGCTGAACAGCTTCTTCCACGCGATGCCGTTGTTGTAGCGCGTGCCGGTCGGGCTGGCCGCGTAGAAGATCATCTGCTTGAAGTTGTTCGAGTTGGTCCAGCCGCCTTCCTCGGTCGACAGTTTCGCGGAGCCGTACGGATCGCCGTAGATCGCGGCCGCGTCGCGCGCGATCGTGTTCTGGAAGCCGGCCGTCAGCTTGCCGAAGCGCTCGTCCTCGATGCCGACCCACGCATCGCGGTCGAAGATCTGGCCGTTGTCTTCCATCTGGCCGTTCGCGACCACGTATTCGCTTTCGAGGCGGAAGATGACCTTCGTGCCGCCGCCGATGTCTTCGGCGCCGCGCAGGCCCCAGCGGCTGCCGCTGAACCACGGCTCGCCTTCGTTGCCCATGCCGATCACGTGATTGCCGTTCGCGTCGGCGTGGGTCCGGTAGGTCGGAAAGCTCAGGTCCATCAGGCCGTAGAGCTGCACGCTCGACTGCGCATGCGCCTGGGTGCCGGCGCACAGGCCAGCCGCCGCGATGGAAAGGGCAAGGGTTTTTCGTTTCAAGATCGTCTCCTCCGAGCTGCCGCATTGAAATCTGGTCGTTGGCAGTACGTAATGTATGCCGACTCTTGCCGGCCACAGCGAGAGGGCCGACGCGTAGCATCGTAGAGGGTGCAATCCTTCACGACGCTTTCCCGGACGCAAGAATCGGATCGGTGAAAACACCGAACGCGCAACAATCCCGGATCGGGCAGGCGTGCGGAAGCCGGCAAGCCGGGGGCGCCGGCATGCGTCGATGACGTTTCGTGCTACGAATCGATATTCAGGGCTCGCAAAGGAACCCGTCAGTCCTGCGTGCTCTTCATGCGCAGGATGTAACCGAGCCCGCGCAGCGTGATGATCTCGGCCGTGCTGCCCGCGAGATGCTTGCGCAGCCGGTGAATGTAGATGTCGATCGCATCGGCGCTCGGCTCGTCGTCGAGCGCGAACACGCTGTCCATCAGCCGCGCCTTCGACACCGTCTTGTTCTGCTGCAGCATCAGCGTTTCGAGGATCGCGTGCTCGCGGCGGCGCAGCGCGAGCACCGTTTCGCCGCAGCGGAATTCGCGCGTGCCGAACGCGTAGACGAGATCGCCGCACACGAGCTGCGTCGTGCCGACGCCCGCCTGCCGGCGGATCAGCGCGCGAATCCGTGCGACCAGCTCGCGCGATTCGAACGGCTTCACGACGTAATCGTCGGCGCCCGCGCCGAAGCAGTCGACCTTGTCGTCGACCGAGCCGTGCGCGGTCAGCATCAGCACCGGCACGTTGTCGTTGCGGCGTCGCAGCCGCGCGAGCACCTCCTTGCCGCTGATGCCGGGCAGGCGCATGTCGAGCAGCACCGCGTCGTAGCGTTCGGTCTTCAGCACCGTGTCGGCGCGCTCGCCGTCGCCGACGGAGTCGACCGCGAAATCCTCGCCGCGCAGCAGGTTCACGATCCAGTGCGCGAGTTCGGCGTTGTCTTCGACCAGCAGGAGTTTCATGGCGACTTCTCTTCAATCGTATGCGGGCAGCCGCACGGTCACGACGATACCGCGATTGCCGGCCCCCGGCGCGAGCGACGCGCTGCCGCCGTGCGCCTGCGCGATCTCGCGGACGATCGCGAGCCCGAGGCCCGAGCCTTCGGTATCGGCCGACACGCGGTAGAACCGCTTGAACACGTGCGGCCGCGCTTCGGCCGGGATGCCGGGGCCGTTGTCGACCACGTCGAGCACGATCGCGTCGCCGTCGCGGCGGGCGCAGACCGTCACGCAGCCGCCCGGCTGCGTGTAGCGCACCGCGTTGTCGACGAGGTTCATCACCAGCGCGGTCAGCAGGCTGTCGCTGCCCGCGACGTCGAGCCGCTCGCCGAGGTCGGCCCCGAGATCGATATTGCGCCGCTGCGCGAGCACGATCGTTTCCTCCAGCACACTCGACACCACGGCCGCGAGATCGACGCGATGGTTCAGCAGCGTCGACGGTGTCGCTTCCGCATGCGCGAGCAGCAGCAGCTTGTCGGTCACGTCGGCCATCTTGCGGCTGCTGCGCTGCATGCTGTCGAGCACCGCTGCCAGCTCCGGATCGGCGTGCCCGCGCCGCTGCGCGTACTGGATCTGCGTGTCGAGCACCGCGATCGGCGTGCGCAACTGGTGCGCGGCATCCGCGATGAAGCGGCGCTGCGTGGCCGTGTGCGTGTTGAGCCGCGCGATGCACTGGTTGATCGCGTCCACGATCGGCCGCAGCTCGTTCTGCAGCCGCTCGGGGCGGATCGGCTCCAGCTCCATCGGCCCGCGGTCGGCCACGTCGTCCTTCAGCTTCATCAGCGGGCGCATCTCGAAGGTGAGGCCGAGGTACACGAGCCCCATCGCGAGCATCAGCATCAGCGACAGGCGCACGAGCTGCGGCCGCCAGATCGTGGCGACCATCGCCTGGTGCGAGCGCGTCGTCTTCGCGACGACCACCGTGACCGTCTCGACGTTTCCCTCGTCGTAAAGCTGGCGATCGTAGGCCACCGCGCGCAGCGGCACGCCGTCGAGCGACGTGTCGTACAACGTCGGCTCGATGCCGTGCCGCGCGGGTACGTCGAGCGCCGGCGTGCCTGCGAGCAGTCGGTCGTGGCCGTCGATCACCTTGTAGAACACCGAATCGCGCGACGGCGATTCGAAGATCTCCAGCGCGGCCGGCGGCACGTCGGCGACCGGCAGCCCGTTGCGCCATTCGATGTCCTCGCCGATCGTGCGAGCCGACGCGACGAGCGCGCTGTCCTGCACGAGCGCGGCCGTGGTCCGCGCGGTGTCGTACGACATCGCGCCGGCGATCAGCACGAACACCGCGAGCGGCAGCAGCAGCCACCACAGCAACCGTCCGCGCAGGCTGTGCGCCATCCTGTTGCGCTCCTTCTCCGAAATGCCGAACCGCGCCGGGAGCGCCGGCGCGGTCGGGAGTGTCATGTCAGGCGTCCGTCTGCGGCGTTCAGAACGCCGCGGGGCGCCACTTCAGCAGCCGCTTCTCGAGCCACGTCAGCAGGTAGTCGGCGGCCAGCGCGACCACGGCCAGCACGATCATCGCCGCGAACACGCCGCTCGCGTTGAACGCGCCCTGGGCGGTGGAGATTAGCAAACCGATGCCCTGCTTGGAACCCAGGAATTCGCCGACGACCGCACCGACCAGCGCGAAGCCGAAGCTCACGTGCAGGCTGGCGAGAATCCAGCTCAGCGCGGACGGGATCACGACCGCCGTGGTGATCTGCCGGCGCGATGCGCCGAGGATCTGCGCGTTCGCGATCAGGTAGCGGTCGGCTTCGCGCACGCCCTGGAACGCGTTGCCGAACACGACGAAGAACACCATCACGACGGCCAGCGCGATCTTCGACGCCATCCCGAGGCCCAGCGCGATCACGAAGATCGAGCCAAGCACGACGCGCGGAATGGAGTTCGCGATCTGGATGTACAGGCCGAACACGTCGGCCATCAGCTTGTTGCGGCCGAGCACGATCCCGCAGATCACGCCGGCGACCGAGCCGATCACGAAGCCGATGCCGGTTTCCTCGAGCGTGACCCACACCTGCGTGAGCAGCGGGCCCTGCGACGTGCCGTTCACGAACCAGTCCTGGATCTGGTCGAAGATCAGCGACGGCATCGAGAAGAAGAACGGATCGATCCACTTGAGGCGTGCGGCGAGTTCCCACCCGCCCAGCACGATCACCAGCACGGCGATCCGCAGCGTGACGATCAGGTTGCGCCGGCGGCGCAGCCGGCGTTGCGCGGCGCGCTCGTCGTCCTCGAGCGTCGTTGCCGGAATGGCGGTGGGGGGAAGCGTCATGTCGGTCATGCTCCTGTCCTTGCGGTCCTTGCCTTGAGCGTATGCGTCAGCCGATCTGCACTTCTTCGCGCAGGTCGTGCCAGATGTCCTTGGAAATTTCGATGAAGCGCGTGTCGTAGCGGATCTCCGACGTGACGCGCGGGCGCGGCAGGTCGATCTCGTACACGCGCTTGAGGGTCGCGGGGCGCGCGGTCAGCACGAACACGCGGTCGGCCAGCGCGATCGCTTCCTCCAGATCGTGCGTGACGAACACGACCGAGCCCTTGTTTGCCGACCAGAGCTGCAGCAGCTCGTCCTGCATCAGCGTGCGCGTCTGCATGTCGAGCGCGGAGAACGGCTCGTCCATCAGCAGGATTTCCGGCTGGTTGATGAAGGTCTGCGCCAGTGCGACGCGCTTCCTCATCCCGCCGGAAAGCTGGTGCGGGTAGTGCTTCGTGAACTTGTCGAGGCCGACCTTGCGGATCCACTCCTCGGCCTGCGCGTACGCGACGTCCTTCGAGCGGCCGCGAAACAGCGGGCCCGCCGCGACGTTGTCGATCACGTTGCGCCACGGGAACACGGCGTCGGCCTGGAACACGAAGCCGATGCGCGGATCGATCCCGTCGACCGGGCGGCCCATCACGCGCACTTCGCCCGACACGGGCTTGAGCAGCCCTGTGATCAGGTTCAGCGTGGTCGACTTGCCGCAGCCGGTCGGCCCGACGATCGCGATGAACTCGCCGCGCGCGACGCTCATGCTGAAGTCGCGCAGCGCGACGGTGGCCTTGCCTTCCGGCGAAATGAAGCGGCACGACACGTTGCGAAACTCGATCGCCGGTGTGCTCGGGGAGACTGCCTGGTTCATCGCTCTTTGTCCTGCGGGTGAGGAGGGCGTCGCATCGTGGCGACGCCGGGCCGGTCAACCGGGCCGGGACGGGGCACGCACGGCGGCGGGATCGCCGCCGCCGGCGCCGCTACCGGGTTTGCTTACTTCGCGTTCACGAAATCGTTCGAGAAGGTGCGCGCGAGGTCGATATGCTTGCCCTTCACCGACGGGTTGAACGCCGACAGCACCTTCAGCACGGTGGCCGGGCCGTCGGCCGGCATCTTGCCGTCGGCCGTGTACATCGGCAGCGACGCCTTCAGCGCGCTCACGTACAGCGCCTTGTCCTTCTGGTAGTCGGCCGGCATCTTCGCGGCGATCTCGTCGGCGCTGTGCGTGTGGATGAACTGCATCGTCTTCGCGAACGCGTGTGCCAGCTTGACCGCCTGATCCTTGTGCGAATCGGCCCACGCCGACTGCACGTACAGGCTCGCGGCCGGGTAGGTGCCGCCGAGCGCCGCGCGCGTGCCGTCGACGGTGCGCATGTCGACCAGCACCTTCGCGTCGCCCATCTTCTCGAGCGCGGACACGGTCGGCTCGGTCGTCATCCCGGCATCGATGCGGCCCTGCTTGATCGCGGCGATGAAGCTCGCGTCGGCGCCGACCGGCAGCATCGTGTACTGCGTCGACGCCACGCCGTGCTGGAGCGCGAGGTATTGCGTGAGGAAGCTGGTCGACGAGCCGAGGCCGGTCACGCCGAGCGTCTTGCCCTTCGAATCGGCCATCGACTTGAAGGTCGGCGCGGCCTTGGTCGACACCATCTCGACTTCGCCCGGCACCTGGCCGAATACGGCGATCGCCTTCACGTCCTTGCCCTTGCTCTGCAGATCGATCGTGTGGTCGTAGAAGCCCACGACGCCCTGCACGGCGCCCGCGAGCAGCTCGTTCTCCGCGTCGACGCCGGCGGGCTGCGACAGCAGCTCGACGTCGAGCCCTTCGGCCTTGAAGTAGCCGAGTTCCTGCGTGAGCCGCGCGGGCAGGTAGATGAGCTTCGCGATCCCGCCGACCATGATCGTGATCTTGCCGCCGTCGTCGGCGAAAGCGGGGTGAGCGGCAAGCGCGCAGCTCAGGCTGGCTGCAACGGCGAGGGTGCGCAGGATGGGTCGCATCGGGTCGTCTCCGTTCGTTGTATTCGTGTGGCGCGATGCTTGCTGCATCGTCACGACGAGTATAGGGAGGCGAAACCTTCCGCTACCTTTCGCGGGCGGGCGATTCCTTTAGGGGTTTTCCAGCAACGGAGGAGCGGAACAGGCGGGAAACGGGGGCGGGAGGCGCTCAGTGCCAGCCGATCAGCACGCGGCCCATCGCGTCGAGCCCCATGTCGAACAGGTGCGCCACGAACGGCACGAGGTTCGGGATCATCAGTTGCACGAGCAACAGCCCGACGAGCATCGTGACGGGAAAGCCGATCTGGAACACGCCGATCTGCGGCGCCGCGCGGTTCAGGATGCCGAGCGCGAGGTTCGCGATCAGGAGCGCCGCGACCACCGGCAGCGCGAGCAGCAGCCCCATCTCGAACACCGTCGTGCCGAACCCGGCGAGCGTGCGCCAGCCGGGCGCGTGCAGCAGGTCGGCCGACACCGGCAGCGACTGGAACGACGCGGTGAGCGCGGCGAACACCTGCAGGTGGCCGTCCACCGCGAGGAACGCGAGCATCGCGACCGCGTTCAGGAAGCGGCCCATCACGGGCGTCGCGCCGCTCGTGTGCGGATCGAAGAAGGTGGCGAAGCCGAGCCCCATCGACAGCCCGATAAAGTCGCCGGCCGCCTCGACGGCCGCGAACACGATCTGCATCGTGAAGCCCATCGCGGCACCGATCAGGAATTGCGTGACGAGGATCCAGATGCCTTGCGCGGAGAACACGGTGACGTCCGGCATCGCGCCGAGCGTGGGCGCGACGACCAGCGCCATGAACGCGGCGAGGCCGATCTTCACGCGCACGGGCACCGCCGCGTGGCCGACGACGGGCGCGGTCGCGACGAGCGCGAGCATCCGCACGAACGGCCACAGGAACGCCGTGAGCCAGCCGTTGAGCTGTTCGTAGGTAACCGAGAACATCGCCGCCGGGTGGTGCGCGCGGCTCAGCCGACGCCGAGCGTCGCGACGTGCAGCAGCGTCTGCCGCAGGTAGTCGAGCATCGTCGTCATCATCCACGGGCCGGCGATCACGAGCGTCACGGCGACCGCGAGCAGCTTCGGGATGAACGACAGCGTCGATTCGTTGATCTGCGTCGCGGCCTGGAACAGGCTCACGACGAGGCCGACCACGAGCGCGACCAGCAGCAGCGGGGCGGCCAGCAGCAGGCCGACCATCATCGCCTGGTGCGCCAGGGTCATCACTTGTTCGGGCGTCATCGTGCGTATCCTCCGCCGCTTACGTGAAACTCTGCGCGAGCGAGCCGATCAGCAGCTGCCAGCCGTCGACCAGCACGAACAGCATCAGCTTGAACGGCAGCGACACGGTGGACGGCGACACCATCATCATCCCCATCGACATCAGCACGCTCGCGACGACCATGTCGATGATCAGGAACGGGATGAACACCGTGAAGCCGATCTGGAAGCCGGTCTTCAGCTCGCTCGTGACGAACGCGGGCACCAGCAGCGACAGCGGCACGTCTTCAGGCCCCTGCATCGGCGCGGCCTTCGAGATCTTCGCGAACAGCGCGAGATCGGTCTCGCGGGTCTGCTTAAGCATGAAGGTCTTGAACGGCGCGACGCCGCGCTGCACCGCCTGCTCCATCGGCATCGAGCCGTCGGAGAACGGCTTGTAGCCATCGTTGTACGCGCGGTCGAGCACCGGCGACATCACGAAGAAGGTGAGGAACATCGCGAGGCCGACGAGGACCTGGTTCGGCGGCGTCGTCGCGGTGCCGAGCGCCTGGCGCAGCAGCGACAGCACGATGATGATGCGCGTGAAGCTCGTCATCATCAGCAGCATCGCCGGCAGGAACGACAGCATCGTGAGCAGCAGCATCGTCTGCACGCTCAGCGAATACGTGGTGCCGCCGTGCGGGCCCGGGCTCGCGTTGAACGCGGGCAGGCCGTTCGCCTGCGCAAACGCGAGCGCGGGGGCGAGGCAGAGGATCAGCACGGGCGCGAAGCGCGCCGCGCGATGCAGGAATGCGTGTTTCATCGGAATGCGGGGTCGGAAAGAGGGCGCGGCGCCATGTCAGCGGTCCTTGCCGCGACCGAGGCGCTTCGCGGCTTCGCCCGCGAGCGCGTCGCGAAACCGCGAGCCGAACGTGCCGGGCAGGCCGCCGTCGGACGGGGCGGCGCCGGCGGGCGAATCAGCGGAAACCGGGGCCGCCGCCGAACCGGCCGGCAGCGTATGCAGCAATCGCACGTTGCCCGGCGCGACGCCGAGCACGAGCCAGGTGTCGCCGATCTCGACGATCGTCGCGCTTTCCTTCGCGCCGACCGCGACGCTCGACACGACCTTCAGCGGGCCGCCGCGGCGCGCGTGCTGGAAGCCGAAGCGGCGCGCGAGCCATGCGCACGCGAACACGAGACCGATCACGACCGCGAGCCCGACCAGCGTCTGCAGCACCGCGCCGATGCCGAGCGACGGTGCGGCGGAGCCGACCATCACGCTCGATGCGATCGCGCCGGCGTTGTTCACCGCGTTCATGTCGGCGGCGCCGGCCGGCGTGCAGGCAAGCGACGCCGCCATGGCGGCAGCAGCAGCCGCCACGCTTGCGACGCGCACGCGGCGGCCGGGCTTCACAACATTCATCGATTCAGCTTCCGGATGCGTTCGGCCGGCGTGATGATGTCGGTCAGACGGATACCGAACTTGTCGTTGACGACCACGACTTCGCCCTGCGCGATCAGGCAGCCGTTCACGAGCACGTCCATCGGCTCGCCGGCCATGCCGTCCAGCTCGACGACCGAACCCTGCGCGAGCTGCAGCAGGTTGCGGATCGCGATCTTCGTGCGGCCGAGCTCCACGGTCATCTTGACCGGGATGTCGAGGATCATCTCGATGTCGTTGTGCGTCGAGCTTGCCGCGGCCTTCGACAGCGGCTGGAACACGCCGGCGCCCGTCGCGCCCGCCTGCACCGGCTGCTGGTTCTGCTCGGCGAGCGCGGCCGCCCAGTCGTCCATGCCCGGATCTTCTTCCGCCGCGGCCGGTGCCGCCTGCGCGGCGGCGGCCGAAGCCGCGAGGGCCGCGTCGGCCATCGCTTGTGCGTCGTCCTCGGGCGTCTGGTTCAGCTCACTCATATCCACCTTCCTTCATCGAATCGCCCGCGCTGATCATCTTCTGCACGCGCAACGCATATTGACCATTGAAAATTCCGTAGCCGCATTCCATCACCGGCACGCCGTCGACCTTCGCGGTGATCGTGTCCTCGATTTCCAGCGGCAGCACATCGCCCGCGCGCAGGTTCAGGATCTTCTCGAAGTTCGACGAGATCTCGGCGAGGTTCGCGGTCAGCTCGACCTCGGCGGCCTGCACCTGCTGCGACAGCACGCGCACCCAGCGGCGGTCGACTTCGAGCGCCTCGCCCTGGATCGGCGAGCTGAGCACGTCGCGGATCGGCTCGATCATCGAGTACGGCATGCAGATATGCAGCGTGCCGCCGGTCGGCCCGAACTCGATCGAGAACTGCGTGACGATGACGATCTCGTTCGGCGTCGCGACGTTCGCGAACTGCGTGTGCATTTCCGAACGCACGAATTCGAACTGCAGCGGCCGCACGCTCTTCCACGCGGTCGTGTAGTGCTCGAACACGAGGTTCAGCAGCTTGCCGATGATCCGCTGCTCGGTGGCCGTGAAGTCGCGGCCCTCGACGCGCGTGTGAAAGCGCCCGTCGCCGCCGAACAGGTTGTCGACGACGAAGAACACGAGGTTCGGGTCGAACACGAACAGCGACGTGCCGCGCAGCGGCTTCACGTGCACCAGGTTCAGGTTCGTCGGGATCGGCAGGTTGCGGGTGAACTCGCTGTACTTCTGCACCTTCACCTGGCTGACGGAAATTTCCGCCGTGCGCCGCATGAAGTTGAAGATGCCGATCCGCAGCAGGCGTGCGAAGCGGTCGTTGATGATCTCGAGGCCGGGCATCCGGCCGCGGACGATCCGCTCTTGCGTCGCAATGTTGTAGGGGCGGACGCCCGATGTGTCGCGCTGCTCGTCGACTGAATCGGCTTCGCCCGTGACACCCTTGAGGAGGGCATCGACCTCCTCCTGGGACATGAACTCCTGGTGACCCATACGCGCTCCTTTCGCGGCCGCGTTACTGGACGACGAACTCGGTGAACAGCACGTCGTCGACCTTCGCGCGCTGGTTGCCGGGCTGCGTCGGCTGCTCGATCAGCTCCCGCAGTTCCTTCGCGAGCGAACGTTTGCCGTCCGGCGTCGCGAGATCCTCGGGATGCTTGTTCGACAGCGCGAGCAGGATCCGGCTGCGGATCTCCGGCATCCGCGCGGTCAGTTGCTCCTGCGCCTTCGGGTCGGTGAGCTTCAGCGACAGGCCGACGCGCAGGTAGTGCTGCGCGCCGTCGTCGGACTGCAGGTTCACGGTCAGCGGGTCGAGCGGGAAGAACACCGGCGCAGCCAGCGGCGCCGGCTCGGCAGGCGCGCTCGCATGGCCGACGCCTTGCTTGCTCAGGAACACGTACATGCCGCCGGCTGCGGCGGCTGCCGCGCCCAGCGCGATGACGGCGATGAGCGCGATGCGCTTGAACTTGCCGGACGAAGCCGGCTTGTCGGCGGTCGGGTTTGCGGTCGTGGAGGCCATGTGAATGCGTGCGTGATGTCTCGTAGCATGCATTGTTCGGCATCCGGGCCGAGCCCGATGGGCGGAAAAGAGGGGGGATTTGCGGCTATCTCAGCCGATTGTCGGCCGGGTGTCGGCCGGATGCAGGGTAAGTGGGGGCGGAAAGGGCCGCCGGACTGGCGGCTGAAGCGGGCGTGGCCGGGAGAAGGCGGCCATGCCCGGTGCGGAAAGGCCGCCGGGCCAGCGGATGGAGGAGCAGGCGCGGCCGGAAGGCGGCGCCGTTCCCGCCGCACGGGGTCTGCCGCGCCGAAGGCGGCAGGCATGATCGGGCCGGCGCCTGGCGGGCGTTGGCCCGCCCGGTCAGATCGGCAGCAGCGTCAGGAGCGGCGCGATCAGCACCATCGCGACGCCCGCGATCATCATCGTCAGGCTCGACACGACACCTTCCTCGCTGCCGATCTCGCGCGCCTTCGCGGTGCCCACGCCGTGGGCGGCCGCACCGAACAGCGCGCCGCGCGCCAGCCGCGTGCGCATCGGCACCAGCGCGAGCACCAGCTCGCCGAGCAGCATCCCGCAGATGCCGGTCGCGATCACGAACAGCGCGGTGAGATCCTTCGGCGCGTGGATCTTGTCCGACACGGCGAGCGCGAACGGCGTCGACACCGAGCGCGTCATCAGCGAGCGCTGCAGCTCGGGCGACAGGTGCAGCAGCTTCGCGAGCAGCAGCGACCCGCACACGCCCGCGCCGATCCCGACCGCGACGCCGACCGACAGCGACAGCCAGTGGCGGCGGATCAGGTCGCGATAGTCGTAGATCGGCACCGCGAACGCGATCGTCGCCGGGCCGAGCAGCCACATCAGCCAGCGCGTGTCGTGGAAGTAGACCGAATACGGGATGCCGGTCAGCAGGACGAGCAGCACCAGCACGCCCGGCACGAACACGAGCGGCGAGAACAGCAGCGTCTTCTTGTACGCGTAGAGCCGCTTCGACGCGAAATACAGCACGACCGTCAGCACGAAGCAGCCGAACGAGATCGCGGTGTTCGCCTGGTCGGCGGACAGGTTCGACAGTGCGGCAAACATGGCAGGCTCCGGCTCAGTGGGCGGACGCGGCGCTCAGGCGCGTGCGGCGGCGTTCGGCGAACACGCGCTGCGCGGCGAGCCGGCGCTCGAGCTTCGCGGCGAGGTCGACCGCGACGGCCACTGCGACCATCACGAACGCGGTGCCGGCGAGCATCACCAGCGCGATGCGCCAGCCGTCCTCGCGGAACAGCCCGCCGTACTGCACGGCCGCGACGGCGGCCGGCACGAAGAACAGCAGCATGTCGGACAGCAGCCAGTTCGCGCCGTCCTTCACCCACGCGGGCGCGACGCGGCCCGAGAACAGCAGCACGAGGAGCACCGCGAGGCCGATCACGCCGGACGGAATCGGCAGCCCGATCTTGCGCACGGCCCAGTCGACCGCCATCCACAGCGCGCCGAGCGCGGCGGCCTGCAGCGCGATCCGGCCCGTGCGCGCGAGGCTGCCCGAAGCGGCGGGGCGAGTGGCGAGTGCGGCGGTCGGCTTGGTCATGGCGGGCTCCCTACAGATATTGCGTTGATGGTGGGAGTATAGGGTTTCCCCTAACCATAAATAAAATGACTTGTCTCTATCCTTGTCATTCCAATTCGGAATTCGTTTTGATCGCCGCACCAATTTGGGGAGTCATCGATGGAATTGCGCGCGCTGCGGTACTTCGTCGAGGTGGTTCGCCAGCAGAGTTTCACGGCGGCCGCCGACAAGCTGTTCGTGACCCAGCCGACCATCAGCAAGATGGTGAAGGCGCTCGAGGACGAGATCGGTTCGCCGCTGCTGCTACGCGACGGCCGGCAGATGGTGCTGACCGATGCAGGGCGGATCGTGTTCCAGCGTGGCCAGGACGTGCTCGCCGCGCAGGCGCAGCTGCAGTCGGAGCTGAACGATCTCGGCACGCTCGGGCGCGGCGAGCTGACGATCGGGATCCCGCCGCTCGGCGGCTCGCTGTTCACGCCGATCATCGCCGCGTACAAGCAGCGCTATCCGAACATCGAGCTGAAGCTGTTCGAGCAGGGTGCGCGGATGATCGAGGCCGCGCTGACGTCGGGAGAGCTGGAGCTGGGCGGGCTGCTGGAGCCGGTCGATCCCGGCACCTTCGAGCGGCTGCCGATGGTGCGCGCGCCGCTGTGGCTCGTCGCCCCGCGCGAGTCGCGCTGGGAGGATCATGCGGCCGTGCCGCTCGCGGATCTCGCGCGCGAGTCGTTTGTGTTCTACGCGGAAAGCCTCGCGCTGCACGACGCGGTGCTCGACGCGTGCCGGCAAGTTGGCTTCACCCCGTCGATCGTGAGCCGCAGCGGCCACTGGGATTTCATGGCCGCGCTCGTGCATGCGGGGGTCGGTATCGCGCTGCTGCCCGAGCCGTATTGCCGTCGGCTCGACGCAGGCCAGTTCACGTGCCGGCCGATCGTCGAGCCGGAGATCACGTGGGCGATCGCGCTCGGCTGGCTGAAGAAGGGGTATCTGTCGCACGCGGCGCGCGCGTGGCTTGAAGTGGCGCGGGCAACGCTGCCGATCGCGCCGGGTGACGATCTGGCGTTCGGCGGGTTGCGGGCGAGGGAGTGACGCCCGCCGAAGCGGGCGGTAAATCGAACGAGGCGGGCGCAATGGCCGCCCGCCGCGCCTTCAATGCCCCATCGCCGGCCCCGCACCCTTTCTCGGCTTCGTGATCCACACGAGCCCCGCGAGTGCGCCGAACATGAACGCCGACAGCAGGAAGAAGTCGTTGGTCGCCATCATGAAGCCCTGCTGCGTGACGAGCTGGTTGAGCTGCGCATTGGCCGTCTGCCCGACGATGCCGAGCTGCGACAGCGCGCCCTGGTAGTCGGTGGTGTTCTGCGCATACACGCTCACCGATTCCGACAGCCGCGCGTGGTGATAGATCGCGTCGTTCTCCCAGAACGTCGAACTCGCCGCGGTGCCGATCGCGCCCGACAGCGTGCGCAGGAAGTTCGACAGCCCCGACGCGCTCGCGAGCCGGTCGTCGGAGATGCTCGACAGCGTGATCGTCGTCATCGGCACGAAGAAGCACGCGACGCCGATCCCCTGCACGAGACGCGGCAGGATCACATGGTTGAACGGCACGTCGAGCGTAAACGTCGAGTTCCAGATCGACACGCCGGCGAACACGATGAACGCGAAGCTCGCGACCATCCGCAGGTCGAGGCGATGCATGTTGCGGCCGATCAGCGGGGACAGCACGAGCGCGAGCAGCCCGACCGGCGCGGTCGCGAGGCCGGCCTTGCCGGCCGTGTAGCCCATCACCGTCTGCAGCCACAGCGGGAAGATCACGACCGAGCCGAAGAACGCCATGAAGCCGAACGAGATGATCATCGCGCCGAGCGCGAAGTTGCGGTCCTTGAAGAGCGACAGGTCGACCACCGGCTCCTTCTCGGTCGCCTCCCACACGAGCATGAACGCGAGCGACACGACCGCGATCAGCGCGAGCGCGACGATGAATGTCGAGTTGAACCAGTCACGGTCCTTGCCGAGGTCGAGCATCATCTGCAGGCACGACACGCCGATCACGAGCAGCGCGAGGCCGATCGCGTCGATCCGCTGCTTCGACGTCTTCGTCTCGCGGCCGCGCAGCAGGAAATACGCGCAGGTCGCCGAGAAGATACCGATCGGCAGGTTGATATAGAAGATCCATGGCCACGTGTAGTTGTCGCTGATCCAGCCGCCCAGCAACGGGCCGAAGATCGGTGCGACGATCACCGTCATCGCCCATAGCCCGAGCGCGAGCCCGCGCTTCGCGGGCGGGTAGCTGCGCATCAGGATCGTCTGCGACAGCGGCACCATCGGCCCCGACACGAGGCCCTGCAGCAGCCGG
The DNA here is from genome assembly GCF_000012945.1 of Burkholderia lata. Classification (NCBI taxonomy): domain Bacteria; kingdom Pseudomonadati; phylum Pseudomonadota; class Betaproteobacteria; order Burkholderiales; family Burkholderiaceae; genus Burkholderia; species Burkholderia lata. Next base: position 62,111 of record NC_007510.1, read on the forward strand.
AACGCGATCAGCGTCTCGAAGTTGGTCGCGAGGCCGCACAGCGCCGATGCGACCGTGAACGCAAGCACCGACAGGGTGAACAGCCGCACCTCGCCGACCCGCCGCGCGAGCCAGCCGGTAAGCGGCACCGCGATCGCGGAAGCCACCGAGTACGACGAGATCACCCAGGTGCCTTCGCTCGTCGCGACGCCGAGGCTGCCCGAGATGGTCGGCACCGCGACGTTCGCGATCGACGTGTCGAGCACTTCCATGAAGGTGCCGAGCGCGAGCCCGACGGTGAGCAGCGCGAGCGCACCGCCGGACAGCGGCGCGGGTTCGGCGGCGGGGGAGGCGGCGGATGCCGTGGTGGCGGACATCGGAATCTCCTAGACGCGGCGCGCGCGACGCGCCGGCACAACGCACGGGTGTGCGCCGCAGCGCAGCCCGGCCGGGTGGAACGGATAAACGGAAAAAGGGAGCGCGTGCCCTGTCATCTTCTGCCCAGACAGATAAATAAGCGAATGCTTAACCTAGACATGGGGCCTCCGCGCACATCAGCAATCCGCTTCGTCGTCGGGTTTCGGGCAACCGGTCGAGCCGGGCCCGTTGGCGATGAAGCGCTGCAGCAGGCCGGTGAGCGTCACAAGCTCGTCGGCCGAGAAACCGTCGAGCTGCGCGTTGAGCGCGGTGGCGATCAGCGACGGCAGCGCCCGGGCGGCTTCGGCGCCGCGTTCGGTCAACGTCAGCTCGATCATGCGGCGGTCCTGCTCGCTGCGCGAGCGGGCGACCAGCCCCTTGCGTTCGAGCCGGTCGAGCATCCGCGTCATCGAACCGCTGTCGTACGACATCTTGCGGGAAAGCTCGAACGGCGTGCGCGCATAGCCGCGCGACAGCAGCAGGATCACGCCGATCTGCTGCGCGGTGAGGTCGAGCGGCTCGAGCGCACGGTCCATCCGCTCGACGAGCGCCTGCTTCGCCTTCGACAGGTAATAGCCGAGGCTCGTTTCCAGCTCGATGTTCTCGGGATCGTAGAGGCCGCCGGTCATTCGATTGCGCGCGCAGCAATAGTGCGTTTCAGATTTAAACGCGCCCAGTATCTTGAAAATTGATTGCTTAGTCAATATTATTTGAGGCAACCAGTTACGACGTGCATGTTGCACTGCCGGAGACTATGTTCTGACCGATGCGCCCGCGCTGCGGGCACCCCGAGGATGTTCGCGATGCTGTTCCTGAAAAATGCCGCCGGCGCGCTGCGCCGCAACCTGACCGATACCGCTCATCATGCGTTTTCCGGGCCGCACCGCGGCTGGAAGATCGCGCTGTACGTGACGATGCTGGTGGTACCGGGCGGCTCGCTCGCGGCGCTCGGGTTCGCATGGTTCGATCATCGCCGGCAGCGCAACGCGAAAGACGGCGCTCGCCGCACGGGCCAGCCGGCCGCGACGGAGCCGTCGACATGGCGGTCCGCCGCAGAACCGCTCCCGCTGCCCGCGCGCTGCCACTGACAGCGCGCGTCTCCCGCCTTCCTGACTGCTCCGGCTGAGCGCCGGCCGCGCCACGCATGGCCGGCGTCGCCCCCCGTCTTCCTGTCAGCGGGCCGTAATGGCCGGTAAACCGGCCGCTCGCGCCGGTAACACATTCCTGTCGCCACGCACCGTACCCTTGGGGCTGCGCAGCTTTCCCGCCGTCAGTTACCATTTGTCCGCCAGCGGCACGACGACCGCATCGCGCGACGCCGCTCGCCGGACGTCGCGCCCAGACAGGAAAACCACCATGCCGTACGCCTCCCTCCCGCGCGCCCTTCGCCCGCTGAGCGCCGCCGTCGCCGTCGCGACGGCCGTGCTGCTCGCCGGCTGCGCCGTCGGGCCCGACTATCACCGGCCCGACACGTCGATCCCCGCCGCCTACAAGGAAGCGCCGGCCGGCTGGAAGGTCGCGCAGCCCGCCGACCGCACCGACCGCGGCGCGTGGTGGACGGTCTACAACGATCCGCAGCTCGATGCGCTGATCGGCAAGCTCAACGCGTCGAACCAGACCATCGCGCAATCGGCGGCCGCGTACCGGCAGGCGCGCGCACTCGTCACCGAGGCGCGTGCCGCGTACTTCCCGACCGTCGGGCTGACCGCGTCGGGCTCACGCGCCCGCACGCCGCGCACGTCGGTGTCGTCGGGTTCGTCGTCGAGCTTCAGCAGCGGTTCGTCCGGCTCGATCAGCAACAGCTATAGCGTCGGCCTCGACGCGAGCTGGGAACCCGACCTGTGGGGCAAGGTGAGCCGTACCGTCAGCGCGCAGCGCGCCGGCGAAGCCGCCGCCGCGGCCGATCTCGCGAATGCGCGGCTGTCGCAGCAGGCGCTGCTCGCGCAAACCTACTTCCAGCTGCGCACGTCCGATGCGCTGCAGAAGCTGCTCGACGACACCGTGAAGTCGTACGAACAGTCGCTGAAACTCACGCAGAACCAGTACGCGCAGGGCGTCGCGGCTCGCGCGGACGTGATCCAGGCGCAGACGCAGCTACAGAGCGCGCAGGCCGCGTCGATCGACAACGGCGTGGCCCGCGCGCAGTACGAGCATGCGATCGCGACGCTGATCGGCGAGCCGGCGTCGACCTTCTCGCTGTCGCCAAGCCCGCTCACGGCCGAGCCGCCGATCACGCCGGTCGACGTGCCGTCCGCGATCCTCGAGCGCCGGCCCGACATCGCCGCGGCCGAGCGCCGCGCGGCGGCCGCGAATGAGCAGATCGGCGTCGCGATCGCCGCGTTCTTCCCGACGCTCACGCTGTCGGCCACCGGCGGCGTCCAGAGCTCGGTGTGGTCGCAGTTGTTCACGCTGCCGGCGCGCTTCTGGACGGTCGGCCCGCAACTCGCGGCCACGCTGTTCGACGCCGGGCTGCGCGCCGCGCAGACCGACGCCGCGCGCGCGACCTACGACCAGGACGTCGCCGCGTACCGCCTCGCGGTGCTCACCGCGTTCCAGGACGTCGAGGACAACCTCGCGTCGCAACGCATCCTTGCGCAGGAAATCGATGTGCAGCGGCAGGCCGTCGACAGCGCCGAGCATTCGCTCGCGATCGTCACGAACCAGTACAAGGCCGGCACGGTCGCCTACCTGAACGTGCTGACCGCGCAGACCACCGCGTTCACCGCGCAGCAGAAGCTCGCGACGATTGCCGGGCAGCGGATGACGTCGTCGGTCGGGCTCGTGAAGGCGCTCGGCGGCGGCTGGAGCGCAGCGGAGATGGCGCGCGAGAACGGCGACATGGCGGCACCGGCACCCGTGCCGGCATCCGGTGCGGTCGCGCCCGCGGCCACCGCACCGTCGGTCGCCGCGCCGCTCGCGCAGAAGTAGGAAGGAATGCGCGACGCGCGCGTCAGCGCTGCGCGTCGCCGAAGATCAGCGACACCTCGTTGTTGCCGATCGGGTGGCCGAGCAGGTTCAGCAGCCCTGCGAGGTTCGCCTGCTGCTCCGGCGCCGCATGCGCGGTGCCGCGAAACGATCCCTGGCCCGGGCCGAAGCTGCCGTGGCCGTCGAGGAACAGCGGGCCCTGCGTCGTCGACAGGTCGAGATCGGCGCCGGCCCCCTTCGCCTGCAGCACCGCTCGGTACGAACCGAGCGGCTTCACGCGCGAGACGCGCGAACTCATCGAGTCGATCGTCACCGTCAGCTGGCCGAACGCGTTGTTGCCGATCAGCCGCCAGTCACTCCAGCCGAGCCGCACGTCGCCCTGCAGGTCGAGCGTGTTGAACGGTGTGCCGAGCCCCGCGAGCAGCGACGCGGGCACGGCCATCGTGCCCGCCGACAGCACCGCGCCGCGCCACGTCGCATCGAGCGTGACCGCATCGGGCATCGCCTCGGTCTGCCGCATGCGCATCTGCACGCGCCCGGTCAGCAGCGGCCAGAAGGCCGTGGTCCATTCGACCCGGCCCGGCAGCAGCGTCGCCGCGCTCTGGTCGGCCCCCGGCGCGAGCATCAGCGTGCCCGAACCGTGCCACAGCGACCCGTCGGGATCGACGAGATTCACATGCCCGCCGGTCGCGCGCGCGAACTGCGGCGCGATCCACGCGGCCGGTGCGAGCGCGACGAGCGTCAACGCCGTCGCCAGGCCACCCGCCAATACCCACGGCAATACGGTGGCGAGCCGCCTGATCCCCGGCCTCATCGGCCGACCGCCACTTGCGTCATCCAACTGCGTCATTTCTGCGTAGATGGTTGCATCACGGCCGTCAGGTCGACCTGGCCGTCGTCCTTCAGCGCCGTTGCATGCGCCTCGCCGACCTGCACCTTGAACTGGCGGCGCGCATCGTCGAGCCACTGCGTCCACGCCGGGAACGACACGTTCTTCATCTGGACCTGCACGCCGTTGCCGACGATCTGCAGCTGCGCGCCCTGCAGCCCGTGATCGGACAGCGACGCGGTCAGCGCATCCTTCAGCGCGAGGCCGGTCGGTGCCACGCCCTGCGCGGCGGCCGTCAGCGACTTCGCCTCGTTCGCCTGCGCGGTCATCTGCGCCAGCTCGCGGCGCATCGTCGGCAGCTCGCGCTGGATCCGCGCGCGGCCTTCCTGTGCGGGCGACCACAGCACCGAATACGCGATCGCGATCGCCAGCACGGTGCCGCCCCAGCCGAGCAGCATCTTTTCACGCTGGGAGCGCTCGCCCCAGAACTGGGCCAGCGTCTGGTTCAGTTGTTCCGTCTTCATGAGCGGCTCCGGATCGTCCATTTGCCCGTGTTGCTGTCGACTTCGCCGGACAGTCCGTTACGCGCGAGGCGCTGCGTGAAATCGGGATCGACCTTGACCTCCGGCTTGAAGCCGACGTCGAGCTTCCGGTCGTGATAGTCGAGCGATGCGATGCCGTTCAGCGGCAGCGCGCCCATCGACCGCGACAGCCCGCTCGACAGCGCGAGGAAATCGTTCGGCGACAGCTCGCCGGCCGCGAGGCGCAACTGGTCGAGCTGGCGCTGCATCTGCGCGGGCGGATCGAGCACCGTCGTCGTCTTCGGGAACGCAGACAGCAGCGTCTCGGTGATCTGCGCGGACAACGCATCGCGCTCGCGCGACAGCTTCCACCAGTGCAGGTTCATCCCGATCACCGCCACGCCGAGCGTCGCCGCGACGAGGGCGAGCGGCACGCGCAGGCGCTTCACCGTCGCGCGGTCGAAGCGCCACGGCTGCGATTCGAATTCGAACTGGCACAGGTCGAACTTCTCGGTCAGCGCGCGCCGTGCGAATGCGTCGAACGACAGCGGTGCGGCGCCCGGCAGCAGCGGGCCGCCGTCGGTGCGGCCGACCGAAGCGAGCCGCGGCTCCGCGCCCGGTTCACCGAGTTCGTACAGTTCGACGTCGCCACCGCCCGCGAGCGCGGCCAGCGTGCCGGCCGCGCGCGACGCGGGCGCCGCGAAGCCTTCACCGAGTGCGCCGCGAGCGACCGCGAGTTCGAGGCGCGGCGCACCGGCCGCCGCCGGCTGCGCGCCGGCCTCGACGAGCACCTGTTCAACCGATGCCGCAAGCCCGAGCACCGCGGCCACCGTCGCCGGACGGGCGGGCGGCGTCTCGACGGCGTCCGCGGCAACCGCGGCGGCATCGACTTCGCTGTCGGCCGGCGGTGCGGCGACATGCGGCGCCGGCAGGCAGCGGGTCGCGGGCACCGCGCTCAGGTGCCGGTGGCCGGCCGCCGTGAACGCGTCGCAGATCGTGCGGAACCACGCGCGATCGACGACGGCCAGCACGCGGCGCCCATCGGGCAGTGCGTCCGGATCGAGCGCGATATGGCAGCCGAGCGGATCCTGGATCAGCTGATCCTCGACGATGTTGGGCAGCGCCTGACGCAGCTTCGGGCCCTTGAGCGGCGGCACGGTCGCGGCCAGCAGCAGCACGTCGCGCGCGGCGACGATCAGCACCGTCGCGTTCGCGCGCGGCAGCAGCGCGAGCGCCGCACGGCCGGCGCGCTGCACATGGCCGGCCTTGTCGACGAGCGTGAACGGCAGCTCGGGCCACTGCCATTCCTGCAACGGCACGGCAGGCTCGCGCGGCGGCAAAGAAACAATCAACGTGCTCACAAGAGCTCCTCTCCCGATTGGCGTCGTTATAGCTGGTCGCGAATGCGCACGACCCGTGTCGAATGCGTGGTCGGATCACGATACACGAGCGAAGTGCGATCGACCTCCGCGCGGTCGTGCTGGATCCGGCCATGCACGATGAAATAGCTCGAATTGACGTCGATGACGCTCGAGTCGAGCGTCACGTTCGGCGCACCGGCGCCGCGCAGCGCGAGCTGCACGTCGCCGACGTTGCGGAAAAACACGGTCTCGCGGCGCGACACGAGCGCCTGCGCAGACGACACGCTCATTCCCGGCATCAGCGCCGCGATCACCTCGGCCGGCGCCGTGTTCATGTTCACGGGTGTCGTGGTCGGCAGCACGGTGACGAACGGGCGCAACCGCGCGACCATCTCGGGCGTCACGCCGTCGACGTCGAGCAGGCTGTCGACGCCCGTCATCATCAGCGGCGCCGGCCCGCGGTCGCCGCCCGTCATGCCGGGATCGTCGGTGAGGCCGCCGCCTTGCTGATCGGTCGTCACCGGCGCAGTGATCGGCGGCGCCGTGCCGCCACCCGGCAGCGTCGGCATCTGGAAACGCGTCGCCGAATTCAGCAGGCTCGCGCGCACCTGCAGCGCGATGCGCTTCGCGAACGCGCCGTCGTAACCGAGCGTCGTCAGCAGGCGCTGGAACGCCTGGACCTGCGTGACGTTCAACTGCAGCACGCCGGGCGCCGGCGACGCCACGAGGTTGCGCAGGTTGAACTTCGCCTGTGCGTCTTCGATCGAGCCGGAGATATAGGTGTCTTCGCCGCCGGTGTCGTTGGGCGCGCCGATCCGGCCGAGGAAGTCCGACAGTTTCGTCTTCGCGATCGGCACGCCCCAGATCCCGCCGAGATACGTGATGCCGGGCGCCGTATCGCCTTCGGAGCGCAGGATCATCCGCGTCCAGTCGAGCGCGCCGCGCGCGACCCACTGCGCCTGCGCGATCACGCGCTGGTTTTCGATGCGGCGGATCTGCACCTGCTGGCGCCACAGCATCCCCGACACGAGGATCGCCGACAGCGCGACGACCAGCAGCGCCGTGATGATCGCCGCGCCGCGCTGGCGGCCGCGTGCCCGCGCGCGACCGGCGGCACGGGCGGCAAATAATGAGCGGTGAGGGCGCGCGCGCATCGTCATTCCCCGACGAGGAAGATGCGCGTGACCGGCACGCGCAGCGACGTTGCGCCGATGCTGACCTGCAGGCCCGTCACCGCGCGTGCGGGCGGCGCGTTGCCGATCTGCGGCACCTTGAGTGCATCGTTGTTCTGTGCGAGCGCTTCGTCGGCCGTCTGCAGGTTGGTGGTCCAGCCCACGCGCGGCACGTACAGCTTCGCGTCGATCGCGCCGACGCCCCCCATCAGCGCGACCCAGCTCCAGCCTTCGACGCTGCTGTCCTTCAGCATGCTGCGCAGCCGGTTCGCGTCGTCGATCGGCGGCGATGCGTAGCGCACCACGCGCCCGACGGCGATCCGGTAACGCACCACCTGCAGCCGCGGCGCAACGCCCGGCACCTCGAGTTCGCGGACGATCTGCAACGTATTGCCGGCGACGCCGATCGCCGGCTGGCCGGCCTCGTCGTCGGTCGCGGCGAGCCGCGCGTCGATGCGCATCTGGTCGAACATCTGCGCGAACACGCGCTCGTCTTCCATCGCGGCCGCGACCTTGTCGCGACCGCGCATGATCTGGTCGAGCCCGCGCCACGCGAGGATCGCGACCACCGCGAGGATCGCGATCGCGATCATCAGCTCGATCAGCGTGAAGCCGCGAGCGGGGCGGGCGAGCGGGCGTCGCATCGGCGCGTCAGAGCGGACGGCTGGTTTCATTCGCGACCACCGTCACCATTTGCGCCAGCACGCCGGTATGCCCGGGCATGCTCACCGAAATCCGCACGCGCCGGAACACCGGGTTGGGCGTGGTGCTCACGCGCTGCGTGCAGACCAGCTGCACGTTGCCCTGCGAGCAGTCGAAACTCTGTTCGCCGATCTCCGGCCACGCGTGCGTGAGCCGCATCTGCGCAAGCGCGTTGTCGGCGCTCCAGCCGGCGAGCAGCCGGCGATGAAGATCGGACGCGTTGTTCGCCATCGTGCCGACCGCGCGGATCGACGCGGCGAGCGCGACCGCGATGATCGCGAGTGCGACCAGCACCTCGATCATCGTGAAACCGCGCGATGAAGAAACGGAAGAGGGCAGGCGACGACGCATCGTCATTGCACCTCGTAGCGGCCGTTGCCGGTGCCGACGATCGTCGCGCTGCCGGCCGCCGAATGCAGCGTCACGCGCACCGGCGTGTCGATGCTCTCGGTACCGAACACGACACGATTCGCATGCGTGTCGGACCCCGGATAGTCGATATCGGCGCCGGTGACGCCGCCGTCCCAGTCACGCGGGCGCAGCAGGTCGTCGCGCAGCGTGCGCCAGCCGTCGGACGAGCTCACGTCGAAACGGAAGCCGTGCGCGGTCGGCTGCCACGCGATCGGCCGGGCCCGCACCTGCGCTTCGTCGCCGGCCGTCTCGAACAGCAGCGCGATGCGCTGCGCTTCCTCGCGCAGGTCGGTGCGCGGATTGCGCGTGAGCGACAAGGACGCGAGCGACACGAGCAGGCCCGCGATCACGAGCACGACCAGCATTTCGAGCAGCGTGAAGCCGCGCGCGCGATGACGCCGCGCGCAGTGCAACGCCCGCCCGCCGTCGGCATGCGCCGGCGCGGACGAAGCCGCGCCGCGACGCACACGGCGATCGCGGCCGCAGCGGGAGGTCGTGCGAATGGCGAGCATGGAGAACGGGAACGATGCGTCTGGCCGGTCAGTGAAGGCTTATTGCCACGAACCGATGTCGGTGTCGTTGCCTTCGCCGCCTTCCTTGCCGTCGGCGCCGTAGCTGAACACGTCGATCTCGCCGTGCACGCCCGGGTTCAGGTACTTGTAGCCGTTACCCCACGGATCGTTCGGCAGGCGCTCGAGATAGCCGCCGTCCTTCCAGTTGTTCGGGATCGGATCGGTGGACGGCTTCTGGATCAGCGCGTTCAGGCCCTGATCCTGGGTCGGGTAGCGACCGTTGTCGAGACGGTACAGCTTGAGCGCCTGCATGATCGTGCCGATGTCCTGCTTCGCGGCGATGCGGCGTGCCTCGTCGGGGCGGCTCATGATCTTCGGCACGATCAGCGCCGCCAGGATCCCGAGGATCGCGACCACCACCATGATCTCGATCAGCGTGAAACCGCGCTGACGACGCACGGCCGCGTTGCGGCGAGTGATCCACGTTTGCATGACTGACTACCTCTTTCCAAAAAATGTCGTTGGTTGAGTGACGCACCCGGCGCACCGGACGATTGCCTGACGGCAACCTTCCGAACCCGCAGGCGCGGAGCACGCATTGTAAGGCGCGCATTGCCGAGGGCTTTCACCCAACGCAAATTTCATATACATCCGTACAATAGCGCGCATGAACGCGCTCTCGATCCGGATCCTCTCCCTAGCCCTCTTCGCGGGTTTGTGCGCGACGGCCACCTACTGGGTCGTCACGCTGTCCGCCCGCGAAGCGCCGCTGCCCGCCGCCGCCGCGCGGCTGCCGATCCGCACCGAGGACGCCGCGGCGCTCTTCGGCGGTCAGCTCGACAAGAATCCCGTGCAGGACATCCACCTGTTCGGCATCCTCGCGCTCGATCACGGCGGTGCCGCGATCGTCGGTATCGGTGGCGAACCGCCGCGCGCCGTGTCGCTCGGCGCGGACGTCACGTCCGGCGCGAGGCTCGCCGAAGTCCGCCCCCGCTCGATCATCGTCGAGCGCAACGGCGCCCGCACCGAAGTCCAGCTGCCCGCCAACACGCCGTCCCCGGCGATCTACGTGCGCTGAAGCCGAAGGCGACGGCCCGACCAGCGGTCAGGCCGTCACTGCACCATGTTGTTCAGCTCGATGATCGGCAGCATCACCGCCAGCACGATCACGAGCACGATGCCCCCCATTGCCAGGATCAGCAGCGGCTCGAGCAGGCTCGTCAGGAACATCGTGCGGCGCTCGAGCTCGCGCGCCTCACCTTCGGCCGCGCGATCCAGCATCGTCGTCACGTCGCCCGTCGCTTCACCCGAGCGGATCAGGTGCACGAGCACCGGCGGAAACGTCTTCACGTTGTTCAGCGCGCGCGACAGCGCGGAGCCTTCGCGCACCCGCACGATCGCGTCGTCGATGTTCGCGCGCATCGCACGGTTCGACAGCGTCTCGCCGGCCGCCTGCAACGCGCGCAGGATCGGCACGCCCGCCGCGGTGAGGATGCCGAGCGTGCTCGCGAAGCGCACCGTGTTGTAGCCGCGCACGAGCTTGCCCGCGAGCGGCGCGGTGAGCACCCAGCGGTCGAACGCGAGGCGAGGCCCGTCGCGCGACAGCGTCGCCTTCACGAACCACACGATCAGCACGACCGCGATCAGGATCGCCCACCACCAGTGCCGCACGAAATCCGACAGCGCCATCATCACGATCGTCAGCACGGGCAGTTGCTGCTTCGTGCTCGCGAACACGTTGACGACCTGCGGCACGACGTAGCTCAGCAGGAACGTGACGATGCCGAATGCGATCAGCGTGACGATCCCCGGATACGTGAACGCCAGCAGGATCTTCTGCTTCAGCGCGTTGCTCTGCTCGATGTAGTCGGCGAGGCGCGACAGCACGATGCCGAGCTTGCCGGTGTGCTCGCCCGCCGCGACGAGCGCGCGGTAGATTTCCGGGAAGTCGCGCGGATGCTGGCCCAGCGCATTCGCGAGCGAATGGCCGCCGAGCACCTCGGCGCGGATCGCGGCCATCAGTTCGCGGATGTAGTCGCGCTCGGCCTGCTCGGTCAGCACGCCGAGCGCCTCGTCGAGCGGCAGCCCGGCGATCAGCAGGCTCGCGAGCTGGCGCGTGAGGATCGCCTGTTCGCGCTGCGACAGCTTGCGGCCGAACGCGAGCCGCTGCGACCGCGCCCCGCGCGTCGCGCTGGCTGCCGGCTCGACGACGAGCGGCGTCAGCCCCTGCGTACGCAGCTGGCCGCGCGCGGCACGTGCGCTGTCGGCGTCGATGACGCCTTTCTGCGCGCGTCCCGCCGAATCGATTGCTTCGAAACGGAATGCCGGCATCGCGCTATGCGCCTCCCGTCACGCGCAGCACTTCCTCGAGCGACGTCGCGCCCGACGCGAGCCAGCGCTCGGCATCGTCGCGCAGCGTGCGCATCCCTTCCGCACGGCCGGCGGCGAGAATCTCCGCGTCGGCCGCGTTGCGGTGGATCAGCGAGCGGATCGACTCGTCGACCAGCAGCAGTTCGTACACACCGCGCCGGCCCGAATAACCCGAATGCCCGCACTTGTCGCAGCCGACCGGATGCCACACGGTGCGGCCTTCTTCCTGGCGTTCTTCCTTGCAGACGGGGCAGAGCTGCCGCACGAGCCGCTGCGCGAGCACGCCGAGCAGCGACGACGCGAGCAGATAGGGCTCGACGCCCATGTCGGTCAGACGCGTGACGGCCGAGGCCGCATCGTTCGTGTGCAGCGTCGCGAGCACGAGGTGGCCCGTCAGCGAGGCCTGCACCGCGATCTGCGCGGTTTCGAGGTCGCGGATTTCGCCGATCATGATCACGTCCGGATCCTGGCGCAGGATCGAGCGCAGCGCACGGGCAAAGGTCATCCCGATCCGCTCGTTCACCTGCGTCTGGCCGATGCCGCCGAGGTCGTACTCGATCGGGTCCTCGACGGTCATGATGTTGGTCGTCGCGGTTTCGAGCCGCGACATCGACGCATACAGCGTGGTCGTCTTGCCCGAACCCGTCGGGCCCGTGACGAGCACGATGCCGTGCGGGCGCGCGATCAGCTTGTCGAATTGCGCGAGCGTGTCGCGGCCCATCCCGAGCGCTTCGAGGTTCAGGCGCGCCGCATCCTTTTCCAGCAGACGCAGCACCGCACGCTCGCCGTGCCCGGTCGGCAGCGTCGATACGCGCACGTCGACCGGCCGTCCGCCGACGCGCAGCGTGATGCGGCCGTCCTGCGGCAGGCGTTTCTCCGCGATGTCGAGCTGCGCCATGATCTTGATCCGCGAGATCAGCGCGCCGTGCAGCGCCTTCTTCGGCCGCACGACATCGCGCAGCGTGCCGTCGACGCGAAAGCGCACGACCGATGCGTTCTCGAACGGCTCGATGTGAATGTCGGACGCCTGTTCGCGTGCCGCTTGCGTGAGCAGCGCGTTGATCATCCGGATGATCGGCGCGTCGTCTTCCGATTCGAGCAGATCTTCGACTTCGGGGATGTCCTGCATCAGCCGCGACAGGTCGACTTCGCCTTCGACCTCGCCGACCACCTGCGCGGCGCTGCCGTCCTGGCGTGCGTACGCATGGTTGATCGCCTGCGCGAGCTCGTCGGCCGGCACGCGATGCACGGAGATCGAGCCGAAGTTGCGCGCGATCTCCGCGAGCGCGGCGTCGCTCGTGCGTTCGCTGATCCACACCTCGAGCGTGTCGTCGAGCTGATGCGCGATCAGCACCTGGCCGCTCTTCGCGAAGCCGTACGGCAACAATCGCGCGGCGAGCGGCGACGGCGGCTGCCGTTCGCCCGGCGCGCCGTCGTGGGAGGGAGACGCGAGCACGTCGCTCACTGCGACGCTCCCGGCGTGGCCGTCAGCGGCTGTTGCGGCACCGCCTGCTGCGGCACGCTCTGCGGCTGCGCGGGCGTTGCCTCCGGCAACGGCTGGGCCGGCACCGGCACGACCTGGCGCTGCAGTTGCTGGCGACGCATCTTGTCGAGATCAAACAGGTTGCCGGCCGGCGTGCCGCCCTGGCTCGGGCCCAGCGGCATCGGCGGGACGACCGGATCGTCCTTGTCGCGGATCACGTTGTTGTCCGACTTGTACGCGCCCGTCACGCCCTGGATGTAGTCGTAGCGGTTCGACGTGACTTCCTGTGCGGTGCTGCGATCGGAGATGATCACCGGGCGCAGGAACACCATCAGGTTAGTTTTCGCGCGGATCTTCGATTCGGAACGGAACAGCTGGCCGATCCACGGGATGTCGCCGAGCAGCGGCACCTTGCTGTTCGACACCTGGTAGTTGTCCTGCATCAAGCCGCCGAGCACGATGATCTCGCCGTTGTCCGCGAGAATCGTCGACTGGATCGAGCGCTTCGTGAAGGTCGGGCCAGTCTGCGCGCTCGTGGTGCCCGCGACGACAGCCGAATCCTCGGTGTAGAGCTGCAGCTTCAGGATCCCGCCTTCGGTGATCTGCGGCTTCACGTGCAGCGTCAGGCCGACGTCGCGACGGTCATAGGTATTGAACGCATTGTTTGTATTGCCGCTCGTCAGGTTCGAATACGAGCCGGTCGCGATCGGCACGTTCTGGCCGACGACGATCTTCGCTTCCTCGTTGTCGAGCGTGACCAGGTTCGGCGTCGACAGCACGTTCGCGTCGCTCACGCCCGCGAAATACTGCAGCAGCGCACCGAGACCCTGCACGCCGAACATGTTGTGCAGCCAGCCGATGTTGAGCCCTTGGGTCAGCGACCCGAGGTTGGCGGCCAGACCGCCTCCGGTGATGCCGCCGGCAGCGTTGGTCACACCGCCCGCCGTCAGGTTGATGATGCTGTTGCCCAGGCCGGCCGTAGGGTTCAGGTTCGTGCCGCCGAGGAACTGGCCGCTCGCCACCTGCCACTGGATGCCGAGGTTGCCCTGCGTGTTCGAGGCCAGTTCGACGATCAGCGCTTCGATATAGACCTGCGCACGCCGCGCGTCGAGCTGGTCGATCACCGAGCGCAGGTTCCGGTAGACCGGATCGGACGCCGTGATGATCAGCGAGTTGGTCGCCGCATCGGCCTGGATCATCCCGCCCTGCTGGTTGTCGTCACCGCTCTTGTCCTTGTCGCCGCCGAGCAGGCCGCCGCTGCCGAGCCCGCCACCGCTGGACGAGCCGCCGTACGACGACGAGGATGACGAACCGCCGAGGCCGCCCGACGGCAGCGGCGGAGTGCCGGACGTACCGGTCGAGAAGTTGCCGCTCGACGACGAGCCGCCGCTCTGGTTGAAGCTGTTCGCATCGTTGGACGACGCCGACGAGCCGCTATCGCTGCCGCTGCCCTTGCCGAGCATCCCGCGCAGCGTCTTCGCGAGCTTCACCGCATCGGCGTTGCGCAGCGGCACGACGTGCATGTTGCCGGGCACCGCGCTCGGCGCGTCGAGCTGTTGCACGAGGCGCTTCGCAGCCGCCAGGCGCGACGCGTTCGACGCGCGCAGCATCAGTGAGTTGGTCCGCGGGTCGGCCGTGACCGACACCTTCAGCGTCGCGTCGCTGTTGCCGATCGCGCCCGGGTCGAGCATTTTCTGCAGCTGCGCGGCGAGATCGATCGCGTTCGCGTTGCGCAGCGGAACGACCTGCACCTGCGCGCCCGCGGCGCTGTCCACGCCCGCGATGATCTGCGCGATGCGCCGCACGTTGTCCGCGTAGTCGGTCACGACGATCGTGTTGTTCGCCGGGTAGGCGGTGACCGTGTTGTTCGGCGAGATCAGCGGCCGCAGCACGGGCAGCAGGTTGTTCGCCGATTCGTTGTGCAGCTCGAACACCTGCGTGATCACCTGATCGCCGCGCGCCTGCGGTGCATTGCCGACGTAAGTCGGCACGCCCTGCAGTTTCGCGTCGGCCTCGGGCACGACCTTCAGCACGCCGTGATCCTGCACGAGTGCGAAGCCCTGCATGCGCAGTGCCGACTGCAGCGTCTTCAGTGCCTGGTCTTCCGGCACCGGCCGTTCGGCCACGAGGTTGAGCTGCCCCTTCACGCGAGGGTCGACGATGATGGTCTTGCCGGTTGCGGCGCCGATCGCCTTGGCGACCTGGTCGATATCCGCATTCACGAAGTTGAGCGTGACCTGAGCGTAGGCGGCCTGCGAGACGATGATGCCGGCGACGATCAGAGTCGTGGCGACACGCCGCATAACGAAGCGATTTCTTGTCATGGATGAATGGGTCGATGCCGGCTCAGGCCACTTCCGGCGGTAGTGCTGGGATCCAAGTCCGAAAGAGGCGACATTAGCAGTTTTTCATGTCCGAAATATCACATTGATCCGAGGACTGTCTCACATACGACATGTATCCGGCGAACCGTATGCGATATGTAAGATTCGGTGCTCTTCTCGGCATGCCGGCCATCGCCCCCGTTTCACGATGAACCGACACGGAAATGCGGTATAACCGGGCTGCCGTATTCCTGTATGTCGCAAGCTGACGGACTGTCGGTATGATACGGGCGGCACGATTCTCGTCGCACGAATAACAGGCACGGGTTTTCCCGACCCTCACGCATTTTCTTGTCGATTTCGCACCATGAACAGACGGTTCGTTTCGATCGCGTTGATCGCCGCCGGCGGGTGTTTCGCCAGCGCGAACGCTCGCGCGGACTGTTTCGACGAGGCCGCTAAATATCAGCAGGTCAATCCGCTGATCCTGCGCGCGATCGCGTGGCAGGAATCGCGCAACCGGCCCGGCGCGCTGAACAAGAACACGAACGGCTCGGTCGACTACGGCCTGATGCAGATCAATTCGATCCACCTGCCGACGCTGTCGCGCTACGGGATCGGCCGCGACACGCTGATGGAGCCGTGCAAGAACGTGTACATCGCCGCATGGCATCTCAAGCAGAAGATGAACCGCTACGGCAACACGTGGCAGGCGGTCGGCGCCTATCATTCGGAAACCCCGTCGCTGCGCGACAAGTACGCGCGGCAGATCGCCGGCATCCTGACCCAGTGGAAGCTGCTGCCGCCCGTGCAATGACGCGGCGCCGCAGCGCGGCCTGACACCGTACCGGCCGGCCGGCGCGCGTTTGATGCACAATGCGGGCTCACGCCGCAGTTTCGCCCGTCCACGGGACGATCGCGCCCCGGAAGGGCGCCGCGGCCGCTTTTTCAATTTTTCCGTTGGTGCATATCGCTATGAATCCGGCAATGAACCAGCCGTTGCCCGTCACCGTGCTGTCGGGCTTCCTCGGCGCCGGCAAGACCACGCTGCTCAATCACATCCTCGCGAACCGCGCGGGCCTGAAGGTCGCCGTGATCGTCAACGATCTCGCGGCGGTCAACATCGATGCCTCGCTCGTGCGCGATGCGCAGGCGCTGTCGCACGTCGAGGAACGCCTCGTCGAGATGTCGAACGGCTGCATCTGCTGCACGCTGCGTGACGACCTGCTCGTCGAAATCCGCACGCTCGCGTCCGAAGGGCGCTTCGACGCGATCATGATCGAATCGACCGGCATCGCGGAGCCGATGCCGATCGCCGAAACCTTCACGTTCGTCGACGACGACGGCACGTCGCTGTCGAAAATCGCGCGGCTCGATACGCTCGTCACCGTGGTCGATGCGTACAACTTCCTGCGCGACTACGGCTCGGACGACGCGCTCGCGACGCGCGGCATCGCCGCATCGGAAGAGGACGACCGCACGCTCGTCGAGCTGCTGATCGAGCAGATCGAGTTCTGCGACGTGCTGGTGATCAACAAGGCCGATCTCGTTGCCGCGGACGACCTCGCACGCCTGCAGCACATTCTTGCGCGACTCAATCCGCGCGCGCACCAGGTCGTGTCGACGTTCGGCAACGTGCCGCTCGACGAAGTGCTGAACACGGGCCGCTTCGATTTCGACGAGGCCGCGAACGCACCGGGCTGGCTCGCGTCGCTCGATCACGATCACACGCACTGCGACGACCCGGACTGCCATGACGAACATCATGCGCACGTGCACGGCGAAGCCGACGAATTCGGCATCGGCAATTTTGTTTACCGTGCGCGCCGGCCGTTTCATCCGGCACGACTCTGGGCGCTGTTGCATCAGGAGTGGCCGGGCGTGCTGCGCAGCAAGGGCTTCTTCTGGCTCGCGACGCGCAACGACATCGCGGGATCGCTGTCGCAGGCGGGCGGCGTATGCCGGCATGGCCCGGCAGGTCTCTGGTGGGCGGCGCAGGATCGTGCGGAATGGCCCGACGACGATGAGCTGCTCGGTGAAATCCGCGCCGAATGGCACGGCGATCTCGACGACCACAGTGTGGGCGATCGTCGGCAGGAACTCGTGCTGATCGGCATCGCGCTCGACGCGGATGCATGGCGCGAGAAGCTCGATGCCTGCCTGCTGACCGATGCGGAATTCGCACTCGGCGCAGCGGGATGGGATGCATTCGACGATCCGTTCCCGGCATGGGATGTCGATTCGCACGACGACGACGATCACGGCGACACGCAGATCGTGCACGCGTAACGCGTTGTAAAAACAACCGTTAAATCTTGCAAGAGGGGCGCGGACTGTGGCGAAAATGCCGCGCGCGCCCAACAAAAAACCCGCCGAAAGGCGGGTTTTTCTTGGAACAGGCGCTGGTTTAACGCTTGTTGACGGCGTCCTTGAACGCCTTGCCAGCCGTGAACTTGACCGTCTTGGCTGCCGGGATCTTGATGGTTTCGCCGGTCTTCGGGTTGCGGCCCGTACGTGCTGCGCGCTTGCCCGAACCGAAGCTGCCGAAGCCGATCAGCTGAACCGCATCACCCTTCGACACGGCCTTCTTGATGACTTCGAGCAGCGTGTCCAGCGTTTCGCCGGTTTGAGCCTTGCTGGCGCCCGTTTGGGCGGCGACGGCGTCGATCAGTTCCTGTTTGTTCATTAAGGTTCCTTTATCAGGTTAGGTTGACACGAACAGCGCGAACGCGCCGATTATACGTGCGCGAACCGTGCCGTCGAGAGTCAGACTCCGACGACACAGCGCCGAATCCTGGCCCGCGCGACGCGCCCTCCGGTTAGCCGGTGGCCACCCCGCGGTACGGCGTTGCTATGATAGCGCAGCGCAAACCCAATAACGACAAGGGTTTCAAAGATTTTCATCGGTATTTCGCCGAATGAATCATCGACTGCCCGTTTTTTGACCAGCGCCAGCCGGACAGGATACGCAGCGCGGTCCGCCCGTGCGCCGCGCCGTTGGCTTTTTCCAACGACCGGTCGGACGGCCCCGCGCAATCCCTTGCCAGGCTTGGCTGCCACGTTTTTTGTTTCGCATGACCGACCGACTTGTTCCCGCCTCGCTCGCGCTTCGCGACGACGGCACGCTCGTCTCGCCCGAGTTCGGCGACCTCCATCTCGGCGCATCAGGTGCGCTTGCGCATCGCGTGTTCGTCGCCGGCAACGGCCTGCCGACGCGCTGGCAGGACCGCCGCACGTTCACGATCGTGGCGACCGGATTCGGCGCGGGCGGCAGTTTCCTTGCGGCCTGGGCCGCGTGGCGTGACGATCCCGCGCGCTGCGAGCGGTTGCATTTTGTCGCAGTCGAACCGCATCCGTTCTCGCGCGACGACCTGCGCCGCGCAGCTACTCATATCGTTGCGGACACAACCATATCGGCGGATGTCGAGGCACTTGCCGACGCGTGGCCGATGCTTGTACCGGGTCTGCACCGGCTCGAATTCGACGAAGGGCGCGTGGTGCTCACGCTCGCGTTCGGCGAGTCGATCGACATGCTGGGGAAGATCGTCGCGCGCGCCGACGCGTTCTGTCTCGACGGCCTCGCGTCGTCGAGCGACGCGGATCTCCAATCGACCGACGTGGTCCGCGCGCTCTCGAAAATCGCCGGCGAACACGCAACGTTTGCAGTGCATGCGAGTTCGGACGCGTTGAAACACGCACTCGGCAAATCGGGTTTCACGTATCGCGAGGTCGACGATCTGCTCGTCGGCGAATATGCGCCGCGCTGGCGCGCGCGCCGGCACGAGCCGCCGCTCGCACTGCCGGTTGCGACGCGCCGCGCGATCGTGATCGGTGCGGGCCTGGCGGGCTGCGCGGTCGTCGAGCGGCTGGCCGCGCGCGGCTGGGAAGTCACGCTGATCGAGCGGCACGACCGGATCGCGAGCGACGCATCGGGCAATCCGGCCGGTGTATTCCATCCGTTGATGACACGCGACGACAACGTCGCGAGCCGGCTCACGCGCGGTGGCTTCCTGCATGCGATCGCACGCTGGCGCGCACTCGAAAACGCAGGCCATGCATTCGCGCGCAGTACGAACGGGATGATCCATCTCGCCGAATCGGCCGACGACTTCGAACGGATGCGCGATGCATTCGATGCGTTCGGCCCGCCGTCCGACTATGTCTCGCTGCTCGACATCGAGGCCGCGCGCGCGCATCTGAACCTGTCGGTCGCGCAGGGCGGCCTGCTGTTTCCGCATGGCGGCGCTGTCTGGCCAGCCGGCCTTTGCGCGGCTCAATACGCGGCGGCCGGCGAACGCGTGCGCTTGCTCGCGTCCACCCGCGTTGCAAAACTCGAACGGCGGGGCGACGCATGGCATGCACTCGACGATGCGGGCGGCACGCTGGCCGAAGCGCCCGTCGTCGTGCTCGCGAATGCCGGCGACGCCGCGCGCCTCGCCGGGCTGCAGCATGTCGCGCTGCAACCGGTGCGTGGCCAGCTCACGTTGTTGCCGCCCGGCAGTACGGCACCGCTGCCGTGCCCGACGATCGGCGACGGCTACGCGGTGCCGCTCGACGACGGCACGCTGCTGATCGGCGCAACGTTCGAACCCGACGACGTCGATCCCGCGATGCGCGCGGCCGGCCACCTCGAAAACCTCGAACGCGTGCGGCATCTGCTGCCGGGCCTGATCGGCGACCTGCCGGACCCCGACACACTGCGCGGCCGCGTCGCATTCCGTTGGGTCGTCGGCGACCGCCTGCCGCTGCTCGGCCCGCTCGCGGATGAAGCCGGCGCCATCGCCAATGCACGCGCGCTGAGCGGTGCGCAGGCGCGCGACCTGCCGCGCCTGCCCGGGCTCTACGGCGCATTCGGCTTCGGCTCGCGCGGCCTCGTATGGGCTGCACTCGGCGCCGAACTGATCGCATCGCAACTCGAAGGCGAGCCCTGGCCGCTCGAACGCGAACTCGCCGATGCCGTCGACCCCGCACGCTTCCTGATCCGCGCGTTGCGCGCCCGCCGCGTCGGCCGGGCCGGCTGATCGCTCACCCGAACCAATCACAGTTTCCCGACTTTTTCGCGCAAGGTTATCCACGCCGCACTGTGGATAACCGCGCGGAATCCGTGCGCACTTCGTGTGCAATCACAGTGGACGTAAACTGGGCAACTCGGCACAGCTGTGAAGCGGCCCCAAAGTTGCTCAACTCAAACCTCTGTGCACGAACAGTCTGTGCAACGGGTTATGGGCTCTGCAACATCTTGATCTGTCGACGTAAACCGAAGTTATCCACAGAACTGTGCGTCCTTTGTTAACTTCTACTATGTATATATACAAGTAAACCTTTGAAACCAAAGACCTGCGGTGCCGCACAGCGCCGCGAGTCGATTCAATGGGTTCCAGACCGAAAAAGCTGTGGCACAATCGGTTTCCTTCGCGTTCATCCGGCCAGGCGCCGGACATGCTTCAATGGAACGGTCGGCACGATTTCGAATCTGAATCTTCGAGACTGCGCAGTCCGTTCACACACCAGGCCGACAATCCAGATCGGCAACCTGAACGACTTTTCGCCCTGTGGCGGAAAAGGCGGATCCCATGTCCCGCCGTCGTCGACACAACAATCACATTCGGGGCGATACCCAGCCGGCGCGCATCCATTTCTGACGCTTGACCCCGCGTCGCTGGCGGTCGCTTCCAAAGGAGAAGTCACCACGATGAAGTCGGCGTTCTCATTCCTGCCCAACTGGCCGCTCACGCCGGATGCCGTGTTCTGGGCCGGGCTCGCGTTGTTCGCGGCCGGCCTGTGTGGCGAGCTTTGCTATCGCGCATGGCGTCTGCCTCGCATCACCGGTTATGCGGTGATCGGTCTCATCGCCGGGTCGTTCGGATTCGGCGTGATCGATGCCAGCACCGACGAAACGTCCCGGTTGCTGATCGACGTCGCGCTCGGCCTGTTGCTGTTCGAGCTCGGCAGCCGCCTCGACCTGCGCTGGATCCGGCGCAATCCGTGGCTCATCGCATCGAGCCTCGCCGAAGCCACGCTGTCGTTCGTGCTGGTGCTGTTCGTGATGCTCGCGCTCGGTGTGTCGGGGATGGTTGCGCTCGTGCTGTCGGCGATCGCGATCGCGACGTCGCCGTCGATGGTGATCCAGCTGAAGACCGAACTGCGTGCGGAAGGGCAGGTGTCGCAACGCCTCATCACATTGACCGCGCTCAACAGCGTCTATGCGATCGTGCTGACCAAGCTCGTGACGAGCTGGCTCCACCAGGAAGCGTACGGCAACGTGTTTGCGACGATCCTGCAGCCGCTCTACCTGATCGCCGGTTCGTTCATCGTTGCGTATGTGGTCGCACGTTCGTGCAACTACCTGTTCCGCCACATGACCGCGACGATGCGCGACGAGCATTCGTTCGTCGCGTTGTTCGGGCTCGTGATGCTCGCGATCGCCGTCGCCCAGGCGCTGAAGCTGTCGACACTGCTCACGCTGCTGCTCGCCGGCATCATCGTGAAGAACCTCGAAGCACGCCCGCAACTGTGGCCCGAGCACTTCGGCACGGCCGGCTGGCTGCTGACGGTGATCCTGTTCGTGCTCACGCTCACGTCGTTCACGTGGGGCGACATCGCGCTCGGCGGGCTGCTCGCGATCGTGCTGATTGTCACGCGGCTCGTCGCGAAGCTGGCCGGCGTCGTCGCGTTCGCGAAGCCGAGCGGCATCGGGATGAAGCAGGGCATCGCGCTCGGCATTGCGCTTACGCCGATGTCCGCGCTGTCGTACCTGCTCGTCGACGACACCTACCAGCTCTATCCGAATTTCGACCCGCACCTGCGCGCGATCGTGATGTGCACGATCGTGATCCTGCAGCTCGTCAGCCCGTTCATCGTGTACCGCTGCCTGTCGGCGGTCGGTGAACGCAGCGACAGCAACTGATTCCGGAACCTGCCATGGCACTCGAAACCTTCGTCAATTCCGAGCCGTTTACGTTCGGCGTCGAACTGGAGATCCAGGTCGTCAACACGCACAACTACGACCTGACCAAAGCGGCGTCCGACCTGATGCGCCTGATCCAGGGCGAGACCTTCCCGGGCAACATCACGCCGGAAATCACCGAGAGCATGATCGAGCTGTCGACCGGCATCTGCCATTCGCACGAGCAGGCTGTGAGCGAGCTGCACGCGATCCGCGACGTGCTCGTGAAGGCGGCCGACCAGCTCAACGTCGGGCTGGCCGGCGGCGGCACGCATGCATTCCAGCAATGGAGCGACCGGCAGATCTACGATGCGCCGCGCTTCCAGTACATCTCCGAGCTGTACGGCTATCTCGCCAAGCAGTTCACCGTGTTCGGCCAGCACGTGCACATCGGCTGCCCCGATCCCGACAGCGCGCTGTTCCTGCTGCACTCGATGTCCCGCTTCATTCCGCACTTCATCGCGCTGTCTGCGTCGTCGCCGTTCGTGCAGAACGTCGACACCGGCTTCCATTCGGCACGCCTGAATTCGGTGTTCGCGTTCCCGCTGTCGGGCCGCGCGCCGTTCGTGCTGACCTGGGACAGCTTCGAGGAGTACTTCACGAAGATGGTGAACACCGGCGTCGTCAACTCGATGAAGGACTTCTACTGGGACATCCGCCCGAAGCCCGGCTACGGGACGATCGAGGTGCGCGTGATGGACACGCCGCTGTCGGTCGACCGCGCGGCGGCGATCGCCTGCTACATCCAGACGCTCGCGCGCTACCTGCTGACCGACCGGCCGCTGAAGCTGTCCGAGGACGACTACCTCGTCTACACGTTCAACCGTTTCGAGGCGTGCCGCTTCGGGCTCGAGGGCACCTGCGTGAATCCTCAGACGGGTGAGCGCCGCACGATCGCCGAGGACATCCTCGACACGCTCGACCGGATCGCGCCGCATGCGGCCGCGCTCGGCTCGCGCGCGGCACTCGACGAGATCGGTGCGCTCGCCAACGCGCGCGTGAACGACGCATCGTGGTTGAGAACCGTTTTCAAACAGGAAAAATCGCTCAATGAGACGGTCCGCCAGCAGTGCTTACGTTGGCGCGAGTGAAAAAATGTTTTGCAGATTACGGGGTCGACCGAGTCGCGATTCACTGAACGACCGGCGGCCCCGATTGCGGCCGAAATCGTTGCCGGTTGTCCTGAAAATCTGTGGATAACCTGAGATTCCGCTGCAAAGTCAACGATCTGTGCACGGGATAACCCGGTGGATCATTGTGGTCGACCCGATGGCCGATCCGAACAGGAAAATGTTCGTACGCACCGTTCGGCGGGTGTTCGGCATTGCAGGCACAACGAAAAATTTTGGTTATCCAGTGATTTTCCACAGAATGAAGGGGATAACTTAGCTGTGCGATTTTCCGCTCTCGCTTAGAATGTCGGCTTTGCGGACACCGGAACGTCGAGTGTCTTACCGGTCGCCGCGAACGCGACCGCCGCGTGTGCCCTCGCGACGGCCGTGCTGATGCACTCGCAAGAGCGTGTCTGTTTTGAGATAGACATTCGATCTCCACACTACGGCCGCTCGGCAAACCGGGCGGCGGCAAAGCGAAAAGACTATGAGCGAAGGCGTTTACGGGAATCAGGCTTCGGGACGTGTGACCCACAGCCTGCTGCGGTTGAGTACGGCCATGCGAAGCCAGGCATGGGATTGGGCGGAAGGCGCAGGCCTCACGCCGACGCAGGGCGAGATTCTCGTGCTGCTGCTGCAGCGCAAGGGCCCGATGCGGCTCGGCGAGATCGCGCGCGAGACGCAGCTGACCGCGGCGACCACGAGCGATGCGGTGAGCACGCTCGAGACCAAGGGTCTCGTCGAGAAGCGCCGTGCACTGGACGACGGTCGCGCGCTGGCCGTGCGCCTGTCGGCCCGTGGTCGCACGGCTGCGAAGAAGGCACTGCAATGGCCTGAATTCCTGACGAAAGCGGTCGGCAAGCTCGGCGCGGACGAGCAGGGCGCACTGTATCGCGCGCTGCTGAAGACGCTGCGCGAACTGCAGGTGGCCGGTGCGACGCCGCCGCAGCGCATGTGCGTGACGTGCGCCCACTTCCAGCCGGGCAAGCTGTCGAAGAAGACCGTGCATCACTGCGCGGCGCTCGACATCTCGATGACGGACAGCGATCTGCGTCTCGACTGCTCGGTGCAGGAAGAGGCCGACGCGGCGACGCAGAAGAAGACCTGGAAGATTTTCGCAGGCTGACGTCCGTCGATCGACCGGGAGGCCGATGATGAACGCTGAAGTCGTGGCGATCCGCCACGTGCATTTCGAGGATCTCGGGAGCTTCGAGCAGGTGCTCGGCGAACGGGGTCGGCGGGTGCGCTACGTCGACGTCGGGTCGTCGCGGGTCGAGGTGCTCGACGTGCTCGAGCCGTCGCTCCTCGTCGTGCTCGGCGGGCCGATCAGCGTGTACGACGATGCGCAGTATCCGACGATCGCGCCGCTCGCGGCGCTCGTGCGCAAGCGCATCGACGCCGGGCTGCCGATCCTCGGGATTTGCCTCGGCGCGCAGTTCATCGCCCGGGCGCTCGGTGCACGTGTCTATCCGGCTGCGCAGCACGAACTCGGCTGGGCGCCGCTGACGCTCACCGACGCCGGCCGCGCATCGCCGCTGCGCCATCTCGATGGCGCGGCGACGTCGATGCTGCACTGGCATGGCGACACGTTCGACCTGCCGGGCGGGGCGATGCATCTCGCGTCGACGCCGGCCTGCCGTCACCAGGCATTCGCATGGGGCCAGCACGTGCTGGCGCTGCAATGCCATCCGGAAATCCGCACCGACCGCTTCGAACCGTGGCTGATCGCGAACGCCGGCGAAATCGTGGCGACGCCCGGCATCGACGCGCGCCAGTTGCGTGCCGATACCGCTCAGCACGGCCCCGCGCTCGAGGCGGCCGCGCGCCGCATGTTCGCGGAGTGGCTCGACAGCGTCGGGCTCTGACGCCGGCGGCGGCACTGCCGTTCGCCGCGAAGGTGTTGCCCGGCCCGCATCCGTTGCAGGCCGGCGCATCGCCGTATGCGCTGCCTTTTCTCCGTTGCAGGCAACCGGCCGCCGGCCGTACCTGACCATCCGCTTACTGCCGGGTGCGCCATCTGCACGCTCGCCGCCTGCGTGCTACGCTCGTTCGCTCTTTCCTTTCCTGGCGAGCGGCCTCCATGACTGCGCTGTTTTCCCCGTTCACGCTGCGCGGCGTGACCCTTCCGAACCGGATCGTGATCTCCCCGATGTGCCAGTATTCGGCCGAACGCGGCGAGGCGACCGACTGGCACATGATTCACCTCGGCCATCTCGCGCTGTCGGGCGCGGGGCTGCTCTGCATCGAGGCGACCGCCGTGGAACCCGACGGGCGTATCACGCATGGCGACCTCGGCCTCTGGGACGACGTGACCGAAGCCGCGCTGAAGCCGGTGCTGGCCGCGATCCGCAAGCATTCGCCGGTCCGCGTCGCGATGCAGTTGTCGCATGCGGGGCGCAAGGCGTCGAGCAACGTGCCGTGGCAGGGTGGTCAGCTCGTATCGGTCGCCGACGGCGGCTGGTTGCCGCATGCGCCGTCGGCCGTGCCGCACAAGGACGGCGAGACGCCGCCGCTCGCACTCGATGCCGCGGGCCTGAACCGGATCCGCGAAGCGTTCGCGGCCTCGGCGAAGCGGGCCGCACGGCTCGGCATCGACGCGATCGAGGTGCATGCGGCACACGGCTACCTGCTGCACCAGTTCCTGTCGCCGCTCGCGAACCAGCGCACCGACGAATACGGCGGCTCGCTCGAAAACCGCATGCGTTTCCCGCTCGAGATCTTCGAGATCGTGCGCGCGGCGTTTCCGGAAGGCCGGCCGGTCGGCGTGCGCGTGTCCGCGACCGACTGGGTCGAAGGCGGCTGGGAGCTCGACGATACGATCGCGTTCGCGCACGAACTGAAGCGCCGCGGCTGCGACTGGATCGACGTGTCGTCCGGCGGCGTGTCGCCGCTGCAGAAGATTCCGCTGTCGGCCGGCTACCAGGTGCCGTTCGCGCAGGCCGTGAAGCGCGCGGTCGGCATGCCGACGATCGCCGTCGGCCTGATCAACGAGCCCGCGCATGCGAACCGACTCATCGAGGCCGGCGATGCCGACTTCGTCGCGATGGCGCGTGCGATGCTGTACGACCCGCGCTGGCCGTGGCATGCGGCGGCCGAGCTCGGCGCGCAGGTGACGGCGCCGCCGCAATACTGGCGCTCGCAGCCGCGCGAGCACAAGGCGTTGTTCGGCGACATCGCATTCGGCCAGCGTTGAGCACCGCGCGCGCAATATTGCGCGTGATGTTGAACGAAGCAATCGTGAACGTGTAGGATGCGGGTGATTCGCCGCATGCCCCGACGCGGCACCGACCGGTGCCGCGTTTTCGTTTTGCGCGACGCCAGGCCGCGACCGCGGCCGCCTCTATTCAAGTCGTCTTCACAAGGATTCGTTCGATGAGTTCACGCAGGATCGCGGTGCGCCGCTCGGGAGTACACGGCAAGGGCGTGTTCGCCGTGGCGCCGATCAAGGCCGGCGAGCGCGTAGTGGAATACAAGGGCGAACGAATTTCGTGGAAGGAAGCGCTGCGCCGCCACCCGCACGACCCGAGCGAACCGAACCATACGTTCTACTTCGCACTCGACGAAGGCGGGGTGATCGACGGCAAGATCGACGGCAACAGCGCGCGCTGGATCAACCACTCGTGCGCGCCGAACTGCGAAGCCGAGGAAGTCAAAGGCCGCGTGTACATCCACGCGCTGCGCGACATCGGGGCGGAAGAGGAGCTGTTCTACGACTACGGCCTCGTGATCGATGCGAAGCTGACGAAGACGCTCAAGCGCGAATACGCGTGCCATTGCGGCGCGGCGTCGTGCCGCGGCACGCTGCTCGCGACGACCGACGAGGGCGGGAAGAAGAAAAAGAAGAAGGACAAGAAGGACGGCAAGTCCGAGCCCCGGTCGAAGGACAAGAAAAGCAAGAAGTAACGCAGGCGGCGGCGCATCGTGCGCTGCCGCTGTCGTTTCAGCAGACGGCTGCCGCATCGTGCAGCCGTGCTGTCCGCCTTCCTCATCCGGCGCGCGGCCCGATCAGCGGCCGCCCGCCGTGAGTCTCTCCGTCCCTCAGTGCGTCGACGCGGCGGCCGGTGTTTCGCTGGCCGGCTTCTCGGTGCGCGCGACCAGCGGCACTCTCACCACGAAGCGCGAACCGCCTTCCGATGCATCCTCGTACGAGACGGTGCCGCCGTGTATCGCGATGATGTCGTGCACGATCGCGAGGCCGAGCCCGGCGCCCGTCTCGACGCCATTGCCGCTTTGCGCGTCGCCGCGGAAGAAGCGCTTGAACAGGTCGGCCTGCTGGTTGGCGGGCACGCCGGGGCCGTTGTCCTCGACGACGATCTCGGCGGCCGGCTGGCCGTCCTCGAGCGCGCCGCGCGCGACGTTCACCGTGATCCGCGCGCCGTCCGGCCGTGCGAGCGGCACGTACTTCAGCGCATTGTCGAGCAGGTTCGCGATCACCTCGCGCAGCAGCACAGGGTTGCCGCGTACGACCAGCTTCTCGTCGTCACCGGGATCGTCGGTGCGCTGGAAGCCGAGGTCGACGTGCGATGCGAGGGCGCGCGGCACCCATTCGGCGCCCGTCTCGAACGCCATCGCCGCGAGGTCGACGTCGACGAACCGCGCGGCCTGTTCGCCCGGTTCCGCACGGGCGAGCGACAGCAACTGGTTGGACAGCCGTACCGCGCGGTCGGCGGCCGCGCGCAGTTCGCGCACCGCGGCAAAGGTCTGGTGCGGGTCGCGCGCAACGGCCGCTTGCTCCGCATGCAGCTTCACGGCCGTGAGCGGCGTGCGCAACTGGTGGGCGGCATCGGCGATGAACTTGCGCTGCGCGTCGAGGGCAGTCTTCAGGCGGCCGAGCAGCGCGTTCATCGCGCTCGTCAGCGGCCGGATTTCCAGCGGCACCTCGGTTTCGTCGACCGGTTCCAGCGACGTGTGGGTCTGCCGGTTCAGCGAATCGGCCAGGTGCGTGAGCGGGCCGAGCTGCTGGTTCACGACGCGCCACACGATGCCCCAGCCCGCGAGCAGCAGCAGCAGCAGCGGCATCATGATCGCGACGAGGAATTCGGCCGCGATCCGGTAGCGGTGCCGCACCGGCTGCGCGACCTCGACGACCATCGGCTTGCCGCCGTCGACGTCGTCGACGCGCACCTGCGCAACCCGTACCGCGCGGTTGTCGTATTCGGCCTCGAACACGTACGCGTGATGCATGCGGCGCACGTTGATGCCCTGCAGCGGCAGCTTCGGATCGCCGGCGAGTTCCTGCTCGCCGTCGCTGATCCGGTAGATCAGTGCTTCGGCGGGATCGGAGAACATCGCCTGCGCGAGCGGCGGCACCGTGAACGGCGCGTCGGGGCCGGCGATCTGGATCTGTTTGGAGATGGCGGTCGCGAGATCGGCGAGCGAGCGGTCGATCACGTGCTGCGTGTACTGCCACGCGAGCCAGTAGGCGATCAGGCCGCTCATCAGCGCGAGCATCGACAGCGGGGCGGCGAGGCGCCGGAGCAGCGAGCGGCGCAGGCTGGTGGTCACAGCCGGATCAGGAGACATTTCGACGGGCAAATGGATAAGCGCCGCTCACGGGGAGCGGCGCGGTCTTGCGCCGGGCGGCGACGCGGAGCAGCGTGCACACGCGGGCGGCACGTGGCCGCCCGGCGTGCGGTGCCGCTCAGACGCTCGCCGTCTGGCGGATTTCCTGCAGCAGGTAGCCGAAGCCGCGCACCGTGACGATTTCGACACGGCACTGCTCGAGTTTCTTGCGCACGCGGTGCACGTAGACTTCGATCGCGGTGTCGCCGAGATCGCCGCCGAAGTGTGTGAGGTGATCCTGCAGCTGGGCCTTGCTGACGACGCGGCCGTGGCGCAGCAGCAGCATCTCGAGCACCGCGAATTCACGCGGCGACAGTTCGAGCGGCTTGTCGTCGTTGAAGATGCGGCGGTCGACGCCCGACAGGCGGACGCCGCCGAGCGACACTTCCGGACGCGGCATGTCGCTGTGCGGGCCGCTGCGGCGCATCACCGCGCGGATGCGCGCTTCGAGCTCGGCCGGCTCGAACGGCTTGAGCATGTAGTCGTCGGCGCCGGAGTTCAGGCCCTGGATCCGGTCGTTCAGCTCGTCGCGTGCGGTCAGCACGATGACGGGCGTGTGGCGGTTGGTCTGGCGGAAGCGCGTGAGCAGCGTCATCCCGTCGATGCCCGGCAGGCCGAGGTCGAGGATCACGAGTTCGTGGCGGTTCTGTGCCAGCGCCTGTTCGGCAAAGATGCCGTCATGCACCATGTCGACGGTGAAGCCAGCCTGCTCGAGGCTGCTCTGGATACCGCGTGCGATGGGGCGGTCGTCTTCAATCAGAAGGAGTCGCATGAAGTTCGCTCAAGTACAATGGGTTGGCGGTTCAGGCACGCGGACAGCACGACGCCGTTTCCACAGGGGCGCCGCAACACCTGACATCAAGCATGGCGGCCAGCGAACGATTAAATCCAAACATGTCCGATATTTCGATCAACGACTTAGAAGCCGCGATCAATTTCTGGCGCGCCCGCTCGCCGTCGAGCGGCGACGAACTCAAACTCTGCGAAGAGGCCAGCGCGCTTTCCAAGCCGTATGCGCTGCTGATTGTACAGCGCGAAAGCGCGCTGCAACTGGAAGGTTTGGACCCCAAGGCACGGATTGCATACGAGACTTACGTGCGCCTTAAGGATGGCTTGGAAAGCTGAAGGCTTTCGCTCACTACATCCTAGAAAACGTTCATCGAAATGAAAAGTTGACGCGCCGCGCATCGAAAGACGCGCGGCGGTAGAGGAATGCCTCAGGCGGCGGGTTGCGCGTGCGCGCCGGCACGGTCGATGAACAGTGCCAGTTCGATGTCGCGTTCGGTCAGGCCGTCGGCATCGTGGGTCGACAGCGTGATGTCGACGCGGTTGTACACGTTGAACCATTCCGGATGATGGTTCATTTCCTGCGCCTTGATCGCGACGCGCGTCATGAAGCCGAATGCTTCGTTGAAATCGGCGAAGCGCAGGCTGCGCTGGATCGCATCGCGGCCCGGTACGGCCGTCCAGAGCGGCAGGCCTTCGAGCCGGGTCTTGCGTTCTTCTGATGTGAGCTTGTGGATCATCTTGCACCTCTCGGTCGGTAACGGCGCCCGCGCACGGCTGCGCCGCGCGGCGAAGCCGGCACCGGTCATTGTTTCATAGTTGTGGGACGGCCATCCGGGGGATGGCGATCGGCAGAGGCGCGTTCCGGCACCCTCGAACGTCATGCGTCGGCGGACCAGCCTTCGCCCGTGCCGCGATGCAGCACGCGATCGGTATCGAGCACCGCGCCGGCCGCGAACTCGGGCAGCGCTGCCAGCCGGTCGGCCAGTGCACGGCCGTCGACATCGGCGAGCGCGAACAGCTGCGCGAAATCGTCGATCACGAAGTAGGTCTTCTGGAACGTGTCGATCCGGTACTTCGTGCGCATCACGCGCTCGAGGTCGAAGCCGAGCCGGTTCGGCGCCGCGCTTTCGAGGCTGTACAGGCTTTCGCCCTTGCTCGACACGATCCCGGCACCGTAGATCGACAACCCGTTCGTGCCGCGCGGATCGCGGATCAGCCCGAATTCCACCGTATACCAGTAGAGCCGCGCGAGGCGCGCCAGCGCCGCTTCGTCGTCGGCGACCGCGAGCGCGGTGCGGCCGTACGCCTGCATGTAGTCGGCGAACACCGGGTTGATCAGCAGCGGCACGTGGCCGAACAGGTCGTGGAAGCAGTCGGGTTCCTGCAGGTAGTCGAGCTGGTCGGGGCGGCGCATCCACCAGGTGACGGGGAAGCGCCGGTTCGCGAGATGCTCGAAGAACACGCGGTCGGGCACGAGGCCCGGCACCGCGACGATTTCCCAGCCCGTTGCCGGCTTCAACTGGCGGTTCACGTCGGCGAACGACGGCACGCGATCGGCCGGCAGGTCGATCTTCCCGAGCCCCGCGACGAATGCGTCGCACGCGCGCCCGCGCAGCAGCGCCGACTGGCGTGCATAGAGCTGCTTCCACACCGCGTGGTCGACCTGGCCGTAACGCGCGAGCGGCTGGTCGATGGTGAAATCGGCGCGGGTTTCGAGGCCCGCATCGAACTGCTCTTGCAGTTTCGCGGTGACGACGGTGGACATGATCTGGCTCTGCACGTGGCGGTTGGGAACCATGCAAGTGTAGAGCGGGCTGCGCGCGGAATGGGCGCAATATTGGCGATGATTCGCTAGATGATGCGATAATCGCGCATCAAATCACGAATCAATGCGGGGAATACTCATGCTGGAACTCGATCACTTCGATCTCGCGCTGCTGGACGTGCTGCAGCGCTTCGGCCGCGCGACGCATCAGCAGCTCGGCGAGGAGGTGCCGCTGTCGCCGTCGCAGATCGGCCGGCGGCTGCAGCGGCTCGAGGCGGCCGGCGTGATCGAAGGCTACCGCGTGATGCTGCGCCCCGAAAAGCTCGGGCTCGGCGTCACCGCGTTCACGAGCCTCAAGCTCAAGCATCACGGCGATTCGATCATCGAGCAGTTCCAGCAGCAGATCGACGTGCTGCCCGAAGTGCTCGAATGCCATGCGGTGGTGGGCGATGCCGACTACCTGCTGCGGATCGTCGCGCCCGACCTGAACGCGCTGTCGCAATTCGTGATGAAGAAGCTGATGCGCGTGCCGGGCGTCGACAGCGTGCGCTCGAACATCGTGCTGACGACCTTCAAGCGCAACGGCGCGCTGCCGCTCGCGCACCTGGCGCCCGGCGCCGCATAACGCGGCGACAGGGCGGCGGCAGGGTTGAAGGCGGCGCGGGTTGCGCCGCCTCGGGGCAGGGCCGGATCAGGCCGTTTCGTGCTGCGTGTCGGCGTTCAGCAGGTCGACGTACGCGACCGCGACGAGATCGTCCTGCGACACGCCGAGTTTCGCGAACACGTCGTGCGCTTCGGCTTCGCCGCCGGCTTCGTCGTCGTCGGGGCCGAGCACGACTTCCAGTTCGATGAAATCGCCGAGGCCGTCGACGCGGTCGAGGTGGATGCGGGTGCGGCCCGCGAGGTACACGTGGCGTTCCTTCGTCACGATCCCGCGCGTGGTCAGTGCGGTGGCGAGCAGCGCGTGCATCGCGTCGGGGTTCGTCACCGGGCTGCGCGTGTAGTACGACGCCTTCGGGCCGTCGCGGTCGTCGCGCTGGTAAAAGATCAGTTCGGCCGGCGTGCCGTCCTCGAAGCGGCGCAGCTTCAGCCGGCCGCGCGGCACGTCATAGAAGAAATCCTGCTGGCGATAGAACAGCGGCGCCTCGGTCGCGAGCCTGGCCGCCTGTTCGCGCAGCTGGTCGAATTCGCGGGCGCGGGCTTTGATCTCGATGTTGCGGGCCATGCGGGTCTCCTTCAATCGGGGTCTCGCGGTGTGCGAACGCACAATCTAGCAAAAAGCCCGCGAAGGTGGCGTGACGAGCGGCGGGACGCGGCGACACGACGCGGCCGGGCGTTCGGCCCCGTGATTTCACCGTTCATGCACACGTGATGGCCCGCACGGCCGCCGGTTGCCGACCGGCGATGTGTCAGGCGTTGACGCCCGGTGCTTGGCCAGCCGTAGCGCTATCAGCGACACTCATATCGACCATTGCGCTTCTATCAGCCGCAGTGCCGCCGCGATCGCCGGTTCATCGCACCGCTCGGCGAGTGCCACGAACGTCAGTTCGGTCGGCACCGTCACGGGCTCGACGATCGTCAGCGCATGCGCGTGCGCTTCGGCCAGCGCGGTCGAGTCGCGCGCGAGCGTCAACCCGATCCCCGATTTGACGAGATCGAGCATCGACTGCTCCTGGTCGACCTCGGCAACCTTGAGCGGCTGCGCGCCGGCATCGGCGAAGCGCCGGGACAGCAGCCGGTGGTGCGCGGACGCCGGCGGCGTCCAGATCCACGGCAGCGCGGCCAGCGAGCGCCAGTCGTGGGCGCGCTGCACGCGCTCCTTCCAGCCGGCCGGCGCAAGCACGCGGTACTGGAAATGCGTGAGCGTGACGGTGTGGAACAGCGCGCCGTCGAGCGGGTCGTCCTCGCCCGGACGGCCGATGTAGTAGCCGACGTCGAGCGCCTGCGTGCGCACCTGTTCGATCACCCAGCCCGACATCCCGTGCCGCAGCGCCGTCTCGATCTGAGGATGGGTTTCGACGAGCGCGCGCAGGAAGCCGCCGAGCCGCAGGAAACCCGGATCGAGGATCGTGCCGATCCGCAGCCGGCCGCGCACCTCGTGCCGCAGCGCAGCAGCGGCGCGCTGCACGTCGGCGGCCGCGGCGAGCGCGCGTTCCGCATGCGGCAACAGCGTCTGGCCGTCGCGCGTGAGCGCGAGCCCGCGCGACGTGCGCGTAAACAGCGTGACGCCAAGCGTTTCCTGCAGATGCTTGATCTGCAGGCTGACCGCTGGCTGCGTCAGGTGCAGGTGTACGGCGGCGCGCGTCAGGTTGCCTTCGCGCGCGACCGTTGCAAACGCACGGAGCAGGGTGAGATCCATCGTCGTGATATGAGCGCAGCTTATAACGCAGTTCAGCATAACTCATTGGATTGGCGGCCGGCGGCCGGAGTACGCTTCATCGGTCGTGGCGCGCGGGGCCGCAAGCGCGGCTCGCGACGCACTATGCTGGAAATGACGCGCGGCGTTGCGCCGCGTGACAGGAGACAAACCGTGACTACCCAACGCACGCTAGAAGGCGAATTCGACTACGTGATCGTCGGCGCGGGCACCGCGGGCTGCGTGCTCGCGAACCGCCTGACCGAAGATCCCGATATCCATGTGCTGCTGCTCGAAGCAGGCGGCAAGGACGACTATCACTGGATCCATATCCCGGTCGGCTATCTGTATTGCATCGGCAACCCGCGCACCGACTGGCTGTACAAGACGCAGCCCGAAGCGGCGCTCAACGGCCGTGCGCTGTCGTATCCGCGCGGCCGCGTGCTCGGCGGCTGCTCGTCGATCAACGGGATGATCTACATGCGTGGCCAGCGCGAGGATTACGACAGCTGGGCACAGGAAACCGGCGACGCCGGCTGGTCGTGGGACAGCGTGCTGCCGATCTTCAAGCGCAGCGAGGATCACCATGCGGGCGAGAGCGACGCGCACGGCGCGGGCGGCTACTGGCGCGTCGAGAAGCAGCGGCTGCGCTGGGAGATCCTCGAATCGTTCGCGCAGGCTGCGCAGCAGACGGGCATCCCGGCAACCGACGATTTCAACCGCGGCGACAATGCCGGGGTCGGCTATTTCGAGGTGAACCAAAAGCGCGGCGTGCGCTGGAATACGTCGAAGGCGTTCCTGCGGCCCGCGATGGCGCGCCCGAACCTGACCGTGATCACCGGCGCGCAGGCGCAACGCGTGATCTTCGACGGGCGGCGCGCGGTCGGCGTCGAATATCACGGCGGCGGCACCGATTACGTTGCACGGGCGCGCTCGGAGGTGCTGCTGACGTCCGGCGCGGTGAATTCGCCGCAGCTGCTCGAACTGTCGGGCATCGGCGACGGCCAGCGGCTGCAGGCGCTCGGCATCGACGTCGTGCAGGATCTGCCGGGCGTCGGCGAAAACCTGCAGGATCACCTGCAATTGCGGATGGCGTTTCGCGTCGAAGGCGTGCGCACGCTCAACACGCTGTCCGCGCACTGGTGGGGCAAGCTGATGATCGGCGCCGAATATGCGTTGCTGCAGCGCGGGCCGATGTCGATGGCGCCGTCGCAGCTCGGCGCGTTCGCCAAATCCGATCCCGATGATCCCGCGCTCACGCGCCCCGATCTCGAATACCACGTGCAGCCGCTGTCGCTCGAACGCTTCGGCGAGCCGCTGCACAGCTTCAACGCGTTTACGGCGTCCGTGTGCCATTTGCGGCCGACGTCGCGCGGCAGCGTGCATATCGCGAGCGCCGATCCGGGCGCGGCACCCGCGATCGCGCCGAACTATCTGTCGACCGACCACGATCGTCGCGTCGCCGCGAACGCGCTGCGGCTCACGCGCCGGATCGCGTCCGCGCCGGCGCTCGCGCGCTATCGTCCCGAGGAAATCCTGCCCGGCCTGCAGTACCGGAGCGAAGCCGAGCTGATCGAGGCGGCCGGCGCGGTCGGCACGACGATCTTCCATCCGGTCGGCACCTGCCGGATGGGGCGTGCGGACGACGAGCGCGCAGTGGTCGATAGCCGGCTGCGCGTGCGCGGCATCGCCGGGCTGCGGATCGTCGATGCATCGGTGATGCCGTTCATTACGTCGGGCAACACCAATTCGCCGACGCTGATGATCGCCGAGCGCGCGAGCGACATGATTCGTGCCGATCGCCGCGCGGCGCGCGAAGCGACGCCGGTGCGCACGGAGCCGGCGGTGACGGCCGCGTGACGGAACGCTGACACGCACGACAGCGGGCCGTCATGATGACGCCCGCTGATTCGCTATGCGAAACAAGCTGCCGTTGCAGCGCCGGTGCCGATGCTGATGGTGCCGAACACGCCGGTTCGCCGGCAAGATCCATGCAAGCCGTGCCGCCGCACGGCTTTTTTGTTGCGTGCCTGCCGGGCGTGCGGCGGGCAACGGTCGATGATGCACGTGTCAAAAAAACGGCGTGAAAAACCGTGCACAGCCGCACGCGACATGGCGGCCAGCCCTATAAGTGCAAATCCCGATGATTGCACTGCACCAACGGCGAGACAATGTGGCGCAGTGTGCATACGCGTCGGCGCGGGAGACCACCCTCGAGGCGTAACACGGCGCCCGGGGCAGCCCGCTCATCCGCTGACCTGTTTCGCGGACGCTTCTCGCGAATCTTCCCGGTGCTTCGCCTGACTTCGTACGGAAGGGAACATGATTCTCGGCGACACGATTCTGGAAACACGCGGACTGACCAAGGAATTCAGGGGTTTCACGGCCGTCAACGGCGTGAACCTGCGTGTGCGTCGCGGTGCGATCCATGCGCTGATCGGACCGAACGGCGCGGGCAAGACCACCTGCTTCAACCTCCTCACCAAATTCCTGACGCCGACGGCCGGCCAGATCGTCTTCAACGGCATCGACATCACCGACGAGCGGCCCGCGCAGGTTGCGAGGCGCGGCATCATCCGCTCGTTCCAGATCTCGGCGGTATTCCCGCACCTGACCGCGCTGCAGAACGTACGCATCGGCCTGCAGCGCGCGCTCGGCACCGAATTCCATTTCTGGCGCAGCGAACGCACGCTGAAGCGGCTCGACGACCGCGCGATGGACCTGCTCACGCAGGTCGGCCTCACCGATTTCGCGCAGGTGCCGACCGTCGAGCTCGCGTACGGCCGCAAGCGCGCGCTGGAGATCGCGACCACGCTCGCGATGGAGCCCGAACTGATGCTGCTCGACGAGCCTACGCAGGGGATGGGCCACGAGGACGTCGATCGCGTGACCGCGCTGATCAAGAAGGTCGCGAACGGCCGCACGATCCTGATGGTCGAGCACAACATGAACGTGATCGCGGGCATCTCCGACACGATCACCGTCCTGCAACGCGGCGAGGTGCTGGCCGAAGGCTCGTATGCGGAAGTGTCGAAGAATCCGCTCGTCATCGAGGCCTACATGGGCAGCGCCGACGCGGCGCTCGCGGGGGCGCACGCATGAAGCACAGCGAACGGGAGGAACGCGAATTGAGCGGCGTCGAAAGCGGCACGCCCGCGCTGGAGATCATGGGCCTGGAGGCCTGGTACGGGGAATCCCACATATTGCACGGTGTCGACCTGACGGTGCATCGCGGCGAGGTCGTCACGCTGCTCGGCCGCAACGGCGCGGGCCGCACGACGACGCTGCGCGCGATCATGGGCCTCACGGGCCGCCGCAGCGGGTCGATCAAGGTCGCGGGCAACGAGACGATCGGCCTCGCGACGCACCGCATCGCGCATTTCGGTATCGGCTACTGCCCGGAGGAGCGCGGGATCTTCTCGAGCCTGTCGTGCGAGGAGAACCTGATGCTGCCGCCGCCGATCGGTTCGCGCGACCACGCGATGTCGATCGACGAGATCTACACGATGTTCCCCAACCTCGCGTCGCGCCGGCAGAGCCAGGGCACGCGGCTCTCAGGCGGCGAGCAGCAGATGCTCGCGGTCGCGCGGATCCTGCGCACCGGCGCCAACCTGCTGCTGCTCGACGAGATTTCCGAGGGCCTCGCACCGGTGATCGTGCAGGCGCTGGCGCGGATGATCGTCGCGCTGAAGGCGCGCGGCTACACGATCGTGATGGTCGAACAGAATTTCCGCTTCGCGGCACCGCTCGCCGACCGGTTCTACGTGATGGAGCACGGCAGCATCGTCGAACATTTCCAGGCGGCCGAACTGGAAAGCAAGATGCCGACCCTGCACGACCTGCTCGGGGTGTGACGCCGCCCCGTCTCTCTCGCCGCTAGCCGTGGCGGCTTCGAACAACCACAACGCATCAGAACAACAGGAGACGTCAATGAAAATGAAGACCCTCGCACACGCCTGTCTCGCGCTCGCGACTGCCGCGTTCACCGCCGGCGCCGCGCAGGCCGCGGATACCGTGAAGATCGGCTTCATCACCGACATGTCGGGGCTTTACGCGGATATCGACGGGCAGGGCGGTCTCGAAGCGATCCGCATGGCGGTCGCCGACTTCGGCGGCAAGGTGCTCGGCAAGCCGATCGAGGTCGTCTATGCCGATCACCAGAACAAGGCCGACATCGCCGCGTCGAAGGCGCGCGAATGGATGGACCGCGGCGGGCTCGACCTGCTGGTCGGCGGCACGAACTCCGCCACCGCGCTGTCGATGAACCAGGTCGCGGCCGAAAAGAAGAAGGTCTACATCAACATCGGCGCGGGCGCCGACACGCTGACCAACGAGCAGTGCACGCCGTACACGGTCCACTACGCATACGACACGATGGCGCTCGCGAAGGGCACCGGTTCGGCGGTGGTGAAGCAGGGCGGCAAGACGTGGTTCTTCCTGACCGCCGATTACGCGTTCGGCAAGGCGCTCGAGAAGAACACGTCGGATGTCGTGAAGGCGAACGGCGGCCAGGTGCTCGGCACGGTGCGTCACCCGCTGTCCGCGTCGGATTTCTCGTCGTTCCTGCTGCAGGCGCAGGCGTCGAAGGCGCAGATCCTCGGCCTTGCGAACGCGGGCGGCGACACGATCAACTCGATCAAGGCCGCGAAGGAATTCGGCATCACGAAGACGATGAAGCTCGCCGCGCTGCTGATGTTCATCGACGACGTGCACAGCCTCGGCCTCGAGACGACGCAGGGCCTCGTACTGACCGACAGCTGGTACTGGAACCGTGACGCGGCGTCGCGCCAGTGGGCGCAGCGCTACTTCGGCAAGATGAAGAAGATGCCGTCGAGCCTGCAGGCGGCCGACTACTCGTCGGTGACGACCTACCTGAAGGCCGTCCAGGCGGCCGGCACGACCGACTCCGACAAGGTGATGGCCGAGCTGAAGAAGATCAAGATCAACGACTTCTACGCGAAGGGCTACATCCGCACGGACGGCAGCATGATCCACGACATGTACCTGATGGAAGTGAAGAAGCCGTCGGAGTCGAAGGAGCCGTGGGATTACTACAAGGTGCTCGCGACGATTCCGGGCGAACAGGCGTTCGGGACCAAGCAGGAATCGCGTTGCGCGTTGTGGAAGTAAGCAGGGCGTAGCGGCGCGCACGGGCGCGTCGCTCGGTGGCGGCTGCAGCGATGTGCCCGCTGCGCCGCCCGCGTACGCAGCGCTAGAAGGTTGCGCGCGCAACGAAACTCATTCTGACGGCTAAGTCGATGGAAATCTTTGGCATTCCGTTGCCGGCGATGCTGAGCCAGTTGCTGCTCGGGCTCGTCAACGGCTCGTTCTACGCGATCCTGAGCCTCGGGCTCGCGGTGATCTTCGGGCTGCTCAACGTGATCAACTTCGCGCATGGCGCGCTGTTCATGCTGGGCGCGATGCTCGCGTGGATGGGCCTGTCGTATTTCGGGCTGCCGTACTGGGCGATGCTCGTGATCGCGCCGCTGGTCGTCGGCGCGTTCGGGATCCTGATCGAGCGCTCGATGCTGCGCTGGCTGTACAAGCTCGATCACCTGTACGGGCTGCTGCTCACGTTCGGGCTCACGCTGGTCGTCGAAGGCGTGTTCCGGTCGATCTACGGATCGTCCGGCCAGCCGTACGACGTGCCGTCGCAGCTGTCCGGCGCCACCAACCTCGGCTTCATGTTCCTGCCGAACTACCGCGCGTGGGTCGTCGTCGCATCGCTCGCGGTGTGTCTCGCGACGTGGTTCGTGATCGAGAAGACGCGCCTGGGCGCCTACCTGCGCGCGGGCACCGAGAACCCGAAGCTCGTCGAGGCATTCGGCGTGAACGTGCCGATGATGATCACGCTCACCTACGGCTTCGGCGTCGCGCTCGCCGCGTTCGCGGGCGTGCTGGCCGCACCGGTGATCCAGGTGTCGCCGCTGATGGGCCAGCCGATGATCATTACCGTGTTCGCGGTGGTCGTGATCGGCGGGATGGGCTCGATCCTCGGCTCGATCGTCACGGGCCTGCTGCTCGGCGTGATCGAGGGCTTCACGCGAGTGTTCTATCCCGAAGCGTCGGCCACCGTCGTGTTCGTGATCATGGCGATCGTGCTGCTGTTCCGCCCGGCGGGCCTCTTCGGCAAGGAAAAATGATGCAGAGAAAAGTGCTCTACGGCGTGCTGCTCGCGGCACTGCTGGCGGCGCCGTTCATCGGCGCGTACCCGGTGTTCGTGATGAAGGTGCTCACGTTCGCGCTGTTCGCGGCCGCGTTCAACCTGCTGATCGGCTATACGGGGCTGCTGTCGTTCGGCCATGCGATGTTCCTCGCGACCGCCG
This sequence comes from Burkholderia lata, assembly GCF_000012945.1. NCBI lineage: Bacteria > Pseudomonadati > Pseudomonadota > Betaproteobacteria > Burkholderiales > Burkholderiaceae > Burkholderia > Burkholderia lata. The sequence continues at coordinate 101,973 of NC_007510.1, forward strand.
GCTATGCGACCGGTTATTCGATACAGACGCTCGGTTTCACGCCGGAGCTCGGCGTGCTCGCCGGTACCGTTGCCGCGACGCTGCTCGGGCTCGTCGTCGGGCTGTTCGCGATCCGGCGGCAGGGCATCTACTTCGCGATGATCACGCTCGCGTTCGCGCAGATGGTCTACTTCATCTACCTGCAGGCGCCGTTCACGCACGGCGAGGACGGGCTGCAGGGCGTGCCGCGCGGCCACCTGTTCGGGCTGCTCGACCTGTCGAACGACGTCGCGCTGTACTACGTCGTGCTGGCGGTCGTGGTCGCCGCGTGCGCGTTCATCGTGCGGGTCGTGCATTCGCCGTTCGGCCAGGTGCTCGTCGCGATCAAGGAGAACGAAGCGCGCGCGATCTCGCTCGGCTACGACACCGACCGCTTCAAGCTGCTCGCGTTCATCCTGTCGGCGGGCATCGCGGGGCTGGCCGGTTCGCTGAAGGTGCTCGTGCTCGGCTTCGAGACGCTGTCGGACGCGTACTGGACGATGTCGGGGCTCGTCGTGCTGATGACGCTCGTCGGCGGGATGGGCACGCTGTTCGGGCCGCTGCTGGGCGCGGCGCTGATCGTTGCACTGGAAGACCGGCTCGGCGACATCGGCGAATGGCTCGCATCGACGACCGGCGTCGCGTGGTTCCATTCGCTCGGCGAATCGGCGACGATCGTCACGGGGTTGATCTTCATCGCATGCGTGCTCGCGTTCCGGCGCGGCATCGTCGGCGAAATGGTCGCGCGGATCAAGCCGCTCAGGGCATCCTGAATGCGTGCGGCGCGCGTCACCGGGCGTTGATGCGAAGCACCATCCGGCATGCTCCGGAAGGGCGTCGCAGCGGGCTCGGGCCGGCGCCACGCGGCAGGCTGGTGCCCCATTTTCGTGCGGCGATGCACCATAGGGGTAAATGCTAAGTTGTCGCAGTGTGAAAGGTCCTTTAATCTTCGTCCTAGTTCTGATGCACCGCGAAACGAATTTGCAGGTGGAGAACGAGGAGACAATCGAGGCACAAAGTGCCCGGACCCCAAAGCGCTGTTGGACGGAATCCAACAGCGCTTTTTCATTTGCGTGCACGGATTTCCACCGATGGTGCATCGGCCTGCGCGATTGCCGTATTCCGCGCTTGCGTTCGCACCGCGTTTTTTCCGCGCTTCGCCGCGTCCCCCCGTTTTCCACTTTCCGCTTTCCCGCGATTCGTTCGCAGACGATGCGCAGCCGTGCGCTGGCCGTTCGGGCTAACCCGGTTGGCGTGCGCAAAACGCGTCCGTTACACTCAGCTTTCGCCGACCGCGCGGTCGGGAAAATCGGTCGGCAGTTCTCCTACAAGCAGAATGCAGAAGAGGGAGTACGGTTGGATGAGCAGCGCAGGACGATGGATCGGGGCAGGAAGGGCGGCGGGTGCCGTTCGTTCGTCGTGGGGTTGGGCTGCGGTCGCGGCGGCCTTCCCGAGCCGTTCTGCGGCCTGTAGGCGCGTTCCGGCGCCGTCGCCGGTCGTTGCGTGCGCATCCGTATCGATATCCGCATCAGCATCCGCATTCGCATTCGCATGAGCGGCCGGCTTCCCGATCATGCGCCGATCGCGGGCCTGGTCGCATCAGGCCGGATCGACGCGCCTTTCCTTGATCGTTGTGCATACATCGATTGCCTGCACGATTCCGCATTTCTCCGCTTTCTTCATCCAGACGACACCGCTGCTGCGCATCGTGACGGTCGAACGACCGTTTCGACCGCCGCCCGGTGCGTCCGCGCGTGGGGCCGTCCGGGCGCGGTTGAAGGGGAGGTGTTTCACGGGAAAACGAGCGTAGGCGTGGCAAGGCGAGATAGTTAAATTATTAACTTGTTTTGGGGACCGGGAGCCGCCCGAGCGACCCGTGGCTTTTTCGAGCAGCGTTTGGAGACAACGTAAATGAAGATGAATCGATGGATGGAGGCCGTGCTCGCCGCGGGCCTCGTGTGTGCGGCGGCAACGGCGTCGGCGCAGGTGAAGATCGGCGTGACGCTGTCGGCCACCGGGCCGGCCGCGTCGCTCGGGATTCCGGAAAAGAACACGATCGCGCTGCTGCCGAAGGAAATCGCCGGCAAGAGCGTGCAGTACATCGTGCTCGACGACGCATCCGACACGAGCCGCGCGGTGCAGAACGTGCGCAAGCTGATCGATGAAGACCACGTCGACGCGATCATCGGCTCGTCCGTCACGCCGAACTCGCTCGCGATGCTCGACCCCGTGTCGCAGGGCAAGACGCCGACGATCTCGCTCGCGGCGAGCGCCCAGATCATCTCGCCGATGGACGCGAAGCGTGCGTGGATGTTCAAGGTGCCGCAGAACGACCAGCTGATGGCCGACGCGATCGCCGGCTACATGGCGAAGCACGGCGTGAAGACGGTCGGCTTCATCGGCTTCGCGGACGCGTACGGCGACAGCTGGTACAAAACGTTCGACGCGGCCGCCGCGAAGAACGGCCTGAAGGTCGTGTCGAACGAGCGTTACAACCGCACCGATGCATCGGTGATGGGGCAGGTGCTGAAGCTGATGGGCTCGAATCCGGATGCGGTGCTGATCGCCGGCTCGGGCACGCCGGCGGCGCTGCCCGCGAAGACGCTGAAGGAGCGCGGCTACAAGGGCAAGGTGTACCAGACGCACGGCGTCGCGAACAACGACTTCCTGCGCGTGTGCGGCAAGGATTGCGAAGGCGAGATCCTGCCGGCCGGCCCGGTGCTCGTGACCGACCAGCTGCCCGATTCGAACCCGGTGAAGAAGCCGGCGCTCGGCTACAAGGCCGCGTACGAGAAGGCGTACGGCGCGGGCTCGCTGGCGACGTTCGGCGGCCATGCGTGGGATGCGGGGCTGTTGCTGCAGCGTGCGATTCCGGAAGCGCTGAAGAAGGGCCAGCCGGGCACCGAGGCGTTCCGCGAGGCGCTGCGCGCGTCGATCGAGAACGTGAAGGACCTGCCCGTGTCGCACGGCGTGATCAACATGACGCCGACCGATCACAACGGCTTCGACACGCGCGCGCGCGTGATGGTGCAGATCGTCGACGGCAAGTGGAAGCTGCAGGCCGAGTAAGTATCACGTGAAACCGGCGTGCGCGGCGCGAATGGCGCCGTGCATGCCGTCGGCAGGGCGCCGGGCCTGACGGGCCCGCGACCGTGCCCATGTCGTGTGGAACCACCGGGGTTCGCTGCGTGGCGCCCGACGCGCCGATCTTGCGGCCCGTGCGCCCCGGCCGTTCCCGTCTTCCGTTTCTCCGCAGCCTTCTCGATACACGAAACGTATGGATCTCTCGATTGCAGCGATCCTCGCGCAAGACGGCATCACGACCGGCGCCATATATGCATTGCTGTCACTGGCGCTCGTACTGGTGTTTTCCGTCACGCGGGTGATCTTCATTCCCCAGGGCGAATTCGTCGCCTATGGTGCGCTGACGCTTGCCGCGTTGCAGGCTCAAAAATTTCCCGCCACCTGCTGGCTGTTGTTCGTGATGGGCATCGCGTGCTTCCTGCTCGAAGTCGGCGGCCTGATCCGCCATCGCGAACGGCGCCATCAGCTCGGCCGCACGCTCGCGACACTCGGCAGCCGCTACATCCTGCTGCCGCTCGCGGTGTTCGCGATCACGCGCAGCTTCGCCGTGCAGCCGCTGCCGATGCTTGCGCAGATCGCACTGACGCTCGCGATCGTCGTGCCGATGGGGCCGTTCGTCTACCGGCTCGTCTACCAGCCGATCGCCGAAGGCACGACGTTGCTGCTGCTGATCGTGTCGGTCGCCGTCCACTTCGCGATGGTCGGCCTCGGACTCGTGATGTTCGGCGCGGAAGGCTCGCGCACCAACGGCTTCTCGGATGCGTCGGTGTCGATCGGCAGCATGACCGTGTCGGTGCAAAGCATCCTGGTCGTCGTGACGGCGCTCGTGCTGATCGGCGCGCTCTACGTGTACTTCGGCCGCACGATCGCCGGCAAGGCGCTGCGCGCGACGTCGGTGAACCGGCTCGGCGCGCGGCTCGTCGGCATCGGCACGACCGAGGCAGGGCGGCTCGCATTCACGTTCGCGGCGGGGCTCGGCGTGCTGTCCGGGATCCTCGTCGGCCCGCTGACGACGGTCTACTACGACTCGGGCTTCCTGATCGGCCTGAAGGGTTTCGTCGGCGCGATCATCGGCGGGCTCGTCAGCTATCCGCTCGCGGCCGCGGGCTCGCTGCTCGTCGGCGTGCTCGAATCGTATTCGTCGTTCTGGGCGAGTGCCTACAAGGAGGTGATCGTGTTCACGCTGATCATTCCGGTGCTGCTGTGGCGGAGCTTCGCCACGCCGCACGCGGAAGAGGAAGAGGAGTGACACGATGAAGACGATGGTACGCAACAAGACCTTCTGGGTGTTTCTCGTGGTGCTGTTCGCGCTGCCGGTGCTGCCCGGCGCGCTGCAGGTGCCTGAATACTGGATCACGCTGCTGAACTACATCGGCCTCTACGCGATCGTCGCGATCGGGCTCGTGCTGCTCACGGGCGTCGGCGGGATGACGAGCTTCGGGCAGGCCGCGTTCGTCGGCATCGGCGCCTATGCGACCGCGCTCCTGACGACGCGCTACGGGGTATCGCCGTGGCTCGCGCTGATCGTCGGCGTCGTGCTGACGGCGCTCGTCGCGCTCGTGCTCGGCGCGGTCACGATGAGGCTGTCCGGCCACTTCCTGCCGCTCGGCACGATCGCGTGGGGCCTCGCGCTGTTCTACCTGTTCGGCAACCTCGAACTGCTCGGCAAGTACGACGGGATCAACGGGATTCCGGCGCTGAACCTGTTCGGCATCGAGCTCGAAAGCGGCCGCAGCCTGTATTTCCTGATCTGGGCTGTCGTGCTGGCCGCGATCGTGTCGGTGCAGAACCTGCTGAACAGCCGCCCGGGCCGCGCGATCCGCGCGCTGCGCGGCGGGGGCGTGATGGCCGAGGCGATGGGCGTGAACACCGCGTGGATGCGCGTCGTGATCTTCGTCTATGCGGCCGTGCTCGCGGCCGTATCGGGCTTCCTGTACGCACACCTGCAGCGTGCAGTGAACCCGACGCCGTTTGGGCTGAACCACGGGATCGAGTTCCTGTTCATGGCCGTGGTGGGTGGCGTGTCGCACGTGTGGGGCGCGGTGCTCGGTGCCGCGATCCTGACCGTGCTGCAGGACTACCTGCAGACGCTGCTGCCGAAGCTGCTCGGCTCCGAAGGCAACTTCGAGATCATCGTGTTCGGCGTGCTGATGGTGCTGCTGCTGCAGTACGCGCGCCAGGGCGTATGGCCGTTCGTCGCCAGGCTGTTCCCGCGCGGGCCGCGTGCGCACGTGCCCGAGCATGCCGATCCGTTGCCGCAACGCGCGAAGCCGACGGCCGGCGAGCCGCTGCTCGTCGTCGACAACGCGCGCAAGCAGTTCGGCGGGCTCGTGGCCGTCAACGACGTCAGCTTCGACGTGAAAGCGGGGCAGATCATCGGGCTGATCGGCCCGAACGGCGCCGGCAAGTCGACCACGTTCAACCTCGTGACGGGCGTGCTGAAGCCGACGGGCGGCACGATCACGTTCCGTGGCGAGCGCATCGACGGGCTCACATCGCGCCAGATCGTCCGCCGCGGCATCGGCCGGACGTTCCAGCACGTCAAGCTGTTGCCGGCGATGACGGTGCTCGAGAACGTCGCGATCGGTGCGCACCTGCGTGGCCATACGGGCGTGTGGCGCAGCGTCGCGCGGCTCAATGCCCACGAGGAAGCGCAGTTGCTGGCCGAGGCCGCACAGCAGATCCGCCGCGTCGGGCTCGAAAAGCACATGTACGACGAAGCGGGCAGCCTCGCACTGGGCCAGCAGCGGATTCTCGAAATCGCACGGGCGCTGTGCTGCGATCCGACGCTGTTGCTGCTCGACGAGCCGGCCGCCGGGCTGCGTTATCAGGAGAAGCAGCAACTCGGCGACCTGCTGCGGCGGCTGAAGGCGGAAGGCATGAGCGTGTTGCTCGTGGAACACGACATGGATTTCGTGATGAATCTCACCGACCGACTGGTGGTGATGGAATTCGGCACACGGATCGCGGAAGGGCTGCCGCAGGATGTGCAGCAGGATCCGGCGGTGCTCGAAGCGTATCTGGGCGGGGTGGAGTGATGACGGACACGACGAAGCCGATTCTCGAAGTGCGCGGGCTGGCGGTCCGGTACGGGAAGGTCGAGGCGCTGCACGGCGCGGCAATCAAGGTTGGTGCGGGGCAGATCGTCAGCGTGATCGGACCGAACGGGGCCGGCAAATCGACGCTGCTGAACGCGATCATGGGTGCGCTGCCTGTGGCCGGGCATGCGTCGGGCGCGGTCGTGTATCGCGGTCACGATGTCGGTGCCTTGCCGGTGGAGCAGCGCGTCGCACGCGGGATGTGCCTCGTGCCGGAAAAGCGTGAGCTGTTCAGCACGATGACGGTCGAAGACAACCTCGTGCTGGGTGCGTATCGGCGCAAGCAGGCCGGCGAAGCGAACTTCCTCGATCAACTCGATCACGTGTTTGCGCTGTTTCCGCGGTTGAAGGAGCGGCGCAAGCAGGCAGCGGGCACGCTGTCCGGCGGCGAGCGGCAGATGCTCGCGGTTGGCCGCGCGCTGATGGGCAAGCCCGACCTGCTGATGCTCGACGAGCCGAGCCTCGGGCTGGCGCCGCTGATCGTGAAGGAGATCTTTCATATCATCAGCGCGTTGCGCGGTACGGGCGTGGCGACGCTGCTGATCGAGCAGAATGCGCGGGCGGCGCTGCAGATCTCCGACTACGGCTACGTGCTGGAGACGGGTGAGTTTGCGCTGGAAGGGCCGGCGGCCGAACTTGCGCAGAACCCGCGCGTAATCGAAACGTACCTCGGGTTGGCGAAGAAAACGGCTTGATCGGAGGTGCGGTTGGCGGGAAACGGGCGGCGTGTTTCACGTGAAACACGCCGCTTTTGTTTTTGGGGCGAGAGGTGATGCCGATACATCCACAGTTAGCAACCAGGGGATAAGTGCCGGAGGAACAATCAAAAGCGCTGTGCGTTAGCGGTGGGTGAGGTGTTCGCGGCACAGGTGATCCGGTATGTCTCTCGCTGGAGGTTGCCGCTTGTTCCACCGGCCGACGATGTGCCGCGACGCTGGGGATAAGTATCTAGCGAACCGGCGGAAATTCTGTGAGGAAGAGGGCGGGTGTGGTTGCACAGAGTGTTTCGTCCGGGGTCTTGGGTGGGGCACAGGCCTCGAACGGGTTGTATGTTCCACGTGAAATTTCCCGACAAGTGGATCTCTGCACAGGTGCAACGATGTGCGGCGGGCGGGCCGGGGGCTTCGCAGCAGTGGCCTCCGAGCCACAGATTCATCGGGTTCTGGCCGAAAAATCGTCGAAATGCACAGACCCTACCATTCGGACGGCATTCGGGTGAAAAGCGAACCCGCTATAATTCGGCCCATACATTTCTCAGATAGGTTCGTGCGCAGTCCTGCGGACGGAATCCACCATGCTTTTTCCCACAGAATTTGACGTCATCGTCGTCGGTGGCGGCCACGCCGGCACCGAAGCCGCGCTGGCGTCCGCCCGCATGGGCGCAAAGACACTGCTGCTGACCCACAACATTGAAACGCTTGGGCAGATGAGCTGCAATCCGTCGATCGGCGGCATTGGCAAGGGCCATCTGGTCAAGGAAGTCGATGCGCTGGGCGGCGCAATGGCGGCCGCGACGGACGAGAGCGGTATTCAGTTCCGGATCCTCAATTCGTCGAAGGGCCCGGCCGTGCGCGCGACGCGTGCGCAGGCCGATCGCATTCTGTACAAGGCCGCGATCCGCCATCGGCTCGAGAATCAGCCGAATCTCTGGCTGTTCCAGCAGGCCGTCGACGACCTGATGGTCGAAGGCGACCGCGTGGTGGGCGCCGTCACGCAGATCGGCATCCGTTTCCGCGCCCGTGCGGTCGTGCTGACCGCCGGTACGTTCCTCGACGGCAAGATCCACGTCGGCCTGAACAACTACACGGGCGGTCGCGCGGGCGATCCGGCGGCCGTGTCGCTGTCGTCGCGCCTGAAGGAACTGAAGCTGCCGCAGGGCCGCCTGAAGACCGGTACGCCGCCGCGTATCGATGGCCGCTCGATCGATTTCTCGCAGCTGACCGAACAGCCGGGCGATCTCGATCCGGTCCCCGTCTTCTCGTTCCTGGGCCGCGCGGAGCAGCATCCGCAGCAGCTGCCGTGCTGGGTGACGCATACGAACGAGCGCACGCACGACATCATTCGTGGCGGTCTCGACCGTTCGCCTATGTATACAGGCGTGATCGAAGGCGTCGGGCCGCGCTATTGCCCGTCGATCGAGGACAAGATCCACCGGTTCGCATCGAAGGAATCGCACCAGATCTTCCTGGAGCCGGAAGGGCTGACGACCAACGAGTTCTACCCGAACGGGATCTCGACGAGCCTGCCGTTCGACGTCCAGCTCGAGCTCGTGCATTCGATGCGTGGCCTCGAGAACGCGCATATCCTGCGCCCCGGCTACGCGATCGAGTACGACTACTTCGACCCGCGCGCGCTGAAGGCGTCGCTCGAGACGAAGGCGATCAACGGGCTGTTCTTTGCGGGCCAGATCAACGGTACGACCGGCTATGAAGAAGCGGCCGCGCAGGGTCTGCTGGCCGGCCTCAATGCGGGCCGCTATGTGCAGGAGAAGGACGCATGGTGCCCGCGCCGTGACCAGGCCTACCTTGGCGTGCTGGTCGACGATCTCGTGACGCGTGGTGTGGCCGAGCCGTACCGGATGTTCACGAGCCGCGCCGAGTATCGTCTCAGCCTGCGTGAAGACAATGCCGACATGCGCCTGACCGAAATCGGCCGCGAACTGGGGCTCGTCGACGACACGCGCTGGGATGCATTCAGCCGGAAACGCGACGCTGTTTCACGTGAAACCGAACGCCTGAAGTCGACGTGGGTCACGCCGAAGACGTTGCCGCCGGAAGAGGCGACCGCGCTCCTCGGCAAGGCGATCGATCACGAATACAGCCTCGCCGAGCTGCTGCGCCGTCCGGGTATCAGCTACGACGGTGTGTGCGGGCTGAAGGGCGGCGAATGCGGCCCTGCAGAGCCGCTGGCCGACGATCCGGTGCTGCTCGAGCAGATCAAGGAGCAGGTCGAGATCGGCATCAAGTACCAGGGCTATATCGAGCGTCAGGCCTCCGAGATCGAACGCAACGATGCGAACGAGAACACGCGCCTGCCGGACGGTATCGATTACCGCGAAGTCCGCGGTCTGTCGTTCGAGGTGAGCCAGAAGCTCAACGAGTTCCGGCCGGAAACGATCGGGCAGGCATCGCGTATCTCGGGTGTCACGCCGGCCGCGATCTCGCTGCTGATGGTGCACCTGAAGCGCCGCGGCCTGGGCCGCCGTAATGGCACTGCCGAAGCGGCAACGGAGCAGGGGGACGGCGCCGTCCCGACGCAACAATGACGGCGCGTCGCGCGCCGGCGGTTAATCGGGATGGTCTGGAACAGATGCTCGTCGAAGGCACGACGGCGCTCGACCTCGCATTGACGGATGCACAACACAACCAGCTGCTCGACTATGTCGCGCTGCTCGGCAAGTGGAACGCGGTCTACAACCTGACCGCGATCCGCGACCCGAAGCAGATGCTGATCCAGCACATCCTCGATTCGCTCTCCATCGTCTCGCATCTGCGTGGCCGTGCATCGGCCCGCGTGCTCGACGTCGGCTCGGGCGGCGGATTGCCTGGTATCGTGCTGGCGATCGTCGAGCCGGACTGGCAAATCACGCTGAACGATATCGTGCAGAAGAAGTCTGCATTCCAGACTCAGATGCGCGCGGAGCTGAAGCTCGCGAACCTGTCGGTGGTCACCGGGCGGGTCGAATCGCTGCAGCCGGGTGTCGAAGTGCCGGAAAAATTCGACATGATCGTATCCCGCGCTTTCGCGGATCTGTCCGACTTCGTTAAACTTGCTCGACATCTGGTCGCGCCGGGCGGATCGATCTGGGCGATGAAGGGCGTCCACCCGGACGACGAGATTGCGCGATTGCCGGAAGGCAGCCGCGTGAAGCAGACGATACGGCTGGCGGTACCGATGCTCGATGCCGAACGGCATCTGATCGAAGTGGCCGTCGACGAGGCGAATTGAAGGGCAGGCGCGCAGTAGCGCGCCGTTTGTTTGAAGGTAAAGGGAACACACCAACGATGGCAAAGATCTTCTGCGTTGCGAACCAGAAGGGGGGCGTCGGCAAGACGACGACATCGGTCAATCTCGCCGCAAGCCTTGCAGCGCAGGAGCAACGAGTCCTGCTGATCGATCTCGACCCGCAGGGTAACGCGACGATGGGCAGCGGGATCGACAAGGCTGCTTGCGAAGCGACCGTGTACGAAGTGCTGGTCGACGGCGTGTCGGTGACCGACGCGCGCATCCGCCCGGACGGCGTCACCTACGACGTGCTGCCTGCGAACCGCGAGCTGTCCGGTGCCGAGATCGAACTGATCAGCATCGACAACCGCGAGCGCCGGCTGAAGGCTGCGCTCGAGCGCGTGACCGACGACTACGATTTCGTGCTGATCGATTGCCCGCCGACGCTGTCGCTGCTGACGCTGAACGGGCTGTGCGCGGCGCACGGCGTCGTGATTCCGATGCAGTGCGAGTACTTCGCACTGGAAGGATTGTCGGACCTCGTCAACACGATCAAGCAGGTTCACGCGAACATGAACCGTGACCTGAAGATCATCGGCTTGCTGCGCGTGATGTTCGATCCGCGCATCACGCTGCAGCAGCAAGTCTCCGATCAACTGAAAGCGCACTTCGGCGACAAGGTGTTCGACGCGGTGATTCCGCGTAACGTGCGCCTGGCGGAAGCGCCGAGTTACGGGCTGCCGGGCGTCGTGTTCGACCGCAGCTCGCGCGGTGCGCAAGCGTATCTCCAGTTCGGCGCCGAGATGATCGACCGCGTTCGCGCGTTCGAGGTGTCGTGATCCGGACATGAGCGAAGCGAGGAAGAAAGACATGAACGCGGTACCAAAGAAGAAGGGCTTGGGACGTGGCCTCGAAGCGCTGCTCGGCGGCAGTGCCGATATCACCGAAGCGGTGAAGATCGAAGGGGCACCGAACACGCTCGCGCTTGGCAAGCTGCAGGCCGGCAAGTACCAGCCGCGGACACGGATGGACGAAGGCAGCCTGCAGGAGCTCGCGGCAAGCATTCGCGCACAGGGCGTGATGCAGCCGATCCTGGTACGGCCTATTTCATCAGACAAATACGAGATCATCGCCGGCGAGCGCCGTTTCCGCGCGGCGCGCCTGGCGGGCCTCGATGAAGTGCCGGTGCTCGTGAAGGATGTATCGGATCAGGCCGCCGCGGCGATGGCGCTGATCGAGAACATTCAGCGCGAGGACCTGAACCCGCTTGAAGAGGCGCATGGTATCCAGCGCCTGCTCGACGAGTTCGGTTTCACGCACGAACAGGCGGCCGAATCGGTCGGCCGTTCGCGCAGCGCGGTGTCGAACCTGCTGCGTCTGCTGAACCTGGCTTCGCCGGTGCAGACGATGCTGCTGGCTGGCGATCTCGACATGGGCCATGCGCGTGCGCTGCTCGCCGTCGATGCGGCCACGCAGATCACGCTCGCCCATCAGGTCGTCAACAAGCGCATGTCGGTGCGCGAGACCGAGAAGCTCGTCACGCACACGACGAAGGAAGTGCCGGCCGTGAAGGCGCGCGCGAAGGACGACGGCGGCCGCGATACGCGCCGTCTCGAGGAGGAGTTGTCCGACCTGCTCGCGTCGACGGTGAAGATCAAGCTCGGCCGCCGCGGGCGAGGGCAGGTGACGATCGACTTCGGCAACCTCGACGCGCTCGAGGGCATTCTCGTGCGACTGCGCGGCAACGTCGCAACCGAAGAGTAACGGGCAGCCGATGGAGGAGACGGGCGCACCGGCGCCGCGCCGGTGGCTCGGATGGCTTGCGCAGGAGCCCGTGCTATCGGTGCTCGCGCTGGGCCTGATCCTGCTGCAATGGGTGCGTCCGCAACCATTTTCCGTATTGGCCGATCGCGTCGACTGGCAGACGGTCGCGACGCTCGCGGGCCTCTTGATGCTGACCAAGGCGCTCGAGTTGTCCGGCTGTCTGATGTGGCTCGCGCACCGCATCGTGCATCACGTGCATTCCGAACGCGGGCTCGCGATGCTGCTCGTCGGGTTCGCCGCGGTGTTGTCGATGTGGCTCACCAACGACGTCGCGCTGTTCGTCGTCGTGCCGTTGATGGTGTCGCTGCGTGCGCTGACGCCGCTGCCGTTCCGGCGGCTCGTGATCGTCGTCGCGCTGGCGGTCAACGCGGGGTCCGTCGCGACGCCGCTCGGCAATCCCCAGAATCTATTCCTGTGGCAATTGAGTGGCGTGTCGTTCGGCCACTTCGTGGTCACGCTCGGGCCGCTCGCGATCGCGCTGATGGCGCTGCTGTTCGTGCTGACCGCGTGCGCGTTTCGCGCGAAGCCGCTCGACCTGTCCGGCGACGTCGTCGCCATTCCCGTACAACGCGTGCACGCGCTGATCGCGGCGGTGCTGTTCGCGGCATTCGTGCTGCTCGCCGATGCGCATCATCCGCTGCCGGGCCTGGTCGCCGTCGCGATCGTGCTGCTCGTCGTAAAACGCGACGCAGTCCTGAAGATCGACTGGCTGCTGCTGCTGATCTTCGTGCTGATGTTCGTCGTGCTGCGCAGCGCGGCGGCGCTGCCCGCCATCCATGACGCGATTGCGCATGCGCGCCTCGATTCGCCGCTGCGCATCTTTGCGGCCGGTGCCGTGCTGTCGCAGGGCATCAGCAACGTGCCGGCCGCGATCCTGTTGTCGGAGTTCACGCATGACTGGCGCGCGCTCGCGTTCGGCGTATCGGTCGGCGGATTCGGCTTCGCGATCGGCTCGCTGGCGAACCTGATCGCGGTGCGTCTCGCGAAGGAGCCGCGCATGTGGCTGCCGTTCCACCTGGTCTCGATTCCGTTCGCGCTCGCCAGCGCGGCACTCGGCGCATGGCTGCTCGTTCACGGTTGAGCGATGCCGCTGTGCGTGGCACAGGCGTGCCATTCGAGTGGCGAGGAGGGTGCACAGCATTCGCGCTGGTGCGGGGCTGTTGATAAGTGTGGCAATCCACAGTCGATCGACTGTGGTGGCATGACAACTGATTGGATAATTCGCTGCGTCAGCGTCGGTCCGGATTTCGCGCATCCGTCGCGGCCGGGCGGCCACAGTGTTTCGTTTGTTCGGGGTGTCGTGCGGAGCTCGGGCCCGAAGCCGCGTCACAGCGTGGATCCTGGGTGGCGATCGTGCCGCCCCGCCGGCGCCCGCGCCGGGCATCGTTTCCTCGCCATTCCCCCGTCGCCGGATTTTTTCGAGCAAGAAATACCGGTGCAAAAAAGCGACCTTACAACTGTCATCGTACGTCGTCGAATCACGCGTTTTTTCACATGATGAGGCGTCGTTTTACGCAGGTTTTTGTCGCGTCTAAAGCCTTGAATCACTTGCAACTATCGCTTACAATCGCCCGGATTTGTTAGCTAGGCACCCCTGAAAGCTTTCAGAAAGCTTGGGGCCGGGTTCAAGGATTTTGCGGAAGATTGCGATGGCGGGTCAGGCGCCGGACGACAGGCACGATGATCAGCGCACGCAACGCACCGCTTCAGCGGCCGGCGAGCGGCGCGAATTCGATGATGACTGGGATGCCGAGCAGCAAGATAACAATATCGTTCCGCTCACACGGGTAGAAGCCGAAAAGCTGTTCGGCCCGGACGTGAGCAAGCCCTCGCGCGTAACCCCTTATAAGGTGGTATTCGCGCAAGTGGTTCTGTCCCTGGTTGCAACGCTGGCGTGGTGGCTGTTTTCAAAGTCGCCGGGCGCCGCTGCGCAATCCGCGTTTCTGGGCGGAGCGATCGGCTGGGTGCCCAGTGCGGTATTCGTGGCACGACTGAAGGCAGGTGGCTCGGCCACCGTGATGAGCTGGGTGATGGGCGAAGCCCTGAAGCTCGCTCTGACGATCGGGATGTTCACTGCAGTGGCGTTCGGCTGGTCCGGCGTGCACTGGGTGCCGTTCCTCGTTACATACCTCGTCGTGCTGAAGACGTACTGGATCGCGCTGGCCTGGCGGTAAGGAACAAGCAGCGTGCGGTTTCGACAACGAACCGCACCGGCCCGTTCCCGCAATAGCGTGTTGCGGAACTGGCAAAACGATTTTCGACAATTTGGGTGGCATTAACGATATGGCAGCTAGCGAAGGCACGCGCGGTCCGGATCCGTCCGAGTACATTGCGCACCACTTGCAGAATTTCTCCACCTCGCATCAGACGTCGATTTTCGACATCCACGTCTGGAATCTCGACACGCTGTTCTGGTCGATCGTTTGCGGCATCGTGACGATCCTCGTGCTGCGTCTGGCCGCCCGCAAGGCGACGTCGGGCGTGCCGGGCCGTTTCCAGTGCGCAATCGAGATGCTCGTCGAGATGGTCGAAGACCAATCGAAGGCCATCGTTCACGGCAATCGTACCTTCATCGCTCCGCTCGCGCTCACCGTGTTCGTGTGGGTCGCGTTGATGAACTCCCTCGACTTCCTCCCGGTCGACCTGCCGGGCCGCGTGATCGGCCTGCTCGGTCTGTCGGACGTGATTTCCCACCATCGCATCGTCCCGACGGCCGACCTGAACGGCACGCTCGGCATCGCGCTCGGCGTGTTCGTCCTGATGATCTACTACAGCATCAAGATCAAGGGCGCGGGCGGCTTTGTGCATGAGCTGCTGTCGGCACCGTTTGGCGCCCACCCGCTGCTGTGGATCCCGAACCTCGCGCTCAACATCGTCGAATATCTCGCGAAGACCGTCTCCCTCGGTATGCGGCTGTTCGGCAACATGTACGCGGGTGAGCTGTTGTTCCTGTTGATCGCCCTGCTCGGCAGCATGTGGAGCTTCGGTGGCGACGCAACGTTCCTCGGCTTCGTTGGCCACGTGATCGCGGGCAGCGTCTGGGCAATCTTCCACATCCTGATTGTTCTGTTGCAGGCATTCATTTTCATGATGCTGACGCTGGTGTATCTCGGCCAGGCGCACGACAAGCACTAAGCGCGGCGTGCAAGAAAGAGTTTCCGTTTTAGTTTTTTAAATCTCAGTTCCAAGTCTTTTCACAAAGGAGTGATCATGCAAGCTTACATCGCCAACATCCAGGGTCTGACCGCCATCGGTATCGGCATCATCATCGGCCTGGGTGCAATCGGCGCCTGTATCGGTATCGCGCTGATGGGTGGTAAGTACATCGAAGCCTGCGCACGTCAGCCGGAACTCATCAACCCGCTGCAAACGAAGATGTTCCTGCTGGCTGGTCTGATCGACGCGGCATTCCTGATCGGCGTGGGTGTTGCAATGCTGTTCGCGTTCGCGAACCCGCTCCTGTCGAAGCTCGCAGGCTAAGGTTTCTCGGAAACATGCGTCCGGCGCAAGCCGGCGCAGGGCGGAACGGAGACTTGGGGCGCTGATCGAATGCAACTCGATGAGCGCCTTACCGTTTCATTTTTCCGGAATAGCAGATAAGGAAACACCGTGAATCTCAACGCAACTCTGTTTGCGCAAATGGTCGTGTTCCTGGTCCTCGCGTGGTTCACGATGAAATTCGTGTGGCCGCCGTTGATCAACGCCCTCGACGAACGTTCGAAGAAGATCGCCGACGGCCTCGCCGCCGCCGAGAAGGGCAAGGCAGAACTCGACGCAGCGCACAAGCGCGTGGACCAGGAACTCGCGCAGGCCCGCAATGACGGCCAGCAGCGCATCGCCGACGCTGAAAAGCGTGCCCAGGCGGTCGCCGAGGAAATCAAGTCCAACGCCCAGGCTGAAGCCGCCCGCATCATCGCCCAGGCGAAGGCGGAAGCAGAACAGCAAATCGTGAAGGCGCGCGAAGCGCTGCGTGGTGAAGTCGCTACGCTGGCCGTGAAGGGCGCCGAGCAGATCCTGAAGCGCGAAGTCGATCAAACGGCCCACGCCCAACTGCTGAATCAACTGAAAGCCGAGCTCTGATCATGGCCGAACTTGCAACCATCGCCCGCCCTTACGCAGAAGCGCTGTTCCGCGTGGCCGAGGGCGGTGACATCGCCGCCTGGTCCACGCTCGTGCAAGAGCTGGCCCAGGTTGCGCGTCTGCCGGAAGTCCTGTCGGTCGCGTCGAGCCCGAAGGTGACGCGCACGCAAGTAGCCGAGTTGCTGCTTGCTGCGGTGAAGTCGCCGCTCGGAGCTGGCGCCGAAGCGAAGAACTTCGTGCAGATGCTGGTCGACAATCATCGCATCGCGCTGCTGCCGGAAATCGCAGAGCAGTTCGAGGCGCTCAAGAACGAACGTGAAGGTGCAGCCGACGCCGAGATCGTGAGCGCGTTCCCGCTGAACGGCGCGGATCTCGAGAGTCTCGTCTCGGGCCTCGAACGCAAGTTCAAGCGCAAGCTGAAACCGACGGTCGCAGTCGATTCGTCGCTGATCGGCGGCGTGCGCGTGACGGTCGGCGACGAAGTGCTCGACACCTCGGTTCGCGCGCGCCTCGCATCGATGCAGGCAGCGTTGACCGCCTGAGCGCCACGCCGGCACGCAACAGAATTGACTATCAGGAGCGAATAATGCAACTCAATCCCTCTGAGATCAGCGAGCTGATCAAGAGCCGGATCCAGGGCCTTGAAGCGAGCGCAGACGTTCGCAACCAGGGCACCGTGATCTCCGTGACCGACGGTATCGTGCGTATCCACGGCCTGTCGGACGTGATGCAGGGCGAAATGCTCGAGTTTCCGGGCAACACGTTCGGTCTCGCGCTGAACCTCGAGCGCGACTCGGTCGGCGCGGTGATTCTCGGCGAATACGAACACATCTCGGAAGGCGACATCGTCAAGACGACGGGCCGCATTCTCGAAGTCCCGGTTGGTCCGGAACTCGTCGGCCGTGTGGTCGATGCGCTCGGCAACCCGATCGACGGCAAGGGCCCGGTCAACGCCAAGCTGACCGATGCGATCGAAAAGATCGCCCCGGGCGTGATCTGGCGTAAGTCGGTGTCGCAGCCGGTGCAGACGGGCATCAAGTCGATCGACGCAATGGTGCCGATCGGCCGTGGCCAGCGTGAGCTGATCATCGGCGACCGTCAGTGCGGCAAGACCGCAGTGGCGCTCGACGCGATCATCAACCAGAAGGGCAAGGACCTGATCTGTATCTACGTCGCGATCGGCCAGAAGGCTTCGTCGATCATGAACGTGGTTCGCAAGCTCGAAGAAACGGGCGCGATGGAATACACGATCGTCGTCGCCGCTTCGGCTTCGGATTCGGCAGCGATGCAGTACCTCGCACCGTACGCCGGCTGCACGATGGGCGAATACTTCCGCGACCGTGGCCAAGACGCGCTGATCATTTATGACGACTTGACCAAGCAAGCCTGGGCATACCGTCAGATCTCGCTGCTGCTGCGCCGCCCGCCGGGCCGTGAAGCGTACCCGGGTGACGTGTTCTATCTCCACTCGCGTCTGCTCGAGCGTGCTGCTCGCGTCTCGGAAGAGTACGTCGAGAAGTTCACGAACGGCGAAGTGAAGGGCAAGAGCGGTTCGCTGACGGCACTGCCGGTCATCGAAACGCAGGCTGGCGACGTGACCGCGTTCGTTCCGACGAACGTGATCTCGATTACCGACGGCCAGATCTTCCTGGAAACCGACCTGTTCAACGCAGGCATCCGCCCGGCAATCAACGCCGGCGTGTCGGTGTCGCGAGTCGGTGGCGCCGCTCAGACGAAGGTCGTGAAGAAGCTGTCGGGCGGTATCCGTACCGACCTCGCGCAGTACCGTGAACTGGCGGCATTCGCCCAGTTCGCATCGGACCTCGACGAAGCGACCCGCAAGCAGCTCGAGCGCGGCCGCCGCGTGACGGAACTGCTGAAGCAGCCGCAGTACCAGCCGCTGCAGGTGTGGGAACTGGCCGTGTCGCTGTACGCCGCGAACAACGGCTACCTCGACGACCTCGACGTCAAGCAAGTGCTGTCGTTCGAGAAGGGCCTGCGCGAAAGCCTGAAGACCAGCAACGCTGACCTCATCAAGCGCATCGAAGACACCAAGGATCTCTCGAAGGACGACGAAGGCGCACTGCGCTCGGCGATCGAATCCTTCAAGAAGTCCGGTGCCTATTGATCCGCGAGTGACACACTGAGGCCGCGCGGGTGCTGATGCGCCCGCGCCGCTTCGGTCAAGGAGCAAGCTATGGCTGGAATGAAGGAAATTCGCGGCAAGATCAAGAGCGTGCAGAACACGCGCAAGATCACGAAGGCGATGGAGATGGTGGCCGCATCGAAGATGCGCCGCGCGCAGGAACGCATGCGCGCCGCTCGTCCGTATGCGGACAAGGTCCGTGCCATCGCTGCGCACATGAGCCGCGCGAACCCGGAGTACCGCCACCCGTTCATGGTGGCGAACGAAGGCGCGAAGACGGCCGGCATCATCCTCGTCACGACGGACAAGGGTCTGTGCGGTGGTCTGAACACCAACGTGCTGCGTGCGACGGTGCAGAAGTTCAAGGAGCTGGAAGAGAAGGGCCAGAAGGTCGAAGCCACCGCGATCGGTAGCAAGGGCCTCGGGTTCCTGAACCGCTTCGGCGCGAAGGTGCTGTCGCAGGTCGTGCACCTCGGCGACACCCCGCATCTGGACAAGCTGATCGGCGCCGTGAAGACGCAGCTCGATCTGTACTCGGAAGGCAAGCTGTCGGCGGTTTATATCGCTTACACGCGCTTCGTCAACACGATGAAGCAGGAAGCCGTGATCGAGCAGTTGCTGCCGCTGTCGTCGGAACACTTCGAAGCCGATGACGGTACGCCGGCCACGTCGTGGGATTACATCTACGAGCCGGACGCGCAGGCAGTCGTCGACGAACTGCTCGTGCGTTACGTCGAGGCGCTGGTGTACCAGGCCGTCGCGGAAAACATGGCGTCCGAGCAATCGGCGCGCATGGTCGCGATGAAGGCCGCGTCCGACAACGCGAAGACGGTGATCAGCGAACTGCAGCTCGTGTACAACAAGAGCCGTCAGGCCGCGATCACGAAAGAACTGTCGGAGATCGTCGGCGGCGCAGCCGCTGTTTAAGCGCGCGCCCGGGACGACAACTGCGCCTTTGCGCGAGTAAAGAATCAGGTATTTAAAGGAAAAGCGATGAGTACTGCTGCTTTGGTAGAAGGCAAGATCGTACAGTGCATCGGCGCCGTTATCGACGTGGAATTCCCGCGCGACAGCATGCCGAAGATCTACGACGCGCTCATTCTCGATGGCTCGGAACTGACGCTCGAAGTCCAGCAGCAGCTGGGCGACGGCGTTGTCCGTACCATCTGTCTGGGTGCATCCGACGGCCTGCGCCGCGGCCTGACCGTGAAGAACACGGCCAAGCCGATCTCGGTGCCGGTCGGCAAGCCGACCCTCGGCCGAATCATGGACGTCCTCGGCCGTCCGATCGACGAAGCTGGCCCGATCGAAAGCGAAACGACGCGTTCGATCCACCAGAAGGCTCCGGCGTTCGACGAACTGTCGCCGTCGACCGAACTGCTCGAAACGGGTATCAAGGTTATCGACCTGATCTGCCCGTTCGCAAAGGGCGGCAAGGTTGGCCTGTTCGGCGGTGCTGGCGTGGGCAAGACCGTCAACATGATGGAGCTCATCAACAACATCGCGAAGGAACACGGCGGTTACTCCGTGTTCGCGGGCGTGGGCGAGCGTACCCGTGAAGGGAACGACTTCTACCACGAAATGAAGGACTCGAACGTTCTCGACAAGGTCGCGCTGGTGTACGGCCAGATGAACGAGCCGCCGGGCAACCGTCTGCGCGTCGCGCTGACCGGCCTGACGATGGCCGAGCACTTCCGTGACGAAGGCCTCGACGTGCTGTTCTTCGTCGACAACATCTACCGTTTCACGCTGGCCGGTACCGAAGTGTCGGCACTGCTCGGCCGTATGCCGTCGGCAGTGGGCTATCAGCCGACGCTGGCTGAAGAAATGGGCAAGCTGCAAGAGCGCATCACGTCGACCAAGAAGGGCTCGATTACGTCGGTCCAGGCCGTGTACGTCCCTGCGGATGACTTGACCGACCCGTCGCCGGCTACGACCTTCGGCCACCTGGACGCAACCGTCGTTCTGTCGCGTGACATCGCTTCGCTGGGTATCTACCCGGCGGTCGACCCGCTCGACTCGACGTCGCGCCAGATCGACCCGAACGTGATCGGTGAAGAGCACTACTCGATCACCCGTCGTGTTCAGCAGACGCTGCAGCGCTACAAGGAACTGCGCGACATCATCGCGATTCTGGGTATGGACGAACTGTCGCCGGAAGACAAGCTGTCGGTCGCGCGCGCTCGTAAGATCCAGCGTTTCCTGTCGCAGCCGTTCCACGTTGCTGAAGTGTTCACGGGCTCGCCGGGCAAGTACGTGCCGCTGAAGGAAACGATCCGCGGCTTCAAGATGATCGTCGACGGCGAGTGCGACCACCTGCCGGAACAGGCGTTCTACATGGTCGGCACGATCGACGAAGCCTTCGAAAAGGCCAAGAAGATCTCGTAAGGATTCGAGTGAGTCGCACGGCGCGTGCGGGTCGGGTTGTCGGTCTTCATTGACCGATAGTCAGGCTGGCCGCGCCGACCGCAACACGCTCAATCCGCCGTGCATGGGACGAGGGCAGGCGCCGCAAGGCGTTCGCTCTCGCCGACAGGAGTCCATATGGCAACCATCAAAGTAGACGTCGTCAGCGCGGAAGAGCAGATCTTCTCGGGCGAGGCGAAATTCGTCGCGCTGCCGGGCGAAACGGGTGAGCTGGGCATTCTGCCGGGTCACACGCCGCTGATCACGCGGATTCGTCCGGGTGCGGTGCGCATCGAAGTCGAGGGCGGCAACGACGAATTCGTGTTCGTCGCGGGCGGCATTCTCGAAGTGCAGCCGGGTGCCGTGACGGTGCTCGCCGATACCGCGATCCGCGGCAAGGACCTCGACGCGGCGAAAGCCGAGGAAGCACGCAAGCGTGCCGAGGAAACGCTGCAGAACGCGAAGTCGGATCTCGACCTCGCGAAGGCGCAATCCGAGCTCGCGACCGCGATGGCGCAGCTCGAGGCGATCCAGCGTCTGGCGAAGATTCGCAGCCGGCACTGAGCCGCGCCGCGTATCCCGCGAAAGAAAGCAGCCTTCGGGCTGCTTTTTTTTCGCCCGTCGTGTTCGTCTGATTTTTTGCGGGCCGGATCAATCCGTCCGGTCGTGCTATTTCATCCGTCCGCCGCGATTTGCTGTCAGAGTATCGTCAGCCGCGCGCGTCATCATCCGTGTTGAGGCCGTCCGTCGCGATTGCGCGGCGGAGGCGGGCGCCGAAGGCGCGTGCAGGCCGATCAGACAAAAAGGACGGAGACATTCATGGCAGCAGACCTTGGCGTAGGGGCGCTAATCGCGCCCGAAAACGGATTGTCGTACGTACGCGGCACGACCGACGTACCGCTGTCCGAAGCGACGATCGGCCGGTTCCTGCTGGATACGGCCGGCCGCTTTCCCGATCGTCCGGCCGTCGTGTTCCGCGAGCAGCAGGTGCGCTGGACCTGGCGCGAATTCGCGAACGAGGTCGATGTGCTGGCGTCCGGCCTGGCCTCGCTCGGCATCGTGAAGGGCGATCGCGTCGGCATCTGGTCGCCGAACCGCAGCGAATGGCTGCTCACGCAGTTCGCGACCGCGCGGATCGGCGCGGTGCTCGTCAACATCAATCCGGCCTACCGGCTGTCGGAGCTCGAATACGCGCTGAACAAGGTCGGCTGCAAGGCCGTGATCGCCGCCGAGCGCTTCAAGACGTCCGCGTATGTCGAGATGCTGCAGACCATCGCGCCGGAGCTCGCAACCGCGACGCCGGGCGACCTGCATGCGGTGCGCGTGCCGAGCCTGCGCACGGTCGTCTCGATGGGCGACGTCGCGCCGGCCGGCATGTTCCGCTTCGCGGACGTGATGGCGCGCGGCCGCCAGGCCGTCGACCCCGCGTTGCTCGATGCGATCGGCGCGACGCTCGCGGCCACCGAGCCGATCAACATCCAGTTCACGAGCGGCACGACCGGCAGCCCGAAGGGCGCAACGCTCACGCATCGCAACGTCGTCAACAACGGGCGCTCGATCGCGACGGCGATGCGGTTCACCGAGCAGGACACGCTGTGCATCCCGGTGCCGCTGTATCACTGTTTCGGGATGGTGCTCGCGGTGCTCGCGTGCGTGTCGAAGGGCGCGGCGATGGTGTTCCCGGGCGAAGCGTTCGACCCGGTCGCGACGCTCGCGGCGGTGGCCGACGAGCGCTGCACCGCGCTGCATGGCGTGCCGACGATGTTCATCGCCGAGCTCGATCACCCCGAGTTCGCGAAATTCGACCTGTCGACGCTACGCACCGGGATCATGGCCGGCTCGCCGTGCCCGATCGAGACGATGAAGCGCGTCGTGTCGCAGATGCACCTGTCGGAGATCACGATCGCGTACGGGATGACGGAGACGAGCCCCGTGTCGTTCCAGAGCTCCACCGACGATCCGCTCGAGAAGCGCACGACGACGGTCGGGCGCATTCAGCCGCATCTGGAAGTGAAGGTCGTCGATCCGAGCGGCGGCATCGTGCCGGTCGGCGCGACGGGCGAGCTGTGCACGAAGGGCTATTCGGTGATGCTCGGCTACTGGGACGACGACACGAAGACGCGCGAGGTGCTGGTGGACGGCTGGATGCATACGGGCGACCTCGCGACGCTCGATGCGGACGGCTACTGCAATATCGTCGGCCGGCTGAAGGACATGGTGATTCGCGGCGGCGAGAACGTCTATCCGCGCGAGATCGAGGAATTCCTGTTTCGGCATCCGAAGATCCAGAGCGCGCAGGTATTCGGCGTGCCCGATACGAAGTACGGCGAAGAGCTGTGCGCATGGATCGTGCTGCGCGCCGACGAGCAGATGACCGAGGACGACGTGCGTGCGTTCTGCAACGGGCAGATCGCGCACTACAAGATTCCGCGCTACATCCGCTTCGTCGACGAGCTGCCGATGACGGTGACGGGCAAGGTGCAGAAGTTCGTGATGCGTGACCGGATGATCGAGGAGCTGAAACTGGACGTGCAGAAGACCGCGTAGTGCGGCATGCAGACGGGAAAAAACGCGGCGGCCTGCGGGCCGTTGCGCTTTCGATGGACGAAAAAAAGCGGGCTTATTAGCCCGCTAAAAACCACACGCTACGGGGTTAGCGCGAGGAGACCAAAGATGAAACCGAGTCCGGCGGGGGGCCGGAAACGACTCCAACAGGGATGCCCCTCGGAAGGGCTTCGGTACGTGACCGACTGGCTCGCAGCGCTTCGCGTCCGCTCACACTTGGCACACGAGACCGCATCCGTGTTGAAACCGTTGAGGCCATTGTGGGCGAATTAATGACCCCTCGCGGTAACAAAGTGTTTCAGGTTGTAACGCCCGCCAGATAAGGCTTTCCGGGATTTTTTGCTGTTTTTGAGGGCCTGAAAAAGGTCATTTTTACTCATATTTTCCGCAGCGTTTTCAGCGCGTGCGCGCGATGCGTTTTTCATGCGTATCAGGCTCGACGAATTGCCGATTTGCACGCGAGAAAATGCGCCTTTCGCCCGATACCGCGCATGACGAGTCATTCGTCAGAAAGATTTTGAAACGTGATTGGTGTGCGCGGAAGTCGGCCGTTCGGCCAATTCGGTGGCTTCGGGCCGATTTTGCGGGCGCCGGCACGCTGCGTCGAAGTGTAACGGCGGCACTTCGGCCGCCGCCGCGCAGCGACTTTTGCGGCGGTGGCCGCGGGGTCGGTGCCCGCTATCGGCCGCCGTGCGCGGGCCTGATTACTTCAGCCATTTGTCCGAAATCGCCTGGTATTCGCCGGTCGACAGCGCGAGATGCAGCCACTGATCGACGTACTGCTGGAACGCGACATCGCCGCGCGGCACCATGTACGCCTTCTCGCCGAACTGGAACGGCTTGTCCGGATGCACCGAGCACAGGCCCGGATTCAGCTTTTGCTGCAGCAGTGTCTCGGACGCATCCGTCACCATCACGTCCGCCTTGCCGGCGAGGATCTGCTTGAAGATCGTTACGTTGTCCGGATAGACGGTGAGGTTCGCGTGCGTGAAGTACTGCTTCGCGAAACGCTCGTTGGTGCCGCCCGGGTTCACGATCACGCGCGTTTCCGGCCGGTCGATCTGCGCGACGGTCTGGTATTTGTCGGCGTCCGCGCAGCGCACGATCGGCGTCTTGCCGTCGACCACGTACGGCTGCGTGAAGAACACGCGCTTCTGGCGCTCGAGCGTCGTCGACACGCCACCCACCGCGATGTCGCATTTCGCGACGAAATCGCCGGTCAGGTTCGGCCAGCTCGTCTTCACGTAGTCGGTCTTCACGCCGAGCGATTTCGCGAGCGATTCGGCCATGTCGATGTCGATGCCCTCGAAGCGGCCGTCCGCGCGGTAGTACGAATACGGCTTGTAGTCGCCCGTCGTGCACACGCGCAGCGTGCCGCGCGCGAGCACGTCGTCGAGCCGCGAGCCGGCGCCCGGTGCGGCGGCAGCGGCGCCCGCGCCGGTCTGCGCGTGCGCGGCGGCACAGCAAAGCAGCGCGGTGGCGGCGAGCGTGGCGAGTGTCTTCATCGGTCTCCTCCTTCGTTTCGTTCGATATGAGCGTCCGATCATAACGGAGCCATCGCGCGCGTCATATGGCCGCCATCGCGTCGGCAAGCGCAGCCCGACGGCGGCTGTCCGGTAAAATGCCGCTTTGCCCTCGCATCGTCGCTCCTACCGTGGCCCATACCCTGCTTAACGACACCTTCCTGCGTGCGCTTCTGCGCGAGCCGACCGACTACACGCCGATCTGGCTGATGCGCCAGGCCGGCCGCTACCTGCCCGAATACAACGCGACGCGCGCGCGCGCCGGCAGCTTCCTCGGTCTCGCGAAGAATCCCGACTACGCGACCGAAGTGACGCTGCAGCCGCTCGAGCGCTTTCCGCTCGACGCCGCGATCCTGTTCTCTGACATCCTGACGATTCCGGACGCGATGGGGCTCGGCCTCGACTTCCAGGTCGGCGAAGGGCCGAAGTTTGCGCATCCGGTGCGTACCGAGGCCGACGTCGCGAAGCTCGCGGTGCCGGACATCGAAGAGACGCTCGGCTACGTAACGGGCGCCGTGCGCGAGATCCGCCGCGCGCTCACCGACGGCCAGGGCCGCCAGCGCGTGCCGCTGATCGGCTTTTCGGGCAGCCCGTGGACGCTCGCGTGCTACATGGTCGAAGGCGGCGGGTCGGACGATTTCCGCACGGTGAAGTCGATGGCGTATTCGCGCCCCGACCTGATGCACCGGATCCTCGACGTGAACGCGCAGGCGGTGGCCGCGTACCTGAACGCGCAGATCGAAGCGGGCGCGCAGGCCGTGATGATCTTCGATACGTGGGGCGGCGCGCTGGCGGACGGCGCGTACCAGCGCTTCTCGCTGGACTACATCCGCCGCGTCGTCTCGCAGCTCAAGCGCGAGCACGACGGCGAGCGCGTGCCGGTGATCACGTTCACCAAGGGCGGCGGGCTGTGGCTCGAGGAGATCGCGGCGACCGGCGTCGACGCGGTCGGGCTCGACTGGACCGTCAACCTCGGCAAGGCGCGCGAGCGCGTCGCGGGCAAGGTCGCGCTGCAGGGCAACCTCGACCCGACGATCCTGTTTGCGCCGCCGGCTGCAGTACGCGAGCAGGCGCGCGCGGTGCTCGACAGCTACGGCAATCATCCGGGCCACGTCTTCAACCTCGGGCACGGCATTTCGCAGTTTACGTCGCCCGATCACGTCGCCGAACTCGTCGACGAAGTGCATAGCCACAGCCGCGCGATTCGTAGCGGAGCCGCTGGCTGAACGCAAGCGCTGTCATGCTGCACTGCGGCGTGACAGCGTTTCGCTGCCGGCACTAAACAGGGCGCAACCCCGCACCGGTTGCCGATTCAGTGCTTGTCAAGACTTGACTTATACACATTTTCCACGTTGCAGCGCGGTAGAGCCCTGTATCGGTCAATTCGCCTCGCTATGGTTCGGTAATTTGAATAGCAGCCTTATGGAATAAGGCTCCGCGGGGCACCGCAACAAGCGGCGAAAATCAGCGCAAAGCGCGGCCCCGCGCGCGTTGCGGCCAGTGAGCGGCGAGTTCTCAACAAAGTTATCCACAGGCTGGGCAGGGTATACGGCGATTCCTAATGCGAATCCAAAACTTAGCGCCGAATCTGAAGTTTTACTTTAAGTTCGCTGCCACGATGCGGGCGCGGATGTCGGCCGTCCATGCCCATGCGGCGCATACCGCCGCCGGAGCGCCGTGATGAGCGGCACCTATCTGCGCGTCGCGCTCGACCATCCGCTCGCCACCCTGTTCGATTACCGCTGCGACGCGCAACCGGTGCCCGGGCCCGGCACGCTCGTGCAGGTGCCGTTCGGCAAGCGGCAGGCCGTCGGGCTCGTCTGCGAAGTGACGACTCACACCGATGTGCCGCCATCCCGGCTGCGCGCAGTCGACGCGATCTGCACCGACCTGCCGCCGTTGTCGCCGGACTGGCTCGCGCTCGTGTCGTTCGCCGCCGACTACTACCAGCGCGGCCGTGGCGAGGTCGCGCTGCCGGCGCTGCCGCAGGCGCTGCGCGATGCCGGCCGCTGGGGGCGGCTGCTCGCGCCCGAGGTGCGCTACCGGCCGACGGAAGCCGGCCGCGCGGCGCTGCCCGATGCATTGCCCGCGCGCGGGGCCGCGCTGCGGCGGCTCGCGCAGGCCCTGGTCGACACCGATTCGCTGGCGCTGCCCGATGCGCGCGCGCTGCACCCGAAGGCGGCGGCGACGCTCGACGACTGGGCGGCGCGCGGCTGGGTCGACGTCGAGGAGATCGGCTGGGCCGACGCGCCTGTGCCCAAAGCTGTGGATAACCTGTTGGCAGCCGGTGGACGAACTGTGCCGCCGGCGCTCACGGACCAGCAGGCCGAGGCGCTCGACGCGATTCGCGCCGCACAGGGCTTCGCGCCGTTCCTGCTGCACGGCGTGACGGGCAGCGGCAAGACCGAGGTCTATCTGCATGCGCTCGCATCGCTGCTCGATGCACGGCCGGACGCGCAAGCGCTCGTGCTCGTCCCCGAAATCAACCTGACGCCGCAGTTCGAGGCCGCGTTTCGCGCGCGCTTCGCGGGGGCGCTCGCCGACGACGCGATCGTCACGCTGCACAGCGGGCTCGCCGAGGGCGAGCGTGCGCGCAACTGGCTCGCCGCGCATACGGGCCGCGCGCGGATCGTGCTCGGCACGCGCCTCGCAGTGCTCGCGTCGATGCCGACACTCGCGTTGATCGTCGTCGACGAGGAGCACGAGCCCGCATACAAGCAGCAGGAAGGGCTGCGCTATTCGGCACGCGATCTCGCCGTGTGGCGCGCGAAGCAGCTCGGCATCACGGTCGTGCTCGGCTCGGCGACGCCGTCGCTCGAAAGCTGGTGGCAGGCCGAGCAGGGCCGTTACACGCGGCTCACGCTGTCGCGCCGCGCGGTGGCTGACGCGACGCTGCCGACCGTGCGCCTGATCGACCTCGAAGAGGAGCGGCGGCGCGGGCGCGCGTCGATGGGCGGGCTGTCGGGGCCGCTCGTCGCGGCGCTGAAGGCGCGGCTCGAGCGCGGCGAACAGAGCCTCGTGTTCCTGAACCGGCGCGGTTATGCGCCGCAGCTCGCGTGCGACGCATGCGGCTGGGTTGCCGGCTGCCCGCGCTGCAGCGCGTACGTCGTGCTGCACAAGCCCGAGCACGCGCTGCGCTGCCATCACTGCGGCTGGGAATCGCGCATTCCGCGGTCGTGCCCCGAATGCGGGAACGTCGACATCGCGCCGCTCGGGCGCGGTACGCAACGGATCGAGGAGGCGCTCGCCGAGACCGTGCCGGGTGCGCGCGTGCTGCGGATCGACGCGGACAGCACACGTCGCAAGGGCAGTGCGCAGGCGCTCTTTTCCGACGTGCACGCGGGCGAGGTCGATATCCTCGTCGGCACGCAGATGATCGCGAAGGGGCACGACTTCCAGCGCGTGTCACTCGTCGGCGTGCTCAATGCCGATACTGCGCTGTTCTCGCACGACTTCCGCGCGAGCGAACGGCTGTTCGCGCAGCTGATGCAGGTGAGCGGCCGCGCAGGGCGCGCCGGGCTGCCGGGCGAGGTGCTCGTGCAGACGCGTTACCCGCGTCATGCGCTGTACCACGCGCTCGGGCGGCAGGATTACGTCGGCTTCGCGAATTCGACGCTTGGCGAGCGCCGCGACGCGCACCTGCCGCCGTTCGTCTACCAGGCGCTGCTGCGCGCCGAAGGGCGCACGCTCGACGCGGCGCTCGCGTTCCTGCTGCAAGCCGCGGCCGCGTTGCCGGGGCTGCCGGGTGCCGATCGCGTGACCGTCTACGACGCGGTGCCGATGACGATCGTCAAGGTCGCGAACGTCCATCGCGCGCAGTTGCTGCTCGAAAGCGCGTCGCGGGCGGCGCTGCAGCATGCGCTGCGCGCATGGCAGCCGGAGCTGCGCGCGCTGAAGGGCGTGCTGCGGTGGAGCGTCGAGGTCGATCCGCTGGATATCTGAGTATCTGAGCGGCGCGCCATGCGGCGTTCGTGCTGCGCGCCGCGGTATCGAAGCCCGGGCCGGGTGCCCTCGAACCGTCTCTCGCCGCTCGGCCGCGCCCGGGCGCCACACCTTCCGCCATACCCTCCGTCACACCCAGTGCAACCCGTTTTCGTCCGCCGCCACCCGCGCGGAAGGTTGCGCACGCGTGTCAAACCGGCCTGCTCAGGGAAAACACCGATCCTCCGACCACGGGCAACTCCTAGGTTGCAACCGCATAAGTGGCTGATTATATTGAGTAACTTAAGGGTGCAACCTATCTCGTAATTTGGTTGCACCTTTTTATTGCGTGCCGTAGGATTTCGCGCATCCTCTCACACCATATTGCCGGGCTCGCACCGGCGCACGAACCCACCATGGCAAGCACGACTCTCGGCGTCAAAGTCGACGACCTTCTCCGCTCGCGTCTCAAGGACGCCGCCGCGCGTCTCGAGCGCACTCCCCACTGGCTGATCAAGCAGGCGATCTTCGCGTATCTCGAGCGGATCGAGCACGGCCAGTTGCCGCCCGAGCTGTCGGGTCACAGCGGCGTGACGGAGCTCGCCGACGGCCAGGTCGCGGACGGCGACGACGACAACTCGCCGCATCCGTTCCTCGAGTTCGCGCAGAACGTGCAGCCGCAATCGGTGCTGCGCGCGGCGATCACGGCTGCGTATCGCCGCCCCGAGCCGGAATGCGTGCCGTTCCTGCTCGGGCAGGCGCGCCTGCCCGCGAACCTGCAGGCGGACGTGCAGGCGCTCGCGACCAAGCTCGTCGAGGCGCTGCGCGAGAAGAGCTCGGGCGGCGGCGTCGAAGGGCTGATCCACGAGTTCTCGCTGTCGAGCCAGGAAGGCGTCGCGCTGATGTGCCTCGCCGAAGCGCTGCTGCGCATTCCCGATCGCGCGACGCGCGATGCGCTGATTCGCGACAAGATCAGCAAGGGCGACTGGCGCTCGCACGTCGGCCACGCGCCGTCGCTGTTCGTGAACGCGGCCACGTGGGGGCTGATGATCACCGGCAAGCTGGTGACGACCAACAGCGAAGCCGGGCTGTCGTCGGCGCTGACGCGCCTGATCGGCCGCGGCGGCGAGCCGCTGATCCGCAAGGGCGTCGACATGGCGATGCGCCTGATGGGCGAGCAGTTCGTCACCGGCGAGACGATTTCCGAAGCGCTCGCGAACAGCCGCAAGTACGAAGCGCGCGGCTTCCGCTACTCGTACGACATGCTCGGCGAAGCGGCGACCACCGAAGAGGATGCGCAGCGCTACTACGCGTCGTACGAACAGGCGATCCACGCGATCGGCAAGGCAGCCGGCGGCCGCGGCATCTACGAAGGCCCGGGCATCTCGATCAAGCTGTCGGCGCTGCACGCGCGCTACTCGCGCTCGCAGCAGGACCGCACGATGAGCGAGCTGCTGCCGCGCGTGCGCGCGCTCGCGCTGCTCGCGCGCCGCTACGACATCGGCCTGAACATCGATGCTGAAGAAGCCGACCGCCTCGAACTGTCGCTCGACCTGCTCGAGGCGCTGTGCTTCGATCCGGATCTCGCGGGCTGGAACGGCATCGGCTTTGTGGTGCAGGGCTACCAGAAGCGCTGCCCGTTCGTGATCGACTACCTGATCGATCTCGCGCGCCGCAGCCGTCACCGCCTGATGATCCGCCTCGTGAAGGGCGCGTACTGGGATACCGAGATCAAGCGTGCGCAGGTCGACGGCCTCGAAGGCTATCCGGTCTATACGCGCAAGATCTACACCGACGTGTCGTACCTCGCGTGCGCGAAGAAGCTGCTCGCGGCGCCGGACGCCGTGTACCCGCAGTTCGCGACGCACAACGCGCACACGCTGGCCGCGATCTACCAGCTCGCGGGCCAGAACTACTACCCGGGCCAGTACGAATTCCAGTGCCTGCACGGGATGGGCGAGCCGCTGTACGAGGAAGTCACGGGCCGCGACAAGCTCAACCGTCCGTGCCGCGTGTACGCGCCGGTCGGCACGCACGAGACGCTGCTCGCGTACCTGGTGCGCCGCCTGCTCGAGAACGGCGCGAACACGTCGTTCGTGAACCGCATCGCGGATAAAACCGTGGCGGTGAAGGAGCTGGTTGCCGATCCGGTCGACGAAGCGTCGAAGGTCGTGCCGCTCGGCGCACCGCACGCGAAGATCCCGCTGCCGCGCAACCTGTACGGCGACGAGCGTCCCAACTCGATGGGTCTCGACCTGTCGAACGAACACCGCCTCGCGTCGCTGTCGTCCGCGCTGCTCGCGAGCGCGCATTTCCCGTGGCGCGCGGCGCCGATGCTCGCCGACGACGCGCTCGCCGACGCACCGGCCCGCGACGTGCGCAACCCGGCCGACCAGCGCGACCTGGTCGGCACGGTCAGCGAAGCGACGGCCGAACACGTGAGCGCGGCACTCGCGCACGCGGTGGCCGCCGCGCCGATCTGGCAGGCGACGCCGGTCGATGCACGCGCCGATTGCCTGGTGCGCGCGGCCGACCTGCTCGAAGCGCAGATGCACACGCTGATGGGCCTGATCGTGCGCGAAGCCGGCAAATCGCTGCCTAACGCGATCGCCGAGATCCGCGAAGCGGTCGACTTCCTGCGCTACTACGCCGCACAGATCCGCGACGAATTCTCGAACGACACGCACCGCCCGCTGGGCCCCGTGGTCTGTATCAGCCCGTGGAACTTCCCGCTCGCGATCTTCATGGGCCAGGTCGCCGCGGCACTCGCCGCCGGCAACACGGTGCTCGCGAAGCCGGCCGAACAGACGCCGCTGATCGCCGCGCAGGCCGTGCGCCTGCTGCGCGAGGCCGGCGTGCCGGCCGGCGCGGTGCAACTGCTGCCGGGCACCGGCGAGACCGTCGGCGCGGCGCTGGTGGCCGACGCGCGTACGCGTGCGGTGATGTTCACCGGCTCGACCGAAGTCGCGCGCCTGATCAACAAGACGCTGTCCGCGCGCCTCGACCCGGACGGCAAGCCGATCCCGCTGATCGCCGAAACGGGCGGCCAGAACGCGATGATCGTCGACTCGTCGGCGCTCGCGGAGCAGGTCGTCGCGGACGTGATGCAGTCGTCTTTCGACTCGGCCGGTCAACGGTGTTCGGCGCTGCGCGTTCTGTGTCTGCAGGACGATGTTGCGGACCGCACGCTGACGATGCTGAAGGGCGCGATGCACGAGCTGGCGCTCGGCAACCCCGACCGCCTGTCGACGGACGTCGGCCCGGTGATCGACGGTGAAGCGAAGCAGACGATCGACACGCACGTCGCGGCGATGAAGGACAAGGGGCACGGCGTCACGCAGCTGCCGGCCCCCGAGGCCTGCGCGCACGGCACCTTCGTGCCGCCGACGCTGATCGAGATCGGCAGCATCGACGAGCTGAAGCGCGAAGTGTTCGGCCCCGTGCTGCACGTGGTGCGTTACCGCCGCAGCCAGCTCGACAAGCTGCTGGAGCAGATCCGCGCGACCGGCTACGGCCTGACGCTCGGCATCCACACGCGGATCGACGAGACGATCGCGCACGTGATCTCGAATGCGCACGTCGGTAACATCTACGTGAACCGCAACGTGATCGGCGCGGTGGTCGGCGTGCAGCCGTTCGGCGGCGAAGGGCTGTCGGGCACGGGCCCGAAGGCCGGCGGCGCGCTGTACCTGCAGCGCCTGCTCGCGACGCGTCCGTCGGGCCTGCCGCGTTCGCTCGCGCAGACGCTGATCGCGGACGGCGCGGTGGAAGGCGACGCGCGCGGCAACCCGGCGGCGGCGCTCACGACGCTGCGTGACTGGCTGATCGAGCAGCGCGAGCCGGTGCTGGCGGCACGTTGCGACGGCTATCTGGCCCAGGTGCCGGCCGGTGCGACCGCAGTGTTGAGCGGTCCGACGGGCGAGCGAAACACGTATACACTCGGCCCGCGCGGCACGGTGTTGTGTGTCGCGGCGACGCCGGGCGGGGCGCGCGCGCAGTTCGCGGCGGTGCTGGCGACCGGCAACCGTGCGCTGTTCGCGGGCGCGGCCGGCGAGGCGCTGGTCGCCGCGCTGCCGGCATCGTTGAAGGCACACGCGGTCGTGCGCAAGCAGGCCGACGCGCCGTTCGACGCGGTGCTGTTCGAAGGCGACAGCGACGAACTGCAGACGCTCGTGAAGGACGTCGCGCAGCGGCCGGGCCCGATCGTGTCGGTGCAGGGCGTGTCGGTGGGCGCGTTCGAGAACGGCGATGCGGAAGATTACGCGCTGGAACGGCTGTTGACGGAGCGCTCGGTGAGCGTGAACACGGCCGCGGCGGGTGGCAATGCGAATTTGATGACGATCGGCTGATCATCCTTGCCGTTCGGATCAAACAAAGGAAGCGGCAAGGCGATCCCGAAGCCGCTCCATTTACCCTGGTACCAAGGAGATGCTATGCAACACACGATGAAAAAGCTGGCAGGCGCGACGTTTGTCGCCGTCATGTCGCTGGCGGGGACGGCCCATGCGGATGACGTGAAGATCGGTTACGCAGGGCCGATGACGGGCGCGCAGGCGCACTACGGCAAGGATATGCAGAACGGGATCGTGCTCGCGATCGAGGATTTCAACGCGACGAACCCGAAGATCGGCGGCAAGCCGGTGAAGTTCGCACTCGACACGCAGGACGACCAGGCTGACCCGCGCACCGGCACGACGGTCGCGCAGAAGCTCGTCGACGACGGCATCAAGGGCATGCTCGGCCACTTCAACTCGGGCACGACGATTCCGGCTTCGCGCATCTACGCGAACGCGGGCATTCCGCAGATCGCGATGGCGACCGCACCGGAATACACGCAGCAGGGCTACAAGACGACCTTCCGCATGATGACGTCCGACACGCAGCAGGGCTCGGTGGCCGGCACGTTCGCGTCGAAGGATCTCGGCATGAAGAAGATCGCGATCGTCGACGACCGCACGGCCTACGGCCAGGGTCTCGCCGACCAGTTCGAGAAGGCGGCGAAGGCAGGCGGCGCGTCGATCGTCGACCGTGAATTCACGAACGACAAGGCGGTCGACTTCAAGGCAATCCTGACCAAGCTGAAGGCTCAGAAGCCGGATCTCGTCTACTACGGCGGCGCGG
The DNA here is from genome assembly GCF_000012945.1 of Burkholderia lata. Classification (NCBI taxonomy): domain Bacteria; kingdom Pseudomonadati; phylum Pseudomonadota; class Betaproteobacteria; order Burkholderiales; family Burkholderiaceae; genus Burkholderia; species Burkholderia lata. The sequence goes on from NC_007510.1 coordinate 135,704, forward strand.
ATTCGCAGGCTGCACCGATGGTCAAGCAGATGAAGACGCTCGGCATCACGGCTCCGCTGATGAGCGGCGAAATGGTGAAGACGCCGACGTTCCTGAAGATCGCGGGCAACGCGGCCGACGGCACGATCGCTTCGCTGGCAGGTCTCCCGCTGGAAGAAATGCCGGGCGGCAAGACGTACGCCGACAAGTACAAGAAGCGCTTCGGCGAAGACGTGCAGACGTACTCGCCGTACGCGTACGACGGCGCGATGGCCCTGTTCAACGCGATGAAGAAGGCCGATTCGACCGATCCGGCGAAGTACCTGCCGCTGCTCGCGAAGACCGACATGGCCGGCGTGACGTCGACGCACGTCGCGTATGACGCGAAGGGCGACCTGAAGAACGGCGGCATCACGATGTACAAGGTCGAGAAGGGCGAGTGGAAGCCGCTGAAGAGCATCGGCGGCAAGTAAGCACCTGCGATGTGACGCGTGGGCGGCGGTGAATGTCGCCGCCCCGCCGATCATGCGAAAAAGCCACCGGGCCGTTGGGTCCGGTGGCTTTTTCTTTTTCCGCCGCCGCGCAGGCGGCTATTCGCGCCGCACGCGCAGCAGGAACTTCTGCAGCTTGCCCGTCGGCGTGCGCGGCAGCGCCTGCGCGAACGTGAATTCGCGCGGGATCTTGTACGCGGCCAGTCGCTCGCCGCAGAACGCGCGCAATGCATCGGCATCGGGGACGGTGCCCGCGCGCAGCACCACGTGCGCCACGACCGTCTCACCCCAATCGGGATGCGGGACGCCGACGACGGCCGCCTCGGCGATGTCCGGATGCGCGCCGAGCACGTCCTCCACTTCCTTCGAATAGACGTTCTCGCCGCCCGTCACGATCATGTCCTTCAGCCGGTCGACGATGAACAGGTAGCCATCCTGATCGATCCGCGCGATGTCGCCGGTGCGATACCAGCCGTCCGGCGCGAACGCGGCGCGCGTCGCGGCCGCATCGTCGAGATAGCCGAGCATCATGCTGTCGGTCTTCAGCCAGATCTCGCCGGTCTCGCCCGGCTGCGCGTCGATGCCGTCCATCCGCACGACGCGCAGGTCGACGCCCGGGCCGCCCGTGCGGCCGATCGAACCGGCCTTCGCGATCTGCTCGTCCGGATACAGCGTCGTGCCGGCCGGGCCCGCTTCCGTCATGCCGTACACCTGGAAGAACGCATCGCTGCGATACGCGCGCGCGAGCCGTTCGGCCTGCGCGGGGCCGATCGGGCCGCCGCCGTACAGCCAGGCGCGCACGCTCGACAGGTCGAACGCCGCGAAGCCGTCGATCGTGTCGAGCGGCAGCAGGTACGACACCGGCGCGCCGAAATACAGCGTCACGCGTTCGCGCTCGACGGTCTGCAGGAATCGCAGCGGATGGTATTCGCGCAGCAGCACGACGGTGCCGCCCGCATACAGCGTGCCGCCGAACCAGTTGTTGAGCGGCGACGAATGCCAGATCGGCATCGCCATCAGCGTGCGCTCGTGGCGGCCGATGCCGGTCGCGAGGGCCGCCTGCATCGCCGCGAGCGTCACGGTGCGGTGGCTGTGCACGCAGCCTTTCGGATGGCCGGTCGTGCCGGACGTATAGAGGATCTGCGCGATGTCGCCGTCGGCCGGGTCGATGCCCGCGAGGCCGTCCATCGTTGCGCACAGCGTGTCGAAGCACGGCACGCCGTCGAGCTCGCCTTCGGTCACGAGCCGCCGCGCGGGATGCACGAGGCGTTCGACCACCGGTGCGAGCGCCACGTCGAACAGCAGCGCCTTGCTGCGGCTGTGTTCAAGCACGTAGTCGACTTCCGGCGCCTGCAGCTTGTGGTTGATCGGCACGAACGTCGCGCCGAGCCGCCACGCGCCGAACATCAGGTCGACGAAGGCCGGCGTGTTGAAGCACATCGCGGCGACGCGGTCGCCGGCCGCTATGCCGAGCGCGCTCAGCACGGCGGCCGCGCGGTGCGAGCGCTCGCGCGCGGCAGCATAGGTGATCGTCGCGGATTCGCTGACGAGGAACGGCTTGTCGGGCGTCGCACGGGCGGCGCGGTCAAGGGCGGCGACGAGGTTCATCGGGACTCCGGGCGGGCGATCGAAGGCGAACTGGGTCGTACTAAGCTATCCGAAACGGCATCAGGCCGGGTACGCACGCTGCAGCAGCGCGGCGACGTCGATCGCGTGCGGGTCGAAGCCGCCCGCGATGCGGCCCCAGTCGGGCGCGGCGAGCCGCGTCGCGACGAATGCGTCGGCAACGGCTGCCGGCGCATCGCGGCGCAGCAGGCACGCCTGCGCGATCACCGCGAGCCGTTGCGCGAACACGCGGCCCGATGCCTCGAGCGTGTCGGCCGGCGCCGCGAGCATCACGCGCAGCGCATCGAGCGCCGCGCGGATGTGCGGTTCGCCCGCGCCGAGATCGGCGAGTTCGGCGAACAGCGCCTCAGCTGCGTCGGGCTCGCGCGATATCGCGCGCAGCACGTCGAGACACATCACGTTGCCCGAGCCTTCCCAGATCGAGTTGACGGGTGCCTCGCGGAACAGCCGCGCGATCGGGCCGTCGTCGACGTAGCCGTTGCCGCCGAACACTTCCATCACCTCGCCGGTCAGCTCGACCGCGCGTTTGCATACCCAGAATTTCGCGGCGGGCGTGACGATCCGCTTCCATGCGCGTTCGCGCGGCGAGTCGTCGCGCTCGAACGCGTCGGCGAGACGCATCGAGAGAGACAGCGCCGCTTCGCTTTCGAGCGCGAGATCGGCGAGCACGGTACGCATCAGCGGCTGCTCGGCGAGTGCGCGCCCGAATGCATGGCGTTGGCGCGTGTACGCGATCGCCTGCACGACGCCCTGGCGCAGCATCGCCGCGCTGCCGAGCACGCAGTTCAGCCGCGTGTAGGTGGCCATCTCGATGATGGTCGGAATGCCGCGGCCTTCGTCGCCGAGCATGATGCCCCACGCGTCGTTCAGCTCGATCTCGCTGCTCGAGTTGCTGCGGTTGCCGACCTTGTCCTTCAGCCGCTGGATCTCGACCGCGTTCTTCGTGCCGTCCGGCCGCCAGCGCGGCACGTAGAAGCACGACGGGCTGCCGGCCTCGGTGCGCGCGACGACCAGGTGCGCGTCGCACATCGGTGCGGAGAAAAACCATTTGTGGCCGCGCAGCCGGTATTCGCCGCCGCGGCCGCCCGCGCCGACGGCGGTCGCGAGCGTCGTATTTGCGCGCACGTCGGAGCCGCCCTGTTTCTCGGTCATGCCCATGCCGAACCAGATCGAGCGTTTTTCGGCGACCGGCACGTCGCGCGGATCGTAATCGTTGCTGTAGAGCTTGTCGCGCAGCAGGTCCCACAGCGCGGGCTCCTTCTGCAGCACGGGGATCGCGGCCTGCGTCATCGTCGCCGGGCACAGCGTGCCGGCCTCGATTTGGCCATGCAGGTAGAAGCCGGCCGCGGTCGCGGCCCAGCGGCCGCGGCGCGACTCGCGGAAGGCGAGCGACACGAAGCCTTCGTGGCGGTACTGACCGAGGAGTGCGTGCCAGGCCGGGTGGAAGTCGACGCGGTCGATGCGCCGGCCGCGCCGGTCGAAGGTGTGCAGTTCCGGTGTGTGGTGGTTCGCTTCGTCGGCGAGCCGCGCAGTGTCGGCGCTGCCGAGTCGCGCGCCGTACGCGTCGAGCTGCGGCACGGCCCAGTCGGCGCCCGCGCGGATGAGCGCGTCGCGCAGCGCGATGTCCGTCGCGAAGAGGTTATAGTCGACCAGTTCGTCGAACTGGTTCGTGACGGCGTGAGTCGATTCGGTCATCGAGGTTGTCTCCGGTCTCATGCTTCGCGGGCGGCCGGCGCCATGCCGCATGGATGGCGCTTCGGCGCCGGTTCCGGCCCCCGGTAAACCGCATTCCCTGCTGATTTCAGAGTAGCAAATATGCCGCCGCGACATGTTCAGGTTCCGGCGCCGCCCGGCCAGCCGGCGGCGCAACCCGCGCCCGCCTTGCGCCGCCGGCCGCGCCAGTCGCGCGCGCAGGCGAGTTCCGACGCGCTGCAGCAGGCGTTCGTTCAGCTTTTGCTCGAACGCGGCTACGCGAAGGCGACGATCCGCGAGATCGCGGCTGTCGCGGGCGTGAGCATCGGCACCTTCTACGAATATTTCGGCGACAAGCAGAGCCTCGCGGCGCTCTGCATCCACCGGCACGTGCTGGCGTTGGCCGACCGGCTGCGCGACACCGTGGCGCGACTGCGCGGCGCACCGCGGGCCGAACTCGCCGCCGTGCTCGTCGACCTGCAGGTCGATGCGATCGGCGCCGACGCGGCGCTATGGGGCGCGCTCTTCGCGCTGGAGCGGCAGGTGTCGCCGCTCACTGCCTACCGCCGGCATTACGACGCGTACGTCGCGCTGTGGCGCGACGCGCTCGCGCACGCGGCCGATCCGCCGCCGGCCGCACGGCTCGACGGGCTCGCGCGGATGGCGCACACGATCTGCTACGGCGGGCTTTCGCAGGCGTTGCTGACGCTCGGGCCCGCGTTCGACATCGCCGCGCTGCGCGGTGAACTGCGCGCGGTGCTGCTCGCCTATCTCGCGGCGGCCGGTCGGTAATCCCCTAGGGGAAATGCCTGATTCGCATGTCGCGCCGGCAGGCTAGCCTTGCCGTTGCGCGCGCTTCTCCAGGAGCCATGAGAAAAATGCATGGCTGCCATGACGAACTTTCGATTGTCCACCGATATTGGCTCGGGCTAAATCGTGCGGCAGATGCAGGCCGTGCGCGTCGCGCGCGGCCGCCCGAAGGACATCAGAAGGAGGAGTCATGCGAAGCGCGACCGCGCCCCGTTCGAAACTGCCCGACGTCGGGACGACGATCTTCACGGTGATCGGCCAACTGGCTGCTCAGCACGATGCGTTGAACCTGTCGCAGGGTGCGCCGAATTTCGCGCCCGATCCGTCGCTCGTCGAAGGCGTCGCGCGCGCGATGCGCGACGGGCACAACCAGTACGCGCCGATGGCCGGCGTCATGGCGCTGCGCGAGCGGCTCGCCGAAAAGACCGAGGCGCTGTACGGGACGCACTACGACCCGGCCACCGAGATCACGGTGATCGCGAGCGCGAGCGAAGGGCTCTACGCGGCGATCAGCGCGCTCGTGCACCCGGGCGACGAGGTGATCTACTTCGAGCCGTCGTTCGACAGCTATGCGCCGATCGTGCGGCTGCAGGGCGCGACGCCGGTGGCGATCAAGCTGTCGCCCGAGCATTTCCGCGTGAACTGGGACGAAGTCGCCGCGGCGATCAACCCGCGCACGCGGATGATCATCGTCAACACGCCGCACAACCCGACCGCGACCGTATTCTCGGCCGACGATCTCGAACGGCTCGCGCAGCTCACGCGCGATACCGGCATCGTGATCCTGTCCGACGAGGTCTACGAGCACGTCGTGTTCGACGGCGCGCAGCACCAGAGCATGGCGCGCCATCGCGAGCTGGCCGAGCGCAGCGTGATCGTGTCGTCGTTCGGCAAGTCGTTCCACGTGACGGGCTGGCGGGTCGGCCATTGCGTCGCGCCGGCCGAGCTGATGGACGAGATCCGCAAGGTGCACCAGTTCATGGTGTTCGCGGCCGACACGCCGATGCAGGTCGCGTTCGCGGAGATCCTCGCGCGACCGGACAGCTATCTCGGCCTGTCGGCGTTCTACCAGGCCAAGCGCGACCTGCTCGCGCGCGAGCTGGCCGATTCCCGTTTCGAGCTGCTGCCGAGCGAAGGCTCGTTCTTCATGCTCGCGCGCTTTCGCCACTTCTCGGACGAAAGCGACAGCGATTTCGTGCTGCGCCTGATCCGCGACGCGCGCGTCGCGACGATTCCGCTGTCGGCGTTCTACACCGACGGCACCGACGCCGGCGTGATCCGGCTCAGTTTTTCGAAGGACGACGCGACGCTGGTCGAAGGCGCGCGGCGGCTGCGTTCGCTGTAAAGCCCGTACGTAAACCAGCGACGGGAGCGTCGCATCGACCAGACACAGGAGATCACGATGAAGCACACGGCCACCCTGAAACTCGCGTTCGCACTCGCGTGCGCAATCGGCTCGGGCGCGGCGCTCGCCGATGCGCAGACGCTGCGCTTCGGCCTCGAGGCGCAATACCCGCCGTTCGAATCGAAAGCGCCGAACGGCGACCTGCAGGGCTTCGACATCGACGTCGGCAACGCGGTCTGCAAGACGGCGCAGTTGTCGTGCAAATGGGTCGAGACGTCGTTCGACGGCCTGATTCCCGCGCTGCAGGGCCGCAAGTTCGACGCGATCAATTCGGCGATGAACGCGACCGAGCAGCGGCGCCAGGCGATCGATTTCACGACGATCATCTATCGCGTGCCGACCCAGCTGATCGCGCGTACGGGCAGCGGCCTGCTGCCGACGCCGGAATCGCTGAAGGGCAAGCGTGTCGGCGTGCTGCAGGCGTCGATCCAGGAAACCTTCGCGAAGGCGCACTGGGAGCCGGCCGGCGTCGCGGTCGTCGCGTACCAGGACCAGAACCAGGCGTACGCGGACCTCGTGTCGGGCCGTCTCGACGCGACGCTCGTGCTCGCACCGTCCGGCCAGCGCGGCTTCCTGTCGCGCCCGGACGGCAAGGGCTTCTCGTTCGTCGGCCAGCCCGTGCGCGACGACAAGATCCTCGGCAGCGGCATCGCATTCGGGCTGCGCAAAGGCGACAGCGCGCTGAAGGCGAAACTCGATGCGGCGATCGACAAGCTGAAGGCGGACGGCACGGTGAAGTCGCTCGGCCTGAAGTATTTCGGCGATATCGACATCTCGGCGAAGTAAGCGGAGCCGCACGCGATGCAGAACCGGAACACGGCCGCCGCGGGTGGCGAACAGGGCGACGCATCGCTGTCGGGCGACGCGATCGATGCCGTGCTCGTCGCGGAACTGGGCGATGCGCTCGTCACGCGCCCGGTCGACATCGATCCGCGTTATTTCACGGCGTACAACGAGCCGGCCGGCGTGCGGCCGCGCGCGCTGGTGCGCCCGCGCAGCGTCGACGACGTGTCGCGCACGCTCGCGCTGTGCGCGCGGCTCGGCCAGCCGGTCGTGCCGCAGGGCGGCCTGACGGGGCTCGCGCGCGGCGCGGTCGCGCTTGGCGGCGAGGTCGTGTTGTCGATGGAACGCTTCGCGGGCATCGAGGCGCTCGACGTGGCGGCCGGCACGATGATCGTGCGCGCCGGGACGCCGCTGCAGACGGTGCAGGAAGCCGCGGAAGCGGCGGGTTTCACGTTCGGCGTCGATCTCGGCGCACGCGGCTCATGCCAGATCGGCGGGATGCTCGCGACCAACGCGGGCGGCACGCGCGCGATCCGCTACGGGATGATGCGCGAGCAGGTGCTCGGGCTCGAGACCGTGCTCGCGGACGGCACGGTCGTGTCGTCGATGAACCGGATGCTGAAGAACAACGCGGGCTACGACCTGAAGCAGCTGTTCATCGGCAGCGAGGGGACGCTCGGCGTCGTCACGCGGGCGGTGCTGCGGCTGCATCCGTTGCTCGCTGCGCCGGCCACGGCGCTCTGCCGCGTGCGCGACTACGACGCGGTGGTCGCGCTGTGGAACCGCGTGCGCATGCTGCCGGAGGTCGTCAGTTTCGAGGCGATGTGGCCGGCGTTCTACGACTACGTCGCGCGTCACACGCCGGGCGCTGCGGCGCCGTTTGTCGGCGACGAGGGCTTCGCGATCCTGATCGAATGCGCGACGAGCGCACCGGGCGGCGACGCGCACCAGGCACTGGAAAACGGTCTCGCGGCGGGGTTCGACGCAGGGCTCGTGGAGGATGCGGTGCTCGCGACGTCGGAGCGGCAGGCGCGCGACTTGTGGACGCTGCGCGAAGGCCTCGCGATCGACGCGCTGCCACATCTCGTCAACTTCGACGTGAGCCTGCCGACAGGCGAACTCGGCGCGTTCGCCGAGCGCTGCGAGGCGGCGTTGCGTTCACGCTGGCCGGATGTCACGTGCCTGTTCTTCGGCCATGTCGGCGACGGCAACGTGCATATCGGCGTGTCGCTGGCCGGGATGACCGATACGGACCTCGATGCGCTCGATCACTGCGTGTATGCGGTGGTGCGTGACATGGGAGGCTCGGTATCGGCCGAGCACGGGATCGGCGTGCTCAAGCGTCCCTATCTCGCGCATACGCGCAGTGACGCGGAAATCGGATTGATGCGATGCCTGAAGGCCGCGCTGGATCCGCTCGGCATCCTGAATCCCGGCAAGGTGCTTTGATCGCGGCGATGCGCGTTGCCGGCGGGAGCTGGCCCGCGTGACGCGTCAGCCGTCCACCCAGCGCAGCGCGCCGATCTTGATGTGTTCGACGACGCTGCGCGCCCACTCGAGTTCGGCATTGAGCAGCACGAGCGCGTGCTCGTTCTGCAGCAGGAACAGGCGCGGCACCTGGTCGGCTTGCGCGGTGGCGCGCAGCGTTTCAAGGCGCGCGCGCTCGGCATCGAGCCGGGCGATCCGAAGCTCGAGCTGGTGGCGTGCGTCTTCGGCGTCGAGCAGCGGCAGGAACGCGAGACCGGCGCCGAACGCCGGAAATTCACGCGCGGGTTCCGCGAGCAGGGCATGCAGCCACGCCTGCCCTGCCGTGTGCCCGGCCTCGGTCAGCGCATACAGCGTGCGCTCCGGAAACGCCCCGTCGCGCTCGGTGTCGTGCACGGCGATCATCCCGTCGCGCAGCAGCCGGTCGATCGTCTGGTAGAGGCTCGTGCGCTGGCGCACGTTGACGACTTCGTCGTACCCGCGAGCCTTCAGTTGCTGCAGCATCCCGTATGGATGCATCGGCGTTTCGGTCAGCGTCGCGAGGACGGCCAGCGCAAGCGGGGACGGGCGGCTGGTGGACATGAATAGTTATTTAATATCTAGTAAGGATATAACTATTCTCAACCAGACTATCATATTTCACAAGGGTTTCAGCCGAGGTGCGAGCGCTTCGCGGCCGGGGCGACGGTTTCCATCGTCGCGAGACCGTGCACGATGCCGCAATCCTCGACCGAATGCTCGCCGACACACTGGCGGCGCAATTCGGTGAGCTGGTCGCGCAGATGCGTGAGTTCCGCGAGGCGCGCGTCGACGTGCCCGATGTGTTCGTCGAGCAGCGAATTGATCGAATCGCAGGGATCGGCCGGCGTGTCGGTGAGCTGCAGCAGCGCGCGGATTTCATCGTGCGCCATGTCGAGCGCGCGGCAGTTGCGGATGAAGCGCAGCCGTTCGACATGCACGTCGGTGTAGTTGCGGTAGTTCGAGTCGGTGCGCTCCGCATCCGGCATCAGACCCTCTTTCTCGTAGAAACGGATCGTCTCGGGGGTGCAGCGGGCCGCTTTGGCCAGTTCGCCGATCTTCATGCCTTTCTCCCGTGTAAGGGTTGACCTTGTAGTGGCTTCAGGGTGTTAACTCTACACCGTTAGCCATTGAGGAGGTTGTCATGACCGACGCCCAGCGTACCCACGACCCACGACACCGTCATGCCGGCGGCGGCGCCCCGTGCTGCGCCGACGCGCACGATACGGATACGGCCACCGTCGCCGATGCGGCGCCGGCGGCCGGCGAGCACGCGCACGGCAAGGCTGCCTCGCGCGGCCACGACCATGATCACGATCACGGCCATGCACACGACGATACGCATGTGCACGGTGCATCGTGTTCGCACGGGCATGCCGAGCATGGCGATGCCGGCCACGATCACGATCATGCACACGACGACAAGCATGTGCATGGCACGGCGTGCTCGCATGATCACGCAGCGCATGACCATACCGGTCACGACCACGACCACGACCACGACCACGACCACGACCACGACCACGACCACGCGGCCGGCGACTGCTGCGCGCCTGCCGCGCTGACGCTCGCGCCGCTGCCGGTCGCGCAGGCGACCGCGTCGGGCCACGTGCGCTCCGCGTTCCGGATCATGCAGATGGACTGCCCGACCGAGGAAACGCTGATCCGCAAGAAGCTCGGCGGGATGAGCGAAGTGTCGGCGCTCGAGTTCAACCTGATGCAGCGGATGCTGACGGTCGAGCACGTGCCGGACGCCCAGCCGGCGATCGAAAGCGCGATCCGCTCGCTCGGGATGACGCCCGAGGCGGCAGCGCCCGGCGCACCGGCCGCGCGTGTCGCCGACGCGCCCGCGAAGCCGTGGTGGCCGCTGGCGCTGGCCGGCGTTGCCGCGATCGCGTCCGAAGGCGCGACCTGGGCCGGCCTGCCCGTGTGGCTGTCGGCGGCGCTTGCGCTCGCGGCGGTGCTCGCGTGCGGGCTCACCACCTACAAGAAGGGCTGGATCGCGATCCGCAACGGCAACCTGAACATCAACGCGCTGATGAGCATCGCGGTGACGGGCGCGATGGCGATCGGCCAGTGGCCGGAAGCCGCGATGGTGATGGTGCTGTTCACGATCGCCGAGCTGATCGAAGCGAAGTCGCTCGACCGCGCCCGCAATGCGATCCAGGGCCTGATGCAGCTCGCGCCGGACACCGCGACCGTGCAGGACGCCGACGGATCGTGGCGCACGGTCGAGGCCGCGCAGGTGGCGCTCGGCGCGGTCGTGCGCGTGAAGCCGGGCGAGCGGATCGGGCTGGACGGCGAAGTCGTCGCGGGCCGCTCGACGGTGAACCAGGCGCCGATCACCGGCGAGAGCCTGCCCGTCGAAAAGACGACCGGCGACGCCGTGTACGCGGGCACGATCAACGAGTCGGGTTCGTTCGAATATCGCGTGACGGCCGTCGCGGCCAACTCGACGCTCGCGCGGATCATCCATGCGGTTGAAGAAGCCCAAGGCGCGAAGGCGCCGACGCAGCGCTTCGTCGACCAGTTCGCACGCGTCTACACGCCGATCGTGTTCGCAGTCGCGCTGCTGGTTGCCGTGGTGCCGCCGATCGTCATGGGCGGTGCGTGGCACGACTGGATCTACCGCGCGCTGGTGCTGCTCGTGATCGCGTGCCCGTGCGCGCTGGTGATCTCGACGCCGGTGACGATCGTGTCGGGGCTCGCGGCCGCGGCGCGACGCGGGATTCTCGTGAAGGGCGGCGTCTATCTGGAAGAAGGGCGCAAGCTCGCGTGGCTCGCGCTCGACAAGACCGGCACGATCACGCACGGCAAGCCGGTGCAGACCGACTTCGACCTGCATGCGGACGACGCCGATGAGGCGCGTGTACGGCACCTCGGCGCGAGCCTTGCGGCGCGCTCCGATCACCCGGTGTCGCAGGCGATCGCAACGGCTGCCCGCGACGCCGGTACGACGGCATTCGCCGATGTGCAGGACTTCGAAGCGATCGTCGGGCGCGGCGTGCGCGGCACGATCGACGGCACGCGCTACTGGCTCGGCAACCACCGCCTCGTCGAGGAGCTCGAGCGCTGCTCGACGGCCCTCGAAGCGAAGCTCGATGCGCTCGAGCGGCAGGGCAAGAGCGTCGTGGTGCTGGTCGACGAAGTGCGCGTGCTCGGCATCTTCGCGGTGGCGGACACGATCAAGGACACGAGCCGCGCGGCGATCGCCGATCTGCATGCGCTCGGCATCCGCACCGCGATGCTGACCGGCGACAACCCGCATACCGCGCAGGCGATCGCACAGCAGGCCGGTATCGACGACGCGCGCGGCAACCAGCTGCCGGAAGACAAGCTCGCGGCGGTCGAGGAGCTGTCGGCCGGCGGCGCGGGCGCGGTCGGGATGGTCGGCGACGGGATCAACGATGCACCGGCGCTCGCGCGTGCCGACATCGGCTTCGCGATGGGCGCGATGGGCACCGACACCGCAATCGAGACGGCCGACGTCGCGCTGATGGACGACGACCTGCGCAAGATTCCCGCGTTCGTGCGGCTGTCGCGTGCGACGCATCGTGTGCTGGTGCAGAACATCGGCTTCGCGCTCGGCGTGAAGATCGTGTTCCTCGGCCTCACAGTCGCGGGGCTCGGCACGATGTGGATGGCGGTCTTCGCCGACGCGGGCGCAAGCCTGATCGTCGTGGCCAACGGTTTGCGGCTGCTGTCGTCCTCGGGGGCGTTCGGCAGCGCGCAGGCCAAGCGTTGAGGAGCAGGCGATGAGCTTTCTGAAACGAATTCTGGGCGGCCACGGCGGTGGTCATGGCGGCGGGCACGGCAACAACAGCGGCCACGGTGGCGGGCATCACGGCGGGCAGCGCCAGGACGGGCAAGGCGGCCACGATGCGCGCGGTCGCGATCGCTACGGCTGGGGCTGGCAGGCGCCGGCCGATAGCCGAAGCGGGCAGGCCGGTGGCAACGTGCCGCTGAGCCAGCTCGCCTGTGCGGGTTGCGGCGCGCTCAATGCGTCGGATGCGCGTTTCTGTGCGCAGTGCGGTGCCGCGCAACGCGGCAAGTCCTGCAGCCGCTGCCACTCGGCGCTGGCGGCCGACGCGCGTTTTTGCCCCGGGTGCGGGACGCAGGCTGCGTAAGGCAGTTTGTCCGCGCATTCGCGCCGGCGGCGCGTGAACGCCCGCCGGCGCGATTCGTTTCAGGGAGCGGCGTACCGCCTGTCGATCAGCGCAGCGGCAGGTAGATCTCGGTGCGCAGGTCGGCTGGCGCCGCATCCATCGGCGTATTGAGGTACAGCTCGAACGGCGGTGCGTCGGCGGCTTCGCGACCCGAGTGACGCAGCCAGTCGCCATAGAGCCACTGGTACGCCGTCTTCAGGTCCGCATACGGCCCCGTATGCAGCAGCACCGCGTATTCGCCGCCGGCTACCGTCGCGTGCTCCACCGGCGGCGCGGATTCGACGTCAGGCGCACCGTCGGCCGGCATGAAGCAGGCCTTCGCGCGCAACTGCGCTTCGGGTGTCGTGTCCGGATCGTCGTAAAAAATGCCGATCATCTTCGCGCCGGGGCCGATCAACCCGTGCTGCCCGACCCACGCGCCGATTCGCATGAACGCTTCGCTGACCTTCAAGTACGAACCGGTGTGCGCCACTGCATAGCCGTGTAATTCCGGTAGCTGCCGGATCTCGACTTCATGCTTGAACATGTCTTCTTCTCCTCGCTGTAACGGATAGATGGGCCGGTGGCTGCCCGTGCGCCGATGCTGCACGGGAGGCACGCCGTATGCGTCGCGAAACGCCCGCGCGAACGCGTGCGTCGAACCGTAGCCTGCGCGCCGCGCGATTTCGTCGATCGGCCGCGCCGTGCACACGAGATCCTCGGACGCGCGCACGATCCGCATCCGCCGCACCGTCAGCACGATCGACTCGCCATACAGCGCGCGATAGACGCGCTGCCAGTGATACGGCGACAGGCACGCGACTTCGGCGAGCCGGTTCAGGTCGAGGGGGCCGTCGAGGTGCGCGTGGATGTACTCGTGGACGCGCGCCACGCTCGCCGCATAGCGAAGCCAGGCGGGCTGGTCGGGTTTCGTTGCGGCGGTCATCGGCGTGTCCGGGCGGGAACCGACGTCACGGTAGCACGGGCCGAATGGATAAATCTTGCGGAAATGCGTAGGAGGCCGACAAATCAGGCCCTTTTTTATTTCGACGAAATGGGGTCTTGCCCCCCGGCGATCTATGACTAAAGTTAAAGACGGTGAAATCGGGTGATCGCGTCATTTTTCTCGGGTAAGTTGCTCCGTCGGGGCAGCACGTTTTTCGAAGTACGCAGGTAGTTCGTCGATGTTCAATCGCAACACCACGTTTTCGGGAGAAGAAGAAATGGATGCTTCCAGCTTCATCACGTCGCTGCAGACCACGCTAGGGGGGTATCTGCCAAAGATCGCCGGCGCGATCGGCATCCTGGTGATCGGCTGGCTGATCGCCGTCGTGGTGCGGGCCGGCGCGATGCGCCTGCTCGGCGCGCTGAAGGTCGACCAGCGGATCAACGAAAGCACCGGCCAGGGCGCCTGCGTCGAGCGCATCATCGCAGGCGGCCTGTTCTGGCTCGTGCTGCTCGTCACCGCGGTGGGCATCTTTAACGTGCTCAACCTGTACGCGGTCTCCAACCCGTTCTCGCTGCTCGTCACCCACATCGTCAACTACCTGCCGAACCTGATTGGCGGCGGGGCGCTGACGCTGATCGCGTGGCTCATTGCGTCGCTGCTGCGCAGCCTCGCGAACCGCGCGCTGAAGGCGAGCAAGATCGACGACAAGCTGTCCGAAGGCGCCGGCATGCAGCCGATGAGCGGCTATCTCGGCGACGTGCTGTTCTGGCTCGTGATCCTGATGTTCCTGCCGGCGATCCTCGCGTCGTTCGCGCTGTCGGGGCTGCTGTCGCCGGTGCAGGGGATGGTCGACAAGCTGCTCGCGATCGTGCCGAACCTGTTCGCGGCCGCGGTGATCGGCATCGTCGGCTGGATCGTCGCGCGCGTGCTGCGCGGCCTCGTGACGAACCTGCTCGTCGCCGCCGGCGCCGACCGCCTCACGCAGGGCCTCGACAGCCCGACGCCCGTGCGCGTGTCGAGCCTGGTCGGCACGATCGTCTACGTGTTCGTGTTCGTGCCGACGCTGATCTCCGCGCTCGACGCACTGAAGATCGACGCGATCTCGGTGCCGGCCACCAACATGCTGAACCAGTTCCTCGGCGCGGTGCCGGACATCGTCGCGGCGATCGTGATCGTGCTCGTGACGTTCTACTTCGCGCGCTTCGTCGCGTCGCTCGCGCAGAAGCTGCTGGAAGCCGCGGGCGCCGACGGGCTGCCGGCCGTGCTCGGCGTCGAGCGCGTGTTCTCGGGGATCCTGCAGCCGTCGGTGCTGGTCGCGCGGCTGATCGTGTTCTTCGCGATGCTGTTTGCGTCGGTCGAAGCCGCGAACCGGCTCGGCTTCTCGCAGGTGCGCGACGTCGTCACGCTGTTCATCGAATTCGGCGGCCACGTGCTGATGGGCGGCGTGATCCTCGTGATCGGCGTGTGGCTCGCGGGCCTTGCGCGCCGCGTGATCGAGCAGGCCGACCGCGAGCACAGCGTGCTGTTCGCGCGCGTCGCGCAATTCGCGATCCTGGGCCTCGTGTTTGCGATGGGGCTGCGCGCGATGGGCATCGCGAACGAGATCGTGCAGCTCGCGTTCGGCCTCGTGCTCGGCGCGATCGCGGTGGCGGTGGCGCTGTCGTTCGGTCTTGGCGGGCGCGAAGCGGCCGGCAAGCTGCTCGACCGCTGGTTCAACCAGCGCGGCGGCGGCCAGTAAGCGTGGCAATCCGGCCGCATGGAACGCGGCCGGTGCGCAGTCGCAACGAACGCGGCCGGCATTTCCGTCAGCGAAATGTCAGCCGCGATCTTTGCCGAATTTCGATAACACGTCGTTTAATGACTCTCTAGCATCGATTCTCAGTCGCGCAGGCCGCCAGGCCCGGCGCCTTTGAGGAGAGAGTCCGATGAAAGCAGAGTCGAATGGCCGGCCCGCCGCCGGCGCCAAGTCGTCCGGCCAGCCCGCGCTGCAGCAGACGCTCGGGACCTGGCAACTGTGGGGCATTGCGGTCGGCCTCGTGATTTCCGGCGAATACTTCGGCTGGAGTTACGGCTGGGCAAGCGCCGGCACGCTGGGTTTCGTCGTCACCGCGCTGTTCGTCGCGGCGATGTACACGACCTTCATTTTCAGTTTCACCGAGCTGACGACGTCGATCCCGCACGCGGGCGGCCCGTTCGCGTATGCGCGCCGTGCGTTCGGCCCGACCGGCGGCTATCTCGCCGGTGCCGCGACACTCGTCGAGTTCGTGTTCGCACCGCCCGCGATCGCGCTTGCGATCGGCGCTTACCTGCACGTGCAGTTCCCCGGCCTCGAGCCCAAGCATGCGGCGATGGGTGCGTATCTCGTGTTCATGGCGCTGAACATCGTCGGCGTCCAGATCGCGGCCACCTTCGAGCTGGTCGTCACGCTGCTCGCGATCTTCGAGCTGCTGGTGTTCATGGGCGTCGTGTCGCCGGGCTTCGCGTGGAGCAACTTCATGAAGGGCGGCTGGTCGGGCGCCGATCATTTCAGCGTGGGCGCGTTCCACGGGATGTTCGCGGCGATCCCGTTCGCGATCTGGTTCTTCCTCGCGATCGAAGGCGTCGCAATGGCCGCCGAGGAAGCGAAGAACCCGAAGCGCTCGATTCCGATCGCCTACGTGGCCGGGATCCTGACCCTCGTTGCGCTGGCGATCGGCGTGATGGTGTTCGCCGGCGGCGCGGGCGACTGGACCAAGCTCGCGAACATCAACGACCCGCTGCCGCAGGCGATGAAGTACATCGTCGGCGCGAACAGCGGCTGGATGCACATGCTCGTGTGGCTCGGGCTGTTCGGGCTGGTCGCGTCGTTCCACGGGATCATCCTCGGCTATTCGCGCCAGATCTTCGCGCTGGCCCGCGAAGGCTACCTGCCCGAATGGCTGGCGAAGGTGCATCCGCGCTTCAAGACGCCTTACCGCGCGATCCTCGCGGGCGGCGTGGTCGGCATCGCGGCGATCTACAGCGACGAGCTGATCCAGTTCGGCGGGCAGACGCTGACCGCGAATATCGTGACGATGTCGGTATTCGGTGCGATCGTGATGTATATCGTGAGCATGGCGTCGCTGTTCAAGCTGCGCCGCTCGCAGCCGAATCTCGAACGGCCGTTCCGCGCGCCGCTGTACCCGATCTTCCCGGCGTTCGCGATCCTGGCCGCGCTCGTCTGTCTCGCGACGATGGTGGTCTTCAACGGGCTGGTCGCGCTGGTGTTCCTCGGCTTCCTCGCGTTCGGCTACGCGTACTTCCTCGCGACGCGTTCGCAGCGTGCAAGTGCGCCGGGCGACGTGCTGCTGGAGGAGTGAGCAGGATGAAGGTGAACGGCCGTCCCTGACGGCATCCGGCGCGCCCCGTCGAACGGGCGCGCCGTCGGCTTTTGGCAAGGAGACTCGCAGATGTCCTATACGGAGACGATCGGTCCGCGCACGTACCGTTTCGCGGACCTGAAGACGCTGCTCGCGAAAGCGAGCCCGCTGCGTTCCGGCGACCAGCTCGCCGGTGTCGCGGCGGCGAGCGAGGAGGAGCGCGTCGCCGCGAAGATCGCGCTCGCGGGCGTGCCGCTGAAGGCATTCCTGAGCGAAGCGGTGATTCCGTATGAAGACGACGAGGTCACGCGCCTCATCGTCGACGATCACGACGCGCAGGCATTCGCGGAAATCTCGCACCTCACCGTCGGCGATTTCCGCAACTGGCTGCTGTCGCCGGCGGCCGACTGCGCGGCGCTCGAACGGATCGCGCCGGGCCTCACGCCCGAGATGGTCGCGGCGGTGTCGAAGCTGATGCGCAACCAGGACCTGATCGCGGCGGCGAGGAAGCGCCGCGTCGTCACGCGCTTTCGCAACACGGTCGGGCTGCCGGGCCGGATGTCGGTGCGGCTGCAGCCGAACCACCCGACCGACGACGTGAAGGGCATCGCCGCATCGATGCTCGACGGGCTGATGTACGGCTGCGGCGACGCGATGATTGGCATCAACCCGGCCACCGACAGCCTCGCGGCGATCGTGAAGCTGCTCGCGATGATCGACGGCTTCCGCGAACGCTACGGCGTGCCGACGCAGTCGTGCGTGCTCACGCACGTGACCAACACGATCGCGGCGGTCGAGAAGGGCGCGCCGGTCGACCTCGTGTTCCAGTCGATCGCGGGCACCGAGAAGGCGAACGCGAGCTTCGGCATCTCGCTCGCGCTGCTCGGCGAGGCGCGCGAGGCTGCGTTGTCGCTCAAGCGAGGCACGGTCGGCAACAACCTGATGTACTTCGAGACGGGGCAAGGCAGTGCGCTGTCGGCAAACGCGCATTTCGGTGTCGATCAGCAGACCTGCGAAGTGCGCGCGTATGCGGTGGCGCGCAAGTTCGAGCCGTTCCTCGTGAACACAGTGGTCGGCTTCATCGGACCCGAATACCTGTACGACGGCAAGCAGATCATCCGAGCGGGCCTCGAGGATCACTTCTGCGGGAAGCTGCTCGGCGTGCCGATGGGCTGCGACATCTGCTACACGAACCACGCGGAAGCCGACTCGGACGACATGGATACGCTGCTCACGCTGCTCGGTGCGGCCGGCATCAACTTCATCATGGGGATTCCGGGCGCGGACGACGTGATGCTGAACTATCAGAGCACGTCGTTCCACGACCAGCTCTACGTGCGCGAGGTGCTCGGGTTGCGCCGCGCGCCGGAATTCGAGGAGTGGCTGGAGACGATGGAGATCGCCGACGCGCACGGTGCGTTGCGCGCCGCGACGTCGCGTGTGCCGCTGCTCGCGGGCGCGAACGACTGGATGGGGATTTCGGCATGAGCGACGCCGTCGAGAAGAACCCGTGGGCGCAGCTGAAGTCGTTCACGAATGCGCGGATCGCGCTCGGCCGCGCGGGCAACAGCCTGCCGACCGCGCCGCTGCTCGCGTTCAACCTGTCGCATGCGCAGGCGCGCGACGCGGTGCACCAGCCGCTCGACTCCGATGCGCTGCGGCGCGAGCTCGATGCGGCCGGCTTCGCGACGCTCGGCGTGCAGAGCGCCGCGCCTGATCGCCAGCATTACCTGCGCCGGCCCGACCTCGGCCGCAAGCTGTCCGATGAAGGGCGCGCATTGCTGGCTGCGCACGGCGACGCGGCGAGCGGTGACGGACCGGACGTCGTGTTCGTGGTCGGCGACGGGCTGTCGGCGTTCGCGGCCGCGAAGCAGGCACTGCCGTTGCTGCAGGCCGTGCGGCCGCGGCTCGATGCGGACGACTGGCGGATCGGCCCGGTGGTGGTCGCGACGCAGGCGCGCGTCGCGCTCGGCGACGAGATCGGCGAACTGCTGCGCGCGAAGGTCGTCGCGATGCTGATCGGCGAACGGCCGGGGCTCAGCTCGCCGGACAGCCTCGGCGTGTACCTGACGTGGGCGCCGAAGGTGGGCTGCCACGATGCGCTGCGCAACTGCATCTCGAACGTGCGGCCCGAAGGGCTGCCGTACGCGGGGGCCGCGCACAAGCTGCACTACCTGATGACGCATGCGCGCCGGCTCGGGCTGACGGGCGTCGGGCTGAAGGACGACAGTGATGCGTTGCTGCCGCAGGCGGAGGCGGAGCGGATCGGGGCCGACTGAAAAGGGGCGCGCGCGAGGCGTCGCTGCCGCGTCGCGGCATTCGCGCCGTTCGGGCGGCCCGCGGGGTGGCTACCTGAACAGCCGCTCGCACAGAAAGTCGACGAACACGCGCAGCTTTGGCGACAACTGCCGGCTCGACGGCCACACGATCGAGAATTGGCCCGGCGCGATCCGGTAGTCGTCGAGTACGGTAACGAGCTCGCCGTGCTCCAGCGCGTCGCGCGCGAGGAAGTCGGGCATGTAGCCGATGCCGAGCCCCGCGAGCACGGTGCCACGCAGCGCTTCCATGTTGTTGCAGGTCAGCGCGGTGCGTAGCTTCAGTGGCGTGCCGTCGTCGGCTGCTAGCGCCCAGTCCTGCAGCTTGCCGGTGGTCGGGAAGCAGTAGCGCACGCACTCGTGCGCTTCGAGATCGCGCGGCGTGCGCGGGGTGCCGGCCTGCGCAAGATACGCAGGCGTCGCGCACAGCACGAACGCGAACGGGCCGAGCCGCCGCGACATCAGGCTCGAATCCGACAGCGGGCCGCTGCGGATCACCGCGTCGAAGCCGCCTTCGACGACATCCACCATCCGGTCGTTGAAATCGAGATCGAGCTCGACGTCCGGGTAGCGCTGCCGGAATTCGGGCAGCACCGGCAGCAGGAACCGGTAGCCGATCACCGGCAGGCTCACGCGCAGCCTGCCGCGCGGGCGCTGTGCGGAGGCCGTTACGGTCGCTTCCGCGTCGCGGAAATCCTCGAGGATTCGCTGGCAGCGTTCGTAGAAGTGCCGCCCTTCTTCGGTGAGCGTGACGCGCCGCGTCGTGCGGTTGAACAGCCGCACGCCGAGCGACTGCTCGAGTTTCGCGATCGTCTTGCCGACTGCCGACGCCGAGATGCCGAGCGTGCGGCCGGCCGCGACGAAGCTCAGTGCTTCCGCGGTGCGGACGAAGGCGACGATGCCGGTCAGGTTGTCCATCGAATCGAAGGGGGTGCGCCGACGCACGTAGTCGAGTGAATTGCGGAATTTTAGTCCGTTATATGCGGAGCTTTGCGTGGTTTTTCGCGGATTGAATCGGATTTATCTTCTGTCGCTCTGACGGCGTATCCGCGCCGGCCTTTTGAGGAGCGATGATGGATCACCTTTTTTCAGCCGCTTCGGACCTGTCGACACGCCGGCGTGCGTGGGTGCTGGCCGCCGTCTGCATGGCGGCCGTCGCGCTGCCGCTGTCGTTTTCGGGCGGCGCGGTCGCGACGCCCGCGATCGGCCGTGACCTGCACGGCGGGACGGTCGCGATGAACTGGATCACCAACGCGTTCATGCTCGCGTTCGGCAGCTTCCTGATGGCGGCCGGCGCGCTGGCCGACCAGTTCGGCCGCAAGCGCCTGTTCGCGATCGGCGTTGGCGGCTTCACGCTGATGTCGGTCGCGCTCGCGTTCGCGCCGTCGATGCTCGCGGTTGACCTGCTGCGCGCCGCGCAGGGGCTCGCGGCGGCGGCGGCGCTCGCGGGCGGCACAGCCGCGCTCGCGCAGGAGTTCGACGGCGCGGCGCGCACGCGCGCGTTCAGCCTGCTCGGCACGACTTTCGGGATCGGGCTCGCGTTCGGGCCCGTGCTGGCCGGTGCGCTGATCGGGCATTACGGCTGGCGCGCGATCTTCGTGACGAGCGCGGTGGCCGGCGGGCTGTCGCTGGTATTCGGGCTGCCGCGCATGCACGAGTCGCGCGACCCGCATGCGACGGGGCTCGACTGGCCCGGCACGGCCGCGTTCACCACCGCGCTGACGCTGTTCACATTCGGCGTGATCGAGGCACCCGCGCGCGGCGGGTCGAGCCCGCTGGTGATCGCGCTGCTGGCAGGCGCGGCGCTCGGCGCGTGTGCGTTTGTCGCGATCGAGACGCGGGTCGCGCGGCCGATGCTCGACCTGTCGCTGTTCCGGATCGCACGCTTCGTCGGCGTGCAGGTGCTGCCGGTGTCGACCTGCTGCTGCTACATCGTGCTGCTTGTCGTGCTGCCGCTGCGCTTCATCGGCATCGACGGGTTCAGCGAGATCGACGCCGGCTGGCTGATGCTCGCGATTTCCGCACCGATGCTGGTCGTGCCGTTTGTCGCGGCCACGCTCACGCGCTGGCTGTCGGCGGGCGTGATATCAGGGCTCGGGCTTCTGATCGCTGCGGCCGGGCTCGTGTGGCTGGGTATCGCACTGCGCGGCGGTGCGGGGGCCGCGGCGATCGCGCCGATGGTGACGATCGGCGTCGGGGCCGGCATGCCGTGGGGGCTGATGGACGGACTGTCGGTGAGCGTCGTGCCGAAGGAACGCGCGGGGATGGCGACGGGGATTTTCAGCACGACGCGCGTGGCCGGCGAGGGGATCGCGCTCGCGATCGTTGGTGCAGTGCTGGCTGGGCTCGCGCGGACGGGGTTGGCGCAAGCGGCTGGTGCTGGCGGTACGCCTGACGCGACGCTGCGTGCGGCGGCGCGGCTCGCAACCGGTGATCTCGCGGGTGCGGCGGATGCGTTGCCCGGGGTTGGACATGCGGTGCTGCTTGCGAGTTATACGCATGCGTTCGATCGGTTGTTGATCGGGTTGGCAGTCGTGACGGTGCTGTGTGCGGGGGTGGTGTTTGCGTTTCTTGGTGGGCGGCCGGCGGCTACCGAAACGGGTGACGACTCCGACGAGCACGCGCATGCCGACGTGCCTGTCCGCAGCCGGATCGGAGCGGCTTGTGCGGAGACGCGCGGGCGTTGAGCCTCGCGTCGTCGCACACGGGCGCTCCGGCCACGGCGGCCGGAGCGCCGTCTTATTTCGTTGTCGCTGCATTCACACGCCGGCGATCCGACTCGCCCATCACGCCAGCACCAGCGGCGGCAGCGCCGCATCCGCCCGTGCCTGCGCCTGTGCCACTTCAACCACCACATAGCGCCGCGCATCAGGCCACAGATGCGCACGGCTTCCCGCATCCTCGTCGATCGTCGCGCGCCCCTGCACGAGCCAGGTCGTCTGCCGCACGAAGTCGACGAACAGCAGCGCGATGGCCGGATTCACGAGCAGGTTGCCGATCGTGTTGAACAGGTTGTTTCCCGCGAAGTCGGGCAGCACGAGCGTGCGGCGGTCGGGCATGTCGACGAGCGGCTCGAACGAGCCGTCCGTGCGTGGCTGGCGGCCGCGGTACGAGCAGTCGCTGTTGCCGTCCGCGTCGGCGGTCGCGACGATCAGGAACGCCTGCTCGCGGATGAACGCGATGGCGTCGTCGGTCAGGGGGCCGCGGTCGTTCATGGTGTCGGTCGGCGCACACGCCGTTGCGTGGGAATGCGCATTGCGCACGCAATCGACATGCCACGCGGCGTGGCCTGCATCCGCGCGCCAGTGCGCCGGCGCACTGTGGAAAATTCGAACACCGTCCCGGCGCGCTGCGCAGTCGCGCTGTTCAGAATCGGCACACCCGCCATGCTGCGTCGGTGAACATGGCACGGTGCGCACGCGGGCCGGCCGTGGTCGCCGTGCTTCCGTCCTGCGTGGCACGCATGTTGCGTAAGCGAGGGCAGCGCAATTCCAACCGGCGCTGTACTCACACAAGCACGATGAACAGGAGACATGTATGAACCCGTTTGACCTGAAGCAACTGGGCCTCGACGTCGAATACCCGTACCGTCAGCAATACGACAACTACATCGGCGGCAAGTGGGTTCCGCCGGTGAAAGGTGAGTACTTCGAGAACGTGTCGCCGATCAACGGCCAGCCGTTTTGCCGCATCCCGCGCTCGGGCACCGACGACATCGAGCTGGCGCTGGACGCCGCGCATGCCGCGCGACGCAAGTGGGGCAAGACGTCCGTCGCGGAACGCGCGAACCTGCTGCTCGCCGCCGCCGACCGGATGGAAAAGAACCTGAAGCTGCTGGCCGTGGCCGAGACGATCGACAATGGCAAGCCGCTGCGCGAGACGATGGCGGCCGACCTGCCGCTCGCAGTCGACCACTTCCGCTATTTCGCGGGCTGCATCCGCGCGCAGGAAGGCGGCATCTCCGAAATCGACGACAACACCGTCGCGTATCACTTCCACGAGCCGCTCGGCGTCGTCGGCCAGATCATCCCGTGGAACTTCCCGCTGCTGATGGCCGCGTGGAAGCTCGCGCCGGCGCTCGCGGCCGGCTGCTGCGTGGTGATGAAGCCGGCCGAGCAGACGCCTGCGTCGGTGCTGGTGCTGATGGAGCTGATCGGCGACCTGTTCCCGGCCGGCACGATCAACATCGTGAACGGCTTCGGCAAGGAAGCGGGCGAAGCGCTCGCGACCAGCAAGCGCATCGCGAAGATCGCATTCACCGGCTCGACGCCGGTCGGCAAGCACATCCTGCGCGCGGCGGCTGACAGCCTGATCCCGTCGACGGTCGAACTGGGCGGCAAGAGCCCGAACATCTTCTTCGCCGACGTGCTCGACCAGGACGACGCGTTCCTCGACAAGGCGCTCGAAGGGCTCGCGATGTTCGCGCTGAACCAGGGCGAAGTGTGTACGTGCCCGTCGCGGATCCTGATCCAGGAATCGATCTACGAGAAGTTCATCGAGAAGGCGGTCGCGCGCGTCGAACGCATCAAGGCCGGCCACCCGCTCGACCTGCAGACGATGATCGGCGCGCAGGCATCGCAGCAGCAACTCGACAAGATCCTGTCGTACATCGACATCGGCCGCGGCGAAGGCGCGCAATGCCTGACGGGCGGCGAGCGCACGGCGCCGGCTGCGGAACTCGGCACGGGCTACTACGTGAAGCCGACGATGCTGCTCGGCAACAACAAGATGCGCGTGTTCCAGGAAGAGATCTTCGGGCCGGTCGCGTCGGTGATGACGTTCAAGGACGAGCAGGACGCGATCGAACTCGCGAACGACACGTTCTACGGGCTCGGCGCGGGCGTGTGGACGCGCAACGGCACGCGTGCGTACCGGATGGGCCGCGAGGTCGAAGCCGGCCGAGTGTGGACCAACTGCTACCACCTGTATCCCGCGCACGCGGCGTTCGGCGGCTACAAGCAGTCGGGGATCGGCCGCGAGACGCACAAGATGGCGCTGTCGAATTATCAGCAGACGAAGTGCCTGCTGGTGAGCTACCAGGCCGAGGCGCTCGGGTTCTTCTGATCCGCGCGTGGGTGTCCTGGCCGGCTGACGGTGGTATGCGTCGGCCGGTCGGGTCGCCGTCTTGAGCGGCCAAGCTTCGGATGCCGGATGGTCGTGAAACGCGTGTCGCGCCGGGCGGCGGCGGTTGCCTGGCCGACGACCGGTACGCGGATGCGCACCGTGCGACCGACCGGCGATCCGGAGATTCGCCGTTTCCGCCCATCCGCATCGCAACCCGGCACCGGCCGCGCATTGCCGCGGCCTTCGCCGGAAACGATACCGATGGTCGTTTGCTCGCGGCGGCAAGTTGAGCCGGCGCGCCGGACATAAAACCCCATGTCAGAACCGCCCCGAACCTATCCGCGCCATCCCGTGTTCCACGCGGGCGAACTCGACGCGCATCACCGCTTTGGCGTCGCCGACGAAGCCGAGCGGATGAGCGACGTCGTGACGACGCGGCTGAGCATCGGCGTACGGCAGTTCATCGAGACGCAGCCCTTCATGTTCGTCGGCACGGCGTGCGGCGGGCAGGCGGGCGTGACCTGCGACATCGTGCAGAGCCGGCGCGACGCGAACGGCGACCTGCTGCCGGTCGTGCGCGTGATCGACACGAAGACGCTGCGCTTCGTTCTGCCGGTGTACGGCGAGAGCGACGGCGGGCGGGTCGACGCGGCGGGGTGCAATGGCAGCGGCGTCGGGTTGCTGTTCGTCGATTTCATGCGCGGTATCCGTTACCGGATCAACGGGCGCGCGACGCTGTGTACGGATCTGTCCGAGGCGGACGCAGCGCCGTGGCCGGCCGGCAGTGCGATCGTCGAGTTGGCGGTTACGCAGGCGTACGGCAATTGCGGCACGCGGGTCGTGCGGCTGCGGCCCGCGAACGGTGGCTAGCCGGCCGCCGCGTATCGCCGAAGGGTGGCGCGTACCGGGTGCGCCGGCGTGGCGCGTGCCGCACTGGCGGGGTGCGTGCGGCAGGGCGTTTGGGTACGCGTGCGTGGCGCGCACAGTCCGTGAAGCATCGAATGACGGGCTTTGCGCAGGTCGCGCAGGGTTCGGCACGGGACTTGCGTGACAGGCGCGGTTCCGGGCAGGAGAGGGAGGACACGATGGACCAACACGTGGCGTGCAGCGAAGAACCGACGGCCGAAGACACGCGGCGCAACGCGCAGGGCGACGATGCGCTGGCCGGGCAGGCGGTCGTCAGCGTCGCGCATGACGCCGACGAGCAGGCGCGCAACCTGATCGGCTGGCGGCAGACCTACGACCAGCTCGCGGCTGGCCGTTTCGTCGGCACACTGACCGAGCTGCCGCTCGACACGATGAAGCTGTTTCGCGAATCGACGAGCCACCTGCTGCGCCAGGCGTGCGAGGTGCGCGGCGATGCGTACTGGTTCGGCATCCCGCTCGTGTGCGACGGCACCGCGCGTGTCGATGCGTGCCGCATCGGGCCGGGTGCGCTCGCGTTCCGGCCCGGCAACGTCGAATTCGAACTGGTGACGCCCGCGCAGTTTTCGATCTACGGCATCGTCGTGCGCGGCGACGTGCTGCGCCACTATGCGGAGGAGGTCGAGCGCCGCGCGCTCGACGAGCGGCTGTTCACGCAGCGCGTGATGCAGGTCGGCGATGCGCGGCTCGCGCGCCTGTGTGCGCTGCTCGGCCGCCGGCTCGATGGGGCGGTGGCGATGGCCGGCCCGCTGGCCGACGCGCAGCGCGACGACCTGCAGGCGGAGGTGCTGGCCGCGCTGTTCGACGTGTGCGCGCAACCGGCCGACGATGACACCGGCCGTGCGCCGTCGATGCGCCGCTGGATCGTCGAACAGGCACGCGACTACGTGCTCGCGCACCGTACGCGCCCGGTCGGCGTGCCCGAGCTGTGCGAGCAATTGCACGTGAGCCGGCGCACGCTGCAGTACTGCTTCCAGGACGTGCTCGGCATGGCGCCCGCCACCTATCTGCGCACGCTGCGGCTGAATGGCGCGCGGCGTGACCTGTGCGGCCGCGCGGCCGGTTCGGTGCAGGACGTGGCGGAGGCGTGGGGCTTCTGGCATCTCAGCCAGTTCGCGACCGATTACCGGCGGCTGTTCGGCAAGCGGCCGTCGGAGACGCTGCGCGATCGCGCGGTGATGGTGGCGGTGGGGTGAGCGTGGGGCGGTAGTCGAAGCGGTTTTGGCTTTGGCGTCGACGCTGGCTCCAGCTCCAGCCCGGCTCCAGCCCAGCCCAGCCCAGCCCAGCCCAGCCCAGCCCAGCCCAGCCCAGCCCAGCCCAGCCCAGCCCAGCCCAGTCCAGTCCAGTCCAGTCCAGTCCAGTCCAGTCCAGTCCAGTCCGGCTCCAGCCTGGCCCCGGCCCCGGCTCAGGCTCAGGCTCAGGCTCAGGCTCAGGCTCAGGCTCAGGCTCAGGCTCAGGCGGCGCGTACCCGCACCTACGCTTTCGGCCTCGCAACTGGCCACCGCACGCTGTTTCCCTATTCCGTCATAGCCGCCGCGTCGCGCGGCGCGGGCCACGCCAGCGCATCCCAGTCGATCGCGCGATAGGCAGCCTCGACCGCCGCGAGATCGGCCGGCCGTTCGCTGCGATGCAGCCCGCGCAATTCGGCGGGCACGTCGAGCGCGACCGGCACGCAATGCGGATAGTCGCGCACGCGCAGCGCCGGCCCGATCGTCGTGAAGCACGCGAGCGTCGGCACGTCGAAACCGTCGGCGAGATGCAGTGCGGCCGTGTCGGGCGCGAACAGCAGGCTGGCACCCTTGACCCACGCGATGAACCGGGCCGTATCGTCGGCCGCATCGGCGCTCACGTCGACATAGGCGGGATGCGAAACGGGCCCGAACCCGGCCACCGGCAATCCGTAGCGCTGCGCGAGCTGCTCGACGAACATCGCCCGCAGCGCCGGCGGCACGCTGCGCAACGCGGTGCTCGCGGTCGGGCAGAACAGCACGTACGGGCGCCGCCAGTCCTCAGGCAACGCAGGCAGCGGCAGCCGCGCGAGCCAGCGGTTGCGCCTGGCCGACGCCGGTACCGACGCGGGCTCCACGCCGAGCGCGTCGAGGAAGAAATCGATCATCGGCAGCCGCGCGAAGGCGGGCCAGTACAGGTGATTGCCGACGTCGATGCACGCCGCATCCGCCGGCAGCGCGTCGGCGGGGTACGGCAGTGTGCGCGACGGCGCGACGATGTCGGCCGCGAGCGCATACAGCGCCTCGACATAGCGCGGCGCGCGGGCCGGCCGGTACAGCGTGAAGCGCAGGCCCGGGTGCGTCGTGCGCAGCGCGGCAAGGGCGGTGAGCCCGATCACCGAATCGCCGAGCGTGACACCCATCCCGTTGATCACATGCACGTGCCGTGCGCGGTCGTAGTCGAGCCGGAACGGCCGGTGCGCAGCGTGCAGCAGCCCACGCGCGGGCGCGGCCGGCACGTGGCCGACGGCAAGCGCGCCGCCGTGCTCGAGGTCGTAAGGCGCGACGAGCGTGCCGTCCGGTGCGAGCAGCGTGCCGGGGAGCGTGAGTGCGTCGTCGTGCGACAGTGCGACGTCGGGCGGCGCGGCGTGCGTGTCCACCGTCATCCGCCGCGTGCGCGGCGGCCCTGTTCGCGGATCTGCTCGAGCGTCGCGGCCGGCGTGCTGGCGTCCTGCGGAATACGGATCTCGATCAGCGCGGGCAGCCCGCAGGTCAGCGCGCGTTCGAGCGCGGGCGCGAAATCGGCGGTGCGCTCGACGGTCTCGCCATGCGCGCCGAACGCGCGCGCATACGCGGCGAAATCGGGATTCGTGAGCCCCGTGCCGTGCACGCGTCCCGGGTAGTTGCGCTCCTGATGCATGCGGATCGTGCCGAAATGCCCGTTGTTGACGACGATCACGACGATGTTCAGCCCGTACTGCATCGCGGTCGCGAGCTCGTTGCCGGCCATCATGAAGCAGCCATCGCCCGCGAGCGCGACGACGGCGCGCGACGGGTACAGCGACTTCGCGGCAAGCGCGGCTGGCACGCCGTAGCCCATCGCGCCGCTGGTCGGCGCGAGCTGCGAGCGGAAGTGCCGGTACGCGAAGTGGCGATGCAGCCAGATCGCATAGTTGCCGGCGCCGTTGGTGAGGATCGCGTCATGCGGCAGGCGCTCGCGCAGCTGCACCATCACGTCGCCGAGCTGGACGTCGCCGGGCATCGGCAGCGGCGCATGCCATTCGCGATACGCACGATGCGCGTCGGCAGCCGTGCCGGCCCACGCCGGGTGCTCGGGCGCCTCGAGCGCGGCGAGCGGCGCGGCGATCTCGGGCATGCCCGACACGATCGGCAGGTCGGCCGCATACACACGGCCGAGCTCGTCCGCGCCCTGGTGCACGTGGATCAGCGTCTGGCGCGTCTTCGGGATGTCGAGCAGCGTGTAGCCGCCGGTCGTCGCTTCGCCGAGGCGCGGCCCGATCACGAGCAGCAGGTCGGCGTCGCGGATGCGCTTCCCGAGCGCGGGGTTGATCCCGAGCCCGACGTCGCCCGCGTAGTTCG
This sequence comes from Burkholderia lata, assembly GCF_000012945.1. Classification (NCBI taxonomy): domain Bacteria; kingdom Pseudomonadati; phylum Pseudomonadota; class Betaproteobacteria; order Burkholderiales; family Burkholderiaceae; genus Burkholderia; species Burkholderia lata. Next base: position 164,276 of record NC_007510.1, read on the forward strand.
GGTGCGCGTTGTCGATCGTGTCCTGGTAGCGGAATGCGCAGGCCACCGGCAACTGCCAGCGCTCGACGAAGGTGCGCAGGTTCGCGCACGCGTCGGGCGTCCAGCCGCTGCCGCCGACGATCGCGAACGGCCGTTCCGCGCGCGCGAGCCGCTCGCGCAACTCGTCGAGCTGCGCGGCCGACGGCGCGGCCGCGACGCGCTTCGCGGCCGGCACGACGGGCTGCGGCGCGCATGCTTCGGACAGCACGTCTTCCGGCAGCGCGAGCACGACCGGGCCGGGCCTGCCGGACGTCGCGACGTGGAACGCATGGCTCAGGTATTCGGGAATGCGGCGCGGGTCGTCGATCTGCGCGACCCATTTCGCCATCTGGCCGAACATCCGCCGGTAGTCGATTTCCTGGAAGGCTTCGCGGTCGAGGTGCTCGCGCGCGCACTGGCCGACGAACAGGATCATCGGCGTCGAATCCTGGAACGCGGTGTGCACGCCGATCGACGCATGGGTCGCGCCGGGCCCGCGCGTGACGAATGCGATGCCGGGGCGGCCGGTCAGCTTGCCGACGGCCTCGGCCATGTTCGCGGCGGCCGCCTCGTGGCGGCAGACGACCGTCTGGATGCGGGCGGTGTCGTCCGCGAGCGCATCGAGTACGGCGAGGAAACTCTCGCCCGGCACGCAGAACACGCGTTCGACGTGATTGGCGAGCAACGCATCGACGAGCAGTCGCGCGCCGGTGGTGGCGGGCTGCTCGAGATCCTTGGAATGCGACATGGGCTGCCGTCTCCCTGGGTAGCGGGACGTACAGCTTACGCCCGTTGACGGGGCGCCGGTACGCCGGCCGCTGAAAAGTGTCGGAACACGTAGGGATTCAGCGCACGCACATCGGTTTCGGCCGAACGGCCAGCTTGTGCGTGCCTCCCCGACGCTGAAAAATCGAGCGCTACGAATGTGGAGCCGGCCTGCTTGGCGTGGGCGCCGCGGAAGCGGCCCTATCCGGACCGAAATGAACGGTAAGCCGGCGTTTGCTTCCGAATCGATACCGAGGTGAGCGCACATGTACACACATGGATTTACATCGTCGACCAGGCGGATATACTGTACATCCACAGTACATCCGGATGTTGAGGGCGACATGCATACGACGAGGGTATTTCGGAACGGCAACTCGCAGGCTGTGCGAATTCCTGCCGACCTTGCCTATGAGCGCAGTGATATCGAACTGGAAATCGAGCGCATCGGTGACGAAATCCGTATTCGGCCGGCGCGGCGGCCTTTGACGAACGTCCTCGATAAGTTCGCGAAATTCGGGCCGGATTTCATGGCCGAAGGGCGTGGCGACCACGAGCAGGCCGAACGCGAGGGTTTGTGATGGCGCGCTACATGCTCGACACCAACATGTGCCTCTACCTGATGAAGAATCAGCCGGAGCAGGTTGCGAGACGATTTGCGCAGTGCTACACGGGGGACGTCGTGATGTCGGCGATCACGTACGCCGAACTCGAGTACGGCGTCACCGCGTGCGCGAGTCCAGCGCGGGAGCGCGGCAATCTTGCCGCGCTGATCGACGATATTCCGGTCGCGCCGTTCGACGTCGCGGCTGCGCAAGCGTACGGCCCGGTCCGCGAGGCAACCCGCGATCGGAAGAAGGATCACCTCGACAAGCTGATCGCCGCACACGCGGTGTCGCTCGATGTCGTCCTCGTGACCAACAACGAGCGGGATTTCGACAGCTATCCGGGATTGCGGCTGGAAAACTGGCTGAACGACTAGTGCCGGGTACCGTGTCCGGCGGTCATGCGGGAGATTGATCCGTCCCGCGCGACCGCCGGATCCGGCATCAGCACTCGACGATATTGACCGCCAGCCCGCCGCGCGACGTTTCCTTGTACTTCGTCTTCATGTCGGCACCCGTCTCGCGCATCGTCTTGATCACGGAGTCGAGCGACACGTAGTGCGAGCCGTCGCCGCGCAGCGCCATGCGCGCCGCGTTGACCGCCTTCACCGACGCCATCGCGTTGCGCTCGATGCACGGGATCTGCACCATCCCGCCGACCGGGTCGCAGGTAAGGCCGAGGTTGTGTTCCATCCCGATCTCGGCTGCGTTCTCGACCTGGTGCGGCGTGCCGCCGAGCACGGCCGCGAGCGCGCCGGCCGCCATCGAGCACGCGACGCCCACTTCGCCCTGGCAGCCGACTTCCGCACCGGAGATCGACGCATTCAGCTTGTAAAGAATGCCGATCGCGGCGGCCGTCAGCAGGAAGTCGATCACGCCCTGTTCGTTCGCGCCGGGCGTGAAGCGCGTGTAGTAGTGCAGCACGGCCGGGATGATGCCGGCCGCGCCGTTGGTCGGCGCGGTGACGACGCGGCCGCCGGCCGCGTTTTCCTCGTTGACCGCGATCGCGTACAGGTTGATCCAGTCGATCATCGACAGCGGGTCCTGCAGCGCGCGCTCCGGGCTGCCCGTCAGCGTGCGGTACAGCTGCGGCGCGCGGCGCTTGACCTGGAACGGGCCGGGCAGGTTGCCGTCGGCTTCCGGGTTGCCGATTCCGCAGCCGCGCGACACGCACGACTGCATCACGGCCCAGATCTTCAGCAGGCCGTCGCGCGTCTCTTCCTCGGTGTGCCACGCGCGCTCGTTTTCCCACATCAGCTGCGCGATCGACTTGCCGGTCGACTCGGTCAGCGCGAGCAGCTCGGCGCCGGTGCGGAACGGGTGCGTCATCTGCTCGGCCGCGCTCAGCACCTTCGTGTTCGGTGCGCCGGCCGTCACGACGAAGCCGCCGCCGACCGACAGGTAGGTGCGCTCGACCAGCACGTTGCCGCTCGCGTCGGACGCGCGCAGCTTCATCCCGTTCGGGTGCTCGGGCAGCGCCTGGCGGTAGAACGCGATGTTCTCCTTCAGCACGAACGGCACCGGATGCGTGCCGAGCAGCGCGAGCTTCTTCGATTTGCGGATGTCTTCCAGCCGCGCGTCGATGGTTTCGGGATCGACGGTGTCGGGCGCGTCACCGAGCAGGCCGAGCATCACGCCGCGGTCGGTGCCGTGGCCTTTGCCGGTCGCGCCGAGCGAGCCGTACAGCTCGACCTTCACGTGTGCCGTTGCGTCGAGTTGTCCGTCGCGCTCGAGGCCCTGGACGAACATCAGCGCCGCGCGCATCGGCCCGACCGTATGCGAGCTGGACGGACCGATACCGATCTTGAAGAGGTCAAAGACGCTGACTGCCATGTTGATTCCTGCCTTGCTTTAAGAATAATGCTAGCGCGCCTGCAATGGCAGGCACGCGGCGAGCCATGCGGGCGGCGTTGGGGAAAGCTGCTGCGCGACGCGGGCATAGCGTCCGTCGAGCCGCGCGGCCAGATGAAAGAGTTCGGTGGCGTTTTTCGGGTCCCACTGCCCCGTGTAGCCCGGCAGGCCGGCCTCGCGGCGCTTCGCGTCGAACGGCACCGGCGAATTCACGAACTCCTCGTGCGTTTTCTCGCCGAGCGCGTACGGCACGAGCCAGTCGAGCGCGGCCGCGAGCGTCGCGCCGTTCGCGCCCCGTTCGCGCAGCCAGTTGCGGTTGAAGCGGCGCGCGGCGAGCGCGGCCGTCACCAGCGGCTGCAGGTCGTAGACCGCGTAATGCAGCGCATCGCGTTCCTCGAAGTCCCAGGTCTTGCCGTCCGGGCCGATGTTGTCGGCGAGATGCTCGACGAACAGCCGCTGCGCGGCATTCATCATCTTGCGATCGCCGAGCGTGAACGCGGACAGCGCGATCAGCTTGATCCGGTGGCTCTGCCAGTTGTTGCGCCAGGTGCCGGTGAGCGGGCGCTTCTGCGCGTCGATCTGCGCGACATAGCCGGCGCCGAGCTTCGCGATGAACGCGGCCGTCGCGTTGCGGGTCTTCACCGGCAGCGCGCTCGCGGTCATGTCGTACGCGACGATCAGGCTTTCAAAACGCGTCTCGTCGATCGGGTTGAAACTCGGCTGGTAGGTCGAAACCCACGCGGACAGGAAGCGGTCGACGAGCTGCAGGTAGCGCGGCGCGTTCGTCACGCGCCACGCGAGCGCCGCATCGCGCATCAGGTCGAGATCCTTCAGCGCGGCGGCGCTCTGGTCGTAGATACCTTCGTGCGGCAGCGTGCCCTCGGTGTGCACGCGCGCCATCGCCTTCGGCTGCTCGCCGATACGCGCGTCGACGCTGCGGATCAGCGCCTGGATGCCCGGCTCGGCCTGTGTCGTCTCGCTCGCCTGCAGTGCCGGCGCCGCGCAGAAATTCATCGCCGCGCGCGCGCTGCCGGACGCGCCGAGGCCGGCGGCGGCAAACGACAGCGACGCAACGAGCATCGGCACGACGCGGCGCGCGCGCGGCCGCCTTTGCATTGCACCATGGCCCGGAAACATCGGACGCACCATGCGGAACTCCTTCATTGGCTGGATCGCGTGTGATGTTAGCCGGATTGGCGGGCGAACGTGAACCGGTTCGAGCGGCGATCAAAAAAACCGCACGCAACCCCGGGTTGCGTGCGGTGCGGTCACCATCGGGCGGCTCCTGGCCTGGCGTGCGTTATGCGTATTCCGACATCGGCACGCACGAGCAGAACAGGTTGCGGTCGCCGTAGACGTTGTCCGCGCGGCCGACCGGCGGCCAGTACTTGTTCGTGCCGAGCGACGCGACCGGGTACGCAGCCTGCTCGCGCGAGTACGCGTGCAGCCATTCGTTCGCGGTGACGACGGCCGCCGTGTGCGGTGCATGACGCAGCGGGTTGTCCTCGCGGTCGGCGCGGCCTTCCTCGACGGCACGGATTTCGTCGCGGATCGCGATCATCGCGGCGATGAAGCGGTCGAGTTCTTCCTGCGATTCCGATTCGGTCGGTTCGACCATCAGCGTGCCCGGCACCGGGAAGCTCATCGTCGGCGCGTGGAAGCCGTAGTCCATCAGGCGCTTCGCGACGTCGTCGACGCTGATGCCGCTCGATTCCTTGATCGGACGCAGGTCGAGAATGCACTCGTGCGCAACCAGCCCGCCCGGGCCCGAATACAGCACCGGGTAGTGCGGCGCGAGGCGCTTCGCGATGTAGTTCGCGTTGAGGATCGCGGTTTCCGTCGCGGCGGTCAGGTTCTTCGCGCCCATCATCGCGATGTACATCCACGAGATCGGCAGGATCGACGCCGAGCCGTACGGCGCGGCCGATACCGCGCCGATGCCGTCTTCTTCACGCGTGTAGCCGGTCGAACGCTGGTTCGGCAGGAACTTCGCGAGGTGCGCGCCGACCGCGACCGGGCCGACGCCCGGGCCGCCACCGCCGTGCGGGATGCAGAAGGTCTTGTGCAGGTTCAGGTGCGACACGTCGCCGCCGAACTGGCCCGGCGCGGTCAGGCCGACCATCGCGTTCATGTTCGCGCCGTCGACGTACACCTGGCCGCCGTGCGCATGGACGATCTCGCAGATCTCGCGGACGTTCTGCTCGAACACGCCGTGCGTCGACGGATACGTGATCATGATCGCCGCGAGGTCCTTCGCGTGCTCGTCGGCCTTCGCCTTCAGGTCGGCAATGTCGACGTTGCCCTGCGCGTCGCATGCAACGACCACGACCTTCATGCCGGCCATGTGCGCCGATGCTGGGTTCGTGCCGTGGGCGGACGCCGGGATCAGGCACACGTCGCGGTGCGCTTCGCCGCGCGAGGCGTGGTAGGCGTGGATGATCAGCAGGCCCGCGTACTCGCCCTGCGAGCCCGCGTTCGGTTGCAGCGACACGGCTGCGTAGCCGGTGGCCGCGACGAGCATCTGCTCGAGCTGGTCGATCATCTCGCGGTAGCCGACGGTCTGCTCGGCCGGTGCGAACGGGTGGATGCCGCCGAATTCGGGCCACGTGACGGGCAGCATTTCCGACGTCGCGTTCAGCTTCATCGTGCACGAGCCGAGCGGGATCATCGAGCGGTCGAGCGCGAGATCCTTGTCCGACAGGCTGCGCAGGTAGCGCAGCATTTCGGTTTCGGAATGGTGGCGGTTGAACACGTGGTGCGTCAGGTATGCGCTCGTGCGCTCGAGGCCGGCCGGCAGCGCGGCGACGCCGGCGAGGCCCGCGTCCAGCGCGTCGACGGCCGGTGCGGTGCCGCCCGCGGCTTGCGCGAACACGGCGAGGAGATCGGCGAGGTCGTCGCGCGTCGTCGTTTCATCGACCGATACGCCGACTTGCGTGTCGCTCACGCGGCGCAGGTTGATGCGCTTCGCCTTCGCGAATTCGTGAACCTGCGCGGTGCGCGCGCCGGTGTCGATCGTCAGCGTGTCGAAGAACGTGTCGTTGACGGTCGCGAAGCCGAGCTGCTTCACGCCGGCGGCGAGCAGCGCCGCGATGCGGTTCACGCGCAGCGCGATCGTCTTCAGGCCGTGCGGGCCGTGGTAGACCGCGTACATGCTGGCCATGATCGCGAGCAGTGCCTGCGCAGTACACACGTTCGACGTGGCCTTCTCGCGGCGGATGTGCTGTTCGCGCGTCTGCAGCGCGAGGCGCAGCGCGGGCTTGCCCTGCGCGTCGACCGTGACGCCGACGAGGCGGCCCGGCATCTGGCGCTTGAATTCGTCACGCACCGCGAGATACGCGGCGTGCGGGCCGCCGAAGCCCATCGGCACGCCGAAGCGCTGCGTGTTGCCGATCGCGACGTCCGCGCCCCAGTCGCCCGGCGGCGTCAGCACGGTGAGTGCGAGCAGGTCGGCCGCAACGACCACGTGGCCACCGGCCGCATGGATCGCTTCGGTGAGCGCGCGGTAGTCGCGCACGTCGCCGTTCACGCCCGGGTACTGCAGCAGCACGCCGAATGCATTGGCTTGCGCAGCGTCGGCGGCCGGGCCCGTCTTGACCTCGATGCCGACCGGCAGCGCGCGCGTGCGGATCACTTCGAGCGTTTGCGGCAGCACGTCGTCGGCGACGTAGAACACGTTCGACGTCGGCTTGCCGGTGCGCTGCAGCAGCGTCATCGCTTCGGCGGCGGCGGTGGCTTCGTCGAGCAGCGACGCGTTCGAGATCGCGAGGCCCGTCAGGTCGGCGACCATCTGCTGGAAGTTCAGGAGCGCCTCGAGGCGGCCCTGGGAAATTTCGGGCTGGTACGGCGTGTAGGCCGTGTACCACGCCGGGTTTTCGAGCACGTTGCGCAGGATGACGGCCGGCGTGTGCGTGTCGTGGTAACCCTGACCGATATACGAGCGGAACACCTCGTTCTTGTCCGCGAGAACCCGCAGTGCGGCGAGGGCTTCGGCCTCGCTCTTCGGCTGCGCGAACGGGCCGAGCGGCAGCGTTTCGGCGCGGCGGATCGAGGCCGGGATCACGGCGTCGATCAGGGCGGCGCGCGACGCGAAGCCGAGCGTGTCGAGCATGGCCTGCTGGCTGGCGGCGTCGGGGCCGATGTGGCGTTCGGCGAACGCGTCGTGCGTTTCGAGCGCGGCGAGCGAGAGGGGCGTGCGGTTCATCAGGCGGTCCGGGTGTTCGAGCTTCATGGCGTTCCTTGGTCGGCCCGAGGGGGTGCTTCGACACCGGCTCGGGCCGCATGCTTGGCAATCGGCCGGAGCGTGCGCCTGGACGCTTGCTCCGGCTTCGCGCGAGGCAGGGCGGCTGACCTACCCCGCGCGATACGAGTGAGAAAGTTAGTCGCCGATCAGCTTCTTGTAAGCGTCGGCGCTGAGCAGGTTGTCGGTATTGGCGCCGGCGGCGAGCTTGATCTTGAACAGCCAGGCTTCGTACGGATCGCCATTGACATCTTCCGGCGTGTCCGCAGCGTCCTGGTTGAACGCGATGATCTCGCCCGATACCGGCGAGTAGATGTCGGATGCAGCCTTCACCGACTCGACGACGCCGATGGCGTCGCCTGCCTTCACCTGCTTGCCGGCTTGCGGCAACTCGAGGAACACGATGTCGCCAAGCGTGCTCTGTGCGTGATCGGTGATGCCGACCGTCAGCGTGCCGTCTGCTTCGGTGCGGATCCACTCGTGTTCGTCGGTGTATTTCAGATCGGCCGGGACGTTGCTCATCGGAAGCTCCTGATTAAAAGGGTTTATTCGTTTTGCTGACGCGCCGCCGGGGCGCGCCGGGTGTGGTGTTGCGCCGGGCGCCATCTCCCGGCTTCCCGGGAGGCGGGCCTCCCGGCCGTTACGCAGCGAGGACCTTGCCGTTGCGCACGAACGGCAGTTTTACCACGCGCGCGGGAAGATTCTTGTCGCGAATTTGCACCTGGACCAGGTCGCCGATCTGGACGGCCGCCGGCACGCGCGCGAACGCGATCGATTCCTGCATCGACGGCGAGAACGTGCCGCTCGTGATCTCGCCTTCGCCGTGCGGCGTGACGACCTTCTGGTGCGCGCGCAGCACGCCGCCGGCCTTGCCGTTTTCCTTCTGCAGGATCAGGCCGACGAATGCGGCGCGGGTGCCGTTGGCTTCCAGTGCGGCGCGGCCGACGAAGTCGCGCGGCGCGGTAAGGTCGACCGTCCACGCGAGGCCCGCGTCGAGCGGCGACACGGTGTCGTCCATGTCCTGGCCGTACAGGTTCATGCCGGCCTCGAGGCGCAGCGTGTCGCGCGCGCCGAGCCCGCACGGGCGCACGCCGTTTTGCTGCAGCGCGTTCCACAGCGCTTCGACGTGCACGGCCGGGACGATCACTTCGAAACCGTCTTCACCGGTGTAGCCGGTGCGCGCGACGGTGAGATCGCCGAACGGCGTGCCGGCGACCTGCGCGGCGTTGAACGGCTTCAGTTCGCTGGTGGCGGCGCGCGCGGCGGGCACCGTCGACCACGCTTTTTCGCGGGCGTTCGGGCCCTGTACGGCGACGATCGCGAAATCGCGGCGCGGCGTGATCGTGACGCCGAAGCCGCCTTGCTCGTTCAGCTGGTTGAACCACGCGATGTCTTTCTCGGCCGTGCCGGCGTTGACGACGACGCGGAAGAATTCCTCGGTGAAGTAGTAGACGATCAGGTCGTCGATGACGCCGCCCTGCGGATTGAGCAGGCACGAGTAGAGGGCCTTGCCGGGCGTCTTGAGCTTGCCGACGTTGTTCGCGATCGCGTGCTCGAAGAACGCGCGCACGCGGCTGCCGGTGAAATCGACCACGCACATGTGCGACACGTCGAACATGCCGGCGTCGGTGCGCACGGCTTCATGCTCTTCGATCTGCGAGCCGTAGTTGACGGGCATGTCCCAGCCGCCGAAGTCGACCATGCGGGCATTGAGCGCGCGGTGCGCGGCGTTGAGCGGGGTGTGATTCAGTGCAGTCATCGAGGCCTCAGGCAAGGCGCTTGCGCGCGGATCAGAACGGCCATGTGCCGACCACCGCGGCCAACGGCCTGCGAGCGATCCGGTACATGCCCCTCTGTCCTCGATACCTGAGAGATTGCGCTGCCGGCCGAGCCTGGCGAACGCGCGCCCCTTCGGTGGGCAGCTTGCCCGCGCAGCGGATGCGCTGCGGGCTACTGCCGCTCTCCAGAGTGCGGGGAGAGTGTGGCCCGCGCAATGCGCGGACGGGATTCCCCGACGCGGTCGGTCCTTTTGCCTGAGAGTTTGCGGGTGTGCCCCTTCGGCGGCGCAACCGGTGCTGAAACAGCCTGGTTACACGCTCTCCCGACGCGTGCGGGCGACTGTACGCGAGCGGGTGGGCCTTGTCAATTTGAGCAAAAGAATGTCGCTTCGCGACAAGCGACGGCAACCGGTGCCGCCGCTTTTTCCGCTCCGGCGGGCGCCGGTGCGTTACTCGCCGATCGCGCGCGCGGCCGTGTCGAGTTCCTGGTTCAGCACGCGCTGCTCGTCGCCGGACAGGCCGCCGCTGTGTTGCGCGGACATGTCGTTCGATTCCTGGCGAATCACGTCGAGGCGGTGATGAAGCTGTGCGCCGTAGGGCGGCGGGTAGTAGCCGCCGTTCACGCGCGCATCGATGCGGCGGTGCAGGTTGTCGATCCGGCCCTGGATCTGCTGCATCCGCTCGTTCGCGACGACCTGCGGATTGGGCCGCGGCGGGGGTGCCGGGCGGACCGGCTGCTGCGGCTGCACGATACAGGCCGCAAGCGAGGAAACCAGGACGCAGCACGCTGCTGCGCGAATCAACCGTTGCATCAACATTCTCCTGACGGATTGGTGTCGGATCGACTTTTTTGAGAAACGCATCAGACCGGTCTACCGCTGACTTTCGTTCCCCCGGCATTTGTAACCGAATGTTCCGGTTGGTCCACGCGCACCCGCGCGGGCCGGCCGCTACCGGCCCGCGCGCGGTGTCAGATCGTGCGCCGTACGAACGGCAGCCGGCGGCCGTCGTGCTCGCTCTGCGCGGCGAGTTCGATGATCGTCATCACGTCGACGGCGTCCTGCGCGGTGACGGGGAACGGCGCGCCGTCGTGGATCGACGCGGCGAGCGCGCGGTAGAACTCCGCGTACTGGCCGTCGAGCGTCGGCACCGGGCGCTCGACCTCGACTTCGCCGTCGAGCACGCGCAGCAGGCCGGGCGGGTTGCCGCCGCCGAATTCGACGTCGTCCGTGGTGAGGCCGGCCTTGAGCTGGTCCTCCTGCGTGTCGAGCCCGAACTTCTGATAGCTGCCGCGGGTGCCGTGCAGCGTGAAGCGCGCGGGTTCGATCGCCGACAGCGCGCTCGCATGCAGCGCGACGTCCTTGTCCGGATAGCCGAGCTGCAGGTGCACGAAATCGGGCGCCGTGCCGTTGTCGCGGCGCGTCTTGACGGTCGCGCTCACCGTTTCCGGCAGGCCGAACAGCGCAAGCGCCTGGTCGATCAGGTGCGGGCCGAGGTCGAGCAGCAGGCCGCCACCACGGGCGGGCTCCTCGCGCCAGCGCGTGCGCGGCGTCGGGCGGAAGCGGTCGAAGTGCGATTCGAAACAGGTCAGCCGGCCGAGCTCGCCCGATTCGACGATGCGGCGCACGGTGAGGAAATCGCCGTCCCAGCGGCGGTTGTGGAACGGCGCGAACAGCCGGCTGCGCGCATTCGCGAGCCGCGCGAGCGCGAGCGCCTCGTCGGCGGTGAGCGTGACGGGCTTGTCGACGACCACGTGGCGGCCGGCTTCGAGCACCTGGCGTGCGAGCGCGAAGTGCGTGTCGTTCGGCGTGGCGATCACCACGCACTCGATGTCGTCGAGGCCGAGCAGCGTGTCGAGATCGGGGACGACGCGCGCGCCCGGATACGCCGCCTGCGCGCGATCGGGCTGCCCCGTCGCGATCGCGGCGACTTCAGTGCGGCCGCTCGTGGCGATCACGGGCGCGTGGAACGTCGCGCCGGCGAAACCGAAACCCATCAAACCAATCCTGAGCAATGACGACATGGCAATCCCTGGCTGCGAAGGAAACTAAAGGACGGTGCGCCGAGACGGCGCGAAGACGACCGGCTATTTTGGCATGGCGCCGCCGCTTGCACTGGCGCGTTCGGGCGAAACGCGCGTCGCGATGCGGCGTTTGCGCAAGGAAAGCCGGCATTTTGCGCGGGCCTGCTGGACGCCCGCGCCGGGTTGCCTGTCGGCTTGCACGGTGAACGGCCGGCGCTGGGGCGCCGCCCGGCGTCATGCCGCTGCCTGTCGCCGCACGGCGGCGGCGACCTGTGCGGCCCATACGGCGCAGGCGGTTTCGCCGGGATGGAAACCGTCGGTGGCCATCAGGCGGCGCTCGAGCGGCAGCTCGACGCGCAGGAACGTGCAGTGCGGCTGCGTGGCGGCCCATCCGGCGAGCGCCGTGTTGAGCCGCTTCGCGCGCAGCCCGAGATACCACGCGAGCGGCTGCGGCAGCGCCGGAAAGCGCTCCATCGGCGGCACCGCCGACAGGATCGCGTGCCCGACCCGGAAGCGTGCGGCGAGCAGCCGGACGAGCTCGGCCTGCTGCGCCTGCCAGCGGGCCGGCGGCACGCCGCCCGTCACGTCGTTGACGCCGAGCGACGTGACGGCCACGTCGAACGGCTCGGCCGGCTCGGCGGCGAGCCAGTCGACGAGCTCCCGCGTGGTCAGGCCGGTGCGCGCGAGCAGCTTCCAGCTCACGCGGTGGGTGGCCGCGAGCGCGTTCGCCAACTGCCCGGATAGCGCGTCGCGCTGCGTCGCGACGCCGACGCCCGCGGCGGCCGAATCGCCGACCACCAGCACGCGCAGCGGCGGGCCGTCGCCCGCCACGCCGTCGCGCGGGCCGGCCGCCTCGGGCAGCCGCGGCGTGACGCGGCGCACGTAGCGCCCCTGCGCGAACAGCAGCGGGCCGAGGGCAGCGGTGGCGAACGGGTATCCCATGAGGTCGATCCGGTGGCGGTTCAGGTGATGGAAACGGGCCGGCGCGGGGCGGCGCCGGCGTGGACATATTGTGGCCGATCGGTGCGCGAACGGGGCCGGATTGGCCGAACGGACAGGGGGCGGCCGGCCGGTCGGCCCGCGCAGCCCCGTCCGGCGGCGCTCCCGAAAAGCGCGCCGCCGACGTGTTAACATGCGCGTCCTGCCCGCGTGTCCGCCTGCTTCGCCAGCCCGCCGCGCACGGCATCCTCCCGGCGTTCCGCCGTCAACCGCAACACCATCCGCCATCATGTCCGCAGGCCTGAATCCCGCCCAGAACGAAGCGGTGCGCTACCTCGACGGTCCCTGTCTCGTGCTCGCCGGCGCGGGCAGCGGCAAGACCCGCGTGATCACGCAGAAGATCGCGCACCTGATCGAAGCGAAAGGCTTCGAGCCGCGCCACATCGCCGCCGTCACGTTCACGAACAAGGCGGCCGCCGAAATGCGCGAGCGCGTGTCGAAGCTGCTCGAGGGCAAGACGCTCACCACGCCCGGCAAGGAAGGCCGCAAGGTGCCCGTCAACCAGCTCACCGTCTGCACGTTCCACTCGCTGGGCGTGCAGATCCTGCGCCAGGAGGCCGAGCACGTCGGCCTGAAGCCGCAGTTCTCGATCATGGATTCGGACGACTGCTTCGGGATGATCCAGGAGCAGATCGGCACGACCGACAAGGGCCTGATCCGCAAGATCCAGAGCACCATCTCGCTGTGGAAGAACGGCCTGATCATGCCCGACGAGGCGATGACGATCGCGGCCAACGAGGACGAGCACCAGGCCGCGCTGGTCTACCGCAACTACGTCGCGACGCTGCATGCGTACCAGGCGGTCGACTTCGACGACCTGATCCGCCTGCCCGCCGAGCTGTTCGCGAAGAACGAGCAGGTGCGCGACCGCTGGCAGAACAAGCTGCGCTATCTGCTGATCGACGAGTACCAGGACACCAACGCGTGCCAGTACGAGCTGCTGAAGCTGCTCGCCGGCCCGCGCGCGGCGTTCACGGCGGTGGGCGACGACGACCAGGCGATCTACGGCTGGCGCGGCGCGACGCTCGAGAACCTCGCGCAGCTCGGCAAGGATTTCCCGAAGCTGCACCTGGTCAAGCTCGAGCAGAACTACCGGTCGACGGTGCGCATCCTGACCGCCGCGAACAACGTGATCGCGAACAACCCGAAACTGTTCGAGAAGAAGCTGTGGTCCGAGCACGGGATGGGCGATTCGATCACCGTCACGCCGTGCAACGACGAAGAGCATGAAGCCGAGTCGGTCGTGTTCCGGCTGTCCGCGCACAAGTTCGAGCGGCGCGCGCAGTTCCGCGACTACGCGATCCTGTATCGCGGCAACTTCCAGGCGCGGATCTTCGAGCAGGTGCTGCGGCGCGAGCGGATCCCGTACGTGCTGTCCGGCGGCCAGTCGTTCTTCGACAAGGCCGAGATCAAGGATCTGTGCGCGTACCTGCGGCTGATCGCGAACGCCGACGACGATCCCGCGTTCATCCGCGCGGTCACCACGCCGCGCCGCGGGATCGGCAACACGACGCTCGAAGCGCTCGGCTCGTTCGCGGGCCAGGCGAAGGTGTCGCTGTTCGAGGCCGTGTACATGGGCGGGATCGAGGCGCGGCTGTCCGCGCGCCAGGTCGAGCCGCTGCGGATGTTCTGCGACTTCATCCAGCGCCTGACCGAGCGCGCGGACAAGGATCCTGCCACCGCCGTGCTCGACGACATGATGGAGGCGATCCACTACGAGGCGTACCTGTATGACGCGTTCGACGAACGGCAGGCGCAGTCGAAGTGGCAGAACGTGCTCGAATTTCTCGAATGGCTGAAGCGCAAGGGCACCAAGCCCGAGACGGCGGCCGTCGACGGCGAGGCGGAAGGCTTCCACAACGCGGACGGCCTCGCCGATACGGGCAAGAACCTGCTCGGCCTGATCCAGACCGTCGCGCTGATGTCGATGCTAGAGGGCAAGGACGAGGACCCGGACGCCGTGCGGCTGTCGACCGTCCATGCGTCGAAGGGGCTCGAGTATCCGCACGTGTTCCTGGTCGGCGTCGAGGAAGGCATCATGCCGCACCGCGGCGGCTCCGAGGACGACGGCCCGATCGACAACGAGCGGATCGAGGAGGAGCGCCGGCTGATGTACGTGGCGATCACGCGCGCGCAGCGCAGCCTGCACCTGAACTGGTGCAAGAAGCGCAAGCGGGCGCGCGAGACGGTCGTGTGCGAACCGTCGCGCTTCATCCCGGAGATGGGGCTCGACGAGGCGCCGCCGCCGACGCCGGAAGAGGCGCCGATGTCGCCGAAGGACCGGCTCGCGAGCCTGAAGGCGTTGCTGCAGAAGTGATGCCGAGCGTTCCGGTGGAGCGCCGACAAAACGACAAAACAAAACCCCCGCGATGCGTAGGCGTCGCGGGGGTTTTTTACTGCACGGCCGGGCCGGTGTTATTTCGACGCGTTGACCATGTAGTCGACGGCGGCCTTCACATCGGCATCCGACGCGCTCGACCCGCCCTTCGGCGGCATCGCGCCCTTGCCGTGCAGCGCGTAGTTGTAGACCGTATCCATCGAGTCCTTCAGGCGCGGCGCCCAGTCTTCCTTGCTGCCGAACTTCGGCGCTCCGAGCACGCCCGCCGCGTGGCAGGCCTGACAGGTCGACGTGTACAGCGCCTTGCCGGCGTCGGCGCCGGCCGGGGCAGCCGCAGCCGCGGGCGCTTCACCGGCCTTCGGGATCGCAGCGATCGCGGCCTGGGCCGCGGCGATTTGCGCGCTGGCGGCGTCCGCCGTGCCCGACGCGGCTGCGGCGCCGCTGGCGAGCTGCGCCGCGTTGGCGGCCGGTGCGGCCGGTTCGGGGAAGTTCGCGCCGTCGTTGTTCGCCATGTAGACGATCGCACGGGCGATTTCATAGTCGCTGACGTCGTCGGGGCTCGTGCCGCCGCGCGGCGGCATCGCGCCCTTGCCGGCGAGCGCCGTCTTCAGCAGCGTGTCGAAGCCTTGCGAGATGCGCGGCGCCCAGTCGTCCTTGTTGCCGAACTTCGGTGCGCCGGCGGCGCCCGTGCCGTGGCAGGTCACGCAGACGGCCTTGTAGACTTCCTCGCCGGTCTTGTACGTGCGGGGCGCGTTGGCGTCCTTCACGTCGACCTTGGCGAGCGGGGCGACACGTGCGGCAACCTGTTCGTCGGATAGCGCGTCCGTGCCGGCGCCGTAACGGAACGCATGGTTCGCATAGTTGGCGAACAGGACGATCAGGATGATCGGAATCGCGAACGACGCGATGATGACGGCAATCAGCTGCCCGGGGGTTTTGACGGGAGATTCGTGGGGTGCTTCGCTCATGCTTGCCTCGTCTCCATGATTAGGAATTGTGAGCGCGGTGCAACGGCAAATGGCAGTCCAATGAAGCCCGGTCGATTATAGACGGAACGTTTACATCACGGCGAGCGGTGCGATGGCGCGTGTTTACCCGCACGCAGCGTGGCCCGGCGGGGATTCGTCGGGCAAGGTGGACGCGTCATGGGAAACCGGGTATCCTTGCCGTCTTGCCCATCGTGGGCGGCCTGTATATTGGGGTCGCTTCACTGTCACAGGCGCCCGTAGCTCAATGGATAGAGTACTGCCCTCCGAAGGCAGGGGTTGCTGGTTCGATCCCAGCCGGGCGCGCCAAAACATGCCTGTTCAGGCACTCTGCGGTTTCATCGCTTCGTCGTTTTCCCGTTTGCAGTAATATCCCGGCCGGTTAGCGGTTTTCGATCGCATGCGCATCCGATCCGGCTCAGTCGTTCGCCGGTCCGGTTCGACGTGCTCGAAGCCCGTCTGACGGCGCCGATTGAAAATGTCGACCGAAACGAGAAATAGCCGCGCCGCATCGCGGGCGGCGATCACCGCATGAGCAAATCACTCCCCGTTCAGTTCATCAACGGGCCGGACGGTACGCCGGCCTTCGTCGTGATTCCTTACGCCGACTATGTCGCGCAGCAGCGGATCACGCCCGATCCGGTTCCGCATGAAGTCGTGACGCGCGCCGTGTTCGACGGCAGTTCGCCCGCGCGCGCGTGGCGCGAGTATCTCGGGCTGACGCGGGCCGAGGTCGCGCAGCGGATCGGCATCAGTCGCTCGGACTACGCGAAACGCGAGAAGCGCGAGAAGCTGCGCAAGTCGGTGCGCAGGAAGATCGCGGCCGCGCTCGGCATCACGCTGGCGCAGCTCGATTTCTGACGCGCGGGCCGGCGAACGCGTCGGCCGCCCCGGATGCCCCGGACGCAGCCGGCGTGCCGGTGCCGTGTTGCCTTGCCGTTGTGCGAGAATCGCCCGCAACGACAACTCCAAGCGACGATCGCGGCGGCCGTCCGCGCATCGCGCCGACCCCCGATGGCTGCCATCCCGTCTCCCTCGACCGCAGTCGATACCCGCGCGCTGACCGATGCGCAGCAGGCGCTGCTCGCGCGTCTGCACGACTATTCCCCCGACGACCCGACCGCGCCGCTGCCGTACAGCCGGCGCCTTGCCGAAGCCGAAGGCTGGTCGCATGCGCACGCGCTGGCGGTGATCGACGAATACAAGCGCTTCGCGTTTCTCGCGCAGGCGGCCGGACATCCGGTCACGCCGTCGGTCGCGGTCGATGCCGCGTGGCATTTCCACCTGCAATACACGCTCGAATACTGGGACGTCTTCTGCGCCGGCGTGCTGCGCGCGCGGCTGCATCACATGCCCGGCACGGGCGCGCCGGACGAAGCCGCGCAGTACGCGCGGCACTACCGGCAGACGCTTGACAGCTACCGCAGGCTGTTCGGCTGCGAGCCGCCCGAAGCGATCTGGCCTCGCCCCGTGGCCGAGCCGGCCGTGGCCGCCGACGCCCCGGTGCAGCGCGCAGGACTGCGCGACGGCCCGTCGAGCGCGCCCGCCGCGCGCCCGCGACGCTGGCGGCGCTTCGCGAAGTTCGCGTGGCCGACGGCGGCGATCAGCGTCGCGGCGACCTGCGCGAGCGCGAGCGATTTCAATGTGCTGGACTTCTCGGGGCCGGACTTTCTCGGGTTGTTCTACGTGCCGCTCTGCATCGCCGCGCTGCTGCTGATCGCCAGCCTGCAGTGGATCGAATACCGCCACCGTGCGTGGGGAACGCGCGCCCCCGAATCGTCGCCCGACCTGAGCGCGGAGGAAGCGGCATATCTCGCGGGCGGCGGCGCGCGGATGGCGCAGGTCGCGATGCTGTCGCTCGCGCATGCCGGTGCGATCGAGCTGCGGATGAGCAAGGTCCACGGCGCGCGGGTGCGGATCGGCGATCCGCGACACGCAGGCGCGTATGGCGCCGACTGGGAATGGCTGAAGAGGCAACCCGGCGGCGAGACGAGCTGCCACGCGTTTCGTCAGCGTCTCGCGTGGCGCGAAGCCGACTGCGCCGTAGCGTTGCAGCGCAAAGGCTGGCTCTGGGCGCCGGGCGAGATGCGGGCGACGCGGATGGCCGCGCGCGCGATCCTGCTGCTCGTGTTCGGCGCGGGCGCGGCGAAGCTCGCGGTCGGCCTGACCCGCGGCCGGCCCGTGCTGCTGCTGATGATTGTCATGACGGCGTTCATGGTCGCGTACCACTTCATGGTCGGACGCCTGCCCGGCTTCGGGCGCGGCGGCATGACGCGCGGCGGCGAGGCGGCGCTCGACGCGCACCGCGACCAACGCCGGGGCGACCGCGCGACGCCGGACGGGCTCTTGTGGACGGCCGCGTTGTTCGGCGCCGGCGCGCTCGCCGGCACCGTGTGGGCCGTGCATTCGAAAGTGCTGATGGCGCCGCCGCCCGTCGCCGTGAATACCGGCGGGTCGAGCGGGTCGTTCGACTCGGGCGCCGGGGACAGCAGCAGTTCGAGTTCGTGCGGAGCGTCGAGCTCATGCAGCTCGAGCAGTTGCGGCGGCTGTTCGAGCAACTGAGCACAGGGCGTGCTGCCGGGATAGCGCGCCGGGCCGCCAGCGTCAGGCAAGCGGCACGGCACGCGCCGAACTACGCGATCGCGGCATCGGCGTGCGTGCGTGCCTGCGCAGCCCGCCCGTCGCCCGCCTCGACGATCAGCGTCCAGTCGAACGCCGGCAGTGCGCAGAGCTGCTCGACGGTGGCCGTGTACTCGTGCGCGGGCGCGTGCAGATAGCGCACCTTGTCGGTCCATTCGGGCAGCGGCGCCTGCGACGTGGTCAGCACGACCGCCAGCAGATCCTGTTCCGGCCGCCTTGCGATTTCCTGCAGGCTCAGCCGGACCTTGTCGAGGTCGCCCTCTGCGTCCAGGATCAGCGCGCCGGGGATCGGCGCATCCGGCCGGGCGGGCGGGTTGCCGATCGCGCCTTTGTCGATGCACTGCTGATACACATGGCGATAGCGCGGCAGCGCCTGCTGCAGCGCGTGATGCTTGCGGACCTTCGCCTGCGCCGTGCGCGCGAGCCCGCGGCGCAGCGCCGGGTTCGCGATCAGCCGATCGAGCGCGTCGACCCAGGCCTGCGGCGCATCCGGGACCAGCAGGCCGTCGCAGCTGTCGTGCAGCGCGAAGCGATAGGCTGGCCGGTCGCTGACGATCGAGGCGATGCCGGCCGCCGCGTATTCCTGCCACTGGATCGTGCTCGTGCCGGCGTTGTAGTCGTGGTCGGCGAGCGGCAGCAGCGCAATGTCCCAGCGCCGTTCCGGCAGGCGTTGTGCGTACGCGTCGTAGTCGTGAAGCTCGGGCTCGCACCCGGCGGCCGGGTGGCCGGCCCAGCCCGGCGGGACGTCCGTGCCGACGAAACTCACCCTGACCTTGCCGGGATGGCGCGTGCAGATCGCCTGCAGCGCCGCGTCGACGAGCGCGAAGTTGTCGGCGCGCAGCGACGCGCCGGCGATGCCGATCGTCACGCAGTCGTCGCCGCGCGCCGTCACGGGGCGGTAGAACCGGTCGAAGTCCACGCTGTCGGGCAGCACGTGAACGCGCGGGTGCGACAGCCGGTAGCGGCTGGCGATGAACGGCGTGGATACGACCACGGCGTCCGCGTTGCGCAGCACGAGCTCGATCCCCGCGCGGGCCATCCCGCCTTGCGCGGCGAGCGGATGCGCGGCCGGCAGGTCGGTCAGCAGGTCGTCGGTCTCGTAGATCACCGGCTTTTCATGCTTGAAGATCGTATACAGGTCGTTGCCCGTCAGCATGCCGGGCGTCAGCCGGTGCAGCAGGATGGCGTCGGCCGTAGCCAGCGCGCTGCTGTCGATCTGGCCGTCCCGGAAGCCCGGGACGAGCTCCCATTCGTCGTTCAGCAGACCGAACGGCAGCGTGAGGCGAATTCGCGACGACGCGCATGCGTCCGGGTCGATCGAATACACGACCAGGCGCTTGCCGCGCGGTGCGGCGTCCGCAGTCGCGGCGACGGGCGCCAGCGTCCGGTTCTCCGCCAGCAGCCGCGCGTACAGCGCACCGTGGCGCGCGGCGTTGCGGCCGATGTCGTGCTGCGCGCGGATCGCATCCTGCGCGGCCGCGGCGAGTTGCGCGCGGGTTTGCGGATGCTCGATCAGGTGCGCGATCGCGTCGACCCACGCGTCGGCGGTGTCGGCGACGAGCCAGCCCGTGCGGCCGTGGACAACCGAGCAGCCTTGCGCCGGCGTGGCGACGAGCACCGTGGCCGCGCCGGCCGCCGAGCATTCGAGCCATGCGCGCGGCGGCGCATCGTCGCGCAACGTGACCGGCGCCGCGACCAGCGCGATGTCGAGGTCCGCGCGCTTCAGCGCGTCGGCGTAGCGGTCGTAAGGGGCAGGCTCCGCGATCAGCGTGACGTCCGGTTCGCGGTCCCAGCTGGCCGGCAGCGCCGCGCCGACGAACGACACCCGGAGCTTCCCCGGAAACCGGCGGCGGAGCTCGGCCAGCGCCTGGCGGACCTGCTCGAGACGCACGCCGTCGAGCCCGGTGCCGGAAACCGCGAGGTTCACGTGGTTGCGCACGCCGGGCGCCGCGCGGTGCAGACGCTCGAGATCGACGTCGGTCGGCAGCACGTGGACCGATGCGTTGACATGACGGTACTGCCGCACCAGCGCTTCCGACGGCACGACGAGCGCATGCGCGCGCTGCACGGCGCTGCGGATGCCCGCCTTGCGGCGCGCGTTGTCGGCCGCGCCGGGGAGGTCGGCGAGCAGGGTGTCGAGCGGCACGTCGATGTCGAGGACGACCGGCTTCCCGAACGAGAACAGGTGTTCCAGCGTGGCGGCGGACAGCAGGCCCGGCGTGTCGCCCTGCAGCACGATCAGGTCCGCGCGCTGCAGCGCGTCGGGATCGATGCCGGCTGGCGTGACAGGGAATGTCAGCGCCCATTCGCGGTCCAGCCGCGCGAACGGCTGCGCGAAGCGCAGGCTGGTGCGCGCGTGGTCGGCCGGTTCGGCGGTGACGACAGCGATGCACGAGCGCGGCGCGGTCGCGGGCTGTCCCTGGGCGGCGCCCGTCGCGACGGCCTGCGCATCCAGCTTGTCCGCGTGGGCCTGGGTCCGCTCGACGAAGTTCCGCAACTGCTGCCAGAACGTCTCCTCTTCCTTCAGGTAGACGCTGCGCGCTTCGTGAACCGTGGCCTTCGCGTGGGCGATCTCGTGTTCGTCGAGCCCCCACGCGATGCCCTTGCCGTCCATCACCCACCGGAACGGTTCCGGCAGCGACGCGTCATTCATGATGCATACGACCGGGCAGCCGCACAGCAGCGCTTCGAACACGGCGGTGGACCATTCGTACATGTACACGCACTCGACCTGTCGGAACAGCGCCGCGAGTTCGTGCGCCGAACGTTCCGGCACGCGGGTCGAGATTTCGATCGACTCGGCGGTGACCGGATGCAGCGTGCCGCCGCGCCGCAGGTGACGATTGATGAAGACGGCCGTGCCGTTGCGGCGGGCGTCGTCGACACCGTCGCTGTTGAAGATGCGCGTGTCGACCAGCGGCATGCGCAGCAGGTCCGCCTTCCATTCTTCGGGCACCAGCGACGGCCCGAACGTGAAGATGAGGTCGTCCGGCTGCAGGGTGATCGGTTCGCCGTTGATGCGGCCTGGCTCGGCCAGCAGGTAGCGCACGACGCAGCGCGCGTTGAACGGATTGCCGGTGACGACGTCCGGGTAGACGACGATCGGGCTGCGGTTCGCGCCGGCGTGCGCCTGCACGATGTCGTTGGTCAGCGGCGGCGTGCGCAGCTCAGGATGCACGACCGGCGTGCAGACGTACGCTTCGTGGCCGAGCAGGTTCAGCGCGTGGCACAGGTAGTGCATCGCGCGGATCCCGCCGGAGGTTTGCCGGAAATTCGGCGCGAGTATGTAGTACGGGTGGTCGAGTCGCGTAAAGATGCGCGAACCGCTGTGCGCCAAGCCAGGTTTGGGAGTCGTCATCGTTATCGGGTGCGGTAGAAATCGAAGACCACTTCGAGGATGCGATCCTGTTCGGCTTCGGTCATGTCGTGGTACAGCGGCAGCCGGACGAGCCGGTCGGCGACGAGGTCCGTCACCGCCATGCCGGACCCGCAGCGCCCGTAGCGCTGGCCGGCCGGCGAACTGTGCAGCGGCACGTAATGGAACACCGCGTTCACGCCCACCGCGCGGATCTGCTGCAGCAGATCGGTGCGTTCGGCGAGGTCGCGTGCGAGGAAATAGAACATGTGGCCGTTGCCGCGCTCGGCGAGCGAAATCGCGGGCAGCTCGATCAGCCCGTCCGCGTGCAGCGGCTGCAGCGCGTCCTGGTAGCGCTGCACGGTCGCGCGCCGCTGCGCGGTGATCACGTCCGCGTGCTCGAACTGCGCGTACAGGAATGCCGCGATCAGCTCGCCCGGCAGGAACGACGAGCCGACGTCGACCCATGTGTACTTGTCCACCTGCCCGCGGAAGAACTGACTGCGGTTGGTGCCCTTCTCGCGGATGATCTCCGCGCGCTCGACGAGGCGCGGGTCGTTGACCAGCAGCGCGCCGCCTTCGCCCGAGATCACGTTCTTGGTCTCGTGGAAGCTGAGGCACGCGAGGTGGCCGAGGCTGCCGAGCGGCTTGCCGTTCCACGTCGACTGCAGCGCCTGGGCGGCGTCCTCGATCACCCACAGGTCGTGGTCCGCCGCGAGCTGCCCGATCACGTCCATGTCGCATGCGACGCCCGCGTAGTGCACCGGCACGATCGCGCGCGTGCGCTGGGTGATCGCGGCGGCGATCTGCGTCTCGTCAAGGTTCAGCGTGTCGCGGCGGATGTCGACGAACACCGGCGTCGCGCCGCGCAGCACGAACGCGTTGGCGGTCGACACGAACGTGTAGGACGGCATGATCACTTCGTCGCCGGGCTGCACGTCGGCGAGGATCGCGGCCATCTCGAGCGCGGCCGTGCACGAGTGCGTGAGCAGCGCGCGCTGGCAGCCGATGCGCGCTTCCAGCCAGCGGTGGCAGAGCTTCGTGAACGCCTGGTCGCCGGCGAGGCCGCCCTGCTCGACCGCTTTCGCGATGTAGTAGAGCTCCTTGCCGACCACGAACGGGCGGCCGAATGGAATGCAGTCGAGATTGGGTGGGCCGAACATGGTCAGGCTCCTCGGAAAGTGACGGGCGATCGGCGGCGCGGGCGCGGCGCCGTTCAGGCGTCCTGCCGGACGGCAGCGCGCGAGCGCGCAGGGCCGTCGTCGTGCAGGCTTGCGTGACGGGATGCGTTCATCGGCATCGCTTCACGCGCCCCGATAAAGCGCGTACTGGCGAGCGTCGGGGCCGCAGTTGAACAGCACGTCGAGCACGGTGACGCCATGCACGAAGTCGCCCCACTGCTGCGGGTACTCGGGATAGGCCGGGTAGTCGAACCAGCGCACCGCGATGTTCGCGTCCGCGAACAGGTTCTCGTCCAGGTAGCTGCGGGCGGACGGGCCCGACAGGTACTCGGTCGCGCCCGCCTGCATGCACAGGTTCAACAGCTTCTCGGTGCGGTCGCCGTTCAGCGTGTAGTCCGACGACGACGAGATGCGCGTGTCGATTCCCAACTGCTGGTTGATCCACATCAGCAGCTTGCGGTTCAGCTCGCTGAGCGTGTCGTAGCGGCGGCCGAGATAAAGCGCTTCGAGCGCGTCCGCATAGCCCGCGAAGTGCGGCGCGCGCGCGTAGTTCTGCTGCAGCCGCTTCCAGTGCTGTGGCGCCCAGTCGTCGCCGTCGATCTCGGTTTCGCGAATCGTCTGGAGATACTTGCCCTTCACCTTCACCGGCACGCTCAGCCATTGCACGCCCTGCGGCGTCTTGATCTGGTTGCGGTTGCGCCAGTCGCGGCGCGTGTACTGCGCGTCGTCGTACAGGATGAATTCGTCGCTGGCGGCGATCAGGTCGAAATAGCCCTTCCACGGGATGTAGTTCGACTGGACGATCGCCACCCGCTTCGCAACCGCTTCCATGGGCGTGCCGCTCATGCCGGGATGTGGCCGTACCGGTACATGTCGACCAGCTCGGGCGGAATGCCCCAGTCGGTCGCGCCGATCCGGTCGTGCAGCGCTTCGAGGTCCGCGCGCATCGAGCGCTGCAACTGCTCGACCATGCGGTTCCTCGCCGGCTCGAAGTCGTGCTGGTACGCAGCGTTGATCTGGTGCCGCACGGTCTTCGCGATCGCGGCCTCGCGCGACATGTTGCGGATCAGCGGCCGTTCGGGCGCAAGCTCCGCGTAACGCGGATCGATCGGCTCGCCGCGCATCGCGGCGACGAGGTCGCGGCACAGCACCGGCGACAGGTGGAAGCCGTCCCGCTTGGTGCCGCCGAGGATCCACAGGTCCCGCACGCTGGTTTCGCCGAACAGCGGATACAGGTCGGATGTCATCGGCCGCCAGCCGACGTTCACGTTGACGAGGTTCGCGCGGTAGAACTTGCTGTTGATCTGGTCCATCGCCGCTTTCAGCAGCGAGTACGCGCTGCCGACGTGGCCGTGGTCGATCGGCACCGGGCTGATGTAGTTGCTGGCGCCGATCAGCGTGCGGTCCGGCCCGTACGGCGCCGAATAGACGCCGCATGCGAGGCCGCGGTTGGTGGTGCGGATGCAGTGCGTGTGTACGTTTTCCGCGCTCTGCAGCTCGATTGACATGCCGATGCCGTAGAACAGCCGCTGTACCGGCAGCTCGGGCGCGCTCGCGTGCAGCAGCTGGCCGAGGTTCGCGCCGTTGCAAAGGACGAAGCGGTCCGCGTCGAGCGTGCTGCCGTCGGAGAGCCGCGCCGCGACGACGCGCCCGCCGGCGATGTCGAGCCGCTCGACCTGGGCGTCGACGAGCGTCGTGTTGCCCGTCTGCGCGACGGATGCCGTCAGCGCGTCGAGAAACTGCTTCGGATTGACCCAGCCCTCGCGCTTCAGGTAGAGCGCGTTCAACGCGCGATAGCGCGGGTCGGGGTGATAGTTCGGAATGCTTGACGGATCGACCGCCTCGCAGGGTTCCTCGAATTCGCGGCAGAAGCGCTTCACAGCCGCGAAGTTCTCGTCGTCGAGCGCGTCGGTCGCCGCGTTGTTGAGCACGTACGTGCCGAACCCGTGGGCGACCTCGCGCGCCGGCGTGCAGATCTCGGCAAATACGCCCGGCCAGGCCGCAGTCGCCGCGCGGCTCAGCTCGAACTTGAAGCGGTCGAGCGGCGTGCCGAGCGAGTCGCCTTCGAGTTCGGTGAATGAGTTGAGCATCGCCGCCGCCGCGCGCGTCGCCGAGCCCGGGCGCAGTGCCGGGCCGACGATCACGAGTTCGACAGTCGGGTCCGCGCGTTGCCATGCCCGGGCCGTCATCAGCCCGAGAATGCCGTTGCCGAGGATCGCGATCTTCATTAGCGCCCCTGTCCGCCTTCGGGGAACGTCATGTAGCAGAGCGACGGATACGCTTGCGTCCGGTGAATCTGGTGCGGGTACTTGCCGAGCACCTTATGCAGGTAGTGCATGCCTTCCGCGGGGGCCTGATGGCCGCGCATCAGCTGCCACACCGCGACCACGCCGCCCGGCACCAGGCGCTGGAGCACCGCTTCGAACGCCTGCTCCGTCGGGCCCGGCACGTTCAGGTCGAACCATGCAAGCGCGATCGTCTCGCCCGGGTGAGCTTCGTCGAACGCCGCCAGCGTGTCGCGACAGTCGCCTTCCCACACGCGGTGCTTGCCGTTCACGTGGCCCATCGCGTTGTTGCGCTCGTGCAGCGACAGCAGCTTGCGCAGCAGGTCCGCGTAGCCGCTCGCCACCGAATAGGTGCCGTCGGAGAACAGCTTGCGGTCGCGCGAGTCGTCCTCGGAGAAGCCTGCGTAGCCGGTGAACGTATCGAACGCGTGAATGCGGCGCTGGAAGTTCAGCGGCTCGAGGATCGCGCGGAAGTTCTCGCACAGCACCGCGGTCTGCCCGCGCCATGTGCCGAGATCGAGGATCGAGCCCGGCAGCGGCACGATCTTCTGATACACCTCGAAGGTCGCCAGGATCCGCGCGAGCAGCGAACCGCGCACGAACAGACCGAGCGAGCGTTCCAGTTCCTCGGGGGTCGCGGGATACGCGTGCAGCAGGTCGAACAGTTCGCGGCGCGCGGCGAGCTGGTCGTCGTTCGAGTTGGTGATGATGGATGACTCGTGCATACAAAAGGCTCCAGGGACTATGAGTGATACCGAACGAAGTGCCGTGGCGGACCGGGGTCGCGTGCGCGGCCGGCATCCGATGCGGCAACCGGGCCCGCACGCGTCGCGGCTGTCCGCACGGTGCAATCCGGTCATCTTTCGGAATCGAGTCTAGCGAGCGCCGCCAGGATCGAATGTCGGATTAGCGGGTGGTTTCACCCCGCATTTCGATGGATGCGCGGGTGTCCGGCGCGGCGCCCGCGGATGCGGCTTGCCGTCGCGGGAATAGCGACCAATTCCAGCACCTGCTCGCCAAATTGGAACGCGGCGTGCGCGAGGAGAATTCGGACACGTCGGAGACCGTCGGTGCGTGCGTCCGCGGGCGAAGGCGTGCGCCGACGCAGCGGTGCCGGCGGCGATTCGAATCCCGTATTGGCTACCAGGACGACATAGCTCATGATGCCCACCTCCCCCGCCGCCGCCACGATCGAACAGGCGCTGGCGCACCATCAGGCCGACCGGCTGGAAGAGGCCGAGACGCTGTACCGGCAGATCATCGACACCGATCCCCGGCACGCGGACGCGCTTCACCTCCTCGGCCTGATCGGCCATCAGTACGGGCGCTATCGGGAGGCATCCGACCTGATCATGGCGGCGATCGAGATCAGACCGGACGCGATGTACTACTACAACCTCGGCAACGTGATGCAGGCGGACAACCGTCATGCCGCCGCCGCCGAGTGCTTCCGTCTCGCAATCGAGCTGCGACCCGACTACGTCGATGCGTACAACAACCTCGGCAACGCGCTGCGGCTCGCCGGCGACGCCCGCACGGCCGTCGATGCGTTCTGCCAGGCCATCGCGCTGAAGCCGGACAACGGCCAGGCCTACAACAACCTTGCGAATGCGCTGTTCGACCTGAACGAGATTCCGGCCGCGCTCGAGGCTTACCGGCACGCGGTCGCGCTGCGCCCCGAATTGCCGGAGCCGCGCAGCAACCTGCTGTTCGCGAGCCACTGCAGCGAAGCGTTCGACCACGACGCCTATCTCGCCGAGGCCGCGCGCTACGACGAAGTCGTCACGCGGTGCGCGACGCCGTGGACGGACTGGCTCGTCGACCTGACCGCCCGCGCCGGGCGGCCGCTCAAGGTCGGCATCGTGTCGGGCGACCTGAAGGCGCATCCGGTCGGCTATTTCATCGAGAGCATGCTGAAGCATCTCGACGCGAACCGGATCGAGATGCATGCGTACCCGACGCGCGACGTCGAGGACGACGTGACCGCCCGCATCAAGCCGGCCTTCGCGACGTGGACCTGCATTGCCGGCCTGAGCGACGAAGCGGCGGCCGCGCGTGTCCGCGCGGACCGCATCGACGTGCTGCTCGACGCGGCGGGCCACACGGTCTACAACCGCCTGCCGCTGTTCGCGTGGAAGCCGGCGCCGCTGCAGGCGAGCTGGCCCGGGTATTTCGCGAGCACCGGCGTGCGCGCGATCGACTACGTGATCGGCGACCGTCACGTACTGCCGCCCACTGAGGCCGCGCATTTCACCGAGCGGCCGTGGCATCTGCCGGACAGCTATCTGTGCTTCACGCCGCCGGCCGAGCCTGTCGACGTCGGCGCGCTGCCGATGCTCGCGAACGGCCATCCGACCTTCGGCTATTTCGGCAAGCTCGCGAAGATCACCGATCACGTCGTCGCGGTCTGGTCGAGCGTGCTGCGATCGGTCGCGGGCGCGAAGCTGTTCGTGAAGGCGGAGCATCTCGACGATCCGCGCGAGCAGCAGGCGCTTGCCGCGCGCTTCGCGGCGCACGGCATCGACGCGCAGCGCCTGATCCTCGAAGGCCGCTCGCCGCGCGCCGAATACCTGGCCGCGTACCGGCGCGTCGACCTGATGCTGAGCCCGTTCCCGTATCCGGGCGGCACGACGACCGCCGAAGCGCTGTGGATGGGCGTGCCCGTTCTGTGCCGGCGCGGCGAGCGCTTCCTGTCGCACATCGCCGAGAGCCTGCTGCATTCGGCGCGGCTGCCCGGGTGGATCGCGGACGACGACGACGCGTACGTCGCGAAGGCCGTCGCGCAGGTCGGCCAGCCTGCCGAGCTGGCGGCGCTGCGCACGACGCTGCGCGCGCAGGTGCTCGCGTCGCCGCTGTGCGACGCGCCCCGCTTCGCGCGCCACTTCGAGGACGCACTGCACGGCATGTGGGCGCAGCACGTCGAAGCCGCGCCGGGCGCATCCGTGTGAGGCCGCTCACGACGTGACGTGACGTGCGTGGGCATTTCCACGCCGGCGGCCAGCGGAACATGGCGCCCCTCGCGCTGAACACCGCGCCGGCCGACGCGATCGTCATTCCGACCGGTGGCGCGTGCGCGACACCGTCGTCGGGATGGCGCGCGATGGGATGGCGGCGTCGGCCGTGATGATCGGGCACGGCGGCAGGCTGATCGACTTCGGACGCGAACCGCATCCCTATTGAGCAGAGCAGACGAGATGGACGGAACAGGACAGGCATTGCAGGCGGCGCTCGCGCATCATGAGGCGGGGCGTCTCGCCGAAGCGAAGACGCTGTACGACGCGATCCTCACCGCGCAGCCGGGCCAGCCGGATGCGCTGCATTTTCTCGGGCTGCTGGCGTGCCAGCTGAAGCAGTACGACGCGGGCATCGCGCTGATGGAGCAATCGCTCGTCGAGCGACCGGACGCGTCGTACTTCAACAACCTGGGCAACATGCTGCGCGAAAACGGTCGGCTCGACGACGCGATCGCGCACTATCGGCGCGCGGTGGCGCTGCGGCCGGACTATCCGGAGGCGCACAACAATCTCGGCAACGCGTTGCGCGACGCGCGCGAGCCGGCGGCCGCGATGGAGAGCTGCGCGCGTGCGATCGAGCTGCGCCCCGGTTACGCGGAGGCGTACAACAACCTTGGCAACGCGCTGCAGGATCTGGGCGACTTTGATCGCGCCGCGTCGCACTACGGCCGCGCGATCGAGCTGGACCCGTCGATGGCGATGGCCCACGCGAACTTGAGCGCGGTGCGTCACCGGCAGCTGCGCTGCGCGGAAGCGCTCGCGCATGCGCAGGACGCGATCCGGCTCGCGCCGAACCTCGCCGACGCGCACAACCACGCGGGCAACGCGTATCACGGACTGGACCGGCTCGATGCGGCGCAGGCCAGCCACCGCACGGCTGTCACGCTGAATCCGGCGGACGCCGGCGCGTGCCACAACCTGTCCGTCGTGCTGCTGAAGCTGCAGCGGCTCGACGAGGCGCTCGTGTATTGCCGGCAGGCGTTGCAGGCCGGCCCGCCGGCCGCGTTGATGCACGTCAATCTCGGCGACATCCTGCGCGCGCAGGGCAACGTCGATGCCGCGGTCCACGCGTATCGCGATGCGCTTGCGCTGGTGCGCGACGACGCCGACGACGTCGCGGCGACCGTGCTGAACCGGCTGCTGTTCAGCGCGGCGGCGTCCGCTTGCGTGAACCCCGCCGACTACCTGGCCGACGCGCGGCGCTACGGCCGGCACCTGGCCGCGCGTTCGACGCGCCATGCGCACGATCCGCGTGAGCGGGCCGCGCGCGCGCAGGGGCGGCCACTGCGTGTCGGCTTCGTGTCCGGCGACCTGCGCCTGCATCCGGTCGGCATCTTCCTGGAAAGCGTGCTCGCGCACCTCGAGCGCACGCGCATCGACCTGCGCGTGTACGTGACCACGGACGAGGAGGACGCGATCACCGCGAAACTGAAGCCGCACGCGAGCGGCTGGCGTTCGATCGCCGCGCTGGGTCCGGACGCGGCCGCGCGGATGATTCACGACGACGAAATCGACGTCCTCGTCGACCTCGCCGGCCATACGCAGTCGAGCGGGTTGGCCGTTTTTGGCTGGAAACCCGCGCCGGTACAGGCGAGCTGGCTCGGCTTCTTCGCGTCGACCGGCTGCGACGCGATCGATTACTTCATCGGCGACCGCTACACGCAGCCGGACGCCGAAGCGCATCACTTCGTCGAGAAGCCGTGGCGGCTGCCGGACAGCTTCCTGTGCTTCACGCCGCCGGCCTGCGACGTCGAGGTCGGGCCGCTGCCGATGGCGGCGCGCGGCCATCCGACGTTCGGTTGCTTCGGCCAGCTCGTGAAGATCGGCGACGACGTCGTGCGCGCATGGTCGCGCATCCTGCACGCGCTGCCGGACGCGCGGCTGCTGCTCAAGGCGCACGAACTCGGCCGCGAGGGCGTGCGCGACGCGACCGCCGCGCGCTTCGCGCGGCATGGCATCGACCCGGACCGGCTGATCCTCGAGGGCGGTTCGCCGCGCGCGGAATACTTTGCCGCGTATAACCGCATCGACGTCGCGCTGAGCCCGTTTCCGTACCCGGGCGGCACGACCACCGCCGAAGCGCTGTGGATGGGCGTGCCGGTGCTCGGGATGAAGGGCGGCCGGTTCGTCACGCACATTTGCGAAAGCGTGCTGCACGCGGCGGGCATGGGCGAATGGGTCGCTGACGGCGAGGACGCCTACGTCGCGAAGGCGATCGCGGCGGTGCGCGACCGCGAGCCGCTCGCGACGCTGCGCGCCGGGCTGCGCGCGCAACTGCTCGCGTCGCCGCTGTGCGACGCGCGCCGGTTCGCGGCGCATCTCGAAGCGGCGTTCATCGGCATGTGGCAACGCTATACGAACTCGGAACACGAAGCATGAACGATATTCAAGACACGCTGCAGTCCGCGCTGGCGCATCATCAGGCGGGCCGTCTCGCCGAAGCGAAGACGCTGTACGACGCGATCCTCACCGCGCAGCCGGGCCAGCCGGATGCGCTGCATTTCCTCGGGCTGCTGGCGTGTCAGCTGAAGCAGTACGACGCGGGCATCGCGCTGATGGAGCAATCGCTCGTCGCGCGGCCGGACGCGTCGTACTTCAACAACCTGGGCAACATGCTGCGCGAAAGCGGCCGGCTCGACGACGCGATCGCGCACTACCGTCGCGCGGTGGGGCTGCGGCCGGACTATCCGGAGGCGCACAACAATCTCGGCAACGCGTTGCGCGACGCGCGCGAGCCGACGGCTGCGATGGAGAGCTGCGCGCGTGCGATCGAGCTGCGGCCCGGCTATGCGGAGGCGTACAACAACCTCGGCAACGCGCTGCAGGATCTGGGCGAGCACGAGGCGGCGGCGGCGAGCTACGCCAAGGCGGTCGCGCACCAGCCGCAATACGCGGATGCGTACTGCAATCTCGGCAACGCGCTGAATGCGCAGGAGAAATTCGACGATGCCGCGGATGCCTATCGTCGCGCCATCGCGCTGCAACCGGGCTTCCGTGTCGCGCACCAGGGGCTGAGCGAGACGCTGCGCGCGGCAGGTGATCTGCGGGGTGCGGTCGACCATGCGCGCGAGGGACTCGATCCGGGCGACGCGGACGCGCACTGCGTATTGGCCAGGCTCCTGCAGCGCATGAGCGAGTTCGACAAGGCGGTCGAACTGCTCGAGCGGGCGATCGCGATCGATCCCGCGCATGCACGGGCGTGGGCCTGGCTCGGCGACCTGCGCAACCAGCAGGGCGAATACGGTCAGGCTGTGCAGGCGTGCCGGCACGCGATCGAGCTCGATCCCGAACTGGCCGATGCGTACAATTTCCTCGGCTTCGCGTATCACAACCTCAATCGGCTGGCTGCGGCGGAGCTGAGCTACCGGCACGCGATCGACCTGAACCCCGACGATGCCGACGCCCATCAGAACCTCGCCGCCGCGCTGTTGCGGCTCGAGAAGCTCGACGAGGCGCTGAAGCACACCGAGATCGCGCGGGAACTCGGCATCGATCCGCTGAAGCTCCAGATGACGCTCGGCGACATCCTGTGGGCAAAAGGGGATCTCGCCGGCGCGCTGGACGCATTCCGCACGGCGATCCGGTACGACCTTCATCGCGCGTACTCGCGGATGCTGTTCAACATGTCGAGTTCGCCCGCGTTCGAGCCGCAGGAGTGGGTCGCTGAAGCGCGCCGCTATGGCGAACATCTCGAGCGCGACGCGCATCCGTTCGAGCACGACCGCGCGCAGCGCGTCGCGCGGGCGCAGGGGCGGCCGCTGCGCGTCGGCTTCGTGTCGGGCGACTTGCGGCAGCACCCGGTCGGCATTTTCCTGGAAAGCGTACTGGCGCGGATCGACCGGTCGCGCATCGAGCCACATGCCTATGTGACGTTCGTCGGCGAGGACGACGTGACCGCGCGGCTCAGGCCGAACTTCGCGAGCTGGAAGAAGGTGGTCGGCCTGGGCCGCGAGGAGGCCGCGCAACTGATTCGCGACGACGGCATCGATATCCTGATCGACATGGCAGGCCATACCGACTGGAGCGGCCTGCCGATTTTCGGGCACAAGCCCGCGCCGGTGCAGGCGAGCTGGCTCGGTTTCTTCGCGACGACCGGTTGCCGCGCGATCGACTATTTCATCGGCGATGCGCATACGCTACCCGCCGACGAGGCGCAACACTTCACCGAGCGGCCGTGGCGGCTGCCGGACAGCTATCTGTGCTTCACGCCGCCGCCGTACGATGTCGCGGTCGGCCCGCTGCCGATGGTGGCTCATGGCGGCGTCACGTTCGGCTGCTTCGGCAAGCTGATCAAGATCAGCGACGAGGTCGTCGCGCTGTGGTCGCGCATCCTGCACGCGCTGCCGGACGCGCACCTGCTGCTGAAGGCCCATGAGCTCGGCGCCGACGACGTGAACCAGGCGACGCTCAACCGCTTCGCGCGGCATGGCATCGGCGCGGATCGGCTGATCCTCGAAGGCGGGTCGCCGCGTGCGGAATACTTTGCCGCGTATAACCGCATCGACGTCGCGCTGAGCCCGTTTCCGTACCCGGGCGGCACGACCACCGCCGAAGCGCTGTGGATGGGCGTGCCGGTGCTCGGGATGAAGGGCGGCCGGTTCGTCACGCACATTTGCGAAAGCGTGCTGCACGCGGCGGGCATGGGCGACTGGATCGCGACGGACGAGGATGCGTACCTGACGAAGGCCGTCGCGTTCGCCCGCGATCGTGACCGGCTGGCGACGTTGCGGGCAACGCTGCGCGCGCAATTGCTCGCGTCGCCGCTGTGCGACGCGTCGCGCTTCGCGCGCAACCTGGAGGATGCGCTGCACGGCATGTGGGCCTGCTATGCGTCCGGCGAGACGGCGCCCGGGGGCGCGTGACGAGCGCGGCGCGCCGCGGCGGGAAGCGGCGTTGGCACCGTCGACGGGTGCGGCGATCGAGCGGGTGGAGCGGGCGTAGCCGGCGCGATCCGGCTCGCGCCCCGCCTGCCGGCGAAAAAAAAGCCGCATTGAAGCGGCTCGACGGTACGGCGACAACGGTCCGCTCGACTGGCGGCGTCTTTTAATTCGACAGGCGCGGCGGGCGAGACGCCCGGCCGGTCACAGCATGCCGGCCTTCTGGTACTGGCTCGCGGCCTTGATCCGCTCCTGGGACTGCGCAAATTCCGCAGCCAGGCGGTCACGGTCCGTCTGCGCATGCTCCGTGATCGACGCGTCGATCGCCATGATCTGCCGCACCTGGTCCAGCGCGTCCGGGGTCTGCTCGCCGGACAGGTTCATCAGCAGCGGCGAGCGTTCGTCGACGAGTGCCGCGACGCGCACCCAGTCGCGTGCGTCGGCCGCCGACTGCATGGCACGGGTCAGGTCGAAGGCGCGGGACAGGGTGTCGTTCGTCATGGTTCGGCTCCGAAGGGGTGTTGCCAAGGCTTACTTGTTGTTGGCCATCGCGCCGGAGCTGTTCTGGCCGCCGAACAGCTGGGTCAGGTAGCGGGTGTTGTTCGCCATCTGCGCCATCAGCGTGTTCAGCGCGGTGAACTGCGCGGTGTATTGCGTGGTCAGCTGGCTCGAGTAGGTCTGCAGTTGCGTGGCCTGACCCTGTACGCTCGTCAGATCGGCATTGATCGCGGTGGTGCGCTGGTCGATCAGGCCGGACGTCTGCGTGTACGAGGTGATGTTCGCATTGAGCGCCTGGGCGATGCCGTTCGTCTGGTTGAAGATCGCCGCCACCGCGGAACTGTTCGACTTGAGCGCGGTGGTCAGCGCGGCGGTGTCGACCGACATCGCGCCGGTCGAGTCCACGTTGATGCCGATGCTGCCGAGCGCATAGGTCGTGCCGCCCGTCGTGACGCCGCTGCTGAGCGTCGTCGCGAGCGTGTTCCTGATCGTGTTCATCATCGCGTCGCCGAGCAGCGGGCCGGCGGTTTGCGCCGTCGGGTCGTAGCTCGTCAGCGATTTCGCGGTGTTCACGAAGTTGGTATACGCGGTCGCGAAATTGTTGATCGCGGTCGTCGCCGCGGCCGTGTCCTGCGACAGCGTGATGGTTTGCGTCGTGCCGACGGCGGCCTGCGACAGCGCCAGGCTGACGCCCGTCAGCGCGCTCGAGACGTTGTTCGACGCACTCGACACCGGCGTTCCGTCGATCGTCAGCTGCGCATCGGCGGCCGGGGTGACCGTCGTGTAGCCCGACGTCAGTTTCGAGTTGACGCCCGTGCCCGTGATCGAGATCGTGTTGGCCGCGCCGGTGGCGTTCGATTGCATCACGAGATGCTGGCCGTCCGAACCGGTGATAACCGATGCGGTGACGCCGGCATTGCCGGACGCGGAGTTGATCGACGACGCGATGTCGGACAGCGACGCGCCGGCCGCCACGTTGACGTTGAACGCAGGGTTGCTGCCGAACGTGATGCTCAGCGAGCCGGCCGAGATCGTGTCCGCCGACGTCACGCCGGCCGACGTCAGCTTGTTGGCGGTCGCGAGCTGCGTGACATTGACTGAATACGAACCGGCCACCGCACCGCTGCCGCTCGTGACCGTCGTCGCGATGCCGCTGCCGCTCGCCGTCGCGGCCAGGCTGCTGAGCGTGGTGCCGTTCGAGAGGCCGGTGAGCGCGGTCTGCAGCGCGGACAGCGCACCCTTCAGTTGGCCGATCGCGGACAGCTGCGTATTGTCGTTCGTCTGGCGGGTCTGCAGGGTCTGCAATTGCCCGGCCGTCTTCGCGTTCACCAGCGTCGTGACGAGCGAATTGACGTCGAGCGACGAATTGGTCGCACCGCTGATGATCGACTGTCCGGCCTGCGACAGGAGGGTGGTGATGTCCGTGCTGCTGACGGGGGTCGTGGTGGCCATGCCGTTGCTCCGGTCGTCCGCGCAATCAACGTGCGCGATGCGGCGGGGTGCCGCGGTTCAATGCAAAGAGGGAGGCGTGCCTCCCTGGAAAATTCTGATCCGAGTGGTTTCGGCGGCGTCGCGATGCGTCGCATGGCGACGCCGCCGGGCCCGGAGGCGGGCGGGCACGTTGCCCGCCGCGCGTGCTGCTCGATTAACCGAGGAGCTTCAGGACTTGCTGCGGCAGCGAGTTCGCTTGCGCCAGAACCGAGATACCAGCTTGTTGCAGCACTTGCGCCTTGCTCAGGTTCGCCGTTTCCGTCGCGAAGTCCGCGTCGGTGATCTGCGAGCGAGCGGCGGTCATGTTGGTTGCCTGGGTTTGCGTCGTCGAGATCGCAGCCTGGAACGTGTTCTGTGCTGCGCCCAGCGTTGCCTGGAACGTGTTGACTTGCTTCAGTGCCGCGTCGATCGCCGTGATCGCCGATTGCGCGCCCGACTGCGTGGCGACGCTCAGGGTGTTCACGCTCATGCCCGTGCTGTTCCAGTTCGCCGTGCCGAAGTCGACGGTAACGACCTGGTTCGCTGCTGCGCCGATCTGGAACGTGACGCTGCCGGTGCCGCCCAGGATGGTCTGGCTGTTGAACGTCGTTTGCGATGCGACACGGTCGATTTCGCCGAGACGCGTCGTCACTTCCGCTTGCAGGTTCGCGCGAGCGCTCGAATCCAGCGAGCCGTCGCCTGCTTGTTGCGCCAGCGTACGGATACGCTGCAGGTTGTCGACCGTCGATTGCAGCGCGCCGTTGGCGGTCTGGATCATCGAGATGCCGTTGTTCGCGTTTGCAACACCTTGCGTCAGCGCATTGATTGCCGCCGTTTGCGACGTCGAGATCGCCAGGCCTGCTGCATCGTCAGCAGCGGTGTTGATGCGCTTGCCCGACGACAGGCGGTTGATTGCTTGCGACAGTGCGCTTTGCGAGCCCGACAGATTCGTCTGCGTCGTCAGCGAAAGGATGTTGGTGTTGATGTTCAGCATTTGCTTCCTCGTTTTGGAAAATGCCTGGGATACAGACAGGTTTTGATTTCGGCGTTGCGCTTTATCGCGACTGGCGCTGCCCCGCCTTTCCTGGTTGACGGCGGCACCCGGCGAAAACTTTAGAGGGATGTTTGGGTAAATTCGGGACGGAAGGATGGTTGGTGGCCGAAAGGCCCGCCCGGCTTGGCCAGTCGGGCCGCGGGCAGGCGCGGCACCCGGCCCCGTTCGATGGGGCGATCGGCCGCGCCATGCGGAGCGGCGAACCGGGAGATGCAAAAGGATGGTTTTGTCTGTGATTCTCTGCTATGATGGCGGGCTGAATTGAGATTTCTGTCAAGCCTCTGCCGTTTTCGGCATGTCTGCTGGCAGTCAAACGCGGCGCTGCACGCGGCTTGTGAAGCGTACTCGCGGTGCTTTCCGCCTCTCTTTTCCGGCCTCCGAGGCCGTATTTCCGCTCGTTTCGCCAGTTTGTGGGGACGCTCGGATGGCCGGTGCGTGGCGCTTGGCCGCTACGTTTTTGACCGTTTAAGCAATTTAGGAACGACATGACGACGATTCTTCTGAAAGAAAACGAGCCGTTCGAAGTGGCGATTCGCCGCTTTCGCCGTGCTATCGAAAAAAATGGCCTGATCGCTGAGCTGCGCGAACGCCAGTCCTACGAAAAGCCGACCGCAGTCCGCAAACGCAAGAAGGCAGCAGCCGTCAAGCGCCTGCACAAGCGCCTGCGCAGCCAGATGCTGCCGAAGAAGCTCCACTAAGAGCGTCTTACGGTTCGCCGCGAAACGGCGGAGCGTGCTTCGAAAGAAGCCGCTCCGCCGTTTTGCTTTTGGGGTCCGGGAAAATCCCGAGTCCCGCGGCCGCTGCGGTGCGGCCGTCCAAGCTGGTGGGCGATGGCCGGCGGTTTGCGCCTGCCGGCCCACCGTTCAGAAGTCGATCTTCGCGCTCAGGCTCACCGTGCGCGGGTCGCCCGGCTTCACATAGTCCGCGTACTGGTATTCCCAGTAGCGGCGGTTCAGCACGTTGTCGATCGACGCGCGCAGCGTCACATCGTGGCGGCCGACCCGTGTCAGGTAGCGCGCGCCCGCATTGACGACGAGAAAGCCCGGCGCGTCGAGGCCGCCGGCCGCGCGCAGCGGCGTTGCGCCGGTGAATTTCGCATCGACGCCGAGCGTCAGCCCCGGCACGCCCGGCACCGCATAGCCGATGTCGCCGGCGAGCACGAAACGTGGCGCGCCCGCAACACGGTTGCCGTTGTTACCGATCCCGTTCGCGTACCACGCGTCGAGCAGCATCGCGTCGACGCCCGCGGTCCAGCGCGCGCCGAATTTCGCGCGAGCGCCGAACTCGATCCCCTGGATGATCGATTCGCCGTCCTGCACGTAGACGTTCGCGGCGTTCGCATACTCGGCGCTGCGCTCGATGCGGAACAGCGCGGCCGTTGCGCTCCAGCGCGCGTGCTCGCTCTTGATCCCCAACTCGTATTGCTTGCTGCGCAGCGGTTTGAGCACCTGGCCGGC
Source organism: Burkholderia lata (assembly GCF_000012945.1). Taxonomy (NCBI): domain Bacteria; kingdom Pseudomonadati; phylum Pseudomonadota; class Betaproteobacteria; order Burkholderiales; family Burkholderiaceae; genus Burkholderia; species Burkholderia lata. The sequence goes on from NC_007510.1 coordinate 201,707, forward strand.
GTTCGCGTAGACGTCGTTCACGCGGCTGCCGGGCTCGAGCGATTCGGCGTAGCTCGCGTACGCGGTGGTGGTCGGCGCGAGCTTGAACATCACCGCGAACGTCGGCGTCACGACGCCGTTCTGGCGGTAGCCGGGATCCTCGACGCCGCTTGCCTGGAACGAGCGCTGCTCGTAGTTCATGTAGCGCACGCCGGCGAGCACCGACCACCGCTCGGTGAGCTGCACGGTGTCGCTCGCGAACAGCGATTTCTGGACGATCTCGCTCGTGCGGTACTGGACGAAGCCGTGCGGGCTGTCGTAGCGGTACGGGTTCGGCGCATACAGGTTGCCGGCGCCGAGCGGCACGAACACGCTGTTCGCCGAATAGTCGTTCGCCTGCTTCTGCCACGATGCGCCGAGCACGATCTGGTGGCTGAACGGGCCCGTGCGCACCTTGCCCTCGACCATCGCTCGCCATTGGCTGAAGCGGTGATCCTCCATCCCGACGTAGCGGCTGTCGGTGTAGTTGCCGGCCGCGTCCTGCAGGGTCAGCGTGCTTTCGTTGCGGCGGCGCGTCGCCTTGCTGTAGCTGTACGCGACGTCGAGCTGCCAGTCGGGCGCGAGCTGGTATTGCAGCCCGGCCGTGTAGAGCTGCAGGTTCGTGTTCAGGTACTGGTCCTTGCCGCCGAGGTTCGTCGTGCCGCCGCTGATGGTCGCGGGCAGCACGCCGCCCGGGTAGCTGCCGGTGAAGATCGACGGCGTCTGGCCCGTCGTGCGGCGGTCCTGGTACAGCGCGCCGAACGTCACCGACAGGTCGCGCGTCAGGTTCGCCTGCAGCGCGAGCGATACGCTGTCGCGGCGGATGTTGCCGTCGTTGTACGTCTTGCCTTCCTCGTGCGTCGCGTTCAGCCGCGCGCCGAACATGCCGTTCGGCCCGAAGCGCTGGCCGAGATCGACGTGCTCGGTCCACACGCTGGTGCTCCGGTAGCCGACGTCGACGCTGCGCACGGGTTCGGCGCCCGGCTGCTTCGTCACGTAGTTGACGACGCCGCCGGGCGTCACGAAGCCGTACAGGAAACCGCCGAGCCCCTTCAGCAGCTCGACGCGATCGAGCTGTTCGTACGGCATCGTGATCCCGTACGTGACGAACGGCAGCCCGTCGATCTTGAAGCCGTTCTGCCAGTCGAGCTGCATGCCGCGCACGGTCATGTAGCTGGCCCACGCGCTGTACGCGCCGCTGTTGTCGGACACCGACGCGTCGTTCGCGAACACGTCGCCGAGCTTGTACGGCTGACGTGCCTCGAGCTCCTCCGACGTGACGATCGTCGTCGAGAACGGCGTGTCGAGCTGGCGCCGCGTGCCGAGCGCGCCGGTGGAAATCGTGTCGGTCAGGTGCTGCGGCGAATCATGCGCAGCGGTGACGTTGATGGCCGGCAACGCCGTGGCGCCGCCGGGCGAATCGTCCGCGTGCGCGAGCGATGCGGCAACGCAGGCAAGGGCGGCGGCCACGCGACGTGGACGGACGGGAGGGCGGGCGAGGCTGACGGTCATGGCGGATAAGTAAAAATGCAAGTAAGAATCATTCGCATTGCGATAAAATGTCGCGCATCGTATCAAAACCCGTCGAACGCGCAACAATTCCATGCCGCGTGCAAGGGCATCCGGTCTCGCCAGCGGCGGCCGGCCGGCTCGTGCGCGGCGCCTGACCTCAAATGACCTGCATCCTGTTGAACCGGGGCCGCTCGTGCCGGCCCGCTTTCCCTTCGCAGTGCGCGCGATGAATGCGCTCCTGCGACCGTTTCTCGTCCGCCTGCATCGCTGGTTCGGTCTCGCGATCGCGTTGTTTCTATTCGTCGCGGGCCTCACCGGCGCGCTGATCGCGTGGGATCACGAGCTCGATGCGGCGCTGAACCCGGACTTCTACACCGCCCGCAGCGATGCGGCGCCGCTTGATCCGCTCGCGCTCGCGACGCGCATCGAGGCTGCGGACCCGCGCGTGCAGGTGACCTATCTGCCGCTCGCGATCGAGCCGGGGCACACGCTGCAGGCGGGCGTGATGCCGCGCACCGACCCGGCAACCGGCCAGCCGTACGCGCTCGACTTCAGCCAGGTCGCCGTCGATCCCGCGACCGGTGCGGTGCAGGGCCGCCGCGAATGGGGCGCGCTGTCGGTCGCGCGGCTCGACCTGATGCCGTTCATCTACCGGCTGCACTACTCGCTGTTCCTGCCCATGGTTGGCGGGATCAACTTCGGGTTCTGGGTGATGGGCGTCGTCGGCATCGTGTGGGCGATCGACTGCCTGATCGCGCTCGTACTCGCGTTTCCGAACCCGAAGAGCTGGCGCAAGTCGTTCGCGTTCCGCGTGCGGCGCGGCGGCTATCCGCTGGTGTTCGACCTGCACCGCTCGGGTGGCGTGTGGGTGTGGGGGCTGCTGCTGGTCGTCGCGATCACGTCGATCTCGATGAATCTCGCCGTGCCCGTCGTGCGACCGCTGGTCTCGCTGGTGTCGCCGCTCGCCGAGACGCCATACACGAATCCCGAACACTTCCCGCCCGCCGCGCCGGGCAGCAAGATGCTGCCGCGCGAGCGGATCGTCGAGATCGCGCGCGCGGCCGGGCGCGACGCGGGGATCGACGCGCCGCCGGGCGCACTGCTGTTCGCACCGGCGATGAATGCCTATGCGGTCGGGTTCTTCACGCCCGGCAACGACCACGGCGACGTCGGGCTCGGCAATGCGTGGCTCTACTGGGATGCGGTGACTGGCAAGCCCGTCGCCACTCAGGTGCCGGGCCGCGGCTCGGCCGGCGACCTGTTCATGCAGGCGCAGTTTCCGCTGCACTCGGGGCGGATCGCCGGCGTCGCGGGCCGCGTTGCGGTGAGCGTGCTCGGTATCGTCATCGCGATGCTGAGCGTGACCGGCATCTGCATCTGGGTGAAGAAGCGCAGCGCCCGCGTGCGGGCCGCGCGCAGCACGCGGGCGGTTGCGCCGGCGTCGTCGCGCGCCGCGAGGTGAGGGGTTGCGCGGTGCGCCCCGCTTCGTGAGCGGTGCGCGAGCGGTTCAACCAGCGCAGGGCCGCGGCACACGACGGGTGGCCGGCGGATGCCCGCGCCGTCAGCTCGCCTTGCGGCGGCGTGCGGGCTGCTTGCCGCCGAGCGCCGCGCATTGCGCGTGGCACGGGCAGCCGACCTCGTGATCGTTGACCATGCCGGTGGCCTGCATCAGCGCATAGCAGATCGTCGAACCGACGAACTTGCAGCCGTATGCCTTCAGCGCCTTGCTGAGCGCGTCGGACTGTTCGGTCGACGCGGGCGCGTCGCGGTACGACTGCCACGCGTTCTGGATCGTCGTGTTGTCGACGAACGACCACAGGAACGCGGCGAGCGATCCGTGCTCCTCGCGGATACGCTGCACGGCATGCGCATTGGTGACTGCTGACTCGACTTTCGCGCGGTTGCGCACGATGCCGGGATTCTCCAGCAGCTTCTCGATGCGCTTCGGCGTGAAGCGCGCGACGGCATCGACGTCGAAATCCGCAAAGGCTTCGCGGTAGCCCGCGCGCTTGTTCAGGATCGTCGACCACGACAACCCGGCCTGGGCCCCTTCCAGGATCAGCATTTCGAACAGGTGGCGATCGTCGTGCGACGGCACGCCCCACTCGGTATCGTGATAGTGAGCATCCGCTTCCGTCTTCACCCAGTTGCACCGCTGCGACATCGTCTGCCTCGCTTTCCGTATCGATTCGATCGCGTCAGCATAGCGGAAGCCCTTTTCACGGAACAGCCGGCCGAACGGCAGATGGGCGCGCGGCGCCGATCCGGTTAAGCTTGGCGCCTGTTCGAATCAGCGGGATGAAGGCATGGCGGCATTACTTTTTGCGATCGGCATCGACGGCGGCGGCACGGGCACGCGCGCGGTGCTGGCCGACCGGCACGGGCGCGAGCTTGCGCAGGGGCGCGGCGGCCCGTCGGGGCTCGGGCTCGGCATCGAGCGCGCGTGGGCGTCGATCGGCGCGGCCTGCGCCGACGCGTTCACCCAGGCCGGTCATGCATTCGACTGGTCGCAGTGCGCGCTCGGCTGCGGGCTCGCGGGCGTCAACAATGCGGCGTGGCTGGCTGCGTTCCGCGCACTGTCGCCGCTCGGCGCGCTCGCGATCGAGAGCGACGCGTATACGACCGTCGTCGGCGCACACGGCGGCGCGCCGGGGCTCATCGTCGCGCTCGGCACCGGCAGCATCGCGGCGGCACTCGATGCGGCCGGCGCGTGCCGGATTGCGGGCGGCTTCGGCTTTCCGTCCGGCGACGAGGCGAGCGGCGCGTGGCTCGGCGTGCGAGCGCTCGCGTATGCGCAGCAGGCGCTCGACGGCCGCGTGCCGCGCGATGCGTTCGCCAGCGCGCTGCTCATGGAAACGGGCGCGCAGGATCGCGACGCGCTCGTCCAGTGGTCGTGCGATGCGAACCAGACGATCTACGCGCGGCTTGCGCCGATCGTGCTCGCGCACCGTTCGCATCCGGTCGCGGGCGCGCTGATCGCGCAGGCGGGCGACGAGATCGGCAAGATGATCGACGCGCTCGATCCACAGCAGGCGCTGCCGGTCGCGCTGTGCGGCGGACTGGCGGACGCACTTGCCCCGGCCGTGCCGGAGCGCCATGCCGCCCGGCTGCGCGCGCCGCTCGACGATTCTGCGCACGGCGCGCTGCGGCTCGCGCTGCAGGCGCTGCGGGCGGCGGAAGGCCACTGATGGCCACCCATGGCAGCTGAAAGTTGCTGCGCGTCGCGTAACGCCTGAAGGCGTTCGACGGTGGTTGAAGGCGCACCAAAACCGGCCCGCTGGCGGCGATTGACCGGGAACCGCCCGGCGGGCAACCGGGCACGACGTTAGAATGGCCGTTCCGCAGAGCCCTGAGCGCCATTCTCCCGTCCCATGTACAAAGTCATCGCCACCGATCTCGACGGTACCCTGCTGAACAGCGACCACCAGCTCGATCCGTACACGATCGACACCGTCCGTCGGCTCGACCGCGACGGCCTGCAGTTCGTGATCGCCACCGGGCGCCATTACGCGGACGTCGCCGGCATTCGCGACGTGCTCGGCATCCGGCCGTACCTGATCACGTCGAACGGCGCGCGCGTGCATGCGCCGGACGACACGACGATCCACGCGCAGGACATCGATCCGGCAATCGTCCGCGGCCTCGTGCAGCCGGACATCGTCGGTGCGCACGGCCGCGTGATCGTCAACCTGTTCACCGACCAGGGCTGGCTGATCGACCGCGATGCGCCGCACCTGCTCGAATTCCACCAGGATTCGGGCTTCCGCTACGACGTGATCGACATGCCCGCGCACGACGGCGCGGATATCGCGAAGGTGCTGTACATCGGCGATCCGGCCGATCTGGCGGTCGTCGCCGAGCAGATGCGCGTGCGCTTCGGCGATGCGCTGTACGTCACGTACTCGCTGCCCGACTGCCTCGAAGTGATGACCGCGAACGTGTCGAAGGGCCGTGCGCTGCGCTCGGTGCTCGCGCGGCTCGGTGTCGACACCGGCCACTGCATCGCGTTCGGCGACAACATGAACGATATCGACCTGCTCGAAACCGCCGGCCACGCGTTCATGATGAACAACGCGAACCCCGACCTGGTCGCGCGGCTCCCGCACATTCCGCGGATCGGCAACAACTTCGACGCCGGCGTCGCCCGTCACCTGCGCGCGCTGTTCTCGCTCGAGGACAACGTCGCCGCCTCCTGAGCGTCCTGCCGGTGCGGAAATGAAAAACGGGCGCCAGTGGCGCCCGTCGAAATTACCTGCCTCGATCTTCTTTGACAGCGTGAGGCTCGCTGCTCTGCTCGCTTGACCCCGTAGTGTTTTATTCGCTTGTGCGAGCCGATGCCGGCAGCAGGTCGACGGCGTCGTCACGCCCCGCGACCAGCGGATAGATGATCCCGGCGAGTACCGCGCCGATGATCGGTGCCACCCAGAACAGCCAGAGCTGGCCGATCGCGTCGCCGCCCACGAACAGCGCGGGGCCGGTCGAGCGGGCCGGGTTCACCGACGTGTTGGTGACCGGAATCGAGATCAGGTGGATCAGCGTCAGGCACAGGCCGATCGCGATCGGCGCAAAGCCGGCCGGCACGCCGCGCTTGTCGGTGGCGCCCAGGATCACGAACAGGAAGAAGCCCGTCATCACGACTTCGCAAATGAACGACGCGCTGAGCGAGTAGTGGCCCGGCGAGCGCTCGCCGAAGCCGTTCGTCGCAAAACCGCTGCCGACGACGTCAAAGCCCGGCTTGCCGGTCGCGATCAGGTACAGCACGAATGCGCCGAGCGTCGCACCGACCACCTGCGCGACGATGTACGGCACGAGATCGCGGGCAGGAAAGCGGCCGGCGACCGTCAGGCCGACGCTCACCGCCGGATTCAGGTGGCAGCCCGAAATGTGGCCGATTGCGAATGCCATCGTCAGCACAGTCAGGCCGAAGGCAAGTGCGACGCCGGCAAAGCCGATGCCGAGGCCCGGAAAGGCGGCGGCCAGCACGGCGCTTCCGCACCCGCCGAGCACCAGCCAGAACGTGCCGAATACCTCTGCAGCGAGACGCTGAGAAAGATTCATGTAAGGACCTTGGTCAAGTGGATTGAAGACAACCGGACGACGTGACGGATTTAAACCGTCACCCGGAATTGGTCTGGATTATAGGAAATGAATCGGGTCGGGGAGGGTCAACGATTGTTAAATTTGAATAGCTGACGAATGCCTTTTATTAGAATAAGTCCGCATTCTCGATATAGCCGAATCGGTTAAAGATGACAGCATTAAATTCGAAGGGCAGGGCGGCAGTGCGGATGGCGTAACGGATGTTGGTGTCCCGGCTGGATTCGCCGGGGCCGCATCATCGAAAAGGGGAGTCGAAAAATGTCTCAATACGCGAAACTCAAGGCGCAGATCGCCGATCTGCAGGCCCAGGCGGACGATGTGCGCCGCCAGGAAGTGGCGGCGGTGATTGCGGAAGTCCAGCAAAAGATTGCCGAATATGGGCTGACTGCCCAGGATCTGGGCTTCGCGGAGCGAGCGAAGCGCGGGCGCCCGCCGAAGAAGGCGCCGCTACCCCCGAAATACCGCGATCCGAAGTCGGGCGCGACCTGGAGCGGGCGAGGCAAGCCGCCGAATTGGATCGTCGGTAAAAACCGCGATCGTTTCGTCATCGAATGACCGAAAACCCAAACAAAAGAGCCGCATCGAGATGCGGCTCTTTTGATTTGCGCGCCGATTCCGGCACGGATTGGATTACGGAATATTTCCTCGCGGAATTCCGTGTCAGGCGCCAGCGACCCGGCGCAATGCCGGTTGACGGGCTCCCGTGCAAAGCGATTCGTAAGTTTCGACATAACGCTGCGCCATTGCCTTCGAGCTGAAACGCGTGTCGAAACGTTCGCGGATGGCCGTGCGCGACAGGCTGTCGATCCGGTGCAGCGCGCCGACCGCGCCCTGTACGTCCTCGACGATGAAGCCGGTCACGCCGTCCTCGATCACTTCCGGCACCGAGCCGCGGTTGAACGCGACGACCGGCGTGCCGCAGGCCATCGCCTCGATCATCACGAGGCCGAACGGCTCCGGCCAGTCGATCGGGAACAGCAGCGCCTTCGCGCCCGAGAGGAACGCGGGCTTCTGCGCCTCGTTGATCTCGCCGATGAATTCGACGTGTGCCTGGCCGAGCAACGGCTCGATCACTTCCTTGAAATAGTCGGCGTCGGCCTTGTCGACCTTCGCGGCGATCTTCAGCGGCAGCCCGCTTTGCGCGGCGATCCGGATCGCGGTGTCGACGCGCTTTTCCGGGCAGATCCGGCCGAGGAACGCGAGGTACTCGGGCTTCACGCCCGGCTGCGGCGTGAGCAGCGTGTCGGGCAGCCCGTGATACACGGTGCCGGCCCACGCGGCCTGCGGCAGCGGCTTGCGCTGGTTGTTCGAGATCGACACGACCGGCGAGTCCGGGAACGCGTCGAACACCGGCTGCAGTTCCGGCAGGTCGAGGCGGCCGTGCAGCGTCGTCACGTACGGCGTGTCGAGGCGCGACATCAGCGGGAACGGCAGGTAGTCGAGGTGGAAGTGCAGCACGTCGAATTCGTGCGCGACCCGGGCGACCTTTTCGAGGAGCCGCATATGGGGCGCCATCGAATCGCGGATCGACGGGTCGAGCCGCAGTGCGCGCGGCCAGGCCGCCTCGAGACGGGCCGACGTGACGGAGTCGCCGCTGGCGAACAGGGTCACGTCGTGGCCGAGTTCGACGAGCGCCTCGGTGAGGTAGGACACGACACGCTCGGTGCCGCCGTAGAGTTTCGGCGGAACGGCTTCGTAAAGCGGCGCGATCTGGGCAATTCGCATGGATTTCTCCTGTTTCGATCCGGGGGCGCGGTGGCGCTGATGCGGATCCCGTGCAAGGTTGCGGAACTCGCCGACGTACGCGGTTGGCGCTACGTGGCCGGGCCCTGGGCGGGGTGCGCGGGGCGCCGGACGGCAAGCTGCGGGGCGGGCCGGCACGGCTCGCGCCGCCGCCCATTGGAGTCCATTATCGATATCGCCCTGAGGGGTTCGAGTGTTTTTTCAAACACTTAAGGCTTGTTACACGATGAAATACGCGAAAACCCCGAGAAAAAGGGTGTGGAAACAGGAATGGAGATAGACGCAACTATTGTTGCGTCATCGTGAAAAAGCACTATAATTTTTACCGATCCGATTGTCGGCAGCCTTGCCGGCAAGCCTTCGATTACCGCCTGAAGGCCATTGGACCCATCGCAGCCGAATCCTTGCTGCCACACGCTTCCCCGCTTGCACCTTTCAATTCGCCTTGTCGGAAAAATTCCTACACGGTTTACAGAGAAATCCTGCATGGCATACGCCACTTCGCTGATACCGGCATAAATGCCGTTTGGCCAAAATTCGCCCTGTAAGACTATAAACGAGCCGACTGAGCGCCAAGCGCGTCCTGATCGAGCAAACGTTTTCATAACACGAATGGCCAAAGCAAAGCTCTTTAACGGGGGAATCATGAGCGCTACCAGCGAAATGCTCAGTGAGATCAAAGAGGTCAACCTGTCGTACCTCCTCCTCGCGCAACGCCTGCTGCGGGAAGACAAAGCGATGGGCATGTTCCGCATGGGAATCTCCCAGGAACTCGCCGACGTGCTCGCCAACCTCACGCTCGCACAGACCGTGAAGCTGGCCGCGTCGAACCAGATGCTGTGCCGCTTCCGCTTCGATGATCACGCGCTGCTGTCGTCGCTCGCCGACAAGGGCCGCAGCGATGTCGTCGCGCACGCCCACTCGGCCATCCTGATGGCCGGGCAGCAGGTCGAAGGCGTCCGCTGATCCATCCCGCCTTGCGTGTGTCCCGGCGTGCCGCGCCGGTGGGCAGCGTATTGGCCATCCATCCGAATAACGTCAAGCGGACGGTTATCACCATGGCAAGCAAAAGCGTCGTGATCGAGGTGAAGGAAATCACCCTCGCCATCGAACTGATCGAACTGGGCGCCCGGCTGCAACTGCTGGAAGCGGAGACGAGCCTGTCGCGGGACCGTCTGATCAAGCTGTACAAGGAACTGAAGGGCGTGTCGCCGCCGAAGGGGATGCTGCCGTTCTCGACCGACTGGTTCATGACGTGGCAGCCGAACATCCACTCGTCGCTGTTCTACAACATCTACCGGTTCATGCAGGACCACGGCCGCTGCGAGCCGATCCAGTCGATCGTGAAGGCGTACCGGCTCTATCAGGAGCACGTGAACCTGTCCGGCGACGAGGCCGCGCTGAGCCTCACGCGCGCGTGGACGCTCGTGCGCTTCTTCGATTCGGGGATGCTGCAGATGACCCCGTGCACGCGCTGCGGCGGCCACTTCGTCGCGCATGCGCATGATCCGCATCAAGGTTTCGTCTGCGGCCTCTGCCAGCCGCCGTCACGCGCGGGCAAGACCCGCAAGGCCGCCGCCGCGCGCGCCGAACTGGCCGCCGCCGCGGCCTGAGCGCCGGGCCGGGCAGGGCTGGGCGGGGCGCGAGCGGTCGCGCCGGGTGGCGCGAATCGTCTGCAAATTGCTGGTAAACACCGTCGGGCCGCCGCCTGGCCGCCCGCGAAAGTTTTCCTGCCGACTGCCGTAAACCTGTTTAACGGCGGTCTCCCCGCCGGTCATTCGTGAGGGACAGGCAGTGCTGATTATCGTGGGAACACTCGTGACGCTGTTGTCCGTCTTCGGCGGTTATGCGCTGGCAGGCGGGCATCTGGGCGCCTTGATCCAGCCGGTCGAGATCCTGATGATCGTGGGTGCCGGTGTCGGCGCGTTCATCCTCGGCAATGGCGGCAAGACCATCAAGGCCACGCTGCGCGTGCTGCCGACGCTCTTCAAGGGCTCGAAATACACGAAGGATGTCTACATGGAGCTGATGGCGCTTCTTTACGTGCTGCTCGCGAAGGCACGCAAGGAAGGCACGCTCACGCTCGAGGCCGACATCGACGATCCCGAAAAGAGCCCGATCTTCACGCAATACCCGAAAATCCTCGCCGATCATCACATCGTCGAATTCCTGACCGACTACCTGCGCCTGATGGTGGGCGGCAACATGAACGCGTTCGAGATCGAAAGCCTGATGGACGAGGAGATCGAGACGCACCACGCGGAAGGCGAAGGCCCCGCGCACGCACTGATGCGCGTCGGCGACGCGATGCCGGCGTTCGGTATCGTCGCGGCCGTGATGGGCGTCGTGCACACGATGGCGTCCGCCGACAAGCCGCCCGCGGTGCTCGGCGCGATGATCGCGCAGGCGCTGGTCGGCACGTTCCTCGGGATCCTGCTGTCGTACGGGCTGATCGGGCCGCTCGCGAGCCTCGCGGAGCAGCGCGTCGCCGAGTCGACCAAGATGTTCCAGTGCATCAAGGTGACGATCCTCGCGACGCTGAACGGCTATGCGCCGGCGATCGCGGTCGAGTTCGGCCGCAAGGTGCTGTTCTCGACCGAGCGCCCGTCGTTCTCCGAGCTCGAAGAACATGTGCGCCGCGTGAAGGCGAAGTGACGCGGAGCGCCCAATGAGCAAGAGCAAGGATCGCGCAATCGTCGTCAAGCGGGTGGCCCCGTCGAAGAAGGGCCACCACGGCGGCGCATGGAAGCTCGCGTACGCGGACTTCATGACCGCGATGATGGCGTTCTTCCTGCTGATGTGGCTGCTGAGCTCGGTCACGCCGGTGCAGATGAAGGGGATCGCCGAATACTTCAACACGCCGCTGAAGGCCGCGCTGTTCGGCAGCGGCGACCGCAGCTCGCAGGATTCCAGCATCATCAACGGCGGCGGCCGCGACCTGTCGAGCGTCGACGCCGGCACGCTGCGCCGCACCGACGGTACGACGCAACTCGCCGAACGCCTCGCGAAGGTGGGCGACGAGCATTCCCGGTCGCAGGAGCAGGGTGCGCAGGACCGGCTCGAACAGGCGCGCCTGCACGACCTGCAGATCAAGCTGATGGCCGCAATCGAGGCCAACCCGACGCTGCGCCAGTTCAAGCAGCAGATCCGCATCGATTCCACGCTGATGGGGCTGCGCATCGAGATCGTCGACACGCAGAAGCGGCCGATGTTCGCGATGTCGAGCGACAACGTCGAGCCGTACATGCGCGACATCCTGCGCGAGATCGGCAAGACGCTGAACGACGTGCCGAACCGGATCATCGTCCAGGGCCACACCGACGCCGTGCCGTACTCGGGCGGCGAGGGCGGCTACAGCAACTGGGAGCTGTCGGCCGACCGCGCGAACGCGTCGCGCCGCGAGCTGATCGCCGGCGGCATGGACGAGGCGAAAGTGCTGCGCGTGCTCGGCCTCGCGTCCACGCAGAACCTGAACAAGGCCGACCCGCTCGATCCGGAAAACCGCCGGATCAGCGTGATCGTGCTGAACCGCAAATCCGAAGAGGCGCTGATGCGCGACGATGCGACGACCACGACGCTGTCGGCCGATGCGGCCGGCTCGCAGCAGCTCGCGCAGCAGCTGGCCCCGGCGCCGGCCGCGCGCCCGGCGCTCGCGGCGTCCGCCGTCGCCGTGCCGAAACCCTGACGTTTACAAGATTCCGAGACAGACATGATCCGAACCATTCTCGCCATCGACGACTCCGCGACCATGCGTGCGCTGCTGCAGGCAACGCTGATGCAGGCCGGCTACGACGTGACGGTGGCGCCGGACGGCGAGGCCGGCTTCGACCTGGCGGCCACCGTGCCGTACGACCTGGTGCTGACCGACCAGAACATGCCGCGCAAGAGCGGGCTCGAAGTGATCGCCGCGCTGCGCAAGCTGACCGCCTATACGGAAACGCCGATCCTCGTGCTGACGACGGAAGGCAGCGACGCGTTCAAGGACGCCGCACGCGACGCGGGCGCGACCGGCTGGATCGAGAAGCCGATCGATCCCGCCGTGCTGGTCGACCTGGTCGCGACGCTGTCCGAACCGGCCGCCTCCTGACATTCACGCGACGCATTCAACCCGGGACCGGGCATGACTCTCGACATCACTCAGTTCTACCAGACATTTTTCGACGAAGCGGACGAGCTGCTCGCGCAGATGGAGCAGTTGCTGCTGAACCTCGACGTCGGCTCGCCCGACCCCGAGGATCTGGCCGCGATCTTCCGCGCCGCGCATTCGATCAAGGGCGGCGCGGCGACGTTCGGCTTTTCCGCGCTGACCGATACGACGCACATCCTCGAATCGCTGCTCGACCGCGCGCGCAACCATGAGCTGACGCTGACCAAGGAAATGGTCGACGCTTTCCTGGAGACGAAGGACGTGCTGTCCGACCAGCTCGTCGACTACCGTGCAAGCGCCGAACCGGACGCGGCCGCTGCCGCGACGATCTGCGCGAAGCTCGAACGGCTGAAGGCCGAGAGCGGCGCGGGTGCGCCGGCTGCGGCAGCGCCCGTGGCGCCGGTCGTTGCCGCCGTTGCGCCGGCTGCGCCGGCCGTGGAACCGGCCGCCGGCGATGACCGCGCGCCCGACCACGTGATCGAGCAGGCCGTCGCGGCCGCGCATCCGGCGGGCGACGCCGATGCAGGCGAAGGCGGCCCGCACCTGAAGATCACGCTCGTGGGCGTCGACGCGAAGGATCGCGAGCTGCTCACCGAAGAACTCGGCAACCTCGGCCGGATCGTGGCCCGCGAGGAAGCGGGCGGCGACCTGACGCTGTGGGTCGAATCGGACGTGCCGTCCGACGACATCGTCGCCGTGTGCTGCTTCGTGATCGACGAAAGCCAGATCCGCGTCGGGCACGGCACGGCGCCGGCCGCACCGGCTGCCGCGCAGGACGCCGCGGCACCGGCAGCCGAACCGGCCGCCGCCGCGCAACCGGTGCGCGCCGAGGTATTCGCGCCGCAGGCCGCGGCACCGCAGCCGGCCGCATCGGCACCGGCGGCGCCCGCCGAGCCGGCCGCCGCTGCGCCCCAAGCGCAGCAGCCGGCCCAGCCGGCGCACGCCGACCACGCGCCGCAGGCCGCCGCGCATCACGACGACAAGCGCGCCCGCCCGGCGGCCGCGGCCGCATCGGGCGCCGAAGGCAGCTCGATCCGCGTCGGCGTCGAGAAGGTCGACCAGTTGATCAACCTGGTCGGCGAACTCGTGATCACGCAGGCGATGCTCGCGGAAACCGCGAGCGCGTTCGATCCGGCGCTGCACGACCGCCTGTTCAACGGGATGGCGCAGCTCGAGCGCAACGCGCGTGACCTGCAGGAAGCCGTGATGTCGATCCGCATGATGCCGATGGACTACGTGTTCAGCCGCTTCCCGCGTCTCGTGCGCGACCTCGCCGGCAAGCTCGGCAAGCAGGTCGAACTCGTCACGTTCGGCCAGGCGACCGAGCTCGACAAGAGCCTGATCGAACGGATCATCGATCCGCTGACCCACCTCGTGCGCAACAGCCTCGACCACGGGATCGAGACGGTCGACAAGCGCGTCGCCGCCGGCAAGGACGCGGTCGGCCAGCTCGTGCTGTCGGCCGCGCATCACGGCGGCAACATCGTGATCGAGGTGAGCGACGACGGCGCGGGCCTGAACCGCGAACGCATTCTCGCGAAGGCCGCGAAACAGGGCATGCAGGTGTCCGACAACATCAGCGACGACGAAGTCTGGCAGCTGATCTTCGCGCCGGGCTTCTCGACCGCCGAGACGGTGACCGACGTGTCGGGCCGTGGCGTCGGGATGGACGTCGTGAAGCGCAACATCCAGTCGATGGGCGGCCACGTCGAGATCACGTCGGTGGCCGGCCGCGGCACGACCACGCGGATCGTGCTGCCGCTCACGCTCGCGATTCTCGACGGGATGTCGGTGAAGGTCGGCAACGAGATCTTCATCCTGCCGCTGAACTTCGTGATGGAGTCGCTGCAGCCGTCGAACGACGACATCTACACGGTCGGCAACGGCGAACGCGTGGTGCGCGTGCGCGGCGAATACCTGCCGCTCGTCGCGCTGCACGAGGTGTTCTCGGTCGACGATGCGCGTACCGACCCGACGCAAGGGATCGTCACGATCATGGAAACCGAGGGACGCCGCTTCGCGATGCTGATCGACGAACTGGTCGGCCAGCAGCAGGTGGTCGTGAAGAACCTCGAAACCAATTACCGCAAGGTGCACGGCATCTCGGCGGCGACCATCCTCGGCGACGGCAGCGTCGCGTTGATCGTCGACGTCGCGGCGCTGAACCGCGAAACCCGTGCGATGCACGGCGCCCGTGCCGGCGCCGAGCTCGCGATGTTCTGATGTCTCTCGCCATTCAACCGCTTGGGGGCCAACGTGGCTGCTGAAGTCCAAATGATCAATCCGGCCGCGGCGAACGCGGCAACGAGCCGTCGCGACACGGAGCAAGGCGACGCGACGGGCCAGGAATTCCTCGTGTTCACGCTCGGCGACGAGGAATACGGGATCGACATCCTGAAGGTGCAGGAAATCCGCGGCTACGACAGCGTCACGCGCATCGCGAACGCGCCGGAGTTCATCAAGGGCGTGATCAACCTGCGCGGGATCATCGTGCCGATCGTCGACATGCGGATCAAGTTCCATCTCGGCCGCGTCGAGTACGACCACCAGACCGTCGTGATCATCCTGAACGTCGCGCATCGCGTGGTCGGGATGGTGGTCGACGGCGTGTCGGACGTGCTGACGCTGCAGACCGACCAGATCATGCCGGCGCCGGAATTCGGCGCGACGCTGACGACCGAGTACCTGACGGGCCTCGGCACGGTCGACGGCCGGATGCTGATCCTGATGGACATCGAGAAGCTGATGTCGAGCCGTGAAATGGCGCTGATCGAGACGCTCGGCGGGTAAGCGCGCCGCGCGCGCAGGAATTTCGGGAGAATCTGCAATGTTGCATAACTGGTCGATCCGCACGACGCTCACGGCGGTCGGACTCATCCTCGTGGCGCTGGCCGCAGCTGTCGGCGGGCTCGGCCTGTACGCGCTGAATCACGCGAGCCGCTCGCTCGACGAGATCGCGCACGTCGACCTGCCGGCGATCCACACGCTCGACGACACGTCGTCGTACCTGCTGCGCGCGCGCGTGTCGCTCGACCGCTTCCGGTCGCTGACGGAAGGCGGCAACACGGCCGAAGCGGCCAAGGTGCTCGACCGCGCGCAGGAGCTGTACGCGAAGTCGAACCAGAACTGGCAGGCGTTCCAGTCGACGCCGAAGCTCGGCGTCGAGCAGGCGCTCGTCGACGAACTGACCACCCGCTACACGACGATCGTGAAGGAAGGCGTCGAGCCCGAATTCGCGGCCGCACGCGCGGGCGACATGGCCGCGTACCACGCGGTCGCCGATACCAAGATCAGCCCGATGTTCGTCGCGTACGACCAGGCCGCGTCGGCCGTGATCGCATCGCTGCAGAAGCGTGCGGAAGATCGCCAGGCCGCGACGCAATCGCAGATCTCGCTGATGATCGGGCTGATCGCGGCCGGCATCGCGATCGCGTTCGTCGTCGTGATCGCGATCCGCTTCGCGCTGCGCGGGCTGATCGTGCAGCCGCTCGAGGACGCGATCGCGCACTTCGAGCGCATCGCCGGCGGCGACCTCACGCAGCCGGTCAACGTGTTCAGCACGAACGAGATCGGCCGCCTGTTCGGCGGCATCAAGCGGATGCAGGACGCCGTCACGACGATGGTGCAGGCCGTGCATCGCGGCACCGAATCGATCGACGTCGGCGCGCGCGAGATCTCGACCGGCAACACCGACCTGTCGCAGCGTACCGAGGAGCAGGCCGCATCGCTGCAGGAAACCGCGTCGAGCATGGAGCAGTTGACGGGCACCGTGCGGCAGAACGCGGAGAACGCGCGGCAGGCCAGCCAGCTCGCGGTGAACGCATCGGACATCGCGACGCAGGGTGGCGACGTGGTCGGCCAGGTCGTGTCGACGATGCAGGACATCGCGGCGAGCTCGGGCAAGGTCGTCGACATCATCGGCACGATCGAAGGCATCGCGTTCCAGACCAACATCCTCGCGCTGAACGCGGCGGTCGAAGCCGCCCGCGCGGGTGAACAGGGCCGCGGCTTCGCGGTGGTCGCGGGCGAAGTGCGCTCGCTCGCACAGCGCAGCGCGAGCGCCGCGAAGGAAATCAAGACGCTGATCGGCGATTCGGCCGAGAAGGTCGAAAGCGGGTCGGCGCTCGTGTCGCGCGCCGGCTCGACGATGGACGAGATCGTGCAGGCCGTGCGCCGCGTGACCGACATCATGGGCGAGATCAGCGCCGCGTCGGACGAGCAGTCGACCGGCATCGAGCAGGTCAACCGCGCGGTCGGCCAGATGGATTCGGTCACGCAGCAGAACGCGGCGCTCGTCGAGCAGGCGGCGGCCGCGGCTGCGTCGCTCGAAGAGCAGACGCGCCAGATGAAGACGATCGTGTCGGGCTGGCGCGTGATGGGCGGCATCACGCTCGCGCCGTCGCGCGGTGTGGCGCGGCCGGTCGCGCACGCGCCCGCGCCGGCGCTGACGTCGGAGCCGCGTGTCGATGCGGCACCGGTCGCCGCGCTGCCGGCCCCGCAGGCCGCCGCACAACCGGCACGGCGCGCCGCGCCGGCGCCGCGTGCCGCCGCTGCGGCTGCGACGGGTGCGGGCCACGAACCGAAGCGTGCGGCCGATACGGGCGCACACGCGCAGAAGGATGCACCGGCTTCCCGCGGCACGGCTGCGGGCGGCTACGGTCCGCGTCTCTCGAAGACCGCCGCACCGGCCGACAAGCCGGCCGCGAAGCCCGCGCTCGTGCGCCCGGCGCTGAACGGCGAGAAGCCGGCGGCGGCCACGGCCGGCACGTCCGACGATGATTGGGAGACCTTCTAAGCCATGCCGCACGCGCGCGCGCCGTTTCGACCCGATGCACCGGATGCCTCGCCTCGCGCGGGCGAGCCGGGGCGCGACTTCGCGTTCACGGGCGCGGATTTCGCACGCATTCGCGCGCTGATCCATCAACGCGCGGGGATCTCGCTGTCCGAGCACAAGCGCGACATGGCGTACAGCCGTCTCGCGCGCCGCTTGCGGGCACGCGGCCTCGACACGTTCCGCGACTACCTCGACCTGCTCGAGCAGGAAGACGATCCGCTCGAGTGGGAAGCGTTCACCAATGCGCTGACGACGAACCTGACCGCGTTCTTCCGCGAGTCGCACCATTTCCCGATCCTGTCGGATTTCGTGAAGGGGCGGCCGGCGCCGGTATCGGTCTGGTGCTCGGCGGCGTCGACCGGCGAGGAGCCTTTCTCGATCGCGATCACGCTGATCGAGGCGCTCGGCGAATCGGCCGCGCGCGGTGCGTCGATCCTCGCGACCGACCTCGACACGCAGGTGCTCGCGAAGGCGGAAGCCGGCATCTACACGTACGACCAGGTCAAGCACCTGGCGCCGGAGCGGCTGAAGCGCTTCTTCCTGAAGGGCACGGGCCCGCAGGCCGGCCGCGTGAAGGTGCGCCCCGAGCTGCGCGCGATGATCCGCTTCGAGCAGCTGAACCTGACCGACGCGGATTACGGGATCGCGAAGCCGTTCGACGCGATCTTCTGCCGCAACGTGATGATCTATTTCGACAAGCCGACGCAGGGGCAGGTGCTGTCGCGCTTCGAGCCGCTCGTGAAGCCGGGCGGGTTGCTGTTCGCCGGCCATTCGGAAAACTTCACGTATGTCACGCAGGCGTTCCGGCTGCGCGGGCAGACGGTGTATGAACTGACCCGCGACGCCGCCCAGGGCGCGCGGCCGCGTAGTGCGCAAGCACTTGCGATGTCGTCTCCCGCGCGCATGCATGCCGCGGGTGCCGCATCAGCTCTTGGAGAGCGCGGATGAGCGCCCTGCCGATCGCCACCAATCGCTACTTCGACAACCACTTCGGCCGTCCCGGCGTGAAGCTGTTGCCGAACGAGTTCTACACGACGTCCGAGGACATGGTGCTGATGACCGTGCTCGGCTCGTGCGTCGCCGCGTGCCTGCACGACCCGTACGCGGGCATCGGCGGGATGAACCACTTCATGCTGCCCGACGACGGCGCCGATCCGGGCGCAGCCGCGTCGGAATCGATGCGCTACGGCGCGTATGCGATGGAAGTGCTGATCAACGAGATGATCAAGGCCGGCGGGCGCCGCGAACGCTTCGAGGCGAAGGTGTTCGGGGGCGCTGCCGTGCTGGCCGGGATGACGACGATCAACATCGGTGACCGCAATGCGGATTTCGTCCGCCGCTACCTCGCGCTCGAACGCATCCGCATCACGGCGGAAGACCTGCAGGGCGTGCATCCTCGCAAGGTCGCGTTCATGGCGGCTACGGGGCGCGCGGCGGTGAAGAAGCTGCGGCTGCAGGTGCCGGGCGTCACCGAGCGCGAAGCCGCGCTCGCCCGCGAGGCCGATCGCGCCCGCACCGCACGGCCGCGTCCGCAGGTCGAGCTGTTCGCGGCGAAGCGTCCGGCTGCGCCGCCACCGGCGCGCCCGCGCATCGAGCTGTTCGGCGCGCGCAGCGCGGCGCCGGCCGGCGGCGTGCGGGCGGCGAACCTATCAAGAAAGCAGGAGGCATGACCGCAGTGCAGAAGATCAAAGTATTGTGCGTCGACGATTCGGCGCTGATCCGCAGCCTGATGACCGAGATCATCAACAGCCAGCCGGACATGACGGTGTGCGCGACCGCGCCCGATCCGCTCGTCGCGCGCGAGCTCATCAAGCAGCACAACCCCGACGTGCTCACGCTCGACGTCGAAATGCCGCGCATGGACGGGCTCGACTTCCTCGAGAAGCTGATGCGCCTGCGGCCGATGCCGGTCGTGATGGTGTCGTCGCTGACCGAGCGCGGCTCGGAAATCACGCTGCGCGCACTCGAACTCGGCGCGGTCGATTTCGTCACGAAGCCGCGCGTCGGGATTCGCGACGGGATGCTCGACTACGCGGAAAAGCTCGCCGACAAGATCCGCGCGGCGTCGCGTGCGCGCGTGCGCCAGGCGCCGCAGCCGCAGGCCGTGGCGCGCGCGGCGGACAGCCACCCGGCCGCACCGATGATCAACAACCCGCTCGTCAGTACCGAGAAGCTGATCATCATCGGCGCGTCGACGGGCGGCACCGAGGCGATCCGCGAAGTGCTGACGCCGCTGCCGCCGGATGCGCCGGCGGTGCTGATCGCGCAGCACATGCCGCCGGGCTTCACGAAGTCGTTCGCGCAGCGCCTGAACGGCCTGTGCCGGATCGCGGTGAAGGAAGCCGAGCACGGCGAGCGCGTGCTGCCGGGCCACGCGTATATTGCGCCGGGCCACGCGCACCTGTTGCTTGCGAGAAGCGGGGCGAACTATATTGCGCAACTGTCGGACGAGCCGCCGGTGAACCGGCACCGTCCGTCGGTCGACGTGCTGTTCCGCTCGGCGGCGACGCACGCGGGCAAGAACGCGATCGGGGTGATCCTGACCGGGATGGGCCGCGACGGCGCGGCCGGCCTGCTGGAAATGAAACGCGCGGGCGCTCACACGTTCGCGCAGGATGAAGCAAGCTGCATCGTGTTCGGCATGCCGCGCGAGGCGATCGCGCTCGGCGGCGCGGACGAGATCGTGCCGCTCGCCGAGATGAGCCGCCGCGTGATGGCGCGCCTGGCGACAATGGGCGACCGCGTGCAGCGCGTTTGAATGGAATGTCACGGGGCGCGTGCCACGATACGCGTCCCGACGGAAACGAATCTGGAAAGGAACGACGATGGACAAGAGCATGAAAATCCTGGTGGTGGACGATTTCCCGACGATGCGCCGGATCGTCCGCAACCTGCTCAAGGAACTGGGCTACTCGAACGTCGACGAGGCCGAAGACGGCGCGGCCGGCCTGGCGCGGCTGCGCGGCGGCGGTTTCGACTTCGTGATCTCCGACTGGAACATGCCGAACCTCGACGGCCTCGCGATGCTGAAGGAAATCCGCGCGGACGCGACGCTCACGCACCTGCCGGTGCTGATGGTCACGGCCGAGTCGAAGAAGGAGAACATCATCGCGGCCGCGCAGGCCGGCGCGAGCGGCTACGTCGTGAAACCGTTTACGGCGGCGACGCTCGACGAGAAGCTGAACAAGATCATCGACAAGATGGCGAAGGCCGGGAGCTGACGTGAACGAGCCGATCCATGCCGCGCTGACCGGCGCCGGGTTCAGCGCCGACGGCCAGGCCGAAGGCGCCGATTTCGCGAGCGACCGCATCCTCGCGCGTATCGGCCATGTCACGCGCACGCTGCGCGATTCGATGCGCGAGCTCGGGCTCGACAAGCACGTCGAGCGGGCGGCGGAAGCCGTGCCCGATGCGCGCGACCGGCTGCGCTACGTTGCGACGATGACCGAGCAGGCCGCCGTGCGCGTGCTGAATGCGATCGAGGTCGCGAAGCCGATGCAGGAGCGCATCCAGAACGAGGCCGAGGCACTCGACGCGCGCTGGGCGCAGTGGTACGCGGCACCGATCGAGCACGCGGAAGTGCGCGAGCTGATGGACGACACGCGCACGTTCCTGCGCACGCTGCCCGAATCGACGTCGGCGACCAGCGCGCAACTGCTCGAGATCATGCTCGCGCAGGATTTCCAGGACCTGACCGGGCAGGTGATCAAGAAGATCATGGACATGGTCTACCTGATCGAGCAGCAGCTCCTCACCGTGCTCGTCGAGAACATCGCGCCCGAGCGGCGCGAGCAGTTCGCGGCCACCGCGGCTTTGCTCGCCGCCGAGCAGATGAGCTCGACCGGCAGCCCCGAGTCGCTGCTGAACGGCCCGCAGATCGCGCCGGAAGGCAAAACCGACGTGGTCCAGGATCAGGGGCAGGTGGACGACCTGCTCGCCAGCCTGGGCTTCTGATCCTGCTGCATGCATCGGCGCGCCGCGTGTCGCGGTGCCGCCCGATGCACGCGTCACACGTTCCCCACACCGCTTTCCCGCGCGCGTTTCACTGGCGAGGCCCAAGGTCGTCCTGCGTCAAATTGACACTTCGACACACTCAGCAGGCATACTACGCGTCAGCAGCAACGTCGCGTCATTCGTAAGATTTCATATGTTGGCAGGTGGCGCGGGCCCGATGGCCGCACTACCGGCAACGAAGCCAGTCCCTTGGGGGGGAACGTGAAGCTGAAACGCTTGGGCTGGGCTGTCGCGCACGCGACGGCTGCAATGGGTGTGCTGTGGAGCCTCCACGCACACGCGGAACTGGGCGGCGCACCGATGTCGCCGCCGGCGGACGATCAGGCCGCATCCGTGCGCGCGCTGCAGCGCGCGATGCGTTCGGCGGACGGCGTGCAGGCGAGCACGGCCGCCTATACCGTCCGCGAGATCACGCTGGGATCGGGCACCGTCATCCACGAATACACGTCGGCCGCCGGCAGCGTGTTCGGCCTCGCGTGGCAAGGGCCGACGATGCCGGACCTCGCGTCGCTGCTCGGCAGCTATTTCCCGCAGTACACCGCAGGCGTCCAGGCGGCGCACAAGGCGCGCGGCTGGCGCGCGCCCGTGTCCGTCGACACGAGCGGCCTCGTGATCCGGACAGGCGGCCACATGGGCGCCTTCTCGGGCCAGGCGTGGCTGCCGGCGGCGCTGCCTGCCGGCTTGACCGGCACCGACATCCAGTGACAGCGGGAGAGCGATCTTGAGAATTCCTCGTACATTCAAGCGCTGGCTCGGCGTGCTGGGCCTCGCGGCGGCCACGGCCGTCCTCGTGACGGCATGCGGCGGCGGCGACGGCGGTGGCGGCAGCAGCTCGGGCAACAACGGCAACAACGGTAACGGCGGCTCGGACGGCAATTCCGGGAGCACGGCCGTCATCACCGTCAACGCCGGCGTCGCGAACGTGATCAACATCCCGACCGTCAGCCTGAAGGTCTGCGCGCCGGGCACGTCGAACTGCCAGGTGGTCAACAACGTGCTCGTCGATACCGCGTCCTACGGGCTGCGGCTCGTCGGCAGCGCCGTGTCGGGCGTGCTCGGCAGCCTCCCGCAGGTGACGAGCGGCGGCGCGCCGGTCGCCGAGTGCGGCAAGTTCGTGTCGAGCTACACGTGGGGTTCGGTGCGCACGGTCGACCTGTCGATCGGCTCCGAGCAGGCGAGCTCGCTGCCCGTGCAGATCATCGGCGACCTCGGCACGACGAACGTGCCGAGCTCGTGCACGAACGGCGGCACGTCGGCCAACTCGGCGAGCGCGCTCGGCGCGAACGGGATCCTCGGCATCGGGCCGGCGCCGGTCGATTGCGGCACGACCTGCGCGACGTCGACGTCGACGAACAACAACTACTACGCATGCCCGAACGGTGACAACGCGAACTGCACGGTGGCGCTCGTGCCGGTGGCGCAGCAGGTGGCCAACCCGGTGCATCGTTTCGCCGACAGCAGCGGCGTGAGCGTGACGATGCCGAGCATTTCGAACAGCGGGCAGGCCAGCGCAACCGGGACGCTGACGTTCGGCTTGCCCGACCTGACCGGGAAGACCGTGATGACGTCGACCACGACGGGCGACGTCAGTGCGACGTTCCAGGGGCGCAACGTGATGGCGTTCTTCGATACGGGTTCGAACGCGTATTTCTTCAACGATTCGACGAACCAGTCGACGACCTGCCCGAAGAACGTGCAGTTCTACTGCCCGGTATCGCCGCCGGCCAGCTACTCGGCGACGTTGACCGGCCAGAACGGCGTGAGCGGTACGGTATCGATGTCCATCGCAAACGCGGATGTGCTGTTCTCGAACTCGTCGACGTTCGCGTTCAACGACATCGCGGGCCCGTTCGGTTCGTCCAGCTGGCTCGACATCGGCATGCCGCACTTCTACAACCGGACGATCTACTTCGGGATGGACAAGACCGCGAGCGGCGGTGCGGCGCCTTTCGTCGCATTCTGACGCGGCACGGCGGGACGCAGGAACAAGGGGGCGAGCGATCGCCCCCTTTTTTATTCGGCGGCCGTGCGCGGCATGACGGGTCGGACCGGCACGCCGCCGCGTGCAGGCACAGCGCCTACGATGTAATACCGGCATCCGTGCCGGCACGACATCGAGGAGGCAGCGCCATGAACCCGCGCATACAACGCATCACGCCGTTCCTGTGGTTCGACAGCGACGCCGAGGCGGCCGCCCGTTTCTACGTATCGGTGTTCGACAACGCGCGCATCGTGCACGTCGCGCGCTACGGCAAAGCCGGCGCGCACGCGTCCGGCAGCGCGGAGGGCGCGGTGATGACCGTCGCGTTCGAGCTCGACGGGCAGGCGTTCGTCGCGCTGAACGGCGGCCCCGTGTTCCAGATCACGCCGGCCGTGTCGTTCGTCGTCAACTGCCGGGATCAGGACGAAATCGACCGCTACTGGGCGCGCCTGTCGGAAGGCGGCGACGAGCGCGCGCAGCAGTGCGGCTGGCTGCGCGACCGCTTCGGCGTGTCGTGGCAGGTCGTGCCGGTGCAGATGAGCGACCTGATGACGGGCGATCCGGCGCGCGCGGAGCGCGTGATGGCGCAGGTGATGACGATGAAGAAGCTCGATCTCGGCGCGCTGCAGCGGGCGGCGGCGGGCTAGGGGCCGGGCAGGAGCCCGCTGCCGGCGCGAACCGGCGACGGCGAACCGGCGAACCGGTGCCGATGCCGATGCCGGGCCGCGCAAGCCCGTGAGCGGCCGGAACGGGCGCTAGACCGGTGACCGGCCGGCGCGCGTCAGGCGCGTGTGGTCGAGGGGCAGGGCCGGCGAGGCCGCGCAGCCGGCTACCAGCACGCAGGCGAGCGACAGCAGCGCAACGAGCGGATGACGGAGCATGGTGTGGTTCGACCGAAATCGGGAATCGGGAATCGGCAATGGCGAAGGGTAGCGCGCTTTGCACGCCCGCGTAATGCCGGCCGGTTAATCGAATGCGGCACAGGTTCATCGATTATCGATCGCACCCGATTTCATTCGGATGTAATCAAATGCTGGATTATCCGGGGCTGTCGTTTCTGTCAGGTATTCAAGATTATTAAAATGACGCGGCATGCAAGCCGATGGTGTCGCATTCCGTTGTTGCAGTCGTTGCTGTGCCGCTCCCGCGCCGTGCCTGGGGGAGGTGCGGCCGGGTGCGCGCACTGCCCGGCATGTGAAAAGAGATGGAGCCCGTCGAAATTCAAACATATAATGCCGGCGTTGTTTCCGGGGTCGTCTATATAAAACAGGAGGGTAATAAAATGAATTTTTCCGAAGCCGTTCGTTCCGCACTCAATAAATACGCGACATTCGAAGGCCGTGCGCGTCGTGCCGAATACTGGTATTTCGCGCTGCTGACCTGTGTGCTGTCGATCGTCGCGCAGATCATCGGCGCGGCCGGCCGCGACGGCGGCCTGATCACGCTACTGCTGCTCGGCGTGCTCGCCCTGGTTTCGCTGGCGCTGATCATTCCGGGTATCGCGGTCAGCGTCCGGCGCCTGCACGATACGGGCCGCTCGGGCTGGTTCCTGCTGCTCGCGCTGATTCCGATCGTCGGCGGCATCCTGCTGCTGGTATGGACGTGCACGCGCGGCACCGAAGGTCCGAACCGCTTCGGCGCGGACCCGATCGTGGCGGCCTGACCGACGCCTGCCCCGACGCGCGACGCCGTCGCGTCGGGGCCCGGTTTCGCGTCGCACCCGCCACGTCGTTTCACCGCTTCACCGTTTCCTCGCCTTTTCCCCGCTTCACGTCGTCGCCGCTCCGTCCGGAGCCGACACCTCGCGACCGCACCCGCCGGCACGTTTTTCCACCGCGCCGCACACCGTTCCGTCCCCCGTCCAGCCGCGTTCGCGCCGGCTCGCCCGATTCCCCGAAATACCCCCCTTTCCCGGCTTTGCTCGACCGATCGGCGTTTGACGCCTCCATGAATAATCGGTGTCACTGGAAAGCGGCATTCCGCCGTACCCGACTGGAGGCCCCGTGGCAGACGAGAGCGATCTCGACAAGACCGAAGCCGCCACTCCCAGGCGCCGCGAGAAGGCGCGCGAGGAGGGGCAGGTCGCGCGTTCGCGCGAGCTGGCTTCGTTCGCGCTGCTCGCGGCCGGGTTCTATGGCGCGTGGCTGCTCGCGGGCCCGTCGGGCGGGCATCTGCAGGCGATGCTGCGCGGCGCGTTCACGTTCGATCGCGCGACCGCGTTCGACACGAACCGGATGCTGTCGGCGGCCGGCAGCGCGAGCCTCGAAGGCTTCGCCGCGCTGCTGCCGATCCTCGCACTCACTGGCGTCGCCGCGCTGCTCGCGCCGATGGCGCTCGGCGGCTGGCTGATCTCGTCGAAGACGTTCGAGCTGAAGTTCGACCGCCTGAACCCGATCTCGGGCCTCGGCCGGATCTTCTCGATCCAGGGGCCGATCCAGCTCGGGATGTCGCTCGCGAAGACGCTGGTCGTCGGCGGGATCGGCGGCATCGCGATCTGGCGCAGCAAGGACGAGTTGCTCGGCCTCGCGACGCAGCCGCTCGGCGTGGCACTGCCCGATGCGCTGCACCTGGTCGCCGTGTGCTGCGGCACGACGGTCGCCGGGATGCTGGTGGTCGCCGCGCTCGATGTGCCTTACCAAATCTGGCAGTACAACAAGAAGTTGCGCATGACGAAGGAAGAAGTGAAGCGCGAGCATCGCGAGAACGAAGGCGATCCGCACGTGAAGGGGCGGATCCGCCAGCAGCAGCGTGCGATCGCGCGCCGCCGGATGATGGCGGCCGTGCCGAAGGCCGACGTGGTCGTCACGAACCCGACGCACTTCGCCGTCGCGCTGCAATACACGGACGGCGAGATGCGCGCGCCGAAGGTCGTCGCGAAGGGCGTGAACCTCGTCGCCGCGCGCATCCGCGAACTCGCGGCCGAACACAACGTGCCGCTGCTCGAAGCGCCGCCGCTCGCGCGTGCGCTGTATCACAACGTCGAACTCGAACGCGAGATTCCCGGCTCGCTGTACTCGGCCGTCGCCGAAGTGCTCGCGTGGGTCTACCAGCTCAAGCGCTTCCGTTCGGAAGGCGGCGCGTTCCCGGCGATGCCGGTCGATCTGGAAGTGCCGGCCGACCTCGACAAGGGCTCGTCGGTGTCCGCCGAAGACGAACGCGAAGAGCAGGACGACACGCTCGGTAAGGGAGGTGTGGCATGAGCACCCCGACCGGCCTGTTCGCGAAGCGCCCGAACGTGCTCGCGGGTACCAACCTGCGCGCGCTCGCGGGCCCGATCCTCATCTGCATGATTTTGGGGATGATGATCCTGCCGCTGCCGCCGATGCTGCTGGATCTGCTGTTCACGTTCAACATCGCGCTGTCCGTGATGGTGCTGCTCGTCAGCATGTACACGATGAAGCCGCTCGACTTCGCGGCGTTCCCGAGCGTGCTGCTGTTCTCCACACTGTTGCGCCTGTCGCTGAACGTCGCGTCGACGCGCGTCGTGCTGCTCGAAGGCCACACGGGCCCGGACGCGGCCGGCCAGGTGATCGAGGCGTTCGGCCACTTCCTCGTCGGCGGCAACTTCGCGGTCGGCATCGTCGTGTTCGTGATCCTGATGATCATCAACTTCATGGTGATCACGAAGGGCGCGGGGCGGATCGCCGAAGTGTCCGCGCGCTTCACGCTCGACGCGATGCCCGGCAAGCAGATGGCGATCGACGCTGATCTGAACGCGGGCCTCATCAACGAAGAGCAGGCCCGCAAGCGCCGCCTGGCCGTGTCGCAGGAAGCCGAGTTCTACGGGTCGATGGACGGCGCGTCGAAGTTCGTGCGCGGCGACGCGATCGCCGGCCTGATCATCATGGCGATCAACGTGATCGGCGGGCTGATCGTCGGGATGGTCCAGCACGACATGAGTTTCGCCGCGGCCGGCACGAACTACACGCTGCTGACGATCGGCGACGGCCTCGTCGCGCAGATCCCGTCGCTCGTGATCTCGACCGCGGCCGGCGTGATCGTGTCGCGCGTCGCGACCGACGAGGACATCGGCACGCAGATCACCGGCCAGCTGTTCACGAACCCGCGCGTGCTGAACATCACCGGCGCGATCATCGTGCTGATGGGCCTGATCCCCGGCATGCCGCACTTCGCGTTCCTCGCACTCGGCGGCGGCGCGATCTGGCTGGCCCGCACGCAGACCAAGCGCGCGGCGGCCCGCAAGGCGGCCGGCGACCTGACCGACATCGCACCGCCCGCGGTGCTGCCGTCGGACAGCCACGAGGCGACCTGGGACGACGTGCAACTGATCGACCCGCTCGGCCTCGAAGTCGGCTACCGGCTGATTCCGCTCGTCGACAAGAACAGCGACGGCGAACTGCTCAAGCGGATCAAGAGCATCCGCAAGAAATTCGCGCAGGAAATCGGCTTCCTGCCGCCGGTGATCCATATCCGCGACAACCTCGAACTGCGGCCGAACGCTTACCGGATCGCGCTGAAGGGTGTCGAGATCGGCGTCGGCGAAGTGTTCCCGGGCCAGTGGCTCGCGATCAACCCCGGCCAGGTGACGGCCGCGCTGCCGGGCGCCGTCACGCAGGATCCCGCGTTCGGGCTGCCGGCCGTGTGGATCGACGTCGCGATGCGCGAACAGGCGCAGGTGTACGGCTACACGGTGGTCGACGCGAGCACGGTCGTCGCGACGCACCTGAACCATCTGGTCGTCCAGCACGCGGCCGAGCTGCTCGGCCGCCAGGAAGTGCAGTCGCTCGTCGAGCGCACCGGCAAGGACGCGCCGTCGCTCGTCGAGGACCTCGTGCCGAAGACGATCTCGCTGACGACGCTGCAGAAGGTGCTGCAGAACCTGCTCGAGGAAGGCGTGCCGATCCGCGACATGCGCACGATCCTCGAGGCCGTGTCCGAACACGCGGGCCGCGGCGACGCGTTCGAGATCACGGCCGCGGTGCGGCTGTCGCTCGGCCGCGCGATCACGCAGCAGTGGTATCCGGGCGCCGGCGAAATGCAGGTGATGGGCCTCGACTCGAATCTGGAGCGCGTGCTGTCGCAGGCGCTCGCCACCGGCGCGAACCCGGGCCTCGAACCCGGCCTCGCGCACAACCTTCTGACCGGCACGCAACAGGCGATGCTGCGTCAACAGAATCTCGGGCTGCCGCCCGTGCTGCTGGTGCAGCACGCGCTGCGCGCGATGCTCGCGCGTTTCCTGCGCCGCAGCCTGCCGCAATTGAAAGTGCTGTCGTATGCCGAAGTGCCGGACACACGCACGATCAAAGTCGTTAACGTCATCGGGGGTTCCGCTTGAACATTCGCAAATTCACCGGCGCAACGAGCCGCGACGCACTTCGTCTCGTGCGCGAGGCACTCGGCGCCGACGCGGTCGTGCTGTCGAACCGCACGCTCGATGACGGCAGCGTGGAAATCGTCGCACTGGCAGATTCGGACCTGGCCGCCGTGGCGCCGCCGGCTGCGGTGCGCCCGCGCATCGCTGCGCCGCGCATGCCGGAATCCGTGCCGGCCGCCGCCGTGCCGGGCATCGTGTCGCGCCCGGGTGCGGCGCTGGCCCGTCCGGCGGTCAATCCGTATGCAGCAGGCGAAGGCGGGCTGCCGGACGTGTTCTCGTCGGTGTTCGGCGCAAGCGCCGAAGCAGACGACACGGTGGCGCAACCTTCGGCGATCGATGACGCTGCGCTGGCCGCGGCGGCGCCGTCTTCCGCCGCCGCCCCGACTGCCGCCGCCCCGGCCGCTGCTTCCGAACCCGCACCGTGGCTGGTCGAGCACGCGAAGCGCCTGACGCAGCAGCGCGATGCGCTGATGGCGCGTGCGCAGGCAACGCCCGCCGCGCCGCAGGCGAGCGTGCCGGCCCCGCAGGCCGCCGCGAGCGCGACGCCGCCCGAGTGGGCACGCGACATCGTGCGCGACGCCGAACGCCGGATGCCGGCCGCCGCCACCCGCGCGCCCGACACGAACGCGAACGCGAACGCCGCGTATGCCGCGAAGGCGGCCGAGCGCACGCGCGTGTCCGCCGACGCCGCCGCCGCGGTGGCCGACGCCGTGAAGTCGCGCATCGAGCGGATCGTCAACGATACGGTGATGCAGGAGCTCGGCGAGCTGCGCGGGATGATGGAAGAGCAGTTCGACAGCCTGATGTGGCACGACCGCCAGCGTCGCAGCGCCGTGCATGGCGCGCTGACGAAGCACCTGTTCGCGGCCGGTTTCTCCGCGCAGCTCGTGCGGATGCTGGTCGACAACATGCCGGCCGGCGACGGCGCGCAGACCTTCGAACAGGCCACCGAATGGGCGCAGTCGGTGCTTGCGTCGAACCTGCCGGTGCTCGAAAGTGAAGATGCGCTGATGGAGCGCGGCGGCGTGTTCGCGCTGATGGGGCCGACGGGCGTCGGCAAGACGACCACCACCGCGAAGCTCGCTGCGCGCTGCGTGATGCGCTTCGGCGCGAGCAAGGTCGCGCTGCTGACCACCGACAGCTACCGGATCGGCGGCCACGAGCAGCTGCGCATTTTCGGCAAGATCCTCGGCGTGCCCGTGCACGCGGTGAAGGATGCGGGCGACCTCGCACTGGCGCTGTCCGAGCTGCGCAACAAGCACATCGTGCTGATCGACACGATCGGCATGAGCCAGCGCGACCGCGCGGTGTCCGACCAGATCGCGATGCTGCACGGTGCGAACGCGCCGGTTCAGCGCCTGCTGCTGCTCAACGCGACGAGCCACGGCGACACGCTCAACGAAGTCGTGCAGGCGTACCGCAGCGCGGGCGAGCATCCGGACCTGGCCGGCTGCATCCTCACGAAGCTCGACGAGGCGACCCACCTCGGCGGCGTGCTCGACACGGTGATCCGCTACAAGCTGCCGATCCATTACGTGTCGACCGGCCAGAAGGTGCCGGAGAACCTGTACGTCGCCTCGACCAAATTCCTGCTGAAGAGCGCGTTCTGTGTACCGCGCGACGGCTCGCCCTTCGTGCCGCAAGACGAGGACATGCCGACGCTGCTTTCCGCACTGACCGCACGTTCCACCGCCGAGCTGCACGAGGTGCGATTTGGATAAACGAATCATCGATCAGGCCGAAGGGCTGCGGCGCCTGCTGGCCGGGCGCGCATCGCGCATCGTCGCGGTGACGGGCGGGCCGGCGGGTGTCGGCTGCACGTCCACCGTGGTGAGCCTCGCGGCGGCGCTCGCGTCGCTCGGCAAGGATGTGCTCGTCGTCGACGAGCGAGCCGACGTGCATTCGGCCAGCGCGACGCTGGCGGGCGCGTGGCTGCGTGACGGCGAACGCACGCGGGTCGCGGCCGGCTTCAGCCTGTGCGCCGCCGCGCGGCTCGCACGCACCGGCTACACCGATGCACAACTGAGCGATTTCATCGACGGGCCGGCCGACATCGTCCTCGTCGACGCGCAGATCGGCGCCGACGGTTCGTTCTCGGCGCTCGCACGCGAAGCGCACGACGTGCTGGTCGTCACGCGGGTCGCCGCGCAGGCGATCACCGAGGCGTATGCGTGCATGAAGCGGCTGCATTTCGCGCATGCGTTCGCGCAGTTCCGCGTGCTGACCAATCACGTCGGCAGCCATGCCGACGCGAAGGTCGCGTTCGACAACCTCGCGGGCGTTGCGAGCCGCTACCTGACGGTGTCGATCGCCGACGCGGGCTGCGTGAGCGCCGATCCGCTCGTCGAACACGCACGCGAGCTGATGCGTGTGGTGGTCGATGCGTTCCCGTCGTCGGCCGCCGCGCGCGACTACCGGCAGATTGCCGCCGACCTGCTGTATTGGCCGATGCGCCCGCGTTCGGGTGCGGGCCGCGCCGTGCACGCGGGCGGCAAGCCGTCGTATGAGGCGGGCGCGGCACACGCCGCGTGAACGCCACCGGAAGGAGAGAGCCATGATGTACAACGCTCAAGGAAAGATGTCCCAGGCCGACGTGCTCGCGCAATATGCGCCGCTCGTGCGACGCCTCGGGCTGCAGCTCGTCGCGAAGATGCCGGCGAGCGTCGACCTCGACGACCTGATTCAGGCCGGCATGATCGGCCTGATGGACGCGGCCGGCCGCTACAAGGAAGACCAGGGCGCGCAGTTCGAGACTTACGCGACCCAGCGTATCCGCGGCGCGATGCTCGACGAGCTGCGCAGCAACGACTGGCTGCCGCGCAGCCTGCGCAAGACGTCGCGCGAGGTCGAGCACGCGGTGCACCAGGTCGAGCAGAATCTCGGCCGCTCGGCGAGCGAGACCGAGATCGCGCAGCACCTGAACATGCCGCTCGACGAGTACCAGGGGATGCTGCAGGACCTGCACGGCAGCCAACTGATCTATTACGAGGATTTCGACCGCGCGGCCGACGACGAGCCGTTCCTCGACCGCTACCGCGTCGATCACGCCGATCCGCTGTCCGCGCTGCTCGACGAGCACCTGCGCGAAGCGCTCGTCGAGGCGATCGAGCGGCTGCCGGAGCGCGAGAAGCTGCTGATGTCGCTGTACTACGAACGGGGTCTGAATCTGCGCGAGATCGGCGCGGTGCTCGAAGTGAGCGAATCGCGCGTGTGCCAGCTGCACAGCCAGGCCGTCGCGCGCCTGCGCGCGCGGCTGCGCGAACAGGCGTGGGTCGGCGCGGAGTCCTGACCCTTTCTTGACGGCTGCACGCGCCGACGCCGCGCGCTTGCGCCGTCGGCGCGCAGTCGTGCGCCGTGCTTGCGCATTCTGCGCGCCGATTTGCTACAATCCTCTCCGCTTTCCGAGGAGCGTTGCGACGGACCACTCTGCGTCCGCCAGGCTCGGAAGGCTTCACCAAGCAGCTTGTGCGGCACAACCGCGTCGGCCCCGCTTCCTGAACGGCGCTCACGTCACCAATCTAGAAACTTTTTAGAAAGGAGGGCGTGATGAACGCCATTATCGATTCCAAAGCTTCCAACGATTACGTCGTCGCCGACATGGCGCTGGCCGGCTGGGGCCGCAAGGAACTGAACATCGCCGAGACCGAAATGCCGGGCCTCGTGCAGATCCGTGACGAATACAAGGCACAGCAGCCGCTGAAGGGCGCGCGCATTGCCGGTTCGCTGCACATGACGATCCAGACGGGCGTGCTGATCGAGACGCTGAAGGCGCTCGGCGCGGACGTCCGCTGGGCCTCGTGCAACATCTTCTCGACGCAGGACCACGCCGCTGCCGCGATCGTCGAAGCCGGCACGCCGGTGTTCGCGTTCAAGGGCGAATCGCTCGACGAATACTGGGAATTCTCGCACCGCATCTTCGAATGGCCGAACGGCGAATTCGCGAACATGATCCTGGACGACGGCGGCGACGCAACGCTGCTGCTGATCCTCGGCGCGAAGGCCGAGAAGGACCGTTCGGTGATCGCGAAGCCGACCAACGAGGAAGAAGTCGCGCTGTACAAGTCGATCGCGCAGCACCTCGACGCGGACCCGACCTGGTACTCGACGCGCCTCGCGCACATCAAGGGCGTGACCGAAGAAACCACGACCGGCGTGCACCGCCTGTACCAGATGGAAAAGGACGGCCGCCTGCCGTTCCCGGCGTTCAACGTGAACGATTCGGTCACGAAGTCGAAGTTCGACAACCTGTACGGCTGCCGTGAATCGCTGGTCGACGGCATCAAGCGCGCGACCGACGTGATGATCGCGGGCAAGGTCGCGGTCGTCGCGGGCTACGGCGACGTGGGCAAGGGCTGCGCGCAATCGCTGCGCGGCCTGGGCGCCACCGTGTGGGTCACCGAAATCGACCCGATCTGCGCACTGCAGGCGGCGATGGAAGGCTACCGCGTCGTGACGATGGAATACGCAGCCGACAAGGCCGACATCTTCGTGACGGCCACGGGCAACTTCCACGTGATCGGCCACGATCACATGAAGGCGATGCGCCACAACGCGATCGTCTGCAACATCGGTCACTTCGACTCGGAAATCGACGTCGCGTCGACCCGCCAGTACCAGTGGGAAAACATCAAGCCGCAGGTCGACCACATCATCTTCCCGGACGGCAAGCGCGTGATCCTGCTGGCGGAAGGCCGCCTCGTGAACCTCGGCTGCGCGACCGGCCACCCGTCGTTCGTGATGTCGAACTCGTTCGCGAACCAGACGCTCGCGCAGATCGAGCTGTTCGTGCGCGGCAACGAGTACGAGAACAAGGTGTACGTGCTGCCGAAGCACCTCGATGAAAAGGTCGCACGCCTGCACCTGGCGCGCATCGGCGCGAACCTGTCCGTGCTGTCGGACGAGCAGGCTTCGTACATCGGCGTGCAGAAGGACGGCCCGTTCAAGCCGAACCACTACCGCTACTGATCCGACGCGCCGCTGCCGCGGTGCCGTGCGCGCGTCGCCGACGCGTACCCGGCATGGCGGCACGGCGCGCCGGATCGCCGGCTGCCGCGGCGCGCCTTCGGGCACCCGCGGCAGCCGGCGGCGGCCACTGATCGTACCGATCGACAACCGAACCGGAGCACTCCATGAGCGTCATCCTCACCTGGGTCATCAACGCGCTCGCGCTGCTGATCATCACGTACCTCGTGCCGTCGATCCACATCAAGAGCTTCGGCACGGCGCTGATCATCGCGGTCGTGCTCGGCCTGATCAACACGGTGATCCGCCCGGTGCTGATCCTGCTGACGCTGCCCGTCACGATCGTCACGCTCGGGGTGTTCATCCTGGTCGTGAACGCGTTGTGCTTCTGGTTCGCGTCGTCGCTGCTGAAGGGCTTCGAGGTGTCGGGCTTCTGGTCCGCGTTCTTCGGTTCGATCCTGTACAGCATCGTGTCGTGGCTGCTGTCCGCGCTGATCTTCGGTCAGCGCGACATCGGCTGACCTCTTCGAATCATGAAACCGATCGAACTCTCGTTTGAATTCTTCCCGCCGAAAACGGCGGAGGGCGTCGAGAAGCTGCGCGCCACGCGTGCGCAGCTGCTGCCGCTGAAGCCGAAATTCGTTTCCTGCACGTTCGGCGCCGGCGGTTCGACGCAGCAGGGTACGCTCGATACGGTGCTCGACATGCAGAAGGACGGCCTCGAGGCCGCACCGCACCTGTCGTGCATCGGTTCGTCGCGTGACAGCCTGCGCGCAATCCTCGACCAGTACCGCTCGTACGGCATCCGTCACATCGTCGCGCTGCGTGGCGACCTGCCGTCGGGGATGGGCGAAGTCGGCGAACTGCGTTATGCGTCGGAACTCGTCAGCTTCATCCGTGCCGAGCATGGCGACTGGTTCCACATCGAAGTCGCCGGCTATCCGGAGTACCACCCGCAAGCGCGCTCGCCGAAGGCCGACCTCGAGAATTTCGCGCGCAAGGTGAAAGCCGGCGCGAATTCCGCGATCACGCAGTACTTCTTCAACGCCGATGCGTATTTCCGCTTCGTCGACGATGCGCGCAAGCTGGGCGTGGACGTGCCGATCGTGCCGGGCATCATGCCGATCACGAACTTCTCGCAGCTGATGCGCTTCTCCGAGATGTGCGGCGCCGAAGTGCCGCGCTGGGTCGCGCGCCGGCTCGAGAGCTTCGGCGACGATCGCGAGTCGATCCGTGCGTTCGGCGCGGACGTCGTCACGAGCCTGTGCCAGCGTCTGGTCGACGCGGGCGTGCCGGGCCTGCACTTCTATACGCTGAACACGGCGGCCGCGACGCGGACGATCTGTGAACGGCTCGTCGTGTAAGCGCGCTCACGCGATGGCATGCGTAAAAGCCCCGCCGGTGATGCCGGCGGGGCTTTTTTTTCGAGACCTCCGGAGCGCGGCCGCGCGCGTCAGCGCTGCGCCTGCATCAGCGGCGGGCGGCGCTCGAACCACGGCCGCGCCTGTTCGAGCTGCCGGGCGAGCCGGAGCAGCAGCGCGTCGTCGGCGTGACGCGCGGCGAACTGCACGCCGATCGGCAGCCCGCGCGCGTTCCAGTAGAGCGGCACCGACATCGCCGGCTGGCCGGTCAGATTGAACAGCTCGGTGCAGCCGGCCCACGTGAACGCCTTTTCCGACGACTTCGCGAGCATTTCCTTCAGCAGCGGTTTCACCGGCAGTGCGGCGAGCACCTTCATCTGCGTCGTTTCGAACGGCGTCGGCTGCAACTCGCCGATCTTCACCGGCGGGCCCGCGAGCGACGCGCACAGGATCGCGTCGTAGCGCGACACGAGGCCGGCCACCTGCACGGTGAGCTGGCGCTGCCATTCGAGCACGTCCGGCAGGCGCGTGCGCGCGAGGCGCCGGCCGACCACGGCCATCGCCCACGTCGCGGCTTCGAATTCGCCGCGCTTCGGCGTGCGGCCGGTCAGCGCGCGTGCGCCCAGCACCATCTCCTCGGCGATCGTCGCCCACAGCGTGAGGAAGGTTTCGGCCGCGCGCGCGTAGTTGACTTGCAGCGTCGCCGGCTCGACATGGTGGCCGAGCGATTCGAGCAGCGCGGCCGCGTCGTCGAGCGCCGCGCGCGTGTCGTCGGCGAGCGCCGGCGCAAGCATCGGGTCGAGCACGAGGCCGATCCGCAGCGGGCCGGGCGGCGTGTCGAGCTCGCCGAGGAACGTGCCGGGCGCGCCGGCCGGCAAGGTCTGGCCGGTCGTCACGTCGAGCAGCAGCGCGCTGTCGCGCACGCTGCGCGTGACCGCATGCTGGACGACCAGCTCGCCGTTCGAAGGCAGGTCGACGAGTACCGGGTTGCGGCTCGGCTTCAGGCCGAACAGCCCGCAGCACGACGCCGGAATGCGGATCGAGCCGCCGCCGTCGGACGCATGCGCGATCGGCACGATGCCGGCCGCGACGGCCGCCGCCGCACCGCCGCTCGAACCGCCGGGCGTGTGGTCGAGATTCCACGGGTTGCGGCACGCGCCGAACAGTTCGGGTTCCGTGTACGGCATCTGGCCGATCTCCGACGTGTTGGTCTTGCCGAACACGTTGAGACCGGCCGCGCGGCTGCGCGCGATCACCGGCGAATCGTCGGCGGGCACGAAGTACCGGTAGTGCCGGCTGCCCATCGACAGCGGCAGCCCGGCGACCGCCGCGCCGAGATCCTTCACGAGATAGGGAACGCCGGCGAACGGCGCGTCGGCGCCGCCGTCGGGTGTGGCGGCCGCACGCTGGCGTGCGGCTTCGTAGTCCTGCAGCACGATCGCGTTGATCGCACTGTTGACCGCTTCGGCCTGGCCGATCGCGGCGTCGAGCAGTTCGCGCGGGCTCGCCTTGCGTTCGCGTACCAGTGTGGCGAGGCCGATCGCGTCATGCGCGAGATAGTCCGAGTGCATCGCAGTCACCCCCGTTGTGACCCGTGGCGATGACAGCAGCATAACGCGGGCCCGGTGCGCGGGGCCCGCGGCCGGCCGTTTTTAGAGGTGCTCGGCGAGGAAGGTCAGCGTGCGGCCATGCGCGAGCGCCGACGCGCGCTGGTTGTACGACGCGCGGTCCGTGCAGTTGAAGCCGTGCTCGGCGCCCGGGTACACGTGGAACGACGCATGGTCGTGGCCGGCGAATGCGGCCTTCACCTGGTCGACGGCCGTGAGCGGGATGCCGTGGTCGTTTTCCGCGTAGTGGAACAGGATCGGCTGCGTGACCTTGCCGGCGAGGTCGAGCGCGTTCTGGATGCCGCCGCCGTAGTAGGCCACGGCCGCGTCGATCTTGCCGGTCGCCGCCGCGCGGTACGCGAGCTGGCCGCCGAAGCAGTAGCCGATCGCGGCGACCTTGCCGGCCACTTCGGGGCGTGCGCGCAGTGCATCGGCTGCCGCGCCGATGTCCGCGACCGCGAGACCCACGTCGGTCTTTTTCATCAGCTCGATGCCCTTGTCGCGATCCGCGCCTTCGTAGGTCAGCTCGACGCGCGGCTGCGTGCGCCAGAACACGTCCGGCGCGAGCGCGACGAAGCCGTCGGACGCGTACTGGTCGGCGACCGCGCGGATGTGCGAGTTCACGCCGAAGATCTCCTGGATGATGATGACGGCGGGGCCGGTGCCGCGCTTGGGCAGCGCGAGATAGCCGCCGAAGCTGTCGTTACCGGCGGGGATGTCGATCCATTGGGCAGTCACGTTCTGAACTCCTGGCGAACGGGGTGCGCGATGCGCGCCCCGGGGTGAAAGAGGGCGGCCTAGTGTGCCACCGATCGTGTGACGGTGCAGGGCACGCGCCCGCTTCTCGCGCAGCGATCGTTTCGATCTCGATTATTCATTTTTCGGCGCTGCGCTGCTTCGATAGAGTCGATGTGCCGGCCTTTACAAAGCGCTTTCGCGCATCGTCATCGAAGGATTCGCCATGTCTGCCCGTCTGTTTTCCACGCCCTTTTCCGAACGCTTCGGCCTGCGCCTGCCGCTCGTGCAGGCGCCGATGGTCGGCGCGACCACGACCGCGATGGTCGCCGCCGCGTCGAATGCCGGCGCGCTCGGCAGTCTCGGCGCCGCCGCGTTTGCGCCCGAGCGTCTCGCGACCGAGGTCGAAGCCGTCCGCGCGGCGACCGATCGCCCGTTCGCGGTCAACCTGTTCGTGCTGCCGGACGCTACGCCCGATGCGGCGACCGTCGCCCGCGCATTGGCCGCGATCGATCCGCTGAATGCAGCGCTCGGATTGCCGCCGGGCACCGCGCCCGCACGCTATGCGCCTGATTTTCGTGCGCAACTCGACGCACTCGTGGCGTTGCGCGTGCCCGTTGCGAGCTTCACGTTCGGCGTGCTCGATGCAGCCGACGTCGCGCGCCTGAAGGCCGCCGGCACCTACGTGATCGGCACGGCGACGCACGTGGCCGAAGGGCTCGCATGGCAGGCGGCCGGCGCCGACGCGTTGTCCGCGCAAGGCGCCGAGGCGGGCGGCCATCGCGGCACGTTCATCGGCTCCGCCGATGACGCACTGATCGGCACGTTCGCGCTCGTGCCGCAACTGGTCGACGCGACCGGCCTGCCGGTGCTTGCCGCCGGCGGGATCATGGACGGCCGCGGGATCGCGGCCGCGCTCGCGCTCGGTGCGCAGGGCGTGCAGCTCGGCACCGCGTTCCTCACCTGCACGGAAAGCGCGATCGCGGCGGACTGGAAGGCGCGCCTGCTCGCGAGCGCCGATACGTCGACGCAGGTCACGCGCGCGATCACCGGCCGCCACGCGCGCGGGCTGCGCAATACGTTGATGGTGCGGCTCGGCGAACGCGTGGCCGACGCCGCGCCGTATCCGGTGCAGAACGCGCTGACGCAGCCGCTGCGCCAGGCCGCCGCGCGCGCCAACGACGGCGACTACCTGTCGCTGTGGGCCGGGCAGGGTGCGCCGCTCGCGCGACGGCGCGGCGATGCGATGACGACGTCGCAGCTCGTTGCCGCGCTCGATGCCGAATGGCGTGCGACAGCTGCCTGAATCGTTCATATCGGACGACGAAACGCGCGTTGTCACGCGCGTTTCATTCAACGATCACGGGCACAAAATACCGAATCGAAATGCCCTTGGATTGTTTTAAAACGACCTTTCACCAAGTCGCTTGGAATTAGCGGAAACCCTTATCCGGCGGGGCTCGCGGCGATATTCGAGTAGTCATTCCAAAGTGCGCATATCGGTAGTGTTACCACTACCCCAAAAAAGTCCCACAAATTAATTTGATCACCTACACTTGCGCGCAAGTACGGACGGGCGGCTGCTAAAAGCGGCGGTTTTCACGTGCTTGAGGCCAAGTGCATGAACGATGCAACCGGCGAATCGTCCAGTGATTGCAAACACAGGGATGGCAGCGGGGCACCGGGCGATGGCGTTTATTGGGACCGAAACTGGAGACTTATATGAATATCAAGATGCAAAAGCTGTTGCCGATCACCGCCGCGGCGATGCTGTGCGTTGCAGCTGCAAGCAACGCGGCCGCCGATCAAGTCGTCAAGATCGGCCACGTCGCGCCCTTGACGGGCGGCATTGCACACCTGGGCAAGGACAACGAAAACGGTGCGCGTCTCGCAGTCGAGGAGATCAACGCCAAGGGTCTCACGATCGGCGGCCAGAAAATCACGCTGCAACTCGACCCGCAGGATGACGCGGCCGACCCGCGGCAGGCCACGCAGGTTGCGCAGAAGCTCGTCGACGACAAGGTCGTCGCGGTGGTCGGCCACCTGAACTCGGGCACGTCGATCCCGGCCTCGAAGATCTACAGCGATGCGGGCATCGTGCAGATCTCGCCGTCGGCCACCAACCCGGCCTACACGCAGCAGGGCTTCAAGACCACGTACCGCGTGGTGGCCACCGATGCGCAGCAGGGCCCGGCACTCGCGAACTACGCGCACTCGAAGGGCATCAAGAGCGTGGCCGTGGTCGACGATTCGACCGCGTACGGCCAGGGTCTCGCGAACGAGTTCGAGAAGAAGGCCAAGGCGCTCGGCCTGAAGGTGATGTCGCATGACGCGACGAACGACAAGGCGGTCGACTTCCGCGCGATTCTGACCAAGATCAAGGGCGAGAATCCGGACGCGATCATGTACGGCGGCATGGACGCCACCGGCGGCCCGTTCGCGAAGCAGGCGAAGCAGCTCGGCCTGCGCGCGAAGATCTTCGCGGGCGACGGCGTGTGCACGGAAAAGCTGGCCGACCTGGCCGGCGACGCGACCGACAACGTGGTGTGCTCGGAAGCCGGTGCTTCGCTCGAGAAGATGTCGGGCGGCGCGGCGTTCAAGGCGAAGTACGAGAAGCGCTTTGGCCAGCCGATCCAGATCTACGCACCGTTCACGTATGACGCCGTGTACATCATCGTCGATGCGATGAAGCGCGCGAACTCGACGGATCCGGCG
The DNA here is from genome assembly GCF_000012945.1 of Burkholderia lata. Taxonomy (NCBI): domain Bacteria; kingdom Pseudomonadati; phylum Pseudomonadota; class Betaproteobacteria; order Burkholderiales; family Burkholderiaceae; genus Burkholderia; species Burkholderia lata. Next base: position 241,771 of record NC_007510.1, read on the forward strand.
AAGATCCTCGCCGCGATGCCGACGACGAACTACTCGGGCGTGATCGGCACGACGACCTTCGACTCGAAGGGCGACCTGCAGCACGGCGTGATCTCGCTGTACAACTACAAGAACGGCAAGAAGTCGCTGCTCGACGAAGTGAAGATGTAACCAGAAAAGCGGTCAACAGAAGGGGTGAAAGCGCGCATGCGGTAACGCAGGCGCGCTTTCTTTTTGGGCCGGCGCCTGCCGCGCCCCGTCAGATCTTCAGCCGCGCGAGCACCTTCGGCGCGACGGCCGCGACGAGCGCCGCGCACAGCGCGACGACGGACAGGCCGATCGTCAGGTTCGCGGCCTGCGCGACCGCGCCGATCACGACCGGACCGAACAGCATGCCGAAATACGCGAGCCCGGCCACGTGCGCGAGCCCTTCGGCCGCGTGGATGCCTTTCACGCGTGCGGCGGCCGCGAACAGCACCGGCATCATGTTCGCGAGGCCGAGGCCCATCAGCGTGAAGCCGGTCAGCACCGCGGCCGAATACGGCAGCAGCAGCGCGCCGATCATCCCCGCGCAGGCGAGCGACGCGCTCGCGAACACGAGCTGCGGTGCGCCGAAGCGGGCACGCACGGCGTCGCCCGCGAAGCGCGCGATGGCCATCCCGCCGGAGAACGCGGCATAGGCGGCGCTGGCGAGCGCGGGGCTCGCCGCGACGACGTCGCGCATGTAGACCGTCGCCCAGTCGTACATCGCGCCCTCGGCGATCAGCGCGACGAGCGCGATGCCGCCGAGCATCCATAGCGCGGGCGAGCGCCAGCGGTTGCCGCCGCCGTGCGCGTGTTCGTGATGCGGCACATGCGGCAGCACGGCCGGGCTGGCGACCACCAGCACCGTCGCGCTGGTGCCCGCCGCGAGCGCGAGATGCACGGCCGGCGCCATGCCGGCCGACAGCAGCGCGCCACCGGCGGCCGCGCCTGCCATCCCGCCGATGCTGAACATGCCGTGCAGCGACGACATGATCGGCCTGCCGATCGCGATTTCGACCGCGCTGGCCTCGGCGTTCATCGCGACGTCGAGCGTCGCCATCGAGAAGCCGAACAGCGCGAGCACGGCGAGCAGCATCGGGTAGTCGGGCACGACGAGGATCAGCGCCGCGCAGGCCGACATCACGAGCCCGCCCGCGAGGCACGCGGTGCGCGAGCCGACGCGTGCGATCCAGCGTGCGATGGTCAGCATCGCGGCGATCGAGCCGACGGCGACCGCGAACAGCGCGATCGACAGCAGCCCGGGGCTCAGCGAGAACTTGTCGCGCACGGTCGGCACGTGCACGCCCCACGACGCGAACATCATGCCGGCGACGAAGAACAGCGCCATCGACGCCGTGCGCGCCCGCTGGCGGGCCGGTAGCGACAGCACGCGATGCGCGTCGGGGGGCGCGGCGAACGGGGACGACGATTCGGGGGAAGAGGATTCGGACACGGTAACGCTCATCAAAAGTCATGCACGGACGCACGCGGCGCCCGTCGGATCCGTCCGATTCTATCGAACCGCTTACGATCCTGCCGGGCAATGGCCGTTCGGACGATGATCCGGCGATGATCCGGTGGCCCGCGTTCGACCGCATAGGCCGTTCGACCGATGCGCGGCGCGCCGCGCCCGCGGGTAACATCGAAGCGCATGGCGTGCCTGGCGCGCGCCGCCCTTCCACCGCAGGAGTCCTCTTGAACATCGAACCCGCTCTCGCCCTGCATCTGCTGCACCGCTGCGCGCTCGGCACGCTCGCCACCCATTCGCGCGATCCGCAGGGTTTCCCGTATCCGACGGTCGTCCCGTTTGCACCCGATGCAAGCCATCGTCCCGTGATCCTCGTGAGCGGCCTCGCGGAGCACACGCGCAATCTGGCCGCCGATCCGCGCGCGGGCTTCCTCGTCGTCGACGCGCCCGACGGCGACGTGCTGAACGCCGAGCGCGCGACGCTGCTCGGCCGGTTCGTGCCGCTCGGCGACGATCCGCACGTCACCGCGCGCTACTGTCGTTATGAGCCGGACGCCGCGCGCTACCTCGCGCTCGGCGATTTCACGTTCTGGGCGCTGGACGTCGAGCGGCTGCGCTATATCGGCGGTTTCGGGCGCATGGGCTGGGTCGACGGGACGCATCTCGACGTGCTGCCGCCGCTCGCGTTCGACGAGGAACAGGCGTTATGGGACGCGTACGATGCCGGCGCTGCGCGCCGCGACGGACTCGAATTGCTCGGTGTCGATCGCCACGGCGCCGACTGGCGACATGACGGCCGCCGCGTGCGTACGCCGTTTGATACGCCATTAGCCGATGCAGGCGCATTGCACGAGCGGCTGATTGCATGCGCGCGGGATGTGACGTGACGTCGCGGATGCCGACTTGTCCGCACTTTGTCCGTTTAGCGAGCTGCGCCATCCGATTTTCGTAAAACTGTCGTCCGATGAAAGCTTCGATTTTTCGAATGCAGGGTAATTGCGTATGTTGATAGACCTAATAGCCAATGGCTAATGTCCTAATCTCTGTGTAGGAACGTAAAAATTTGAGAAAAGGCCGCGACCGGTCAAAATGACACGCGTGATTTTCAATTGACCTCGGGATTTTCATGAATCTCGCTTCTATCAAATCTTTTTTGTGCTAATCTCTGCCTTCGAAAATCCGAGGCACATATATTTCATGAATGGTGAGCTGGCTGCAGACCGGCGCCATTGGTCAGATAGAAAGGGAAACTATGTCTTCTTACAAGGACCTGCTGGCCCAGCGGGAGAAGCTGGAGAAGCAAATCGAAGAAGCAAAGTCGCGTGAATACGCTGAAGTGCTGAATGACGTGAAGCAGAAAATTGCCGACTACGGCTTTTCGCTCGCCGAACTCGGTCTCAGCCGCGCGAAGGCAGGTAAGGTTGGCCGTCCGCGTGCAGGTGTTGCCGCGAAATACCGCGATCCGGAATCGGGCGCGACGTGGTCGGGCCGCGGCAAGCCGCCGCGCTGGATCGCGGGCAAGAACCGCGAACAGTTTGCAATTTAAGTGTTTGTTTAAGTTGCCTGCTCTTCAAAAGAGCCGCGTGTCCGTTAAGGAGCGCGGCTTTTTTGTTTTCAGCGGTCGCCACGCACATGGCGTTGTCATGAAAGTGTAATAATCCGGTGTGAATGGAAATACGACCCGTTCGCATAAGCGGTTGATTTAAATAAGAAATTTGTGGGTATTGGCCGGGTTCACCGGGCGCCCTTGATAGAATTGGGTATCGCACACCGATATCCAATATTTCATGTCCACGTTTTCCGGCGACGCGCAGAGCGCAGATAAGCACGCGGTTGCACGCAAGAGCACGTTCGTCAGTATTGTGCTGAATGTCGTGCTTGCGACATTTCAGATCGTCGTCGGCGTGATTGCACATTCGCAGGCATTGATTGCTGACGGTGTGCATTCGATTTCCGATTTGATCTCGGATTTTGTCGTGCTGGTTGCGAATCGGCATAGCGGCGCATCGCCGGATGCCGACCACAATTACGGACACAGCCGCTACGAGACCGTCGCCTCGCTGTTTCTCGGCGCGATCCTGATTGCGGTTGGCGTCGGCATGCTCTGGCGGGCCGGCGACCGTCTCGTTAATCTCGAAAACATTCCGGCGGTACATTTTTCCGCGCTGCTCGTCGCGCTGACGGTGCTCGTGTCGAAAGAGGCGCTGTTTCGCTACATGCTGCGCGAAGCGCGGCGCGTCCGCTCGGCGATGCTCGTCGCGAACGCGTGGCATGCGCGTTCGGATGCCGCATCGTCGCTCGTCGTCGCGATCGGCATCGTCGGCAGCCTGGCCGGCGTGCGGCTGCTCGACCCGATCGCGGCGGCGATCGTCGGCTTCATGGTCGCGCGCATGGGCTGGACGTTCGGCTATGACGCGCTGCAGGACCTCTCCGACCGCGCGCTCGACACGACCGATACGGCCGAGATCCGCGCGCTGCTCGCGGCGACGCCCGGCGTGCGTGACGTGCATGACCTGCGCACGCGCAAGATGGGCGATGCCGCGCTCGTCGACGCGCACATCCTCGTCGACCCGAAAATCTCCGTCTCCGAAGGGCACTACATCGCCGAGACCGCGCGTGCGCGCGTGCTGACCGACCCGCGCGTGCTCGATGCGCTGATCCACGTCGATCCCGAGAACGACGCGGCGCGCCGTCCGGCGCTCGCGCTGCCGCCGCGCGGCGAGATCGCGGCACGGCTCGAGGCCGCGCTCGCGCAGCGAGGGCTGCATGCGGCGGCCATCAACCTGCATTACCTGAGTACGGGGCTCGAGATCGACGTGACGCTTGCTTGCGATCCGCACGACACCGATGCGGCGCTGGCCGGCCGGCTCGACGCCGATGCGTTGAAGCGCGAGTTCGGCGCGCGCCGGATCGGCTTCACGCGCACGATGCCCGCGCAGACGTGACCGGCCGCGGGCACGCGTGGCGGCGGGCCGCCGGCGCGCGCGTTACAGCGGCAGTTGCGTGTCGAACTTGATTTCGCGCAGCACGACGCTCGTGCGCACCTGCGACACGGCGGGGATCTTGAAGATGCGTTCGTGCAGGAACACGTCGTAGGCCTTGATGTCCGGCGCGACGATCTTGAGGATGTAATCGGCTTCGCCGGTCGTGCTGTAGCACTCGGTGACTTCCGGGCAGGTCGCGATCTCGCGCTCGAACTGCTCGACGCCGCCTTCGTTGTGGCGGGTCAGGTGCACATGCGCGAGTGCGCAGACGTGCAGGCCGAGCTTCTCGCGATCGAGCAGCGCCGTGTAGCGCTGGATCACGCCCGACTGTTCCATGTCCTTGATGCGGCGCCAGCACGGCGTGCTCGACAGGCCGACCTGGTCCGAGATTTCCTGGACCGAGCGGCGCGCGTCGAGCTGCAACAGGCGAAGGATTTTTTGCGAAAAGGAATCGAGCGTCACCTGCGCCTCCATGCGGCAACTACAACACGCTGAATGTTAGAGGGCCGGGAAAGGAAAGGCAATCTGGCGTCGCGTTGTTGAGCGAGATTCGCTAATTTGCTCGCGGATCCGTGGGGATTTGTCCCGCGCCTGCGTCGTCCGACCGATCGGTGTCCGACACTGCGAGGCCTGCGAGCGCGGCCTGCTGGCGGCGCAGGTCGGCGAGCATGTTGCAGAACAGCGCGCCTTGCTCGATCGCGTCATCCAGCGCGACGTGCGTGTGCGGATGGTCGTCGAACCAGTGCTTCGGAAAACGCGGCTTGATCGCCTTGCGGTACGGCAGGCCCGTTATCGCGAACGCGAGCGTCTTGATGTCGAGCGCCGACCACGAGAACGGGCAGCGTCCGGCGAAGCGCATCATGTACCAGAACATGAACGTGAAGTCGAAGCCGGCCGGCATCGCGACGAACACCGGCTTGCCGGGCAGCGCCTCGACCCAGTCGACGTATGCGACCAGCGCCGCTTCGGGCGCTTGCAGATCCTTTCGGCACGCGGCCCATGCTTCGGGCTCGGTCTTCCACCACGCTTCCTGCACGGGGTGCGCCTGCGCGCCCGGTAGCGTTTCGAGGTTGGCCGAGAACGTCGCGATCAGCTGCTTGTCCTCGGTGTAGGCCGCCGACGCGAAGCTCAGCATCGAGTGCGGGCCAGGAATCGGGCCGTCGGCCTCGACATCGGTGCTGACGTAGATTTCCGGGATGGCGGTCTGGTTCATCCGAATACCTTATCGGACACGAACGGGTTCGTGCGGCGCTCGTCGCCGAACGTCGACACCGGGCCGTGGCCCGGCACGAACGTCACGTCGTCGCCGAGCGGCCACAGCTTCTCCTTGATCGACCGGACGAGATCCTCGTGATTGCCGCGCGGGAAATCGGTACGGCCGATCGAGCCGGCGAACAGCACGTCGCCGACGATCGCGACGCGATGCGCGCGGCTGAAGAACACGACGTGGCCGGGCGTGTGGCCCGGGCAGTGATAGACCTCGAGCGTCTCGTCGCCGAACTGCACGGTGTCGCCGTCGCTCAGCCAGTGATCCGGCTCGAAGGTTTCGGCGGCCGGAAAGCCGAAGCGTTCGCTTTGCATCGGCAGCTTCTCGATCCAGAAGCGCTCTTCTTCCTGAGGCCCCTCGATCGGCACGCCGTAATGCGTCGCGAGCGTCTTCGCGCCCGCGCAGTGATCGATGTGCCCGTGCGTGAGCAGCACCTTCTCGACTTGCACGTTCTGCCGCGCGACTTCCTGTTCGATCCGGTCGAGATCGCCGCCCGGATCGACGACGGCGGCGCGGCCCGTCTTCTCGCAGACGAGCAGCGAGCAGTTCTGCTGGAACGGCGTGACCGGAATGAGCGTGACTTTCATGGAGGCACCGGCGGCTAAAAGGAGCGATTGTACCGGTCGCGCGTGCTGCCTGCCGGTCGCCCGACGCGCGTCGCGGTGCATGCGTCCGGGCATTCCCGGAGCATGTCGATTGTTACGGCCATAGTGAGAATCAATGGTCCGCAGGGGGTGCTTTTCGGGTTGACCTTTTGGTTTATGTATAATGCGCCCCATTGCGCGTGAATTTCACGCCATTCGCTGGTGTTTCGGCCCCGTTAAAAAGGGGCGTCGGAGGCACCGTCAAGCATCAGCCGCCGGGGAGTCCGGCGGTGTATCCAGCACCGAGCTTTCGGTGCTCACGTCTTGTCCGGCCGGGTGCTGCGCGCCCGCCTGCGGCCCTGCTGCCGCGCCGCCGGATGAGGCCTGTGCCGCCGTTCCTGTGAGTCGGTCGTTTCGACGCGCGCGAACGTGAAGCCATGTTCGATGGCGGCATGTGGGGTCTGGTCAGGCTGTTGGGGACAGGTTGCGCCAGACGTGAAAACTAATCAGGACGGTTGCGGCCTAGACGAAGGCTGCGCCCATGCAAGCCGCCTGCTCGTATCCGAGCGGGGCGTGCACGCATTTGCCGTCCGGGCCGCATATCTGCGCTGTGAATCGGCGTGATGAAGGAGCGGCCCGAACCAGAAGGCGACACGTCGATGAATTTACGTTTTCCGAGTCGATTCGGGACCATTGCATTGTTTTTTGCGCTGACGGGCTGTGCGGTGCCACCCAGCCAGACCACCGGTAGCGCGAACCAGAAGAACGCCGTCGACAAGACGGCCGCCGCCGCGAAGGCGGATAGCGACAAGCAGCTGAATTTTGATTCCGCGCTGGCGTCGATGCCGGCTGCCGACAGCAAGGACGCGAAGAAGTCGTCGCTGGCGGACGCCGAGCCGATCGACGGCAAGGATGTATCCGATTTCCGCCAGACGGGCCGCGCCTCGTGGTACGGGCGGGATTTCCACGGCCGCCGCACCGCGAACGGCGAGCGCTTCAACATGAACGCGCTCACCGCCGCGCACCGCACGCTGCCGCTGTCGTCGTACATCAAGGTGACGAACGCGTCGACCGGCAAGTGGGTCGTCGTGAAGGTCAACGATCGCGGGCCGTACAAGCGCGGCCGCGTGCTCGACCTGTCGTATGCGGCCGCGAAGCTGATCGGCCTCGTGCACGCCGGCACCGGCCGCGTGAAGATCGAAGGGCTGTCGCCGCAGGAAGCGCGCGAGGCACGCGACGAAATGTTCGCGTCGATCTCGGCGAAGTAACGCAGCGGATCGACCGCTCATGCAAAAGGGCTGCCCTCGGGCAGCCCTTTGTCTTTCCGGCACCGCGCGATGCCGGCGCCGGTTTCCCGGTGCCGGCCCGCTCGCGTGTCAGTTCTCATCCTTCAGCACCAGCGCTCGCGCATACAGCGTGTTGCGCGACGCGCCCGTCAGCGCGGCCGCGAGCTTGGCCGCGCTCTTCACCGGCACCTCTTCCAGCAGCAGCTTGAGCAGCGCATCGTGGGCGGTGTCGTCGGCTTCGCCGCTCGTCGCCGGTGCGCCTTCGACCACCAGCACGAACTCGCCGCGCTGCCGGTTCGCATCGCCGGCGAGCCAGGTCTGTCCTTCGGCCAGGGTGCCCTGGAACAGCTGCTCGTGTAGCTTGGTGAGCTCGCGCGCGATCAGCAGCCGGCGCGCGGGGCCGAACGCTTCGGCGAGCGCGGCGACGGTTTCGGCGATCCGGTGCGGTGCCTCGTAGAACACCAGTGCATACGGGTGCGATACCAGCGCCTGCAGCGCGGTCGCGCGCTGCTTGGTCTTCGGCGGCAGGAAGCCCGCGAACGTGAACGCGCCGGCCCAGTCGCCGGCCACGCTCAGCGCGGTCACCGCCGCGCTCGCGCCCGGCAGCGGGATCACCGCGAAGCCGGCGGCGCGCACTGCATCGACGAGCCGCGCGCCAGGGTCCGAGATGCCGGGCGTGCCGGCGTCCGATACGTACGCCACGCGTTCGCCGCCGCGCAGCAGTTCGATCACGCGTTGCGCGGCTTCGCGTTCGTTGTGCTCGTGCACGGCGACGAGCGGTTTCGAGATCCCGTAGCGGGCGAGCAACTGGCCCGTGTTGCGGGTGTCTTCGGCCGCGATGCGGTCGGCGAGGCCGAGTACGTGCAGCGCGCGCAGCGTGATGTCGGCGGTGTTGCCGATCGGCGTGGCGACCACGTAGAGGGCGGCGTCCGGGTAGTGCTGCGTGTGCGCGAGTTCGAGGAGGGCAGTCATGGCAGGCAATGCGCGCAATCGCGGCGCAAGCGGAACAAGGACGGCATTGTGCCACGCGGCGCCGGCCCGGCCGGGCGACGGGCGCGGTTTGCCGCGTGCGGGCGACAACTTTTCCGGTGCGGCGCGATCCAAACCGGTCGGCGCGGCGTTCGAGCAGCGTGCGCGGCAGTTTCTCGAGCGCCGCGGCCTTGTGTTCGTCGCGGCGAACGTGACGATGCGCGGCGGCGAGCTCGATCTCGTGATGCGCGAGCCCGACGGCATGCTCGTGTTCGTCGAGGTGCGCGCGCGGCGCAGCGCCCGGCATGGCGGCGCGGCCGCGAGCGTGGGCTGGCGCAAGCGGCGGCGCCTGGTGGCGGCCGCGCTGCAGTTCTGGGCGCGGCACGGCGCCGGTGCCGCGTGCCGCTTCGACGTCGTCGCGTTCGAGGCCGGGCAGCTCGCGTGGCTGCGCGACGCATTTCGTGCCGACGATGCGTAGCCGCGAGCTGTGACGAGATGTAAAGAGTTCGTGCCGGACCCCCGGAGAGGGTGCCGGAGTACGGTAAACTCGCCGCACCCACGATGTCGCGCGATGCGTGCCACGCGCCCAGTTCACCAGGAATCGATGTCAGTCGAACGTATTCAGCAACATTTCCGCGACAGCGCCGCGCTTCACGCCGAAGCGGCCGACGCGCTGTCGCTGCCGATCGCAGCCGCGGTCGACGCGATGTTCGCCGCGCTGGCGAACGGCAACAAGATCGTCGCCTGCGGTGACGGCCCGTCGGCCGCCGCCGCGCACTACCTCGCCGTGTCGCTCGTCGGCGGCTTCGAGCGCGAGCGCCCGGGCCTGCCCGCGATCGCGCTGGCCACCGATGCGTCGCAGGGCGGCCTCGCGGGCGCGGTGTCCGCCGAACAACTGTTCGCGCAACAGGTGCGCGTGCTCGGCCAGACCGGCGACATCCTGCTGGTGCTCGATCCGGCCGGCGCGTCGCCGCGCGTGCTGGCGGCGATCGACGAAGCGCACGAGCGCGAGATGACCGTCGTCGCGCTGACGGGCGGCGACGGCCATGCGGTCGCGGCTGCGCTGTCCGATACCGATATTCCGATCAGCGTGCCCGCCGTTCGCGCGGCGCGCATCCACGAAGTCCATCTGCTGACCATCCACTGCCTGTGCGACGGCATCGACGCGATGCTGCTGGGTGAGGATTGAACGAAGGAGAGCCGTCGATGAATCAAAGCCGCGTCAAACAGACGCTCGTCAGAACCACGCTGCTCGCTGCGCTGACGGCGGGCCTCGCCGTGTCGCTGCAAGGTTGTGTGCTCGGGGTCGTGGGCGCAGCGGCCGGCGGCGGTGCGCTGATCGCGACCGATCGCCGTACGCTCGGCGCACAGACGGAGGATCGCGAGATCCAGGTCAAGTCGCTCACGCAGATCAACAACGGGCTGCCCGACCAGTCGCACGTCAACGTGACGGTGTTCAACCGCCGCGTGCTGCTGACGGGTGAAGTGCCGAACGATGCATCGAAGCAGCGCGCCGAGGAAATCGTACGCGGCATCAACAACGTGAACGGCATCGTCAACGAACTGTCGGTCGAGCCGGCGTCGTCGCTGTCGTCGCGCGCGAACGACTCGTACCTCGAAGGGCGCGTGAAGTCCGAGCTGATCGCGACGAAGGGCATCTCGTCGAACTACTACAAGGTCGTCAGCGAACGCGGCAACCTTTACCTGATGGGGCTCGTGACGGTCGACGAGGGCAATCGCGGCGCGGAAGCCGCCAGCCAGGTGCCGGGCGTCGAGAAGGTCGTGAAGGTGTTCCAGTACGTGAAGCCGCAGGATGCGCAGGCGCTGCAGGACGCATCGCCCGCGAACGGCGCGTCCGGTGCGCAGGCCGCCGCGCCGGCGGATACCGCGACGGTGGGCGCCGTGCCCGACGCGTCGGTGCAGTCCACGCCGCTGCAGCCGCCCGCACCGATCTCGAATTCGTCGAACGTACACCCGGGCAACCCGAAGGCCCCGTCGCAATGAAGAACAGGCAGATGAAGCAGATGAAACAGTGGATGGTGCAGGGCGCCGCGGCTGCGGCGCTCGTGGTCGGCACGCTGGGCGTCGCGCACGCGGATGTCGGCGATGGCCTGAAGGTTGCGCGCGGCAACGCGTGCATGGGCTGCCATGCGGTCGACCGCAAGCTCGTCGGCCCGTCGTTCAAGGATATCGCCGCCCGTTACAAGGCTGATCCGCAGGCCGTGGCCAAGCTGTCGAAGAAGGTGAAGGAGGGCGGCTCCGGCGTCTGGGGCGCCATTCCGATGCCCGCGCACCCGCGCATGAGCGACGCCGACGTGCGTTCGGTGGTCGAATGGGTGCTGGCTGGCGCGCCGTCAAAGTAAGGTTTCAGGGGTGATTCAACCCCTATTGCCAAGCGCAGAAACGCGTGTGTATGATGGTTGTCTGTTGGGGCGGTAGCTCAGCTGGGAGAGCGTCGCGTTCGCAATGCGAAGGTCGGGAGTTCGATCCTCCTCCGCTCCACCAACGAAATTCGAAGGGCTCGATCGCGAGATCGGGCCCTTTTGTTTTTGTGGGTTCACAACGGCAGGCCGTGCCCGCGCGCCGCGTTTGACGCAGCGGGATAGCTGGTGGCTGGTCAGGTCAGTAGTTCGTGCGCGAGCTTGAACGTCGGCACCGACAGCGCGGCAAACGCCACCGTGATGACCACGAGAATCGCCGTTCTTTTCCGCAGCAGCACGGCGATGACGATCGACAGCACGGAGAACGCGCAGGTCAGCAGGATGATCCACCAGAGCGCCGCGTAGCCGGCACCGCCTTCGAAGTTCGACACGTTCCGCGTGATCAGGGTCGCGACATAACCGGCGACGCTCATGCTCGCGGGCAGGCTCAGCACCGAATACAGGATGAGGACGATGATCTGTCGCGGTGTCGAATCGGGAGACGTCATGGCGAGCGCTATTCTTTCGGATGGACGGGCCGCCGAACCGTTCGCCTTGCAGGCCGATTCAGGCAGCCGGCAGGATGCGGGCGTTTTCCGCGTTTGGCAACCACCCGCCGCTACCCGCCGCGACCCTCACCCTCGCCCGAAACTCGGCCGCTTAGGATCGTAAGTCCACCCCGGCACGAGATAGCGCATCGCGACCGCGTCGTCGCGCGCCGTACCGCCGACCTCCTTGTACAACGCATGCGCGGCCTCGACCTGCGCCATGTCGAGCTCGATCCCGAGCCCCGGCCGCTCCGGCACGGCCACCTGGCCGCCGACGATCTTCAGCGGCTCGCGCGTGAGCCGCGCATCGCCTTCCTGCCAGATCCAGTGCGTGTCGATCGCGGTGATCGTGCCGGGTGCGGCTGCCGCCGCGTGCGTGAACATCGCGAGCGACACGTCGAAGTGGTTGTTCGAGTGCGAACCCCACGTGAGCCCCCAGTCGCGGCACAGCTGCGCGAGCCGCACCGACCCCTGCATCGTCCAGAAATGCGGGTCGGCGAGCGGGATGTCGACCGCCTGCAGCCGCACCGCGTGGTCCATCTGCCGCCAGTCGGTCGCGATCATGTTGGTCGCGGTCGGGATTCCCGTCGCGCGGCGGAATTCGGCCATCACCTCGCGGCCCGAATAGCCACCTTCCGGCCCGCACGGATCCTCCGCATACGCGAGCAGGTGGCCTTGTCCGCGGCACAGCGCGACGGCTTCGTCGAGCGACCATGCGCCGTTCGGGTCGAGCGTCGCGCGTGCGTCGGGGAAGCACGCCTTGATCGCGGCGATCGCTTCCATCTCGTCGGCACCGGCCATCACGCCGCCCTTCAGCTTGAAATCGGCGAAGCCGTAGCGATCGACCGCGGCCTCGGCCTGCCGAGCGATCGCGGCCGGCGTGAGCGCTTCCTCGTTACGCAGCCGGAACCACGGGGTGCGTGCCTGCGCCTCGTCGCGATACGGCAGGTCGGTGCGGCCGCGATCGCCGATATAGAACAGATAAGCGAGCATCGGCACCGCGTCGCGCTGCTGCCCTTCGCCGAGCAGCGCCGCGACCGGCACGTCGAGATGCTGGCCGAGCAGGTCGAGCAGCGCCGCCTCGATCGCGGTGATCACGTTGTCGAGCCGCAGGTTGATCTCGTGCGGCTGGCGCAGCACCGCTGCTTCGCCGGCCGACGTCACCTCGTGGCGGATCGTGCGGCCCGCACCCGGACCCGCGCCGGACAGCGCCGCGCGCACTGCGTTGAGCGTCGCCTGGTAGCGCCCGATCGACTGGCCGACCACGAGATCCGTCATGCGCTCGAGCGCGTGGCGGATGCCTTCGCCGCCCGGCACTTCGCCGACGCCCGTGTGTCCGCTGCTGTCGTCGAGGATCACGAGGTTGCGCGTGAAGTACGGTGCGTGCGCGCCGCACAGGTTGAGCAGCATGCTGTCGCGGCCGGCGACGGGAATCACCTGCATGCGCGTGACGCGCGGGGTGCCGTCACGGCGGGATTCGGACATCGGTTCGCTCCTGGTTCCGGTGATGCACGGGCCGCCGGCTGCGCCGGTGCGGCCCGCGCCGTTCATTGAAGCTCGACGCGGCGGATCTCGCCGACGACGAACAGGTAGCAGATCACGGCGACGAGCGCGTGCGCGACCACATAGACCAGCGCGCCGTTGAACGAGCCGCTGCGGTCGACGATGTAGCCGATCGCGATCGGCGTCGTGATGCTGGAGAGGTTGCCGCACGTGTTGAGCAGCGCGCCGCTCAGGCCCGCGATCTGGCGCGGCGCGGTGTCGGCGTTGACGGCCCAGCCGAGCGCGCCGAGCCCCTTGCCGAAGAACGACAGCGCCATGAACAGCACGACGAGTACGTGCGAATCGGTGTAGTTGCAGACGATCATCGACATCGACAGCAGCATGCCGAACACGATCGGCACCTTGCGCGCGACCGACAGCGAGCGGCCCTGCTTGAGCAGCCCGTCGGACACGACGCCGCCGAGAATCCCGCCGAGGAACCCGCACACGGCCGGGATCGACGCGACGAGGCCCGCGTTGAGGATCGACATCCCGCGCGCCTGCACGAGATAGACGGGAAACCACGTGATGAAGAAATAGGTGAGCGCGTTGATGCAGTACTGCGCGACGTATACGCCGATCAGCATCCGGCTCTTCAGCAGTGCCTTCACGTGGCGCATCGACGGGCCGCCGTCGCGTCCGCCCGTCGCCTGGTCGATGTTGACGAGCGCGCCGCCTTCGGCGAGGTAGTCGAGTTCCGCGCGGTTGATGTTCGGATGGTCCTTCGGGTCGTACATCGTGCGGTTCCACACCAGGACGAACGCGAAGCCGAGCACGCCCATCACCGCGAACACGGATTGCCAGCCGAACGCGTGCACGAGCCAGCCCATCAGCGGCGCGAACACGACGGTCGCCGCGTACTGCGCGGCGTTGAAGATCGCCGACGCGGTGCCGCGTTCGGCGGCCGGGAACCACGCGGACACGATCCGGCTGTTGGCCGGGAACGACGGCGCTTCGGCCGCGCCGACGAGGAAGCGCAGCCCGAACAGCAGCGCGAACGCGGCCGCGCCGCCGAAGAAGCCGATCGAGCCCTGCAGCAGCGTGAACAGCGACCAGAAGAAGATGCTGAACGCATAGACGATGCGCGACCCGTAGCGGTCGAGCAGCCAGCCGCCCGGCAGTTGCGCGACCACGTACGACCAGCCGAACGCGGAGAAGATGAAGCCGATCTGCACGTGGCTCAGGTGCAGCGCGCGGGCGAGGCTGGGGCCCGCGATCGCGATCGCCGCGCGATCCGCGTAGTTGATCGTCGTGACCGCGAACAGGACGGCCAGCACCAGCCAGCGCACGCGGGTGCGCCGGGCCGTTGCCGACGCGGACGCCGGCAGCGCTTGAAGCGGATTCATGACTGTCTCCTCCGAAGGGCGGAAGGTGCCGTCGTGCGGCAGGCGCGTCGGTGCGCGCCATTCGTGTGGGTGCTGCCGGCCGGAGGCCGGACACCGTTGCCCGTGGGCAGGGCGTCCTGGCCATTCTGTCATGTCGAAATTTGCGCTTTCATGCCAATTGCTGACTTGATCGATTCAGCAATTGAATCGATCAGGCGGGGGCCGCGCCGCTGTCGCTGTCGTATTTTTACCCGGATGATATTGACATTCAATTTATACCCGGATAAAAATAGCGACATTCTGATTCCAGCCTGCGGGCGATCACGATGACCACCACCACACTGCTTCCTTCCTACACGGCGTTCGACGGCCACCGGCGCCTCACGTCGGGCCCGCTCGCGACGGTCGCGCTCGCGGTCCGGCGGGCTGCCGGCGATGCGATGCCCGGCACGATCCTGATCTTCGACGATGCGACGGGCCGCTCGATCGACCTCGACCTGCGCGGCACGGCAGACGAGATCCACGCGCGCTACGCGCCGCCGTCGGGCGACGCAGCCGGTGCCGCCGGTGAGCCGGCCGGCGCGGGCGAACAACGCGGCCGCGGCCGGCCGAAGCTCGGCGTCGTGTCGCGCGAGGTCACGCTGCTGCCGCGTCACTGGGAATGGCTTGCCACGCAGCCGGGCGGCGCGTCGGTCGCGTTGCGCAAGCTCGTCGAGGACGCACGGCGCACCCACGCGGAAGCCGATCGGCTCCGCGACGCGCAGGCGCGTGCGTACCACTTCATGTCGGCGATGGCGGGCGACCTGCCCGGTTTCGAGGAGGCCGCGCGCGCGCTGTATGCGAACGACCTGGCGCGGCTCGCCGAGCTGATCGCCGGCTGGCCGGACGACGTGCGCGACCATGCGCTCGCGCTGGCGCGCGGCGAGCTGCCGCCGTCCACCGAAGACTGCTGAAAGGAGCATCGGACGTCATGACCGCACTCGATCTGAACCGCGGCGCGATCGCGCCGGTCGCCGACGAGATTGATCTCGTCGACCTGCGCGTGACCGGCGCCATCCCGCACGAACTCGCCGGCACGTTGCTGCGCAACGGCCCGAATCCGCCGGGCGGCCGCTTCGAAGGGAGCGACATGCTGTCGTGGTGGCCGGAAGCCGCGATGCTGCACGCGATCGCGTTCGAAGGCGGCCGCGCGACCGGCTACCGGAACCGCTGGGCGCGCACGCAGCGCTGGGCCGCCGTGCACGCACCTGAAGCGGCATCGCAGCTGCCCGACACCAACCCGAACGTGAACGTGCTGCAGCATGCCGGCGAATTGCTCGCGCTGTCGGAGGGCGGCGCGCCGTTCGCGATCACGGCCGCGCTCGATTCGCTCGGCATACCGGCGCGGCACGCAGGCCTCGGCGGCGGGATGACCGCGCATCCGAAGGTCGATCCGGTGACCGGCGAGCTGATCGCGTTCCGCGCGGACTGGCGCGCACCGTGGCTGCGCTACGGTGTCGCCGATGCGCAGGGCGTGCAGCGCGTCGATCTCGAGATCGACCTGAGCGCGCCGTCGATGATGCACGACCTCGCGATCACCGAAACCCGCAGCCTGCTGCTCGACCTGAACGTCGGCTACGACTTCTCGCTGCTGAAGCTGGGCCACCGGATGCCGCTACGCTGGCACGACGACCGGCCCGCACGCATCGGCGTGATCCCGCGTCATGGCGGCGCGGTGCGCTGGTTCGGCGTCGAGCCGTGTTTCATCCTGCACGTCGTGAACGCGTACGACTGCGACGCGTCGTGCATCGTGCTCGATGCGGTGCGCTATCCGTCGTTCCTGCGGCTCGACGCGGGCACGGGCCGCTTCGCCGACAACCCGGTCGGCGAGCTGTGGCGCTACGTGATCGATACGGCGAACGGGCTGATCGACGAAGGGCCGCTCGCCGATGGCGGCATCGAGATGCCGCGCATCAACGAAAGCCGGACGGGGCGCCGCTACCGCTACCTGTATGCGGTCGAGCAGCCGAACAACGCGGAAATGCGCGGCGTGATGCGCTTCGACCACGCGAGCGGCACGACCACGCGCTACGCGTTGCCGCCCGGCGACCAGAACAGCGAGCCGGTGTTCGTGCCGCGCCCGGGCGGCGTCGACGAGGACGACGGCTGGCTGCTGGTGGTGGTCTACCGCGCGGCGACGGATACGAGCGACGTCGTGATCCTCGATGCGCGGGCGATCGACGCGGGGCCGGTCGCGACCGTGCACCTGCCGCGCCGCGTGCCGGCCGGGTTCCACGGCGCGTGGGTGCCGCGCGAGCACTGAGCGGCGGGGCGGCGCGTCACTGTGCGCGCAGCGCGTCGACGATCTTCAGCCGCGCGGCGCGCATCGCCGGCAGGAACCCGCCGACCAGCCCCATCACGAGCGAGAACAGCAGCGTCTTCACGACGATCGCGGGCGTCAGCACGAAGCGGAACGACAGGTCCGCGAAGGTCTGGAAGTTGGTCGTCGAGAACGACGCGAACTGCATCAGCGACGCACACGCGAGCCCCGCGACGCCGCCGACGAAGCCGAGCAGCAGCGCTTCCAGCAGGAACGCGGCGAGCACGTTCAGGCGCTTGAAGCCGAGCGCGCGCAGCGTGCCGATCTCGGCGACGCGGTTCGCGACCGACGCATACATCGTGATCATCGCGCCGATCATCGCGGCGATCGAGAAGATCGTCGACAGCGTGATGCCGAGGATGTTGATGAACGTCGACAGCGCCTTCGACTGGTCGCCGTAGAAGGTCTGCTCGCGTTTCGCCTCGTCGGTGAGCCGCGGGTCGACGTCGATGTCGGCCTTGAAGCGTGCGAAGCCGTCGGCGCTCGGGATGCGCAGCACCATCGACGAATAGCTGGTGCGCCGGAACGACTGCATCAGCTGGTCGACGTCGCCCCAGATCTCCGAATCGAAGCCGCTGCCGCCCGCGTCGAAGATGCCGACGATGGTCCAGTCGCGCTGCGCGAAATGCAGGCTGTCGCCGAGCTGCGTGCCGCTGAACCCTTTCGCGATCGCGCTGCCGACGATGATTTCCGACGAGCCGGGCGTGAACATGCGGCCCCCGACGAGCTTCACGTGCGGGCGCAGCGCGAGGCCGGCCGGCGACACGCCGCGGATCACGACGTTCGACGGCTTGCCGGACGAGGTCTTCACCAGCGAGATCAGCACGACCGCTTCCTTCGACACGAGCGGCCGGCCGTCGGGGCCGAGCGCGACGGCCGGGTGCATCTCGAGCGCATTGGCCTGCTGGTGGTCGATCGAGCTCTGGATCTCGGTTTCGGCGCCCTTGCGGATCACCACCGCGTTGTCGGGCTCGCCGGTCGACACGAGCGTCTTCGTGAGCCCCGCGTCGAGCATCTGCACGGTCGCGAACACGAAGATCACGAGCGCCATCCCGCCGGCGGTCAGCGCGGTGGTGAGCCGCCGGGTCCACAGGTTGCGCGCGATGTAGTTGAGCGGGATCGCCATGTGCAAACCTAACCGATTGCCCTGAGGCCTTCGACCACGCGCACGCGCGCCGCCTGCCACGCCGGCACGATCGCCGCCGCGAAGCCGACCGCGACCGAGCACGCGGCCTGCAGCACGACCGTCTCGGTCGACACCTTGAACACCGGGAAGATGCCGCCTGCCGCCTGCTTGAACAGGCTCGCGGCGGGCGGCGTCGCGAGGATCCCGAGCCCGCCGCCGGCCACCGCGATCACGACCGATTCGCCGAACACGATCAGCGCGAGAAAGCCGGGGCCGAAACCGAGCGCCTTCAGCGTCGCGTATTCGGCCGTGCGTTCGCGCGCGCTCATCGCCATCGCGTTGGCCATCACGGCCATGATGATCAGGATCACCACGTACGACACGACGCGGATCGCCGCGATGATCTGGTTCGACATCGCGACGAAGCCGAGCTGGAACGCCTGCTCGGTCTCGGTCAGCGTCTCGGCGAGCGAGTTCTTGAACACCGCGTCGACGTTGCGCGCGATCGACGCGCCGTCGTCGGGGTTCGCGACGCCGAGCACGAATACGCCGACCTGGTCGGCCTGCTTCGGCGTGCGCTGGCGCACCGTCTCGTTCAGGTAGTCCCAGTGGAATACCAGCTGGCGCGTGATCGTCGAGTCGTCGCGGCCGTCGAAGATCCCGCGCACGACGAAATCCCACGTGCCCGGATAGATCGTCCCCTTCAGCGGGATCACGTCGCCGATCTTGAAGCCGAATTGCGTCGCGAGCTGGCGCCCGACGAGGCAGCCGCGCCGGTCGCGGTTGTAGTCGGCGCGCTGCTGGTCCGGGACGATGTATTCCGGGTACAGGTCGAGATAGTTGTCCGATACCGCGAAGCTCGCGAAGAAGTTCTTCGGATCGCGGTAGATGCCGCCGAACCAGTTCGAGCGAACCACGGCCGTCACGCCGTCGACGCCGCGAATCCGGTTCTCGTAGCTCACGGGCAGCGGAAACACGAGCGAGATCGCGTTGCGCGTGACGAGCCGCCCGCTGGACGCGGCGGCGGCGCCCGCGTACCACGCGTCGACCACGGTGTGCAGCAGCCCGAACGCGAGCACGGCGATGGTGAGCCCGAGCACGGTCAGCAGCGTGCGCAGCCGGTGCCGCAGCGCGTTGCGCGCGATCAGCTTCAGCACATACATCGCGCGCGCTCCCGCAGCCGGTCAGCCGGCGTGCCCATCGATCAGCTCCCCTTTTTCCAGATGCACGAGCGAGCGCGCGGCGCCGGCCGCGTGCGCGTCGTGGGTCACCATGATGATCGTCTTGCCGAGCTCGGCGTTCATCCGCTGCAGCATCGCGAGCACGTCGGTGGCCGACGCGCGGTCGAGGTCGCCGGTCGGCTCGTCGGCGACGATCAAGACGGGATCGGTGATCAGTGCGCGCGCAATCGCGACGCGCTGCTGCTGGCCGCCCGACAGCTCGGACGGGTAATGGCTCGTCCGGTCGCCGAGGTTCACCATGTCGAGCACGAGCTCGACGCGCTCGCGCCGCTCGCGGCGCGACAGGTGCGTGAGCATCAGCGGCAGCTCGACGTTCTCGAACGCGGTGAGCACCGGCATCAGGTTGTAGAACTGGAAGATGAAGCCGACGTTCGCCGCGCGCCATTCGGCCAGTTGTGCCTCCGCGAGCAGCGAGATGTCGAGGCCGCCCACGCGCAGCTCGCCGCTGTCGGGCCGGTCGATGCCGGCCACCAGGTTCAGCAGCGTGCTCTTGCCGGAGCCGGACGGCCCCATCAGCGCGACGAAGTCGCCTTCGCCGATGTCGAGCGTGATGTCGGTCAGCACGGGCACGATCTGGTTGCCGCGCCGGTACGACTTCGCGACGTGGCTGATCTCGACGAGGGGCGGCGGGGCGTCGTTCACGCGTGCGCTACTTCTTCGCGACGGTCACTTTCGCGCCGTCCTTCAGCTTCGCGTCCGGCGCGAGCACGACCGTGTCGCCGGGCTTCACGCCGCGGATCGCGATGAGTTCGCCGATCCGCTCGCCCCGCGTCACGCCCACGGCGCGCACGGTGTCGTCCTTCACGACGAACACGACCGGCCGGCCGTCGCGTTCCACGACCGCGCTTGCCTGCACGGCCGTCACGGGCTGCCGGTCCTGCGCCGACGCGGGCTTCGACAGGAACGCGATCTTCGCGCTCATGTCGGGCAGCACGCGGTCGTCGCGGTCGACGAAGCGTACTTTCACGAGCACGGTGGCCTTCGAGCGGTCGACGGTCGGCACGATGCGCGACACGCGGCCCGCGAAGCGCGTGTCGGGCAGCGCGTCGAGCTGGATCTCGCACGGCTGCTCGGCGCGGATCTTCGCGATGTTCGATTCGGCGACGTCGGCCTCGACCTCGAGCGTGTCCATGTCGGCAATCGTCACGACCGCACCCTTGCTGTCCGATGCGGACGAGAACGGCGTGATGTTGTCGCCGACGTTCGCGTGCTTCGCGAGCACGATGCCGTCGAACGGGGCGCGGATCACCGTCTGGTCGACCGCGACCTGCGCGGCTTGCGCGTTGGCTTCGGCGGACGTGATGGCGGCCTGGTCGCTGTTGACCGACGCGCGCGCCTTGTTCACGCGGGCCGTGTCGGTGTCGAGCTGCGCGGCCGGCACGGCGCCCTTGGGCGCGAGCACCGAGGTGCGGCGCAACGCGATCTCGGCGTCCTTCAGTTCGGCCTGCTCGACGCCGAGGTTGGCGCGGGCGACCTTCACCTGTGCGAGCGCCTGTGCCAGCGAGGCCTCGACGTCACGGCTTTCGAGGCGGGCGATGATCTCATCTTTCTTCACGCGCGTGCCTTCGAGCACGCCGAGCCATTCGACGCGTCCCTGGCCCTTCGACGCGACCGCGGCCTTGCGCTGCGGCACGACGTAGCCGGTCGCATTGAGCTGCGTGTCGTTCTGGTACGGGTAGGCGGACGTGACGGCGGTGGTTTCGACGGCCGGCCGGCCGGTGAGCGCGAGGCCGGCGACGATCGCGCCGATGACGACCGCGGCGGCGACCGCATAGCGGAGCCACCGGCGCCGGCGGGGTGCCGGTGCGAGCGGACGCCGGTCGATCTTCAGTTTGTCCAGATTGTGATCGGGCAATTTGAGCGCCTCGAGACGGCGGCGGTCTGACGACCGGCCGCGATCCGGTTTCCGGGGAAAGGGACGGATGGACGCCAGTATAAGCGTCGCCCCGACGGCGCGCGAGCCGGTTTGCGGCGCCGCCGCGGCGACTGCCCGGCCGGTCGCCGACACCGGGATACGCGTGCTCCCCCGGGGAAACCCGAGGGGCGCAAGCAACGTGTCAACTTTCCGCGAACACGGCGCGTTATGGAACCAGTGCGTCAGGTTTTGTCGCGGAGGAACGGCGAAAGCCGGCCTCGCGGCCTGGGGCTCCGATGCGAATGCCTCGCATCTTTACTTACCGGTACGTTTGATTTTTTCTCCGCTAAAGGAAGAACAATGAAGAAGACGCTCGCTTCGATCATCGCCGCAGCATTCGCTCTCGCATCGGTTTCGGCATTCGCACAGGCGTCCGCGCCGGCAGCCGACACGTCGGCAGCCGCTCCGGCACCGGCCAAGAAGGATCACAGCAAGCCGAAGCACGCGCTGAAGCACCACGGTTCGGCCAAGGGCAAGGCGAAGGCCGCAGCCGCATCGGCAGCTGGCACGAACGACGCAGGCGCAGCAAACTAAGCGCTTCGCCCGGGGCCGGCACCGCCGGCCGCCAGTCGCGAAACCCCGCATGTTCACGCATGCGGGGTTTTGTTTTTTTCAGGCCTCGCGTTCGCCGGCCGGCGCTGGCGGCGGCGGCGCGCGCATCGCGTCGACCACCGTGCGCATGCGCCGCCAGTGCGAGCCTTCCCAGAACACGCGCCGGCACACGTCGCACGCGGCGAAGCGCCGGTGCCGCAGCCGGACGCCGGCCGGCACGCGTGGCGCGGCCGCGGCCGCGTCGAGCGGATGCAGCGGCGCATTGCAGCGCAGGCACAGCCGGAACGGCCGCATGTGCGGAGCGAGATCGAGCCGCTCGAACAGTTCGCGCAGCTGGTCGGCCGGCTGCAGCGCGTGCAGGTAGCAGCCGCGCTCGACCGCGCGCCGCTTGAGCAGCTCGCGGTCACGGGTCAGCACGATCCGGCCCTCTCGCGCGGCGAGCGCCGCGAGTTCGTCGTCACGGTAGTGGTTGTCGTAGCAGGTGTCGAAACCCGCGAGGCGCAGCAGCTGCGCGAGGCCGCCGAGATGCGCGTCGGCAGCGAAGCGCCAATGCGCCGATGGCGGCACGGTGGCTCCGTTCGCCGCCGGCTGCGCGCGTTCCGGAAAGGCTTCGACCCGGTCGCCGTCGTCGAGCGGCCGGTCGAGCGTGGCCGGCGCGTCGTTCACGCACAGCCGGCCGATTTCGGTATGCGGGACGCCGAGCGCCTCGATCGCGTGCTTCAGCGTCGCGTCACGCGCACACGCATGCCCGAACGCGCGGTCGCGCTGGGCGCGCGGGAGAAAGGCGTTCAGTTCGTCGTGGAAGCGGAAGGTCGCGGTCGCCATGCGGGCAGTATGGCACCGCGCATGGCCGGCCGCGTGCCCTGCAGACGCCACGCATCTGTGGTTAACTCCCCGCTTCACGGAGCGAAGGAGCGGGAAATGGATCTCGGATTTATCGGGCTGGGTGAAATGGGGCAGGCAATCGCAACGAACCTGCTGAAGGCCGGGCACACGGTGCGGGTCTGGAACCGGTCGCGCGAGCGCGCCGAGCCGCTCGCGGCCATTGGCGCGCAGATCGTCGACACGCCGGCCGA
This sequence comes from Burkholderia lata, assembly GCF_000012945.1. NCBI lineage: Bacteria > Pseudomonadati > Pseudomonadota > Betaproteobacteria > Burkholderiales > Burkholderiaceae > Burkholderia > Burkholderia lata. The sequence goes on from NC_007510.1 coordinate 264,436, forward strand.
CGCGTTTCGCGGCGACGCGGTGTTCTCGATGCTCGCCGACGACGCCGCGGCGCGTGCGATCTTCGACGATGCGCTGCTCGCCCAGGCGCCGCGCGGCCTGATCCACGTGAACATGGCGACGGTGTCGGTCGCGCTGGCCGAATCGCTCGCGCACGCGCATGCGTCGCGCGGCATCCATTACGTCGCCGCGCCGGTGATGGGCCGGCCCGATGTCGCCGCCGCCGCACGCCTGACGATCATGGCGGGTGGCCCGGCCGAGGCGATCGACCGCGTGCAGCCGCTGTTCGACGCGATCGGCCAGAAGACCTGGCGGTTCGGGTCGCTGCCGCAGCATGCGAACGTCGCGAAGATCGCCGCGAACTTCACGCTCGCGTCGGCGATCGAGACGCTCGGCGAGGCCTCTGCATTGCTCGGCGCACACGGCGTCGCGATGCGCGATTTCCTCGACGTGATTACCGGCAGCGTGTTTCCGGGCCCCGTCTACGAAGGCTACGGCTCGATGATCGCCGAGCGGCACTACGAGCCCGCGCGCTTCAAGGCGCGCCTCGGGCTGAAGGACGTTCGCCTGGCGCTGGAAGCCGGTGACGCCGTGTCGGTGCCGCTGCCGGTCGCGAGCGTCGTGCGCGACAACCTGCTCGACGCGCTCGCGCACGGCGGCGGCGAGCAGGATTTCGCGGTACTCGGCGAAGTCGCGCTGCGCCGCGCGGGCCGCTGATCCGCCGCGCGACAGAAGTCCGGCGCACCGGCATAATCGACGTTTCGTTTTCCCTTACATCGACGCAGAGGCGGGCATGAACTTGCATACGTGGTGGCTTTTCGTGGCGACGGTGTTCGTCGTGTCGGCGATTCCGGGCCCGAACATGCTGCTGGTGATGACGCACGGCGCGCGGCACGGGCTGCGGCGTTCGACGTGGACGATGGCCGGTTGCCTCACCGCGCTGGTGCTGATGCTGTCGGTGTCGGCGGCGGGCCTCGGCGCGGTGCTCGAAGCCTGGCCGGCGATGTTCAACACGTTGCGCTTCGCGGGTGCGGCCTACCTGATCTACCTCGGTGTGAAGGCGTGGCGTGCACGCGTCGATGACGAGCAGCCGGCCGCCGACGTCGACGCCGTGTCGCGCCAGGCCGCACCGGCATCGCGCGGGACGCTGTTCCGCAACGGTTTCCTGGTCGCGGGCAGCAACCCGAAGGCGATCCTGTTCGCGGCCGCGCTGTTGCCGCAGTTCATCAACGCGGCCGAGCCGACGCTGCCGCAGTTCGGCATGCTCGTCGTCACGTTCGCGGTGATCGAGGTGAGCTGGTATTTCGTCTACGCGTCGTTCGGCACGCGCATCGGCGCGACGTTGAAGAGCCAGAGCGTGGCGAAGATCTTCAACCGGCTGACGGGCGGGCTGTTCGTCGGCTTCGGCGCGATGATGGCGCTGGTCCGTCACTGATTTCGCACTGACCCCGGTGCGCCGAACGCCCCGTCCCTCGTAAGAGGGCGGGGCGTTCGGCTTTTCGGGCCTGCGTCACGCCGGCCTAGGCACGCGGGCGCGTCAACGCGGCAGCGCCGGCCCCGCGTCCGGCCGTGAGCCCGAAGACGGTGGCCGCGCCGGCGAACGCAAACCCCACACCGCATACCGCACTCCACCCGCCCCAGGCCCACGCGGTGCCGGCGAGCACCGCGCCGAGCGCGCCGCCGATGAAGAACAGCCCGACGAACAGCCCGTTCAGGCGGCCGCGCGCGGCCGGGTTCAGCAGGTTGATCTCGCGGCGGCCGATCGTCTGGTCGACGATGACGCCCGCATCGAGCAGCGCCGCGCCGCCGGCCAGCAGCGCGAGCGCGGGGCCGCGATGCATGTGCGCGTCGAAGCCGAACCAGCCGGCACCCGCGATCCCGAGCACGACGAGCGCCACGAGCATCGTGCCGTGCGCGATCCGCTGCGCGACCGGGCCGTGGCCGCGGTCGCCGGCGCGGCCCGCGAGCGGCGTGACGATTGCACCGCTGGCGCCGGCGAACGCGAACAGCGCAATGCCGTGCAGGTCGAGGCCGAACGGCGGCTGCGCGAGCCGCAGCCCGACCGCGGTCCAGAATGCGCTGAACGCGGCCATCGCCAGCGCGGCCGACAACGCATGCCGGCGCAGTATCGGCTCGTCGGCCAGCAGGCGTCCCATCGACGCGAGCAGCGTGCGGTAGCCGGCCGTGATCGACGGCGTGCGCGACGGCAGGCGCAGCGCGAGCACGACGGCGATTGCGGCGTTCGCGAGCGCGGCCAGCACGTAGAACCCGCGCCAGCCGGCCGAGCCCGCGATCAGGCTCGCGAGCGGCCGGGACAGCAGGATGCCGAGCATCAGCCCGCTCATCACGTTGCCGACCGCGCGGCCGCGCTGCGCCTCGGGCGCCATCGACGCGGCCATCGGCACGAGCATCTGGATCACGCTCGACGCGGCGCCGGCCACGAGCGTCGCCAGCAGGAATACGGTGCCCGACCGCGTGAACGCCGGCAGTGCGAGCGCGGCTGCGCACGCGGCCAGCGTCGTGACGATCAGGCGACGGTTCTCGAGCAGGTCGACGAGCGGGACGAGCAGCACGAGCCCGGCGGCGTAGCCGAGCTGCGGCAGCATCGCGACGAGGCCGGTCAGGCCGGGCGGCAGGTGCAGGTCGGTGCTGATCGGGCCCGTCAGCGGCTGCGCGGCGAACAGGTCCATCACGATCACGCCGACCGTCGCGGCGAAGAACAGCGTCATGCCCGCGCTGAGCGCGGGCGGCGGGCCGGCGGGCGCGCTGACGGGCGGGCGAGCGGCGGCGGGGCAAGGGTTGGCAGGGCAGTTCATCGGAAGCCTGGCGAATGGGTCGAAGGAGTACCCATCGTAGGTGCCTGATGTTTATGCGACAATTGAAATATCTCTAACATGATTATGCGAGTTTGTTTTGAATACGCGTGATCTCCAGGCATTCGTCGCGGTGGTCGACAGCGGGTCGATGGTGGCCGCGGCCGCGAAGCTCCACCTGACGCAGCCGGGCCTGACGCGGCGCGTGCAGAACCTCGAAACGCTGCTCGGCATGCCGCTGCTCGAACGGCAAAGCAAGCCGCTGAAGCCGACCGCCGCCGGGCGCGACGTCTACGCGCTTGCGCGCAACGTGCTGGGCGCGGTCGACGAGCTGATGGCGGCGGGCGCGCCGGACAGCGAGCCGTCGGGCGAGCTGCGCATCGGCGTGCCGCCGTTCCTGTCCGAGCTGGCGCTCGAGCAGCCGATCGACCGGCTGCGCGACGCGTTTCCACGCCTCACGCTGCGCGTGACGGCCGGCTGGTCGCCGGCCCTGATGCAGGGCGTCGAGCGCGGCGCGCTCGACGTCGCGGCCGTGATGGTGCCGGCCAGTTCGACACTGCCCGACACGTTCGCGTCGACGCTGCTCGGCACGCAGCCGACGGTGCTCGTCGCCGCGCGCGACTATCCGCTGCCGGACGGTCCGCTGTCGATCGACACGCTGTCGGGTTTCCCGTGGGTGCTGAGCCAGGACGGCTGCGGGATGCGCTCGGCGCTGAGCCGCATGCTCGGCGCGGCCGGGCTGCCGTTCGACGTCGCGGTCGAGGCGTTCGGTTCGGAGCTGCAGCTGTCGCTCGTCGCGCGCGGCGCCGGCATCGGCATTGCGGCACCGAACGCGCTGGCGCGCAGCGCGCATCGCGATGCACTGAGGGTGGTGGAAACGGTGGGGCTGGAGACGCGGATCAACGTGTGGATCGTGCACGGCGCGCTGCCGGGCCGGCTGGTGCGGCCCGTCGCGCTGCTGCGCGATGCGCTCGGCGAAGTGCTCGACGGGGAAAACAGGGTGGGGTCAGATGCAGTGAAAGCGATCTAGAGGCGACATTCGAGGGAAAATCCTTATTTTCTCTACGGAAATGTTGCATTGCGGAAACCGATTCGCTATAGTTGCACCTGTCTCCTCCATGTCTCCTCTGATATGGATTCAGCCCGCCTCTTAGGCGGGCTTTTTTTTGCCTGCGATTTTGTCGCAGCGTTCCATTCGCCTTCCGTCGCCGCGCTCAGAACTTGTACGTCATCCCGACGTAGCTGATGATCGGGTCGGCCTTCAGGTCCGATTTCGACTCCGAGAGCACCGTGCCGTCGGCTGCCTTGATCGTCACCGTCGACGTCGTCTTCAGCGGGATGTACGTGACCGACGCGATCAGCCCGAAGTGCTCGGTCATGTTGTACTGCAGGCCCGCGTTGAACACCGGCTGCCATGACGACGACGCCTTTGCCTCCACCGATGTCGTACCCGGCTTGCCCGCGCCCGCCGCGAGAATCGCGCCGAGGTTGTCCTGCGTCTGCTTGATGAAGTTCGTGTTGAGCTGCAGGTCGCTGAACCAGTTGTACGACACGCCGAGGCCGAGGAACGGCCGGAACTTCGCGGTAGCCTGCCCGAAGTAGTACTGCAGCAGCACCGCCGGGCTCCATTGCCGCACGCTCTTCACGATCGGGTTGACCGACGCCAGCCCGATGTTCTGCGTGCCGAGCGCGCCGGCAGGTCCTGGCGGCTTGATCGTGCCCTGGCCCGACACCTTGAACACCGGCGGCACGCCGGCCACCGATGTCACCGCGATGTGGTCGGTCAGGAAGTGGCTGACCGTCAGGCCGACGGTATCGGCGCCGCTCGTGCGCAGCCCGGTGCCCGGCGACGTGAACGATGGCGGCAGCCGCAGCGGCGTGTTGATCGGCGTCGGCGCGACGTTGGTCGTCATCGGCGTGCTGCTCTGCTGCGGCATCACGTGGAACCAGCCCAGCGTGACGACGTTGCTGCCGGCGCTCTGCGCGTGCGCCGCGAGCGGCGCCAGCACGGCGGCGCCGGCCGCCGCGCAGAGAAGGGTTTTCTTCATCACGGCTTCCCCCTCCGCTTACTGGACGAATGCGCCGATCGTGAAATACGGCGTCGATCCGGCGTTGTCGAGGAAACCGAACACGCCACCCGTGAAGATGAACTTGCCCGTCGGCGTCGTGCTGCTGGCGCCCGTGTGGATCGTCGTGACCGTGCCCGGCACCTTCTGCGTGTAGTCGAGGTCGAGCGCGGTCGCGAGCGAGGCCTGCGACGCGTTGAACGGATCGAGCAGCGTCGCCTGGTTGTTCGTCAGCGCGGTGGTGCGGTAGTCGAACTGGCTGTCGACGCCGATGTACTCGCCGTTCTGCGAGCCGACCGCGATCGTCGTCTGCGGTGCGAGGATCGAGATGCTCGATTCGTCGTCGGCGGTGAGGCCCGGCACGCCGTTGCTGTCGGGCGTCGGGTTCGGGTTCGCGACGCCCGTGCGCACGAGGATCGGCACGAGCTGGTTGCGCAGCTTGCCGACGATCATGAAGCCCTTGCCCTGCGGCGTCGCCGACAGCGTCGGCTTCAGCTGGCTCGCGTAGTTGTTCGACTGGAACGCGCCGCTGCCGTCCGCCGACTGCACGAAGTTCGTGCCTTGCTGCGTGCACGCGCCGCCGGCGAACTGGCCGGTCGTGTCGCACTTGGTCCAGCTGCCGTCGGCGTTGATCGTCACCTTCGCGTCGATCGATGCCGGCGCGAAGTTCTGCGACGGCACTTCACCGAAGCCCGTGTGACTGTATGTGCCCGCAACCTTCGTGATGTCGGTCTCGATCGACGAGAAGCCGATGAACGGGTAGTACGGGAATTTCGTGTCGGGCACCGCGGCCTGGCCGAGCACGCCGTTGAACTGGATTTCCTTGCCGGGAATCGTGCCGCCCGCGACGCCCATGCCGACGAAGATGCGCGCCGGACGCGACGGATCGAGACTCGCGCCGTTCAGGCGGAAGGCGCACTGGTTCAGCTTGTTGGTCGGCAGCAGCGTTTCCTGCGTGAGCGTCCCGCTGTCGACGGTGCCCGCGCGGGTCGGCACGACGGTGCCGGTCGTTTGCGGTACCGGCGATTCGACATAGGTGACCTGCCAGGTCATCTTGGTCGTGTCGAGCTGGACCTTCGCGAGTTCGCCGCTGCCCGCGCCACCCGTAAACACGGTGGTGTAGTCGAGCGAGGCAGGACAGAGCCGGTCTTCGACGAGCGGGGGCGGATTGTCGTCGCCGCCGCCGCAGGCAGAAAGAAGGGGGGCGGCAAGGGCTGCCGCCAGAATGAGGTTGCGCTTCATGTTGCTCCTCCAGATTTGTCTTGTGTGGCGGCCAGCTCCCTGTCGGCCGCTTCTGTTGGTTGTGCTCGTCCTGCCTGCGCCGTGCCGCGCGCCTCGTGCGATACGCGACGGCGGCCAGCCCGCCGTCGCGCCCTCGTTCGCTACTTGCTGATCTGTGCGCCCACGCCGAAGTACGGGGTCGACGACGTGCTCGAGTTCGCCGACGTCGACGTGACGCCGCCGTTCACCGTGCCCTGGATCAGCGCCGCATACAGCCCGCCCGTCGCGATCACCACGCCCGACGCGGACGGGTAGCTCGCGCCGCTCGGCGGCGTCGTCGTCGCGTTCAGCAGGCCCGGCGTCGTCTGGCCGTAGTCGAGCGTGAAGCCGTCTTCCTCGGCCTGCGTGCTCGGGTTGATGAACGACGCGTTGCTGCCGCGGATCAGGGCCGCCGTGTACTTGAAGTTCGAGTCCGCGCCCGCGTAGCCGCCGTCGATCGCGCCCGACGAGATTGCCGTCGCCGCGCCGAGCACCGCGATGCCCGATTCGTCGTCGACCTGCGCATCGGTGTGCAGCGGCGCCGTACCGAGATTCACGTTGCCCGTCCGCACGATCACCGGCACCGTCGCGCCGTTGAGCTGGCCGATCACCAGGTGCGCGGTCGCCGACTTGCCGGTCGCGCCGACGAGCGGCAGCTGCGTTTGCGGCAGCGTCTGCGGTGCTTTCGTGCTGTCGAAGTAGCCGCCGTTCGTGGTGTTGACGGTCCACGGGTTGCCGGTCGTCTGGCAGCCGCCCGTGCTCGTCGACGTGCACGCGCCGTTCGCGTCGAACGTCTCGCTCGAGTTCGTGCCCTTCGTCGCGTAGTTGCCCGACGGCACGAGGTGATAGATCAGCGCGTTGTACGTGCCCGGCAGCTTCGAGATATCCGTCGTCGTGCTGGCGAAGCCGAGGAACGGGTAGAAGTCGAAGTGACGGTTCGGCACCTGGCCGACGTTCTGCAGCACGCCCGGGATGATCGTCAGCCCGTCGTACTGGACCGTCGCACCCGGAATGCCGCCACCCGCGACACCCATGCCGACCAGCAGCATCGGCGGGTTCGCCTGGTTGAAGTCGGCCGCCGTCGAGTACGTGGCACCGCTCGGTGCCTTGCCCGTGCCCGGTGTCAGGACGAACGCGCAGCGCGTCTGCTCCGCGGTCGGCAGCACGCCGGTCGGCGGGTGCATGACTGCGCCGGTGATCGTCGTGCCTGCGCGGCTCGGCGTGACCGTGCCGGTCGCGAGCGGAATCGGCGATTCGAGCCACTTGAGCGTGTAGGTCATCGCCACGGCGTCGATGTTGACGCTGACGATCTCGCCGCTACCGGCACCGCCGAGGTACGTGCTCTTCACGATGTCGGCGTTGGCCGGGCACAGCGCACCGTTGACGGGCTGCGACGGCGGCGGCCCTTGCGTGCCGCAGCTCGATCCGGAACATTGGGGCGCATTGATCGGCGCGGGTGCGCCACCGTCCCCCCCACCACATGCAACCAGGAAAGGGGCAATGGCAAAGGCCGTTGCCACCCCCTTCGATAAGGCGTGCGACATGCCGCTGTCTCCAATCGTTTAATTGTGCGAGCTAATGTCGCCGCCTTGATTTTTGCTGTCAATTGATGAACCCGTCTAAAAAAGGCGATTGAAACGGGTATCGTGTTTTGAATCCTTGTCTGACACGGCATTCGGTAAGAATTAAAACGTGAAGCAAGCTGCCGGAAGCGACCGGAGTGGGGAATGTGCGACGCCGGGCAGGCCGGCGCAGAGCCTTCCTGCGTATAACGGCAGCGTTTAAAGCGACGGTATCCGGTTTATCCCTATTCGGGATTGACTGGATAAAGAGGGGGTGGGATTAATTCACTGGTAATCGCGCAATGGAAAGCTTGTAAATATTTGTAAATGCGCGATCCGGAATTTTTTATATATTGCCTGATACGGGTAAATAAAAAGCCGGCCAGTGGCCGGCTTTGCATTGCATGCGAGGCTGAATCAGCGTTTGAGACCTGCGTCCTCGGCTGCGCCGATGCTCAGGTTCATGCACTGGATCGCGGCACCCGATGCACCCTTGCCGAGGTTGTCGAGGCGCGCGACCGTGACGAAGCGCTCTTCGTTGCCGAACACGAACAGGTCGACCCGGTTCGTGTCGTTGTTCGCCTGCACGTCGAAGAAGCCGCCGTCGAGGTTCGCGTCCGCGTCGAACGGCGCGACGCGCACGAATGCTTCGTCCGCGTAGTATTCGGCGAACACGCGCTGCACGTCCTGCGGTGTCGTGCGCTTCGCGAGCTGCTCGGGCGTGAAGTAGGTCGTCACCGCGAGCCCCTTCAGGAACGGGCCGACGATCGGCGTGAAGATCGGCGCGTTCGCGAGGCCCGTGTGCGCGGCCATTTCCGGCAGGTGCTTGTGCGTGAGGCCGAGCGCGTACGGGCGCGGGCTCGCGAGCTTGCCGCCCGGCGCTGCGCTTTCGTAGTCGGCGATCATCGACTTGCCGCCGCCGCTGTAGCCGGTGATCGAGTAGCTGTGCGCGGCGAACGTCGGTGCGACGATGCCGGCCTCGACGAGCGGACGCATCGCGAGCACGAAGGCCGATGCGTGGCAGCCCGGCACGGCGATGCGCTTCGACGTGCGAATCTTCTCGCGCTGCGCGCGGGTCAGTTCCGGCAGGCCGTACGCCCAGTCGGCGCTGGTGCGGAACGCGGTGCTCGCGTCGATCAGCGTCGTGTTCGGGTTCTCGACGAGCGAGGCCGATTCGCGCGATGCAACGTCCGGCAGGCACAGGAACGTGACGTCCGACGCGTTGATCAGGCGGCGGCGCTCTTCGACATCCTTGCGCTTCGCTTCATCGATGCGCAGGATCTCGATGTCGCTGCGTGCCGACAGGTATTCGAAGATCTTGAGGCCGGTCGTGCCTTCCTGGCCGTCGACAAAAACTTTGGTGCTCATTTCGCTCTCACTGAATGAAACGGGGGCCCGCGCCCTGAAGCCGCCATTTTAAGACGTCATCCGGCGGGCCTGCACCGCGCGGGGCGAAAAAAAGACGGCCGGCGGGCCGTCTTGTGTCCCTTTGGCGCCCGCCGGAGCAGGTGCCAAGGTGTGCTCAGCCGCGGCCAGCGACCCAGCGGGCGGTCGCTTCGGCAACCCGCCGGCCGAATGCCTTGCCGGTCTCGAGGTCGCCCGGCAGCGGGCCTTCGTCGGGTGTCGAATCCGCCGGCGACTGCGCAAGCAGGCCCGTCGAGCCGCCCAGGTAGTTGATGTCGTTGCGCGTGGCCGCCTTCGAGTTGGCCGGCATCAGGCTCGTGCCGACCCACACCATCCCATGCTGCATCGACAGCGTGACGAAATATTGAATCGTCGAGAACTTGTCGCCGTTCATCGTCGCGGAGTTCGTGAAGCCCGCGGCGATCTTGTCCTTCCATTTCTGCGTGAACCACGCTTTCGATGTCGCATCGGCAAACTGCTTGAACTGCGCCGACGGGCCGCCCATGTAGGTCGGCGCGCCGAAGACGATCGCATCGGCCGCATCGAGCGTGGCCCAGCCCGCGTCGTCGACGTCGCCGACGGCGAGCAGGCGCACGGTCGCGCCGGCCTCCTGCGCGCCTGCGTGCACGGCCTCGGCCAGTTTCTGCGTGTGACCGTAGCCGCTGTGATAGACGATGACGATGTTCGACATGAGGCGTTCTCCGGAAAGGAACGGGAGCGGCGTACCGCAGGCGCGCCGCGTCACGCGTCGCCGGCGGGCGGCGCGACGGATGCGCGGCGTGGCGCCGCGACCGGTGACGACGAGTCTAGCAAGCCGAAATGACGGGAAGACGCGCGGGTGCGGGGTACGGAATGTCGCGGCGGCAGGCAATCGCGGTGCGGCGCCGTGGCGGCGCACGATGCTCGGCGCCTGGCGCCTGTTACGACGCGCTATTGCCCGTAGTTGACCGTGAGTTGCGCGGTACCGATCGCCAGCGTGCCGATCTCGTGCTCGAACATCGGCGCGGGGCGGCCCTGCGCGACGCGCAGGTCGTCGCCCTTCAGCGCATAGACGGTGATCACGTAGCGGTGCGGTTTGCCGGGCGGCGGGCACGGGCCGCCGTAGCCGTCGATCCCGAAGTCGTTGCGCGCCTCGCTCGCGCCGATGCGCCGCAGGAACCCGGACGCACTCGCGTCGGCGGGCAGGCTCGTGACCGTCGCCGGAATGCCCGCCACGGCCCAGTGCCACCAGCCGTGCCCCGGCGCATCGGGATCGAAGATCGTGACCGCGTAGCCGTGCGTGCCGGGCGGCGGGTTGTGCCAGGTGAGCTGCGGCGAGTGGTTGCCGCCCTTGCAGTCGCCGCGGTCGAACACGTTCGCGGCGCGGACGCGCCCGCCCGGTGTCAGGTCGTCGCTCGTCACGGTGAACGGGCCCTCCGCATGTGCGGGCAGGGCAGTGAGGGCGGCGGCGTAAAGGAGGGCGGCGAGGAACGGCGACGGGCGACCCGATGGCGCAGGCGGAGTGATCCGGCGATCCACACGCATATGGCGCTTCTCCCGTCACGTGGGCCGGACCGATGCGTCCGGCGTTGTTGGCGTGGTGCGTTGCCTGCGCAGCTGATGGCAGCGATGGATCAAGTCTAGCATTAGGGTTCGATGAGCGATGCACGCCGCGACCCGTGGTCGCGATCGTTTCCCGCGCGGATCGACGGACGCAAAATCGGCGGGCGAAAAAAAACCGCCCGCGATGAAGCGGGCGGCTTGTTCGGCCAGGACGCCGGCCAGCGGGCCGGCACGGCGTCAGTCCTTCGGGGACGTCGCGCCGCCGTGCGCCGCCGACCACTCGGCCGGTGCGTGCAGGAATTTCTCGACTTCGTCGAGCGTCTTGGTCTCGAAGTAGCCCGATGCCTTCGCGACGCGCAGCACGTCCCACCACGTGGCGAGCGCGTGCAGGTCGACGTCGATGTCCTTCAGGACCGACACGCTTTCCTTGAAGATGTTGTAGTGGAACAGCACGAAGCAGTGGTTCACCGTCGCGCCCGCGGTGCGCAGCGCGTTGACGAAGTTGATCTTGCTGCGGCTGTCGGTCGTCAGGTCTTCCACCAGCAGCACGCGCGAGCCTTCTTCCAGATGGCCTTCGATCTGCGCGTTGCGGCCGAAACCCTTCGGCTTTTTGCGCACGTACTGCATCGGCACCATCATCCGGTCCGCGATCCAGGCCGCGAACGGGATGCCGGCCGTCTCGCCGCCCGCCACCGCGTCGATCTGCTCGAAGCCGATGTCGCGCGTGATCGTCGTTTCAGCCATTTCCATCAGCGCGCGGCGCACGCGCGGATACGAAATCAGCTTGCGGCAGTCGATATAGACGGGGCTTGCCCAGCCGGACGTGAAGATGAACGGTTTTTCTGCATTGAAGTGCACTGCCTGTACTTCGAGCAGGATTTTGGCGGTCGTATCCGAGATCGACTGACGATCGTAGCCTGTCATGGGCATTCCTTGGGTGATGAGCGAAGAGCGGGCGCGGGCCCGGTGGCGCAGCAAGGGGAACCTGCCCAGGGGGCCGGGGCGCGATCGGAGGGCCAATCGCATCGCTGCGCGCGTAGCCCGCTATTTTACCCGATTCAGGCCGGTTTTCGGCGGAATTCGCGCGGGTTCGCCCCGCGGCTCACCACCGGCGAAACAAAGGGGGCCCGACCGCTCGTGCGCTGATGCGGAGGATGCGGCGCTGCACCAACATGCGTCATTTAGGGGGTGTACACTAGGCGACCCTTAGAAATCGTTCAGTACTTTGTACTTTCCTCTTGCCACCCGCCAAGGTTCGATGGCGTGCCGACCCGGCGCGTCGCGTGCCGTCTCGCAGTCGATCACCCCCTCGATTCAAGCAGACGCGGCCGAAGGTGCTGCGTACTGAACCGTCAATATTTCGCATGTCTCTCGCAGGTCAATCATGGACGAACAACTGAAGCAGGCCGCACTCGCTTATCACCTGAACCCGAAACCCGGCAAGATTTCGGTCACCCCGACCAAGCCGCTGTCGAACCAGCTGGATCTGTCGCTCGCGTATTCGCCGGGCGTCGCCGCCGCGTGCGAAGCGATCCACGCCGATCCGCTCGACGCGCAGAAGTACACGTCGCGCGGCAACCTCGTCGGCGTCATCACGAACGGCACCGCCGTGCTCGGCCTCGGCAACATCGGCCCGCTCGCCGCGAAGCCGGTGATGGAAGGCAAGGGCTGCCTCTTCAAGAAATTCGCGGGCATCGACGTGTTCGACATCGAACTGTCGGAGTCCGACCCCGACAAGCTCGTCGAGGCGATCGCGATGCTCGAGCCGACGCTCGGCGGCATCAACCTCGAGGACATCAAGGCGCCGGAATGCTTCTACATCGAGCAGAAGCTGCGCGAGCGCATGAAGATCCCCGTCTTCCACGATGACCAGCACGGCACCGCGATCATCGCGTCGGCCGCGATCCTGAACGGCCTGAAGGTCGTCGACAAGAAGCTGTCCGAAGTGAAGCTCGTGTGCTCGGGCGCGGGCGCAGCGGCGATCGCGTGTCTGGACCTGCTGGTGAACCTCGGCCTGACGAAGTCGAACATCCTCGTCGCCGATTCGAAGGGCGTGATCTACGAAGGTCGCGGCAACCTCGATCCGTCGAAGCAGCGCTATGCGGCGACCACCGACGCACGCACGCTCGCCGACGCGATCGTCGGCGCGGACGTGTTCCTCGGCTGCTCGAGCGCGGGCGTGCTGAAGCAGGACATGGTCAAGACGATGGGCGACCGCCCGCTGATCCTGGCGCTCGCGAACCCGGAACCGGAAATCCGCCCGGAAGACGCGAAGGCCGTGCGCCCGGACGCGATCGTCGCGACCGGCCGTTCGGACTACCCGAACCAGGTCAACAACGTGCTGTGCTTCCCGTTCATCTTCCGCGGCGCGCTCGACGTCGGTGCGACGACGATCACGGAAGAAATGAAGCTCGCGTGCGTGCGCGCGATTGCCGAGCTGGCACAGGAAACCGACCAGAGCGAAGAAGTCGCGAAGGCGTATGAAGGCCACTCGCTCGAGTTCGGGCCGGACTACCTGATTCCGAAGCCGTTCGACCCGCGCCTGATCATCAAGATCGCGCCGGCCGTCGCACAGGCTGCGATGGATTCGGGCGTTGCCACCCGTCCGATCCAGGACATGGACGCATACCGCGAGCAGCTCGGCGCGACCGTCTACCGCACCGGCATGGTGATGCGCCCGGTGTTCGCCACCGCGAAGCAGAAGCAGGCCCGCATCGTGTTCGCCGAGGGCGAAGACGAGCGCGTGCTGCGTGCCGCGCAGTTCGTGCTGCAGGAAAAGATCGCGAAGCCGATCCTCGTCGGCCGTCCGTCGGTCATCGACATGCGCCTCGCGAAGATCGGTTCGAAGCTGAAGGCCGGCACCGATTTCGAAATCGTCGATCCGGAAGACGATGCGCGCTACCACCGCTACTGGCAGGCGTATCAAGAGATCGGCGCGCGCGACGGCGTGACGCCGGAAGTCGCGAAGGCCGCGATGCGCAAGTTCAACACGCTGATCGGCGCGATGCTCGTGCACCTGGGCGACGCGGACGGCATGATCTGCGGGATGATCGACACGTTCCACAGCCACCTGAAGTTCATCGAGCAGGTGCTGGGCCGCGCGAAGGGCGCCGAGCACTTCGCGGCGATGAACCTGCTGATGCTGCCGGGCCGCAACCTGTTCGTGTGCGATACGTACGTGAACGAGCTGCCGAGCGCCGAACAGCTCGCCGACATGACGATCCAGGCCGCGGCCGAGATCGAGCGCTTCGGCATTGCGCCGAAGGCTGCGCTGCTGTCGAACTCGAACTTCGGCAGCGCGCCGTCGGCGTCGTCGCGCCGGATGGGCGAGGCTCGCAAGCTGATCGTCGAACGTGCGCCGAACCTCGAAGTCGACGGTGAAATGCACGGCGACGCGGCGCTGTCGGAAATGATCCGCAAGCAGGCCTTCCCCGGCACGACGCTGTCGGGCGAAGCAAACCTGCTGATCATGCCGAACGTCGAAGCGGCGAACATCGCGTACAACCTGCTGAAGATGGTCGGCGGCGAAGGCGTGACGGTCGGCCCGTTCCTGCTCGGCGCGGCGAAGCCGGCCCACATCCTGACGCCGGCTGCGACCGTGCGCCGGATCATCAACATGACGGCTGTTGCCGCCGCGAACGTGAACACGAAGTAAGTCCACGCCCGCGTGTGCCGCGCTTCGGGCGCGGCGCAATGAAAAACGCCACGGAACCTGCGTTCCGTGGCGTTTTTTTATCGTGACGTGACGTGACGTGAGCGGCGAGCCGCTCGCCGGCGGGCATCCGGACCGCGAATGCCCGCCGCGTGCCGTTACGCGACCTGCTGGTGCGACTGGCCGCCGGCCGGTGCGCGCCATTTCGCGAGCAGCGTGTCCCACTTCACGCGTACCGCGCGCAGGTTGTTCTCCTTCACGTGGCCGTAGCCGCGAATGCCGTCCGGTAGCGCCGCGAGCTCGAGGGCGAGCGGGCGGTTGGCCGCGTTCAGCTTGGCGAGCACCTCGCCGATCAGCGCTTCGTACTCGCCGATCAGCGCGCGCTCGGTACGACGCTCCTCGGTGCGGCCGAACGGGTCGAGCCCCGTGCCGCGCAGGAACTTCGCCTTCGCGAGCATCCGGAACGCCGACATCATCCACGGGCCGTACGCCTTCTTCACGAGATGGCCGTGGGCGTCCGTCTTCGCGAACAGCGGCGGCGCGAGGTGGAATTTCAGCTTCCAGTCGCCTTCGAACTGCGCGGTCAGACGGGCGAGGAAGGCCGGATCGGACTGCAGCCGCGCGACCTCGTATTCGTCCTTGTACGCCATCAGCTTGAACAGGTTGCGGGCGACCGCTTCGGTCAGCTGCTCCTGCATCGTGTCGCCGTCTGCCAGTGTGCGCTCGGCCGCGCGCACCTTGTCGACGAATGCCGCATAGCGCGACGCGTACGCGGCATTCTGGTACGCGGTGAGGAATTCCACGCGCTTCGCGATCAGGGCGTCGACCGCCTTCTTCGTGTGCAGTGCGATCACCGTGGCGCCTTGCGCGGGGCGTGCGTCGCCGGCCGCGGCCTGCTTCACGCTCGCCAGGTCGTAGGCGGCGCGGCGGCCCCAGTCGAATGCCGCACGGTTCTTCTCCACCGATACCGCATTCAGCTCGATCGCGCGGACGAGCGACGCGAGCGTGAGCGGCAGCCAGCCCTTCTGCCATGCGTAGCCGAGCACGAACGGGTTCGTGTAGATCGCATCGCCGAGCAGCGCGACCGCGAAGTGGTTCGCGTCGATGAAATCGACGGCTTCGCCCGCCGCCGCGCGGATGTCGTTTTCCGCGGACAGGCCGGGGAACGCCCAGTTCGGGTTCTTGATGAACTCGGCGGTCGGCGTCTGCGCGCTGTTGACGACCACGCGCGTCGTGTCGTGCCGCATCCGCGACGTGCACTCGTCGCCGGCCGTGACGAGCGCGTCGCAGCCGATCACGAGGTCGGCTTCGCCCATCGCGATCCGCGTCGCGTGGATGTCGGTCGGCGCGTGCGAGATCTGCACGTGGCTCATCACGGCGCCACCCTTCTGCGCGAGGCCGGTGACGTCGAGCACGGTCACGCCCTTGTTTTCCAGGTGCGCGGCCATCCCGAGCAGCGCGCCGATCGTGACGACGCCCGTGCCGCCGACGCCCGTGACGAGCACGCCGTAGGCGCGGTCGATGTCCGGCAGCGTCGGTTCAGGGATCGGCGGCAGTGCGTTGCCGTCGACCGACACGGCCTTCGGCTTTTTCAGCTGACCGCCCTCGACCGTGACGAAGCTCGGGCAGAAGCCCTTCACGCACGAGAAGTCCTTGTTGCAGCTCGACTGGTTGATCTGGCGCTTCGTGCCGAATTCGGTTTCCAGCGGCTCGACCGACAGGCAGTTCGACTGCACCGAGCAGTCGCCGCAGCCTTCGCACACCGCGTCGTTGATCACGACGCGCTTTGCCGGGTCCGGATACGTGCCGCGTTTGCGGCGGCGGCGTTTCTCGGTCGCACAGGTCTGGTCGTAGATCAGGATCGTCGTGCCTTCGATCTCGCGCAGCTCGCGCTGCACGTCGTCGAGCTGGTCGCGGTGATGGATCGTCACGCCCGGCGCGAGCAGCGCCTTCTGGCTGTCGTACTTCTCCGGCTCGTCGGTGACGATCACGATCTTCTTCGCGCCTTCCGACGCGAGCTGGTGCGTGATCTGCGGCACCGTCAGCACACCGTCGACCGGCTGGCCGCCCGTCATCGCGACGGCGTCGTTGTAGAGGATCTTGTAGGTGATGTTCGCCTTCGACGAGATCGCCGCGCGCACGGCCAGCAGGCCCGAGTGGAAATAGGTGCCGTCGCCGAGGTTCGCGAACACGTGCTTCTCGTCCGTGAACGGCGCCTGACCGATCCACGGCACGCCTTCCCCGCCCATCTGGCTGAAGGTGCTCGTGCTGCGGTCCATCCACACGGTCATGTAGTGGCAGCCGATGCCGGCGATCGCACGCGAGCCTTCCGGCACGTTGGTCGACGTGTTGTGCGGGCAGCCCGAGCAGAACCACGGCTTGCGCTCGGTCTGCACGTGCGGCTTCGCGAGCGCCATTTCCTTCGCGTTGATCACGGCGAGCCGCGCGGCGATGCTTGCACGCACGTCGGACGGCAGCTCGAACTTCTCGAGGCGCGTCGCGATCGCCTTCGCGATGATCGCGGGCGACAGCTCATAGTGCGCGGGCAGCAGCCAGTTGCCCATCGGCACCGACCATTCGCCGCCGGCGCCGTCCTTCTCGTCGAACTTGCCGAACACGCGTGGCCGCTGGCCGTCGGGCCAGTTGTACAGCTCTTCCTTGATCGCGTATTCGAGGATCTGGCGCTTTTCCTCGACGACGAGGATTTCGTCGAGCCCGCGCGCGAACGCCTGCGCGCCCTGCGCTTCGAGCGGCCATACGCAGCCGACCTTGTAGAGGCGGATGCCGATCCGCGCGCAGGTTTCGTCGTCGAGACCGAGGTCGGTCAGCGCCTGGCGCACGTCGAGGTAAGCCTTGCCGCCGGTCATGATCCCGAAGCGTGCGTTCGGCGAATCGATCTCGATGCGGTCGAGCTTGTTCGCGCGCACATAGGCGAGCGCCGCGTACCACTTGTAGTCGAGCAGCCGTGCTTCCTGCACGAGCGGCGGGTCGGGCCAGCGGATGTTCAGGCCGCCTTCCGGCAGGATGAAGTCGGTCGGCAGCACGATCTCGGTGCGATGCGGGTCGATATCGACCGATGCCGACGATTCGACGACGTCCGTCACGCACTTGAGCGCGACCCACAGGCCCGAATAGCGGCTCATTGCCCAGCCGTGCAGGCCGAAATCGAGATATTCCTGCACGTTGGACGGGAACAGCACGGGCAGCCCGCAGGCCTTGAAGATGTGTTCGGACTGGTGCGCGAGCGTCGACGATTTCGCCGCGTGGTCGTCACCGGCGAGCACCAGTACGCCGCCGTGCTGCGACGAGCCGGCCGAGTTCGCGTGCTTGAATACGTCGCCCGTGCGGTCGACGCCCGGGCCCTTGCCGTACCACATGCCGAACACGCCGTCGTGCTTCGCGCCGGGGTACAGGTTCACTTGCTGCGAGCCCCACACGGCGGTGGCGGCGAGATCTTCGTTGAGGCCGGGCTGGAAGACGATCTGGTGGGCGGCCAGGTGCTGCTTGGCTTTCCAGAGCGACAGATCGAGGCCGCCGAGCGGCGAACCGCGATAGCCGGAGATGAAGCCGGCGGTATTGAGACCGGCGGCGCGATCGCGTTCCTGCTGGAGCATCGGCAGGCGCACGAGGGCCTGGATGCCGCTCATGTACGCGCGACCGCGTTCCAGTGTGTATTTGTCGTCAAGCGTGACGGACTTCAGCGCGGCTTCTAGGGACGCGCGTTGGCCTGCGTCTAGCGGGGCATTCATTAACAGTCTCCTCCACCCAGTTTGGGATCACCAAAACTCGACTGCTTCGGGCGTCTTGTGGACGCGTCGGCAGTGGCCGGCATATTGGCCGGTTTTAAGCGATGGTAGCACTGGGGCAAACCCGCCGCCCATCGGTTGGAACGCGGGGGAATTGCGGCGCTGCGTCAGAAAAACAGGGCGGAACCATGCGTTACATCATGTAAAAGCATGTAAAGCTGTCCCCATCTGCGTGCAAACGCCGTTAATCTTGTCGGCCTGCCGGAGGTGCCCGGACGCGTTGGTTCGTTTCGACGCAATCGGGGAGGCGCCGGCAGTTTTACAGGAGGTGCAATGAACACACGTCATATCCAGAGTTTCCTGATCGTGTCCGCCGCGTTTTTCTCGATGACCGGCCCGGTGCACGCGCGAGGCGCGAGCGCACTGGCGGCAGCCGGCGCGCAGATGCAGAAGATCGTGCCGGCCCAGGATGCCGTCGCGCAGCCGTCGGCCGAGCGCGCCGTCGAGTCGAAGGCGAACGCGCGTTGATCCGGTCGCGCGGCCTGCGGGCCGCGCCGGAATGCAAAAAGGGCGGGAATCCTCGGATTCCCGCCCTTTTTCTTTGTGCCGCCGGATCGTGCGGGCTGCCGGGTTGCCCCGGGCAGCCGCCCGCCGGAGGCGTCAGGCCTTGTCCTGCACGACGCCGCGGCGGATCTGGTCGAGTTCGATCGATTCGAACAGCGCCTTGAAGTTGCCTTCGCCGAAGCCCTGGTTGCCCTTGCGCTGGATGATCTCGAAGAAGATCGGCCCGATCTGGTTCTCGGTGAATATCTGCAGCAGCAGGTCGTCGCGCGCGCCGTCGATCAGGATCTTGCGCTTCTTCAGTTCGTCCAGCGATTCGCCGTGGTTCGGCACGCGACGGTCGACCAGTTCGTAATACGTGTCGATCGTGTCGAGCAGCTTCACTTCCTTGCTGCGCAGGCCATCGACCGCCTGGTAGATGTCGGTGGCGCCGAGCGCGATGTGCTGGATGCCTTCGCCGTGGTACGCGTCGAGGTATTCCTGGATCTGGCCGGCCGTATCCGAGCCTTCCTCGTTGATCGGGATGCGGATCTTGCCGCACGGCGACGTCATCGCCTTCGACTTCACGCCCGTCACCTTGCCTTCGATGTCGAAGTAGCGCACTTCGCGGAAGTTGAACAGGCGCTCGTAGAACTCGGCCCATTCCTGCATGCGGCCGCGATGCACGTTGTGCGTCAGGTGGTCGATATAGGTGAGGCCGTGGCCGACCGGGTTCGGGTTCGCGCCGGCGATCGGCTCGAAATCGACGTCATAGATGCTGATGTTGCCGATGGCGCCCGGTTGCGCGCCGTTCTTGCCGCGCCAGCGGTCGACGAAGTAGATCAGCGAGTCGCCAATGCCCTTGATCGCCGGGATGTTCAGCTCCATCGGGCCGGTCTTGTTGTCGAAGCCCCAGGCGCCGAGGTCGAGCGCGTGCTGGTACGCCTTCGCGGCATCCTGCACGCGGAACGCGATCGCGCAGATCGACGGGCCGTGCAGGCGCGCGAAGCGTTGTGCGAATGAATCGGGTTCGGCGTTGATGATGAAGTTGATGTCGCCCTGGCGGTACACCGTCACGTCCTTGTGGCGGTGGCGCGCGATCGCGGTGAAACCCATCCGTTCGAACAGTTGTCCGAGCGCTTTCGGGTCCGGTGCCGTGTATTCGATGAATTCGAAGCCGTCGGTGCCGACGGGGTTGTCCCAGTTCGGGATCTGCATGGCGTGTCTCCTGTGGGGGCGATCGACCGGGGCGACGTGCGCATGCCCGGCCTGGTTCGATGTCGAACGTGGCCCACGCGGCGGCGTGTGCGACGAATCGGTACGTGCGACAGAGTGTAGCGGGCAGCTGCGAGCGTAAACTTGCGAACTTAATTGCCCGAACCTACGATGGCGCAATTTCCAGTCTCAAACTATTCATTGGAGGGCAGAAGATGGCGCAAGCCGAATTGGATGCCATCGACCGGCGGATTCTCGCGATTCTTCAGGAGAACGGGCGCCTGTCGAACCAGGAGATCGCCGAGCGCGTGAACCTGTCGCCGAGCCCGTGCCTGCGGCGGATCCGGCGGCTCGAGGAGATCGGCGTGATCACCGGCTATGTCGCGCTGCTGAATCCGCAGAAGCTCGGGCTCGACCTGCTCGCATACGTGAGCGTGCGGCTCGAGAAGCGCGGCGGCCTGGCGCCGGTGCGGGCCGACGAAACGTCGGCGCGTGCGGGCGCGACCCATGCGGAGCTGTTTCGCGCGGCCGTGCAGACCTGGCCGGAAGTGGTCGCGTGCCACGCGATGACGGGAGATATGGATTACCTGCTGCGCGTGCAGGTCGAGGACATGGCGCATTTCTCCCGCTTCGTGCAGGAGCATCTGCTGCATCACCCGTCGGTGATCGACGTGAAGACGAGCTTTTCGCTCGAATGCTTCAAGGAGACGACCGCGTTGCCGATCCGATCGGTGCGCTAGTGCGCGGCGGGGAAGGGAGGGGCCGGGCGCGCGGCGGGCGCGGCCCGGCTGGCCGACATTACGCCGTCAGGGCGGCGGGCATCAGCGATTCGATGAACTTCGTGGTGCGGCGCGCCTGGCGCTTCATCGCGTAGTCGAACACCGCGGCCTGCTCCTGCAGCATCTCGGCGATGATCGTCGAGTGGTCGGCCGGCGGCAGCGACAGGTACGCATCGGCTTCGCCGTACGCGTACTCGATCCGCATCCCGGATTTCTTCGCGATGTGCATCATCGTCGCGTTACGCGACAGGCAGTGCATGTACAGCATCGTCACGTGCGTGTTGCGGCTGCGGATCGCCGCGCGCTCGAACAGCTTCGAGCCGACACCGCGGCCGCGTGCGCTTTCGAGCACCGACACGCCGAATTCGGCCGTGCGCTTGTCGCCCTCGGCCGGCAGGTAGGCCAGGTGGCCGACGCCGATCAGTTCGAGGTCGTGGTCGAACACGCCGAACACGGTGTCGCGGCCGAAGTCGATCGTGCGGACATAGTTCTCGATCACGTGGTCGGGCACCATCTGGCCGAAGCGCAGCAGGCGGTCCTCTTCGTCGAGCGAGAGAAAGTGAGTGAGCATGTGCTCACGGTCTTTGGAAGCCAGTTCCCTGACGAGAACCGGCGCAGACCCGGCGTTGCCGACGACATCGGCAGTGCCGTTGAATTGCGTGTTCATCGTGGGTTCCTCAGTGTGACCGTACAGCGGGTTGTGCAATGCAACAGCATTTTACCCGACCGTCGGCCCTCGGATTGGGGAAAACCCGTATTTGACGATGTTTAAGCTGGAGGATGAATTCTAAATCTGCTTAGTTAATTGGCTATCTATTTGATTTTTAAGAGATTTAAAATTCATCATATGAAACGTGCAGCGGGCGGTCGCAGTGTGCCCGTCGCGCAACGCTTGCTGCTGCGCGTCAATCAGGCGGCCGTCGACAGCCCGCGCTCGATCAGGTCGATCACTTGCTCGGCGAAGTCGCGGTAGCCGAGGCGGCCGCCCGGCTTCAGCCACGTGAACGTCCAGTTGATCATCCCGAACACCATCATCGTCACGGACGTCTGGTTTTCCTTCGAGATGCGGTCCGGATACGCGCGGGCGAGCTGTCTTGTGAACGCCGCGACGATGTCGCGCTGGCGGTCGAGCACGATTTCACGCTGCGCGTCCTCGAGATACTTCACGTCGTTGAGCAGCGCGACGTGCCGGCTGTGCGACGTCTCGTATTCGGCGAGGAATGCGCGCACCAGCTCCGCAAACGCGTCGCGCTCGCTGAGGCCGCGTCGCTGGCTCGCCCCTTCGACCTCGGCGATGATCAGCATCAGCCGTTTCGTGTAGCGGTCGAGCAGGTCGAACAGGATCGCTTCCTTGCTCTCGTAATAGTGATAGAGGCGTGCCTTCGACGTGCCGCTCGCGGTCGCGAGATCGGACATCGACGTGCTCGGGTAGCTCGTCTGCGCGAATTTGTCGGCGGCCAGATCGAGGATCTGCTCGCGCTGGGATTCGTGGTCGGGCGCTCGGGTACGGGCCATGGTCGAATGCGGAAGATTAGCGGTGCGTGGTGGCCGCGCGGGCCGCGCGCACCTGCGTGGAAGAGAGGGCGTCGGGCGCGTCGTCCTGCAGCTCGAGCCGGCCGGCTGCCGCGAGCTCGCGGCAACGCCACCAGGCGATCGAGTCGCTGACGAACAGCCCGCCGCGGTCGGCGTCGGCCATGATGCCGCCGACGAGGCGCCCCGCGGGCCGCCAGTCGGTTTCCGCCCGCGCGACGATCAACGCGTCGAGATCCTCGTAGTAGCCGCTCTTGATCGTGTTGCTGACCCAGTAACGCAGCTCGGCGTTCAGGTGCTTCGCCTCCTGCCATTCGAGCGCGAGGCGGCCGATGCGCAGCACCGAGATCGGCGCGGCCACCGGGCGCTTCCGCGCCAGCTCGGCCGGCGAGAACATGCCGGTCGCGCACGCCTGGTCGGTGCGCGACGGCGCCGAGTCGAGGTCGGCGGCCGACAGCCGCACTTCGTTCAGGCGTTGCGGGACGTTGCGCAGGTGATAGGCGACGCGGCGCAGCAGCAACTTGTCGCCGACGCTCGGCGCATGCCACACCACCACCTGGCCTGTATCGGTCGCGAGCTGGTCGAGGCGCGCGAACTCGCCTTCGATCTCTGCGTTCCAGTCGGGAATCTGGTCGCCGAGCACGCGCTGCCAGAAGGCGGCGCGCGTGTCGGGCGTCTCGTCGGCGCCCTTGAGCGGCCCGACGCCGAGATCGTCGAGCAATCCGACGACGAGCTCGTCGCGTCCGGTTTGCGCAAGTGCTT
Source organism: Burkholderia lata (assembly GCF_000012945.1). NCBI lineage: Bacteria > Pseudomonadati > Pseudomonadota > Betaproteobacteria > Burkholderiales > Burkholderiaceae > Burkholderia > Burkholderia lata. Next base: position 287,305 of record NC_007510.1, read on the forward strand.
CGCGCAGTGACGCGGCGGCGGTGCCGCCCTGAATCACATGAATGGTACTCATCGGCCTGTCGTCAACAAAAGAAAACCGCCGGCCGGGCGGACGTTGCGATGTCCAGCCGGCCGGCGGCCCCTAGTGTAAGCGAGATGTGTGACGGCGAGAAACCGTCCGGCACCGCGACGCGACGTCGCTCAACGCTCGTCGTAGCTCACGACGACCTTGTCGCTGATCGGGTGGCACTGGCACGTGAGCACGAAGCCGTCCTTCACTTCATGCTCTTCGAGCGTGTAGTTCTTCTCCATCCGCACTTCGCCCTCGAGCACCTTCGCACGGCACGTGCAGCACACGCCGCCCTTGCACGCGTACGGCAGCGCGAGGCCCGCGCGCAGGCCGACATCGAGCAGGCTCACGCCTTCGTACGGCAGCCGCAGCTTGCGCTTCTTGCCGTCGAGCACGATTTCCAGGTCGGCGGCCGGCGTCTGGTCGGTGATTTCGACGACCGGCGCGCCGGCCTGCGGCAGCGGCGTGCCGAAGCGCTCGACGTGCACCTTCGCCTGCGGCACGCCGGCCGCCTTCAGCGCGGCCTCGGCCGCATCCATCATCGGCGCGGGGCCGCAGATGAAAGCCTCGTCGATCGCGTCGGCCGGCGTCAGCGTGCCGAGGAATTCCGCGCATTTCGTCTGGTCGAGCACGCCGTTGAACAGCTCGACGTCCTGCTGGTCGTCCGACAGCACGTGATAGAGGACGAAGCGGTTCATGTAGCGGTTCTTCAGGTCCTCGAGCTCCTCCGCGAACATGATCGCGTCGACGCTGCGGTTGCCGTAGATCAGCGTGAACGTGCTGCGCGGTTCGAGTTCGAGCGTCGTCTTCACGATCGCGAGCACCGGCGTGATCCCGGAGCCGCCGGAAAACGCGACGTACTGCTTGCCGTGATCGGCGTTCAGGTGCGTGAAGAAACGGCCGTCCGGCGTCATCACGTCGATCGTGTGGCCCGGCTGGAGCGAGTCGAACGCGAAGTTCGAGAAGCGGCCGCCGCGCACGCGCTTGATGCCGATGCGCAGTTCGCCGTCACGGTCGTAGTCCGTCGTGCCGACGCAGATCGAATACGAGCGGCGCGTTTCCTCGCCGTCGATGTGGGTCTTCAGCGTGACGAACTGGCCCTGCGTGAAGCGGTACGCATCGCGCAGCTCGGGCGGCACGTCGAAGGAGACGGTTACGGCGTCGGCGGTCTCGGGCCGCACGTCGCGGATACGCAGCGGATGAAATTGCGGGGTCGCCATATCGATTAATAAGGTTTGAAGTAGTCGAAGGGTTCGCGGCAGTCGACGCAGCGATACAGCGCCTTGCAGGCCGTGGACGCGAATTGCGCGAGACGTTCGGTACGGGCAGAGCCGCAGCGCGGGCATGCGGGCGCCGCGACCGGCCGCGGCACGAAGCGCACGACCTTTTCCTGCGGCGCGGCGGTGCCGCACTGGCCGACCGGCGGCGCGATGCCGTACGCGCGCAGCTTGTCGCGCGCTTCCTGCGTGATCCAGTCGGTCGTCCACGCGGGCGCGAGCACCGTCTCGATCCGGTGCGGAGGGAGGTCGGCGGCCTGCAGCGCGGCGGCGATGTCCTCCGCGATCTGTGACATGGCCGGGCAGCCCGAGTAGGTCGGCGTGATCACGACCTCGAGCTGGCCGTCGTCCGCGCGGCGGACGTCGCGCAGGATGCCGAGCTCGCGGATCGACACGACCGGGATCTCGGGATCGGGCACGGCTTCGAGCACGTCCCATGCACGGGCGAGCAGCGGGTCGACGTGGCGTGCGGCGGGCAGCGTGTCGGCGGGGGCGGCGGTCTGGACGGACATCGTCGGGCTCCGTTTGGGCGGCCGGTTACCAGCTCGAGCCGGGATGCTGGCGCGCGAGGCTCTGCATTTCCGCGAGCAGGTAGCCCATGTGCTCCGAGTGCTCGCCCTGCTTGCCGGTCGTCACATGCTGCACGGCGGCCGGCAGCGTGAGCGTCGCTTCCGCGAGCGCGTCGTCCACATCCGCGCGCCATGCCGCTTCGAGTGCGGCCGGCGCGGGGGCGATGCCCTCGGCGGCGACCGCGTCGTCGATCGCATCGGCGGCGAAGAATTCGCGCGTGTACGGCGTCAGGTAGTCGAGCGCGTTCTGTGCGCGGCGGTGCGATTCGTCGGTGCCGTCACCGAGGCGAACCAGCCACTCGCGCGCGTGCTGCACGTGGTAGCGGGTTTCCTTCACCGATTTCGCGGCGATCGCGGCGAGCTGCGTGTCGGTGGACGTTTCGAGCGCGGTCCACACGTGCAGCATCAGCGCCGAGTACAGGAAGTTGCGCACGATCGTCACCGCGTAGTCGTTGTCGGCGTGCGCGGTGCCGGCGATCGGGCCGTAGTGCGGCAGCTCGGCGAGCGTGAAGTTCGCGAACTCGCGTTCGGTGCGGAAGTACGCGTAGTCGTCCTCGGTCTTCGTCGCGCCGGTGAGCTGGCGCTCGAGTTCGGCCGCGTGCGTGTACAGCATGCGCGCCTGGCCGATGAGGTCGAGGCTCATGTTGGTGAGCGCGATGTCTTCCTCGAGGATCGGGCCGTGGCCGCACCATTCGGCGTTGCGCTGACCGAGGATCAGCGTGTTGTCCGCGAGGCGCAGCACGTAGGAGAGGTGTTCGGGCGTGATCGTCATGGCGCGGCGTTACATGTGGTTGACTTCGTCGGGCAGCGTGTAGAACGTCGGGTGACGGTAGATCTTGTCGCCCGCCGGTTCGAACAGCTCCGCCTTTTCGTTCGGATCCGAAGCGGTAATGGCCGACGACGGCACCACCCAGATGCTGACGCCTTCCTGGCGGCGCGTGTAGACGTCGCGCGCCATGCGCAGCGCCATTGACGCGTCGGCGGCGTGCAGGCTGCCGCAATGCTTGTGGTCGAGCCCCTGCTTGCTGCGCACGAACACTTCCCAGATCGGCCATTCCTTGTTCATCACTTTCTCCTGAATCCTGAATTCGATGGTGTGCCGCTCAGGCGGCTTGCTGTTCGGCGCGTGCGCGGCGCTTTGCTTCGTGGGCGAGTGCGGCTTCGCGCACCCATGCGCCGTCCTCGTGCGCTTTCACGCGGGTCGCGAGACGTTCCTTGTTGCACGGGCCGTCGCCGTTGACTACGCGCCAGAATTCGTCCCAGTCGATCGTGCCGTAGTCGTGGTGGCCGCGCGCCTCGTTCCACTTCAGGTCGGGGTCGGGCAGCGTCACGCCGAGCACCTTCGCCTGGTCGACCGTCGCGTCGACGAACTTCTGCCGCAGGTCGTCGTTCGAGATCCGCTTGATGCCCCATTTCGCGGACTGGTTGCTGTGAACCGAATCGGCGTCGCTCGGGCCGAACATCATCAGCACCGGCCACCACCAGCGGTTCACGGCCTGCTGGACCATCGCGCGTTGCGCGTCGCTGCCCTTCATCATCGAGAGCAGCGCGTCGAAGCCTTGACGCTGGTGGAACGATTCTTCCTTGCACACGCGGATCATCGCGCGCGCGTACGGGCCGTACGTGCAGCGGCACAGCGGGATCTGGTTCATGATCGCGGCGCCGTCGACGAGCCAGCCGATCACACCGACGTCGGCCCAGGTGGGCGTCGGGTAGTTGAAGATGCTCGAGTATTTCGCCTTGCCGGCGAGCAGCGCGTCGATCAGCGAATCGCGCGATACGCCGAGCGTTTCGGCCGCGCTATAAAGATAGAGGCCGTGGCCGGCTTCGTCCTGGACCTTCGCGAGCAGGATCGCCTTGCGCTTCAGGCTCGGCGCGCGCGAGATCCAGTTGCCTTCAGGCAGCATGCCGACGACTTCCGAGTGCGCGTGCTGCGAGATCTGGCGTACCAGCGTCTTGCGATAGGCATCGGGCATCCAGTCCTGCGGTTCGATCTTGCCGTCGGCGGCCATGACCGCATCGAACCGCGCCTGCTCGGGCGACTCGGCTGCGGCGTCGAGTGGCGCGACGTTGCCGGGGATGTCGAGGGATTGCGTGTACATGGCGAGGCTCTCGTCCGGTTGAATGTGTGCGAAGTATAAACCAACCGACCGGTCGGTTAATAAATTTCTTGTGGATTTGCGGTGAGATTCGGGTAAACGAGGGACGTCGGGGCGCGATCGGGCGGCGTGATGGTGGTCCGGCGCGTGGGGTTCGCGTCTTCTGCGGCACAATGCCCGCTTTCCGACGAGGATTTTGCCGATGTCATTCCGAAGCAGTATCGCCGCGGCCGTGCTGGGTGCGGTTGTCCTTGTATCGCCGCTTGCGGCGTCGGCCTCGGCCGCGCCGGCCGGATGGGTTGCCGCGTGGGCGACCGCGCTGCAGCCGATTCCCGACCTTGCCGCACCGCCGCCGCTTTATCGCGCACCCGACGTGTCCGGGCGAGCCGTACGCCAGATCGTCTACCCGACTGTGTCGGGGCGCGCCGCGCGGATCCGCGTCAGTAATGCATATGGCCGTACGCCGCTGATCGTCGAGGCGGCGAGCCTCGCGCGCGCCGGCGAAGGGGCGGCACTTGCCGGCGGTGTGGCGGCGCCGGTCCGGTTCGGCGGCAAGGCTTCGGTGACGCTTGGGCCGGGCCAGGAACTTGAAAGCGATCCGGTGGCGATCGACGTGACGGCCGGGCGGCCGTACGCGATCAACCTCCAGATGGGACCGAACCAGCGGATGACGGTCTGGCACCGCGTGTCGAACCAGTTCAACTATGTGTCTGCACCGGGCGATCACGTGAATGATCCGGGTGCGGCCGCGTTCCGCACCCGCTTTACCCAATATGCATGGGTGACCGAGCTCGCGGTCGAGGCCGGGGCCGCGCACGCCAGCGTTGCCGCGATCGGCGATTCGATCACCGATGGGCTGCGCTCGAGCGTGAACCGGAACCACCGTTGGCCGGACGCATTGGCGCGTCGGCTGACCGCCTCGGGCGTGGAGTCGATCGGCGTCACGAATCTTGGTATCAGCGGGAACCGGCTGCTTAGCGATTCTGCGTGCTACGGCACGTCGCTGGCGTCGCGGTTCGAGCGCGATGCGCTGTCGCGCGCGGGTGTGAAGGCGGCGATCGTGCTGATCGGGATCAATGACATCAACTTCGCGGCGATGCCGCCGCGCGCGGGGCTCGATTGTGACCACCCGCATACGCAGGTCACCGCTGCATCGCTGATCGACGGCTACCGCCGGCTGATCGAAGCAGCGCATCGTCAGGGTGTGAAGGTTTTCGGTGCGACGCTGACACCGGCCGGGCTGCCGGCGGGGCGCGAAGCGATCCGGCTTGAGGTGAACCGGTGGATCCGGAGCGGTAGCGGGTTCGACGGTGTGGTCGACTTCGATGCGGTGCTGCGCGATCCGGCGCGCCCGAGTGTGCTGCAGCGTCGCTACGATAGCGGCGACGGCATTCACCCGAGCGACGCCGGCTACGCGGCGATGGCCGACGCGGTGCCGGTCGAGCAACTGCAGGCTGCCGTAGGCGGCAAGTGACGCACCTCTATATATAGAGGGAAGTGTTGCCGGCGACCGGGATGTCAGCAGCGTCACGCGGCCCGTCGTACCCCAAGCCCCCGTGCGCGTCAGCGCACGGGGGCTTTTTCAAACTTTTTTCACAAAGGGGCTTGCGTAGTTGGGGACGGGTGCTTAGAATCACGCCTCTTTCGCGCTAACGGAAACACGGCGCGGAAGAGGGAAGCAGGGTTGGCGGTGTGCTGGAGTCTGGAGCGCGCAACCGGCCTGGAAGTTGAGCCCCGCAGTCGCAACGATGTAGTGAAAAAAGTTGTTGACGAAATGCGAAACACGGTTCATAATCTCGCTTCTCTGCTGCTGAAAACGCAGCGCTGCTGAGAAACGCGAAGTTCCTCGCAGAAACGCTCTTTAAAAATTAACAGCCGATAAGTGTGGGCGCTTGATGGAAGCGAGCTGATCCTCGGATCAGATAGCGAAAGTATCAAGAGTCTCACACTAAAGTAAGTCAGGTTTATGAAGTAATTCATTTACCTGTCAGCTTTGAGTGAGCGACCGGTTCTTAACTGAACCGAAAACAGTAACAGGTTTAAACTGAAGAGTTTGATCCTGGCTCAGATTGAACGCTGGCGGCATGCCTTACACATGCAAGTCGAACGGCAGCACGGGTGCTTGCACCTGGTGGCGAGTGGCGAACGGGTGAGTAATACATCGGAACATGTCCTGTAGTGGGGGATAGCCCGGCGAAAGCCGGATTAATACCGCATACGATCTACGGATGAAAGCGGGGGACCTTCGGGCCTCGCGCTATAGGGTTGGCCGATGGCTGATTAGCTAGTTGGTGGGGTAAAGGCCTACCAAGGCGACGATCAGTAGCTGGTCTGAGAGGACGACCAGCCACACTGGGACTGAGACACGGCCCAGACTCCTACGGGAGGCAGCAGTGGGGAATTTTGGACAATGGGCGAAAGCCTGATCCAGCAATGCCGCGTGTGTGAAGAAGGCCTTCGGGTTGTAAAGCACTTTTGTCCGGAAAGAAATCCTTGGCTCTAATACAGTCGGGGGATGACGGTACCGGAAGAATAAGCACCGGCTAACTACGTGCCAGCAGCCGCGGTAATACGTAGGGTGCGAGCGTTAATCGGAATTACTGGGCGTAAAGCGTGCGCAGGCGGTTTGCTAAGACCGATGTGAAATCCCCGGGCTCAACCTGGGAACTGCATTGGTGACTGGCAGGCTAGAGTATGGCAGAGGGGGGTAGAATTCCACGTGTAGCAGTGAAATGCGTAGAGATGTGGAGGAATACCGATGGCGAAGGCAGCCCCCTGGGCCAATACTGACGCTCATGCACGAAAGCGTGGGGAGCAAACAGGATTAGATACCCTGGTAGTCCACGCCCTAAACGATGTCAACTAGTTGTTGGGGATTCATTTCCTTAGTAACGTAGCTAACGCGTGAAGTTGACCGCCTGGGGAGTACGGTCGCAAGATTAAAACTCAAAGGAATTGACGGGGACCCGCACAAGCGGTGGATGATGTGGATTAATTCGATGCAACGCGAAAAACCTTACCTACCCTTGACATGGTCGGAATCCCGCTGAGAGGTGGGAGTGCTCGAAAGAGAACCGGCGCACAGGTGCTGCATGGCTGTCGTCAGCTCGTGTCGTGAGATGTTGGGTTAAGTCCCGCAACGAGCGCAACCCTTGTCCTTAGTTGCTACGCAAGAGCACTCTAAGGAGACTGCCGGTGACAAACCGGAGGAAGGTGGGGATGACGTCAAGTCCTCATGGCCCTTATGGGTAGGGCTTCACACGTCATACAATGGTCGGAACAGAGGGTTGCCAACCCGCGAGGGGGAGCTAATCCCAGAAAACCGATCGTAGTCCGGATTGCACTCTGCAACTCGAGTGCATGAAGCTGGAATCGCTAGTAATCGCGGATCAGCATGCCGCGGTGAATACGTTCCCGGGTCTTGTACACACCGCCCGTCACACCATGGGAGTGGGTTTTACCAGAAGTGGCTAGTCTAACCGCAAGGAGGACGGTCACCACGGTAGGATTCATGACTGGGGTGAAGTCGTAACAAGGTAGCCGTATCGGAAGGTGCGGCTGGATCACCTCCTTTCCAGAGCTATCTCGCAAAGTTGAGCGCTCACGCTTATCGGCTGTAAATTTAAAGACAGACTCAGGGGTCTGTAGCTCAGTCGGTTAGAGCACCGTCTTGATAAGGCGGGGGTCGTTGGTTCGAATCCAACCAGACCCACCACCGTCTTGACTGGCGGTACACCCTGAGGAATATCTGTACATGGGGGCATAGCTCAGCTGGGAGAGCACCTGCTTTGCAAGCAGGGGGTCGTCGGTTCGATCCCGTCTGCCTCCACCAATCACCAACGCTAAGGGCTTGGTTCAGACACTGAACCGAGAATTTTGCATTGGCGATTGAGCCAGTCAGATGATATGAATAAAACCATATCGGCTGTCGTTCTTTAACAATCTGGAAGAAGTAAGTAATTTGGATAGCGGAAGCGTCTATGAGATGGACGTGAAAACTATCCGGGTTGTGATTGTATCGATGTATCTCAAGATGATTCGAACTCTATGTTTGACTCAATTGGAATACGGCACAAATGCGAGAACTCAACCTGTAACGACTGTCGAGAGACAGACTCGTTATAGGGTCAAGCGAACAAGTGCATGTGGTGGATGCCTTGGCGATCACAGGCGATGAAGGACGCGGTAGCCTGCGAAAAGCTACGGGGAGCTGGCAAACAAGCTTTGATCCGTAGATGTCCGAATGGGGAAACCCACTCCTTTTGGAGTATCCATGGCTGAATACATAGGCCATGTGAAGCGAACGCGGTGAACTGAAACATCTAAGTAACCGCAGGAAAAGAAATCAACCGAGATTCCCAAAGTAGTGGCGAGCGAAATGGGATGAGCCTTGTACTCTTTATTTGTATTGTTAGCCGAACGCTCTGGAAAGTGCGGCCATAGCAGGTGATAGCCCTGTAGGCGAAAACAGTATGAAAGAACTAAGTGTACGACAAGTAGGGCGGGACACGTGAAATCCTGTCTGAAGATGGGGGGACCATCCTCCAAGGCTAAATACTCGTGATCGACCGATAGTGAACCAGTACCGTGAGGGAAAGGCGAAAAGAACCCCGGGAGGGGAGTGAAATAGATCCTGAAACCGCATGCATACAAACAGTCGGAGCCTCGTAAGGGGTGACGGCGTACCTTTTGTATAATGGGTCAGCGACTTACGTTCAGTAGCAAGCTTAACCGTATAGGGCAGGCGTAGCGAAAGCGAGTCCGAATAGGGCGTTCAGTTGCTGGGCGTAGACCCGAAACCAAGTGATCTATCCATGGCCAGGATGAAGGTGCGGTAACACGTACTGGAGGTCCGAACCCACTAACGTTGAAAAGTTAGGGGATGAGCTGTGGATAGGGGTGAAAGGCTAAACAAACTTGGAAATAGCTGGTTCTCTCCGAAAACTATTTAGGTAGTGCCTCGTGTCTCACCTTCGGGGGTAGAGCACTGTCATGGTTGGGGGGTCTATTGCAGATTACCCCGCCATAGCAAACTCCGAATACCGAAGAGTGCAATCACGGGAGACAGACATCGGGTGCTAACGTCCGGTGTCAAGAGGGAAACAACCCAGACCGCCAGCTAAGGTCCCCAAATATAGCTAAGTGGGAAACGAAGTGGGAAGGCTAAAACAGTCAGGAGGTTGGCTTAGAAGCAGCCACCCTTTAAAGAAAGCGTAATAGCTCACTGATCGAGTCGTCCTGCGCGGAAGATGTAACGGGGCTAAGCTATATACCGAAGCTGCGGATGCGTGCTTTGCACGCATGGTAGGAGAGCGTTCTGTAAGCCTGCGAAGGTGTCTCGGAAGGGATGCTGGAGGTATCAGAAGTGCGAATGCTGACATGAGTAGCGATAAAGGGGGTGAAAGGCCCCCTCGCCGTAAGCCCAAGGTTTCCTACGCAACGTTCATCGGCGTAGGGTGAGTCGGCCCCTAAGGCGAGGCAGAAATGCGTAGCTGATGGGAAGCAGGTCAATATTCCTGCACCATTGTTAGATGCGATGGGGGGACGGATCGCGGAAGGTTGTCCGGGTGTTGGAAGTCCCGGTCGCTGCATTGGAGAAGGCGCTTAGGCAAATCCGGGCGCGGAATTCAAGGGTGTGGCGCGAGCTCCTTAGGGAGCGAAGCAATTGGAAGTGGTTCCAAGAAAAGCCTCTAAGCTTCAGTCTAATGATGACCGTACCGCAAACCGACACAGGTGGGCGAGATGAGTATTCTAAGGCGCTTGAGAGAACTCGGGAGAAGGAACTCGGCAAATTGGTACCGTAACTTCGGGATAAGGTACGCCCTTGTAGCTTGATGCCCCTGCGGGCAAAGGGTGAAGGGGTTGCAATAAACTGGTGGCTGCGACTGTTTAATAAAAACACAGCACTCTGCAAACACGAAAGTGGACGTATAGGGTGTGACGCCTGCCCGGTGCCGGAAGATTAAATGATGGGGTGCAAGCTCTTGATTGAAGTCCCGGTAAACGGCGGCCGTAACTATAACGGTCCTAAGGTAGCGAAATTCCTTGTCGGGTAAGTTCCGACCTGCACGAATGGCGTAACGATGGCCACACTGTCTCCTCCCGAGACTCAGCGAAGTTGAAGTGTTTGTGATGATGCAATCTACCCGCGGCTAGACGGAAAGACCCCATGAACCTTTACTGTAGCTTTGCATTGGACTTTGAACCGATCTGTGTAGGATAGGTGGGAGGCTATGAAACCGGAACGCTAGTTTCGGTGGAGCCGTCCTTGAAATACCACCCTGGTTTGTTTGAAGTTCTAACCTTGGCCCGTGATCCGGGTCGGGGACAGTGCATGGTAGGCAGTTTGACTGGGGCGGTCTCCTCCCAAAGCGTAACGGAGGAGTACGAAGGTACGCTAGGTACGGTCGGAAATCGTGCTGATAGTGCAATGGCATAAGCGTGCTTAACTGCGAGACCGACAAGTCGAGCAGGTGCGAAAGCAGGTCATAGTGATCCGGTGGTTCTGTATGGAAGGGCCATCGCTCAACGGATAAAAGGTACTCTGGGGATAACAGGCTGATACCGCCCAAGAGTTCATATCGACGGCGGTGTTTGGCACCTCGATGTCGGCTCATCTCATCCTGGGGCTGTAGCCGGTCCCAAGGGTATGGCTGTTCGCCATTTAAAGAGGTACGTGAGCTGGGTTTAAAACGTCGTGAGACAGTTTGGTCCCTATCTGCCGTGGGCGTTGGATATTTGAAGGGGGCTGCTCCTAGTACGAGAGGACCGGAGTGGACGAACCTCTGGTGTACCGGTTGTCACGCCAGTGGCATCGCCGGGTAGCTATGTTCGGAAGAGATAACCGCTGAAAGCATCTAAGCGGGAAACTCGCCTTAAGATGAGATATCCCTGGGGACTAGATCCCCTTGAAGGGTCGTTCGAGACCAGGACGTTGATAGGTCAGGTGTGTAAGCGCAGTAATGCGTTCAGCTAACTGATACTAATTGCCCGTAAGGCTTGATCCTATAACAAGTCTGTCTCGCGCTGAACACAGCGCGTCGGACTGGTTGATTCTCGTGTGTGATACACACAACTCAAAATTACTGCTTCTTCCAAGATTGGTTGTGCTGCGAAGCCAGCACAACAACCCCTTTTGCCTGATGACCATAGCGAGTCGGTCCCACCCCTTCCCATCCCGAACAGGACCGTGAAACGACTCTACGCCGATGATAGTGCGGATTCCCGTGTGAAAGTAGGTAATCGTCAGGCTCCCTAAGCCGAGAACCCCCGCCCGAAAGGCGGGGGTTTTTGCATTGGCGCGGCAGAAATGCACTAACGATCGGGACGGACGGCCAGGCTGGAGCTGGGGCGCCGAATGCGCCGATCCAGGCACCTGCGGTTCTCGAGCAATCCGCGGCACCGCCGCCACGCAAATATTTAGGTGCGTTTCGCTGCGCTCCACATCAATCTGGCTGGAGCCGAAGCGGCGAATGCGTCGACTCGGGCCTCCATTGTTCTCGAGCGGTCGACAGCTCTGCGCCACTGATCAAGCCGATCGAGCTGGCCCCGCACTCGTGGCTGGCGCTGGCCGAAACCCACATTCAAACATCCGCCCTCCTGCTGTTCACGACGATGACGGCCAGGTCGAGTAGCGTCTCCATCGCATACCTGACTACCTCTCGACGTAGATTTGAGCGTCGCGGGCTCTGGTCCGATGTGGCATCGTCGACTCCTCGATTGCCGACTATCGGACGTCGTTCAGCGGCGTATTGAGCTCATCCTTGGCCTAAAGTCACCATTGCAATTCCGTGCCTATTGAGCATGTTTCGCGGCCTCCGTCACTGCGTGAAGCGCCAACATGACCCGGGCAACGGGTCACCTCAATCGGGCGTTTGGGCGTGTTCTAGCCACGAGCGCTGAAAGACTGCTACCCATCGAGCGAGTGAAGACGGATTGCGCCTAGGATGACATCGTGTAGCCATTCAGAGCTTTTGGGGCCTCAATTCATTGCATCTTCGCTCAAGCTGACCCACGCGAAGATACGGGCACGCGTAATCAGTCGGTTCGAAAGAAGCGGCGTGTCGCGCAAACCGCACGTCCGCGAGTTCATCGACCGGATAGCATCAGAAATCCGCGCCGTTGCTTTTGACGAGCACGGGCCGCCCGTCGCGCAACACCTAGATTTCTTCGATGAGTGAATAAGCCGTGCCGCCAAAGCAGTCTCGCCCTTCGTTCATTGAACGCGAAGTGTGTGCCGCCGACGTCGACGCCGGTCGATCGCGCCGTGCTTGCGGTACTCGGATCTCGGAGTGCGGAGCCATCGATGGGCGAAAACCAGCGCGCCGTGTTCCGGCCTTGATCTCGGGTGAGCACGACCAACGCCGGGAGCGAGCAGTAGGTACTGAAGACCGGATGTCGAACGCCAGCTTTCCGGTGCCGTCGGATGGATGCGGAGCGGAAAACGCGCCGGCGTCGAACCCTGCGCAGGTATTGATGTTCAGCTGCATGAGGCGAGCATCGTACGGGCACGCAGGATGTCGTGTGTATGCCGCGGACTCGCTGCGACAGGCCGACCAGATACTGGTGTCCGTCCGCTTGATGGCGAGATGCAGTGGGCGGCACATTGCAGAATGTTCGCCGAGATCGCTTCGACAAGCCTGCGGGGCAGGCTCGGGCGGGGCCGCATATAGTCGCCGAGCAATGGCTGTAATGGGTCGATGCTCGCCGGTCCGCCGGACTCACGCTCTGGTGCGTTATCGCCGGCGCAGGCGAGATTACATGGACACCTCGTTGAGCGGCCACGCATAGGCGATCGCATCTTGGCTCAACGGGGAGGCCCAGCAGAACCGATGCGCACGGCACCGAGGCAGCCGGCATCTAGTGGGGGCTTCAGTCGGTCATATGCGGTGAGCACTGCGGCTGCCGCCGGGCGTCCTGGAGCGTGGCTGTCAGCCAGCGCCAGCTGGCGGATTCTGGTGATCGTGCTCGGGCGATACCGGGCGTTCGACGGACCGGCGGCACGCGCGGTCAAAGCCGTGAAGGTCATCGCAACGGCAAGCCGGCGCATGAGGATCCGAACCGGAGGCGGACAGTCCCGCGATGGCATCGCGCCTGTCGCTTCAGTCGGCAAAGGTTGGTGTCGCGCCCATGATTTCCGGTCGGCGGCCGGCCGGATGGCCCGAAGCAGCTGCCGGAAAACACCCGAAAGCCTTGCCATCTATATCGCCTGCAGGTCCGGCCAGACAACCGTGAGATCGGAGGCGGCATCGCGCAAAGTATCGGGGATTGATCAACGAATCCGCCCGGCACGAAATTTGCGGAAATTTTTCGTTTACCCGCTTGGCAGAGTGCGAAAGAGGTCGTATGATGGCGGTCTTTCGTTTTCAGCGTAGATGCAGATCGACGTTGAGGGCGGAGTCTGACGAAGATGTGGCACTGATCGGTAGCACCCATACTTGCCTTAGCCGGGCAAGGGCGGGAGATCGGTGGTCAAGCGGGTGTCGGGAAGAGAGCGAAAATAATCTTCCGGATGTGCTTGACAGATGTGCGATGCACCCCCATAATCGTCAGTTCTCTACGGAGGGGTGCCCGAGTGGCTAAAGGGGGCAGACTGTAAATCTGTTGGCTTACGCCTACGTTGGTTCGAATCCAACCTCCTCCACCAAGATTATCAGCGCAGTGAGCGGTAAGGAATCGTTTGTGGCCCGTGCGGGTGTAGCTCAATGGTAGAGCAGAAGCCTTCCAAGCTTACGACGAGGGTTCGATTCCCTTCACCCGCTCCAGACCGCGAAGTTGAAGCGTAAAGCGCCCATGTGGCTCAGTGGTAGAGCACTCCCTTGGTAAGGGAGAGGTCGGCAGTTCGATCCTGCCCATGGGCACCAGCAGTACAAAGTCAGTGTCTTGTTTGCGCGCGGCGCAACCTGTGAAATTCCTTTTGGGAGTCGAAAATGGCCAAGGGTAAATTCGAGCGGACCAAGCCGCACGTGAACGTTGGTACGATTGGTCACGTTGACCACGGCAAGACGACGCTGACGGCAGCGATCACGACGGTTCTGACGAAGAAGTTCGGCGGCGAAGCGAAGGCATACGACCAGATCGACGCGGCACCGGAAGAAAAGGCGCGCGGCATCACGATCAACACGGCGCACGTCGAGTACGAAACGGCTAACCGCCACTACGCACACGTCGACTGCCCGGGCCACGCTGACTATGTGAAGAACATGATCACGGGCGCAGCGCAGATGGACGGCGCGATCCTGGTTTGCTCGGCAGCTGACGGCCCGATGCCGCAGACGCGTGAGCACATCCTGCTGGCGCGTCAGGTTGGCGTTCCGTACATCATCGTGTTCCTGAACAAGTGCGACATGGTGGACGACGCTGAACTGCTCGAGCTGGTCGAGATGGAAGTTCGCGAACTCCTGTCGAAGTACGACTTCCCGGGCGACGACACGCCGATCGTGAAGGGTTCGGCCAAGCTGGCGCTGGAAGGCGACACGGGCGAGCTGGGCGAAGTGGCGATCATGAGCCTGGCCGACGCGCTGGACACGTACATCCCGACGCCGGAGCGTGCAGTTGACGGCGCGTTCCTGATGCCGGTGGAAGACGTGTTCTCGATCTCGGGCCGTGGTACGGTCGTGACGGGTCGCGTTGAGCGCGGCATCGTGAAGGTCGGCGAAGAAATCGAAATCGTCGGTATCAAGCCGACGGTGAAGACGACCTGCACGGGCGTTGAAATGTTCCGCAAGCTGCTGGACCAAGGTCAAGCAGGCGACAACGTTGGTATCCTGCTGCGCGGCACGAAGCGTGAAGACGTGGAGCGTGGCCAGGTTCTGGCGAAGCCGGGTTCGATCACGCCGCACACGCACTTCACGGCTGAAGTGTACGTGCTGAGCAAGGACGAAGGCGGCCGCCACACGCCGTTCTTCAACAACTACCGTCCGCAGTTCTACTTCCGTACGACGGACGTGACGGGCTCGATCGAGCTGCCGAAGGACAAGGAAATGGTGATGCCGGGCGACAACGTGTCGATCACGGTGAAGCTGATTGCACCGATCGCGATGGAAGAAGGTCTGCGCTTCGCAATCCGCGAAGGCGGCCGTACGGTCGGCGCCGGCGTCGTCGCCAAGATCATCGAGTAAGCCAGTTATTCGTTGATCGACAGTTTTGGGGCTGGCAACAGCCGGCCCCAGCATGGTTTAGGGGTATAGCTCAACTGGCAGAGCGTCGGTCTCCAAAACCGAAGGTTGGGGGTTCGATTCCCTCTGCCCCTGCCAAAAAATAGCCACGTGTCCTACGTGGCATTTGTTTTAAGGTGTTATGGCGAATCCATCCGTCGAAACTGTAAATACCTCCGGCGATAAGCTGATGCTGGCCCTGGGCGTATTGTTGGTCTTGGCCGGATTCGTGGGCTTCTTCTGGCTGGCCAATCAGCAGTGGTATGTCCGCGGTGCCGCGTTGGCGGTAGGTATCATCGCCGGCGTGGCCGTCGGGCTGATGTCCGCACCTGGCAAGAGCCTCATCGCCTTTGCCAAGGATTCGTACAAGGAAGTCCGCAAGGTCGTTTGGCCCACCCGCAAGGAAGCAACGCAAACCACACTCGTCGTGTTCGGTTTCGTGCTCGTGATGGCGATTTTCCTCTGGTTGAGTGACAAATCGATCGAATGGGTGATTTTCTCGGCGATTCTGGGTTGGAAATGATATGAGCGATACTCCGGCATCCCCGAGCGGAAAGCGTTGGTACGTCGTGCACGCCTACTCCGGTATGGAGAAGAGCGTGCAACGTGCGCTTCAGGAGCGCATTGAACGTGCTGGCATGCAGGACAAATTCGGTCAGATCCTGGTCCCGACCGAAGAAGTGGTCGAAGTCAAAGGCGGCCACAAGGCAGTAACCGAGCGTCGTTTCTTCCCCGGCTACGTGCTGGTTGAGATGGAAATGACGGACGAAACGTGGCACCTCGTGAAGAACACCGCGAAGGTCACCGGTTTCGTCGGCGGTGCACGTAACCGCCCGACCCCGATTTCCCCGAAGGAAGTCGAGAAGATCATGTCGCAGATGCAGGAAGGCGTTGAGAAGCCGCGCCCGAAGACCCTGTTCGAAGTCGGCGAGATGGTGCGTGTCAAGGAAGGCCCGTTCACGGACTTCAATGGCACCGTCGAAGAAGTCAACTACGAAAAATCGCGCGTGCGTGTGTCGGTCACCATCTTTGGTCGATCCACCCCGGTCGAACTCGAGTTCGGCCAGGTCGAAAAAGTTTGATCCCGATTCGGTGGGCAGCCTCGGCTGCCCACCTTCGCGCTTACGGCCCGCGTCATGGCCGTTGAGGAGCGTCAGTAGCCAGTGGCGAAAGCGCGTTACTACTCACCGAACGCCTTCTCCGGCGTTCCAATGAGGTTCACAAATGGCAAAGAAGATTATCGGCTTTATCAAGCTGCAGATCCCTGCAGGTAAAGCCAACCCGTCGCCGCCGGTCGGTCCGGCACTGGGCCAGCGCGGCCTGAACATCATGGAGTTCTGCAAGGCGTTCAACGCGCAGACTCAAGGCATGGAGCCGGGTCTGCCGGTGCCGGTGGTCATCACGGCATTCGCTGACAAGAGCTTCACGTTCGTGATGAAGACGCCGCCGGCGACCGTCCTGATCAAGAAGGCGGCGAAGGTGGACAAGGGCTCGAGCAAGCCGCACACCGACAAGGTCGGTTCGATCACGCGCGCTCAAGCTGAAGAAATCGCGAAGACCAAGATGCCGGACCTTACGGCAGCTGATCTGGACGCAGCCGTTCGCACCATCGCTGGTAGCGCACGCTCGATGGGCATCACTGTGGAGGGCGTGTAAATGGCTAAGATCTCCAAGCGCCGTCAGGCATTTGCTGCCAAGGTTGATCGTCAGAAGCTGTACGCGATCGAAGAAGCACTGAGCCTCGTGAAGGAATGCGCGAGCGCGAAGTTCGACGAGTCGATCGACGTCGCAGTCCAGCTCGGCATCGATGCGAAGAAGTCGGACCAGGTCGTTCGTGGTTCGGTCGTTCTGCCGGCAGGTACGGGCAAGTCGGTTCGCGTTGCTGTGTTCGCGCAAGGCGAGAAGGCTGAGCAAGCGCGTGCAGCAGGCGCGGAAATCGTCGGTATGGAAGACCTGGCAGAGCAGATCAAGGCTGGCCAGATGGACTTCGATATCGTGATCGCTTCGCCGGACACGATGCGTATCGTCGGTACGCTCGGCCAGATCCTCGGCCCGCGCGGCCTGATGCCGAACCCGAAGGTCGGTACGGTCACTCCGGACGTCGCAACCGCCGTCAAGAACGCGAAGGCTGGTCAGGTGCAATTCCGTGTCGACAAGGCCGGTATCATCCACGCGACCATTGGCCGTGCATCGTTCGAACCGACCGCACTGCGTTCGAACCTGTCGGCACTGATCGAAGCGCTGCAGAAGGCAAAGCCGGCAACGAGCAAGGGCGTCTACCTGCGCAAGATTGCACTGTCGAGCACGATGGGCGTCGGCGTTCGCGTCGACCAGGGTACGCTGGCAGCACAGTAAGCAAGTATTCGGGCCGCTTCGTTCGCGAAGCGGCCTACATGGGCTTTGGGCGGTTGTTCGTGCAGTAGGCGGGCAACCGGTTATCAAAGACCGTTGGTGGGGCGCAGCAGTCAGGTGATCCCTTAATTCAAGCCAACGCAGATGGCGAACCCGAGAAAGTTTTGCAGTGGTGAAGCCGCAGGCCGTGAAGCGATTCCCGGCGTGAGGTGGAAATACTCCTAACGAGGTCGGACGCCGTTGTTGAACGAGGTACGCGAGGTTTCGTGCCGAACGTATCGTTTCTGGAGGCTAACCGTGCCGCTTAATAGAGAAGACAAGCAAGCCGTCGTCGCTGAGGTTTCCGCGCAAGTCGCGAAGGCCCAGACCGTTGTGCTGGCTGAGTATCGTGGAATTGCGGTTGGCGATCTGACCAAGCTGCGCGCGCAAGCGCGTGAGCAACAGGTTTACCTGCGCGTGTTGAAGAACACGCTGGCGCGTCGCGCTGTTGAAGGTACGCCTTTTGCTCCGCTGGCAGAGCAGATGACTGGCCCGTTGATCTACGGCATCTCGGAAGATGCAATTGCTGCTGCTAAGGTCGTCAACGACTTCAGCAAGAGCAATGACAAGTTGGTCATCAAGGCTGGTTCGTTCGATGGCAAGGTGATGGACAAGGCTGGCGTGCAAGCGCTGGCAAGCATCCCGAGCCGCGAAGAACTGCTCTCGAAGCTGCTGTTCGTTATGCAATCGCCTGTTTCGAGCTTCGCGCGCGCTCTTGCCGCGCTGGCCGAGAAGAAGCAAGCGGAAGCTGCGTAATCGAACGTGCATCAGCGTCATTGATCGCTGGCTGTATCCGAATTCAATTTAGGAGTATTTCAAATGGCAATCGCAAAAGAAGACATCCTGGCAGCAGTCGAAGGGATGACCGTTCTGGAACTGAACGAACTGGTCAAGGCATTCGAAGAGAAGTTTGGCGTGTCGGCAGCTGCAGTGGCAGTCGCTGGCCCGGCAGGCGGCGGCGCTGCTGCTGCTGCTGAAGAGCAGACCGAATTCACGGTCATGCTGCTCGAAGCAGGCGGCAACAAGGTTGCAGTCATCAAGGCAGTTCGCGAACTGACGGGCCTGGGCCTGAAGGAAGCGAAGGACCTGGTTGACGGCGCACCGAAGCCGGTCAAGGAAGCAGTGCCGAAGGCTGCTGCTGACGAAGCCAAGAAGAAGCTGGAAGACGCAGGCGCGAAGGCCGAAATCAAGTAAGTTTCGGCGCGCTGTGCGAAGGCTGGCGGTATTTTCACCGCCGGCCTTTTTGTGCTTTGTGGGGTCGTTATTCTGGCACTCATTCGGGAGCCCGAATAATCGGCCCCAGAAGCCAAAGAAAACCGTCTGATCGTTGCGATTGATCACGAATGGCGGTTCTCTTTGTCTTCTGAAGCGACTGCAGAAGGCAAGTTTGGTCGGGTAGCGGGCAACACAGGCATCCGCTGCCGTCAGCCAGCGGTTGGTAGCGGCCAACCACCAAGCTTCTCGGCTCGTTCAAGCCGTGTCGGACGGCCATCGGGTCTCAGTCGGTGAACACTCGGGTTTGAAACGTCCAGGTATTCCGCCTCGATAGCACCCGCCGTGATTCGGAGATCGTATGCAATATTCCTTCACCGAGAAGAAGCGCATTCGCAAGAGTTTCGCGAAGCGCCCCATCGTTCACCAAGTTCCTTTCTTGCTGGCTACCCAGCTTGAATCATTCAGCACGTTTCTGCAAGCCGATGTGCTCGCGGCGCAACGCAAGCCCGAAGGTTTGCAGGCCGCGTTCACGTCGGTATTTCCCATTGTTTCGCACAACGGCTTCGCTCGCCTCGAGTTCGTGAGCTACGCGCTGTCCGCGCCGGCATTCAACATCAAGGAATGCCAGCAGCGCGGCCTGACGTACTGCTCCGCACTGCGCGCGAAGGTCCGCCTTGTCATCCTCGACAAGGAATCGCCGAACAAGCCGGTCGTCAAGGAAGTGAAAGAGCAGGAAGTGTACATGGGCGAAATGCCGCTCATGACGCCGACGGGCTCGTTCGTCATCAACGGCACCGAGCGTGTCATCGTCTCGCAGCTGCACCGTTCGCCGGGCGTGTTCTTCGAACACGACAAGGGCAAGACGCACAGCTCGGGCAAGCTGCTGTTCTCGGCACGGATCATTCCGTATCGCGGCTCGTGGCTCGACTTCGAATTCGACCCGAAGGACATCCTGTACTTCCGCGTCGACCGTCGCCGCAAGATGCCGGTCACGATCCTGCTGAAGGCCATCGGCCTGACACCGGAACAGATCCTCGCGAACTTCTTCGTGTTCGACAACTTCACGCTGATGGACGAAGGCGCGCAACTCGAGTTCGTGCCCGAGCGCCTGCGTGGTGAAGTCGCGCGTTTCGACATCACGGATCGTGATGGCAAGGTCATCGTCC
Source organism: Burkholderia lata (assembly GCF_000012945.1). Lineage (NCBI taxonomy): Bacteria > Pseudomonadati > Pseudomonadota > Betaproteobacteria > Burkholderiales > Burkholderiaceae > Burkholderia > Burkholderia lata. The sequence continues at coordinate 307,227 of NC_007510.1, forward strand.
AGAAGGACAAGCGGATCAACGCGAAGCACATTCGCGACCTCGAAGCCGCGAAGACCAAGTTCATCTCGGTGCCGGAAGACTATTTGCTCGGCCGCGTGCTGGCGAAGAACGTCGTCGACGGTGACACCGGCGAAGTGATCGCGAGCGCGAACGACGAAGTCACGGAAAGCGTGCTCGAGAAGCTGCGCGAAGCGGGCATCAAGGACATCCAGACGCTCTACACGAACGACCTGGACCAGGGCCCGTACATTTCGTCGACGCTGCGTGTCGACGAAACGACCGACAGGACGGCTGCGCGCATCGCGATCTACCGCATGATGCGTCCGGGCGAGCCGCCGACCGAAGAAGCGGTCGAGGCACTGTTCAACCGTCTGTTCTATAGCGAAGAAGCGTACGACCTGTCGAAGGTCGGCCGTATGAAGTTCAACCGCCGCGTCAGCCGTGACGAGATCACCGGCCCGATGACGCTGCAGGACGACGACATCCTCGCGACGATCAAGATCCTCGTCGAGCTGCGCAACGGCAAGGGCGAAGTGGACGACATCGACCACCTCGGCAACCGTCGCGTGCGTTGCGTCGGCGAACTGGCGGAAAACCAGTTCCGCGCAGGTCTCGTGCGTGTCGAGCGCGCGGTCAAGGAACGCCTCGGCCAGGCCGAAAGCGAAAACCTGATGCCGCACGACCTGATCAACTCGAAGCCGATTTCGTCGGCGATTCGCGAGTTCTTCGGTTCGTCGCAGCTGTCGCAGTTCATGGACCAGACCAACCCGCTGTCGGAAATCACGCACAAGCGCCGTGTTTCCGCACTGGGCCCGGGCGGTCTGACGCGCGAACGCGCAGGCTTCGAAGTCCGCGACGTGCACCCGACCCACTATGGCCGCGTGTGCCCGATCGAAACGCCGGAAGGTCCGAACATCGGCCTGATCAACTCGCTCGCACTGTATGCGCACCTGAACGAGTATGGCTTCCTCGAGACGCCGTACCGCAAGGTCGTGGACAGCAAGGTGACCGACCAGATCGACTACCTGTCGGCGATCGAAGAAGGCCGCTACATGATCGCTCAGGCGAACGCCGCGATCGACGAGAACGGCCAGCTGATCGACGAACTCGTGTCGTCGCGTGAAGCCGGCGAAACGATGATGGTCACGCCGGACCGTATCCAGTACATGGACGTCGCGCCGTCGCAGATCGTGTCGGTGGCAGCTTCGCTGATTCCGTTCCTTGAACACGATGACGCGAACCGTGCACTGATGGGTTCGAACATGCAGCGTCAGGCCGTGCCGTGTCTGCGTCCGGAAAAGCCGGTCGTCGGTACGGGCATCGAGCGCACCTGCGCGGTCGACTCGGGTACGACGGTTCAGGCGTTCCGCGGTGGCGTCGTCGATTATGTCGACGCAGGCCGTATCGTGATTCGCGTGAACGACGACGAAGCAGTCGCAGGTGAAGTCGGTGTCGACATCTACAACCTGATCAAGTACACGCGTTCGAACCAGAACACGAACATCAACCAGCGTCCGATCGTGAAGATGGGCGACAAGGTCTCGCGCGGCGACGTGCTGGCCGACGGCGCCTCGACGGACCTGGGCGAGCTCGCGCTCGGCCAGAACATGCTGATCGCGTTCATGCCGTGGAACGGCTACAACTTCGAGGATTCGATCCTGATCTCGGAGAAGGTCGTTGCAGACGATCGCTACACGTCGATCCACATCGAAGAGCTGAACGTCGTTGCACGCGACACGAAGCTCGGGCCGGAAGAAATCACGCGCGACATCTCGAACCTGGCAGAAGTCCAGCTCGGCCGTCTCGACGAATCGGGCATCGTGTACATCGGTGCTGAAGTCGAAGCAGGCGACGTGCTGGTCGGCAAGGTCACGCCGAAGGGCGAGACCCAGCTGACGCCGGAAGAGAAGCTGCTGCGCGCGATCTTCGGCGAGAAGGCTTCGGACGTGAAGGACACGTCGCTGCGCGTGCCGTCGGGCATGAGCGGCACCGTGATCGACGTCCAGGTGTTCACGCGTGAAGGCATCCAGCGCGACAAGCGTGCGCAACAGATCATCGACGATGAACTGAAGCGTTACCGTCTCGACCTGAACGACCAGCTGCGCATCGTGGAAGGCGACGCGTTCCAGCGTCTCGCACGCATGCTCGTGGGCAAGGTCGCGAACGGTGGTCCGAAGAAGCTCGCGAAGGGTACGAAGATCGACCAGGCTTACCTGGAAGACCTCGACCACTACCACTGGTTCGACATCCGCCTCGCGGACGACGAAGCAGCGGCGCAGCTCGAAGCGATCAAGAACTCGATCGAAGAAAAGCGTCACCAGTTCGACCTCGCGTTCGAAGAGAAGCGCAAGAAGCTCACGCAAGGCGACGAACTGCCGCCGGGCGTGCTGAAGATGGTCAAGGTGTACCTCGCGGTCAAGCGTCGCCTGCAGCCTGGCGACAAGATGGCAGGCCGTCACGGTAACAAGGGTGTCGTGTCGAAGATCGTCCCGATCGAAGACATGCCGTACATGGCCGATGGCCGTCCGGCAGACGTCGTGCTGAACCCGCTGGGCGTTCCGTCGCGGATGAACGTGGGTCAGGTTCTGGAAGTGCACCTCGGCTGGGCCGCGAAGGGTCTCGGCTGGCGTATCGGCGAAATGCTGCAGCGTCAGGCGAAGATCGAGGAAATGCGCGTGTTCCTGACGAAGATCTACAACGACTCGGGCCGCCAGGAAGACCTGGAAAGCTTCACCGACGAAGAGATCCTCGAACTCGCGAAGAACCTGCGCGAAGGCGTGCCGTTCGCAACGCCGGTGTTTGACGGTGCGACCGAGGAAGAAATGGGCAAGATGCTCGACCTCGCGTTCCCGGACGACATCGCTGAACAGCTCGGCATGAACCCGTCGAAGAACCAGGTCCGTCTGTACGACGGCCGCACGGGTGAAATGTTCGAACGTCGCGTGACGCTTGGCTACATGCACTACCTGAAGCTGCACCACTTGGTCGACGACAAGATGCACGCGCGTTCGACCGGTCCGTACTCGCTCGTCACGCAGCAGCCGCTGGGTGGTAAGGCGCAGTTCGGTGGCCAGCGTTTCGGTGAAATGGAAGTGTGGGCACTCGAAGCGTACGGCGCGTCCTACGTGCTGCAGGAAATGCTGACGGTGAAGTCGGACGACGTGAACGGCCGTACCAAGGTTTATGAAAACCTGGTCAAGGGCGATCACGTGATCGATGCAGGCATGCCGGAATCCTTCAACGTGCTCGTGAAGGAAATCCGCTCGCTCGGTATCGACATCGATCTCGACCGCAATTAATCGGACTACGGAGAGAAAGCAATGAAAGCTCTGCTCGATCTATTCAAGCAAGTCCAACAGGAAGAAGTTTTCGACGCGATCAAGATCGGTCTGGCCTCGCCGGACAAGATCCGTTCGTGGTCGTTCGGCGAAGTGAAGAAGCCGGAGACCATCAACTACCGTACGTTCAAGCCGGAACGCGATGGTCTCTTCTGCGCGAAGATCTTCGGGCCGATCAAGGACTACGAGTGCCTGTGCGGCAAGTACAAGCGTCTGAAGCACCGCGGCGTGATCTGCGAGAAGTGCGGCGTCGAAGTGACGCTGGCGAAGGTGCGTCGCGAACGGATGGGCCACATCGAGCTGGCCTCGCCGGTCGCTCACATCTGGTTCCTGAAGTCGCTGCCGTCGCGTCTGGGCATGGTGCTCGACATGACGCTGCGCGACATCGAACGCGTGCTGTACTTCGAAGCCTATGTGGTGATCGAACCGGGCATGACGCCGCTGAAGGCGCGGCAGATCATGACCGAAGAGGATTACTACAACAAGGTCGAGGAATACGGCGACGAATTCCGTGCCGAAATGGGCGCGGAAGGCGTGCGTGAACTGCTGCGCGCGATCAACATCGACGAGCAGGTCGAGACGCTGCGCACCGAGCTGAAGAACACCGGCTCGGAAGCGAAGATCAAGAAGTACGCGAAGCGCCTGAAGGTCCTCGAGGCATTCCAGCGCTCGGGCATCAAGCCCGAGTGGATGATCCTCGAAGTGCTGCCGGTGCTGCCGCCGGAACTGCGTCCGCTCGTGCCGCTGGACGGTGGCCGTTTCGCGACGTCGGACCTGAACGACCTGTATCGCCGCGTGATCAACCGTAACAACCGGTTGAAGCGTCTGCTCGAGCTGAAGGCGCCTGAAATCATCGTCCGCAACGAAAAGCGGATGCTGCAGGAAGCCGTCGACTCGCTGCTCGACAACGGTCGTCGCGGCAAGGCGATGACGGGTGCGAACAAGCGTCCGCTGAAGTCGCTCGCCGACATGATCAAGGGTAAGGGCGGTCGTTTCCGTCAGAACCTGCTGGGCAAGCGCGTCGACTACTCGGGCCGTTCGGTCATCGTGGTCGGCCCGACGCTGAAGCTGCACCAGTGCGGTCTGCCGAAGCTGATGGCGCTCGAACTGTTCAAGCCGTTCATCTTCAACAAGCTGGAAGTGATGGGCGTTGCGACGACCATCAAGGCTGCGAAGAAGGAAGTCGAGAACCAGACGGCTGTGGTGTGGGACATCCTCGAAGAGGTGATCCGCGAGCACCCGGTGATGCTGAACCGTGCGCCGACGCTGCACCGTCTCGGTATCCAGGCATTTGAGCCGGTGCTGATCGAAGGCAAGGCAATTCAGCTGCACCCGCTCGTCTGCGCGGCGTTCAACGCCGACTTCGACGGTGACCAGATGGCCGTTCACGTGCCGCTGTCGCTCGAAGCGCAGATGGAAGCGCGTACGCTGATGCTGGCGTCGAACAACGTCCTGTTCCCGGCCAACGGCGATCCGTCGATCGTGCCGTCGCAGGATATCGTGCTGGGTCTGTACTACGCGACCCGCGAAGCGGTCAACGGCAAGGGCGAAGGCCTGTCGTTCACGGGCGTGTCGGAAGTGATCCGCGCGTACGAGAACAAGGAAGTCGAGCTCGCATCGCGCGTCAACGTGCGGATCACCGAAATGGTCCACAACGAAGACACGTCGGAAGGCGCACCGCCGTTCGTGCCGAAGATCTCGCTGTACGCGACGACCGTCGGTCGCGCGATCCTGTCGGAGATCCTGCCGCACGGCCTGCCGTTCTCGGTGCTGAACAAGCCGCTGAAGAAGAAGGAAATCTCGCGCCTGATCAACACGGCGTTCCGCAAGTGCGGTCTGCGCGCGACGGTGGTGTTTGCCGACCAGCTGATGCAGTCGGGTTTCCGTCTCGCGACGCGTGCCGGCATCTCGATCTGCGTGGACGACATGCTCGTGCCGCCGCAGAAGGAAACGATCGTCGGCGACGCCGCGAAGAAGGTGAAGGAGTACGACCGTCAGTACATGTCGGGTCTCGTCACCGCGCAGGAACGCTACAACAACGTGGTCGACATCTGGTCGGCAACGTCGGAAGCGGTCGGCAAGGCGATGATGGAGCAGCTGTCGACGGAGCCGGTGACGGACCGCGACGGCAAGGAAACGCGCCAGGAATCGTTCAACTCGATCTACATGATGGCCGACTCGGGCGCCCGGGGTTCGGCGGTTCAGATTCGTCAGCTGGCCGGTATGCGAGGCCTGATGGCGAAGCCGGACGGCTCGATTATCGAGACGCCGATTACCGCGAACTTCCGCGAAGGTCTGAACGTGTTGCAGTACTTCATCTCGACCCACGGTGCACGTAAGGGTCTGGCTGATACGGCACTGAAGACCGCGAACTCGGGTTACCTGACGCGTCGTCTCGTCGACGTCACGCAGGATCTGGTCGTGGTGGAAGACGATTGCGGCACGTCGAACGGCGTGGCGATGAAGGCACTCGTCGAAGGCGGTGAAGTCGTCGAAGCGCTGCGTGACCGTATCCTCGGCCGCGTTGCGGTTGCGGACGTCGTGAACCCGGAAACGCAGGAAACGGTGTACGAATCGGGCACGCTGCTCGACGAAACGGCGGTCGAGGAAATCGAACGCCTCGGCATCGACGAAGTGCGCGTTCGCACGCCGCTGACCTGCGAAACGCGTTACGGCCTGTGCGCAGCCTGCTACGGCCGTGACCTCGGCCGCGGCTCGCTCGTGAACGTCGGCGAAGCAGTCGGCGTGATCGCGGCACAGTCGATCGGTGAACCGGGCACGCAGCTGACGATGCGTACGTTCCACATCGGTGGTGCGGCATCGCGTGCGGCAGTGGCTTCGTCGGTCGAAGCGAAGAGCAACGGTATCGTCCGCTTCACGGCGACGATGCGCTACGTTACGAACGCGAAGGGCGAGCAGATCGTCATTTCCCGTTCGGGCGAAGCGATGATCACCGACGACTTCGGTCGCGAGCGCGAGCGTCACAAAGTGCCGTACGGCGCGACGCTGCTGCAGCTCGACGGCGTGACGATCAAGGCAGGCACGCAGCTCGCCACGTGGGATCCGCTGACGCGTCCGATCATCACCGAGTACGGTGGTACGGTGAAGTTCGAGAACGTCGAGGAAGGCGTGACCGTCGCGAAGCAGATCGACGACGTGACCGGCCTGTCGACGCTGGTCGTGATCGACGTGAAGCGTCGTGGCTCGCAAGCTTCGAAGAGCGTGCGTCCGCAGGTCAAGCTGCTCGACGCGAACGGCGACGAAGTGAAGATTCCGGGCACGGAGCACGCAGTGCAGATCGGCTTCCAGGTCGGCGCACTGATCACCGTGAAGGATGGCCAGCAGGTGCAGGTCGGTGAAGTGCTTGCACGTATCCCGACGGAAGCGCAGAAGACGCGTGACATTACCGGCGGTCTGCCGCGGGTGGCGGAACTGTTCGAAGCGCGTTCGCCGAAGGATGCCGGCATTCTCGCGGAAGTCACCGGTACGACGTCGTTCGGTAAGGATACGAAGGGCAAGCAGCGTCTCGTCATCACGGACCTCGAGGGCAACCAGCACGAGTTCCTGATCGCGAAGGAAAAGCAGGTTCTGGTTCACGATGCTCAGGTCGTCAACAAGGGCGAAATGATCGTGGACGGTCCGGCCGATCCGCACGACATCCTGCGTCTGCAGGGTATCGAGGCGCTGTCGCGCTACATCGTCGACGAAGTGCAGGACGTGTATCGTCTGCAGGGCGTGAAGATCAACGACAAGCACATCGAGGTGATCGTTCGCCAGATGCTGCGTCGTGTGCAGATCACCGACAACGGTGATACGCGCTTCATCCCGGGCGAACAGGTCGAGCGTTCCGACATGCTGGACGAGAACGATCGCATGATCGCCGAGGACAAGCGTCCGGCTTCGTACGACAACGTGCTGCTCGGTATCACGAAGGCATCGCTGTCGACCGACTCGTTCATCTCCGCGGCATCGTTCCAGGAAACGACCCGCGTGCTGACCGAAGCGGCGATCATGGGCAAGCGCGACGATCTGCGTGGCCTGAAGGAAAACGTGATCGTCGGCCGTCTGATTCCGGCCGGTACGGGTCTCGCGTTCCACAAGGCACGCAAGGCGAAGGAATCGTCGGATCGCGAGCGTTTCGACCAGATCGCAGCGGAAGAGGCATTCGACTTCGGCACGCCGAGCGCGCCGGCAGAAGAGCCGCAGCAACACCCGGCAGCCGAGTAAGCGCGGGCGGCGCGAGCCGCCTTGCCTTACCTCGCTGTCACCGAAACCGCCCGGTTCTGCCGGGCGGTTTTTTTTCATCTGTCGTTCACGCGCATGACGAGCCTGCCGCAGCCATCGCAATCACTTGCCGCGCGGACGCCGCAGGCTCGTCATGCGCGCGAACGAACCTGGCCGATCGGCCAAATCCGCACGATTCGCCACGCGTCGCGCGAGCGGGTTGTTAAAATTGCGGTCACCGTTTAGCCGTCCCAGTCCTCATTCATGTCCCGCGCCCTCGAAATCCTCGACGAAGTATTTGGTTATCCCGCATTTCGCGGCCAGCAGGGCGAGATCGTCGAGCACGTCGCCGGCGGCGGCGATTGCCTCGTGCTGATGCCGACCGGCGGCGGCAAGTCGTTGTGCTACCAGATTCCGGCGCTGCTGCGCCGCGAGGCCGGGCAGGGCGCCGGCATCGTCGTGTCGCCGTTGATCGCGCTGATGCAGGACCAGGTCGCCGCACTGAGGGAAGTGGGCGTGCGCGCCGCGTACCTGAATTCGACGCTGTCGGGTGCCGAGGCCGCGGCGACCGAGCGCGCGCTGCGCGAAGGTGAAATCGATCTGCTCTACGTCGCGCCGGAACGCCTGATGACGGGGCGCTTCCTCGACCTGATCGAGCGCGCGAAGATCGGGCTGTTCGCGATCGACGAAGCGCACTGCGTGTCGCAATGGGGGCACGATTTCCGTCCGGAATACATCCAGCTGTCGGTGCTGCACGAGCGATTCCCGTCGGTGCCGCGCATCGCACTGACCGCCACGGCCGATGCGATCACGCGCGACGAGATCATCCATCGCCTCGCGCTCGACGACGCGCGCGTGTTCGTGTCGAGCTTCGACCGCCCGAACATCCGCTACCGGATCGTCGAAAAGGACAACGCGCGGTCGCAGCTGCTCGATTTCATCCGCGCCGAACACACGAATGCCGACGGCACGACGGATGCGGGCGTCGTCTATTGCCTGTCGCGCCGCAAGGTCGAGGAAACGGCCGAATGGCTGAAGGCGCAGGGCGTGCGCGCGCTGCCGTATCACGCGGGGATGGAGTTCGAGGTGCGGCAAAAGCACCAGGAAATGTTCCAGCGCGAGGAGGGCATCGTGATGTGCGCGACGATCGCGTTCGGCATGGGCATCGACAAGCCGGACGTGCGCTTCGTCGCGCACCTGGATCTGCCGAAGAGCGTCGAAGGCTACTACCAGGAAACGGGCCGCGCCGGCCGCGACGGGATGCCCGCGAATGCGTGGATGGCGTACGGTCTGGGCGACGTCGTCCAGCAGCGCAAGATGATCGATGAGTCCGATGCGGACGACGCGCACAAGCGCGTCCAGACGTCGAAGCTCGACGCGCTGCTCGGGCTGTGCGAGACGATCTCGTGCCGTCGCGTGCGGCTGTTGAACTACTTCGGCGAGGAGAGCAAGCCGTGCGGCAACTGCGACACCTGCATCGAGCCGCCGGCTTCGTGGGACGCCACGCGTGAAGCGCAGATGGCGCTGTCCTGCGTGTTCCGCGCGCAGCGCGCGAGCGGTTTCAATTTCGGCTCGAGCCACCTGATCGAGATCCTGCGCGGCGGGCGCACCGAGAAGGTGTTGCAGCGCGGCCACGACCAGCTCACGACGTTCGGGATCGGCGCGTCGCTGTCGGAACCCGAGTGGCGCGCGATTTTCCGTCAGCTCGTCGCGTACGGCTTCCTGGCCGTCGATCACGGCGGCTTCGGCGCGCTCGTGCTGACCGAGGCCGCGAAGCCCGTGCTGAAGAACGAGGAGAAGGTCACGCTGCGCCGCTACGTGAAGCCGCAGCGCACGCGCCAGTCGTCGAGCCGCAGCGGTACGCGCGTCGATCCGACGGCCGGCATGGGCACGCGTGAGCGCGCACGGTGGGATGCGCTGCGCGCCTGGCGTGCGGAAACGGCGAAGACGGACGGCGTGCCGGCCTACGTGATCTTCCACGATGCGACGCTCGCCGAGATCGCGCGCAACGCGCCGGAGTCGATCGACGACCTGCGCCATATCCCCGGCATGGGCGTGCGCAAGCTGGAGCGCTTCGGCGACGAGATCATCGACGTCGTCGAATCGGCCTGACACAGGCGTTCCGACCCTTCCGGTAAACCACACGTTCGGCTGGCGAATCACGCAAGCCGTTGACTTAGTTGGTATTTCCGGAATATGATGCTGGGTTCCGGTATTCGGTGGGCCGAGTCGCGTTCCAAGGTTCGCACCCGTTTCGCCGGTTCGGAAGTCAACTGTGCGCCGATTCTCGCTTTGCCCGAAATCGATGCGCAGATTTTGTTCAATTTCAGGAATAAACAATGCCAACCATCAACCAACTGGTTCGCAAAGGCCGTCAGTCGGAAACGACGAAGAGCAAGAGCCCGGCCCTGCAGGACTGCCCCCAGCGTCGCGGCGTGTGCACCCGTGTGTACACGACGACGCCGAAGAAGCCGAACTCGGCACTCCGTAAGGTCGCCAAGGTTCGTCTGACGAACGGCTTCGAAGTGATTTCGTACATCGGCGGTGAAGGCCACAACCTGCAGGAACACTCGGTTGTGCTGATCCGCGGCGGCCGTGTGAAGGACTTGCCGGGTGTGCGTTACCACATGGTTCGCGGCTCGCTGGATACCCAGGGCGTCAAGGACCGTAAGCAAGCGCGCTCGAAGTACGGCGCGAAGCGTGCAAAGGCTGCCAAGTAAGCAGTTTTTGATCAGGGATCGCCGCAGGGCGGTCAAGGCGGGAGTGCCGGATTGCCGGTGCTGTCGAGTAAGTGGTCACCCGGCCAAGCTGGTTAGTCGTGAAGATGTGATCGGGTTTGTTGGTGGCCGCGGAGCTGGAACCAGCTCCAACTGAACAAGTAAAGGAAGAATCATGCCGCGTCGTCGCGAAGTCCCCAAGCGGGAAGTGTTGCCGGATCCGAAGTTCGGTAACGTTGATGTAGCCAAGTTCATGAACATGCTGATGCTGTCCGGCAAGAAGTCGGTCGCAGAGCGCATCGTTTATGGCGCATTCGAACAAATCCAGACCAAGGGTGGCAAGGACCCGCTGGAAGTGTTCACGGTTGCGCTCAACAACGTCAAGCCGGTGGTCGAAGTGAAGAGCCGTCGCGTTGGTGGTGCCAACTATCAAGTTCCGGTCGAAGTGCGCCCGTCGCGTCGTATGGCATTGGCGATGCGCTGGCTGCGTGAGGCTGCGAAGAAGCGTAGCGAGAAGTCGATGGCCCTGCGCCTGGCAGGTGAACTCTCCGAAGCGGCCGAAGGCCGTGGCGGCGCGATGAAGAAGCGCGACGAAGTTCACCGCATGGCAGAAGCCAACCGCGCGTTCTCGCATTTCCGTTTCTAAGCGCCTGGCTGGGCTTTTAGCGGAAATAAATTCCGGGCGGGTGCGCTTTTCAGGCGCCTCGCCCGTTTGTGTTGAAGCATGATGCAGCAGCGCTGCATCGTGTCATCCCAGTAGAGGATCAAAGTGGCTCGCAAGACTCCTATCGAGCGCTACCGCAATATCGGTATTAGCGCTCACATCGACGCCGGCAAAACGACGACGACCGAGCGCATTCTGTTTTACACCGGTGTGAACCACAAGATCGGTGAAGTCCACGACGGCGCAGCCACGATGGACTGGATGGAGCAGGAGCAGGAGCGTGGCATCACGATCACGTCCGCTGCTACCACCGCCTTCTGGAAGGGCATGGGCGGCAACTATCCGGAACACCGCATCAACATCATCGACACCCCGGGCCACGTCGACTTCACGATTGAAGTCGAGCGCTCGATGCGCGTGCTCGACGGCGCGTGCATGGTGTACTGCGCAGTGGGCGGCGTGCAGCCGCAGTCGGAAACGGTGTGGCGCCAGGCGAACAAGTACAAGGTGCCGCGTCTCGCGTTCGTCAACAAGATGGACCGTACCGGCGCGAACTTCTTCAAGGTCTACGACCAGCTCCGTCTGCGCCTGAAGGCGAACCCGGTTCCGGTCGTGGTGCCGATCGGTGCGGAAGAAGGCTTCAAGGGTGTCGTCGACCTGATCAAGATGAAGGCGATCATTTGGGACGAGGCATCGCAAGGTACCAAGTTCGACTACGTCGACATCCCGGCGGAACTCGTCGACACGTGCAACGAATGGCGTGAAAAGATGGTCGAAGCGGCTGCAGAGTCGAACGAAGACCTGATGAACAAGTACCTGGAAGCAGGCGAGCTGTCGGAAGCCGAGATCGTCAAGGGTCTGCGTGACCGTACGATCGCGTGCGAAATCCAGCCGATGCTGTGCGGTACCGCGTTCAAGAACAAGGGCGTGCAACGTATGCTCGACGCCGTGATCGATTTCCTGCCGTCGCCGGTCGACATCCCGCCGGTTACGGGTGAACTCGAAAATGGCGAGAAGACGGAACGCCGTGCGTCCGACGACGAGAAGTTCTCGGCACTCGCGTTCAAGATCATGACCGACCCGTTCGTCGGCCAGCTGATCTTCTTCCGCGTCTACTCGGGCGTCGTCAATTCGGGCGACACGCTGCTCAATGCGACCAAGGACAAGAAAGAGCGTCTCGGCCGTATTCTGCAGATGCACGCGAACCAGCGCGAAGAAATCAAGGAAGTTCGCGCAGGCGACATCGCTGCTGCGGTCGGCCTGAAGGAAGCGACCACGGGCGACACGCTGTGCGATCCGGCACATCCGATCGTGCTCGAACGCATGATTTTCCCGGAGCCGGTGATTTCGCAGGCCGTCGAGCCGAAGACGAAGGCTGACCAGGAGAAGATGGGCCTGGCGCTGAACCGTCTCGCTCAGGAAGATCCGTCGTTCCGCGTGCAGACCGACGAAGAATCGGGTCAAACCATCATTTCGGGTATGGGCGAGCTCCACCTCGAAATTCTGGTCGACCGGATGAAGCGCGAATTCGGCGTGGAAGCGACCGTCGGCAAGCCGCAGGTGGCGTACCGCGAAACCATTCGCAAGTCGGCCGCGGACGTCGAAGGCAAGTTCGTCAAGCAGTCGGGTGGTCGTGGTCAGTACGGCCATGCGGTCATCACGCTCGAGCGCAGCGAACTGGGCAAGGGCTACGAGTTCGTCGACGCGATCAAGGGCGGCGTGATTCCGCGCGAATACATCCCGTCGGTTGACAAGGGTATCCAGGAAACGCTGAAGAGCGGCGTGCTGGCAGGCTTCCCGGTTGTCGACGTGAAGGTCACGCTGACGTTCGGTTCGTACCACGACGTCGACTCGAACGAAAATGCGTTCCGCATGGCCGGTTCGATGGCGTTCAAGGAAGCGATGCGTCGTGCTGATCCGGTTCTGCTCGAGCCGATGATGGCCGTGGAAGTGGAAACGCCGGAAGACTTCATGGGCAACGTGATGGGCGACCTGTCGGGTCGTCGCGGCATCATCCAGGGCATGGATGACATGGTCGGCGGCGGCAAGATCGTGCGCGCCGAAGTGCCGTTGTCGGAAATGTTCGGCTACTCCACGTCGCTGCGTTCGCTGACGCAGGGTCGCGCAACGTACACGATGGAGTTCAAGCACTACGCTGAAGCTCCGAAGAACGTTGCAGAAGCGATCATCAGCGCGAAGACGAAGTAATTCGTTATCACAATCGATTATTTTTGAAAGAAGAGAATCATGGCAAAAGGTAAATTCGAGCGGACCAAGCCGCACGTGAACGTTGGTACGATTGGTCACGTTGACCACGGCAAGACGACGCTGACGGCAGCGATCACGACGGTTCTGACGAAGAAGTTCGGCGGCGAAGCGAAGGCATACGACCAGATCGACGCGGCACCGGAAGAAAAGGCGCGCGGCATCACGATCAACACGGCGCACGTCGAGTACGAAACGGCTAACCGCCACTACGCACACGTCGACTGCCCGGGCCACGCTGACTATGTGAAGAACATGATCACGGGCGCAGCGCAGATGGACGGCGCGATCCTGGTTTGCTCGGCAGCTGACGGCCCGATGCCGCAGACGCGTGAGCACATCCTGCTGGCGCGTCAGGTTGGCGTTCCGTACATCATCGTGTTCCTGAACAAGTGCGACATGGTGGACGACGCTGAACTGCTCGAGCTGGTCGAGATGGAAGTTCGCGAACTCCTGTCGAAGTACGACTTCCCGGGCGACGACACGCCGATCGTGAAGGGTTCGGCCAAGCTGGCGCTGGAAGGCGACACGGGCGAGCTGGGCGAAGTGGCGATCATGAGCCTGGCCGACGCGCTGGACACGTACATCCCGACGCCGGAGCGTGCAGTTGACGGCGCGTTCCTGATGCCGGTGGAAGACGTGTTCTCGATCTCGGGCCGTGGTACGGTCGTGACGGGTCGCGTTGAGCGCGGCATCGTGAAGGTCGGCGAAGAAATCGAAATCGTCGGTATCAAGCCGACGGTGAAGACGACCTGCACGGGCGTTGAAATGTTCCGCAAGCTGCTGGACCAAGGTCAAGCAGGCGACAACGTTGGTATCCTGCTGCGCGGCACGAAGCGTGAAGACGTGGAGCGTGGCCAGGTTCTGGCGAAGCCGGGTTCGATCACGCCGCACACGCACTTCACGGCTGAAGTGTACGTGCTGAGCAAGGACGAAGGCGGCCGCCACACGCCGTTCTTCAACAACTACCGTCCGCAGTTCTACTTCCGTACGACGGACGTGACGGGCTCGATCGAGCTGCCGAAGGACAAGGAAATGGTGATGCCGGGCGACAACGTGTCGATCACGGTGAAGCTGATTGCACCGATCGCGATGGAAGAAGGTCTGCGCTTCGCAATCCGCGAAGGCGGCCGTACGGTCGGCGCCGGCGTCGTCGCCAAGATCATCGAGTAATATCGACGATCCGCGGATCCCGACGGGGTCCGCGATTCCGCGGTATGCAGTCCGTACCGTCGAAACCGGGTGTCCAGCTTGTGCTGGCACCCGGTTTTGTTTTTCCGTCACGCTGAAGCGTGGGGTGAGAAACTCGCACCATCGCTCGAGAATTTCGTGTAGAATCGCGGGCTTAGCAGTGGAAGTACCGCAAGGAACCTGATGTCTCGCTCCCCGCAGGCGTCAAGTTTCACGTTCTTTTAGTGTCCGGCGATGCAACATCGCCTCGCTCTTTCCAAGGAATCGTCATGCAGCAACAGAAAATCCGCATTCGCCTGAAGGCATTCGACTATCGTCTGATCGATCAATCGGCTGCCGAAATCGTCGATACCGCGAAGCGGACTGGCGCAATCGTCCGTGGCCCGGTGCCGCTGCCGACGCGCATTCAGCGTTTTGACATCCTGCGTTCGCCGCACGTCAACAAGACGTCGCGTGATCAGCTCGAAATCCGTACCCACCAGCGCCTGATGGACATCGTCGATCCGACCGACAAGACGGTTGACGCGCTGATGAAGCTCGACCTGCCGGCTGGCGTCGACGTGGAAATCAAGCTGCAGTAAGGCTTTCAGCGCCGATCGGCTTGTCGGGCGGCGCTAAGTCTTTGATTGCTTGCGGAAAACGCGAGGTCGGGCTATAATGCTTGGCTTTTCGCGTATTCGCGTAAAAAAGTTGGGCCTTGCGTGCCCGGCATTTTGTAAATCAGCCCCGACCAATCGCAGTCGGGAATGGAGAAAATGATGAGCCTTGGACTCGTAGGTCGCAAGGTTGGCATGACCCGTATCTTCACGGCGGAAGGGGATTCGATTCCCGTCACCGTGCTGGACGTGTCGGACAACCGCGTGACGCAGATCAAGACTGTTGAAACCGACGGCTACACGGCCGTGCAGGTTGCATTCGGCTCCCGTCGTGCCTCGCGCGTGACGAAGCCGCTGGCAGGTCATCTCGCCAAAGCCGGTGTCGAAGCCGGTGAAATCCTCAAGGAATTCCGCATTGACGCGGCCAAGGCAGCTGAGCTGTCGAATGGCGCCGTGGTCGGTGTTGATCTTTTCGAAGTGGGCCAGAAGGTCGACGTGCAAGGCGTGTCGATCGGTAAGGGCTACGCCGGTACGATCAAGCGTTACAACTTCTCCTCCGGCCGTGCTACGCACGGTAACTCGCGCTCGCACAACGTGCCGGGCTCGATCGGTATGGCGCAGGATCCGGGTCGTGTTTTCCCGGGTAAACGCATGACGGGTCACATGGGTGACGAGACGGTGACGGTGCAAAACCTCGAAATCGCGCGTATCGACGCAGAGCGCAAGCTGCTGCTCGTGAAGGGTGCGATTCCGGGCGCGAAGGGCGGCAAGGTCTTCGTGACGCCGGCCGTCAAGACCAAGGGGGCGAAATAATGGAACTCAAGCTCCTGAACGAAAATGGTCAGGAAGGTGCAGTGGTCAACGCATCGGACGTCGTGTTCGGTCGTGACTACAACGAAGCGCTGATCCACCAGGTCGTCGTCGCTTACCAGGCGAATGCTCGCCAGGGTAACCGCGCACAGAAGGACCGTGAGCAAGTCAAGCACACGACGAAGAAGCCGTGGCGCCAGAAGGGTACGGGCCGCGCTCGTGCCGGTATGTCGTCGAGCCCGTTGTGGCGTGGCGGTGGTCGTATCTTCCCGAATTCGCCGGAAGAAAACTTCTCGCACAAGGTCAACAAGAAGATGCATCGCGCAGGTCTCTGCTCGATCTTCTCGCAGCTGGCCCGTGAAGGCCGTCTGTCGGTCGTCGAGGACATCATCCTCGAAGCGCCGAAGACCAAGCTGCTGGCCGAAAAATTCAAGACCATGGGTCTCGACTCCGTTCTGATCATTACGGATACGGTTGACGAAAACCTGTACCTGGCATCGCGCAACCTGCCGCACGTGGCAATTGTCGAGCCGCGCTACGCTGACCCGCTCTCGCTGATCTACTTCAAGAAAGTGCTGGTCACGAAGGCTGCGGTCGCCCAGATCGAGGAGTTGCTGTCATGAGCGAGATTCGCAAGAACGATCATCGTTTGATGCAGGTCCTGCTCGCACCGGTGATCTCGGAAAAGGCGACGCTGGTTGCCGACAAGAACGAGCAAGTCGTGTTCGAAGTCGCACCGGATGCCACGAAGCAGGAAGTGAAGGCGGCTGTCGAGCTGCTGTTCAAGGTTGAAGTTGATTCCGTCAACGTGCTGGTTCAGAAGGGCAAGCAAAAGCGCTTTGGCCGTTCGATGGGCCGCCGCAAGGACGTGAAGAAGGCGTACGTTTGCCTGAAGCCCGGCCAGGAAATCAACTTTGAAGCGGAGGCCAAGTAATCATGGCAATCGTTAAAGTTAAGCCGACATCGCCGGGTCGCCGCGCGATGGTCAAGGTGGTCAACAAGAACCTGCACCAGGGCAAGCCGTTCGCGGCACTG
This sequence comes from Burkholderia lata, assembly GCF_000012945.1. Classification (NCBI taxonomy): domain Bacteria; kingdom Pseudomonadati; phylum Pseudomonadota; class Betaproteobacteria; order Burkholderiales; family Burkholderiaceae; genus Burkholderia; species Burkholderia lata. The sequence goes on from NC_007510.1 coordinate 324,067, forward strand.
CTCGACTCGCAGAGCTCGACCGCCGGCCGTAACAACAACGGTCGTATCACCACGCGTCACAAGGGTGGTGGTCACAAGCAGCACTACCGTATCGTCGATTTCCGTCGCACGAAGGATGGCATTCCGGCAAAGGTCGAGCGTCTCGAGTACGACCCGAACCGTAGCGCGAACATCGCGCTGGTGCTCTACGCAGACGGCGAACGTCGCTACATCATCGCCCCGAAGGGCCTGACCGTCGGCCAACAGCTGATGTCGGGTTCGGAAGCGCCGATCCGTGCAGGCAACACGCTGCCGATCCGCAACATTCCGGTCGGTACGACGATCCACTGCATCGAGATGCTGCCGGGCAAGGGCGCGCAAATGGCGCGTTCGGCTGGTACGTCGGCAATGCTGCTGGCACGTGAAGGCGTCTACGCGCAGGTTCGTCTGCGTTCGGGCGAAATCCGCCGCGTGCACATCGAGTGCCGTGCAACGATCGGTGAAGTCGGTAACGAAGAGCATAGCCTGCGCCAGATCGGCAAGGCTGGCGCGAACCGCTGGCGCGGTATCCGCCCGACGGTGCGTGGCGTTGCGATGAACCCGGTTGATCACCCGCACGGTGGTGGTGAGGGCAAGACGGCTGCAGGTCGCGATCCGGTTAGCCCGTGGGGTACGCCGGCTAAGGGTTATCGCACCCGTAGCAACAAGCGCACGACGACGATGATCGTCCAGCGCCGTCACAAGCGTTAAGGAGTAGGCAATGGCACGTTCTGTTAAAAAAGGTCCGTTCTGCGACGCCCATTTGCTGAAGAAAGTTGAGGCGGCTGCAGCTTCGCGCGACAAAAAGCCGATCAAGACCTGGTCGCGTCGCTCGACGATTCTGCCGGATTTCATCGGCCTGACGATCGCTGTTCATAACGGCCGTCAACACGTTCCGGTGTACATCTCGGAAAACATGGTCGGCCACAAGCTTGGCGAGTTCGCACTGACCCGTACGTTCAAGGGTCACGCAGCCGACAAGAAGGCCAAGAAATAAGGGGCAATCAAGATGGAAGTGAAAGCAATTCATCGCGGTGCCCGCATCTCGGCGCAAAAAACGCGCCTTGTGGCTGACCAGATCCGCGGTTTGCCGGTCGACAAGGCGCTGAACGTTCTGACGTTCTCGCCGAAGAAGGCGGCTGGCATCGTGAAGAAGGTTGTGCTGTCGGCAATCGCGAATGCGGAGCACAACGAAGGCGCCGATATCGACGAGCTCAAGATCAAGAGCATCTACGTCGACAAGGCTGCATCGCTCAAGCGTTTCACCGCGCGCGCCAAGGGCCGCGGTAACCGCATCGAGAAGCAATCCTGTCACATCACTGTGACGGTCGGGAATTAAGGAGCCATACGATGGGACAGAAAATTCATCCGACTGGCTTCCGCCTGGCTGTCAGCCGCAATTGGGCTTCGCGTTGGTACGCGAACAACAACAATTTCGCGGCGATGCTGCAGGAAGACATCGGTGTTCGTGAATACCTGAAGAAGAAGCTGAAGAACGCTTCGGTCGGTCGGGTCGTCATCGAGCGTCCGGCGAAGAACGCGCGCATCACGATTTACAGCTCGCGTCCGGGTGTGGTCATCGGCAAGAAGGGCGAGGATATCGAGCAGCTGAAGACGGAACTGCAACGCCGCATGGGCGTTCCGGTCCACGTCAACATCGAAGAAATCCGCAAGCCGGAAACCGATGCTCAGCTGATCGCTGACTCGATCACGCAACAGCTCGAGCGCCGGATCATGTTCCGTCGCGCGATGAAGCGTGCGATGCAGAACGCGATGCGTCTGGGTGCCCAGGGCATCAAGATCATGAGCGCGGGCCGTCTGAACGGTATCGAAATCGCTCGTACGGAGTGGTATCGCGAAGGTCGCGTGCCCCTTCACACGCTGCGTGCTGATATCGACTACGCGACCTCGGAAGCGAAGACGACCTACGGGATCATCGGCGTCAAGGTGTGGGTTTACAAGGGCGATACGCTCGGCCGCAACGACGCACCGGTGGTGGAAGAAGTAGCCGAAGACAAGCGTCCGCGTCGCAATGCGCGTCCGGGCGACCGTCGTCCGCGCCGTGATGGCGAAGGCGGCGCTCCGGGTGCTCGTCGTGGCGCACCGCGCCGTGGCGCCGGCAAGCCCGAAGACGGCAAGACTGGAGAATAACGATGCTGCAACCGAAACGCAGGAAGTATCGTAAAGAGCAGAAAGGTCGTAACACCGGCAAGGCGACGCGCGGCAACGCAGTGTCGTTCGGTGAATTCGGCCTGAAGGCTATCGGTCGCGGTCGTTTGACCGCACGCCAGATTGAAGCGGCGCGTCGTGCAATGACGCGTCACATCAAGCGTGGCGGCCGCATCTGGATCCGGATCTTCCCGGACAAGCCGATTTCGCAGAAGCCGGCCGAAGTGCGTATGGGTAACGGTAAGGGTAACCCTGAGTACTACGTCGCCGAGATTCAGCCGGGCAAGATGCTCTATGAAATGGACGGCGTAACCGAAGAACTGGCACGCGAAGCGTTCCGTCTGGCTGCAGCCAAGCTGCCGCTGAAGACGGCGTTCATCGTGCGCCAGCTCGGCGCCTAAGGAGAAAATATGAAGGCTTCCGAACTTCTCCAGAAAGACCAGGCCGCGCTCAACAAGGAGCTGGCGGACCTGCTGAAGGCGCAATTCGGCCTGCGCATGCAACTCGCGACCCAGCAGCTCACGAACACGAGCCAGCTGAAGAAGGTTCGTCGCGACATCGCACGTGTGCGGACCGTCATGACTCAGAAGGCGAACCAGAAATGAACGATAGCGTGAAAACCTCGCTGAAGCGGACGCTGGTCGGTCGGGTCGTCAGCAACAAGATGGACAAGACCGTCACCGTGCTGATCGAGCACCGCGTCAAGCATCCGATCTACGGCAAGTATGTCGTGCGCTCGAAGAAGTACCACGCGCACGATGAAGCGAACACCTACAACGAAGGCGATCTCGTCGAAATCCAGGAAACTCGTCCTGTTTCGAAGACGAAGGCCTGGACGGTGTCGCGCCTCGTCGAAGCAGCTCGCGTCATCTAAGCGGGCTGTGCAGTAGGCAGTAACAGGCACTTCTCCGCGAAGTGCTTGAAATCGCAAAGTATTTGCTTGCGTGACCAGGATTATTTGTTATAATCCTGGTCTTCCCTCTTTATGGGAGCCCCGTCGCGGGCGAAGTTGGTGGGGGAAGCGGACTGGCGCCTGCCTGTCCGAAAGATTCACCGAATTGCGATGGCGGGTTTCGTTTGCCGTCGCTGCTGTTCCAACCCAAGCAGCCGATTGGCTGACGGGACCAAGACTGACCGAATGCATCATGGTGGTGCATCCGGATTAAGTTGGGAAAGACAAACCATGATCCAGACCGAATCTCGGCTCGAAGTAGCCGACAACACGGGTGCACGTGAAGTCCTGTGCATCAAGGTGCTCGGCGGCTCGAAGCGTCGTTACGCCGGCATTGGCGACATCATCAAGGTGAGCGTCAAAGAGGCAACGCCGCGCGGGCGCGTGAAGAAAGGCGAAATTTACAACGCCGTGGTGGTCCGCACCGCCAAGGGCGTGCGCCGTCAAGACGGCTCGCTGATCAAGTTCGACGGCAACGCCGCTGTGCTTTTGAATAACAAGCTCGAGCCGATCGGCACCCGTATCTTCGGGCCGGTCACGCGTGAGCTGCGTAGCGAACGATTCATGAAGATCGTTTCGCTGGCGCCGGAAGTGCTGTAAGGAGTCGCGATGAACAAGATTCGCAAAGGTGACGAAGTCATCGTCGTCACTGGCAAGGACAAGGGCAAGCGCGGCGTCGTGCTGGCTGTCGGTGCAGAGCATGTGACGGTTGAAGGTATCAACCTCGTCAAGAAGCATGTGAAGCCGAACCCGATGAAGGGTACGACGGGCGGCGTGGAAGCGAAGACGATGCCCCTGCATATTTCGAACGTCGCACTGGTCGACGCGAATGGCAAGGCGTCGCGTGTTGGCATCAAGGTCGAGGAAGGCAAGAAGGTTCGCTTCCTGAAGACGACCGGTGCTGTACTGAGCGCCTGACGCAGCGGAGTAAAAAATGGCTCGTTTTCAAGAGTTTTACAAAGAAAAGGTTGTGCCCGGCCTGATCGAGAAGTTCGGTTACAAGTCGGTCATGGAAGTGCCGCGCATCACCAAGATCACGCTGAACATGGGTCTTGGCGAAGCGATCGCTGACAAGAAGATCATCGAGAACGCCGTTGGCGACCTCACGAAGATCGCTGGTCAGAAGCCGGTCGTGACGAAGGCACGCAAGGCAATCGCAGGCTTCAAGATCCGCCAGGGTTACCCGATCGGCGCGATGGTGACGCTGCGTGGCCAAGCAATGTACGAATTCCTCGACCGTTTCGTGACGGTTGCGCTGCCCCGCGTGCGTGACTTCCGCGGTGTGTCGGGTCGTGCGTTCGATGGCCGTGGCAACTACAACATCGGTGTGAAAGAGCAGATCATTTTCCCCGAAATCGACTACGACAAGATCGACGCACTGCGTGGGCTGAACATCAGCATCACGACGACTGCGAAGACCGACGACGAAGCAAAGGCACTGCTCGCCAGCTTCAAGTTCCCGTTCAGAAACTGAGGTTACCGTGGCTAAACTGGCACTGATCGAACGTGAAAAGAAGCGCGCCCGCCTGGTCGCGAAGTTCGCAGCAAAGCGCGATGCGCTGAAGGCGATCGTCGAAGACCAAAGCAAGTCGGAAGAAGAGCGCTACGAAGCACGCCTGGAGCTGCAGCAACTGCCCCGCAACGCAAACCCGACCCGCCAGCGTAACCGCTGCGCGATCACGGGCCGTCCGCGTGGCACGTTCCGTAAATTCGGCCTCGCGCGTAACAAGATTCGTGAAATCGCATTCCGTGGCGAGATTCCTGGCCTGACCAAGGCGAGCTGGTAATAGGAGAAACGTAAATGAGCATGAGTGATCCTATCGCCGATATGCTGACTCGCATCCGCAATGGGCAGATGGTCGAGAAGGTATCGGTGTCGATGCCCTCGTCGAAAGTCAAGGTTGCAATCGCGCAAGTCCTGAAAGACGAAGGCTATATCGACGATTTCGCCGTGAAGGCGGAAGGTGCGAAGTCCGAACTGAATATCGCGCTGAAGTACTACGCTGGCCGTCCGGTCATCGAACGCATCGAACGCGTTTCGAAGCCTGGCCTGCGCGTGTACCGTGGCCGTAACGACATCCCGCAGGTCATGAATGGCCTCGGTGTGGCAATCGTGTCGACGCCCAAGGGCGTGATGACCGACCGCAAGGCGCGCGCTACCGGCGTCGGCGGCGAAGTCATCTGCTACGTCGCTTAAAGCCGAGGAGAGAGAAACATGTCTCGAGTAGGTAAGAGCCCGATCGCGCTGCAAGGCGCGGAAGTCAAGCTGGCCGACGGTGCGATCACCGTCAAGGGCCCGCTGGGCACCATCACGCAAGCGATCAATCCGCTCGTGAACGTGGCGAACAACGACGGTACGCTGAACCTGGCGCCGGTTGACGAAAGCCGCGAAGCAAATGCACTGTCGGGCACGATGCGCGCGATTATCGCGAATGCCGTGCACGGCGTGACCAAGGGTTTCGAGCGCAAGCTGACGCTGGTTGGCGTCGGTTATCGTGCGCAAGCGCAAGGCGACAAGCTGAACCTGTCGCTGGGTTTCTCGCACCCGGTGGTGCACCAGATGCCGGAAGGCGTCAAGGCAGAAACCCCGACGCAAACCGAAATCGTGATCAAGGGGATCAACAAGCAACAAGTCGGTCAAGTGGCTGCGGAAGTCCGCGGTTACCGTCCGCCGGAGCCCTACAAGGGCAAGGGCGTGCGCTATTCCGACGAGGTTGTGATCCTCAAAGAAACGAAGAAGAAGTAAGGGTGCGCAATCATGGATAAGACTCAATCTCGCCTGCGCCGCGCTCGCCAGACGCGTATCAAGATCGCTGAGCTGCAGGTCGCGCGTCTCGCCGTGCATCGCACGAACACGCACATCTACGCTCAAGTGTTCTCGCCCTGCGGCACCAAGGTGCTCGCCAGCGCGTCGACGCTCGAAGCTGAAGTGCGCGCTGAACTGGCCGACAAGTCGGGCAAGGGCGGCAACGTTAATGCCGCGACGCTGATCGGCAAGCGTATTGCCGAGAAGGCAAAGGCTGCCGGCATCGAATCCGTCGCCTTCGACCGCTCGGGCTTCCGCTACCATGGCCGCGTCAAGGCGCTGGCTGAGGCAGCTCGTGAAGCTGGGCTCAAGTTCTAAGGAAGGAATTCGTCATGGCAAAGATGCAAGCGAAAGTTCAGGCTGACGAGCGCGACGACGGCCTTCGTGAAAAGATGATTTCGGTCAATCGCGTGACCAAGGTCGTGAAGGGTGGCCGTATTCTCGGCTTCGCCGCACTGACCGTGGTTGGCGATGGTGATGGCCGTATCGGTATGGGCAAGGGCAAGGCGAAGGAAGTGCCGGTCGCTGTCCAGAAGGCAATGGAACAAGCTCGTCGCAACATGTTCAAGGTGCCGCTCAAGAACGGCACGCTGCAACACGAAGTGCACGGCAAGCATGGCGCATCCGCTGTCCTCCTCGCTCCGGCGAAGGCAGGTACGGGCGTGATCGCCGGCGGCCCGATGCGCGCAGTGTTCGACGTGATGGGCGTTCAGAACGTCGTGGCAAAGAGCCACGGTTCGACGAACCCGTACAACCTCGTTCGCGCCACGCTGGACGGCCTGCGCAAGCAGTCCACCCCGGCAGACATCGCGGCGAAGCGCGGCAAGTCCGTCGAAGAAATTTTGGGCTAAGCCCGGGTGGTCACCATGTCTGAAAAAACTGTCAAGGTTCAGCTCGTTAAGAGCCTGATCGGGACCCGCGAATCGCACCGCGCGACCGTGCGTGGCCTGGGCCTGCGCCGACTCAACTCGGTCAGCGAGCTTCAGGACACGCCGGCGGTCCGCGGCATGATCAACAAGGTCTCGTACCTCGTTAAGGTCATCGCGTAAGCGGCCCTACGGATCAAGGAGTTGATATGGAATTGAATAACCTGAAGCCGGCAGCTGGCGCAAAGCACGCCAAGCGTCGCGTCGGCCGTGGCATCGGTTCGGGCCTCGGCAAGACGGCTGGCCGTGGTCACAAGGGTCAGAAATCGCGTTCGGGCGGCTTCCACAAAGTCGGTTTCGAAGGCGGTCAGATGCCGCTGCAACGTCGTCTGCCGAAGCGCGGCTTCACGTCGCTGACGAAGGAATTCGTCGGTGAAGTGCGCCTGAGCGACCTCGAGAAGCTGCCGGTCGACGAGATCGATCTGCTCGCACTGAAGCAAGCCGGCCTGGTCGGTGAGCTGACGAAGAGCGCAAAGATCATCGCGACGGGCGAACTGAAGCGCAAGATCGTCGTGAAGGGTCTCGGTGCCACCAAGGGTGCGCGCGCTGCGATCGAAGCGGCTGGCGGTTCGTTCGCCGAGTGACACGCGTAGCGCGTCGTCACTTGCATTCATCGGAGAAGGTACTTGGCTAACAGCCCGAGTCTTGCAAAACCCGGTCGAAGCACGGCGAAATTCGGCGATCTGCGCCGGCGAGCAATGTTCTTGCTCCTGGCGCTGATCGTCTATCGCATCGGCGCGCACATTCCCGTGCCGGGCATCGATCCGGATCAACTGGCAAAGCTGTTCCAGAGCCAGGCGGGCGGCATCCTGGGCATGTTCAACATGTTCTCGGGTGGCGCGCTTTCCCGCTTCACGATCTTTGCGCTGGGGATCATGCCGTACATCTCGGCGTCGATCATCATGCAGTTGCTGGCGATCGTATCGCCGCAGCTCGAGGCGCTGAAGAAGGAAGGGCAGGCAGGGCAACGGAAGATCACGCAGTACACGCGGTATTTCACCGTGGTGCTCGCGACCTTCCAGGCGTTCGGTATCGCGGCTGCGCTGGAAAACCAGCCGGGCCTCGTCACTGACCCCGGCATGCTGTTCCGTCTGACGACGGTCGTGACGCTGGTTACGGGCACGATGTTCCTGATGTGGCTCGGCGAGCAAATTACCGAGCGTGGTCTGGGCAACGGTATCTCGATCATCATCTTCGGCGGGATCGCAGCAGGGTTCCCGAATGCCGTCGGTGGGTTGTTCGAGCTGGTGCGTACGGGTTCGATGAGCATCATTTCGGCGATCATCATCGTCGTTCTGATTGCCGCGGTGACTTACCTGGTCGTGTTCATCGAACGCGGTCAGCGCAAGATCCTCGTGAACTACGCGAAGCGCCAGGTCGGCAACAAGATCTACGGTGGGCAGTCGTCGCATCTGCCGCTGAAGCTGAACATGTCGGGTGTGATTCCGCCGATCTTCGCATCGTCGATCATTCTGTTCCCGGCAACGATTCTCGGCTGGTTCAGTACCGGTCAGCCGACGGGAAGCTGGATTTCCAATACGTTGCATAACGTTGCGGAAGCGCTGAAGCCGGGCCAGCCGGTCTATGTGCTGCTGTACACGCTGGCGATCGTGTTTTTCTGCTTCTTCTACACCGCACTGGTGTTCAACAGCAGGGAAACCGCGGACAACCTGAAGAAGAGCGGCGCGTTTGTTCCGGGCATCCGTCCGGGCGATCAGACCGCACGATATATCGACCGCATCCTCACGCGTCTGACGCTGGCCGGTGCGATCTACATCGTCTTCGTGTGTCTGCTGCCGGAGTTTCTGGTGCTGCGCTGGAACGTGCCGTTTTATTTTGGTGGAACGTCGCTGCTGATCATTGTCGTCGTCACGATGGACTTTATGGCGCAGGTGCAGTCGTACGTTATGTCGCAACAGTATGAGTCACTGCTCAAGAAGGCGAACTTCAAGGGCGGCAACATCCCGATGCGTTAAGGACTATGGCCAAAGACGATGTAATCCAGATGCAGGGTGAGGTGATCGAAAACCTCCCGAATGCGACCTTCCGTGTGAAGCTGGAAAACGGCCATGTCGTGTTGGGTCATATTTCCGGGAAGATGCGGATGCACTACATCCGCATCCTGCCTGGCGACAAGGTGACGGTTGAGTTGACGCCTTACGATCTGTCTCGTGCGCGGATCGTGTTCCGGGCGAAGTGATTTGAAAAAAGGGTATTATCATGAAAGTGATGGCATCGGTTAAGCGCATTTGCCGCAATTGCAAGATCATCAAGCGCAAGGGCGTCGTTCGCGTGATCTGCAGCTCGGATCCGCGCCACAAGCAGCGCCAAGGCTGACCGCGCGTTTGTTTGCGCTTTTTGTTTGAGGAAAAACAATGGCTCGTATCGCAGGGGTTAACATCCCGAATCACCAGCACACCGAGATCGGCCTGACGGCAATCTTTGGTGTCGGCCGCACCCGTTCGCGCAGCATCTGCGTGGCAGCTGGCGTCGATTTTTCGAAGAAGGTCAAGGACTTGACCGACGCAGACTTGGAAAAGCTGCGTGAAGAAGTGGGCAAGTTTGTCGTCGAAGGCGATCTGCGCCGTGAAGTGACGATGAACATCAAGCGCCTGATGGACCTCGGTTGCTACCGTGGCGTTCGTCATCGCAAGGGCCTGCCGATGCGCGGTCAGCGTACGCGTACGAACGCACGTACTCGCAAGGGTCCGCGTCGTGCAGCGCAAGCGCTGAAGAAGTAAGCGGAACTGACAGTTACAGGAAAACGTAATGGCTAAGGCTTCGAACACCGCGGCGCAACGCGTTCGCAAGAAGGTTAAGAAGAACGTCGCTGAAGGCGTGGTTCACGTTCACGCGTCGTTCAACAACACGATCATCACGATCACCGATCGCCAAGGCAATGCACTGGCATGGGCGACGTCGGGCGGTCAGGGCTTCAAGGGCTCGCGCAAATCGACGCCGTTCGCTGCCCAGGTCGCAGCCGAGTCGGCTGGCCGCGTCGCGATGGAATACGGCGTGAAGAATCTGGAAGTGCGGATCAAGGGCCCGGGCCCGGGTCGTGAGTCGGCAGTGCGCGCACTGCACGGCCTCGGCATCAAGATCACCGCGATTTCGGACGTCACCCCGATTCCGCACAACGGCTGCCGTCCGCCGAAGCGTCGTCGTATCTAAAGGTGTGCTGGCACGTTCGTGCTAGCACATTGCCTGTCGCCGCTCAGCGTCGACGGGCGTTGCTTTTTTGATTGACTAAGCCCACCGTTCGCCCCAAAGGGCGCGAACTAGCGCGGATTCAGATCTGCGTGACTGATTGATAGAGGAATGCAAAGTGGCACGTTATATCGGCCCGAAGGCCAAGCTGTCCCGCCGTGAAGGCACCGACCTGTTCCTGAAGAGCGCACGTCGCTCGCTCGCCGACAAGTGCAAGCTCGACAGCAAGCCGGGTCAGCACGGCCGTACCTCGGGCGCACGTACGTCCGACTACGGTACGCAGCTGCGCGAAAAGCAGAAGGTCAAGCGTATCTACGGCGTGCTGGAACGTCAGTTCCGCCGTTACTTCGCTGAAGCCGACCGCCGCAAGGGCAACACGGGTGAAAACCTGCTGCAACTGCTCGAGTCGCGCCTCGACAACGTCGTGTATCGCATGGGCTTCGGCTCGACCCGCGCTGAAGCGCGTCAGCTGGTGAGCCACAAGTCGATCACCGTGAACGGCGTCGTTGCGAACGTCCCGTCGCAGCAAGTGAAGTCGGGTGACGTCGTCGCGATCCGCGAAAAGGCGAAGAAGCAAGCGCGTATCGTCGAAGCGCTGTCGCTGGCTGAGCAAGGCGGCATGCCGAGCTGGGTTGCAGTCGATGCGAAGAAGTTCGAAGGCACGTTCAAGCAAATGCCGGAACGCGCTGAAATCGCAGGCGACATCAACGAAAGCCTGATCGTCGAATTGTATTCGCGTTAATCCGATTGACGGCCGAGGTACCCCGATTGCGTTGCGCAAGGAGGGGCCTCGGCTGTTTATTTTCTGGTTGTTACCGGTCAGCCTTATCGGTGTAACGAGCCGAGGGTATTGAAAAGGAAAGCCCATGCAAACCAGTTTGCTGAAACCCAAGATCATCGCCGTGGAATCGCTGGGCGAGAACCACGCGAGGGTGGTCATGGAACCGTTCGAACGCGGTTACGGCCATACCTTGGGCAATGCGCTGCGTCGCGTGCTGCTGTCGTCGATGGTTGGCTACGCGCCGACCGAAGTGACGATCGCGGGCGTGGTGCACGAGTACTCGACGCTGGATGGCGTGCAGGAAGACGTCGTCAACCTGCTGCTGAACCTGAAGGGCGTGGTGTTCAAGCTGCATAACCGTGACGAAGTGACGGTTACGCTGCGCAAGGAAGGTGAAGGCGTTGTCACGGCCGGCGATATCGAGCTGGCTCACGACTGCGAAGTCATCAACCCGAATCACGTGATTGCGCACCTGTCGAAGGGCGGCAAGCTCGACGTTCAGATCAAGATCGAGAAGGGTCGCGGCTATGTGCCCGGCAACGTCCGTCGCTACGGCGAAGACACGGCCAAGATCATCGGCCGCATCGTCCTCGACGCATCGTTCTCGCCGGTTCGCCGCGTGAGCTACGCTGTCGAAAGCGCACGTGTCGAGCAGCGTACCGACCTCGACAAGCTCGTGATGAACATCGAGACGAGCGGTGTGATCACGCCGGAAGAAGCGATCCGTCAATCGGCCCGCATCCTGGTCGACCAGCTGTCCGTGTTCGCGGCGCTGGAAGGCACGGAAACGGCAGCCGAAGCGCCGTCGCGTGCACCGCAGATCGATCCGATCCTGCTGCGTCCGGTGGACGATCTCGAGCTGACGGTTCGTTCGGCGAACTGCCTGAAGGCCGAGAACATCTACTACATCGGCGACCTGATCCAGCGCACGGAAAACGAGCTGCTGAAGACGCCGAACCTCGGTCGCAAGTCGCTCAACGAGATCAAGGAAGTGCTCGCTTCGCGCGGTCTCACGCTGGGCATGAAGCTCGAGAACTGGCCGCCGGCTGGTCTCGACAAGTAAGCCTGGTTGATGCTGTAGTTGGCAAAGATGCGGATTTTCCTTTAAAATCCGCATCTTGCTTTTTTTCGCTACCGGCCCGTGCACCCTTCGAGGTGCGATAGAAGAGCTGGATCAAAACTTTGAATCAAGGAAACTGAAATGCGCCATCGTCATGGTCTGCGGAAACTGAACCGCACGAGCAGCCACCGTCTGGCTATGCTCCGTAACATGTCCAACTCGCTGATCGAGCACGAAGTCATCAAGACGACGCTGCCGAAGGCGAAGGAACTCCGTAAAGTCGTCGAGCCGCTGATCACGCTCGGCAAGAAGCCGTCGCTGGCAAACCGTCGCCTGGCGTTCAACCGCCTGCGCGATCGTGACTCGGTGGCGAAGCTGTTCGACGTGCTCGGTCCGCGTTTCGCGAACCGTCCGGGCGGCTACCTGCGCGTGCTGAAGTTCGGCTTCCGCGTGGGCGACAACGCACCGATGGCACTGGTCGAGCTGCTCGATCGTCCGGAAGTCGACGAAACGGAAAACGTGCAAGAAGCTGAGTAAGCTTCCGGTACGCAGCAGTATCTGAAAGGGGCCGAGCGATTGCTTGGCCCTTTTTGTTTTTCCGGCGCCGGCTGCGATCGATTGTCGCAGGGCGGTGCCGGCAGCGTTGCGCGGGCTGCGCTACGATACGGGGCAGCCGGCGCGCTCCCCAGATGGACAATCCGCGTCGGCAGGAGCCGATAGACCAGCCAGGAGGGCGCGGATGATAGTGGTGCTGATGCTGACGACGGTGCCCGATGCCGAGACCGCCAAGGTGCTTTCAGACGGCGCGCTCGATGCCCGGCTTGCCGCGTGCGTGTCGGAGCTCGGTGCGATCAAGTCGCGCTATCACTGGCAGGGCAAGGTCGAAACGGCCGACGAGATCCAGTTGCTGTTCAAGACGAGCCCCGTGCGGGCGCTCGAACTGGAGCGATTTATTCTCGCGCATCATCCTTACGAGACGCCCGAAATCGTCTCGTGGCAGACGACGGCATCGGCCGCGTACGGCCAGTGGGTGACCAGCGAAACTCAACGTCTATTTCATGTTTAACGGTATGGCGCTTCCCGTGCGCGTGCGCGCGCTGCGGTTCCTCGCAGTCCTGTTGTCGTTCATGCTCGTGCTGGGCGGCCTGTCGGTCGCGCGCGCGGCCGACGATTTCCTCGATCCGTCGGTTGCGTTCAAGTTCAGTGCGAGCGAATCGCCGGGACAGGTGGACGTCCGCTTCAAGGTCGCCAACGGCTACTACCTGTACCGCGAGCGGTTCGCGTTCGCGGTAAAGAGCGGGCAGGCGACGCTTGGCGATCCGCAATTCCCGGCCGGCCACGTGAAGTTCGACCAGACGTTCCAGAAGAACGTCGAGACCTACCGTGACGAAGTCGTCGTGCACGTGCCCGTCAAGCAGGCGTCGGGCCCATTCGAGCTCGCGGTGACATCGCAGGGGTGTGCGGACGAAGGCATCTGCTATCCGCCGGCCGAGCACGTCGTGAAGGTCGACGGCGCCGCGCTGGGTGCTGCTTCGTCACCGTCGTCCGGCGATGCGGCTGCCGCCGGCAGCTGGTTCGACAAGGTCACGAGCGCCGATTTCGCGCAGTCGCTGCTCGAAGGGCACGGCTTCTTCACGATCGTCGCCCTGTATTTCGTCGCGGGCGTCGTGTTGAGCCTCCTTCCGTGCTCGTACCCGATGATCCCGATCGTGTCGGCGATCATCATCGGCCAGGGCACGCGGGCGACGCATGCGCGCGGCTTCGCGTTGTCGCTGACCTACGTGGTCGGCATGGCGCTGGTCTATACGGTGCTCGGCATCGCCGCGGCGCTGGTCGGCCAGGGCCTCGGTGCGTGGCTGCAGAACCCGTGGGTGCTCGGCGCGTTCGGCGTGCTGCTGACCGCGTTCGCCGTCTCGCTGATCTCGGGCAAGGACATCGCGCTGCCCGCGCGCTGGCAGAACGGCGCAGCCGAGGCATCGGGCGCGCGCCAGGGCGGCCATTTCGTCGCGGTCGCGGCGATGGGCGCGCTGTCCGCGCTGGTCGTCGGCGCATGCATGACGGCGCCGCTGTTCGCGGTGCTCGCTTTCATTGCGCACACGGGCAATGCGCTGCTCGGCGGTGCCGCGCTGTTCGCGATGGGGCTGGGGCTGGGCGTGCCGCTGCTGGTCGTCGGCGTCGGCGCCGGGACGGTGCTGCCGCGCGCCGGCGCATGGATGGACGGCGTGAAGGTGTTCTTCGGCATCGTGCTGCTCGCGGCCGCGCTGTGGATCGTGTGGCCGGTGCTGGCCGGTGGCCTGAAGATGGTGCTCGCTGCGTTGTGGCTGCTGATCGCGGCCGCGGCGCTCGGGCTGTTCACGCCGAATGCCGGCGCCACGTCTATCTGGCGTCGTCTCGGCCGTGGCGTAGGCGCGGCACTCGCAATCTGGGCGGCCACGCTGCTCGTCGGCCTGGCCGCGGGATCGACCGACCCGGTCAAGCCGCTGGCGGTGCTGGCAGCACGCACGGTTGCGTCGGGCGGCGCTGCGACGGCGGGTGCGGCCGCCGCGCAGGACGGGCCTGCATTCGCATCGGTGCGCTCGAGTGGCGAACTCGACACGCTGCTGAAAACGTCGGGCCAGCCCGTGATGCTCGACTTCTACGCCGACTGGTGTGTGAGCTGCAAGGAGATGGAGCATCTGACGTTTACCGACGCGCGCGTGCAGGCGCGGCTCGCGCAGCTTCACCTCGTGCGCGCGGATGTCACCGCGAACAACCCGGACGACCAGGCGCTGCTGAAGCGTTTCAACCTGTTCGGGCCGCCGGGCATCATCTTCTTCGATCGCAACGGCAACGAAATCGGGCGCGTGGTCGGCTATCAGGCCGCTGAGACGTTCCTGCGCAGCCTCGACCGGGCTGCGGTCCCGACGGTATGACTGTAGGTATCGCGAGCGTGCTGGTGGCGAACCGGCGCGTTGGCGCGGCCTGAGCTGACGATCGACAAGGGCAGACGGTCCCGATCGACCGCAAAAAAACGGCGGGACACCGAGGTGTCCCGCCGTTTTGCTTTCCGCCTGCCGGCGGGCAATCAGCGTTGCGCTTTCAGCAGACGCGCAGCGTCGAGTGCGAAGTACGTGAGCACGCCGTCGGCGCCCGCCCGCTTGAACGCGAGCAGCGATTCGAGCACGACCTTGTCGTGATCGAGCCAGCCGTTCATCGCGGCGGCCTTCAGCATCGCGTATTCACCGCTCACCTGGTACACGTAGGTCGGGAAGCGGAACTCGTCCTTCACGCGGCGCACGATGTCGAGGTACGGCATGCCGGGCTTGACCATCACCATGTCGGCGCCTTCGTCGATGTCCAGGCGCACTTCGCGCAGCGCTTCGTCGCTGTTCGCCGGATCCATCTGGTAGGTCATCTTGTTGCCCTTGCCCAGGTTGGATGCCGAGCCGACCGCGTCGCGGAACGGGCCGTAGAACGCCGACGCGAACTTGGCCGAATAGGCCATGATTCGCGTGTGGATATGGCCGTCGCTTTCCAGCATTTCGCGGATGGCGCCGATGCGGCCGTCCATCATGTCCGACGGGGCGACGATGTCGACGCCGGCTTCAGCCTGCACGCGTGCCTGGTCGATCAGGATCTCGATCGTGTCGTCGTTGATCACGTAGCCGTTTTCGTCGAGGACACCGTCCTGGCCGTGGCTCGTGTACGGGTCGAGTGCGACGTCGGTCAGCACGCCGAGTTCGGGGAAGCGCTTCTTCAACTCGCGCACCGCGCGCGGGATCAGGCCTTCCGGATTGGCTGCCTCGCGGCCGTCAGGCGTCTTCACCGACGGCTCGATGGCCGGGAACAGCGACAGCACGGGCACACCGAGTTCGACGCACTGCTCGGCGACCTGCATCAGCAGATCGACGGACACGCGTTCGACGCCGGGCATCGACGGTACCGGCTGCCGTTCGTTGGTGCCTTCGACGACGAACACCGGATAGATCAGGTCGTCGGTGGTCAGGCGGTTTTCGCGCATCAGGCGGCGGGAGAAGTCGTCGCGGCGCATCCGGCGCGGACGATGAAGCGGATGGAAGCTCATGGCGATTGGGTAGAAATCGGGGCAGTAAGACCTTACGGAACCCTTAGGTCATTTTCGGGAGCGTTGGTATATGATAGCGATCGAGCGGCACGCGTCGCGTGCAGCTCCCCGCTTCTCCTCCCTGAGCGGGTGCCTGTCGTTTTTCGATTAGGCTGTTTGACCCGCCGTTCAACGGCGGGTTTTTTTATGAGCCGGCCGAAACCGCAGGCGCCGTCAGGTGCGCGCCGCCGATCCCGGCCGCGCGTTGCCCGATCATTGTGCTACAGGCTCGCTTTTTTCGTCGGCGACGGACGGCCGCACCCAGCTTTCGATCAATTCGTGCGCCTCGTCGAGCCCAACGCGCTTCATCGCCGAGAACAGCTGAACCGTCAGCTTGCCCTGGACGCCCTGGTCACGATACGCATCGAGACCCTTTTGCGCGGTCCTCAGCGCGTTGATGCTTTCCTGCCGCGTCAATTTGTCGCACTTCGTCAGCAGCGTGTGGATCGGCTTGCCGGTCGGCACGAACCACTCGATCATGCGGCGATCGAGGTCGGTCAGCGGACGGCGCGAATCCATCATCAGAATCAGGCCGCAAAGCTGCGAACGGGTCGCGAGGTAGGACGACAGCAGCATTTCCCAGTGGGCCTTGGCGGCACCGGGCACTTCCGCGTAGCCGTAGCCGGGCAGGTCGACGAGATTCGCGACGGGCTCGTCGGCCGGGCCGACGGAGAAGTAGTTGATATGCTGCGTGCGGCCGGGCGTCTTCGACGCGAAGGCGAGCCGCTTCTGGTTGCACAGCACGTTGATCGCCGTCGACTTGCCGGCATTCGAGCGGCCCGCGAACGCGATTTCCGGCTGGACCGTCGGCGGCAGGTCGCGCAGATGGTTGACGGTCGTGTAGAAGCGGGCTTGATGGAGCAGAAAGGCCATGGGAACCGGAAGGACGGGCGGCGCGAGCCGCTTGGTGGAGGCGGGGTAGCCCCGATAGGCGCGGGAGCTTTCAACACGATATTGTACAATACGGCGGTTTTACCGAAGGCTACCGGGCGCCTGCCTCGCGCTTTTATGTAGCTTCTGCGGTAGACTGAACGCCGTCGTTTTTTGCAGAACCTCAAATTCCCACAAGACGAAACAGGGTGTGCGAATGAATCGACTGTGCAAGTCTCTGATGGTGCTTCAGGTTGCAGCAGGGTTCGTAGGTTTCGTAGCGGAGGCAAACGCGGCGGATGCGGCAAAGCCGGATCTCGACCGTGGCAAGGCAATTGCCGGGCAGGTTTGTGCGTCGTGTCACGGCGCCGACGGCAATAGCGCGTCGGGCAGTTTTCCGAAGCTTGCCGGCCAGCATCCCGAATATCTGGTCAAGCAGTTGAACGACTTCAAGACGCAGCCGGGCGCGAAGGGGCCGGTGCGTACCAACGCGGTGATGGTCGGATTCGCGAGCGCGTTGAGCGCGGACGACATGCGCAACGTCGCCGCGTACTACGGGTCGCAGACGACGAAGCTCGGCACCGCGCGCGATGCGGCAACCGTGCCGATCGGCCAGAAGATCTATCGCGGCGGCATCGCGGAGAAGGGCGTACCCGCCTGCGCGAGTTGCCACGGGCCGACAGGGCAAGGGATCCCGGTCCAGTACCCGCGTCTGTCGGGGCAATGGGCCGATTACACGGTCGCGCAGTTGACCGCGTTCCAGCAGGGTGCCGGTGCGCGTAACAACAACGAGGCGATGCATCAGATCGCGACGCGGCTGTCGGACAACGAGATCAAGGCCGTCGCGGATTACATTGCGGGCCTGCGTTGAGCGGTCAGCCGCGAATGGAATGACCGGGCGCCCGAAGGGCGGCCGGAGTCAGAACAAGAAAAGGGTGGGGCGCCGCATGGTTGCGGTCGCCTTGCCCTTTTTTGTTGTCAGCACTCGCCGGGCCGAGCCATGCCAAGCCAGGATGAAGAGGCATGCCGGGAATGGGGGGCTGTGCTCCCCAAAGCGAACATAGTGAGCGTTGGGGGCTGTTTCCCCTTAGTCGGAGTTTGAATGAGCGTTACCACGTCGGGGTTGCAGTCGAAGTCGGGTCAGGGTGCGTCGAAGCGCGCGGTCGAGCTGCTGAGCTCGATGCGCTTCGCAATTGCGCTGCTGGTGGTGCTGTCGATTGCGAGCATCATCGGCACGGTCCTGACCCAGGACGACCCGTATCCGAACTACGTGAACCAGTTCGGGCCGTTCTGGGCGGACATCTTCCGCTCGCTCGGCCTGTACAACGTGTACAGCGCGTGGTGGTTCATGCTGATCCTGATCTTCCTCGTCATCTCGATCTCGCTGTGCGTGATCCGCAACGCGCCGAAGATGCTCGCCGATGCGAAGAGCTGGAAGGACAAGGTTCGCGAAGGCAGTCTGCGGGCGTTCCACCACAAGGCCGAGTACACGACGTCCGGCACGCGCGCGACGGTCACGGCGACGCTCGCCACGTTCGTCACCAAGGCCGGCTACAAGCACATCGTGCGTGAGAACGACGGCGCGACGCTGATCTCCGCGAAGCGCGGGGCGATGACCAAGTGGGGCTACATCTCCGCGCACCTCGCGATCGTCGTGATCTGTATCGGCGGCCTGCTCGACAGCAACCTGCCGATCAAATTCCAGATGTGGATGTTCGGCAAGAGCCCGGTCAACACGAGCGCGACGATCAGCGAGATCTCGCCCGACCACCGCCTGTCCGCGTCGAACCCGACGTTCCGCGGCTACGCGTGGGTGCCCGAGGGGCAGTTCGTGTCGACCGCGATCCTGAACCAGCCGAGCGGCTCGCTGATCCAGGACCTGCCGTTCTCGATCCAGCTCAACAAGTTCATCGTCGACTACTACACGACGGGCATGCCGAAGCTGTTCGCGAGCGACATCGTCGTGATCGATCGCGAGACCGGCCAGAAGATCCCGGCGCGCGTCGAGGTCAACAAGCCGTTCACGTACAAGGGCGTGTCGATCTACCAGTCGAGCTTCCAGGACGGCGGCTCGCAGATGCAGATGACGGCCTACCCGATGACGGGCGGCAACGCGACGACCTTCCCCGTAAAGGGGACGATCGGCAGTTCGGCGCCGCTGCAGATGCCGGGCAACGACGGCGACACGATCGAGTTCTCCGATTTCCGTGCGATCAACGTCGAGAACATGGCTGACGCGAACGGCAAGCCGGACGTGCGCGGTGTCGCGACGACGAGCTCGCTGAGAGAAGTGTTCGACGAACGGCTCGGCTCCGGCGCCAAGACCTCGAAGCCGACGCAGCTTCACAACATCGGCCCGTCCGTGCAGTACAAGATCCGCGGCAAGGACGGCCAGGCGCGCGAATTCAACAACTACATGCTGCCCGTCGACATGAACGGCGAGCGCGTGTTCCTCGCCGGCGTGCGTGCGAGCCCGAACGACCCGTTCCGCTACATGCGGATTCCGGCCGACAGCCAGGATTCGATCGGCGAATGGATGCACCTGCGCGCCGCGCTCGAGGATCCGTCCGCGCGCGCCGAAGCCGCCGCGCGCTTCGCGCAGCGTTCGCTGCCGGGCACCGACGCATCGCTGCGCAGCCGCCTGCAGGACAGCGCACTGAAGGTGCTGACCCTTTTTGCGGCGAGCGACGACAGCGTCGGCCGTGGCGCCGACGGCCAGCCGATCGGCGGCTTCCAGGCTGTCGCGACGTTCATCGACCGCTCGGTGCCCAAGGCCGAGCAGGAGAAGGCCGCGAGCCTGCTGCTGCGCATGCTCGAAGGCTCGATGTGGGAGGTCTGGCAGATCGCGCGCGAGCGCGCGGGCGAGCCGGCGGCGCAGCAGGGCACCGACACGATCCGCTTCGTGCAGAACGCGATCAATGCGCTATCTGACAGCTTTTTGTATGGATCGCCGGTCTATTTGCAGCTTGACTCATTCAAGCAGGTGCAAGCTTCGGTATTTCAGTTGACGCGCGCACCCGGCAAGAATCTGGTGTATCTTGGCAGCCTGCTGCTGGTCGCCGGCATCTTCTCGATGTTCTACGTGCGCGAGCGGCGCCTCTGGTTCTGGCTGAAGGACGCCGGTTCGGGCGTCGATGTGGTGATGGCAATGTCCACGGCCCGCAAGACCTTCGATTTCGAGAAAGAATTCGTGCAGACGCGCGATGCGGCCGGTGCCGCGTTGCACGCCGCACCTCGCGACGCCGCGCCGGCCGGTGCGGCATCGACGGCCCGTCCGCCTGCCGGCGGCGGTTCCGATTCCGAGAATTCCACCCGGTAACATCATGGATCTCACGCAAGTTTCCTCTTCCCATCGGGCGTCGGCCCAGGCTCCGGTTATGGCGCCGCTGTTCGACGACCGTCCGTTCCTCGCGCGCCTGTCGTTGCTCGACTGGCTGTTCGCACTGGCGCTCGTGGTGGGCGCGGGCTATGCGCTCGTGCACTACAACGCGCACATGGATTACTACGACAAGGCGGTGATGATCGGCACCGTGCCGGCGCTCATCACGCTCGGCTGGCGCTGGAAGCCCGCGCGGCTGATGATGGCGTCGATCGCCGTGCTGGCGCTGCTGTCGATCCAGATCTACCAGGGCGATCTCGCACGCGCCGATTCGGCGTTCTTCCTCAAGTATTTCCTGTCGAGCCAGTCGGCCATCCTGTGGATGAGCGCGCTGTTCGTGCTCGCGACGATCTTCTACTGGATCGGTTTGCTCGCGCGCTCGGAGTCGGGCTCCGCGATCGGCCAGAAGCTCACGTGGGTCGCCGTGCTGATGGGCTTCACCGGGCTGATGGTGCGCTGGTACGAGTCCTACCTGATCGGCGCGGACGTCGGGCACATTCCGGTGTCGAACCTGTATGAAGTGTTCGTGCTGTTCAGCCTGATCACCGCGCTGCTCTATCTGTATTACGAAGGCCACTACGGCACGCGCGCGCTCGGCGCGTTCGTGCTGCTGGTGATCAGCGCGGCCGTCGGCTTCCTGATGTGGTACTCGGTCGCGCGCGATGCGCAGCAGATCCAGCCGCTCGTGCCGGCGCTGCAGAGCTGGTGGATGAAGATCCACGTGCCGGCGAACTTCATCGGCTACGGCAGCTTCGCGCTGTCGGCGATGGTGTCGGTCGCGTACCTGATGAAGGAGCGCGGCGTGCTCGCGGATCGCCTGCCGACGCTCGAAGTGCTCGACGACGTGATGTACAAGTCGATCGCGGTCGGTTTCGCGTTCTTCACGATCGCGACGATCCTCGGCGCGCTGTGGGCCGCCGAAGCATGGGGCGGCTACTGGAGCTGGGACCCGAAGGAAACCTGGGCGCTGATCGTGTGGCTCAACTACGCGGCGTGGCTGCACATGCGCCTGATGAAGGGCCTGCGCGGCACGGTGGCCGCATGGTGGGCGCTCACGGGCCTGCTCGTGACGACCTTCGCGTTCCTCGGCGTCAACATGTTCCTGTCCGGGCTGCACAGCTACGGCAAGCTGTAAGATTTCCGCTGTTCGTCCGACTATGAGACCGCCGGTGCACCGTGTGCCCGGCGGTTTTCTTTTGTAACGGGCGGGCGGTCCGGGCGTCGAACGGCGCAAGACGGGTCGGGTCGAACGCTCATGAAGCTGCGCGCGGCGCATGCAGGAGGAGCAGCACGATGTGGATCAAACGCCCTTTGCGGAACGTACTGACCGGCGGCGATATCGCGCCCGGCGAAATCACGCCGCGTGCAGTGTTCGAGAACCGGCGGCGCGTATTGCAGGCGGCCGGCCTCGCGGCGGCGGGCGGGCTGCTCGGCGGCAGCGGTGCGGCATTTGCCGCCTATGCGTCGCCCGACGCGCGGGCCGCGAAGCTGGCGGCGAAGACGAATCCGAAGTTCGTCGCGGCCGACAAGGTGACGCCGTTCAAGGACATTACCTCCTACAACAACTTCTACGAATTCGGCACCGACAAGAGTGACCCCGCGCAGAACGCCGGCACGCTGCGCCCGCGCCCGTGGCGCGTGAGCGTCGAGGGCGAGGTGCTGCATCCGAAGGTGTTCGATCTCGACGAACTGCTGAAGCTGGCGCCGCTCGAGGAGCGCGTGTACCGGCTGCGCTGCGTCGAGGGATGGTCGATGGTGATCCCGTGGATCGGCGTGCCGCTGTCCGAGCTGATCAAGCGCGTGCAGCCGACCGGCAACGCGAAATACGTGCAGTTCATCACGCTGGCCGATCCGTCGCAGATGCCGGGCCTCTCGACGCCGGTGCTCGACTGGCCGTACTCGGAAGGGCTGCGGATGGACGAGGCGATGAATCCGCTGACGCTGCTGACGATGGGCGTCTACGGGCAGGTGCTGCCGAACCAGAACGGCGCACCGGTACGGATCGTCGTGCCGTGGAAGTACGGCTTCAAGAGCGCGAAGTCGCTCGTGAAGATCCGCTTCGTCGACAAGCAGCCGAAGACGAGCTGGAATACGTATGCGTCGAACGAGTACGGTTTTTATTCGAACGTGAACCCGAACGTCGATCATCCGCGCTGGAGCCAGGCAACCGAGCGGCGCATCGGCGAGGACGGTTTTTTCACGCCGAAGCGCAAGACGCTGATGTTCAACGGCTACGGCGATCTCGTCGCGTCGATGTATCAGGGCATGGACCTGAAGAAGAATTTCTGAGGGCGACGGTGAGAAACGATATGCCCTCTTCGACGCTGACTCCGGCGCGCGCAGCCGGCGCCGGCCAAGGCGCTGCGCGTGCCGCACGAGGCGGCGCGGTCCGTCCTGCCGCGCCACGCTGGCTCGCACCGGCCAAGGTGCTGGTTTTCGCGGCCGGTCTTTATCCGCTCGCGCGTCTCGTGCTGTTCGGGCTGACCGACCGGCTCGGCGCGAATCCGATCGAGTTCATCACGCGCTCGACGGGCCTCTGGACGCTCGTGCTGCTGTGCGTGACGCTCGCCGTCACACCGCTTCGGCGCATGACCGGTTTCGCCGCGCTGCTGCGCTTTCGCCGGATGATCGGGTTGTTCGCGTTCTTCTACGCGACGCTGCACTTCACGACCTACCTGTGGTTCGACAAGTGGTTCGACGTCGTCGCGATCCTGAAGGACGTCGGCAAGCGCCCGTTCATCACGGTCGGTTTCGCCGCGTTCGTGCTGCTGATTCCGCTCGCGGCAACGTCGCCGCGCGCGATGGTGCGCCGGCTCGGCCGCCACTGGGCGACGCTGCACAGCGCGATCTACGCGATCGCGCTGTTCGGCGTGCTGCACTTCTGGTGGATGAGGGCCGGCAAGCACAATCTCGCGCAGCCGAAGCTTTATGCGGCCATCGTGGCCGCGTTGCTCGGCTGGCGGCTCATTGCATGGGGATGGCGGCGCCTGCGCGCGTGACGGCGCAGCCTGAAAAAACAAAAGGCGATGACCGGGAAGTCATCGCCTTGTTTCGTGAGCCGTGCAGGCGGCGCGTCGTTACTTCGCGACGGCCGGGCTCGACGCCGGGGCGGGCATGGACGATGCGCCGCTCGACGACAATTCGGGTGACAGCGTGAGCGGCGTGCCGGACGAATCGGGCACACTGTCGGACGACGCGTTTTCATCGGTCGGCTTCACGTCCGACGGCGGCGCGTCCTGCTGCTGGAGTGGCTTGGGCATCGGAGGCACGGTGGGCAGATAGAGCGCGCCGCTTTGACCGCAGCCGGCAAGAATCGCCAAAGCCGCTACAATCGCGCTCATCCGGAAAACGACTCGCATGATCGTCCCTGAACAATTGAACCGATAGAGTTTAGCATGTCCGATACCGAATACCTGACCCGTGCCGAGGCCGTGCTGGCGGCCGTCGAGCGTACCGTCGACGACGCCAACGACGGCGATCACGACATCGATCTGGAGCGCAACGGCAGCGTCCTGACGCTGACGTTCGAGAACGGCTCGAAGATCATCGTCAACCTGCAGCCGCCGATGAAGGAAGTGTGGATCGCCGCGAAAGCGGGCGGTTTCCACTACCGTTTCATCGACGGCGAATGGCGCGATACGCGCACGGGCACCGAGTTTTTCTCGGCGCTCACCGAGTACGCGACGCAACAGGCCGGCTTGCCGATCACGTTCAACGCGCCGTAACCGCCGAGGCCGAAGCCGGGGCCGCGTCCCGATGCGCCCGTGCCAAAGAAAAAGCGCCCCGCGGGGCGCTTTTTTTATGTCCGGGCCGGTGATCAGTGCGCGAACAGGTTCATGATGTCCTGCTTTTCCTGCTCGTCGACGTGCGGCACGGTTGCGTCGACGTTCTGCGCGGCCGGTGCTTGCGGTACGCCAACCGTCGACACGAAGCCGTGGCCCGGCGCGAACTCGGTGAAGTACAGCTCGCCGCCGAGCGACTCGACGCCGTCCGGCGCGGTCGGCTTGAACTCGGGCACGCCCTTCAGCGCGGCGCCCATGTAGTCGATCCAGACCGGCAGCGACAGGCCGCCCCCCGTTTCGCGATCGCCGAGGCTGCGCGGGTTGTCGTAGCCGATCCACGCAATCGCGGCGAGCGTGTGCTGGTAGCCCGCGAACCACGCGTCGTGCGAGTCGTTCGTCGTGCCGGTCTTGCCCGCGAGGTCGGTGCGCTTCAGCACGTTGGTCCGCGCGCCCGTGCCGCGCTGCGCGACGCTCTGCAGCAGGCTGTTCATCACGTACGCATTGCGCGCGTCGATCGCACGCGGCGCGTTCTGCTCGGCGACGAGCGGCTGCGCGCGCACGACGATCGCGCCGTTCGGATCGGTGACTTCGGCGATCAGGTACGGATTGACGCGGTAGCCGCCGTTCGCGAAGACCGAGTACGCGCCCGCCATCTGCAGCGGCGTGACCTGGCCCGCGCCGAGTGCCATCGGCAGGTAGGCCGGATGGCGTTCGGCGTCGAAGCCGAAGCGCGTGATGTACTGCTGCGCGTACTTCGTGCCGATGTGGTTCAGGATCCGGATCGACACGAGGTTGCGCGAGCGCTGCAGCGCGGTGCGCATCGACATCGGGCCTTCGAAGCCGCCACCGTAGTTCTTCGGCTCCCACGGCTGGCCGCCCGTTTCGGCGGCGCTGAAATACAGCGGGCCGTCGTTGATCACGGTTGCCGGCCCGAGGCCCTTGTCGAGCGACGCCGAATAGATGAACGGCTTGAACGACGAACCCGGTTGCCGCCACGCCTGCGTGACGTGGTTGAACTTGTTCTTGTTGTAGTCGAAGCCGCCGACGAGCGAGCGGATCGCGCCGTCCTGCGGGACGATCGACAGGAACGCCCCCTCGACCTGCGGCAACTGCGTGATCGACCATTTGCCGGTGTCGTTCTTCACGACGCGGACGATCGCGCCCGGGCGGATGCGGCGATTCGGCTGCGCATTGGCCGACAGCGCGCCCGACGCGAAGCGCAGGTTGTCGCCTTCGATCGTCGCATTGCTGCCGTCGATGAACGCAACCGTGATCTGGCGCGGGCTGGCGGCCGTGACGACCGCGGCAATCAGCTCACCGTTGTCGGGGTGTTCGAGCAGCGCATCGTCGATCGCCTGTTCGCGGTCGTCGGCACCGGCCGGCAGCTCGATGAAGCCTTCCGGCCCCCGATAGCCGTGCCGGCGTTCGTAATCCATGATGCCCTTGCGCAGCGCGGTGTACGCGACCTGCTGGTCGGCGGAGTCGATCGTCGTGACGACGTTGAAGCCGCGCGTGTAGGTTTCCTCACGGTACTGCGCGTACATCATTTGTCGGACCATTTCCGCGACGTACTCGGCGTGCACGCTGAAATCGCGGCCCGGACCCTTGACGACGAGCGGCTGTGCGACGGCCTCGTCGTACTGCTCGCGCGAGATGAAGTTCAGCTCGAGCATCCGTTGCAGGATGTATTCCTGGCGCACCTTCGCGCGCTTCGGGTTCACGACCGGGTTATATGCGGACGGCGCCTTCGGCAGCCCCGCGAGCATCGCGGCTTCCGCGAGCGTGATGTCCTTCAGGTCCTTGCCGAAATAGACCCGCGCGGCGCTCGCGAAGCCGTACGCGCGCTGGCCGAGATAGATCTGATTCATGTAGACCTCGAGAATCTGATCCTTCGTCAGCGCACGCTCGATCCGGTACGCGAGCAGCATCTCGTAGATCTTGCGCGTGTAGGTCTTCTCGCTCGACAGGAAGAAGTTGCGCGCGACCTGCATCGTGATCGTGCTCGCGCCCTGCGACGCATGGCCGTTCGTCAGCGCGACGAAGCCGGCGCGGACGATGCCGGTGAGGTCGACGCCGCCGTGATCGTAGAAGCGCGCGTCCTCGATCGCGAGGATCGCATTCTTCAGCGAGTCGGGCACGTCCTTGAAATGGACGACGTCGCGGCGCTCTTCGCCGAATTCGCCGATCAGCACGTGGTCGGACGTATAGATGCGCAGCGGCACCTTCGGCCGATAGTCGGTCAGCGCGTCGAGCGAAGGCATGTTCGGCCAGGCGACGACGAGCGCGTAGCCGAGCACGAGGCCGCCGGCCACGACGAGCGCCACGCACATCGTGGCGAATCCGAGCAGGACTTTTTGCCACCAGGGCCGCTTCTTCGGCTCCGGGGCGGGAGGCGGGGACGTAGGAGTCGTGGATTGCATAGGCATACCGGAAAACAGTCCCGCGATTATAGCTGCCCGGTAAGACCGGTCCTGACGCGGGGGCTACCCGCCGCGAAGCCGCGGGTGTGCGTCCTTCCAGCATAGCCCGCGCGCGCCCGTCGCGAGCCGGTACTGGCCGTTAGGCCGACTGTCGGCCACACGCGCCGCTTTGCAGAATCAGGTCTCGGAAACGCGGCGTGGGCCGCGACGATTTCGGGAGGCTGGGATGGCGGGACGATGGAGGGCGCGGTTTGCGCAGGGCGGGCACCGGTCGACGGGAATCGACGTCGGCGCGGACGAGGTGAGGGTGGTCGTGCTGAGCCGGCGCGGCCGCGGTGCGGAGGTGTGCGTCGAGGCCGGTTCGTCGGAAGCGGAGGGGGCGGCTGCCCGCCTGGCCGGCACGTTCCGCGACGGGCATGCCGGTCTCGCGCTGTTCGACGATGGTGACGGCGCGTTCACGGCCGTGGTACCCGGCGAAGCCCTCGGGGTCGCGCGGGTGGTGCGAGTCGATCCCGTCGCCGTGACGCTCGCGACGGCGGACGGCGCGTACCGCGTCACCCTGGACGACGGGAGGCGGCCATGATGAAGCACGGATGTCGGGTGCTCGCCGTTTGGGCCGGATTGACCGCGGCCAGTGCAAGCGCGTCATTGCCGCCGCTGCCGGCCGTCTGGCCTGCCGCAGCGTTGGATACGCAGGTGCCGGGCGTGCCGTTGCCACAAGGCGCGGTGGACGGTGCGGATCACACCGTCTCGACGGAGGCCGGCCCGCCGCCGTTCGACCAGGCGGCTCGCGCGGTGCTTCAAGCGGAAGCCACCACCACGGCAGCCGGGCTGGAGGGGCCGCCGATCCCGCTGGCGCCGCCGGCCCGGATGGGCGATGCTGCGGCCCGGCAACCGGGCGATGCGGACGACACGCGGCGAATCTCGCTGAATCTGCAGGGCGCGGGGCTCGCGGCCGCGTTCGACGCGTTCGCGCGGTTCACCGGACTCAATATCGTCGTCGGCGAGCAGGTGCGTGGCACCGTCACGTTACGTCTGAACAATGTGCGCTGGCGCGATGCCTTCGACACGCTGCTCGACACGCACGGGCTCGCGATGTCCCGGCGGGGCAGCGTGATATGGGTCACGCCGGCGGCCGAGCTGGCCGCGCGCGAACGCGAGCGCTTCGAAATGCACGCGCGGGCCGCCGATCTGGAGCCGCTTGCGAGCCGGACCTTCGCGCTGCACTACCCGCGCGCGCAGGACGTGCAACGGCTGCTGGCCGGCGCGACCGGCCAGCGCCTGCTGTCGAAGCGCGGCGCCGCGGCGGCCGATCCGCGCACGAACCTGCTGTTCGTCACCGATCTCGCGCCGCGTCTCGATCAGGTCGCGAGCCTGATCGAGGCGATCGACCGGCCGTCGCGGCAAGTCCGGATCGAGGCCCGCATCGTCGAGGGCGAGCAGGGTTTTTCGCGCAATCTCGGCGCGCGCGTCGCGCTGCGGGCGCAGGGGCGGCCGCCGTCGGGCGAGAGCGCCACGTTCACGACCGGTGCGCGCAACGCGCTCGACCTGGCTGCGCGGCCGCTCGGCGGCTTCGAAGCGGCAACCGCCGGCTTCACGCTGTTCGCCGCGCCGCTCAGCCGTGTGCTCGACGTCGAACTGAGCGCGCTCGAGGCTCAGGGGCGGGGCCAGATCGTCTCGAGTCCGCGCGTGGTGACCGCCGATCGCGTCAAGGCCATCGTCGAACAGGGTTCGGAGGTGCCGTACCAGGCGAAGGTCGGCAACGGCGTGAGCGGCGTGCAGTTCCGCCGGGCGACGCTCAAACTGGAGGTCGAGCCCCAGATCACGCCAGACGGGCGCGTGGTACTCGACCTGGACGTGACGAAGGACAGCATCGGCGAGCCGACGGCGGCCGGCCCGGCGATCCATACGAAACACGTCCAGACGCGTGTCGAGGTCGAAAACGGCGGGACGGTGGCGATCGGCGGGATCTATGAGCAACTGAACAGGAACGATGTGACGCGCGTGCCGCTCTTGGGCAAAATACCGTTTCTGGGCGCGCTTTTCCGGCACCGCGCGCAACGCGATCAGCGCAACGAACTGGTCGTCTTCATCACGCCGACCGTCGTCGATGCGCGCTGCAATGAGCGCGGCGCGGCCGGTGCGGATGCCGAAAAAACAGGGCCGGAAGCCGCCGGCGCAGGCTCGACAAGGCAGCCGCTTTGCCAGTAAGCTGCGCCACACACCAGCAAGATTGAAGCAGAGGAAGCCGTTGCAAGCGCGGGACCCACATGCAAACGTATTTTTCGTCGGCCTTATGGGAGCGGGTAAGACCACCGTGGGCCGTGCGGTCGCGCGTCGTCTCGACAGGACGTTCTTCGACTCCGACCACGAAATCGAGGCCCGTACGGGCGCGCGCATCCCGGTGATCTTCGAGATGGAGGGCGAGGCCGGGTTTCGCGATCGCGAAACGCAGGTGATCACCGATCTCACGCAGCGCGAGAATATCGTGCTCGCGACGGGCGGCGGCGCGGTGCTGCGCCCGGAAAACCGCGACTGTCTGAAAAACAACGGCATCGTCGTCTACCTGCGCGCCAATCCGCACGATCTGTGGCTGCGTACCCGCAAGGACAAGAACCGCCCGCTGCTGCAGACCGAAGATCCGAAGGGGCGTCTCGAAGCGCTGTACGAGGTACGAGACCCGCTGTACCGCGAATGCGCGGATTTCGTCATCGAGACCGGCCGTCCGTCGGTCAACGGTCTCGTCAACATGGTGCTGATGCAACTCGAACTGGCCGGCGTCATCGCCAAGCCGCTACAAGCATGATTACTGTCAACGTCGATCTGGGCGACCGCGCCTATCCGATTCACATTGGCGCCGGCCTGATCGGCCGCGCCGAGTTGTTCGCGCCTCACATCAAGGGCTCGTCCGTCACGATCGTCACGAACACGACGGTCGATCCGCTTTACGGCGACGCGCTGCGCGCGGCGCTCGCGCCGCTCGGCAAGCGCGTGTCGACGGTCGTGCTGCCGGACGGCGAGGCGTACAAGAACTGGGAAACGCTGAACCTGATCTTCGACGGCCTGCTGACCGACCGCGCGGACCGCAAGACGACGCTCGTCGCACTCGGCGGCGGCGTGGTCGGCGACATGACGGGCTTTGCGGCCGCGTGCTACATGCGCGGCGTGCCGTTCATCCAGGTGCCGACGACGCTGCTGTCGCAGGTCGACTCGTCGGTCGGCGGCAAGACGGGCATCAACCACCCGCTCGGCAAGAACATGATCGGCGCGTTCTACCAGCCGCAGGCCGTAATCGCGGACATCGGTGCGCTCACGACCCTGCCCGACCGCGAACTGGCGGCCGGTGTTGCCGAGATCATCAAGACCGGCGCAATTGCCGATGCGGAATTCTTCGACTGGATCGAGGCGAACGTCGACGCGCTGAACCGTCGCGACCCGGCTGCGCTCGCGCACGCTGTGAAGCGCTCGTGCGAGATCAAGGCGAGCGTGGTGGCGGCCGACGAACGCGAAGGCGGCCTGCGCGCGATCCTGAACTTCGGCCACACGTTCGGCCATGCGATCGAGGCCGGGCTCGGCTACGGCGAGTGGCTGCACGGCGAAGCGGTCGGCTGCGGAATGGTGATGGCGGGCGACCTGTCGGTGCGGCTCGGCCTGCTCGACGAAGCGTCGCGGCAGCGCCTCGATGCGGTGATCGCGGCCGCGCACCTGCCGACCCGCGGGCCTGCACTCGGCGACGCGCGCTACCTGGACCTGATGCGCGTCGACAAGAAGGCGGAAGCCGGCGCGATCAAGTTCATCCTGCTGAAGCGATTCGGCGATACGCTGATCACGCAGGCGCCGGACGAAGCCGTGTTCGCTACACTGGCGCAGACGACCCACTAACGGCCGCCCGGATGCCCCGGCGCCCCTGACATGGAGGAGACGTGAGCGAGACATCCAGCAGCACACTGCCCGAAGCCGGCCGCGCATCCGCTGCGCCGGTGGCCGAGCCGCCGACGCTGGCGGCGCTGGAAGCCCATCTCGCTCCGTATGCCGCACACGCGTTGCAGTCGCGCGGCCGCCGCCATCCGGAAACACCGCCGGCGGCGCGCACCGAATTCCAGCGCGACCGCGACCGCATCGTCCATTCGACCGCATTTCGCCGGCTCGAATACAAGACGCAGGTCTTCGTCAATCACGAAGGCGACCTGTTCCGCACACGCCTCACGCACAGCCTCGAAGTCGCGCAGATCGCGCGCTCGGTGGCGCGCAACCTGCGCCTGAACGAGGATCTCGTCGAGGCGATCTCGCTCGCGCACGATCTCGGCCATACGCCGTTCGGCCATGCCGGGCAGGATGCACTGAATGCCTGCATGCGCGAGCATGGCGGCTTCGAGCACAACCTGCAGAGCCTGGCGGTCGTCGACGAGCTCGAAGAGCATTACGGCGCGTTCAACGGGCTGAACCTGTGCTTCGAAACCCGCGAAGGCATTCTGAAGCACTGCTCGCGCGAGAATGCGCGCAAGCTCGGCGCGCTCGGCGAGCGCTTCCTGCAGGGCCGCCAGCCGTCGCTCGAAGCGCAGCTTGCCAACATCGCGGACGAGATCGCGTACAACAACCACGACGTCGACGACGGCCTGCGTTCCGGCCTGATCACGATCGAACAGCTCGCGGAAGTCGAGCTGTGGCAGCGCCACTACGAGGCGGCGCTCGCCGAATTCCCGCGCCTCGAAGGCCGCCGTCTCGTACATGAGACGGTGCGCCGCATCATCAACACGCTGATCGTCGACCTGATCGACGAGACGACGCGCAATCTCGCGCGCGTCGCGCCTGCGTCGCTCGACGACGTGCGCGCCGCGCCGCCGCTCGTGTCGCACAGCGAAACGGTCGCCGCGCAGGCGGCCGCCCTCAAGCGTTTCCTCTTCAAGAACCTCTATCGCCACTACAAGGTGATGCGCATGGCGAGCAAGGCGCAGCGTGTCGTCACCGGTCTGTTCGATGCGTTCATCGACGATCCGCGCCTGCTGCCGCCGCCGTACCAGTCGGACGACACCGCGCAGCAGCCGCGCCTCGTCGCGCACTACATCGCCGGCATGACCGACCGCTTCGCGCTGAAGGAGTATCAGCGCCTGTTCGTCATCAACGACAACTGACTGTCACAAACGATCACTAGACTTCGCCGGTTCAATGGCGATGGGAATGTTGCACACGCTGTTGGTAACGTTTTCATAGGAGAGAGGTCGATGAAGAAGAAGCCTGCGGGGACACTGGTTCGTTCGATCGCGCTCGGCGGCGCGCTGATGTTCGGGGTGCAGCACGTGGCGCTCGCCGCGACGGAAATCCAGTTCTGGCATGCGATGGAAGCCGCGCTCGGCGAGCGGGTCAACGCGATCGCCGACCAGTTCAATGCGTCGCAGAGCGACTACAAGATCGTGCCGGTCTTCAAGGGCACCTACGACCAGGCGCTCGCGGCCGGCATCGCCGCCTATCGCAGCGGCAACGCGCCGGCGATCCTCCAGGTCTATGAAGTCGGCACGGCCACGATGATGCAGGCGAAGAAGGCCGTCGTGCCCGTCTACGACGTGTTCAAGCAGGCCGGCGTGCCGCTCGACGAGAAGGCGTTCGTGCCCACCATCGCGAGCTACTACAGCGACGCGAAGACGGGCCATCTCGTATCGATGCCGTTCAACAGCTCGACGCCGGTGCTGTACTACAACAAGGACGCGTTCAAGAAGGCCGGCATCGATCCGAACCAGCCGCCGAAGACGTGGGCCGATGTGCAGGCCGATGCCGAGAAGCTGCGCAAGTCGGGGATGGCATGCGGCTTCACGACCGGCTGGCAGGGCTGGATCCAGCTCGAGAACTACAGCGCGTGGCACGCGCTGCCGTTCGCGAGCCGCAACAACGGCTTCGACGGCGCCGACGCCGTGCTGGAGTTCAACAAGCCGCAGCAGATCGCGCACATCTCGTTCCTGCAGCAGATGGCGAAGGACGGCACGTTCACGTACGCGGGCCGCAAGGATGAAGCGTCGGCGAAGTTCTACAGCGGCGACTGCGGGATCATGACGACGTCGTCGGGCGCGCTCGCGAACGTGCAGAAGTTCGCGAAGTTCAGCTACGGCACCGGCATGATGCCGTACGACGCGAACGTGAAGGGCGCTCCGCAGAACGCGATCATCGGCGGCGCGAGCCTGTGGGTGCTGGCGGGCAAGGATCCGGCGACCTACAAGGGCGTCGCGAAATTCCTCGCGTACCTGGCCTCGCCGGCCGTCGCCGCGAAGTGGCACCAGGACACGGGCTACCTGCCCGTGACGACCGCCGCGTACGACCTCACGCGCCAGCAGGGCTTCTACGCGAAGAACCCGAGCGCCGAAACCGCGATCAAGCAGATGCTGAACAAGCCGCCGCTGCCGTACACGAAGGGGCTGCGCCTGGGCAACATGCCGCAGATCCGCACGGTGGTCGACGAGGAGTTCGAGCAGGTCTGGGCGCAGAAGAAGTCGCCGAAGGACGCGCTCGATTCGGCTGCGTCGCGCGGCGACGAGCTGCTGCGCCGCTTCGAGAAGTCGGGCGGCTGAGCCCGCATCGCATCGTGCCGCCGGCCGCGTCGCATCCTGTACGGATGCACGCGCCGGCTGGCGGCACGGCCACCTTTCCGTTGCGCCTGACCGGATATCCGCGATGCAATCCCGTTCCCGTTTCGGTGCGAGCCTGTTGCCGTACCTGCTGATCGCGCCGCAGCTCGCGATCACCGCCGTGTTCTTCCTGTGGCCGGCCGGCGTCGCGCTGTGGCAGTCGACGCAGATGCAGGACGCGTTCGGCACCTCGAGCGAATTCGTCGGCCTCGCGAACTTCACGCACCTGTTCGCCGATCCGCTGTATCTCGATTCTTTCCGCACGACGCTCGTGTTCAGTTCACTCGTCACGGTGAGCGGACTGGTCGTGTCGCTGATTCTCGCCGCGTGCGCCGATCGCGTGATCCGCGGCGCGCGCGTGTATCGCACGCTGCTGATCTGGCCGTACGCGGTCGCGCCGACGATCGCCGCCGTGCTGTGGGCGTTCCTGTTCAACCCGAGCATCGGCCTGATCACCTATGCGCTCGCGAAGAGCGGCATCGTGTGGAACCACGCGCTGAACGGCGGCCAGGCGATGTTCCTGGTCGTGCTCGCGTCGGTGTGGAAACAGGTGAGCTACAACTTCCTGTTCTTCTACGCGGGCCTGCAGGCGATCCCGCGCTCGCTGATCGAGGCGGCGGCGATCGACGGCGCCGGGCCGGTGCGGCGCTTCTTCAACATCGTGCTGCCGCTGCTGTCGCCCACCAGCTTCTTCCTGCTGGTCGTGAACCTCGTCTATGCATTCTTCGACACGTTCCCGGTGATCGACGCGGCCACCGGCGGCGGCCCGGCGCAGAGCACGAAGACGCTGATCTACAAGATCTTCGCGGAGGGCTTCCAGGGGCTCGATATCGGCAGCTCGGGCGCGCAGTCGGTCGTGCTGATGATCATCGTCGTCGGGCTCACGGTGATCCAGTTCCGCTTCGTCGAACGCAGGGTGCAATACGCATGATCGAAAATCGCAAGGGCTTCGACCTGTTCTGTCACGCGGTGCTGATCGCGGGTGTGGTGCTGGTCGTGTTTCCCGTCTACGTCGCGTTCTGCGCGGCGACGATGAACGCGCAGGAAGTGTTCACGGTGCCGCTGTCGCTCGTGCCGAGCACGCACCTGTTCGAGAACGTCGCGTACATCTGGGGGCATGGCAGCGCCGGCACGACCGCGCCGTTCGGCCGCCTGCTCCTGAACAGCTTCGCAATGGCGTTCGGCATCTCCGTGGGCAAGATCGCGGTGTCGATCCTGTCTGCGTACGCGATCGTCTATTTCCGCTTCCCGTTCCGCAACACGGCGTTCTGGCTGATCTTCGTCACGCTGATGCTGCCGGTGGAGGTGCGGATCTTCCCGACCGTGCAGGTCGTGTCGACGTTGCACATGACGAACACCTATGCGGGGCTCACGCTGCCGCTGATCGCATCGGCGACCGCGACGTTCCTGTTCCGCCAGTTCTTCATGACGTTGCCCGACGAGCTGATGGATGCCGCGCGCATCGACGGCGCGGGGCCGCTGCGGTTCTTCTGGGACGTCGTGCTGCCGCTGTCGAAGACGAGCATCGCGGCGCTGTTCGTGATCACGTTCATCTACGGCTGGAACCAGTATCTGTGGCCGATCCTGATCACGACGGAGGCGTCGCTGTCGACGGCGGTGGTGGGCATCAAGACGATGATCGCGAGCGGCGACGCCGCGACCGAATGGCAATACGTGATGGCGGCGACGCTGCTGGGAATGATCCCGCCGCTCGTCGTCGTGCTGGCGATGCAGCGCTGGTTCGTGCGCGGCCTCGTCGATTCCGAGAAATAAATGACGGACGGCAACCGGGAGAAAGACCAAGAATGGCTGCGCTGAGCTTGAAGGGCGTCAGGAAATCCTACGACGGCAAGCAGCACGTGCTGCATGGCATCGACGTGGAGATCGCCGACGGCGAATTCATCGTGCTGGTCGGCCCGTCGGGCTGCGGCAAGTCGACGTTGCTGCGGATGATCGCGGGGCTCGAGACGGTGACGGACGGCGAGATCGCGATCGGCGAGCGCGTCGTCAACACGCTGGAGCCGAAGGATCGCGATATCGCGATGGTGTTCCAGAACTATGCGCTGTACCCGCACATGACGGTCGCGCAGAACATGGGCTACGGGTTGAAGATCCGCGGGATCGAGCGCACGACGATCGATTCGCGGGTGGCCGCGGCTGCGAAGATCCTCGAGCTCGAGCCGCTGCTCGCGCGGCGGCCGCGCGAGCTGTCGGGCGGCCAGCGGCAGCGCGTCGCGATGGGGCGCGCGATCGTGCGCGAGCCTTCGGTGTTCCTGTTCGACGAGCCGTTGTCGAACCTCGACGCGAAACTGCGCGTGCAGATGCGGCTCGAGATCCAGCGGCTGCATGCGCGGCTCGCGACGACGAGCGTGTACGTGACGCACGACCAGATCGAGGCGATGACGCTCGCGCAGCGCGTGATCGTGATGAACCGCGGCTACGCGGAGCAGATCGGCGCGCCGGTCGACGTGTACGAGAAGCCGGCGACGGTGTTCGTCGCGGGCTTCATCGGCTCGCCCGCGATGAACCTCATGCATGGCCGGCTGTCGGACGACGGCGCGACGTTTACGGTCGCAGGCGGAGGCCCGGCGCTGCCGGTCGCAGGTGCCCCCGGGATCGGCGCGGCGATCGCCACCGGGCGCGACTGGGTGCTCGGCGTGCGTCCCGAACACATGACGCCGCAACCGGGCGTCGCGCAGGCGACGCTGCCGGTCGACTCGTGCGAGCTGCTCGGTGCGGACAATCTCGCACACGGCCGCTGGGGCAATCACGACGTCGCCGTGCGCCTGCCGCACGCGGACCGTCCCGCGCGCGGCACTGCGCTGGCGGCCGCGTTGCCCGCGCACCGGCTGCATTTCTTCGATCCCGAGACCGGCAAGCGTGCCGGCTGAACCTGCTGCACCTGCCGAGACACCGACGATGACAACCCGTACCGACTGGCCTTATCCGCGCGTCGTCGCCCATCGCGGCGGCGGCACGCTCGCGCCGGAGAACACGCTCGCCGCGCTTGACGAGGGCGCGCGCCGTGGCCACCGGATGGTCGAGTTCGATGCGAAGCTGTCGGCCGACGACGTGACGTTCCTGCTGCACGACGACACGGTCGACCGCACGTCGAACGGTCACGGCGCGGCGGCGGGCATGCGTTACGACGCGCTGGCCGCACTCGATGCGGGCGCGTGGTGCGATGCGCGCTTCGCGGGCGAGCGGATGCCGACGCTTGAGGCCGCGGCGGCGCGCTGCATCGCCCACGGGCTGGCCGCGAATGTCGAGATCAAGCCGTGTCCGGGACGCGAGCGCGAGACGGGGCAGCGCGTGGCGGCCGACGCGGCCGCGTACTGGCGTGATGCCGCGATTCCGCCGCTCCTGTCGTCGTTCTCGTTCGATGCACTGCACCAGGCGCGCGCGACGATGCCGGCGCTGCCGCGCGGGATGCTCTACGAGGCCGTGCCGGACGACTGGCATGCGCAAGTCGTCGGCGCGCTCGGCTGTGTTTCGTTGCATGCAGACCACAAACAGCTCGACGAACCGCTCGTGCGCGCGATCAAGGCGGCCGGGCTGCGCATCCTGGTTTACACGGTGAACGACCTCGAACGGGCACGCGAACTCGCGCGCTGGGGTGTCGATGCGGTCTGCACGGACCGCATCGACCTGATTGCCCCCGATGCGCTGGACGACATCGACATCGTCTGACGGCCGCGCCTGCGGCCGCCGAAACCCGTGTCGGGAACGTAACTGACGCGAAAAAACGACGCCCCGACGGGATTCCCGCCGGGGCGTTTCGCATCGTGGAGACGTTACGTCAGGAAAAATCCGCTACAAATTGCAGCAGGATTAACCATTCCCCAAATATTCGACTACGCTTAGAAGCGGTAGCCGACGTTCAGGTACGTCACGATCGGGTTCAGCGAGATGTGAGCCTTCGACGTTTCCGTCAGCGTACCGACCGGCGTGCGGCGGGCCGTCGTGAAGGTCGCGGTCACGCTGACCGGGATGTACGACATCGAGAAGCCGGCGAACCAGTGTTTCGTGAAGTTGTACGTGAAGCCGGCGTTGAACACGGGCGCCCACTGGTTGCTGGTCTGCGCGCTGGTCGGGCCGCCGAGCACGCCGTTCTCGAATGCGCTGTTCGTGATCTTCGCGCCGGTGAACCAGATATACGTCGCGCCGACGCCGACATACGGACGGAACTTCGCGTTGGCGTCGTTGAAGTAGTACTTGAGGAGGAGCGCGGGGCTCCACTGGTACGCGCGGCCAAGCGTACCAAAATTCGAGAACTGGCCCTTGCCGGTGATGTCGAACTTCGGCGGAATGCCGGCGATGAACTCCGTGGCGATGTGGTCGGTCACGAAGTAACCGGTCGCCAGCGCAAGCGTGTCGGCGTCGCTGATGCCGGCGCCGGTGTTGGGCACCGATTGGTTGATGGGCGTGCCGCCGACGCCGTAGAGGAACAGCGGGTCGCTGCTGTCCTGCGGCGCAAGGTGCAGCCAGCCGGTGCTGACGTAGAAATCACCTGCGGATTGTGCATGTGCCGTACCGCCCGCGAACGCGAATGCGAGCGCTGCGGCCCCCGTAATGGCCAGTTTTCGTTTCATTGTGTCTCCTCCGATCAAAGGCGTGCTCATTATGACGACTGCGTTTAAAACCAAACAAGCTCGTAAGTTAGAGTTTTCTCCCTAGGATTCGTACGACCGTACGCTTTCGCGCCTAGCGGGGACAGGCATTCTACGCAGGTGCGCACTTTCGGACCCCCGGGTATTTCCTAACGCGTTCAAACGGACATTCAGCATGGCACGGTTAGCACGACTCTACGTTCCCGACCAGCCGCAGCACGTGATACTGCGCGGCCTGGATCAGCAACCCGCGTTCGTCGACGACCAGGACTACGAACTCTTCATCGATTGCCTGAAGGCCGCCGCACGCGATCATCACCTGTCGGTGCATGCCTACGTGCTGCTGCCGCGCCAGGTGCAACTGCTCGTGACGCCGAGCGACGAAGCGAGCCTGCCGAAAGCGATGCAGGCGGTCGGTCGCCGCTACGTCGCGCATTTCAACCGGCGCTATTCGCGGCGCGGCACCCTGTGGGAAGGCCGCTATCGCGCGACCGTGATCGAAGGCGAGCGCTATTTCCTGCTCGCGAGCCGCGTGGTCGAGATGAGCCCGGTGCGCGCGCAGCTCGTCGCGACGCCCGAGGCCTATCGCTGGTCGAGCTACCGGCACCACGTCGGGCTCACCGTCGACAGCCTGATCACCGACCATCCGCTCTACTGGGCGCTCGGCAACACGCCGTTCGACCGCCAGCGCGCGTACAAGGAGCTGTGCGAGCAGCCGCTCGACGAGCGGCAGGCCGACCAGCTGCAGCAGGCGACGTTGAAGGGCTGGGTGCTCGGCGGCGAGAATTATCGCGAGTGGGCGGCGCGTACCGCGAACCGGCGCGTATCGCCGCTGCCGCGCGGACGCCCCAGAAAGGTGCGTGAAAACACGCCGCCGATTCAGCAGTAACGCAGGGACGGCGGTTCAGGAGGCGGCGCTGCGGGCGCCGCTTCTTTTTGCACCAAAACGATACGGCCCCAATAAAACGGCACCAGATCGAGGCATCCGTTTAATTGGGGTTCGATCAAACGGTTTTTGTTGCTATTCCTTTGATTCGTCGCGTATATTCCGAATTCCGGTGGCCCGGGCGAAGCATGCCCACCCACTGTCGGCCGTGCCGTCTCCCGTCGGGAGCGGGATCGACGGCAACAAGAAAATGGTTCAACGGCCTCCAGGCCCCCTTTACGACGGTGTCCCCATGAACGACCACCAGCAGCCGCTCGCCGCGGTGCCCGCCGCACAAGGTCTGTATGACCCGCAAAACGAACACGACGCCTGTGGCGTCGGCTTCGTCGCTCACATCAAGGGCAAGAAGAGCCACGAGATCATTCAGCAGGGTCTGAAGATCCTCGAGAACCTCGATCACCGTGGCGCGGTCGGCGCCGATCCGCTGATGGGCGACGGCGCTGGCATCCTGATCCAGATTCCGGACGCGTTCTATCGCGAGGAAATGGCGAAGCAGGGCGTGAATCTGCCGCCGGCGGGTGAATATGGGGTCGGCATGATCTTCCTGCCGAAGGAAAACGCATCGCGTCTCGCGTGCGAGCAGGAGCTCGAGCGGACGGTGAAGGCCGAAGGCCAGGTCGTGCTCGGCTGGCGCGACGTGCCGGTCGACCATGCGATGCCGATTTCGCCGACCGTGAAGGCGAGCGAGCCGCTGATCCGCCAGATCTTCATCGGCCGCGGCAAGGACATCATGGTGACGGACGCGCTCGAGCGGAAGCTGTACGTGATCCGCAAGACGGCGAGCCACCGCATCCAGGCGCTGAAGCTCAAGCACGGCAAGGAATACTTCGTGCCGTCGATGTCGGCGCGCACGATCGTCTACAAGGGGCTGCTGCTCGCGGGCCAGGTCGGCGTGTATTACCGCGACCTGCAGGACACGCGTGTCGTGTCGGCGCTCGCGCTCGTGCACCAGCGCTTCTCGACCAACACGTTCCCGGCGTGGGAACTGGCTCACCCGTACCGGATGATCGCGCACAACGGCGAGATCAACACCGTGAAGGGCAACGTGAACTGGCTGAACGCACGTACCGGCGCGATCGCGTCGCACGTGCTCGCCGACGATCTGCCGAAGCTGTGGCCGCTGATCTACCCGGGCCAGTCGGATACCGCGTCGTTCGACAACTGTCTCGAGCTGCTGGTGATGGCCGGCTAC
This sequence comes from Burkholderia lata, assembly GCF_000012945.1. Taxonomy (NCBI): domain Bacteria; kingdom Pseudomonadati; phylum Pseudomonadota; class Betaproteobacteria; order Burkholderiales; family Burkholderiaceae; genus Burkholderia; species Burkholderia lata. The sequence goes on from NC_007510.1 coordinate 363,901, forward strand.
CCGCTCGTGCATGCGGTGATGATGATGATCCCGGAAGCGTGGGAACAGCACACGCTGATGGACGAGAACCGCCGCGCGTTCTACGAATACCACGCCGCGATGATGGAGCCGTGGGACGGCCCGGCCGCGATCGCGTTCACCGACGGCCGCCAGATCGGCGCGACGCTCGACCGTAACGGCCTGCGCCCGGCGCGCTACATCGTGACCGACGACGACCTCGTCATCATGGCGTCGGAAGCCGGCACGCTGCCGATCCCCGAATCGAAGATCGTCAAGAAGTGGCGCCTGCAGCCGGGCAAGATGTTCCTGATCGACATGGAACACGGCCGCATCATCGACGACAAGGAGCTCAAGGACAACCTCGCGAACGCGAAGCCGTACAAGAGCTGGATCGACGCCGTGCGCATCAAGCTCGACGAGATCGAGCCGAAGGCCGAGGAAGTCGCGGCCGGCCGCACGCAGGGCGCCGCGCTGCTCGACCGCCAGCAGGCGTTCGGCTATACGCAGGAAGACCTGAAGTTCCTGATGGCGCCGATGGCCCAGCAGGGTGAAGAAGCCGTCGGTTCGATGGGCAACGACTCGCCGCTCGCGGTGATGTCGAACAAGAACAAGACGCTCTATCACTACTTCAAGCAGCTGTTCGCGCAGGTCACGAACCCGCCGATCGACCCGATCCGCGAGAACATGGTCATGTCGCTCGTGTCGTTCATCGGCCCGAAGCCGAACCTGCTCGACACGAACAACATCAACCCGCCGATGCGTCTCGAAGTGTCGCAGCCGGTGCTCGACTTCAAGGACATCGCGAAGATCCGCGCGATCGACCAGTACACGGGCGGCAAGTTCAGCGCTTACGAACTGAACATCTGCTACCCGGTCGCCTGGGGCAAGGAAGGCATCGAGGCGCGCCTCGCGTCGCTGTGCGCGGAAGCCGTCGACGCGGTGAAGTCGGGCTACAACATGCTGATCGTGTCGGACCGCAAGACGGACGCCGAGCATGTCGCGATTCCGGCGCTGCTCGCCACGTCGGCGATCCACTCGCACCTCGTCCAGCAAGGGCTGCGCACGAGCACGGGCCTCGTCGTCGAGACGGGCTCCGCGCGTGAAACGCACCACTTCGCGCTGCTCGCGGGCTACGGCGCGGAAGCCGTGCACCCGTACCTCGCGATGGAAACGCTCGCGAAGATGGCCGAAGGGCTGCCGGGCGACCTGTCGCCGGAGAAGGCCGTCTACAACTTCACGAAGGCGGTCGGCAAGGGCCTGCAGAAGGTGATGTCGAAGATGGGCATCTCGACGTACATGTCGTACACGGGTGCGCAGATCTTCGAAGCGCTCGGCCTGTCGAGCGACCTGGTCGAGAAGTACTTCAAGGGCACGGCGTCGAAGGTCGGCGGCATCGGCCTGTTCGAAGTCGCGGAAGAGGCGATCCGCCTGCACCGCGATGCGTTCGGCGACAACCCGGTCCTGCGCGACATGCTCGACGCGGGCGGCGAGTATGCGTACCGCGTGCGCGGCGAAGACCACATGTGGACGCCGGATTCGATCGCGAAGCTGCAGCACGCGACGCGCAGCAACTCGTACCAGACGTACAAGGAATACGCGCACCTGATCAACGACCAGACCAAGCGTCACATGACGTTCCGCGGCCTGTTCGAGTTCAAGGTCGAGCCGACCAAGGCGATCCCGATCGACGACGTCGAATCGGCGAAGGACATCGTCAAGCGCTTCGCGACGGGCGCGATGTCGCTCGGTTCGATCAGCACGGAAGCGCACGCAACCCTCGCGGTCGCGATGAACCGGATCGGCGGCAAGTCGAACACCGGCGAAGGCGGCGAGGACCAGAAGCGCTACCGCAACGAACTGCGCGGCATTCCGATCAAGGCCGGCGAGACGCTGAAGTCGGTGATCGGCGACGAAATCGTCAGCGACATTCCGCTGCAGGACGGCGATTCGCTGCGCTCGAAGATCAAGCAGGTCGCGTCGGGCCGCTTCGGCGTCACCGCCGAGTACCTCGCGTCGGCCGACCAGATCCAGATCAAGATGGCGCAGGGTGCGAAGCCGGGTGAAGGCGGCCAGCTGCCGGGCCACAAGGTGTCCGAATACATCGGCAAGCTGCGTTACTCGGTGCCGGGTGTCGGCCTGATCTCGCCGCCGCCGCACCACGACATCTACTCGATCGAGGATCTGGCGCAGCTGATCCACGACTTGAAGAACGTGAACCCGAGCTCGAGCATCTCCGTGAAGCTCGTGTCGGAAGTGGGCGTCGGCACGGTCGCGGCCGGTGTCGCGAAGGCGAAGGCCGATCACGTCGTGATCGCCGGCCATGACGGCGGCACGGGTGCGTCGCCGCTGTCGTCGGTCAAGCATGCGGGCACGCCGTGGGAACTCGGCCTGGCCGAAACGCAGCAGACGCTGGTGCTGAACCGCCTGCGCGGCCGCATCCGCGTGCAGGCCGACGGCCAGATGAAGACGGGCCGCGACGTCGTGATCGGCGCGCTGCTCGGCGCGGACGAATTCGGTTTCGCGACGGCACCGCTCGTCGTCGAAGGCTGCATCATGATGCGCAAGTGCCACCTGAACACGTGCCCGGTCGGCGTCGCGACGCAGGATCCGGTGCTGCGTGCGAAGTTCAAGGGCCAGCCCGAGCACGTCGTGAACTACTTCTTCTTCGTCGCCGAGGAAGTGCGCGAGATCATGGCGCAGCTCGGCGTCGCGAAGTTCGACGACCTGATCGGCCGTGCCGACCTGCTCGACACCCGCAAGGGCATCGAGCACTGGAAGGCGAAGGGCCTCGACTTCTCGCGCGTGTTCTACCAGCCGGAAGAATGCGAGGACGTCGCGCCGCGCCACGTCGACGTGCAGGATCACGGCCTCGAGCGCGCGCTCGACCACGTGCTGATCGAGAAGGCGAAGGCCGCGATCGAGAACGGCGAGCATGTGTCGTTCATCCAGCCGGTGCGCAACGTCAACCGGACGGTCGGCGCGATGCTGTCGGGCGTGATCGCGAAGAAGCACGGCCACGACGGCCTGGCCGACGACGCGGTGCACATCCAGCTGAAGGGCACGGCCGGCCAGAGCTTCGGCGCGTTCCTCGCGAAGGGCGTGACGCTCGACCTCGTCGGCGACGGCAACGACTACGTCGGCAAGGGCCTGTCGGGCGGCCGGATCATCATCCGTCCGACCAACGACTTCCGCGGCAAGTCCGAGGAAAACATCATCTGCGGCAACACGGTGATGTACGGCGCGATCGAAGGCGAGTCGTTCTTCCGCGGCGTCGCGGGCGAGCGCTTCTGCGTGCGCAACTCGGGTGCGACGGCGGTCGTCGAAGGCACGGGCGACCACGGTTGCGAATACATGACGGGCGGTACGGTCGTCGTGCTCGGCGAGACCGGGCGCAACTTCGCGGCCGGCATGTCGGGCGGTCTCGCGTACATCTACGATCCGGAAGGCACGTTCGCGGCGAAGTGCAACAAGTCGATGGTCGCACTCGAGCCGGTGCTGCAGCAGGCCGAGCAGGAGCGCACGGTCGACCGCGCGCTCTGGCATGCGGGCACGACGGACGAAGCGCTGCTCAAGGGGCTCGTCGAGCGTCATTTCCAGTTCACGGGTTCGCCGCGCGCGAAGTCGCTGCTGGAAAACTGGGACGCGGCGCGCCGCCAGTTCGTGAAGGTGTTCCCGCACGAATACAAGCGCGCGCTGGGCGAGATCGGTGCGAAGAAGGCAGCGAAGGAAGAACTGGCCGCCTGAGCGACGAACGACATAGCGAATGCCGCGCGCGCATGATTGCCGCGCGCGGCTCCCCCACCCGATACACCGAACAGAAGAGCACCTTATGGGCAAGGCAACCGGTTTTCTGGAGTTCGAACGCCGCCACGAGGCGTACGAAGCACCGCTCACGCGCGTGAAGCACTACAAGGAATTCGTCGCGGCACTGACCGACGCGGACGCGAAGGTCCAGGGCGCGCGCTGCATGGATTGCGGCATCCCGTTCTGCAACAACGGCTGCCCGGTCAACAACATCATTCCTGACTTCAACGATCTCGTTTACCGCCAGGACTGGCAGCAGGCGATCGAAGTCCTGCATTCGACCAACAACTTCCCGGAATTCACGGGCCGCATCTGCCCGGCGCCGTGCGAAGCAGCCTGCACGCTCGGGATCAACAACGACCCGGTCGGCATCAAGTCGATCGAGCACGCGATCATCGACAAGGCCTGGGCGGAAGGCTGGGTGAAGCCGCTGCCGGCCGAGCACAAGACGGGCAAGAAGGTCGCGGTCGTCGGCTCGGGCCCCGCGGGCCTCGCCGCCGCGCAGCAGCTCGCTCGCGCGGGCCACGACGTGACGGTGTTCGAGAAGAACGACCGTGTCGGCGGCCTGCTGCGTTACGGGATTCCCGACTTCAAGCTCGAGAAGTGGCTGATCGACCGCCGCATGCGCCAGATGGAAGCGGAAGGCGTGACGTTCCGGACCAGCGTGTTCATCGGCAAGGATCCGCTGCCCGAGTCGATCGGCAGCCTCGCGAAGGAGACCATCTCGCCGGAGACGCTGAAGGAAGAATTCGACGCGGTCGTGATCGCGGGCGGTTCGGAAACGCCGCGCGACCTGCCGGTGCCGGGCCGCGAACTCGCGGGCGTTCACTATGCGATGGACTTCCTGCCGCAGCAGAACCGCGTGAACGCGGGCGACAAGCTCGTCGACCAGCTGCTCGCGAAGGGCAAGCACGTGATCGTGATCGGCGGTGGCGACACCGGTTCGGACTGCGTCGGCACGTCGAACCGTCACGGTGCGAAGCAGGTCACGCAGTTCGAGCTGCTGCCGCAGCCGCCGGAAGAGGAAAACAAGCCGCTCGTGTGGCCGTACTGGCCGATCAAGCTGCGCACGTCGTCGTCGCATGACGAAGGTTGCGAGCGCGACTGGGCAGTCGCGACGAAGCGTCTCGAAGGCAAGAACGGCAAGGTCGAGAAGCTGATCGCGGTGCGCGTCGAGTGGAAGGACGGCAAGATGCAGGAAGTGCCGGGCTCCGAGTTCGAAATGAAGGCCGACCTCGTGCTGCTCGCGATGGGCTTCACGCAGCCGGCGGCACCCGTGCTCGAGGCATTCGGCGTCGCGAAGGATGCGCGCGGCAATGCGCGTGCGGCGACCGAAGGCGATCGTTCGTACTACACGTCGGTCGACAAGGTGTTCGCGGCGGGCGACATGCGCCGCGGCCAGTCGCTCGTGGTGTGGGCGATCCGCGAAGGCCGCCAGTGCGCGCGCTCGGTCGATGCGTACCTGATGGGGCATTCGAACCTGCCGCGATAAGCGCGGGGCGGTAACCGTCGTCGAAACCGGGCGTCCGAAAGGGCGCCCGGTTTTTTTTGCGCGCGCGATTCGGTGATGCGCCGTGCGTGCGCTGCGCGTTCCGTATCGGGCGTCCGACCGGCGTTTCGGTGCGCCGGCTGCCGTGCCGAACGCACCACGACACGGCTCGGTGCCGCGGCGTCACGATCCTGACGCTCCCGCATTTTCGCGAAGCGTCGCCTAATCTGATCACATCCGGCAGTAATTTCCCGTCATCTCAAATCTTTCGTTTTGTAATGATCCTTGCAAATTGTCATATCATGTCGCCCCTCCGGCCGTGAAACGAGCGGCCATCACATGTGACTGACCCTATTTACAAGGATTCTGGATGGAAGCACTCGTGCAAGGGCTGATCGACGCCGTCAACGGCGTGTTGTGGAACTACGTGCTGATCGCGCTGCTGCTCGGCGTGGGCGTGTGGTTCACGCTGCGGTTCCGGATGATCCAGTTGAAGGCGCTATTCCTCAGCGTGAAGCTGGTCGGCAGCAAGGGCGAGCCGGGCAGCATCTCGTCGTTCCAGGCGTTCGCGACCGGGCTCGCGAGCCGCGTCGGCACCGGCAACATCGCCGGCGTCGCGGTTGCGCTGACGGTCGGCGGGCCGGGTGCGATCTTCTGGATGTGGATGACGGCGCTGGTCGGGATGTCGTCCGCGTTCGTCGAGGCGACGCTCGCGCAGATATTCAAGGTGTCGCACCCGGACGGCAGCTATCGCGGCGGCCCGGCGTACTACATCCAGACGGGCCTGCGCTCGCGCGGCTTCGGCGTGCTGTTCTCGCTGTCGCTGATCCTCGCGTTCGGCTTCGTGTTCAATGCGGTGCAGGCCAATGCGATCGCCGATGCGTTCGACACGTCGTTCGGCTGGAGCCGCGCGACGGTCGGTCTCGGGCTCGTGCTGCTGACCGCGCCGATCATCTTCGGCGGGATTCGCCGGATCGCGGCGGTTGCGCAGGTGATCGTGCCGCTGATGGCAATCGGTTACCTCGCGCTCGCCGTCTATGCGGTCGCGACGCATATCGCGCTGGTGCCGGGCGTGATCGCGCTGATCGTGAAGAGCGCGTTCGGTCTCGAACAGGCGGCGGGTGGCCTGACGGGCTATGCGGTCAGCCAGGCAGTCGCGATGGGCGTGAAGCGCGGGCTGTTCTCGAACGAGGCCGGTATGGGCAGCGCGCCGAACGCGGCGGCGACCGCCAGCACGCGGCATCCGGTCGTGCAGGGGCTGATCCAGATGCTCGGCGTGTTCGTCGACACGGTCGTGATCTGCAGCGCGACCGCCTTCGTGATCCTGCTGTCGGGCCAGTACGAGCTGGGCACCGGCATGGAAGGCGCGGCGCTCACGCAGCGCTCGATCGCGAGCCACGTCGGCGACTGGGGCGGCATCTACATGGCGTTTGCGATCTTCTTCTTCGCGTACTCGTCGGTGATCGGCAACTACGCGTACGCGGAAGGCAACGTCGAATTCATCACGAAGCGGCGCGGCGTGCTGCCGCTGTTCCGTGTCGCGGTGCTCGCGATGGTGATGTTCGGCAGCGTCGGGCAACTGCCGCTCGTGTGGGCGATGGCCGATACGAGCATGGGGCTGATGGCGATCATCAACCTGATCGCGATCCTCGCGCTCGGCAAGTACGCGCACGCGGCCTGGCGCGACTATCGCCGCCAGCGCGCGGAAGGCGTGGCCGATCCGGTGTTCACGCGCAACACGATTCCGGAGCTCGCGAACGTGCTGCCGACCGACGTGTGGGGCGAGCATGGCCCGCTGCCGCAACGTCCGGCCGCGACTGATCCGGCGCGCGTGCCGCGCGCGGTGGCGAGCGAGTCATGAACGGCGACCGGCTGCGCGTGTTCGTCGCGCTGATGCCCGACGCGGTATCGCGCGACGCGCTGCACGCGTTGCCGGTGACCCGCGGCGCGCGGCGTCCGCTGCCCGCGCAACTGCATGTGACGCTCGCGTTCGTCGGTGCGATCGAGCGGGTGTGCTGCGATGAGCTGGCCGCGTGCCTGCCGGCGCTCGCGGCCGCGCATGCATTGCCGTTGATGCCGGTCGAACGGATCGCGTGGTGGCCGAGCCTGCCGCGCGCGCGGCTGATCGTCGCGGAACTGGCCGCCGAGCCGGCGTGTGCGGCGTTGAATGCTGCGCTGTCGACGAAGCTGCGCGAGCTCGGCGTGCCGGCTGACCGGCGGCCGTTCCGCCCGCATGTGACGCTCGCGCGGCTGCCGCACGATGCGGTCGGGCAGCCGGCGCACGGCGGCGCGGTGAAGCGGCCGGTTGCGCTGCGCTTCGATGCGCTTACGTTGTTCGAAAGCCGGTTGTCGCATGAAGGCGTGTCGCATCGGCCGATCGTGTCGGCGCCGATCGCGCGGGCAGATGGTGACGCGGATGGTCCGGCGGAGCAGTGAGCGGCTTGCAAGCGGCGTTGCGATTGCCGGGCGTCATGTGTATTGCGTCGGCGCATCGCATCGCGTCGCCGGTATCGTCCGGCCTACCGGGCCTACCGGGCCTACCGGGCCTACCGGGCCTACCGGGCCTACCGGTCGTAGCGCGCGAGCGTCAACCCCGACAGATCGATCTCCGGATCTCGCCCCGTGACGAGATCCGCCACCACCTTCCCCGATCCCATCGACATCGCCCACCCGGTCGAGCCGTGGCCGACGTTGAGCCAGAGCCCGCCGATCCCGCTCGCGCCGAGCAGCGGCGGCCCGTCGGGCGTCATCGGCCGGCGGCCGACCCAGAAGCGCGCCGACGCACGATCGGCCGCGTGCGGAAACCAGTCGTCGAGCACCTTCATCAGCGTATCGAGCGCCTGCTGGCGCAGCGCTGCGTGCCGGTTGCCGAGTTCCGCGGTACCTGCGACGCGCAACGTCGGGCCGAAGCGCGTGATCGCCGTCTTCAGCGATTCGTCCATCAGCGCCGCGCGCGGCGCCTTTTCATTGTCGACGACGGCGAGCGTCGCCGAGTAGCCCTTCACCGGATACAACGGCACGTCGATGCCGTGCGGCCGCAGCAGGCCGGCGCTGTCGACGCCGAGCGCGACGACGATCGCGTCGGCAGCGAGCCGTGCGTCGCGGTGCTCGCCGCCGGCGTTCGATGCGTGCGGATTCGGTCCGCCGTCCTCGTCGCCGCTGCCGACGATCCGCACGCCGCGCACGCGGCCGGCTTCAACGTCGAGCGCCTGCACTGCCGTGCGAAAGCGGAACGTCACGCCGTTGGCCTCGCACAGCGCCCGCAGTTCGCGCGTGAAGCGAGCGCAGTCGCCGGCTTCGTCGTCGGGCAGGTAGATGCCGCCAACGGGGGCCTGCCGCGCCCAGCGCAAGCCCGGCTCGATCGTCGTGCAGCCGGCCGCGTCGAGTTCGCGAAACGCGATGCCCGCGTCGCGCAGCACCTTCAACGCGGGCTGCACCATCTCGACGTCGAACGCGCCGCGCAGCAGTTGCAGGTAGCCGCGGCTCGCGCCGTAGTCGAATGGATGACGCTCGCGAAACGCGTGCAGGCACGCGCGGCTGTAGTACGCGATGCGCTGCATCCGCTGCTTGTTCACGCGGAACCGCTCGAATTCGCATTCGCGCAGCCAGCGCGCGATCCAGCGCCACTGCGCGGCGTCGAGCGTCGGCCGGAAGATCAGCGGCGAAGCGGGCTTGAACAGGTACTTGAGGATCTTGCCGGGCATCCCGGGCGCGGCCCACGGCATTACGTAGCCGGGGGCGATCACGCCCGCGTTGCCGAGGCTCGTCGCCTGCGCGACATCGGCCTCGCGCTCGATCACGGTGACGTCGCAGCCTGCTTCGCGCAGGTGCCAGGCGGTGGCGACGCCGATCACGCCGGCGCCGAGAACGATCACGTGCATGCGGTTTCCGGAACGAAGCGGTGGCTCACGACGCGACGGCCGGATCGTCGACGAGCGACTTGCCGCGCGTTTCCGGCAGCACGAGCGCGGCGACGATCACGAGCAGGTAGCCGCCGCCCGCGACGAGGCCGATCGCCTTCACGAGCGACATCGACTGCGACAGCGAGCCGACGAGGATCGGGAAGAACGAGCCGAGCCCGCGCCCGAGGTTGTAGCAGAAGCCCTGGCCCGACCCGCGGATCGCGCCCGGATACAGCTCCGACAGGTACGCGCCGACGCCCGCGAAGATCCCCTGCACGACGATGCCGAGCGGGAAGCCGAGCAGCAGCATCGCGGTATCGGTGATCGGCAGCATCGTGTACGCCATGCCGAGCGAGAACGAGCCGATCGCGAACAGGATGAACGACGCGCGGCGGCCGAGCCGGTCGGACAGGATCGCGCCGACCACATAGCCGACGAACGAGCCGACGATCAACACGACGAGATAGCCGCTCGTGTTGAACACCGACAGGTGGCGGACGGTTTTCAGGTAGGTGGGCAGCCACGTCGTGATCGCGTAGTAGCCGCCGAGCATGCCGGTGCACAGCGCGCTGCCGAACAGCGTCGCGCGCAGGTGCGGCGGCGAGAAGATCTCGAGGAAGTGGCCTGACACGCGGCCTTCGTCGCGCGCGCGGCGGGTGGCCGTATAGACGTCGGGATCGCTGACGTTGCGGCGGATGTACAGGATCCACAGCGCGGGCAGGATGCCGATCCAGAAGCACGCGCGCCAGGCGACCTGCTCGGGCAGCAGTGCGAAGAACGCCCAGTAGAGGATCGCGGCCGCGCCCCAGCCGAACGACCAGCTGCTCTGCACGGTGCCGACCGCCTTCCCGCGATGCTCGGGCGAGCGGATCGTCTCGGCCATCATGATCGTCACGACCGACCATTCGCCGCCGAAGCCGAAGCCCTGCAGCGTACGCGTCGCGAGCAACTGCCAGAACGAGTGGGTGAAACCGGACAGGCACGTGAACAGCGCGAACGTCGCGATGGTCCACTGCAGCACGCGCACGCGGCCGTAGCGGTCGGCGAGGATGCCGGCGACCCAGCCGCCGAGCGCCGACGAGATCAGCGAGCTCGTCGCGATCATCCCGGCCTCGCTCTTCGTCATACCCCAGGTGGCGATCAGCGTCGGAATCAGGAACGAATAGATCATGAAGTCGAACGCATCGACCGCGTAGCCGCCGAAGCCGGCGTACAGCGTCCTGCGCTCGCGCGTCGACAGTTCGTTGAACCACTGGAATGCCTGCATGCTTGCCGCCCCCTCTTTTGTCCCGTCTCGCGCTTGCCGTCTGGCGGCTATTTTACGGGCGGGATGCGGGGTGCCAAAAAGGTGAGTGCAGGTGCGCGGCGGCGCGATGAATGGCGAGGGCGGTGGGCGTTCGTTCGGGGAAGGCGTGACGGCCGATCGCGCGTGGGGGCGATGCAGGCCCTGGTGACGGTGACGATCCACGCGCCGGCAGGCGCGCCGGCATTTGCCTCAGAGCGTCAGGCCACCGTCGACGTGAATGACCTGGCCGGTGATCTGTCGCGCGGCGTCCGACAGCAGGAACACGATCAGTGCCGCGACGTCGTCGGGTTCGGCGATCCGGCCGAGCGGTGTCGCCTGTTCGGCCTGCGCCCACGCGGCGGCATTGCCGGCGCTCGGCCCGTGGTCCTTGCGCGTGAAGCCCGGCGCGACCGCGTTGACGGTGATGCCGCGCGCGGCGAATTCGGCGGCGGCGGTGCGCACGAGCGATTCGAGCGCGGCCTTCGCCGCGGCGGTGGCCGCGAACGGCGCGTCGGCGCGGTAGCGGTGCGCGACGAACGAGCTGACCGCGACGATCCGCGGCGCAGCCGACGCTTCGAGCAGCGGCCGCGCGCGGCCCGCGAGTGCGGAGAACGCACCGGGCATCGCCGCGAAGGCGGACGCGAGCGCGTCCGCGGAAAGACCGGAAAAGGATTGCCGCGCGGCGAAGCCGGCATTGGCGACGAGCTGATCGAGCCCGCCAAAGTGCGCGACGGTTGCGTCGACGAGCGACGCGGCGACGCCCGGTTCACCGAGATCGCCGGTGAGCGTGACGCATTCCGCACCCGCCGCCGTGCAAGTGTGGGCGACTTCGGCGAGCCGGTCGCGCGCCGCTTCGTCCGCGCCGCGCGCATGCAGCGCCAACGCGATGCCGGGTGCCGCGAGCCGCCGCGCGAGCGCCGCGCCGATCCCGGAACCCGCGCCGGTGATCAGCGCGATCCGTGCGATGTGCGCGGCGCGTGCGCTCAAGCCGCGACCTTGTCGCTGTCGTTCACGCGCTCGACGTTGATCGTGCCGACGTGGAACGCGGCCAGTGACTCGCGGTGCGCGATGCTGACGATCGCGGCCTTCGGCAGCCGTTCGGCGAACAGGTGATACAGGCGTGCTTCGTTGTCGGCGTCGAGCGCGCTGGTCGCTTCGTCGAGGAACAGGAAGTCGGGCTTGTGCAGCAGCACGCGCGCACCGGCCAGGCGCTGCTGTTCGCCCGGCGACAGCACGCGGGTCCAGTGCGCGGTCTCGTCGAGGCGGTCGACGTAATCCTCGAGGCGGCATGCACGCAGCGCGTCGCGGCAGGCATCGTCGCTGAACGTATCGGGTGTCGCCGGATAGGTGAGCGCGGCCTTCAGCGTGCCGATCGGCAGATAGCTCGTCTGCGGCACGAACATCATCCGCGCGCCGACCGGCGCATCGATCGCACCGTCGCCGAATGGCCACAGGCCCGCGAGCGCGCGCATGAACGTGCTCTTGCCGGAACCCGACTTGCCGATCACGAGCCAGCGCGAGCCGGGCTCGATCGTGACGCTGCCGATGTTCGCGAGCGCGTTGCCGTTCGGCAGCGCGAGCTTGAGCGACGACGTCGACAGCTTCGCGTCGTCGACGTAGTGCAGGTTGATGCCGCCGTGCTCGGTCGCGGGCGACAGGCTTTCCTTCAGGTGCGACGTGCCCATCACGCGCTTGAATTCGCGCAGACGGTTGACGGTGGCGCGCCATTCGACGAGGGTCGAGTAACTGTTGATGAACCACGAGAACGAATCGCTGACGGTGCCGAACGCGGACGAGATCTGCATCAGCACGCCGAACGAGAACGCGCCCGCGAAATAGCGCGGCGCGGCGACGACGAGCGGGAAGATGATCGCGATCTGCCCGTAGAAGCTCAGCACGAACGTGAGCCGCTTCGTGTACTTCATCACGCGCCACCAGTTGTCGCGGATGCGCGCGAAGAGGTTCTGCGCGTTGCCGGTCTCGGTCTTCTCGCCGTCGTAGAACGCGATCTGCTCGGCGTTCTCGCGCACGCGGATCAGCCCGAAGCGGAAGTCGGCCTCGACGCGCTGCTGCTGGTAGTTGATCGACACGAGCGGATGGCCGACCTTCTGGATGATCAGCGAGCCGATCACCGCGTACAGCGCGGCCGCCCACACCATGTAGCCGGGGATCGCGATCGGCGTCGCGCCGAGCGAAACCGTCAGCGCGCCGGCGAGCGACCACAGGATCGTGATGAACGACACGAGCGTGACGACCGTCGACAGCAGGTCGAGCGATAGCGCGAGCGTGGTCGTCGCGAACGACTGGAGGTCGTCGGTGATCCGCTGGTCGGGGTTGTCGGCGAGGCGGTCACGCTCGATCCGGTAGAACGCGCGATCGCCGAGCCACTGGCCGAGAAAGCGGTCGGTGAGCCACTGGCGCCAGCGGAAGCCGAGCATCTGCCGCAGGTAGCGGCCGTACACGGCGAGGATGATGAAGGCGAACGCGAGCGCGGAGAACTGCATCAGCAGGTTCGGGAAGTCGTGGACGTCCTTCGATTGCAGCGCGTTGTAGAACTCCGCGTTCCACTTGTTCAGCCGGACGTTGATCCAGACGACGCAGAGGTTGATCGCGATGATCGTGACCAGCAGCCCCCATGCGATTTTCCATTCGGACGATACCCAGTAGGGCTTGATGAGGCTCCATGCGGATACCGGACGCTCGTCCTGCGGCGCGTCGGAGGCGGAGCGGACGGGATCGATCGATTGGGTCATGTGCTTCCTGATGAGTAGCCGGCGTGCGGGCCGGGCGAAGCCGGGCGCGCGCCGCGATACGGCATGCCGGGACGCGGCGCCGACTGACGGCGGGCGTCCGGATGGTCGCCCGCGCGTCTTAAACGGCACTTAAGGCCGGCGGTGACGCGGCAACCGGCCGCTCGCGCGGCCGGCCTGCGGGCATTGTGCCAGAGCGGCGCGGCACGACGGCGAATTTGCCGCAAGGGGGACAGTTTGCGGCGCTTTCCGCTTTTATGGTCTAATGGCCGACGACGAAACAGGGGTGCTTCGTGGCGCGGCCGGCGGATGTTCCGGGCAGCGCGATGAGGCTGAGAAAAACCCTTTGCACCCGATCCGGGTAATACCGGCGAGGGAAGTTTCTGAACCCGCCGGGCCGCGCTGGCTGCCATCCCACATGGTCAGCGCCCTTGTTCCGCCCGGCCGGCCTTTGCTGCCGGTTTCGTCCTTTTGGGTACGCGCATTGCGCGTTACGGAAGGAATGATGACCGCACAATCTTCAGTCTTTTGCATGGTTCCTGGCCCGATGTCGCGTGCATTCGCATGCGGCGGCGCGTACACGTCGACGCTCGTCGTGCGTGCTTGCGCGAAGGGGGCACGATGAACGCCCGGGATTCCCGACCTGATTTCGCCGTGCTCGGCGGCGGCCTCGTCGGCCGCCTCATCGCCTGGCGGCTCGCGGGCGACGGGCATCGCGTCGCGCTTTACGAGCGCGGCGGCCCGGACGGCGAGCAGTCGGCCGCGTGGATCGCGGCCGCGATGCTCGCGCCGCTCGCGGAAGCGGCGAGCGCGGAGCTGCTGATCACCGAGCTGGGTGCCGCGTCGCTCGCGCGCTGGCCGCAATGGCTCGCGGAACTGCCCGAACCCGTCTTCTTCCAGCATCACGGCACGCTCGTCGTCTGGCACCACGCGGACCGCGCGGAGGCGCCGCTGTTCGAGCGGCGCGTGCGCGCGAACGCGCCGGCCGACCTGTTCGACCGCGGTTTCGTGACGCTTGCCGGCGCGCAGGTCGACGCGGCCGAGCCGGTGCTCGCGGGCCGCTTCGCGCGCGGCCTGCTGCTGCCGAACGAAGGCCAGCTCGACAATCGCCAGGCGCTGCGCGCGCTCGCGGCGGGCCTCGTCGAGCGCGGCGTCGACCTGCACTGGCACGTCACGATCGACGAGGCGAACCTGCCCGCCGCGCATTTCACGATCGATTGCCGCGGGCTCGGCGCGAAACCCGCGCTGCCCGCGTTGCGCGGCATCCGCGGCGAAGTCGCGCGCGTGCACGCGCCCGGCATCGGGCTTACCCGGCCCGTGCGGCTGCTGCATCCGCGCTACCCGCTGTACATCGCGCCGAAGCAGGACGATCTCTATGTGATCGGCGCGACCGAGGTGGAGGGCGAGGACATGTCGCCCGTCAGCGTGCGCTCCGCGCTCGAGCTGCTGAGTGCGGCGTTCTCCGTGCATCCGGCGTTCGGCGAGGCGCGCATCCTCGAACTCAATGCGCAGTGCCGGCCGACGCTGCCCGATCATCGCCCGGCGGTAATCTGGGACGGCGCGTCGACGCTCGCCGTCAACGGCCTGTACCGGCACGGCTTCATGATCGCGCCGGAAGTCGCGCACGCGGCGGTCGCGGTCGCCGAAGCCGCACTCGGCGGCGCGTTCGGCGATGCCGACGCGTTCGCCGCGTGGCGCGACGCCGAGCGCTGGCCGACGCTCCTTCATCACCGCAACGACGCGCGCCAGCCGGCCTGACGCGTGCTGCCGACCGAATTCGACGAAGCCTCATGGATATCCAGATCAACCAACAGAACCTGACGTTGCCCGACGGCGCAACGGTGGCCGACGCGCTCGCCGCGTACGGCGCGCGTCCGCCGTACGCGGTCGCGCTGAACGGCAACTTCGTCGCGCGCACGCAGCACGCGGCGCGCGCACTCGCGGCGGGCGACAAGCTCGACGTCGTGCACCCGGTCGCGGGCGGCTGAGCGCCGCCGGTTCGTCCCCGCTCTTTCAGGAAAACGACATGACGTCCCTCACCTCCGCCGACGCGTTGACGCTGTACGGCGAAACCTTCGCAAGCCGCGTGCTGATCGGCACGTCGCGCTATCCGTCGCTGCAGTCGCTGTCCGATTCGATCGCCGCGTCGCGGCCGGGGATGGTGACGGTCGCGCTGCGCCGCCAGATGACGGGCGGCACGGCCGAAGCCGGCTTCTTCGACCTGCTCAAGCGCCACGCGGTGCCGCTGCTGCCGAACACGGCCGGCTGCCAGACCGTCGCCGAAGCGGTGACGACCGCGCACATGGCGCGCGAAGTCTTCGGCACCGACTGGATCAAGCTCGAACTGATCGGCGACGACTACACGCTGCAGCCCGACCCGGTCGGCCTGATCGAAGCGGCCGCGCAACTGGTCAAGGACGGTTTCAAGGTGCTGCCGTACTGCACCGAGGATCTGGTGATCGGCCGGCGCCTGCTCGACGTCGGCTGCGAGGCGCTGATGCCGTGGGGCGCGCCGATCGGCACGGGCAAGGGCGTCGTGAACCCGTATGGCCTGCGCGTGCTGCGCGAACGGCTGCCCGACGTGCCGCTGATTGTCGACGCCGGGCTCGGCGTGCCGTCGCACGCGTGCCAGGTGATGGAGTGGGGCTTCGATGGTGTGTTGCTGAACACCGCCGTGTCGCAGGCCACGCACCCCGAGATCATGGCGCGCGCGTTCGCGCAGGGCGTCGAGGCCGGCCGTGCTGCCTATCTCGCCGGGCCGATGGATGCACGCGAGACCGCGCATGCGAGCACGCCGGTCGTCGGCATGCCGTTCTGGCACCAGGACGGGGGCGGCGCATGAGCGCGCGTTTCGCCGATGCATTCTGGCCGCCGGCCGACGAACTGGCCGAAGCGGCCGAACGGATTCGCGCGCGGCTCGGCGACTGGCCGGACGGTGCGGCGCCGTGGCGGCTTTGCGTTGCGGTGCCCGATGTGCCGGCCGATGGCGATGTGCTGATCGTCTCGTCCGGCGACCGTGCCGCGCAGGCGCGCGCGTCGGCTGCGTCGCGGCCCGCTGCACCGGGCGCGGTCGCGATCGAATTCGACGAGCAGGGCGCAGTGCTGCATACGGCGGGCGCGCGCTACGCGCTCGCCGCCGCGCATCCGCTCGGGGACGACTGGATCGCGGCGCTTGCCGCATTCCTCGATTGCGGCTTTGCGCCGGTCGATGCGCTGGTGCTGGCGCTGGCCTGGCGCGACGGCGATGAAACGCGCGGCGCCGACGCGTGGCCGGTCGACGCCACGCGGTTCCCGCGGATCGCCGGGCTGCCGGCCGCGCCCGAACCCGCGTTCGCGCCGTGCCCCGAGCAGCTTGGCCTTTATCCAGTCGTGCCGGATGCCGAATGGGTCGAGCGCGTGCTCGATTGCGGCGTGCTGACCGTGCAACTACGTGTGAAAGGCGCGACGCCGGACACCTTGCGGCGGGAAATCGCCCGCGCGGTCGCGGCTGGGCGCCGCCATCCCGATGCGCGTGTGTTCATCAACGATCACTGGCAGATCGCTGCAGATGAAGGTGCGTATGGTGTTCACCTCGGTCAGGAAGACCTCGAAACGGCCGATCTGGCCGCGATTGCGCGCGCGGGCTTGCGGCTCGGACTTTCGAGCCACGGTTATTACGAAATGTTGCGGGCGCTGCATGAGCGCCCGAGCTACCTCGCGCTCGGCCCCGTGTACGCGACCGCGACCAAGGCCGTTGCTGCGCCGCCACAGGGCCTCGCCCGGATCGCCCGTTATGCGCACTTCGCGGGCGCCCAGGCGCCGCTCGTCGCGATCGGCGGGGTGGGGCTCGACGCGCTGCCGGCCGTGCTGGCAACGGGCGTCGGCAGTGTCGCGGTGGTCAGTGCGGTGACGGGCGCGACCGACTATCGGGCTGCCGTTGCTGCGCTGCAGCAATGTTTTCCCGGACAATTTGACAATCATTGACCGCAGGGGCTGAAGCGGCGTCACGACATCATTCCAAGGCAGGCCCTATAATTCGGCGTTCTGCGTAAAAGGACTGTCCGCTCCGTGAGCCCCACTCCTACCGAGACACTGCTGGAACTTCGCGACGTCGACTTTGGCTACGGCGACCGCCTCGTCCTGTCCAACCTGAACCTGCGCTTCGGGCGTGGGCAGGTGGTTGCGGTCATGGGCGGGTCGGGTTGCGGCAAGACGACCGTGCTGCGCCTGATCGGCGGCCTCGTGCGCGCGCGCCGCGGCCAGGTGCTGTTCGACGGCGCCGACGTCGGCGCGCAAACGCGCGACGGCCTGTACGCGCTGCGCCGCAAGATGGGCATGCTGTTCCAGTTCGGCGCGCTGTTCACCGACATGTCGGTGTTCGAGAACGTCGCGTTCGCGCTGCGCGAGCACACCGACCTGCCTGAAGACCTGATCCGCGACCTCGTGCTGATGAAGCTCAACGCGGTCGGGCTGCGCGGTGCGCGCGACCTGATGCCGTCCGAAGTGTCGGGCGGGATGGCGCGCCGCATCGCGCTGGCACGCGCGATCGCGCTCGATCCGCAGCTCATCATGTACGACGAGCCGTTCGCGGGCCTCGATCCGATCTCGCTTGGCATCACCGCGAACCTGATCCGCACGCTGAACCAGGCGCTGGGCGCCACGTCGATCCTCGTCACGCACGACGTGCCGGAATCGTTCGCGATCGCCGACTACGTGTATTTCCTGGCCAACGGCGGCGTGCTCGCGCAGGGTACGCCCGACGAGCTGCGCGCATCGACCGATCCGAGCGTGCGGCAGTTCATCGACGGCGCGCCGGACGGCCCGTTCAAATTTCATTACCAGAGCCCGCCGCTCGCAGCGGATTTCGGGCTCGGCGGAGGGCGCGCATGATCAGCGCGATCGGACGTTACGTCATCGGCGGCCTCGAGCGCACGGGCTACGGCACGCGGCTGTTCGTGCGCCTCGTGCTGGAATTCTTCCCGCTGCTGCGCCGGCCGCGGTTGGTCACGAAGCAGATCCACTTCCTCGGCAACTATTCGTTCGTGATCATTGCCGTGTCGGGGCTGTTCGTCGGCTTCGTGCTCGGCCTGCAGGGGTATTACACGCTGAACCGCTATGGTTCCGAGCAGGCGCTCGGCCTGCTGGTCGCGCTGTCGCTGGTGCGTGAGCTGGGGCCGGTCGTCACCGCGCTGCTGTTCGCGGGCCGCGCGGGCACGTCGCTCACGGCCGAGATCGGTCTGATGAAAGCCGGCGAGCAGCTCACCGCGCTCGAAATGATGGCGGTGGACCCGATCAAGAACGTGATCGCGCCGCGCATGTGGGCGGGCATCATCGCGATGCCGCTGCTGGCCGCGATCTTCAACGCGGTCGGCGTGCTCGGCGGCTACTTCGTCGGCGTCGTGCTGATCGGCGTCGATCCGGGGGCGTTCTGGTCGCAGATGCAGGGCGGCGTGCAGGTCTGGGCCGACGTCGGCAACGGCGTGCTGAAGAGCATCGTGTTCGGGTTCGCCGTGACCTTCATTGCGCTGTATCAAGGGTATGAAGCGAAGCCCACGCCTGAGGGCGTGTCGCGCGCGACCACCAAGACGGTCGTGTTCGCGTCGCTCGCCGTACTCGGCCTCGATTTCCTGCTGACCGCGCTGATGTTCAGCTAAGCCTCAGCCAAGCCAAATTTTGGGATGACGATGAAAAAGACTGCTCTCGACTTCTGGGTCGGCCTGTTCGTGGTGGTGGGCTTCCTTGCGGTGCTGTTCCTGGCGCTGAAGGTCGGCAACATGAGCTCGCTGTCGTTTCAGCCGACCTACTCGGTGAAGATGAAATTCGACAATATCGGCGGGCTCAAGCCGCGTGCGGCCGTGAAGAGCGCGGGTGTCGTGGTCGGCCGCGTGAAGACGATCGGCTTCGACACGAATACGTATCAGGCACTTGTCACGATCGATGTCGACGGCCAGTATCAATTCCCGAAGGATTCGTCGGCGAAGATCCTGACGTCGGGCTTGCTCGGCGAGCAATATATCGGTCTGGATCCGGGCGGTGACACCGAAATGCTGAAGACGGGCGATACGATCACGATGACGCAATCGGCGATCGTGCTCGAAAACCTGATCGGCCAGTTCCTGTACAGCAAGGCTGCCGATGCGGGTGGGGCGAAGCCGGCAGCCGGTGCGCCGGCTGCACCGGCACCGGTGGCGGTGCCGGCGTCGGCGGTGTCCGCTGCGTCCGGTTCGGCGGCCCAATAACCACACGAGAGAAAACAAGAGGGTAATGACCATGCAGACGATCCGCATCAGGCAGGCCGCGCTGGCGGTAGCGGCAGTCGCCGCGTTGAGCGGCTGCGCGACCGTGCAGACGCCGACCAAGGGTGATCCGCTCGAAGGCTTCAACCGGTCGATGTACAAGTTCAACGATACGGTCGATACATATGCGCTGAAGCCGGTCGCGAAGGGCTACCAGTACGTGGTGCCGCAGCCGGTGCGCGACAGCGTGACGAACTTCTTCTCGAACATCGGCGACGTCTACATCGCGGCGAACAACATCGTGCAGCTGCGGATCGCGGACGGTGTCGGCGACATCATGCGCGTCGTGATCAACACGGTGTTCGGTGTCGGCGGCCTGTTCGACGTCGCGACGATCGCGAAGCTGCCGAAGCACACGGCCGACTTCGGGATCACGATGGGCCGCTACGGCATGCCGTCGGGCCCGTATCTCGTGCTGCCGCTGCTCGGCCCGAGCACGCTGCGCGACACGGCCGGCCTGGGCGTCGACTACGTCGGCAACCCGCTCACCTACGTGAAGCCGGATGGCCTGAGCTGGGGCCTGTTCGGCGTCAACCTCGTCAACACGCGTTCGAACCTGCTCGGTGCAGGCGACGTGCTGGATGCCGCGGCGCTCGACAAGTATTCGTTCGTGCGTAACGCGTACCTGCAGCGTCGTCAGATGCTGATCAGCAACGCGCGCGGCGAGGCGGCCGCGACGTCGAGCAACGACGCGCTGCCGAAGTACGACCTGCCGGAGGACGGCGCGGCACCGGCGGCAGCCGGTACGGCGGGCGCGGCAGCGGTGGGCGGCGCAACGGCGCCGGCGGGTGCATCGGGCGCGGCAGTGGCCGCACCGGCATCGGGCACGGCCGAATCGCCGAACCCGGCGAGCGAAACGAACGTGCCGGCGATGCAGGTGGCGCCGCCGTCGCCGGGCGGGTTCCGCTTCCCGAGCATCCGGCTGCACTGACGGATTTACATTCGTTACAGCCGGAAACGATTCAGTCGGTAGCGTGCGCGAACTTGCGCGTAAGCTACCTGCTCCAACCTCCGCATCGACTCATTCATGCAGGTCACTATGATGAAAAAACTGTTCCTGATCCCCGTATTCGCGGCGCTGTTCTCGTTCGGCAGCGCAGCCCACGCGCAAGTCGACCAGTCGAACCCGCAAGCGCTGATCAAGACGGCGACGCAGCAGGTGCTCGACGAAGTCAAACAGCAGACGATCAAGCAGGGCGACACCAATCGCATCATTACGATCGTCAACAAGGACATCCTGCCGTACACCGATTTCCGCCGCACCACGCAGCTCGCGATGGGCCGCAACTGGCGCACCGCGACGGCCGAGCAGCAGCAGCAGGTTCAGGAGCAGTTCAAGCTGCTGCTGATCCGCACGTATTCGGGCGCGCTGGCGCAGCTGAAGCCGGATCAGCAGATCCAGTACCCGCCGTTCCGCGCCGATCCGGCCGATACCGATGTCGTGGTCAAGACGGTCGCGATGAACAACGGCCAGCCGGTCCAGATCGATTACCGCCTGTACAAGTCGGCCAACGGCTGGAAGGTGTATGACCTGAACGTGCTCGGCGCGTGGCTGATCCAGACGTACCAGCAGCAGTTCAACGAGAAGATCCAGCAAAGCGGCGTGGACGGCCTGATCCAGTTCCTCACGCAGCGCAACCAGCAACTTGCCGCCGGCAAGCAAGCGTCGTGAGCGGCTTCGAAGCCGGCTCCTCGCTGACCGTCGCGAGCGCGAAGTCCGCGCTCGCGGACGGTCTTGCGCGCATCGGCGCGGGCGCGACCGCCGTCGATTGCGCGGCGCTGACGCAGTTCGACTCGTCCGCGCTCGCCGTGCTGCTCGCATGGCAACGTGCCGCCAAAGCGCGCGGCACGACCCTCGACATCCTCAATCTCCCTCCGAAGCTCGCCAGCCTCGCGCACGCCTACGGCGTCGACGCGCTCATCGAAGGCACCGGGCGACATTGACCCTGTCCGACCGGAGCCTGCCGCGCCGCCCGGCGCGCGCAAGCTTCAGGCCGCGTGCCTCCGGCACCGGCTTCACCAGCCGGTTTGCCCTATAATCAAGCGTTTTGCGGGGCAGCCAATCGGCGTCCGGCCCCCATTTTCATTCGCAGCAAGCACAGAATAGGCGTCGCGGCCCTGGCGTCGCGCACAGTCATGTCAGCCATAGAAATCCGTCACGTCAAGAAGCGCTACAAATCGCTTCAGGCGCTCAAGGGCGTCAGCCTGTCGGTCGAGGAAGGCGAGTTTTTCGGTCTGCTCGGCCCCAACGGCGCAGGCAAGACCACGCTCATCAGTATCCTCGCCGGGCTTGCCCGGGCCGACGAAGGCAGTATCTCGGTGCGTGGTCACGACGTCGTCAAGGACTTCCGTGGCGCGCGTCGCGCACTCGGCGTCGTGCCGCAGGAACTCGTGTTCGATCCGTTCTTCACCGTCCGCGAGACGCTGCGGATCCAGTCCGGCTATTTCGGGCTGCGCCGCAACGACGACTGGATCGACGAAGTGATGGCCAATCTCGACCTCACCGAGAAGGCCGACGCGAACATGCGCGCGCTGTCGGGCGGGATGAAGCGCCGCGTGCTGGTCGCGCAGGCGCTCGTGCACCGGCCGCCCGTGATCGTGCTCGACGAACCGACCGCCGGCGTCGACGTCGAATTGCGCCAGACGCTGTGGAAATTCATCTCGCGCCTGAACCGCGAAGGCCACACGATCGTGCTGACCACCCATTACCTCGAGGAAGCCGAGTCGCTGTGCGACCGCATCGCGATGCTGCGCCGTGGCGAAGTGGTTGCGCTCGACCGCACCGACGCGCTGCTGCGCCGCTTCGCGGGGCTGCAGCTCTACCTGCGCCTCGCAACCGGCGCGCTGCCGTCCGAGCTGCGCGGGCTGGAGTCCGACCCGGCCGCCCGCGCGCCGGGCGAGCACCTGCTGCGCCTGACGAGCTACGACGATGTCGAGCGGATCCTCGCGCAATGCCGCGCGGCGGGCTGCACGTTCGACGAGATCGAGGTCCGCAAGGCCGACCTCGAAGATGTGTTCGTCCAGGTGATGAACGGGGCAGACGTCATCGAGGGATTGGCATGAGCGGGTTTCAAACGCTGTTCTACAAGGAACTGCTGCGTTTCTGGAAGGTGTCGTTTCAGACGGTGTGCGCACCGATCGTCACGGCGCTGCTGTATCTGACGATTTTCGGCCACGCGCTGTCGGGCCGCGTCGAGGTCTATCCGGGCGTCGAGTACGTGAGCTTTCTCGTGCCGGGCCTCGTGATGATGAGCGTGCTGCAGAACGCGTTCGCGAACAGCTCGTCGTCGCTGATCCAGTCGAAGATCACCGGCAACCTCGTGTTCATGCTGCTGCCGCCGCTGTCGTATCGCGACATCTTCGGCGCGTACGTGCTCGCGTCCGTGGTGCGCGGCCTCGCGGTCGGCACGGGCGTGTTCGTCGTGACGATCTGGTTTATCCCGATGCATTTCGCGGCGCCGCTGTTCATCATTGCGTTCGCGCTGCTCGGCTCGGCGATCCTCGGCACGCTCGGCCTGATCGCCGGGATCTGGGCCGAGAAGTTCGACCAGCTCGCCGCGTTCCAGAACTTCCTGATCATGCCGCTGACGTTCCTGTCCGGCGTGTTCTATTCGACGCACTCGCTGCCGCCCGTGTGGCGCGAGATCTCGCGTCTCAATCCGTTTTTCTACATGATCGACGGCTTCCGTTTCGGGTTCTTCGGCGCGTCCGACATCAACCCGTTCGCGAGCCTCGCGATCGTCACCGGTTTCTTCGTGCTGCTCGCGCTGATTGCGATGCGGCTGCTCGCGACCGGCTACAAACTGCGTCATTGATATCGACAGGCAGCGGCCGCCATCCGGGCGGCGCGCGCCGACAGGAGCCTTACACCATGTTGCCGACTCCCGAACAGGTCAAGCAATACATCGCCGGCGGTCTCGCCTGTACACATCTGGAAGTCGAAGGCGACGGCCAGCATTTCTTCGCGACGATCGTGTCGGCGGCCTTCGAGGGCAAGCGGCCGATCCAGCGGCACCAGCTCGTCTACGCGGCGCTCGGCGATCGCATGAAGCAGGAAATTCACGCGCTCAGCATGAAAACGCTGACGCCCGCCGAATGGCAGAACGCATAAACGGAAATCACTGAGTGCAAGTCACCGTCAACGAGCGCGACGCGGTCCAGAGCGTCGCCACGGCACACCCGGCCGCCAACGGGGAATCGCATGGCCATGGGATGGACAAGCTCGTGATCGAAGGCGGCCACCGCCTGTCGGGCGAGATCGTCGTGTCGGGCGCGAAGAATGCCGCGCTGCCGATCCTGTGCGCGGGGCTGCTCACCGGGGATCCGGTCGATCTCGACAACGTGCCGAATCTCAAGGACGTGCGTACCACGCTGAAGGTGCTGAACCAGATGGGCGTGAAGAGCGAGACGGACGGCTGCCGCGTGCAGCTCGACGCGTCGCGCGTCGACAACCTCGTCGCGCCGTACGAGCTCGTGAAGACGATGCGTGCGTCGATCCTCGTGCTCGGGCCGCTGCTCGCACGCTTCGGCGAGGCGAAGGTGTCGCTGCCGGGCGGCTGCGCGATCGGCGCGCGTCCGGTCGACCAGCACATCAAGGGCCTGCAGGCGATGGGCGCCGAGATCAGCATCGAGCACGGCTTCATCGAAGCCCGCGCGAAGCGCCTGAAGGGCGCGCGCATCGTGACCGACATGATCACGGTGACGGGCACGGAAAACCTGCTGATGGCCGCGACGCTCGCCGATGGCGAGACGGTGATCGAAAACGCCGCGCGCGAGCCGGAAGTGAGCGATCTCGCACACTTGCTGGTCGCGATGGGCGCGAAAATCGACGGCATCGGCACCGATCGCCTCGTGATCCAGGGCGTCGAGCGGCTGCACGGCGCGCGCCATTCGGTGATCCCCGACCGCATCGAGGCCGGCACGTTCCTGTGCGCGGTCGCGGCGGCCGGCGGCGACGTGAGGCTGACGGGCGTGCGCCCGCACATCCTCGATGCGGTGATCGACAAGCTGCGCGAAGCCGGCGTGTCGATCGAGGAAGGCGACAGCTGGCTGCGCGTGAAGATGGACCGCCGGCCGTCGGCGGTGACGATCCGCACGTCGGAATACCCGGCGTTCCCGACCGACATGCAGGCGCAGTTCATGGCCCTCAATACGGTCGCGACGGGCACCGCGCAGGTCGTCGAAACCATTTTCGAGAACCGTTTCATGCACGTGCAGGAGCTGAACCGGCTCGGCGCGAACATCACGATCGACGGCAACACCGCGCTCGTGACGGGTGTGGACAAGCTGTCGGGCGCGAACGTGATGGCGACCGACCTGCGTGCGTCGGCGAGCCTCGTGATCGCCGGGCTGCGTGCCGAAGGCGAAACGCTGGTCGACCGCATCTATCACCTGGACCGCGGCTACGACCGCATGGAAGCCAAACTGACCGCCGTCGGCGCGAACGTGCGCCGACTTTCCGGGAGCCAAGCATGACCGCGCCGCTGACCCTTGCCCTGTCGAAGGGCCGGATTTTCGAGGAAACCCTGCCGTTGCTGGCCGCGGCCGGCGTGCAGGTCACCGAGGATCCGGAAACGTCGCGCAAGCTGATCCTGCCGACGACGAACCCCGACCTGCGCGTGATCATCGTGCGCGCGAGCGACGTGCCGACCTATGTCGAATACGGCGCGGCCGACTTCGGCGTGGCCGGCAAGGACGTGCTGGTCGAGCACGGCGGCTCGGGCCTGTACCAGCCGATCGATCTGAACATTGCGCGCTGCCGGATGTCGGTGGCCGTGTCGGCCGGTTTCGACTATGCGAGCGCCGTGCGCCAGGGCGCGCGGCTGCGCGTCGCCACGAAGTACGTCGAAACGGCACGCGAACACTTTGCCGCGAAGGGCGTGCACGTCGACCTGATCAAGCTGTACGGCTCGATGGAGCTCGCCCCGCTGGTCGGGCTGGCCGACGCGATCGTCGACCTCGTCAGCTCGGGCGGCACGCTGAAGGCGAACAATCTGGTCGAGGTCGAGGAGATCATGGCGATCTCGTCGCGCCTCGTCGTGAACCAGGCTGCGCTGAAGTTGAAGCGCACGGCACTCAAGCCGATCCTCGACGCGTTCGAACGCGCGTCGCAGAATGGCGGTTGAGCGCATCACCGTAACGGAACTCCCATGTCCATCACCATCCGCAAGCTCGATTCGACGAGCGCAGGCTTCGGCGCCGAGCTGCGCGCGCTGCTCGCATTCGAGGCGAGCGAAGACGCGGCGATCGAGCAATCGGTCGCGCAGATCCTCGCCGACGTGAAGTCGCGCGGCGACGCCGCGGTGCTCGAATACACGAACCGCTTCGACCGGCTGAGCGCGAGCAGCATTGCCGCGCTGGAGCTGCCGCAGGACGCGCTGCAGACGGCGCTCGACAGCCTCGCGCCGAAGGCGCGCGCGGCGCTGGAGGCGGCGGCCGCGCGCGTGCGCGCGTACCACGAGAAGCAGAAGATCGAGTGCGGCACGCATAGCTGGCAGTACACGGAAAGCGACGGCACGGTGCTCGGCCAGAAGGTCACGCCGCTCGACCGCGTCGGCCTGTACGTGCCGGGCGGCAAGGCCGCGTATCCGTCGTCGGTGCTGATGAACGCGATTCCCGCGCGTGTCGCGGGCGTCGGCGAGATCGTGATGGTCGTGCCGACGCCGGACGGCGTGAAGAACGATCTCGTGCTCGCCGCAGCGCTGCTCGGCGGCGTCGATCGCGTGTTCACGATCGGCGGCGCGCAGGCGGTCGGTGCGCTCGCCTACGGCACGGCGACGGTGCCGGCCGTCGACAAGATCTGCGGCCCCGGCAACGCGTACGTCGCGTCGGCGAAGCGCCGTGTGTTCGGCACGGTCGGCATCGACATGATCGCCGGCCCGTCGGAAATTCTCGTGCTGTGCGACGGCACGACCGATCCGAACTGGGTCGCGATGGACCTGTTCTCGCAGGCCGAGCACGACGAACTCGCGCAATCGATCCTGCTGTGCCCGGACGGTGCGTTCCTCGAGCGCGTCGAAAAGGCGATCGACGAGCTGCTGCCGTCGATGCCGCGCCAGGACGTGATCCGCGCGTCGCTCGAAGGCCGCGGCGCGCTGATCAAGGTGCGCGACATGGCCGAAGCCTGCCGGATCGCGAACGACATCGCGCCCGAGCACCTGGAAATTTCCGCGCTGGAGCCGCAGCAATGGGGCCAGCAGATCCGCCATGCGGGCGCGATCTTCCTCGGCCGCTACACGAGCGAGAGCCTCGGCGACTACTGCGCGGGCCCGAACCACGTGCTGCCGACGTCGCGCACCGCGCGTTTCTCGTCGCCGCTCGGCGTGTACGACTTCATCAAGCGCTCGAGCCTGATCGAGGTCAGTGCGGAAGGTGCACAGACGCTCGGCGAGATCGCATCCGAGCTCGCGTACGGCGAGGGGCTGCAGGCGCACGCGAAGAGCGCCGAGTTCCGGATGAAGCACTGACCACCCGCTGCGCGGGGCCGCGGCCGGCGCTGACGTGCCGCCCGGCCCGCTCCCGAAGGCCGGGGCTGGAGACACCTGAGCAGGGCGGCAGCCGCCGCCTTGCCGATCATTTGACGCCGGCGCGACGCACGCCGGCTTGAGACCATGACGACGCCACAAGACATCATCCGCCGCGACGTGCTCGCGATGACGAGCTACCCGGTGCCGGACGCGAGCGGGTTCGTGAAACTCGACGCGATGGAGAACCCGTACCCGCTGCCCGAACCGCTCGCCGCGGCGCTCGGCGAGCGTCTCGCGCAGGTCGCGCTGAACCGCTACCCGGCGCCGCGCCCGGCCGCGCTGCTCGACAAGCTGCGCCACGCGATGGGCGTGCCGGCCGGCTGCGAGGTGCTGCTCGGCAACGGCTCGGATGAAATCATCAGCATGATGTCGATGGCCTGCGCGAAGCCGGGCGCGAAGGTGCTCGCGCCGGTGCCGGGCTTCGTGATGTACGAACTGTCCGCGAAGCTCGCGCAGCTCGAATTCGTCGGCGTCCCGCTGAAGGCCGACTTGACGCTCGACGTCGACGCGATGCTCGCGGCAATCGCCGAGCATCGTCCGGCGATCGTCTATCTCGCGTACCCGAACAACCCGACCGGCACGTTGTACGACGATGCCGACATCGAACGGATCGTCGCGGCCGCGCGGCACAGCCTGATCGTGATCGACGAGGCGTACCAGCCGTTCGCCGTGCGCTCGTGGCTGCCGCGCGCCGCCGAGTTCGACAACGTCGTCGTGATGCGCACGGTGTCGAAGCTCGGTCTCGCGGGCATCCGCCTCGGCTATCTGGTCGGTTCGCCCGCGTGGCTGACCGAATTCGACAAGGTGCGCCCGCCGTACAACATCAACGTGCTGACCCAGGCGACCGCCGATTTCCTGCTCGACCACCTCGACGTGCTCGACGCGCAGGCGGCCGACCTGCGTGCGGAACGCACGCGTCTCGCACAGGAAGTGGCCGCGCTGCCGGGCACGACGGTGTTCCCGAGCGCCGGCAATTTCCTGCTGGTGCGCGTGCCGGACGCGGCTGCCGTGTTCGACGCGCTGCTCACCGAGCGGGTGTTGGTCAAAAACGTGAGTAAAATGCATCCGTTGCTGGCTGAATGCGTGCGGCTGACTGTCGGTTCTCCCGACGAAAACGCGCGCCTGCTGGCCGCTTTGAAACTCGCGCTGCCCGGTTGAGCCTCTGGGCGCCGCAGCGCGAAACGATCAATCCCCATTTACATCGACTCAGTCAAGGAATTGCCATGCGTGTGGCGGAAGTCGTTCGCAATACCAGCGAAACGCAGATCCGTGTGAAGCTCAATCTCGACGGCACGGGCCAGCAGAAGCTGGCTACCGGCGTGCCGTTCCTCGACCATATGCTCGACCAGATCGCTCGACACGGTCTGGTCGATCTCGAGGTTGAAGCGCATGGCGATACGCACATCGACGACCACCACACGGTCGAGGATGTCGGCATCACGCTCGGGCAGGCCGTCGCGAAGGCGATCGGCGACCGCAAGGGCATCCGCCGCTACGGCCATTCGTACGTGCCGCTCGACGAGGCGCTGTCGCGCGTCGTGATCGACTTCTCGGGCCGGCCGGGCCTCGAATTCCACGTGCCGTTCACGCGCGCGCGGATCGGCACGTTCGACGTCGACCTGTCGATCGAATTCTTCCGCGGGTTCGTGAACCACGCGGGCGTCACGCTGCACATCGACAACCTGCGCGGGATCAACGCGCACCATCAGCTCGAAACGGTGTTCAAGGCCTTCGGCCGTGCACTGCGCGCGGCGGTGGAGCTGGACGAGCGTGCGGCGGGGCAGATCCCGTCGACGAAGGGCAGTCTCTGAACCTGAACTGACCGGACGGCGCGTCAAGGACAACCTCACGGCTTCGGCGCACGGCGCCGGCTTGCGATGGATCTGCTCAAATCGTTCATTTCGCTGCTGGCGCTGATCAACCCGGTCGGTGCGGTGCCGTTCTTCCTGAGCCTGACGGCGCAGCAGACGGATGCCGAGCGGCGGCGCACGATCCGGATCGCGTCGGTGTCGGTGTTCTGCGTGATCACGGTGACGACGCTGCTCGGGCAGCAGATCATCAACTTCTTCGGCATTTCGGTCGGGTCGCTCGAAGTGGGCGGCGGGATCATCATGCTGCTGATGGCGATCAACATGCTGAACGCACAGATCGGCAACACGCGATCGACGCCGGAGGAGCGCCACGAGGCCGAGCTGAAGGACAACATCGCGGTCGTGCCGCTGGCGATTCCGCTGCTCACGGGCCCCGGCTCGATCAGCACGGTGATCATCTATGCGGCGAACTCGCATCACTGGTATGAGCGGGCCGGGCTGGTCGCGATCGGCGCGGTCCTGGCTTTTCTGTGTTTCGTCGCGATGCGGCTCGCCGAGCCGATCGCGAACTGGATCGGCCGCACGGGCATCAACATCGCCACGCGGCTGATGGGTCTGATGCTGTCGGCGCTGGCGGTGGAATTCATCGTCAATGGACTGAGGGCGCTACTGCCTGCACTGAGATGAAAACTTCGATTGCGATTGTGGATTATGGGATGGGCAACCTGCGCTCGGTCGCGCAGGCGCTCAAGAAGGCCGAACCGGCCGCCGACGTGGCGATCGTCGACACGCCGGCCGCGATCCGCGCGGCCGACCGTGTCGTGCTGCCCGGCCAGGGCGCGATGCCCGACTGCATGCGCAGCCTCGGCGAATCGGGCCTGCAGGAGGCCGTGATCGAGGCGTCGCGCACGAAGCCGCTGCTCGGCGTGTGCGTCGGCGAGCAGATGCTGTTCGACTGGAGCGCGGAAGGCGACACGAAGGGCCTCGGCCTGTTGCCCGGCAAGGTCGTGCGTTTCGAGCTCGACGGCCGCCTGCAGGACGACGGTTCGCGCTTCAAGGTGCCGCAGATGGGCTGGAACCGCGTGCGCCAGTCGCAGCCGCACCCGCTGTGGGACGGCGTGCCCGACGACGCGTATTTCTACTTTGTGCACAGCTATTACGTGACGCCGGACAACCCGGCTCATACGGTGGGCGAAACGGCTTACGGCGCGCCGTTTACGTCCGCGGTCGCGCGGGATAACCTCTTCGCGACCCAATTCCACCCCGAGAAAAGCGCGGAGGTCGGGTTGCGTCTGTATCGCAACTTCGTACACTGGAAGCCGTGAACGTCGCGTGCGTGCCACAGTCGGCGGGCCGGAAAGGCCTGTCGCATGGGGCTCGCGCGCCTAAGCGCCGAAAGAGTTGTACTAAACTAGCGAGACGGCGCGGTACCGGATTGGCCGGTACGCGCCGGATTCTTTTCTTTTTCCACGACGATACCCGATTGCTATGTTGCTGATTCCGGCCATCGATCTCAAAGACGGTCAGTGTGTGCGCCTTAAACAGGGCGATATGGACCAGGCTACGATTTTCTCCGAGGACCCGGCGGCGATGGCCCGCAAGTGGGTCGATCTCGGCGCCCGGCGGCTCCATCTCGTCGACCTGAACGGCGCATTCGCCGGCAAGCCGAAGAATCTCGAGGCGATCGAAGCGATCCTCGACGAAGTCGGCGATGAAATCCCCGTACAGCTCGGCGGCGGCATCCGCAGCCTCGAGACGATCGAGAAGTATCTCGACGCGGGCCTGTCCTACGTGATCATCGGCACGGCGGCCGTGAAGGATCCAGGCTTCCTGCAGGACGCGTGCACCGCGTTCGCCGGCAGCATCATCGTCGGGCTGGACGCGAAGGACGGCAAGGTCGCGACCGACGGCTGGAGCAAGCTCACCGGCCACGAAGTGATCGATCTCGCGCAGAAGTTCGAGGACTACGGCGTCGAATCGATCGTCTACACGGACATCGGCCGCGACGGGATGCTGCAGGGCATCAACATCGAGGCGACCGTGAAACTCGCGCAGGCGGTCGGCATCCCGGTGATCGCCAGCGGCGGCCTGTCGAACCTCGTGGACATCGAGAACCTGTGCGAAGTGGAAGAGCAGGGCGTCGAAGGCGTGATCTGCGGCCGTGCGATCTACTCCGGCGATCTCGATTTCGCGGCCGCGCAAAAGCGCGCGGACGAACTGAACGGCGAACTCGACAACGCGTAAGCGCGGTTGTCCCGCTCGCCGGGGCTGCCTGCAGGCGGCCCCGACCGGAAGCCTCGCGCGAGGCTTTCCGTAACCGGCCGTCCCATCGCGGCATTTGGCGCAACATCATGGCTCTAGCTAAACGCATCATCCCCTGCCTGGACGTGACTGCCGGGCGTGTCGTCAAGGGCGTCAACTTCGTCGAGCTGCGCGACGCCGGCGACCCCGTCGAGATCGCCCGCCGCTACGACGACCAGGGCGCCGACGAACTGACGTTCCTCGACATCACCGCGACGTCCGACCAGCGCGACCTGATTCTGCCGATCATCGAAGCCGTCGCGTCGCAGGTCTTCATTCCGCTGACCGTCGGCGGCGGCGTGCGCGCCGTCGAGGACGTGCGACGCCTGCTGAACGCGGGCGCGGACAAGGTCAGCATGAATTCGTCGGCGGTCGCGAACCCGCAGCTCGTGCGCGACGCGGCCGACAAGTACGGCTCGCAATGCATCGTCGTCGCGATCGACGCGAAGCGCGTGTCGGCCGACGGCGAGACGCCGCGCTGGGAAGTCTTCACGCATGGCGGCCGCAAGAACACGGGCCTCGACGCGATCGAATGGGCGCGCAAGATGGCCGAGCTCGGCGCGGGCGAGATCCTGCTCACGAGCATGGACCGCGACGGCACCAAGTCGGGCTTCGACCTCGCGCTCACGCGCGGCGTGTCGGACGCGGTGCCGGTGCCGGTGATCGCATCGGGCGGGGTCGGCTCGCTGCAGCACCTGGCCGACGGCATCAAGGACGGTCGCGCCGACGCGGTGCTGGCCGCGAGTATCTTCCACTACGGCGAGCACACGGTCGGCGAGGCAAAGCGCTTCATGGCCGACCAGGGCATCCCGGTGAGGCTGTGATGAATACGGAAACGAATGCATTGCCCGCGTGGCTCGACAAGGTCCGCTGGGACGACAACGGCCTCGTGCCGGTGATCGCGCAGGAAGCGTCGACGAACGACGTGCTGATGTTCGCGTGGATGAACCGCGAGGCACTGGCGAAGACGATCGAGACGCAGCGCGCGGTCTACTATTCGCGCTCGCGCAAGCGCCTATGGTTCAAGGGCGAGGAGTCGGGCCACGTGCAGCACGTGCACGAGGTGCGGCTCGACTGCGACGAGGACGTCGTGCTGCTGAAGGTCGAGCAGGTGTCGGGCATCGCGTGCCACACCGGCCGGCATTCGTGCTTCTTCCAGAAATTCGAAGGCACCGTCGACAACGGCGACTGGGTCGCGGTCGAACCGGTGCTGAAAGATCCCGAACACATCTACAAATGACGCAATCGACCGAAGACACGCTGCTGCGCCTCGCGGCCGTGATCGATAGCCGCAAGGGCGGCGACCCCGATCAATCGTACGTATCGCGCCTGTTCCACAAGGGCGACGACGCGGTGCTGAAGAAGATCGGCGAAGAGGCGACGGAAGTCGTGCTGGCCGCGAAGGATGTGCGCCAGGGCGGCGCGCCGACCGCGCTCGTCGGCGAGGTGGCCGACCTGTGGTTCCACTGCCTCGTGATGCTGTCGCATTTCGACCTGAGCCCGGCCGACGTGATCGCCGAGCTCGAGCGTCGCGAAGGGCTGTCGGGTATCGAAGAGAAGGCTCTGCGCAAGCGTCGCGAGCGCGAGGAAAACGGCGGGTGACAGGCCCTTGTCGCAGGATGGCCACAGTGCGTTAAGCTGTAAGAATTGTCATCTAACGGGGGTAGCATCATGACCGATACGCCAAGCCAGTTTCCGCCGCCGTCGGTGCCGGGGGCCGCGGACGCCGAGCGCCTGAACGGGCTGCGCACGCTGACTCACGTGCTCTACGGCCTCTATGCGTTTCATTGGCTGACGGGCGGCGTCACGGGCATCATCGCGATCATCATCAACTACGTGAAGCGCGACGATGTGGCCGGCACGCCGTATGCGGCTCACTTCGAGTGGCAGATCCGCACGTTCTGGCGCGCGCTGATCGCGTACGTGATCGGGTTCGCGCTGATGTTCGTGGTGATCGGATTCGCAGTGATGTTTGTCACATGGATCTGGACGCTGTACCGTATCATCAAGGGTTGGCTGTACCTGAACGACAACAAGCCGCTCGATCCGCAGGCCTGGTTCTGACCGGCCGCGGGCGGGCGTCTGCAGGAGCAACATGAGTCACGATCCGAATTGCCTGTTCTGCAAGATCGCGGCAGGCGAGATCCCGAGCACGAAGGTGCACGAGGACGAAGAATTCGTCGCGTTCCGCGACATCCGCCCGGCGGCCGAGACGCACGTGCTCGTGATTCCGCGCCAGCATCTGCCGACGCTGTCGGCGGCGAGCGACGCCGATGCGCCGATGCTCGGCCGGCTGATGCTGCTCGTGTCGCGTCTGGCCAGCCAGCTCGGCGTCGCGTATACGGGTGGCGAAACCGGTTTCCGTACGGTAATCAATACGGGCCCGGGCGG
Source organism: Burkholderia lata (assembly GCF_000012945.1). NCBI lineage: Bacteria > Pseudomonadati > Pseudomonadota > Betaproteobacteria > Burkholderiales > Burkholderiaceae > Burkholderia > Burkholderia lata. Next base: position 397,435 of record NC_007510.1, read on the forward strand.
CGGGCAGGAGGTCTACCACCTGCATGCACATATCCTGGCCGGCCCGCGCCCCTGGCAGCGGATGGGTTGACGGCGCGGGGCGTTTCCCCGCATCGATAGTCGAAGCCGGCGCGTTGCCGGCGATTTACGCCGCGTAGCGGTGTGGTTGAGGAGAGGTTTCATCATGGGTGGATTGAGCATTTGGCACTGGCTGATCGTGCTGCTGATCGTCGCGCTGGTTTTCGGTACGAAGAAGCTGCGCAACATCGGCAACGATCTCGGCAGCGCCGTGAAGGGTTTCAAGGACGGCATGAAGGAAGGCGAAGCACCGGCCGACGCGCAGCAACTGCCGCGCTCGGGCTCGGTCGACGTCAACGCGAAGGAAACGACGCGTTCCGACTCGAACAAGGCGTAACGCCGGCACGCTGACAGGCATTCGCAATGCTGGATCTCGGTCTTTCGAAGATGGCGCTGATCGGCGTCGTCGCGCTCGTGGTGCTCGGCCCCGAGCGCTTGCCGCGCGTTGCGCGTACGGCAGGCGCGCTGTTCGGCCGTGCGCAGCGGTACATCAACGACGTGAAGGCCGAGGTCTCGCGCGAAATCGAACTCGACGCACTGCGGACGATGAAGACCGATTTCGAGTCGGCCGCGCGGAATGTCGAAACAACGATTCACGACAACCTGCGTGAGCACGAGAAGGAACTGAACGACACGTGGCATTCCGCGGTCGGCGGTCTTAACGAAGCGGCGGGCGACGCCGGTTCGACCGGTTCCGACACCGCCGCGCCGTCGTGGCGCGGCAGTACGGCTGCGCTCGCGCCGAAGCGCCGCAACTGGCGCGTCAAGCAGGCGGCTGCGCCTGCCTGGTACAAGCGCGCGACCACCCGCCGTACGCACGTGCAGTCGGGCGCCGCGCGTGTCGCGCGCCACCAGCCGGCCAGCCTGCGCCGGCCGACGCGCTTCTTCTGAGCCGAGCGCATGCTCGCTCGTCAATCCTACCGAGGGCCGGCGTGAGCGACCCCCAGCAGAACCCGGGCGACGCCCCGGAAGAAACCTTCATTTCCCATCTCGTCGAGCTTCGCGATCGCATCATTCGCGCGGGCGCGGCTGTGATCGTCGTGTTCCTCGGGCTCGTCTACTGGGCGCCCGACATCTTCCGGCTGCTCGCGCGGCCGCTGATGGAGAACCTGCCGAAGGACGGCAAGATGATCGTCACCGACGTCACCGGCTCGTTCTTCGTGCCGATGAAGGTCACGATGCTCGTCGCGCTCGTGATCGCGCTGCCGATCGTGCTGTACCAGATCTGGGCGTTCGTCGCGCCGGGGCTGTACCAGCACGAGAAGAAGCTCGTCGCGCCGCTCGTAGGCAGCAGCTACTTCCTGTTCCTGTGCGGGATGGCGTTCGCGTACTTCCTCGTGTTCCCGACGATCTTCCGCGTGATGGCGCACTACAACGCGCCGCTCGGGGCGGAAATGACCACCGACATCGACAACTACCTGAGCTTCGTGCTCGGGATGTTCATCGCGTTCGGGGTCACGTTCGAGGTGCCGATCGTCGTCGTGCTGCTCGTCCGGATGGGCGTGCTGTCGCTGAAGAAGCTGAAGGAGATGCGGCCGTACGTGATCGTCGGCGCGTTCGTCGTCGCGGCGGTCGTCACGCCGCCGGACGTGTTCTCGCAACTGATGCTTGCACTGCCGCTGGTCGTGCTGTTCGAGATCGGGCTGCTGGCTGCGCGGTTCTTCGTGCCGAAGAAGCCGGCCGAGGAAGGCGAGGCGGAGAACGGCGAAGCCGCCAGCTGACGGCAGCGCGCCGGGCGGTGCGCGGCGGCCGGGCTTCCGGCGTCAGGCTTGAGCAAAACCCGGTAGCGTAGTCCGCCGGAGCTCGGGTGGCGAGGCCATCTTCCCGGCAACGAGACTTTCGATGCAAAGCAAAAGGGCAGCCAACCGGCTGCCCTTTTTCATTTCCGACGGTGTCCGGCATGCGGCTCGGCGCTGCGCGCCCGACGTCACTCGGTATCGCTGTCCTGCTCGTCGAGCGCCTGCTTCGGCGGCGGCGGGCGCTTGCCGATCACCACGTTCACGTCGAACTCCTTGCCCTTGCGCACGACGTGCACCTTGGTCGGCGTGCCGGGCTTGATCTGCGCGACGGTGTTCAGCAGCTTCGTCGTGTCGGTGATCTCGTCGCCGTTGACCGAGACCAGGATGTCGCCCGGCTTGATGCCGGCCTTGTCGGCCGGGCCGCCCTGCAGCACGCCGGCGACGATCGCGCCTGATTTCTGCGACAGCCCGAACGACTCGGCGATCTCCGGCGTGACGTCCTGCGGCTCGACGCCGATCCAGCCGCGCGTGACCGAGCCGGACGTGATGATGCTTTCCAGCACCGTGCGCGCAGTCGATACGGGAATCGCGAAGCCGATGCCGAGCGAGCCGCCCGAGCGCGAGTAGATCGCCGTGTTGATGCCGAGCAGGTTGCCGTTCACGTCGACCAGCGCGCCGCCCGAGTTGCCGGGGTTGATCGGTGCGTCGGTCTGGATGAAGTTCTCGAACGTGTTGATGCCGAGGTGATTGCGGCCGAGCGCGCTGATGATCCCCATCGTGACCGTCTGGCCGACGCCGAACGGGTTGCCGATCGCGAGCACGACGTCGCCGACCCGCGACTGGTCGGAGCGGCCGAGCGTGATCGTCGGCAGGTTCGTCATGTTGATCTTCAGCACGGCGAGATCGGTTTCGGGATCGCTGCCGATCACCTTCGCGGTGGCCGTGCGGCCGTCGGCGAGCGCGACTTCGATCTGGTCGGCGCCGTCCACGACGTGCTGGTTCGTTAGAATGTAACCTTCAGGGCTCACGATAACGCCCGAGCCAAGGTTGGCGGCCGGTTCGTCCTGCTGCTTGCGGGCGTTGCGGTCGCCGAAGAAGTAGCGGAACAGCGGATCTTTCGCGCGTGGGTCGGGCGGCAGCGAGCCGTCCTTGCTGGAGAAGACGTTGACGACGGCCGGCATCGCCTTCTGCGCGGCTTCGGCGTACGACGTGGTCGCCGGCGCCCCGCCGATGCCCGGCGCGACTTCCCGCAGCGCAACGATCGGCGTGGCGAGCTGCTTGCCGAGCTGTCCTTGCCGTTGCAGCCATTGCGGCTTGAGCGTCACGACGATGAACATCAGCGCGAGCAGCACGGTAACCGCCTGCGCGAAGAACAGCCAGAAGCGTCTAAGCATCTGAATGGATTAGAGGTTTATATGGATCGGATCGAACTTGAATTGTACTTGAACAATACCCTTGAAACCGCGCGCTTCAAGGACTATTGCCCGAATGGCCTTCAGGTCGAGGGGCGCCGCAAGATCGAGAAGATCGCCACCGGCGTGACGGCGTCGGTCGCGTTTCTCGAAGCCGCGCTCGAATGGGGGGCAGATGCCGTGCTCGTCCATCACGGCTATTTCTGGCGCAACGAGCCGCCGCAGATCACGGGCCGCAAGTACCAGCGCCTGAAGCTGCTGCTCGCGAACGACCTGAACCTGTTCGCGTTCCACCTGCCGCTCGACGCGCATCCCGAATACGGCAACAACGCGCAGCTCGGCGAGCGGCTCGGGCTGATCGGCGAGCAGCGTTTCGGTGAAGGCGACCTCGGCTGGATGGCCACGCTGCCGATGCCCGTCACGCTCGAGCACTTCGTCGCGAAGGTCGAGCGCACGCTCGGCCGCACGCCGCTCGTGCTCGGCGATCTGGACATGCAGCTGCGCCGCATCGCGTGGTGCACCGGCGCCGCGCAAAGCTATTTCGACGCGGCGATCGACGCCGGGGCGGATGTGTTCCTGACCGGCGAGGTGTCCGAATACGTGACGCACACGGCCGCCGAGAGCGGCGTCGCGTTCGTTGCGGCAGGGCACCATGCGACCGAGCGCTACGGAATCCAGGCACTTGGCGCCCACTTGTCCGAAGAATTCGATATCGAACACCTTTTTATCGATATCCATAACCCGGTCTGAATGCCGGATTTGCGGCAGCGCATCGAAATTTCGCAATGTAGCGGACGCTTAAAAGTGAAATGATTTAATCGTTCCGATAGTGGGGGAAAACCCTTAACTATCAATCACTTCGAAGGGATTTTCATCTCCGGGCCTTGTAAATGGCGGCTCCATTCGAGCAAACTAGCGGCGGAATGGAAAGTCGTGACGGAAAATCCAACTCAGAAGTGGGGCGTGTGATGCGAGACAAGGAAGAGAAACGCGTCGACAGCGGCCGCCGTACCTGGCTGATTGCGACATCCGTAGCAGGTGGCGTGGGAGGCGTAGCCACCGTCATACCTTTCGCGGCGTCGCTTGCGCCGTCCGCGAAAGCGAAAGCGGCCGGTGCACCGGTCGAAGTCGACATCAGCGGGCTGAAGCCCGGTGAAATGGTGACCGTGCCGTGGCGCGGCAAGCCGGTGTGGATCCTGAACCGCACCGATGCGATGCTGGCCGACGTGGTCAAGGCCGACAAGGAAGTGGCCGATCCGACCACTGAAAAGCCCTATACGATGCCGTTGCCGGCGTATTGCGCGAACGAATATCGCTCGCGGGCCGATCGCAAGAACATTCTCGTCGTGATGGCCGTGTGTACGCACCTCGGCTGCACGCCAAGCCAACGCTTCACGCCGGGTCCGCAGCCGAACCTGCCGGACGACTGGCCGGGCGGTTTCCTCTGCCCGTGCCATGGTTCGACCTACGACCTCGCCGGCCGTGTGTTCAAGAACAAACCGGCGCCTCAGAATCTCGACATCCCGCCCTACATGTTCACGTCGGCAACGACCCTCGTGATCGGCAAGGACGAGAAAGGAGAAGCGTGATGGCCGACAACAAGGAAGTCTCCACGACAGGTCTCACCGGCTGGATCGATCAGCGCTTCCCGCTCACGTCCACCTGGAAGAAGCACGTTTCCGAGTACTACGCGCCGAAGAACTTCAACTTCTGGTACTTCTTCGGCTCCCTCGCGCTGCTGGTGCTCGTCAACCAGATCGTCACGGGCATCTTCCTGACGATGAACTACAAGCCCGACTCGACGCTCGCGTTCGCGTCGGTCGAGTACATCATGCGCGAGGTGCCGTGGGGCTGGCTGATCCGCTACATGCACTCCACGGGCGCGTCGATGTTCTTCGTCGTCGTCTACCTGCACATGTTCCGCGGGCTGCTTTACGGGTCGTACCGCAAGCCGCGCGAACTCGTGTGGATCTTCGGCTGCGCGATCTTCCTGTGCCTGATGGCCGAGGCGTTCTTCGGCTACCTGCTGCCGTGGGGCCAGATGTCGTTCTGGGGCGCGCAGGTGATCGTGAACCTGTTCTCGGCAATCCCGTTCGTCGGCCCCGACCTGTCGCTGTGGATTCGTGGCGACTACGTCGTGTCGGACGTCACGCTGAACCGCTTCTTCGCGTTCCACGTGATCGCGATTCCGCTCGTGCTGGTCGGCCTCGTGATCGCGCACCTCGTCGCGCTGCATGAAGTGGGGTCGAACAACCCGGACGGCATCGAGATCAAGGCGAAGAAGGACGAGAACGGCGTTCCGCTCGACGGCATCCCGTTCCACCCGTACTACTCGGTGCACGATTTCCTCGGCGTGTGCGGGTTCCTGATGGTGTTCGCGCTGATCGTGTTCTTCTCGCCGGAGATGGGCGGCTACTTCCTCGAGGCGAACAACTTCGTCCCGGCGAACCCGCTGCAGACGCCGCCCGAGATCGCGCCGGTCTGGTACTTCACCGCGTTCTACGCGATGCTGCGCGCGACCACCGACCCGTTCAAGATCGTGCTGATGATCGTGATCGTGTTGCTCGGCGTGCTCGCGCTGATCCGCGCGCGTGGCAAGTGGAAGGTCGGCCTGCCGGTGCTGGCCGCGGCGATCGTCGTGTTCATGTACCTGACGGAGTCGAAGTTCTGGGGTGTCGTCGTGATGGGTTCGGCGGTGATCACGCTGTTCTTCCTGCCGTGGCTCGACCGCAGCCCGGTGAAGTCGATCCGCTACCGGCCGCTGTTCCACAAGGTGTTCCTCGGGATCTTCGTCGTGGCGTTCCTGACCCTCGGGTTCCTCGGCACGCGGCCACCATCGCCGGCCTCGACACTGATCGCGCAGGCCTGTGCGCTGATCTACTTCGCGTTCTTCCTCGGCATGCCCGTCTGGACGCCGCTTGGCACGTTCAAGCAGCCGCCGGAGCGGGTGCGCTTCAAGCCCCATTAACGTGAGCGAGGAGAGAACGACATGAAGAAACTGCTTTCGACACTCGCGCTGATCGGGGCGACCGCGTGCGCGCTGCTGGTGGCGCCGGCGGTTCGGGCGGAAGGTAATTTTCCGCTCGACCGGGCGCCCGATAACACGGAAAATCTCGTTTCGCTTCAGCACGGCGCGCAATTGTTTGTAAACTATTGCCTGAACTGCCACAGCGCGAACCTGATGCGCTACAACCGTCTGACGGATCTGGGCATATCCCAGAAGGAGATCGAAAAGAATCTCCTGTTCACGACCGACAAGGTCGGCAACACGATGTCCGTCGCGATGCGGCCCGAAGACGCGAAGAACTGGCTCGGCACCTCGCCGCCCGACCTGTCGGTCGAGGAGCGCGCGCGCGGCCGCGACTGGCTGTATACGTATCTGCGGAGTTTCTACCGCGACGATACGCGGCCGAGCGGCTGGAACAACGCGGTGTTCGAGAACGTCGGCATGCCCCATGTACTGTGGCAGCTGCAGGGGCAGCGCACCGCCAAATTCGAAGACAAGACGGACGAGGAGACGGGCGAGAAGGCCCATACGCTCGTCGGCTTCCAGCAGGTCACACCGGGGACATTGTCCGCGGTGGATTATGATTCTGCGGTTGCCGACCTGGTGGCGTACATGACCTGGATGTCCGAGCCGGCTCAGCAGACCCGCAAACGCCTCGGCGTATGGGTGCTGATCTTTCTCGGTGTCCTGACTTTCCTGGCCTGGCGGCTCAATGCCGCGTACTGGAAAGATATCAAGTAATCACGCCTGACCGGCGTGGGGCCGGCGCAAGGTGGAACCCCGGAAGGGGTTCGCCGCGTGCCGGCCCTCGGCTTTTTTGAGGAAACGCAAACATGATGGTTCTGTATTCCGGCACAACTTGCCCGTTCTCCCAGCGTTGCCGGCTGGTGCTGTTCGAGAAGGGCATGGACTTCGAAATCCGTGACGTCGACCTGTTCAACAAGCCGGAAGACATTTCGGTGATGAACCCGTACGGTCAGGTGCCGATCCTGGTCGAGCGCGACCTGATCCTGTACGAATCGAACATCATCAACGAGTACATCGACGAGCGCTTCCCGCATCCGCAACTGATGCCGGCCGACCCCGTGCAGCGCGCACGTGCACGCCTGTTCCTGCTCAACTTCGAGAAGGAACTGTTCGTCCACGTCAGCACGCTCGAGAACGAGAAGGGCAAGGCAGCGGAGAAGAACCACGAGAAGGCACGCCTCGCGATTCGCGATCGCCTGACGCAGCTCGCACCGATCTTCGTGAAAAACAAGTACATGCTCGGCGAGGAGTTCTCGATGCTCGACGTCGCGATCGCGCCGCTGCTGTGGCGTCTGGATCACTACGGCATCGAGCTGTCGAAGAACGCAGCGCCGCTGATGAAGTACGCCGAGCGGATCTTCAGCCGTCCGGCCTACATCGAAGCACTGACGCCGTCCGAAAAGGTCATGCGTCGTTGATGGTGCAATGAGTGCATGACGGAGAGGGCGGCGCGGCGTGCCGCGCCCCCGCTCCGGGTTCGAGGATTGTGATGCAAGAGATTTCAACGAAGCCTTATCTGCTGCGCGCGCTGTACGAGTGGTGCACCGATAACGGTTACACGCCGCATATCGCGGTGAGGGTCGATAACTCGACGCGCGTGCCGCGTCAGTTCGTGCGTGACGGCGAGATCGTGCTCAACATCAGCTTCGAGGCGACCAGCCAGTTGCAGATGGGCAACGAGTGGATCGAGTTCACGGCCCGGTTCTCCGGGAAGGCGCACAAGATCGAGATTCCGGTTGCCAACGTGCTCGCGATCTATGCGCGCGAGAACGGGCAGGGCATGGCGTTCCAGGTCGATGCGGTCGCGGGCGAAGGTGCGGATTCGGGTGCGTTCGACGAAGATGCGGCGCAGACGGATGATGCGCCGCGCGACGAATCGCCTGTTGCGTTGACGCCGGTGGCCGACAGCGGCGCGAACGAGGAGCCCTCCGAAGGCGCCGACGAGCCGCCGAAAACCGACGGCGATGGCGACGGTTCAAAAGGTGGCAGCAGACCTCGCCTCAAGATCGTGAAATGAGGTAGAATCTCGCGCTACGCCGGCTTAGCTCATCTGGTAGAGCAGTTGATTTGTAATCATCAGGTGGCGGGTTCGAGTCCTGCAGCCGGCACCATATCTGACAAGGGGTTACGCGATGTTTGCGTAGCCCCTTCGCGTTTCCAATCCCCGTTTTTCTTGACAAACTCGGGCAACGAGTTTTCCCAGCTTTGCCGAGTTGCCTCTACTGCGGCATCAGCAGTTTCACGGGGCGGTGGGCGATCGCTTCTGGGCGCCGGTACGCAAACACAGCCTACTGTTTTGGAGCCGAGGCGAACGGCCAGGAAATCATTGATACCTCTTCGCTAAAGTCCTTCCTTGACGTATCTGTCATAAGGGACGAATAGCTGCGTAACGAGAGATAGGTCGGGAATGAAGGCGTACTCCAGGACAACAAATAGCGCTTTGGCCACCGAACCCATCGAATTCCAGTACACAAAGCAAAGGGCGGAGACACAGCCCCATGCAAAGACGATGAGCGCTAGCCTGAGACGATAGCGAGAATATTGTGTCCGCGACATCTTCGGCGGGTTGGGTAGTCGCAAGACTCCTTGGATGAAATTCCGCATTGTGGGCTCCGCTCGATTGCCTTTCATAGCTACAAGCATCTCTCACCGAAGCATATGCGCACTTTGCTGCGAGTGGCCCAATGGTTTCAGTTGAACCCCGCGCATACCAGCTAGGAGTTGCGCCGCACCAGTGTTGCCGTGAGCTGCGCGATAGCAGCCTATCAATGCGTGAGACGTTGAACAGCCAGTCCGATCGACGTTTCCAAAACGGAAGGAAGTCTATGCTCATCGCGCCTTCGCGGGCGATGATATTTCGATTTTTGGAAACGTCGAAAACAGATAACTTATTGTTTTAATTGAAAATTTCAACCGATTTGTAATCATCAGGTGGCGGGTTCGAGTCCTGCAGCCGGCACCAAATCCAGCAAGGGGTTACGCGATGTTTGCGTAGCCCCTTCGCGTTTCTAGTTCCCCTCTGCATTTCCAGTCAGCATCGGTGCCCGGCTTTGTCAGCTGCGTGCCGTGTGGTGTGCGTCGTGTGCCTTCAGGCAAAGGTCCGCTCTGTTGCAATGGGAGTCGCGCCACCTTCAATTCTTCGTCGATCATCGGAAAGGGGAAGGGGCGTCGAGCGTACCTGCCGGTATCCGGGCTATCGACGGAGCGGAGAGTACAAGCTCTCGTGATGATCCCCTGCGAGTCATGCATGCATGGCGCCGCGCTGGGAAGCGTACGATAGAATTTCTCGTGAAGTTGTTGGCGCAACGATCAGCCGGGTAACGCTCCTGCGCGCGCGTGGCGCAAAGATCCCGAGCTGAAGTCGTGGCACGACCCGGCATGGCGGATGCGTAGCTCGCCGTCTGACGAGTGGTCGTCCAGCAGCAAAAAAACCGCCAGGCACTTCGGTGCCGGCGGTTTTTTCGCCGATGCTCACGCACAGCGATTGACGGGCCGATTCTTCCAGGCGCCTTTATGCGCCTTGGGGTCTGGCAATCCCCCGTTGATAACGGACGTCCCGCTTCTGCGTGTGCGCATTTCATCAGCCCAGATATGCGGTGCAGATGACCGCGCAATATCTAGTCGGAGTTGATCAGCGTTACGCTGAAATTTCTCCATGCCGGGTCGGAGTCGTTTGTTGCCTCAATGTAGTTTCTGCTATCCGCATTGATGACTGTCAGATAATAGACGTTATCGTTTCCGTGTACTTGAAAATTGATGGTATTTGGCACGGTGCCGTCGGATACATAAAAGATGCACCAATTGTCCACGTGATTTTTTTGCGATGCTACAAGATAGTACGGGCCGCCTGTCGAGTACTGAATGAGGCTTAAGTAGTGGCCGAGCTTGTCCTGTATGGTGACCGAGTTTTCGGCATGCTTTTTTACGAAGAAGTTGCACCAATCGTCGGCGACCCATTTTCCTGCGATGACGTAAAGAGGGTCGTTCGATCCATATTGAATCGGGCTCCAGTATTCCGTGTCTATTGCTTGAAATTGATACGTGCCGGGGTTTAATGTGGTCATCGCAGACTCCAGATCGATCGTTGGCTTTCGCTAGGTTTTTATCTGAAATTGAAGCTGAATGGCGAGATAAGGAACTCAGCCTAGAGTAGGTCAAGGTGCGGCGATAGCTGATATTGTTGTCAGGCGTTTGGGTGGGCAATTTTTTTGATGATTGTTTTATTTTTCGAGATTTTCGAGAATATGTGTCTGACCTCAGAAACGAGTTTCATATCTCCTTTGCCCAGAAAAAGAAAAATGCTGATCGTTAAGGCGGGGTGCGCTACTGTCCTGGCTTCGGTGCTGGCCGCTGGCAGTGCCGCAGCACTTTCCCGACCGTTGGCGCAAGACTGCCTGACGCAAGCCGAAGTCCAGCGGATGGATCGCGACTTCTGGGCGACATTCCCGTCGCCGGACGGTTTCGCGACCTATGCGGCACCGAAGTTTTCGCTCGGCACGAACATCACAGAACTGTCGCAGGCGCTTGCAGGCACGACGAGCGGTCCGGCACGGGCGCGTGCCGTTGCAACATTCCTGGCGCAGCATCCGGACGTGTTCGGGTCGTTCAAGAACGCGCACGACTCCGCATATCTGTCCTATCCCGGACACGGCCACAGCCCCGATGCCGTGCATGCGTCATCGACGCTCCCCATCGGGCAGTGCGTTTCCGAATTCAATTACTCGATCGATACGAGCCGTGCCCAGTGCGTAGCCGGGCAGCGCATCCGCGCGTACAGTCTGTCGTTCATCAAGGACAAGGGGCGCGTGATGCTGCGAACAGGCGTGCTCGGGCTCGACGCCTGCAATTGATCCGCGCGCCGTCGGATGGCATGGCAGCAGCGTCATCCCTCAGGGGTTCCGCACATGACGGCCGATACCGTCACATCTGCCTGAATAACCCCGCATACGCGCGGCTCACGGGCAGCATCTCCCGCTGCCCGCGCACGCGAATCCGCAACCGTCCCAACAGATCGCGCTCGACACGATCGATCGCTGCGTACGCAACGATCACGCCGCGATGCACCTGCGCGAGCCGCTCCGGATCGAGCCGCTGCATCAGTTCCTTGAGCGGCGTGCGAATCACGAGCCGTTGTCCGGCCGCGACGACTTCCGTGTATTTCTCCGAAGCCTGGAAGTACAGCACGTCGTCGACCGATATGAGACGCGTCGCATCCTTCACGCCTGCCGTCAGCCAGCGGTTCGGCGCCGCGTCGCGAGCTTGCGCCGCTTGTGCGAGCGCATCGGCCCACGCGTGCGCCTGCCCGGCGACGCGAGCCTGCTCGTCACGCTGATGCCGACGTTCGTCGCCGAAACCAGCATCCATTACGCGGTCGCCTTGCACGCGCCTTGGGCGGCGACGAGCGGCTTCGTGATGCTGTCGTTCGCGGTATGGGGCGTGCTCGTCGGGATGACGCTCGGGCGCGCGCCGAACGTGGTCGTGCGCCGCATGCGCCATGCGAACGGATCGAAGCATGGGAGTTTCCCGTATTCGGTCGATCCGCGATGAAGGGCAGGGAAACGGTCCGCGAGCGGGCAACTGACGGCCTGACAGGCGATACGGCCCGTCTTCGTCAATCGTTGGGGCATCGAACCGAAACGGCGTATGACACCCCCCGATTTGCGCCCCGTTTTCCTGTCACGGTCGCGTCATGGTGCGCCCATAACGTTGCACGTTCCCGTCGCGGCGCACCGCGGGACCGGGAACGTGCGCAACCCGCTCGCGACGACGTGCCCGCGTCGCAGGTGGGGGCCGACCGGGATCTCGCTCCCGGCGGCGCAGCGGTCATGCATCGCGCCATTTCATTCGAAAATACGATCGACGACGGTTCGAACCGGACCGCGGACGATCAGGAGACAGGGACCATGCTGAGTCCGCATGAATTCTCGATGCTGTTGCGCGTTGCGCGAGCGCCGGACAGTGTCGATCCGTCGAATCCGGCCTTCGCCGTGCTGGTCGAGAAGCGGCTGGTCGACGATACGCAGGTGCGCATGAATGCCGTGGCCGCGCGCCCGGCGCTGACACCGATCGGCCAGATGCTGCTGGCGCGCTTCGACGAAGCGGCCTGAGGAGAAGCGTCACGCCTTCATCGAGACGAAGGGCGTGACGCGTTGTAGCGCCGGGCCGTTTACTGCGCGACCGGCACGGTCACGTCGCTGCCGAACCAGTGCATCGAGATCTTCTTCAGCGTGCCGTCCTTGCGCAGCGAGTCGAGCGCGTCGTTGATCGCCTTCTCGAACTTCGGGTTGCCCTTGCGGAACGGGATCGCCATTTCCTGCTTGCCGCCGTTCAGCACGGCACCCGCGCGCAGCGGCAGGTTCGACGTCTTGATCATGTACGGCAGCATCAGGCGATCGTCGAGCGTCGCCTCGATCCGGCCCGCGGCGAGATCGCGCAGCTTCTCCGGCGCGCCCGGATATGTCTGCACCTCGATGCCCGGCACGGTGCGCGCCATCTGGTCATAGTTGGTGCCGAGCGTCACGCCGAGCTTCTTGCCCTTGAAGTCGTCGAGCGACTTGAAGTTGCGCGTGTCGTCCTTGCGCTGGATCAGCTGCGCGGCCGAGTACGTGTACGGCTCGCTGAAGTCGAGTGCTTCCTTGCGCTGAGGCGTGATCGTGACCTGGTTGACGATCACGTCGAACTTGCCGGCCTGCAGGCCGGCGATGATGCCGCTCCATTCGGTCGGGATGAACTGCGTCTTCACGCCAAGCTTGCCGGCGACCGCGTTCGCGACGTCGACGTCGAAACCCTCGAGTTGCCCCGACGTGCCGCGCGAGTTGAACGGCGGATACGTGCCTTCGAGGCCGACGCGCAGCACGCCGGCTTTCTTCACTGAATCGAGCAGGTCATCCGCGTGCGCGGCGACGGCCGTGAAGCCGAGGGCCGACGCGAGCAGCAGGCCCGACAGCAGGAACTTCGAACGTTTCATCGCAGATCTCCAGTGGTCAGCGTGGTGTGGGGGAGCGCCATGCGCCGGGCGGGCAAGGCGGGCCGTAATACGGGCATGTAGACACTACTCGCAACCGGGCCGCGCCGAAACCGGAATTGGCCCTGATTGCAATCGATTTCATGGATGCGGTGGTCGGCAGGCGTGGCTGCTGCCCACATGCGTGGCACGCGGGCTGATCGGCTTGCGCTGGTTTAAATCAGGTCAGATTGGAGGGCGCGTGCAGCTTTGTCTGTAAAATCGCGCGAGCAAAATCGAATGCTCGTGCCATCCGAGGGCGCGTCAAAAGAAAAAAGGCCGTTCATGAACATGCAGAACACAATCGCCGCCTTGAGCGGCGGATTGCTTCAGCAGGACCGGTTGCTGAAGCTCGATACGCCATTGGGTGCCAACGTCCTGACCGTTCAGCGGGCGGTCGGCCGCTCGCGTATCGGGCGCGCGTACGAGTTCACGCTCGACGTGCTGTCGACCGACAGCGATGTGGAACTTAAAAAGCTGATCGCACAGCCGGTGACGTTGTGGATCCAGCAGGGCGATCTCGGCTACCGGCCAGTCAACGGATATGTGCATACCGCACGCCGGCTGGGCGCCGACGGCGGGCTCACGACCTATCAGCTCGCGTTCGCGGATTTCACCCATTTCCTGAAGTTCCGTCGCGATCAGCGGCTCTGGAACGACACGACCGTCGACCAGATCATCAGCGATGTGCTGAACCAGCATCCGCAGGCCCAGGGCCATTTCCGCTTTGCGCTGACGAAGCCGCTGCCGAACCGCTCCTACACACGCCAGCACGACACCGACTGGCATTTCGTGCATCGGCTGATGGAGAGCGAGGGGCTCTACTGCGCATGGCAGCAGGCCGACGACGGCAAGTCGCATACGCTCGTCATCACCGACAACCTGCAGGCGTTCGCGCCGCTGTCGCCGGAAGCCGTGCGCTTTTATCGCGGCGGCGCGGCCAGCGAAGCCGACGCGTTCACGCAATGGTCGGGTACGCGCATGCTGCAGAGCGTGACCCGCACGACGCGCACGTTCGACTACAAGAATCCTTCGCAGCCGTCGAACCCGAAAGGCACGTCGCTGCCGACGATGGGCGGCCAGGGCGAGTTGCCGGATCAACTCGAAGTCTACGAGTACACGGGCGGCTACACGTATCTCGACCAGACGCGCGGTGACCATCTGACGAAGGTCAAGATGGAGGCGTGGGAGTCGCAAGCGAAGCGTTTCCATGGCGCGGGCGGCGTGCGTGCGATCGATGCCGGCCGGCGCTTCACGCTGGCCGATCATCCCGAGCACGATCGTGATCCCGCCGATCAGCGCGAGTTCGCCGCGATCGAGGTCGCGTGGTGGATCGAGAACAATCTGCCCGTCGCAAGCGACAGCGCGGACTTTCCGTACAGCCTGCGCGAAGCGTTGACGCAGGCACAGGACAACTACGGCGCCGATCCTGCGTTTCGCGTTCAGCACGACGACGGTTCGGCCGGCTTCTATCTCGTCGAAGTCGAAGCGCAACGTGTGAGCGTCCCGTATCGCAGCCCGTTCGAGCATCACAAGCCGGAGATGCACCTCGAGACCGCGATCGTCGTCGGGCCGCAGGGCGAGGAAGTCTATACCGACACCCTGAACCGGATCCGCGTGCAGTTCGTGTGGGACCGGATGAACCCGGGTAACGAGAATGCATCGTGCTGGGTGCGCGTCGTGCAGTCGGATACGGGCGGTGGCTACGGCGGCGTGCACGTGCCGCGCATCGGCGAGGAGGTGCTGATCGACTACGTCGGCGGCGACTGCGACCGGCCGCTCGCGGTCGGGCGCGTGTACAACGGCGCGAACCAGCCGCAGTGGCATACCGACGGGATCCTGTCCGGGTATCGGTCGAAAGAGTATTCGGGCAGCGGCTACAACCAGCTCGTGATGGACGACGCGACCGGGCAAAACCGCGTGCAGCTGATGAGCAGCAGCGCGAACAGCCTGCTGCATCTCGGCTACCTCATCGATCACAACGCCAATTCGCGCGGGTCGTATCTCGGCAGCGGGTTCGACCTGCGTTCCGATGCGTATGGTGCGGTGCGGGCGAGCCAGGGCCTGTACGTGACGACGCACCCGAAGGCAGCGAACAGCCAGCCGCTCGACGTGAGGGAAGCGCAGCAGCAGCTCGTGACGGGCGAGACCCTCGTCGAGGCGATGTCGGGCGCGAGCGAGCAGCATCAGGCGGAAAGCCTGAAGGACGCGCAGGACACGATGCGCGCGTTCACGGACGCGACACAGGACAGCGCATCGGGCAGCGCGTCCGGCGGGCGTACGGCAGGCGGCGGCACGGGTAACGCGAACGCATTCAAGGAGCCGGTGATGCTGTTCGGCAGCCCGTCGGGGATCGGGATGTCGACGCAGCAGTCGGTGCACGTGGTCGCGAACGATCACGTGAACGTGGCGAGCGGGCAGAGCGTGCACGTTGCCGCAGGCAAGTCGCTGATCGGGAGCATCGGGCAGAAGCTGAGCCTGTTCGTGCAGAACGCGGGGATGAAGCTGTTCGCGGGCAAGGGCAAGGTGGAGATCCAGGCGCAGTCGGACAACGTCGAGGTGACCGCGCAGAAGACGGTGAAGGTGGTGTCGTCGACGGACCGGATCGAGATCGCGGCCGATCAGGGGATTCTGCTGACGAGCGGCGGCGGGTATGTCCGCATCCAGGGCGGGAATATCGAGATCCATACGCCGGGGGCGGTGGATGTGAAGGGCGCGTCGCATACGTTCGCGGGGCCGGCGAGCATGGGGTATCCGTTGCCGAGCCCGCGGCCGGATCAGCCGGGGCAGTTGGAGTTGTTGCATACGTACGGGAACGGCCAGCCGGTGAAGGGCGGCTTGTTCTCGGTGTTCGATGCGAATGGCGGGCTGTTGAAGAAAGGGGCGCTCGACAACAACGGGCACATGATCGTGAGTGGCCTGCCACCGGGGGCGGTGCAGGTGAAGTTCGGGGAGGATCCGCGCTCGCAGGATCAACAGGCGAGCCGGTTCGATGTGGCGCCGTGGCCGGCCAATCCGGCGCCGGCGGCAGGCGCCGCGGAAACCGCACAGGCGCAGCTCGGTTCGTTTCTGCCGGCAGCGGGTGGTGCAGCCGGCGCGCTGACGGGCCTGGCCGGTGCGGCGACGCAGGGTGGAGCGGCGCTGGCGAAGGCCGCCGTTGGTCAAGGCATGGGCATGGCGCAGCAGGCGCTGGTCGGCATGCTGCCGGCCGGCGCGTCGAATGCACTGGGTGCGGCGAAAACGGTCGCGGGATTGGCGAGCTCGGCGTCGCAGGGCGGTGCTGCCCTTGCGAAGGCAGTGGCAGGCCAGGGCCTCGGTATCGCGCAGCAGGCTGCGGCCAACATGCTGCCGGCGGGGGCGCAGGCGGCGCTGTCGCACGCGGGCCAGTTGAGTGCCGCCGCGCAGCAGGTCAGCGGTCTCGCGCAGACGGCGCGTAGCGCCGCCGCCGCGCTGAAAATGAGCTGAGCGTCGCCCCTTTCAAATACTCGAGAACAGAAAAATCATGACCGCTGCGGGCGTCCTTCAACCCAAACCTACCGATGTGTTCGTGTCTCCGATCATGAAGATCACGGAGGCCGACGTACAAGCCGGCATCGATGTATTCGACAAGTGGCTGATCAAGGTCAGCGGCGGCGTGGTCAACGTCGGCCGGCTGAAGACGGTCGCGGAGAACGTGCCGGTTCTGGCCAATATCTTTGCGGCAGTCGATGCGGTGCTCGACATCAAGGCGATGATCGAGCATGGCGATGAACCGATCGACATGTTCGACTGGGTCAACCTCGGTCTCGATCTGATCGGGGTCGTGCCGTTGCCGCCGGCTACCGCCGAGCTTCGGCTCGGCGCGCGCCCGGTGCTGAAGCTCATTCGGCAAGAGATCGTCAAAAGTGGCAAGGCGGTGGGCGAGGCAGCGTTGCAGGTGCTGCGGGATTCGGTCATCTCCGCAATCGTCGCGAACGTGCAGGAGCGTTATGCGGGCGAGATCGAAAAATTCCTGAAGGTGATACGTGACGGGCTGAAGGAGCTGCTCGAGCACTGCGCCAAATTCATCGGCGATCTGATGAAGGCGATCGCCGACGTGTTCGCCCATGCGGCGGGGAAGAAGTACGAAGTCGGGCACAACGTGAAGTCGGCCGGGTCGCATCTGAAGGGTGTCGGGGAGGCTATCGTTGCGTACGACGGCAGGAAGATCCTCGACAATTTCGGCGGATTCCTCTCGGACATCCGCAAGGTCGAGGGGAAGGTCGTTATCAACACGGCGACCTCCGCCGCCGATCTGATCACCCCGAATTCGACGAAGAAGCTTCAGCTCTTCGCCGACGATATCTACAAGCGGATTCCGACGGTCCAGAAGTGCATTCGCGAGCTCGACGGGAACGATGCGGGCAAGATCGGGTGGATCATCACGATCGGTGAAGACGGCATGCGGAGCTGGCGCAAGAGCCATCCGAAGCCGCAGTCGGCGGGGATTCAGGAACACAAGACGGCGAAGGTCAAAGAGACGCGTCCGGAACATCGAATTGACGAGGTTCAAAAAACCACTGAAGCGCATCATCCGGGGCCGAGTTGTTGCCCGACACATACCCCGGTGAAGACGCCACCTGCCGCCACCCTGAATTCAATCGGATTCGCGCTCGGCGACGAGCAAATCAATCACGAAGACTTCACGATCGACGGGCCGTTACCCATTGCCTGGGCGCGTACCTATCGATCGTTCTTCGACGCGAACGACGAGCAGGGCGAACTAGGCGCACGCTGGATCACGCCGTATACGACGCGTTTCGATATTGCTGCGGAAAAGCTCGTCTATCACGATGCCGCCGGACGAAGTATCGAATACCCGCTACTCGGTGTTGGAAGTGCGCATGATGATCTTTCCGAGGGACAGACGTTATTGCGGCTGGACGAGCAGTGGCTGACGGTGACGCGCGGACATACGCTGCTCGAAGCGTACGAGCGGCACGGCAACGTGTTCCGTCTCGCATTCGTCAAGGACCGCGCCGGCAATCAGGTGACGCTCGACTACGATACCGAAGGGCGGTTGCATCGCCTGATTGCATCGCACGTTCAGGTTGCGTTCCGACATGACGTGCGGGGGCGGATCGTTGGCATTACGCATCATGACGCACAAGGCGAGTACGTCGGCACACTTGCGAGCTACGAGTACGACGACCAGAACGATCTGATCGGGGCGACGGACCGCTACGGTAATCGCCGCGAGTACCGTTATCGACACCACCTCGTGACGCGATATACCGATCGCACTGGCCGCGGTGTGAACCTCGAGTGGAACGGTGACGGCCCGAAGGCAAAATGCTTCCGCGAATACGCCGACGACGGCAGCGATGAGGTCCGCCTCGCGTGGCATCCGGACTTCCGGATGGTCAGCGTGACCGACGCGCTCGGCAATGTCACGCACCACTACTACGACAGCAAGGGTTATTCGTTCCGTGTGATTCATCCGGACGGTAGCGAAGAGTGGATGTATCGGGACGCGAACGACAAACTCGTTCAGTACATCCATCGTGACGGTACCGTCGAGCAGATGGAATACGATGTGCGCGGCAACTTCGTACGCCATCAGCGTACCGACGGCAGCGTGGTCGAGATGGCGTACGACCAGAAGGACCAGCTCGTTCGCGTGACCGATCCACTTGGGCATCCGTGGCTGCGTGAATATGACGATGCGGGGAACATGGTGGCGGAAGTCGACCCGCTCGGCCACAAGACCGAATATGCGTACGACGGGCGAGGACTGCTTACCCGGATCAAGGATGCGAAGGGAGGCGTGAAAGCGCTGAAGTACGACGACGTCGGCCAGTTGACCGGTTATACCGATTGCTCGGGCAAGACGTCGCAGTGGGCGTATGACGCGCAGGGGCGCCTCTCGGAAGCGAAGGATGCGGCGGGTGGGGTAACTGCATACCGTTATGGTGCGAATGGCCAGTTGATCGAAGTCGTGTCGCCGGCGGGGCGCGAGCAACTGAGCTACGACGCGGAAGGGCGTCTGCTGACCCATATCGATCCGCTGAACCGCAACACGCGTTACGGCTACGACGCGAGCGGGCGTATCAATATCCGCACCGATGCGTTGGGGCAATCGCTGTCATATCGCTATGACCGGCTCGGGCGGATCGTTGGGCTGACCAACCAGAATCACGCGAATTACTCGTTTCGCTATGACGTGGCAGGTCGAATGATCGAGGAGATCGATTTCGACGGGAAGGCCACGCGCTATTCGTATGACGAGGCGAGCAGCCGTCTCGAATCGGTCGACGAGGCGGGACAGGTCATGACGATGTCCCACGATCGCGGTGGACGGCTTAATGGCCGTTCGGTCGGCGAAGAGGCGGAGCGTTTCTCGTACGACCCGCTGGGACGATTGATCGAGGCCAGCAATCGATATAGCCGCGTTCAACGGTTCTTCGACCCGGCCGGTAATCTGGTGCGCGAGCATCACGCTTACGACCTGTTCGGTTCGAGCCGGAGTTTCGTATGGCATCACCGGTACGACGAAATCGGCAACCGGATCGGAACGGTCCGGCCGGACGGCCATGCAGTCGACTGGCTCACGTACGGCTCGGGACACGTCCACGGGTTGATGCTCGACGGCAAGGAACTCGTTCAGATCGAGCGGGACGATCTGCATCGGGAAACGTTGCGCACCCTGCCGAGCAAGATCGATCAACACACTGCATACGATCGTGCAGGCAGGTTGGCGCAGCGTACGGTACAGCGTGCGAATGCACCCGCGCCGCTGGCGGAGCGTCGGTATCGTTACGACGCGGCCGGCCAACTCGTACAGATTGAAGACAATCGCAGAGGATTGACGGACTATCGTTACGATCCGGTCGGACGGTTGCTCGAGTCGATCGGACCGGCGGGCAAGGAGCGGTTCGCGTTCGATCCGGCGAGCAATATCATCGACCCGGTACGTGTTGAAGCGCCTCGCACGGAGAGCCGGCCGAGTCCGGTACGTGCTACCGAGAGTACGTTGCCTGCGGAAGTGCCCAAGGTGTTGGGCAACTTGTTGAAGCAATATGCGGGGGAGCATTTCGCGTACGACGCGCGCGGCAATCTCGTCCATCGCAGATCGCCAGCGGGTGAGCAGCGTTACGAGTGGAACGCGTTCAATCGGATGACTGCGGCGACGGTTGACGAGGTCGCTCGCAGGAGCGAGTCGCGGTACTACTACGATGCGCTGGGCCGTCGTATTGCGAAAGAGGTGAACGGCGAGCGCACGGTGTTCGGGTGGGATGGCGATACGCTGGCATATGAGAGTGGGGAGCAGGGCAGCACGCATTACCTTTACGAAGCGGGTTCGTTCGTGCCGATGGTGCAGTACGCGAGTGCATCGGTAGACGGGTTCGAGACGCCGTCGCGCCGTGAGACCGATCGGTATGTACCGGAAGACGATCCGTTGCAACGGTTGCCGGAGCGGGTGGGGGATGCGCACGCGTTCTATTACCACTGCGACCAGATCGGCACACCGCAATTGCTGACGGATGACGAAGGCGATGTGGTGTGGGAGGCGTCGTATAAGGCGTGGGGGGAAGCGCGGGAGGTGATCGCGCGGGCGTCGAAGGTGGCGGGGATCGTGCCGAGGAGTTCGTTGCGGTTTCAGGGGCAACAGGTTGATGATGAAACGGGGCTGCACTACAACCGGCACCGGTACTATGATCCGAGATCGGGGCGTTTCGTATCGAAAGACCCGATCGGGCTCGCTGGCGGCATCAACGTTTATCAATACGCGCCCAATCCGGTCAAGTGGGTCGATCCGTTAGGGCTATCGAAGTCCGAGGGTGGCTGCTCTTGCTCATGTGGCATCAATCCGGTGACAGGTAAGCCGAGAGGGACGCTTCAAAAACTGGCGCAGAAAATCCGCGAGGCTGGAAAGTTTAAGCCCGCCGTAAACCAAAGAACGATTGCAGTTGGTCAGGACGAGTCTGGCGGCTTGTTTGCAGGCAGTAGCAACGGTTTTGATGCAGGTCAACGAGAAATGGCCGATAGTCTTGGAATAAAGAGGGTTCCTACTTCTAAGAATAAGCATGCGGAAGAGAATTTGATGAATTGCGTTCTGGGATTAAAATCAGTTGGAACGTCAAAGCGTGATCCTTGTGGACCTTCAGAGCATAATTGCGCCGGCCAGCTTGCCGACAAAGGTATTGATGTCGACAACTTACATTAAGGTGATATGAATGAGCGATTTTGAGTTTGATATCTCAGTTGATCATGCTTTCGATCGGAGCGGTGGTAAGGCTGTTCTCATTAAATTCTCGGCGCCGGTGGTGGAGTTAAATGTGTATGTGTCGATCGTTGATGTTGGGAAGATCATCCATTTCGGAAGGCGGGGGAGTGACTATGCCTTAGTAGGGGAGTCGGCGAATAGTTCAGTTCATTGGAAAAGAGAGGATGGTGATGTATATGTGCTTGTTGGAGAGGATCAAGAGGTGTGGGATTTCTCGATCGTCATCAATGATGATTTGCTTGATCAAGTGATATCGGAAATTGAGAACTTGCCCTGAATTTGTGCAGGCTCCAATGTCAGCTGGCCGAGAAGGATGGAGGGCTGTCCCTTAGCAGCCCTCTTGATACGATGCAATCAGAGAAGCGGCACGGCAGGCGGGCATCACGAATCCGCCGCGGTTCACCGGACAGTACTTCGATCGCGAAACGGGGCTGCACTATAACCGGCACCGGTATTACGATTCGCAATCGGGTCGATTCATCTCGAAAAACTTTATCGGGCTCGTGGGCAGCATCAACGTTTAGCAGTACGCGCCGAATTCGATAAGCTGGATCGATCCGACTGGACTCTCTGGATTCGAGCCGAAAGTTCTAACGAGTGGAACCGTTTTTTGGAAATGCGTTTGGAACACCTGATAGTCCTACTCCAAGACTTGGGAAAGGCGCGGATCGCAAAGGCGGGAAAGAGTCAGGTGTATCGGCGGCGACGTCAGTGGCTGGACTGGATAGCGGGAAATACGTTGCGCTAGACTTGGAAAAGCGTTGCTCGTGTGGCTTACAAGCGACGAATGACAAATCAAACGATCACGTAACAATTCGACCCATAAACGATTCTGCCGATTCAAAGTTAATTGATTTGGAAAAGCCCGGAGAATTCCCGGCAGCCATCTTGAAATTCGATCATCCAAAAAAGCGGAAGACGGCAATCGATGCTTTCCTGGTGCTGAAATCGGGTTGGAGCATCGATGGTGGACTCGACTCTTGAAAGACTGTCGCCCGAGGCAGGATTCGCACCGCACGTCATGAATTCCGCATATCCATCAGGAACCTAACGAAATGGACTTCAGATTCTTCGCGAATATCGTGACTTACACGTTCGAGGACGGCGTCCACATCGTCGGCCTCGCGGATCACGACCCGCCGTCCAGCTACGTGATCCTGCAGCGCGGAACCGAAGACGACGAGCAGGACGAGGCGCTCGGTCTCGACACCTACTACATGGAGGTCGGTGAAGATGGCGTGGCCGGATACGGTGGCGTCGCGTCGGTTTCGCTGCAGGGGGAAATGCTCAACATCGAACTGTCTCGCGATGTCGCATGGCCGGAAGGGCTGGCGTTGGTGACGATCGTTGTGTGTGCAACCGACCGGCTCGAACACCTGAAGCAGGGGCTGACGGCGATCTTCGCGAGTCAGGCGATCACGCTGCGCCTCGATTGATTTGCGGCCGGGCATGAGGCAGCAACGGTCGCAGGACCAACCTCATGCGTGCGGAATTGGCATAATCACGGCTCGCTGACACGAGCGCTGCAGCGCATGCATATCCTTGTGCCCGCCGCATTGCCACGCGGGCACATTTACCTCTGTTATCACCGCAATACCCATGTCGACCACCTCCGCGACCGAAGTGTCGCTGAAACACATTCTCGAACGCCCGGGCGATTTCTCCGGATGGCTCTATCTCCCTCCGATGCCGTGGACGCTCGACACGGAAGGTGCATTCTCCGAAGACACCAAAGATGCCGGAGACGATGCAGTGCCTGCCATCGCCCGACAGACCGGCTGGCAAGTGACGCTGGACAGCGCGACGATCGAGGACATCGTGATCAATGCGCATGACCAGATTGACGAGCCGACGCTCGCCCAGCTGTTTGACGCGTTCGTGTTCTACATCGAAAACGACGCGTTCATCCTGTTCTGACGTCACGCAGCGAGCACGCCACAAACAAAAAAGGACCGCCAAGCGGTCCTTTTTTCATGAAGCATCAGCGGCGGTACGAAGCTCACCCCTCAAGGCAACGAAATCGTCAAATTAGCCGACTCCGGCCCGACCTTGATCACCTGCGAATAAGGCGCCAACGCCTGCAGCGTCTTGTCCTTCAGGTACGTGTTGAGCCCGAGATACCCGAGCAGCGCCACGAGCGCGAACACCGCCCCAATCGCCCACACCGGCACCTCACGCTTCAACCGATGCGCGATCTGATCCGGCAGCGGCCAATGGGGCGCGAACGGCGCCCGCTTGCCCTTCATGTGCGCGATCTCGTCCCCCAGCCGCGCGGTGAGGTAAGCCAGCTTCTCCGGCCCTTCCAGCAGATACTTCCCCTGGAACCCGAGCAGCAGGCACATGTGAAACACCTCGAGCGACTGCAGCCGCGCCGCGCCCTGCGCGCGACATTCCTCGAGATACTGGAAGAACTTCTCGCCCGCGAGCTGCTCGCCGAACAGCACGAGCTGCAGCGGCCGGCGTTCCCAGTCCGTGCGGATCTTGAACTGCGACGACAGCACCATCTCGTCGATCGCCGCGCAGAACGCGAACTTCGCGCCGTACACGTCTTCAGCCGCGATATTCAGCTTCTTCGCACCGCGCTCGAAATCCGACAGGAATTCCTGGATCCGCGTGCTGAATTCGCCCGCGCTCTCCGGTTCCCGCCCGTTCTTAAGCAGGAACAGCATGAAGAACCCGTCGTACAGCAGGTCGAGCAGCGAACGGGCCTGGAACGAGGCGTCGGTCGACGCGGGCGTATGCAGCGGTGCCGGCGCGTTGTCGCCGAACAGGGAAGGCGCGTAGCTCATGATGTGACCGCGATCAGTTCGAATTTCAGGTCATTGATGCCAGTCGGCGCGTAGATCATCGCGGACTGGGCCTGCAGCATGCGCTCGTACAGCGCACCACGCGAATCGAGCGCGAAGTAGCAGGCGCCCGGGCGCACCGGAATCGCGGGCGGCACCTGCGGCGTGTACGAGAGCCGCACGCCGGGCATGGCCGACAGCACGAGCTTGTCGACGTCGTCGGGGGCACCGACCTTGAAACGGGCCGGCACCGCATCGACGAGCTCGACGCTCGGCATGTCCGCGGACACCGCCAGGTAGAACTCGGTCTTGTCGTCGATCTTGCCGGAATCGAGGCGGCCGAGGTGGAACGACGGGCGCACCTCATCGAGCGTGATCGCGAAGTAGCGCGTCGAGATCACGGTGTCGAGCAGCTCGCGCAGCATCAGGTCGAGACGCGCGAAGCTCGGGCCCGGATCGTCGTGGCGGTACACCGGCAGGTCGGCGAGCGTGTAGCCCTTCGAGAACGTCATCAGCTGGCCCGCAAGGCGCAGCAGTTCCTGGAACAGCCGCTCCGGGTGCAGCGCCGAATGCTGGTGCAGGTGCGCGAGCGTCGCGAACGCGGCGTTTGCGGTGTGCAGCAGCCAGAACGACGCGATGTCGCCCGAGCGGAACTCGATGATGTTCTTCGACGGTTCACGGTGGAAGCCGTACAGCGCGTTCACCTTCGCCTGCAGCGCGTCGACGAGCTGGCGCAGCCGCTGGTGGAGGATCGGCGACGCGTCGATCGCGAGGCACGGCGGCACGAAGCTGTCGTCGATCTCGAAACCCGACGTCGCGGTGCGGCGCACACGCACGAGCGGCACCGACAGCAGCTGGTCGCGCGGTTCGCTGTGCGCGATCAGCTTGACCTGCGTCTTCAGGAACGTGATGTCGGCTTCGGCCGCGTCGGTGAAGTTGTCGCCGACGCTGGTCTGCTCGCTGACGAAGCGCGTCATGAAGCCGGCGGCCGGATCGTCGCTGTAGTTGGTGCCGTTCTCGCGCAGCGGGTGCAGCGCGAGATAGAACACGAATTCGTTGATGCCATCAGGCAGCGTGTCCAGCGCGATCGGCGGCGGCAGGTCGTCGGCCTGCGGCGCGGCATACAGCGCGCCGTCCGGGAACACGAGCGCAAGCTCGGCTACCCGCAGCACGTTGCTGCCGAGCGCATCGCGGTCGATGCGCACCGAGCGCACGCCCCAGTTGTACGGCTGGATCGCCTGGATCGATTCGAACAGGCGCGCTTCGTGGTACGCGTCCTGTCGCTGAAAGTGTTGAGGCCGGAGGAACAGCCCTTCCCCCCACAGCACCTTGGCCGAATAACTCATGTCAAATCCGGTTAATGTCGCGTTGCGATGTAATCGATTTGTTCGTGCCCGAATTAAATCGCCAATTGTTAACTCTTGTTAATTGACATTCGTGCGTCATTGTTTAACCGCAGGAGACCGAAGAAAGCAAATTCAGCGGTTGCGAAGGCGCACCCTGTTGCGGTGCGATGACAGTGCCGTCGGTGACCGTCATCGCGCAATTATGCAGGCCGATGATTATGCCGGATTTCTCCGACTTCACCGGATCGAACGTCAGTTTCCATCGTTGTAGTGCGGGATCGCGGAACAGCGCGACGATGCCGAATGCCTGCGCTTCGCGCGAAACCTTCTCGGTCGCCGTATAGCGCTGGCCCGGAATCAGCGTGATTTCACGCACGTTCAGCAGGTCGGCGCCCAGCGCGGCCTTTTCCTTGGTCGGATCCGTAAAGGCATCGAACGGCGCCTGCTGGAACGATGTCGGGTCCTTCAGCGTATAGAGCCGCACGACGAGCGCGAGCGGCTTGTTGTCGGTCGCGGCGTTCAGGTTCGGCGCCGCGGCGAGCGTGATGCCGAGGTTGCGCGGCGGCTTCTGCGCGTCGGGCACCTCGGGCTTGCCGATCCCGGCCGCGGACATCACGGCGCTCGCGGCCGAGCCGAGCAGCGGGGCGGCCGCGCATCCGGCCAGAAGGGCGCAGGCAACCAGTGGCAGCGCGTAGCGAATCATCAACGATCTCATCGGTTTTCCGGCGGGCTGCCTTTTATCCCTGTCAAATCTGCCGGGTATTTCCGCGTTCGCTGCGTATCCCCGGCATTGCACCGTTCAACTATTAAGCACGCCCGCATCATGGCAGGCGTCCGGAAATTTTTTCCGCCATCCGGGCGGCACGTCGCGAAACCAGTAAAACTTGCCCATTCCGGCCGAAAGAAAAATCGCTGCGAGCCCGCTGCGAGAGGCCATTGGAGGGGGTAGCGCCCGGTTTTAAAAGGAATTACTCTTCACACGACGATTGAATTATGAAAAATTGATCGGTACTATACCCGCGCGCTTCTTGCAAAGCAAAAGAACCAGATTCTCAACGATTTAAAACTCACGCGCCGGTGGATATAACGATGAAAGACCGTCTCTTCGCAAAACTGTCTGGGGTAGTAGTGGCTTGCGGCGTGATCGCCGGTTGTGCGAGCCAGCCTCCCGCACCGCCGACTGCCGAAGTGTTCAACAAGTCGCTGGCGGATGCGGACGCAGTTGCGAAGGCGGGGGACCAGGACAAGGCGCTCGGCCTCTATCAGCAGCTCGCGAAGTCGGATCCGACGCGCGAAGAGCCGTGGTCGCGCATCGCGCAAATCCAGTTCGCCCAGAACCACTACGGCCAGGCAATCGTTGCCGCGCAGGAAGCCCTGCAGCGCGACGCGACCGACCGTCAGGCGAAGAGCGTGCTGGCCGTGGCCGGCCTGCGGATCGCGACGCAGTCGCTCGGCGAACTGCGCCAGGATTCGTCGCTCGCGGGTGACGCGAAGTCGGATGCGCAGGCGCTCGCGAAGCAGCTGCGCGATACGCTGGGCGAATCGGCGCTGTTCCCGCCGGAAACGACGACCCGCGCCACGGGCCGGGGCAAGAAGGGTCGTACGGTCGTCCATACGAAGAAGGCCCAGACGCAGACCGCCGAATCGAACGTCGCGCCGCCGCCGACCAACACGTCGTCGGGCGGCGGGGCGAAGGGCGGTGACCCGTTCGGCGCACTGCGCAACTGACCGCAACACTGACGCGATAACCACAACTAACCTGGGAGCCGTCGAGATGGCCAAGAAAGAAAGCATTCAGAAAAGCTTGCAGAAAATACGGCCGCCGCGCGTCCAACTGACCTACGAGGTCGAGAAGGGCGATGCGATCGAGGTGAAGGAACTGCCGTTCGTCGTCGGGGTCGTCGGCGATCTGGCGGGCCAGTCCGAAATCGAGCAGCCGAAGCTGCGCGACCGTAAATTCGTCAACATCGATCGCGACAATTTCGACGATGTGATGAAGGCGATCGAGCCGCGTGCCGCGTTCCAGGTGGAAAACCGCCTGAGCCCGGAAGGCGGCAAGTTCGCGGTCGACCTGAAGTTCCGTTCGCTGTCGGATTTCAGCCCGGACGAAGTCGTCGAACAGGTCGAGCCGCTGCGCCGCCTGCTCGAGGCGCGCTCGAAGCTCGCCGACCTGCGCAACAAGCTTGCCGGCAACGACAAGCTCGAGGATCTGCTGTCCGAAGTGCTGAAGAACACGCAGCAGCTGCAGGAGCTCGCGAAGGGCACGGGCGGCGACAAAGACGGCGAATGACGACGGAGTGTTGAGATGAACCAGCAAACGGCTGCGGCCCAAGCGAGCGGCGCGGATTACGCCGCCGGGACTTCGCTGCTCGACGACATCGTCGAGAAGAGCAAGGTCGCGAAATCCGATTCCGAGCATGCGCGTGCGAAGGACCTGATCGGCGAACTCGTGCACCAGGTGCTCGACGGCACGGTGATCGTGTCGGACAACCTGTCGGCCACGATCGACGCGCGCGTCGCGGAACTGGACCGCCTGATTTCCACGCAGCTTTCCGCAGTGATGCACGCGCCGGAGTTCCAGCGCCTCGAAAGCACGTGGCGCGGGATGGACTACCTGGTCAAGGAAAGCAACACCGGCCAGACGATCAAGATCAAGGCGCTGCACGCACCGAAGCGCGACCTCGTGCGCGACTTCAAGGGCGCGAGCGAGTTCGACCAGAGCGCGCTGTTCAAGAAGGTCTACGAAGAAGAATTCGGCACGTTCGGCGGTTCGCCGTTCGGTGCGCTGATCGGCGATTACGAGATCTCGCGCCAGCCGGAAGACATGTACTTCATCGAGCAGATGTCGCACGTCGCGGCGGCCGCGCATGCGCCGTTCATCGCGTCGGCATCGCCGGAGCTGCTCGGCCTCGAGTCGTTCTCCGACCTCGGCAAGCCGCGCGACCTCGGCAAGGTGTTCGATACGGTCGAATATGCGAAGTGGAAGTCGTTCCGCGACGCCGAAGATTCGCGCTACGTCGGCCTGACGCTGCCGCGCTTCCTCGGCCGCCTGCCGTTCAATCCGAAGGACGGCCAGACGGCGGAGAACTTCAACTTCGTCGAGGACGTCGACGGCACCGACCACGACAAGTACCTGTGGTGCAACGCCGCGTGGGCGTTTGCTGCGCGCCTGACGGCCGCATTCGACGACTTCGGCTGGTGCGCGGCGATCCGCGGCGTCGAAGGCGGCGGCCTCGTCGAGGACCTGCCGACCCACACGTTCAAGACCGACGACGGTGAAGTCGCGCTGAAGTGCCCGACCGAAATCGCGATCACCGATCGCCGCGAGAAGGAGCTGAGCGACCTCGGCTTCATCCCGCTCGTCCATTGCAAGAACTCAGATTACGCCGCGTTCTTCGCTGCGCAGTCGGTGCAGAAACCCAAGAAATACAGCACCGACAGCGCGAATGCGAACGCCGTCCTGTCCGCCCAGCTTCAGTACATCTTCTCGGTATCGCGCGTCGCGCACTACCTGAAGGCGATGATGCGGGACAAGATCGGCAGCTTCGCATCGGCGCAGAACGTGGAGACTTTCCTTAACCGGTGGATTTCGCAGTACGTCCTGCTCGACGATAACGCCTCGCAGGAACAGAAAGCGCAATTTCCGCTGCGCGAGGCATCCATACAAGTGTCAGAGATTCCGGGCAAGCCGGGCTCGTATCGTTCGGTCGCGTTCCTGCGCCCGCACTTTCAGCTCGACGAACTCTCGATATCTCTGCGACTTGTCGCTGATCTGCCCAAACCGGCAAATTCATAAGCGAGTAAATCGCCCGGGCGGGCCGCCTGGGTAGGACGTTAAAACCACCTCTTTGGGGAGTCGAAGGGCCATGTTACATATGCACTTGCAGTTTGGTAGTCCCGCGGTGAAGGGCGAATCCGCGGACAAGGACCACCAGGGCTGGATCGAGCTGAAATCGTGGGATCACTCGATCGTTCAACCGCGTTCGGCAACCGCATCGACCGCAGGCGGTCACACGATGACGCGTTGCGAACACGGCGACATGATTTTCACGAAGGAAATCGATTCGTCGAGCCCGCTGCTGTACCAACACGCTTCGGGCGGCACCACGTTCGACGAGGTGACGGTCCATTTCTCGCGCGCTGACGGTGAAGGCAAGCGCGTGCAGTATCTGGAAGTCAAGCTCAAGTACGTGATCATCTCGAGCATCGCCCCGAGCGTTCGCGAAGAAGGTCTGCCGCTCGAGACGTTCTCGCTGAAGTACGCAGCTGTGCAGTGGAAGCAAACCCAGCAGAAGATCGGCGGCAACCAGGGCGGCAACACGCAAGGCGCCTGGAGTCTGACGAAGAACGACAAGACCTACGCGGTCTAAAGTCGGTTGCGGCAACGGGGCGCGTGGCGTCCCCGTTGCCGTTTTCGCTGTGAATCCCGGCCGATGAAACGATTCGAACCCAGTTTTCTCGACAAGCTGTTCGACGACGAACCGCACCTGCCGGCCTCGGCAGCGATGCGGCAATTGTCGCTGGACGAGCTCAAGAACACGGTCGCCCGCGACGTCGAGGCGATTCTCAACACCCGTATCGCCCACACCGAGAACGAACTGGCCGCGCTGCCGGAGTGCCAGAAGTCGGTGCTGACCTACGGGCTGAACGATTTTGCGGGGCTGAGCCTGGCGAGTCACTATGACCGCGCGTTCATCTGCAAGTCGATCCAGCAGGCCATCGCACGGCACGAGCCGCGCCTGCAGCAGGTGCAGGTGACGTTCGAGCTGAACGAGCAGGCCACCAACGCGCTTTACTTCGCGATTCAGGCGCTGCTCGTCGTGCACCCGGCCGAAGAGCCGGTGAGTTTCGACGCGATGCTGCAGCCCTCGACGCTGCAGTATTCGGTCACGCGCGCACGCGCCGCAAGAATGCAGTAAATCATGCCGCCGAGCGGGCCGGACCGCCCGGTGGTGGATCAGGGTCCGGCAGGAAATATTGAGGTTCGGGGTCGTCGATGGAAGAATTGCTGCCGTATTACGAGCGCGAATTATCGTTTTTGCGGCGCTATTCGCGAGATTTCGCCGAACGCTATCCGAAGATCGCGGCGCGGCTCGCGTTGTCCGGCGAGCATTGCGAGGATCCGCACGTCGAGCGGATGATCGAGTCGTTTGCGCTGCTCGGCGCGCGTATCAACAAGAAGCTCGACGACGATTACCCGGAATTCACCGAAGCGCTGCTGGAAGTGCTGTATCCGCACTACCTGCGGCCGTTCCCGTCGTGCTCGATCGCGCAGTTCACGCCGGCGTCGCCCGGCCAGCAGACCGAGCCGGTCGTGATCAATCGCGGCACCGAGCTGAAGAGCCGCCCGATCCGCGGCGTGCAGTGCCGGTTCCGCACCGCCTATGACGTGACGCTCGCGCCGATCCGCATCTCGGAGGCGCGCTATACGCCGGTCGCGCTCGCGCCGAGCGCGACGGTGCTGCCGTCCAATGCGACGGGCGTGATCTCGATCACGTTCGAATCGCTCGCCGCGCAGCTCGATCTCGGCGCGCTGAAGCTGCCGACGCTGCGCGCGCACCTGCACGGCGAGCAGTCGTTCGTCGCCGCGCTGACCGACTGCCTGTTCGTCAACGTGCTCGGCGCATACGTCGAGCCCGAACGCAACGGCCGCTGGACCGCGCTGCGCAAGCTGCCGATCGCGCACGCCGGCTTCGACGAGGACGACGCGCTGATCGACTACCCGGCGAAATCGCATCCCGCGTATCGCCTGCTCACCGAATACTTCGCGTTCCCCGACAAGTTCGATTTCGTCGACTTCGACATCGCGGCGATCGCGCGCGCGACGGGCCGCTGCCAGCGCGCGACGCTGCATCTCGTGCTGCAGGACGTGCGCAGCGATTCGCACGTCGCGCGGCTGCTCGAACTGCTGACGGCGAGCCACTTCCGGCTGTTCTGCACGCCGATCGTCAACCTGTTCCGCCAGCACGGCGAGCCGATCCGCATCACGCACCGCGCGGTGTCCTACCCGGTGATCGCCGAGGCGCGGCGCGCATTCGCGTACGAGGTGTATTCGATCGACTCGGTGAAGCTCGTCAGGCAGCAGGCGCACGAGGAATCGGTGATCGAGTTCCGGCCGTTCTATTCGCTGCATCACGGCGAATCGGCGCGGATCGGCCATTACTGGTTCGCGCGCCGCAACGACTGGGTCGCGCAGAAGAGCCCCGGTTATGAAACCGAGATCTCGATCGTCGACATCGATTTCGAGCCGACGTCGCCGCAGACCGACACGCTGAGCCTCGACCTCACCTGCACGAACCGCGACCTGCCGGCGATGCTCGCATTCGGGCTCGAAGGCGGCGATCTGTTCCAGGAAGGCGGCGCGCAGACGAGCGGCATTTCGCTGCTGCGCCGCCCGACGCAGAGCGTGCGCTTCGAGCGCGGCCGCGCCGCGCACTGGCGGCTCGTGTCGCACCTCGCGCTCAATCACGTGTCGCTGGTCGCGCACGGCCTCGCGCCGCTGAAGGAAATGCTGACGCTGTACGACCTGCGGCGCACGGCGGTGTCGATGCGCCAGATCGACGGCCTCGCCGGCGTCGAGCAGCGCGGCGCCGTGCAGTGGCTGCCCGGCAAGCCGTTCGCGACCTTCGTGCGCGGCATCGAGATCCGCCTGACGATCGACGAGGAACACTTCGTCGGTGCGAGCCTCGCGTCGTTCATACGCGTGCTCGACAGCTTCTTCGGGCTGTACGTCCACCTCAACAGTTTCGTTCAACTAGTCGTCGTGTCGAAGCGCACCGGCGAGGAGATCATCCGATGCAAGCCCCGCACCGGCGAATCGATCCTGGCGTAGTCGACGCGCTGCTCGACGAACCGCACCGCTTCGAGTTCTTCCAGGCCGTGCGCGTGCTCGAAGGGCTGTTCGCGCGGCAGGCGTCAGACGCGCCCGGCGCGTGGCGGCAGGGCGACGTGGTCGCGCAGCGCATCGAATTCCGCAACACGCTGTCGCTCGGCTTTCCGCCGAGCGAGATCGAAGGCGCGCGCTCGTTCGACGACGACGGCACCCAGCTCAAGACGGGCGAGGCGCGCGGCGCCGCGCTCGCGGCCGGCGAGCTCGGCCACGTCGAGCTGACGCCCGCATTCTTCGGGCTGCTGGGCGGGCAGGGCGCGCTGCCGCTGCATTACACCGAGCAGATCGTCGCGCGCGAGCACCTGAAGCGCGACCATGCGGCGCGCGCATTCTTCGACGTGTTCTCGAACCGCGCGACCGCGCTGTTCTATGCCGCGTGGAAGAAGTACCGGCTGCCGTTCCACTACGAGCTTGATCGCGACGAGCGCTATCTGCCGCTGCTGCTCGCGATCGCGGGCGTGCCGAGCGACGAGGTGCGCGACAGTCTCGCGGCCGGCGTGGGCGGCGTGCTCGACGAGGCCGTCGCCGGCTATGCGCTCGCCGCGCGGCACCGGCCGATGTCGGCTGCGTACCTGCAGCGCACGCTGTCCGACTATTTCCGCGTGCCGGTGAAGATCGACCAGTTCGTCGGCAAGTGGTACGACGTGCCGCCCGACCAGCTGAGCGTGCTCGGCGAAGTCAACGCGGTGCTCGGCGCGACGGCGCTCGTCGGCGAACGCGTGTGGCAGCGCGACATGCGCGCGCGGATCGTCGTCGGCCCGCTGTCCAAGCGCGACTACGAGGCGTTCCTGCCCGGCGGCGCGCACGCTATCGCGCTGGAGCGGATGCTGACGCTGCTCGCCGGCGTCACGCTCGAATACGAGGTGAAGCTCGTGCTCAAGCGTACCGAGGTCGGCGCCAGCGTGCTCGGCGCGGGCTCGCGGCTCGGCTGGGACGCGTTCCTCTGCACGCGCGACGCGATCGAGGATCGCTCCGACGCCCGCTACGAGCTGCACGTGATTCACTGATTCCGAACGACAACAAACACGCAACGAACCTGAGATCGACGCCATGAGCACGCCTCTGAAGACCCTGATCACGAAACTGAACCCGCTGTGTCGCCACGCCACCGAGCGTGCGGCGAGCGCGTGCCTGGCGCGCGGCCATTACGAGGTCGATCTGGAGCACCTGTTCCTCGCGTTGCTCGAGGAAGCGACGGGCGACCTGCCGCTCGCATTGCGCGCGAGCCGCGTCGATCCGCACGCGCTGCACGCCGATCTCGAGCGCGAACTGACGCGCCTGAAGACGGGCAACACGCGCACGCCGGTGTTCTCCGTGCACCTGATCGCGCTGTTCGAACAGGCATGGCTGATCGCGTCGCTCGACTCGCAGCTCGGCCGCATCCGTTCGGGGCACCTGCTGCTCGCGCTGCTGACCGCGTCCGATCTCGCGCAATTCGCGCAACGGATGTCGTCGCAGTTCGCGGAAATGAACGTGACGGACCTGAAGCACAAGTTCGACGAGATCATGGCCGGCTCGAGCGAAGCCGGGCCGCGTCAGGCGGACGACGAGGGTAGCGACGTCGCGCCGGCCGCCGACGGCATGGCACCCGCGGCCGGCCCGTCGAAGACGCCCGCGCTCGACACGTACACGACCAACCTCACGCAGCGCGCACGCGACGGCAAGATCGACCCGGTGATCGGCCGTGAGGCCGAGATTCGCCAGGCGATCGACATCCTGATGCGCCGCCGCCAGAACAACCCGATCATGACCGGCGAGGCCGGTGTCGGCAAAACGGCGGTCGTCGAGGGCCTCGCGCTGCGCATCGCGGCCGACGACGTGCCGCCGCCGTTGCGCGGCGTCGCGCTGCACGTGCTCGACATGGGGCTGCTGCAGGCCGGCGCGAGCGTGAAGGGCGAGTTCGAGAACCGCCTGAAGAGCGTGATCGACGAGGTGAAGAAGAGCGCGCATCCGATCATCCTGTTCATCGACGAGGCGCACACGATCATCGGCGCGGGCGGCCAGGCCGGCCAGAACGACGCGGCGAACCTGCTGAAGCCGGCGCTTGCGCGCGGCGAGCTGCGCACGATTGCGGCGACGACGTGGAGCGAATACAAGAAGTACTTCGAGAAGGATGCGGCGCTGGCGCGGCGCTTCCAGGTCGTGAAGGTCGAGGAGCCGAGCGAGCCGCTCGCGGCCGCGATGCTGCGCGGGATGTCCGGCCTGATGGAGAAGCACTTCAACGTGCGGATTCTCGACGACGCGATCACCGAGGCCGTGCGCCTGTCGCACCGCTACATCAGCGGCCGCCAACTGCCGGACAAGGCAATCAGCGTGCTCGACACCGCGTGCGCGAAGGTCGCGCTCGCGCACAGCGCGACGCCGGCGGCGATCGACGACACGAAGAAGCGCATCGAGCGGATCGACGCGGAAATCGCGTCGCTGGAGCGCGAGGCGGCCGGCGGCGCGTCGCACGACGAGCGGCTCGGCGAGCTGCGCGCTGCGCGCGACACGGCGCTCGAACAACTGGCGAAGGACGAAGCGCGCTATGAAGCCGAGCGCGTGATCGTCGCCGAGATCACCGAACTGCGCGAAGCGCTCGACAAGGCACGCGGCCCGTCGGAAGACGGCCAGCCGGTCGACGTGCAGGCCACCCGCGACAAGCTCGCGGAACGCGTCGCGGCGCTGCACGCGCTGCAGGGCGGCGAGCCGATGGTGCCGCTGCAGGTCGATGGTCACGTGGTTGCCGAGATCGTCGCCGCATGGACGGGCATTCCGCTCGGCCGGATGGTGAAGGACGAGATCGACACCGTGCTGAACCTGCAACCGCTGCTCGCCGCGCGCGTGATCGGCCAGGACCACGCGCTGGAAGCGATCGCGCAGCGCGTGCGCACCGCGACCGCGAGCCTCGAGGATCCGAACAAGCCGCGCGGCGTGTTCATGTTCGTCGGGCCGTCGGGCGTCGGCAAGACCGAGACGGCGCTTGCGCTGGCCGACATCCTGTACGGCGGCGAGCGCAAGATGGTCACGATCAACATGAGCGAGTATCAGGAAGCGCACAGCGTGTCGGGCCTGAAGGGCTCGCCGCCGGGCTACGTCGGCTACGGCGAAGGCGGCGTGCTGACCGAGGCCGTGCGCCGCAACCCGTATTCCGTCGTGCTGCTCGACGAGGTCGAGAAGGCGCACCCGGACGTGCTCGAGATGTTCTTCCAGGTGTTCGACAAGGGCGCGATGGACGATGCGGAAGGGCGCGAGATCGACTTCCGCAACACGCTGATCATCCTGACGTCGAACGTCGGTTCCACCGCGGTGATGCAGGCGTGCCTGAACAAGCCGGTCGAGGAGCTGCCCGATCCGGACGCGCTCGCCGAGACGCTGCGCCCGCAGCTGTACAAGACCTTCAAGCCCGCATTCCTCGGGCGGATGAAGGTCGTGCCGTACTACCCGATTTCCGACGACGTGCTGGCCGAGATCATCGAGCTGAAGCTCGAGCGGATCCGCCGCCGGATCGAGACGAACCACAAGGCGGCGTTCGAATGGGACGAATCGCTTGTCGATGCGGTGCTCGCGCGCTGCACCGAGGTCGATTCGGGCGCCCGCAACGTCGACCACATCCTGAACGGCACGCTGCTGCCGGAGATCGCGGGCCACGTGCTCGGCCGGATCGCCGACGGCGAGGCCATCGCGCGCATCGCGGTGCGCGCGGACGAGGCCGGCGAATTCACGTACACCGTCGAATGAGCGCGGCCGTGCAACACAAGCATTTGATGAACTGACCGAACCATGCCGATCAATCTCCCCGAGTTGCTGACGCCGATCAGCGATGCGTCGCCCAGCGGCGACGACCTGCTGTTTTCGAACGAATTCGACGCGATCCAGGACGCGCGGCGCTACGACGATCCGACGCTCGACCAGGGCGAGTGGGTGACCGAGATCAAGGAGGCCGACTGGGGCTTCGTGGTCGACCACGCGGGCGAGCTGTTGCGCACGCGCACGAAGGACCTGCGGCTCGCCGTATGGCTGACCGAGGCGCTCGCGCTGGAGGACGGCATCACCGGCCTGACCGAAGGCTATGCGCTGCTCGAGGGCCTGTGCCGCGACTTCTGGGACACCGTGCACCCGCTGCCCGAAGACGACGACACCGAGCACCGGCTCGGCAACGTCGCGTGGCTGTCCGGCCGCACGGCCGAGCTGCTGCGCGCGGTGCCGATGACGGACGGTGCGTCGAACGCGTTCAGCACGCTCGACTGGGAAGTGGCGCAGCACGTTGCACAGGCGATCAAGCGCGACCCCGAACACGCGGACGACATCGCACGCGGCAAGCCGTCAATCGAGCAGATCGATTCGTCGCGGCGCGTGACGTCGATCGCGTTCTACACCGCGTTGCTCGCGAACCTGAAGGCGTTCGAGTTCGCGCTCGATGCATTCGAGGAACGGCTCGTCGAGCGCGCGGGCGATTCGGCGCCGAGCTTCCGGCAGGCGCGCGACGCATTCGAGACCGTGTACCGGCTCGCCGAGCGCTTTGCGCGCGAGCAGGGTTATACGGGCAGCGCACCGCACACGCAGTCGGCACCGCAGGCGCAGCCCGAGCGCATCGAGCCGGTGTTCGGCAACCCGATCCACACGGAGGAGACTCACGTGCAGCCGCAGTCCGTTCCGCGCGCCCCGGTGACGCAGATGATCGCCGGCATCCAGAACCGTGCGCAAGCCGTCGACCAGTTGCGCGCGGTCGCCCGCTATTTCCGCCAGACCGAGCCGCACAGCCCGGTCGCGTATCTCGCCGACAAGGCCGCCGAATGGGCTGACATGCCGCTGCACAAGTGGCTCGAGAGCGTCGTGAAGGACGACGGCTCGCTGTCGCATATTCGCGAACTGCTGGGCGTGAGGCCTGACGAGCAGTCGTAGGCGACGGGCATTTGACCTGAGAGCGCGGGTCCGGCGGGCCCGCGGCCAACAAGAACGTGGATTGACGCATGAACCTGACCGAACTGGCACAGGCGATTCGCGGTGGCCTGATTCAGCAGGATCGCCTGCTGAAGACGGACATCCCGTCGCTGCCGAACAACGCGCTGGTGCCGCGCCGGGCCGTGATCTGTTCCGAACTGGGGCGCGACTTCAGCGTGGCGCTCGACCTCGTGTCGACCGCCAGCGACATCGAGCTCAAGACGCTGATCGCGCAGCCGATGACGGTGTGGATCCAGCAGGCCGACCAGTCGTACCTCCCGATCAACGGCTATGTCCATACGGCGCGCCGGCTCGGCACGGACGGCAGCCTGTCGGGCTACCAGTTGACCTTCGCGTCGTGGATGCACTTTCTCAAGTTCCGCAGCGACATGCGGTACTGGCAGGACAAGCCGGTCGACGCGATCCTGGCCGACGTGTTCGATACGCATCCGCAGGCCAAGGGGCGCTATCAGTTTGCGCTGTCGAAACCGCTGCCGTCGCGGTCCTACTGCCGCCAGAGCGAAACCGACTGGAACTTCGTGCATCGCCTGATGGAGGACGAAGGGCTGTTCGGCTTCTGGCGGCACGCCGGGGACGGCAGCGCGCACACGCTCGTCGTGACCGACGACCTGCACGCGCTCGACGAACTGGCGCCGAATTCCGTCCGGTTCGACCGTTCGGGAGCCGGGAGCGAAGCCACCGGATTCACGCAGTGGGCCGCGTCGCGCACGTTGCAGAGTTCGCAGCACACGACGCGCACGTTCGATTACAAGTCGCCGTCGACGGCCGGCAATCCGAACGGCACGACGTTGCCCACGAAGGCCGGCCAGGGCGATCTGCCGGGCCAGATGGAAGTCTACGAATACACCGGCGCATACACGTATGCGGGGCAGGATCGCGGCGAGCATCTGTCGAAGATTCGCCTTGAGCAATGGGAGTCGCGCGCGAAGCGCTTCTTCGGCGTGGGCGGCGTGCGCGGGATCGACGCGGGGCGGCGCTTCACGCTGGCGGATCATCCCGAGCACGATCGCGATTCGGCGCAGGACCGGGAATTCGCGGCCTTGAAGGTGTCGCGGTACATCGAGAACAACCTGCCGATCTCGGACCACGAAGCGAACTTTCCGCACAGCCTGCAGGCGCGGCTCGCGGAGGCGAAAGCCGGTCACGGTGCGGCGGTTGCGTTCGAAGTCGGTCATGACGACGGTTCGGCCGGGTTCTATCTCGTCGAGGTCGAAGCGCAACGCGCGGCGGTGCCGTATCGCAGCCCGTTCGAGCACAAGAAGCCCGTGATGCAGCTCGAGACGGCCGTCGTCGTCGGGCCGAAGGGCGAGGAGGTCTATACGGACGAGCTGAACCGGATCAAGGTCATGTTCGTCTGGGACCGGCAGAACGGGGGCACCGAAACCGCGTCGTGCTGGGTGCGCGTCGTGCAGTCGGATACCGGCGGCGGCTATGGCGGCGTGCATATTCCGCGGATCGGCGAGGAAGTGCTGATCGGCTATATCGGCGGCGACTGCGACCGGCCGATCGTCATGCATCGCGTCTACAACGGGGCGACCAAGCCGCAGTGGCATAGCGACGGCATCCTGTCGGGCTTTCGGTCGAAGGAGTATGCGGGGTCCGGGCACAACGAGATGGTCCTCGACGATGCGACCGGCCAGAACCGTACGCGACTGTTCAGCAGCAGCGCGAATTCGCTGCTTCACCTGGGCTACCTGATCGAACAGAACGGCAACACGCGCGGCGCGTATCTCGGTTCGGGGTTCGACCTGCGCACGGATACGTACGGCGCCGTGCGCGCCGGGCAGGGGCTTTACGTGACGACGCATCCGAAAGAGGTGAACAGCCAGCCGCTCGATGCGAGCGAAGCGCAGGGGCAACTCACGGATGCGGACGGGCTGCTGGAATCGATGTCGCAGGCGAGTGAAATGCATCAGGCCGAAAGCCTCGGCCCCGGTCACGATGCGTTGAAGCAGTTCGCGGAAGCCACGAAGAACAGTGTTGCGGGGGCTTCGTCGGGCGGCAGGACCTCGGGCGGCGGAACGGGCGACGCGAATGTGTTCAAGGAGCCGGTGATGCTGTTCGCGAGCCCGGCGGGGATCGGGATGGCGTCGCAGCAGAGCGTGCACGTGGCAGCGGACCGGCATGTGAACCTTGTCAGCGGTCAAAGCACGCATCTCACGAGCGGCAAGTCGCTGGTGGCGAGCGTCAAGGACAAGCTCAGCCTGTTCGTGCAGAACGCGGGGATGAAGCTCTTTGCCGGCAAGGGGCCGGTCGAGATCCAGGCCCACAGCGACAACGTCGAGATGATTGCGCAGAAGGCGATCAAGGTGTTGTCGGCGACGGCATCGATCGAAGGCGTCGCGAAGCAGGAGATCCTGCTGACGGCGGGCGGTGCGTATATCCGGATCAAGGGCGGCAACATCGAGATTCACGCGCCGGGCCAGATCGACGTGAAGGGCGCGCAGCACGCCTTCAGCGGTCCGACGAGCATGCACAAGACGTTCAAGACGGAAGGCCGCAAGGCGGACATGCGGATTCGCTATGTCGACGCCGACGGCAACGTGCCGCACGGGGAGCCGATCAAGTTCGCGACCGAGGACGGGACCGAGCATAGCGTCGCGCT
Source organism: Burkholderia lata (assembly GCF_000012945.1). NCBI lineage: Bacteria > Pseudomonadati > Pseudomonadota > Betaproteobacteria > Burkholderiales > Burkholderiaceae > Burkholderia > Burkholderia lata. The sequence goes on from NC_007510.1 coordinate 437,495, forward strand.
CGACGCGGAAGGCCGGGCGGAATTGAAGAACATCGATTTTGACGAGTTCGTGGCCAGCCAGGTCAAACGGACGGGAGAGTGAAATGGGCAGGCCGCTTGTTCAGCATGATGTTTGTATTGATTTGCCGGGGGAGCCGATCAGTTGCTGGGCCGAATCGGATGTGACGGTGTTGCTGCGCAAGCATCGTGACGTCATCTTTGAAATTAGTGTCAAGAAAGACGCGACTTACACGCTTGAGGCCGATAAAGACTGGTTTTATGACGTCGGCGTGAAGAAGCGTGTCCAGAAAGGGCAGTTTCACGACGGGCAGCGGTATCACATTTGGGTGGGGCGTGATTTCAAAGGGAATTTGCTGCTGAAATCGAATGGAAAGCTGGTGCGCAGTTATTCCATGATCGACTTCGATACGCTTGGCGGAAATTCCGATCCGAAGGCAAAGCCGGAGCCGATAATCATCGCGATCGGCGGATTTCCCGGCGCAGCTTCAAGTGGTCCGCGCGTACCATCCGGCGTTAATAATGTATTTGCCAACCCTGCGCCGTTGGTCTGTCGTAATACCGACGGAAACCTGCCGGGTAATGCCTGGTGGGGGCAATTGACGCCTTTGAATTTCAAATATGGAGAAGTGGCGCCGGAGTTTTTGTTTCCCGCTTCTTCTGGTCCGTTGACTCAGCAGAATGTCGACGAAAGTCTGATTGTTCACATCTTCGAGGTGACGCTTGAACGGGCTCCAGCGGAAGTGTGGCGATTGGCTCAGGAGGGTGGGCCGCCGACGGCACTTAAAATTGATGACAAAGAAAAGGTAATGACGCGAAACTGGATTATCAGTCAATTTGCCGGGGGATTGGCTTATGCGAAGGATAATTGGTCTGATTTACGTGAGCTGTTCAATAGAAAATTCGTGTTCATGTCCGTGAAGCACCCGAAACTCGGGATCAAGTATTATTTGGCCTTCAAGGGAAATAGTTCGTTGAGGAAGATGATCACGGAGACTGTCTATAAATTAAAAAGCACAAAAATAATGGCGATCACGGCCGGCGCGGTCGAGGGCATGGCAGAGACTGCAAGCGCATCGGCGCAGGCGTGGAAGGGAGCATTCAAAGGAGCTGGTGGCATTGCTTTCGTGCTGACCATCGGGCTGGACGTGGCTGAGTGGTATCACGATTATGAGCAAGTAGACGCAAACGGACATCGAGGGAGAGGTCTGGCTGATCTCGTCGCCAAGGTCGGGATTGACATTGCTGCCGCTGGGGTCGCATCCATACTCGGCGCGGTTGCCTATTATCTGATTACGACCGCACTCACTGCGGTGGGCGTTGTGATCGGTGGCTGGGTTGTAGGTGCGGTTGCCGTTCTCGTGGTGGGCGTGTCTGCGTTTTTCTTTTATGTGCTGGGTGTTGCCGATAATCACTATTCCTATACTCAGAAGGCGGCCAAGTTTATTCGAAAGGCAGCGAAGTATCTGGAGGAGAATTATCCGAAGGATTATAATGGCTACCCAATGATTGTGACATATTGAGATGATGGAAGCGCGAGAATTGTCGGGTCGGTTTGATGCACTTTTCAAGGTAAATCTGGGATTTGGTTTATTTTTGATTGGGTGTGCCTTCATCCTCGGGTTGCCGATGTTTTCCGGGAATCGGGTTCCGTTTCACTGGTCCATTGCATGGGTGCTGATTTCTGTCATTGGGCAAATCGTTGCGTGGCGTGCGGATAACGGACGAGGGCGATTGGTCCTGTATGGGGTGTTTAGTAGCATTGTGCTTTGTTCGGCGTATTTTTTTGTTGCAGGCATTTCGTGGATCTTTTATTTCGCGTCTGCCTCGATGCCGTCAACGATTCGTTTTGTATGTATCGCTGCAGCGATAGTTGGAACTTTGCTGTGGATGATTCTGATTGGTCGTCAGGTGTCCGCGACTCTCGATAAACCGGCATTCATCTCGCAGGCATTCAAGGACGTGGGCGGCGAGATCGAGTACCGGCTATCGGGAATGCAGCAGGTGACCGCACATGCGGAGGCCCCTGGCCTGGTCAAGAGGATTGGTCTGGGACTGGTGTTGCTGGCAGCCCCTGCCATCTTTTTGGCCGCCAGGATAATGACGCCTTTTTCGTCCTCGCAGGATTTGCTTCTGTTCGTGGCATTGATCTTGTGCCCATGTTCTCAGCTTCTCATGGGCATCATCGTAAAGGTGTATTTGCTGCTGATTCGCTTGCCGCTCAAACTGGAGCGTCTCCACGGGAAGTCGGTCATCCTGGTGGACGAATGAGGGGGCGGGGTACGGCACGTCAGCGGCGTTGCCGGATACCCCGCAATGCCGGGAGAATTCGTGGCAAATGTTTCCGCTCGGGGCGATGCCGTGAAACCTGTTTTGATACAAAGTCCTGGCGATACGAAGCAAGGCGACAGAACTCGAATTGACGACCATCCGTTAGCTGCCAAGATCGGATTGGTTGTTGGATTTATCCCGATAATCATATATTGGCATGCGTTCAGCGGTTTTTGGTCATCAGGGCTGCCCTGGGTCATTGCGTTGGTGCTGGAGATCGGGTGTCCGCTGTTTTTGTATGTGCATTACTTTCTGAATAGACGATCCAGGCGATTGATTTGGGAGGGGATTGCAGTCTGTGTCGGGTTTGTCCCGACGTGGATGCTGCTCGGATCATATTGGCTGTTTTATTTTTGTTTTGCACCGATGTCAGTTGCAATACGCGCGATCGCGCTTTTGATGTGCCTGACGGTGGCGGCAACTTGGGCCTGGCTCTCGTGGGCTGCTTTTGCTCGGGAAAATGATCGGCTTGGATTGCTTGAGCGGCTTTTCAAGGATGAAGACGATCGTATTGTGTATCCTGATGAGTCTGATTCCGTTATTGGAAAGCTGGACGGGCCAGGAAAATCGATCGCGGTCCCATATTGGCTGGTCTCGGTGGTTGGTCCGATTCTTATCGGATATTCGATGTTGTCAGCCCGGCAGTTTGAAGGGAGTGGTGGGCCGCACGGAATGTTTATTATCCTGTCGGCGATCGGACTTCCTGTTACTTGCTGGCTCCTGACAAAATTCTTTGTGCGATTTGCTTATTTTCATATTTATCTCTCAATCAAGCTGGAGCGCAAAACAGGGAAGAGGGTCATTCTCGGTTCATGAGTGCGGATCGCCTGAAGCCGAGGTTTGTCAGTTTTTTGAGCCGTAAATAATGACAATTGATCTTGATGATGCTTCGCCGATAGATTTTCACGGAAAATTGGCGGTTCTTGAGCTGGTGGCGAGTTCGCTCTTGGCCGGCGGATATTTCGTGTTTTCACAATTTGGGGTGATAGCGACCTCGTTGTGGAAGTTAGTGCTGGTCATTCAGCTTTTCGTGTCGACTGTTTTGATTTTTCACTATGTGATGAACCGACGGCCACGTAGGCTCTGGGTCGAAGGCATTGTCTCAATGCTGATGCTGTTCCCGTTTTTGATGACTGCATTTTTCTGGCTGTTTTATTTGCTGTCCATCCCGATTTCGGTCGTATTGAAGACTTCGGTGATAGCAGCTTGTTTCGCGCTTATCGCGCGGCATGCCTTCTTGGTTCTTTCGGATTTTTGTCGTGCGGCAAAGATAGGGTCAGTCGTGCAGACGATTTATCACGACAATGGAAAAAACCTGATCCTGCGTCACTCGTGTGGTGGGTATATCGATGGCTTGACAGCAAGAAACCCCTTGAAACCGGGCGTGGTGTCGGTGGTTGCGTATTTGATGCCGTTCGCAGCTGCGTTGGGGGGGAGTGTGAATCATGTTTTTGGCGAGAGTATCGGTCTCCATGTGTTGGGCGTCGTTTTTTCGCTTCTTACGTTTCCAATGACGCTCTCGCTTATCGGGAATTTTTATGTGCGGCAGCTATTTTTTCGCGTGTATTTGCCGTTGAAGCTTGAACGGCGAACCGGCAAGAGGGTCATCCTCGCGCAATGACTGGCAATGCGTTGCCGATTGTACCGGCCGCATGTCGCTCCGCATGCGGCGGCGTCTGCCCCGCAACTCTGTAGTTGAGCACGTCTTCAAACCATCGCAACCCGATCGCCCGAATCGGTCAGGGGCTCGTCCTGTTCGCCGCACCGGCCGTGCTCCTGGCCGTGCGGATACGGGCACCTTTGCCAGGGTCAGCGGATTTGCTGTTGTTCTCGACGGTGTTACTGACCCCGTGCTCGCTGTTCTTCGCGGGCCTTGTGGTCAAGGGCATCCTGTTGATGATTGCCACGCCACGTCGGCTGGAGCGCATTCACGGGAAGCCGGTCACATTGACGGACGATTGAAACAGCGAGACTGGCGGCCGGCCACGATTCGGCAGCCGCCAGCGAGCGTTCAAAGGGCCAGCTTGCCGACAACCCCTCGCGCGACCCGCATCCAACGAAGCGATGCGAACACCGCTCCGCGAAGCGGCAAAACGCCCCGCCTACTGCCCCACCCGGAACTCGATCCGCCGATTCCTCGCCCGCCCATCCGCCGTATCGTTCGGCGCGATCGGCTGATCCGGCCCGACACCCGTCGTCGTCATCTGCTGCGGCAAAATGCTCTTCGTGATCAGGTAGCCCTTCACCGCATCCGCGCGCGCCTGGCTCAGCGCGATGTTCGACGTACGGTTCCCCGAGTTGTCGGTGTGGCCGATGATGTCGACCGTGCGGTTCTGCATCTTCGCGAGCGCGGCCGCCATCTGGTCGAGGATCAGCCTGCCCTGCGGCGTGAGCGTCGCGCTGCCGGTCTCGAACTCGATCGTCCGGTTCGCGAGCGTCTGGTCGAGCACACCCTGTTCGGATGCCGACACGCGCAGCCCGTTCTTGATCGTATACGTCGGGTTCAGCGTGTTCGCCATGTCGCTCGCGAGCTGCTGGCGTTGCGCTTCGTTGTGCACCTCGCCCTTCATCTCGATCTGCGTGCCGTTGATCTTCAGCTGTCCCTTGCTGATCTGCTTGAGCTGCGCGCCGAGCAGCTTCTGCACGTTCGCGCTCCAGTTCGGCGGCGTTGCAACGTCACCCACCTCGATCTGGTCGACGACGTTCGTTGCGCCGTAGGTATCGCGCAGCTTCTGCAGCACGGCGGCCTTGGTCGCCTCGTCGGGCACCTTGCCGCCGACGACCACCTGGCCGGGCGTCGCGGTCGCGGGCGGCGGCGTGAGGGTGTTCGCGGTGCCGGCCGTGCCGTGCACGACGGCGCCGGAGGCCGTCCCCGGTGCGGCGCCGGTGTTCGCGGACAGCGCGGTCGTCGCGACCGTGCCGTTGCCGACCGGCGTGACGGTCGCGCCCGTATTCTGCGCGAAAGCCGCGCCGCTGGCGAAGAGCCCGGCAGCGAGGAGGGCGGCGACGGCGGGCGAGAAGGCGACCGAAAAGCGCGCGCGCCGGACGTGAATCGTGCGATGCATCCCGTCAGCCTCCGATGAACGCTTCACGGAACGCGTCGATGGCGACGCGCAGCGAGAGTTGCGGTTGGTCGAGGTAGCTGACGAGCTTGCTGATCTGGTGATCGTTTTGCGCATGGGCGTCGATCCACTCGGGATCGTCGATGTCGATGTTGTGGGCGGCGTAGGTCTGCGGGTCGACGACGCTCAGCAGCGTCTTCGCCGACGCGCCGTTGAAGCCGATGATGAGCCGTTCGCGCTCGGCGATCGTGCCGATGAAGATCGCGAGCTCGAAGTCGGCCTGCGCGACGAACGGCGCGATCAGTTCGAGCCAGAACGCGGCGACGAGGCTGCGGTAGAACGGATCGACCGGCAGCGGCAGCGTGAGGCCGCGCTCGATGTGCGACGAGCCGCTCTGCATCACCGGCCGCAGCAGCGAGCCGAGCGCGAGCATCGCGCCGCGCAGCCGCACGGGATGACCGCTTTCGAGCAGCATCTCCTGGAGGCCGTACAGCGACTGGTGTTCGATGAAATCGTTGAAGGTGCCGTCATGCGACGTGCCGGGGCCGCCGACGTCGATCGGCACCTGCGTGTCGCCGAGCGCCTGCAGCGCGCCGGGCGGCTCGTCCTTGCCGAGCAGCGGCGGGATCTGCGTGGCGACGCGCGACCACAGCCGCGCGAACGCGAGCGGGCTGCGCGCGAGGAACGCGAGCGGCCGGTCGACCTCGAGCGCGGTGGCGCCGAGGAACGGGAAGCGGCGCATCGACACGTCGTGGCTCGCGACCATGTGGCCCGCGATCGCGAGCTTGCTGCGCGAGCCGAGGAACGCGAAATGCATCGGCTTCGCATCCTCGTAGACGAGCTTCCAGCGCGGATCTTCCGCGAGCAGTTCGAGCGCCTGCGCGATCCAGCGGTCGAGCGTCTGCAGCAACTGCGGGTTGTGCGGGCTCTTCACGAAGTCGCCACGCGACGGAATCTTGCCGAAGTAGGCGATCTGCGCCTGTACGGTTTGCGTCATTGCGCCCCCTGGGCATTCGTTGCGTTGGCGGCCGCGACGGCCGGCGCTGCGGCCGGCGTGCCCGTGCCGGCGGACTGGGTCGCGTTCTGCGCGGCGCCCGTGCTCGCGTCGGCGACCGACGACGGCAGCTGCAGGCCGCGCAGGCTCTGCTGCTGCGGCTGGTCACCGCCACCGCCGGACGGTTGCGACGTGCTGATGATGCGCATCGTCACCGACACGTTCACGCTGCCCTGCGCCCACGTCAGGTCGAAGGTGCCGTCCGGACGGCGCTTGCGTTGCGCGGAGTTGATCAGCTTCTCGAGACCGTAGCGGCCCGGCTCGTTGACGAGCTGCACCGTGCGGCCGTCGAAGGTCGTCGCGGACAGCGTCGCGCCCGGCGAACCCTGCGGGTTCGGCCACACGAAGTTGGTCCACTGCGGCGGCGTGTTGCGGTAGCGCAGTTGCTGGCCGTCGATCGCGATCGTGTATTCCGTCGTGCCCGTGCTCGGCTGCGGCAGGATCTGGAACACGGTCTGCGGCTCGGACGACGCGGCGGCGCTGCCTGCCGCACCGCCGGCGAGCGGCGCGACCCAGCGCGCGAAGCCGCTGGTGAAGTCCGGCGTGAGGCCGATGCCCATGTCGCCCCACGTGCGGGCGGCGAGGGTGTCGCCGCGGCGCACCGCGAGCGGCCCGAGCGTCGTGCCGACGAACTTCGCGATCGAGCCGTCCGGACCGAACACCTGCGCGATTTCACCGGCGCCGGCCTCGACCTTCGCGCTCGCCGCGAACGGGTACTTCGTCGCGAGCGAGTTCTGGAACGGCTGGTAGACCTGCGCGTTCCATACCTTGTTGACTTCCGCGCTGGCCGGCTGGATCACGACCGCGAACGCCTGCATCAGCGGCCGCACGAGCAGCGGACGCAGCGACTTGCGTTGCGAATCGGTGAGGCCCGTCAGCATCTGCTCGTCGACCAGCTTCAGCGAATCGGCGAGTTCCGAGCCGTTGCCGTCGAGCGTCTGCTGCATCAGCTGGCGCGCGCCCGGGCCCGGGTCGCCCTGGTTCTTGATCACGTTGAAGCGCGTGCGGACCTTCGACAGCGAATCCATGTAGCCCTTGAGCATCGACGTGCCGTCATGCGTCGCGACGATCCGCGCGAGCCCGATGAACTCCTGGCCGATCGGACCCATCGGCACCTCGGCCGGATTGCCGTTGATGTCGATGTTGGCAGCCGCCACCTGGCCGGCCTGCGAGCGCGAGAACAGTTGCTTGACCCAGTTCACGACGCCCGTCTGCGCCTTCTTGATCGTCACGTTCGCGAGCGACGGGTTGTCCCACGACGTCTGGTCGTACGCGGTCTCGAGGATCTTGCGGATCGGCGAATCCTGCGGGTCGCCGAGGCGGTTCATCCCGTCGACGGCCTGGCCGAAGCTGCTGAAGCCCTGCACCGCGATGCCCTGCATGAACTTCTGCCAGTGCTGCGCGTACTCGGTCTTGTACATGCCGACGAGCGTCTTCTGGATCTGCTCGGGGCTGCCCTCGAGCGTCAGGTCATCCTGCGTCGACGTGTTCAGCACCCAGTCCTTCGCCTGCAGTTCCTTGGTCGCCGCGTCGCGGATCGCCGGCTGCACGTAGTCGAACCACGCTTCGCGCGTGAACGTGCCCGGAATCGCGTAGCTGCCTGCCACGAGCCCCTGGTTGCCGTCGCCGACGATGCGCGCGATGGTCATCGGCGCGAAGCGGGTCGACGCGCGTGCCTTGATTTCCTCGTACACGCGCTGGCGGGCCGGCATGCCGCGCACGACGTGGCGCAGGTTCTCGCGGGTCTGGTCGACGAGCGCGAGGTTCGCGTCGATCATCGGCCAGTCGTCGTCGTTCACGCGGGACAGGTAGAACGAGATCATGCGCTCCGCGCTCTTGATCATCTCGTCACGCGGCATGTTGCCGCGATTCGTCTCGAGCCAGCCGCGCCAGAAGCGGGCGAGCTGGTCGGTCAGGTGCGCCTGCTCGACGTGACGCTTGTCGGACAGCATCAGGTACGTCTTGAGCGCGTTGTACGCGTCCTGCACGTTGGTCGGCGACGCGTCGCTGTAGAGGCCGCCCTGCGGTGCGGCCGGCTGCTGCGGGGCCGCGGCCGGCACGGTGCCGGATGCGGCCAGTGCGGCACCGGCCTGCGGCGCGGCACCTGCCGCGTTCGTCGAGACCGGCATCGCGCCACCCTGCACGGCGCCTGATTCGGGCGGGCGCGTCATCGGCACGAGCTGTTCGGGGTGCGCGTTCACGTCCTTCATGAACGACGCGAGGTTCTGCGACACCGGGGCCAGCAGGATCTGGCGCACGCCGTTGTAGTACTCGGTCAGCAGGTGCTGCTCGAGACGGTCGCCCTGGTACAGGCCGAGCGACACCGAAACCGGCTTGTCGCGGCGGAACTGTTCGAGCTGCTCGATCCGGTCTTCGAGGATGTCCATCGCCTGCAGGCGCGACTGCAGGTCGTTGCGGCCCTGCTGCAGGCGCGTGACGTTGTCGAGGTCGGCCTGCACGTTCGCGACGAGCTGCTGGTTGCCGATCGTCGACCAGGTCCAGCCGCCGAGCGCGAGCGCAAGCGCCGCGACGAAGCCGAAGAAGGTCGCGTAGCGCAGCCGCGTCTTGGTCGGGCTCGCGAACTGCCGCACCGTCTGGCGATCCGCGAAGATCACCTTCGAGAACAGGTCGCGCAGGAAGAAGCCGTTCTTCGAGAACGCACTGTGCGGCTTCGGCAGTGCGGCGCCGTCGAGGCCGAAGCGATGCGCGATGCGCTGCGCGGCCGCGCTGTTGGTTTCGCCTTCCTGCAGCGCGCTGGTGAAGTAGAAGCCGCGGAAGATCGGCTTGTACTGGAACGGGTTGTTCTCGAACAGCGTCGCGAGGAACGCGCGCAGCGACGGCTTGATCGTCGAGAATTCGAGCGGGAAGCTCAACTGGCCCGGCGACAGCTGGTTGCCGCGCGACAGCGACAGCTGCGCGACGCTGATCTCCTTCAGCCCTTCGTAGAGTTCCTCGAAGTGCGTGTCGAACTGCGCGACGACGTCGCGCTTGTCGTCGGGCTCGTAGGGCAGGGTGGCGCCCCACACGCGGTCGTACTCGTGCTTGTCGCTGCTGCTGAAGAATTCGGTGAAGCCGGTGATCAGGTCGGCCTTCGTGAACATCACGTAGACCGGCGCGAACACTTCGAGCTTCTCCGTCAGCTCCTGAACGCGCTGACGGAGGTTTTTCGCGAGGTTGATCGCAAATTCGGGGCGGTTGCCGGTGAGTTCGGCGATGCTCGCGGTGACGATGATGCCGTTGATCGGCGCCTTCGGGCGATAGCGCTTGAGCAGGCCGAGGAAGCCGAGCCATTCGCTGCGGTCTTCCTCGTGCACCGAATAGCGGCCGGCCGTGTCGAGCAGGATCCCCTCGGTCGTGAAGAACCAGTCGCAGTTACGCGTACCGCCGATGCCGTGGATCACGGCGCTGTTCTTGTCCGCGAACGGGAATTGCAGGCCGGAATTGAGCACGGCGCTGCTCTTGCCCGCGGCCGGGTTGCCGATCACGATGTACCACGGCAGTTCGTACAGCGCGGAGCCGCCCGACACCTGGCCGATCTTCGACGTCTTGATCGTCTTCACCGCATCGGACAGGCGCGTGCGCAGCACGTCCAGGTCGGCCGTCTTCGAGTCGGGGGCGAGTGCGGCGGCGGCGGGCGCGGCGATCTTGCCGGTTTCCGCCTGCTCTTCCAGCACCTGGCCGAGCTGCTGGTTCGCGCGCTTCACGCGCCAGCGGCGCCACAGCGCGACGACGAGCCACAGTGCGAGGATCGTCGCGAACGCGATCGCCGCCCACAGGAGCGGCAGTTGCAGCATGTCGGCGACGATGAAGAGAATGGCCGCTAGCGCGACGATCCCGACGATCGAGAGCGTACGCGGATGAGTCAGCACGTTGAGGATGCGTTGCATAGGACGTTCAGGTTCCGGTGCGATTCGGTGAGGCGACGCAGGCGCGCCGAGCGGCAAGGGTGGCGCCGCGATGTGTCGCCATGCTGTCAAACGGGATGAAGGGGGCGGGCATCAATGCGCTCGCGGCATCGGAGAAGGCGCGCGCATTAATGAAAGGACGCTGTGAGATTTAAAACGGAAGCGGCGGCCGGAAAAAATCGCGCACCGGAATGCATGATTTTTTGCGCCGCCCATATCGTTTCCTGCCGGGATATTAAAAAGCCCCATGCCGCCCTCATTATTTCCTGTCCGGCAGCCCTGGCTAGCTGCCGCGTCCCAGTTTAAAACCGGGTTTATGGTATTCCACGTGCCCGAGATCCATCATTTTCCAGCGGCCCCCCCAGGTCAGGCCAACCTGTTCGGCGACCTGGCCATACAGCTGGTAGCCGCGCATCGCCCACGGATCTTTCTCGGAAATGACCAGCTTGCCGTCGCGCAGGAATGCGTTGTCGGCCGCCAGCCCGAATTGGTGATAACTCTGGAAGGCTGCCGCGTTGGTCACGCTACCGCCCATCTGCGCCAGCCGGTTCTGTCGTTCCGGGCTCCGATAACCTTCCAGCAACGCCATTTCATAACCATACTGTTCGTGCATGATCTTGTAGACCAGCAGCAAACGCGTACGGAAATCCGGATCCAGCAGGTTCCAGTCGCGGCTCGCATCCTTCAGCGCCGGACGTACCTGTTCGACTTCCTTGGTGGCGAAGACTTCCGGCGGCAGCGGCGGGGGCGGCACGAGCTGTTCGCCCTGCAGCAGCGCGGCGATCTTCTCGTCGGGCACGCGCGCCGTGTCGTCGTACTGGAACAATTGCCGGCCGCGTAACGCAATGGCGACCAATGGCGGCGTCGCAAGAATACCTGCCGATACCATAATCATCAAGCGCCGGCGAATCAGTAAATTTTGCACGTCGTTTAAAGCACCGCGCGTAACGCTTGCCGATTTAACAATCTGACTTCGCGTACGCGAGGCGCGATCGTTCGCACGGCGCGTTAGACGGCCGTGAAACTGGGCGACGGATTCGAATACGGTCGCGCGGATACCCGGTAAAAGCAACAGTGCCGCAACCGCTACGGCAAGGGCGAAATAGGCGACGAGTGCGACGGCAATCAACGAAATCCCCGGAAATTGGAATTGATTGTGTTTTGCAATGCTTGCTCTTAGAATCAGGCTGCTTCGAGAGGCCGGGCTATATTATCGCGGTGAATTAAACCAGGATTCAATGAGACGCTGAATGAGTGCGCCGGAAAATTCAAATTCGAAATCTCCGCCCAGCCTGCTGTCCGATACCAAACCGGCAGGCGACGGAGCTCAGCAGTCGCGCATTCTCGCGAATCTGGAAGGACGTGTCACGCCCCCGGCCGAACCGCCGCGCCGTTCGCTGAAGGCGCCGATCGCCGCCGTCGTGGCGCTGGTGGTTGCCGTCGGTGGCTGGGGCGCATGGCGCATGCAGCATTCCGGCGAGCAGGTTGCCGCCGTCGCGGCCGAGGCCGCGCCTGCCGCAGCCGCACCGGCGAAGGCCGCAGCGGCCAGCGATGCCGCCGTGCAGGTCGCGCAGAATACCGCGTCCGCCGCATCCGCCGTGCAACCGGCCACGATCGTCAACGACGACGCGGCTTCCCGAACCGTTGCTTCCGCATCGTCCGCGTCCGCCGCGGACAACAGCCGTCTGTCGCGCGCGCTTGCCAATGGCGCCGACGACGCATCGGGCGCAGCCACGGCCGGTGCGGCCGCCGCCGCCGCCGCGACGACCAAAACCGCGAAGGCCGACGCCGCGAAGGGCGCGAAGGTCGCCGCGCACGGCAAGACCGACACGAAGGCCGATGCCAAGGCCGAGGCCCGCAAGCGCCGCAAGGAACAGCAGGCCGAGCTCGCGCAGGCGAAGAAGCACCGCGACGCGACGCCGGTCCGTACCGCGAAGGCGGGCGGGAAGGACGATCCGGATGCGGATCTGCTCGCGGCGCTCGTCGCGCGCACGAAGCCGGCCGACAAGAAACTCGCCGCGCAGAAGGCGCAGGCCGTGCCGACCAAGACGGCCGCGACGACCGGCTCGCTGGCGTCCCGCGTGAAAGAGTGTTCGGAGCGCGGTTTCTTCGAGGATCAACTGTGCCGCTGGCGCGTCTGCGAGGGTCACTGGGGCAAGGACCCTGCGTGCCCGAGCGCCGCGCAGTCGGAGACGCGGCAGTAACGCGTCTAGCACGTGTCGACCCGCCGCACCTGCGCCGCCCGTTGGGCGGCGCGTTGCTTTTGGGGGTACGGAATCGGACGGTATGATGCGCGTGACGCTGTCACCGGCGCGTCATGCCCGTCGGGCATACGTCTCCTTTCCTTTTCCGGCGCGGGCGCGCGACCCGCTTTGCGCGGCGCGCCGTGCGCAGCACGACCTTCGACACGATGGACCTGATCGTACAGACTTACGGCGCCGATACGTCCGGCATGGTGTGCGGATTCCGCTTCGTTCCCGGCGGATCCGGTGCGACGCTCGATGCGGACGCGGCCGCCGCATGGCTGCGCACGTGCCGCGCGCACGATCTCGCATCGGACGATTTCGTCTGGCTGCACTTCAATCTCGCGCACGGCGCGAGCGAGCGCTGGATGCGCACGCATCTCGGGCTGCCCGACAGCTTCTTCGAATTCCTCCACGAAGGCTCGCGCTCGACGCGCATCGAGCAGGAAGACGGCGCGTTGCGCGCGGTCGTCAACGACGTGATGTTCAACCTCGAACTGACGCCGTCGGAGATCGCGACGCTGTTCGTCCACGTCGAGCGGCGCATCATGGTCACCGCGCGGCTCAAGCCGCTGCGCTCGGTCGACACGCTGCGCGCATGCGTGCGCGACGGCGAGCAGTTCAGGTCGCCCGCGGAACTGCTCGTGCACCTGCTGCGCGACCAGGCCGACCTGCTGAGCCAGATCATGCGGCGCACGAGCGTCGACGTCGACCGCATCGAGGATCGCTTCCTGTCGCAGCGGCTCACGTCGAGCCGCATCGAGCTCGGCGCGATGCGCCGCACGCTGACGCGCCTGCAGCGCATGCTCGCGCCCGAGCCCGGGTCGATCTTCCGGCTGCTCGCGAAACCGCCTGCGTGGCTGCATCTGGAAGACGTGCAGGAGCTGCGCGAATCGACCGAAGAGTTCTCGCTGGTGCTGGCCGATCTGGCGGGGCTCAACGAGCGGATCAAGCTGCTGCAGGAAGAGATCGGTTCGCGTCTCGACGAGCAGAACAACCGGACGCTGTTCACGCTGACGCTCGTGACCGTGATCGCGCTGCCGATCAACATCGTCGCCGGCTTCTTCGGGATGAACGTCGGCGGCGTGCCGTTCTCGGAGAACAAGCACGGCTTCTGGCTGATGGTGCTGCTGGTCGCGGGTTTCACGGGGCTCGCCGCGTGGTGGGCGTTCCGCCGGCGCGACGACCGTTAGGGCCGTCGTCGCCGCGTCAGCGCAGCAGCGCGATTGCGCGTTCGCCGATCACCATCCCGAGCAGGCCCACGAGCGCGACGAGCGGCGGGGCCGGCGAGCGCACGTGCAGCAGCGCGTACAGCACGCCGACGCCGAGGCCCACCGCGAGCGACATCACGTAATCCATCATGGCGGTCTCCCGTGTGGTCCGGTGTCAGGGCTTGAGGATGACGCGCTCGCGCGCACCGGCCAGCACCGCGCGATACGCGTCGTGTGCGCGCTCGAGTGGATACACGTAGTCGTCGCCGATCGGGAACGGGCGCAGCGTGCCGTTGCCGAAGCCGGGCGCGAGCGTGTCGAGGATCTGCGCCACTGCGGCGCCGCCGAGCTGCAGCGAATCGACGCCCACGAACGTGTGCTGGCCGCGATAGAACGCGAAGATGTCGAACGGCACGCTGCGGTCGATCGTCGAGATGAAGATCTGCCGTGCCCCGATCGCCATCGACGCGTTCGCCGCTTCGAAATACGGGCTGCCGACCGTGTTGTAGACGATGTCCGCGCCGTGGCCGCCGGTTGCCGCGCGCACCGCGTCGGCGACCGGTTCTTTCGACGCGTCGATCATGCGCACGTCGCCCGATGCATGGCCGCGATAGCCGCCGGCGCTGCGCTCGACGCCGATCACGGTCGCGCCGTGCGCGGTCGCGAGCTGGATCGCGGCCTGGCCGACCTTGCCGTTCGCGCCGAACACGAGCACGACGTCGCCGGCCGTCGGTATGCCGGCGCGGCGCAAGCCCTCATAGGCGGTGACGAACGGCACGCCGACGCCGGCCGCTTCGTCGAGCGTCAGCACCGCGGGCTTGCGGCGCACCAGGGCCGCGTCGAGCACGAGCCATTCCGCATGCGAGCCGTCGCGATGCACGCCGAGATCGCCGCCCGAGCCCCACACCGGCGCGCCGATCCAGCCGTCCGGGCCGCTGCGCACGATGCCGGCCCAGTCGCGCCCGGGCGTGCGCGGCCACACCGCGTGCGGCATGCGGCCGAGCGCGGCCTTCACGTCGCTCGGGTTCACGCCGGCCGCGCGCACCTCGATCAGCATCTGGCCGTCGGCCGGGACGGGCGGGTCGATTTCCCTGACCCGCGCGTCGAGCGACTCGATGTCGGCGGCGGGGGCGTCGAAGCGGATGCTGCGCATGATGATCTCCGTGGCGGATGGCTGTCGCGCGGCCCGGCGTGGCGGGGCGTACAGCGGGTGAAAAGGATGAATGCAGTCTAGTCGGCCCGGTTTGACGCGGAAACGTGCAAAGGCGGATGATTGTTTTGCGATAGACGCATAGCCAAATCCAAAGGCCCCGAATGGACGATTTCCTTTCCCCGCATCTGGCGCTGTTCGTCGACGTGGTCGACCAGCAGAGCTTCTCGGCGGCCGCGCGCCGGCTGGGTGTTGCCGCGTCGTCGGTCACGCGGCGCATCGACCGGCTCGAGACGCAGCTCGGCATCCGTCTCCTGCATCGCACCACGCATGCGCTGCGGCCGACCGAGGCCGGGCAGCTGCTGTACGGGCGCGCGACGCGGATGCTGGCCGAGCTGCGCGGCCTGCAGGAGGATCTGCACAGCCAGCACGCCGAGCCGAGCGGGCTGCTGCGCGTCGACTGCCCGGCGCCGTTCGGCCGCCGGCACCTGATGGCCGCGCTGGCCGCGTTCATGCAGCGTCATCCGGCGCTGCAGGTCGACCTGGTGCTGACCGACAGCATGGTCGACCTGCAGGGCGCGCGGCTCGGCTCCGACGTCGATCTCGCGGTGCGCATCGGCCCGCTCGAGGACACGCGCTTCGTCGCGACCGTGCTGGCGCCGCAGCGGCGCGTGCTGTGCGCGAGCGCGGCGTATCTCGCGCGGCGCGGCGAGCCCGAGTCGCCCGACGCGCTTGCCGGCCACGACTGTCTCGCATGGCACGGTGCGCCGCCGCCCGGTGCGTGGCGCTTTGGCGAGCGCCGCCACGTGCCGGCGCAGCCGCGGTTTCGCAGCAATCATTCGGAAGCGTTGCTCGAAGCCGCGATCGACGGGCTCGGCCTCGCGCACCTGCCGACCTGGCTCGCGGGCGATGCGCTGCGCGACGGACGCTTGCGCGCGGTGCTGCCGGAGTTCGCGGCGGCGCCTGAGCCGGCGACGATCCACGTGTTGCGCCAGCAGGCGCGCGGCACCGCACGCGCGTCGCGGCTCGTCGCGTTCCTCGCGACGTGGTTCGCGCAACCGGCGTGGGATGCCGCGTGGGCATGACGGCGGGCGGGTGCCCGTGCCGAAAGAAAAAAGGGCCTCGCATGCGAGGCCCGTCAAAGGTCGGAGAAGCCGGTACGCCGGCCGGCAGCCGCAGGCTGCGCGGCACCGGCCGGATGCGCACCGTTACTGCGTCACTACCTTGCGCGGCTTGAAGATGCCCTGGTATTGCAGTGCCGGGCGTTCCTTCGTCACCGGCTCGATGCCGCCGAAGGTCGGCGTCTGGCGCAGCTTCATCGCGGCCGGCGAAGCGACCGAGCCGATCGACGTCGAGCGCGACGCCGGCGCGAGGTTGTTCGCCACGAGCAGCGCGGCTTCGCTCTTCAGGTTCGCGAGCAGGACCGGATCGGTCGAGCCGTTGACCTGCGTGAGCAACCCGCTCCAGGCCGCATCGCTGTAGTTCACGACGTAGTAGTCGAGCCCGCTCGGGTCGGCGACCACGCCCGTGCAGCCGTCGACGCGCGTTTGCGTCTGCGTGTCCTTCAGCGCGAGCGTCGTGCGTTTCGCGAGACCCTGGCCGTACGCGAGCGTGATCGGCACCGTCCATTGCAGGCCCGGATACGCGTTCTTGTTCGGGAACGGCTGCTGCTTCAGCGTGATGACGGTCTGGTTCTTCGTCAGGTCGCACTGCGTGTCGAGCGAGATCAGCGGCACCCCGGTCTGACGGACATAGCTGTCGCCGATCGCGCCGATCGCCTGGCCGCTTTCCTTCGACAGCGCATCCCACAGACGCTTCGGCGTGCCGTTGCCGAACGAGTAGTCGACCAGGTACTGCTGCAGGCCCTTGCGCAGCGTCTGTTCGCCGAGATAGTTCTCGAGCGTCTTCAGCACGTGGCCGCCCTTGTCGTACGTGAACGCGCTGGCGCTCAGCACGAAGTCGTTCGACGCCCAGCCGTTGAAGTTCGGTGCGACCGGGAACGCGTTCGGGCCGATGTCACGATTGATCACGCGGTACTTGTTCTTCACCTGGTCGAGCCAGCTGAACTCGTTGGGGAAGAACTGGATCGTCGTCTTCGTTTCGAAGAACGTCGCGAACGACTCGTTGAGCCATACGTTGTCCCACCAGTCGGTCGTGACGAGATCGCCGAACCACTGGTGCGCGACTTCGTGCGTCAGCACCTCGTTGCCGTAGTGCGACATCGGCTGGCCCGGCTGCGGCAGGATGTCGTCGGCGAACTCGAGGATCGACCCCCAGTTCTCCATCCCGCCGAAGTTCAGGTCCTTCTGCTCCTTGAACGCGTCGTTCGCGGCCACCGTGTCGAACTTCGTGAGCGGCAGCGCGATGCCCGTGTAGCGGTAGTAGAAGTCGAGCGCCTGCTTGGTGCGGTCCATCGCCGGCTTCGCCCAGTCGCTCATGCCCGGCGGCGTGAACACGCGCAGGTGCAGGCCGCCCTTGCCGCCCGGCAGCGGGCTCGTGAAGTCGTCTTCATAGGTGTCGAACAGGCCGCCGCCGAAGAACAGCAGGTATGACGGCATCGGCGGGGTCTTGTCGAACTGCACGAGCTTGTAGCCGCCGCCGATGTTGGTCGACGGCTTCTCGGCCGCGTTCGACACGACTCGCCAGCTCTGCGGCACTTCGGCCGTCACTTCATAGGTCGGGCGGAACGCCGGCTCGTCCCAGCCGGGGAACCACTGGCGCGACAGGTTGGTTTCGCCTTGCGTGAGGATCGCGCCGCTCGTCTTGCCGTCGGTGCCCTTCAGGTCGACGCGGAAGATGCCTTCCGCGGCCGAGCAGCCCGGATACGGATCGTCGCCGCAGCTGCCGCCGGTCTTCGCGACCGGATCGTCATACGACTTGAAGTTGATGATGCCCGACCATTCCATGTGCAGCGAATAGTTGCCCGGCGAGATCGTGCCGCTCACGGGGCGCAGCTGATAGAAGTCGCCCTTGTCCTGCGGCGTCGCGATCAGCTGGATGTTGCCCGGCTGCAGCGTGATGCGGCCGTTCGTGAACTTGATCCGGTGGCCGGCGATCACGATGTTGTTGACCGGCTTCAGCACCTTGATTTCGACGTCGGCGCGGCCGTCGAACGCGTTCAGCGCTTCGTTCGGGCGGAACCACAGCCGGTAGTTCACGGGTACCACGGTGTCCGGCAACTCGACAGGCGATACGCTCTTGTCGACATTGGATGCGCTTGGCGGCGCGGTGACGGTGGGCGACGAGCCCGAGTGCGGCGCGCCGGCGGAGCTGAGCGCGGACGCCGAGCCCACGCCGCCGTCGTCGCCACCGCAGCCCGCGAGCGCGAGTGCGGCGACGATCGGCAGATAACGCATCTTGCGAATATTGATCGACATGACTGAAACCTCGATTGTTGAAAGAATCGTTCAGTGCTGCGAAAACGCCGGCAAAAACAATCCCCTCGCCGTTAATCAACAGCGATGAAAATGCCAATGACGGATTATTCGAAAAGACGGCGGCCGACTACGTGAATGTAATCATGGTTTACTGCCCCCTCTGGATTTCCGGATGTCGGTTAACTTGCCGGTTCAAAATGGCCGGGCGCGTGTTGTACTGAATTGATTTCGCGCGCACGACACGGAGCCGCACGCCCTGAGTGGGCGCGCTTTTCCCTTGAACAGACGACCTACAGGGCTGGCCGGGCCTGGTCGCAGGATGGCCGGAAGGCGTGTCGCCATTCCGTAAAAACACCGTCATGCGGCTTCAAGGTTTGTCGGCTTGCTCGAAGGATGCGTAAATATACTTGATGGTTTTAGGTAAAGGAAACGAAAAATTTAGAAATTGCATCTATTGAATTCACAGTGCTTCATTGAATGCTGGAAAGCATTAATGCGCTTTTCGTTTGACTGTTATTTTCGTAGTTTTAATCTATTAACGATCTCGCGTGGCGGCGAAAACTACGAAACCCGGCGTACGGAGGCATGCTCGGTACAATGCAGCGACGATCCGCTCACCGATTGCCGCGAGGAGGTTCTCCCATGCCACGAGCCCTGTTCCGTATCGCGCCGCTGCGCGCCGTGCTGCTGCTGTTCGCTGCCGTGCTCCTGCTCGGCGGTTGCGCGGGGCTGACGCGCGACCCGGTGAACGTGACGGTCGCCGGGCTCGACCCGCTCGTCGGGCAGGGCCTCGAGATGCGTTTCAGCCTGAAGCTGCGCGTGCAGAACCCGAACGACGCGCCGATCGAATACGACGGCATCTCGGTCGCACTCGACCTGAACGGCACGCCGTTCGCGAGCGGCGTCAGCGACCGCTCGGGCACCGTGCCGCGTTTCGGCGAGGCCGTGCTCGACGTGCCGGTTTCCGTGTCGGCCTTCGCCGCCGCGCGGCAGGCGTGGAACCTGCCCGGCGCGGCCGCGAACGGCGAGCTGCCGTATGCGCTGCGCGGGCGGCTCGCGGGCGGCGTGCTCGGCACTGTCCACTTCAACGATGCCGGCACGCTGCGCCTGCCCGCGATGCCGGGGTGGGGCGGCTGAGCCGGGCGGGCGCGGCGGCGCGTGGCGCGGGCCGCCGCCCCGCGCTTTGCCGCGCGGGCAAAGCGCGGTATGGTGTGAGCCGCGCGGCGCCCGAAATACGGTCGCGCCGCCCGTTGAAGCCAACCGTAACCGAGTTCGCGTGACCGATTTCCCTGTTTTCCACTGGACCGACGCCGACGGCGCCGATCATGCCGTGCACTGGCGCTCCGAAGCCGGCGTGCAACCGCCGAAGCGCGCGGTGCCCGCCGACGACCGCCTCACCGCCGACGCGGCCTACCGCCTTGCCTGCGAGGGCACCGCGCTCGTCTGGCAGGGCGACTTCCAGAATGCGCGCCAGCTCGTGCAGGCGATGGCGCGCCGTGTCGAACGCAAGCCGAAGAAGGCGAAAGCCGCGGCCGGCGTCGACGCATTCAATCTGCATCGTCTCGCGCAGTCGCAGCGTGCCCGCACGCTCGGCATGCTGCTGATCCCACTCGATGCCGACTACACGATCCCGCTGCGCCGCGCGCCTGATGTGCGTGCCGCATGCGAAGAGGCGTACGGGCCCGGCGGCGCGCCGTCGGTCGTGTCGTTGCGCGAACTGCTCGGCCTCGTCGGCGCGCATGAATGGCGCAAGAAGGGCGTGCCGATCCCGGCGCTCGGCGGCGCGCCGATCCATCCGCACTACGGCGTGTTCTCGCCGGTGCGCGGCGAATACGTCGAACTCGTCGCGCGCGCGCCGCTGCCGGCAACATCGCTCGCGTTCGACATCGGCACGGGCACCGGCGTGCTGGCGGCCGTGCTTGCGTCGCGCGGCGTCGAGCGTGTCGTCGCGACCGACCAGGACGCACGGGCGCTCGCCTGTGCGCGCGAGAACGTCGAACGGCTGGGCCACGCGAATCGCGTCGAAGTCGTCGAGGCCGATCTGTTCCCGGCCGGCCGTGCGCCGCTCGTGGTCTGCAACCCGCCGTGGGTGCCGGCTCGACCGAGCGCACCGATCGAATACGCGGTCTACGATCCGGACAGCCGCATGCTGCGCGGCTTCCTCACGGGGCTCGCCGCGCACCTTGAACCGGGCGGCGAGGGCTGGCTGATCCTGTCCGATTTCGCCGAGCATCTCGGCCTGCGGCCGCGCGACACGCTGCTGCAATGGATCGACGAAGCCGGCCTCGTCGTGCTTGGCCGCGACGATATCCGCCCCGCGCATCCGAAGGCGATGGACGCCGACGATCCGCTGCACGCGGCACGCCAGGCCGAGGTCACGTCGCTCTGGCGGCTCGGCGCACGCGCCTGACCGTGCATTTTCGGTAAACTATCGCCATTCCTCACGAATTCCCGCCGCCGGGCCGTGGTCGACCGACCGTGGCCCGGCGCCGCTTCACGATGTCGAACAAGACCCACGAAATCCGCCCGGAGCAGTCCGTCGAGCTGCTGAAGGAACTGCACATCCTCACCCGCGACGGGAAGCTGAACCAGGACAGCCGCCGCAAGCTGAAGCAGGTCTATCACCTGTTCCAGTTCATCGAGCCGCTGCTGGCCGGCGTGCAGGCCGACAAAAGCAACGTGACGCTCGTCGATCACGGTGCCGGCAAGTCGTATCTCGGCTTCATCCTGTACGACCTGTTCTTCAAGCAGCAGCCGGGGCACGGCACGCCGGCGTTCGCGTCGCACGTGTACGGGATCGAGACCCGCGAGGAGCTCGTCACGCGCTCGGCCGAGCTTGCCGCGCGGCTCGGGTTCGGCGGCATGTCGTTCCTGAACCTGTCGGTTGCCGATTCGATCACGTCGCCGAAACTGCCTGAGACGGTCGACGTCGTCACCGCGCTGCACGCGTGCGACACGGCGACCGACGACGCGATCCGCTTCGCGCTCGCGAAGCGCGCGCAGCACATCGTGCTGGTGCCGTGCTGCCAGGCGGAAGTCGCGGGCGTGCTGCGCAAGAACAAGGGCAAGTCGCTCGCGAACGCGCTGACGGAAGTGTGGCGGCATCCGCTGCATACGCGCGAATTCGGCAGCCAGATCACCAACGTGCTGCGCTGCCTGCAGCTCGAAGCGCACGGCTACCAGGTCAGCGTGACCGAACTGGTCGGCTGGGAGCATTCGATGAAGAACGAGCTGATCATCGCGCAGTACAAGAACCTCCCGCGCCGGCGGCCCGGCGAGCGGTTGAACGAGATCCTCGGGATGTTCGGGCTTGCCGAGCTGAACGCACGATTTTTCGTGCCGGAAGCGGCGGCGGGCGACGAGGCCGTCGAACCGGCCGCTAGCTGACCGACACGCGGGAGGGCGCGTCGCACTCGCCGCGCCGCACGCCGCACGCCGCACGCCGCACGCCGCACGTTGCGCGGCGCGTCAGACGTCGTCGCCCGGCCGGCGCATCCATTCGCGCCAGCCGTCGTGACCGAGGCGGCGCAGCGTTTCCTGATTCTTTTCGTAGATCGCGGACGCGTCCGGGAACGCGTCGACCGCGCGCGCGATGCTGTCTTCGCGCAGCAGGTGCAGGATCGGATACGGCGCGCGGTTCGTGTAGTTCTCGATGTCGTCGGGCTCGCTGCCTTCGAACCGGTAGTCCGGATGGAAGCTCGCGATCTGCAGCACGCCGTCGAGCCGTAGTTGCCGCACCAGCCGGTCGGCAAAGAACAGCGCATCGTTGTAGTCGATGAAATCGGCGAACGCATGCGGGAAGATCACGAGCGTCGTGTCGACCTGCTGCGGGTCCGCCGCGTCGAGCGCGCGCAGCTCCGTTTCGAGTTCGGCGAGCGCGTCTTCCAGCGTCGTCGCTTCGCTGATCGCGTAGCGCACCTGTTCCTTCACATAGACGCTTTTCGCGAACGGGCACAGATTGAGCCCGATCACCGCGCGCGCGAGCCAGTGCCGCGTGGCGGCGAGGATGTCGTCGTGCGATTCGGGGCGGGTGTCGGTCATCGTGAAACCAGTCGGGCGGAAGGGCGGCGAGGGCCGCATTGTAGCGGGCGCGCCGTCACGCGCAGGCGGCTTCGATCAACTGCGTGACGAGCGCGGGCGCGACGCCGATCGGCGTTTCACCGTGCCGATAGGTCTGGCTGGCCGCGTAGATGCCTTCGATCACCAGCGCGAGCGAGTCGGCGAGCACCTGCGGCTGCCGCGCACCGGCGTCTTCGCACAGTGCGACGAGCCGCTTCATCAGCTGTTCCTTGTTCTGCGCGACGCGCTCGCGCGCCGGGTGCGACGCATCCGGGAATTCGGCTGCGACGTTGACGAACGGGCAGCCGCGGTAATCCTTCTGCGTCGCGCGCTCGGCGAGATCGACGAAATACTGGATCAGCTGCGCTTTCGGCTGACCCGGGTGCTTCGCGACGCTCGTGTTGAAGCGGTCGAAGAAGCACGCATCCATCCGCTCCAGGTACGCGAGGATCAGCTCGTCCTTCGACGAGAACTGGCGGTACAGGCTCATCTTGTTGACGCCCGCACGCTCCACGACCGCCTCGACGCCCACCGTCCGCACCCCTTCCTTGTAAAACAGCTCTTCGGCGGCGCGTAGCAGGTGCTCCTGCGCGGTGGCGCCGTCGATCGGCCGGCGCGTGCGGCGCGCCGGCGGTTTGGCGATCTCGATGCCCGACATGATGACCCTCGACTGCATATTGGATTGCTTGACATGTTACCGATTGGTCACTACGATCGCAACACACTTGTGACCGGTCGGTAACAATGCCGAACGGATCGACAGACAAATGCCACGCATCGGCCCGGGTCAGCCGATGCAGCGTGCGGCGGAGGTGGCCTGGCAGGGCGGGCGGCGCGGGTGCGGAGGCACCGGAGCCGCCAACTGGAGAACGCGAAGATGAACTGGGCAGTGACACGAATCGGCGGGCGCTTCCACTACGGATGGCTCGCGGCGGCGGTGGTATTCCTGATCCTGCTGGCGGCGGCCGGCACGCGCGCGACGCCGAGCGTGCTGATGGTGCCGCTCGAACGCGAGCTTGGCTGGAGCCGCGCGACGATTTCGCTGGCGATTTCGGTGAACATCGCGCTGTACGGACTGACGGGTCCGTTCGCGGCCGCCGCCATGCAGCGCTTCGGGCTGCGCCCGACGATCCTCACCGCGCTCGTGACGATGTGCGCGGGCGTCGCGCTGTCGTCGATGATGACGCAGAGCTGGCAGATGGTGGTGATCTGGGGCCTGATGGTCGGCTGCTCGTCGGGCGTCGTCGCGCTGACGCTGTCCGCGACCTTCGTCACGCGCTGGTTCCATGCGCGGCGCGGCCTGATCATGGGCATCCTGACCGCGAGCACGGCCACCGGCCAGCTCGTGTTCCTGCCGATGCTCGCGGCGATCGCGCAGCACCACGGCTGGCGGCCGGTCGTGCTGGTCGTGGCGGCGGCCGCCGCGATCGTGATTCCGCTCGTGGCGTTCCTGCTGCCCGAGCGGCCGGCCGACCTGCAGCTGCGCCCGTACGGCGAGCCGGCCGATGCGCCGCCGGCGCCCGAGGCGACGAAGGAGAACCCGCTCGCGGTCGCGTTCCGTACGCTGCTGACCGCGAGCCGTTCGCGCGATTTCTGGCTGCTGTTCTTCAGCTTCTTCATCTGCGGTGCGAGCACCAACGGTTATGTCGGCACGCACCTGATCGCGATGTGCAGCGACTACGGGATGACCGAAGTGCAGGGCGCATCGCTGCTCGCGGCGATGGGGGTGTTCGACCTGTTCGGCACGACGCTGTCGGGCTGGCTGTCCGACCGTTACGACAATCGCGTGCTGCTGTTCTGGTACTACGGGCTGCGCGGGCTGTCGCTGATCTACCTGCCGCACGCGTTCGGGATCGATTTCTTCGGGCTGCCGCTGTTCGCGATGTTCTACGGGCTCGACTGGATCGCGACCGTGCCGCCGACGGTGCGCCTCGCGACCGACGTGTTCGGCAAGGCCGCGGCGCCGGTCGTATTCGGCTGGATCGTCGCCGGCCACCAGCTCGGCGCGGCGTTCGCGGCGCTCGGCGCGGGGCTGCTGCGTGCGAGTCTCGGCACTTACACGATCGCGTCGATGATCTCGGGCGGGTTGTGCATCATCGGTGCGCTGATCGTGCTGCGGATCAACCGCGGCCCGTCGCGCGCAGCCGCGCAGGCGGCCTGAGCGCAGCAGTCCGGCCGCCCGGCCGGCCGCGCGGCGGTCGGTCGGGCAACGCACGCACGGAGATTTGCATAGCGCGGGAGGATCGGGCGCGCATCGGCTCAAGCGAGTATGCTTGCGGTTCGCCGGGCGTTCGCGCCCCTTCATCGATGTCAGCGAGGAACCGCATGTCCGTCAAACCTGCTCCCACCACTGTTTCGATTCACGATCTGATCGCGGGCCGCTGGAGCCCGCGCGCGTACTCGGATGAAGCCGTCAGCGCCGGTGATCTGCATGCGGTGCTCGAAGCCGCCCGCTGGGCGCCGTCTGCCTATAACGCGCAGCCGTGGCGCTTCATCGTATTCGACCGCACGCAGGACGAAGACGCATTCAAGCACGCGTTCGCGACGCTGGTGCCGTTCAACCAGGGCTGGAATGCGCCGGCGCCCGTGCTGATCGCGGTGACCGCGCACACGCTCACGCCGAAGGGTGAACCGGCCCCCACCGCGCTGTACGACGCGGGCGCCGCCGCGATGTCGCTGGTGCTGCAGGCGCACGCGCTGGGCCTGGCCGCCCACCAGATGAGCGGCTTCGACGCGAAGGCGTTCCGTGACGCGTTCGCGATTCCGGCGGACGTCGCGATTCCGGCGATCATCTCGCTCGGTCACTACGGCAACGTCGACAAGCTCGATCCGGTGCTGCGCGATCGCGAGAAGGCGCCGCGCACGCGCCATGCAATCGGCGAGGTCGTCTATGCGGGCGCGTGGAAGAAGGGTTTCGACGCGGCAGCCTGACCTGTCAGGCGGACGGGCTGCCGCGCGCATCCCGCCCGCGTGTTTCCCCCGGCGCGCCAGGCCGCGCGCCGTCCCGCCGAGGCCCGTTGCGCGGCACCGGTGGCCGGCCCCGGTTGTGATCCCGCGGGCTTCATGTTAAAAAGCCCGTCCTTTCCGTTTTCGCGCCGGCCCTGCTGCGGCAACTTCCCATGACTTACTGCGCGATCGATTTCGGCACGTCCAACTCCGCCGTGGCGCTGCCCGACGGCGACGGCATGCGCCTCGCGCCCGTCGAGGGCGACCACCTGACGCTGCCCACCGCGATCTTCTTCAACAATGACGAAGAGACGGTCGAATACGGCCGTGCGGCGCTGGCTTCCTATATCGACGGCTTCGACGGCCGGCTGATGCGCTCGATGAAGAGCATCCTCGGCTCGCCGCTCGCGGAAACCACGACCGATCTCGGCGACGGCAGCGCGATTGCGTACACGGAAATCATCGCGCGCTTCCTGACGCATCTGAAGCGCAAGGCGGAAACCCGCGCGGGTGCGCCGATCGGCCGTGCGGTGCTTGGCCGGCCGGTGTTCTTCGTCGACGACGATCCGCGTGCCGACCGCCTCGCCCAGGACCAGCTCGAGGCCGCCGCGCGGTCGGTCGGCTTCACGGACGTGCACTTCCAGTACGAACCGATCGCGGCCGCGTTCGACTACGAGTCGCGCCAGCAGGCCGAGCGCCTCGTGCTCGTCGCCGACATCGGCGGCGGTACGTCCGACTTCTCGCTGGTGCGCGTCGGGCCCGAACGGATGGCGCGGCTCGAGCGCAAGGACGACGTGCTGGCCCACCACGGCGTACACGTCGCGGGCACCGACTACGACCGGCGTGTCGAGCTGGCAGCGATCCTGCCGGCATTCGGCTACCGTTCGCTCGACCCCGAAGGGCGCGAGCTGCCGAACAAGATCTACTTCGATCTCGCCACCTGGCACCTGATCAACACGGTCTACACGCCGAAGCGGCTGGGCGAGTTGAAGCTGATGAAGCACCTGTACCAGCAGGTGCAGCAGTACGACCGGCTCACGAGCGTGGTCGAGCAGCGGCTCGGGCACGCACTGATGGCGCGCGCGGAAGAAGCGAAGATCGGTGTCGCGGCGGGCGGGGAGACGATGATCGACCTGAACGACGTGGAAGAAGATCTGCAGATCGCGTTCGATGCCGACCGGCTCGTCGATGCGAGCCACGACGATACCGCACGCATCGTCGACGCCGCGCGCGAGACGGTGCGGCTCGCGGGCGTTGCGCCGCGCGATGTCGGCGCGCTGTATTTCACCGGCGGCTCGACCGGGCTCGCGTTCCTGTCGGGCGCACTGGCGGGTGCGTTCCCGGATGCGCAACCTGTATTCGGCGACCGCCTCGCGAGTGTCGCGACGGGCCTCGGCATTCACGCGCAGCGATTGTTCGGTTGAAGGCGGGCGGCTGAAAGGCCGCCATGTCGGACAACCGGCGCCGAAAAACAAAAAGCCCCGCCGAAGCGGGGCTTTTTTCACGAATTATCGCGCCAAGCTTAGACCGGACGGATGTTCGCAGCTTGCAGACCCTTCGGGCCCGTCTTCACTTCGAATTCAACCTTCTGGTTTTCTTGCAGCGTCTTGAAGCCTTCGACGCGGATTTCCGAGAAGTGCGCGAACAGATCGTCGCCGCCGCCTTCCGGGGTGATGAAGCCGAAGCCCTTTGCGTCATTGAACCACTTGACGGTACCGGTTGCCATGTTACTTGTTCCTAAAAAGATAAAACGGGGCCGAGGCCCATGGGGTGCGGAAAATCAAGGAAGGGGTAATAGGACCAACCGGAGTACCGTTGATGGGCGAACTACGAAAGAACCAATTCACTCGCCACTTGAAATCCTGCGAAGTCCTTTATACGGCTTATCAATCGCGTGGTCAACCGTATTTCCGTGGACTCAGGGTTATTGCGGAGATCAGGTTTACAAAGCTTGCAAACGGCGCGAATTTTTTGTAGGGGCCGAACGATTTTGGCGCCACGTTTCAGGTGCAACCGTTAAACTACGCGCCGCGTGGACGGGTTGCCCTGATCGGGTGACTCGCCCCCCCAAAATTGCGTGCGCGGTGCAGTCCGAGCCGATCCCGGACCGCGGGCCGACCATGCTTTTTGAGACACAGGAGAGGATGTGAAGAGTTCTATTCAACGGAACATCGGCCCGTTTGCATTGATGCTGACGGGGCTGGGTTCGATTATCGGCTCGGGCTGGCTGTTCGGCGCCTGGAAGGCCGCGAAGATTGCCGGTCCGGCGGCGATCTGCGCTTGGATCATCGGCGCTGTCGTGATTCTCGCAATTGCGCTGACGTACGCGGAATTGGGCGCGATGTTCCCCGAGTCGGGCGGCATGGTGCGCTACGCGCGCTACTCGCATGGTTCGCTGGTCGGCTTCATCAGCGCGTGGGCGAACTGGATCGCGATCGTATCGGTGATTCCGATCGAGGCTGAAGCGTCGATCCAGTACATGAGTACGTGGCCGTATCCGTGGGCGCACGCGCTGTTCGTGAACGGCGAGTTGACGGTACCCGGGCTGCTGCTGTCCGCGGTGCTGGTCGTCATCTACTTCCTGTTGAACTACTGGGGCGTGAAGGCGTTTGCCCGAGCGAACACCACGATCACGATCTTCAAGTTCCTGATCCCCGGCCTCACGATCCTCGGCCTGATGCTGACGAGCTACCATCCGGAAAACCTCGGCACCGCATCGAATGCAAGCTTTGCACCGTACGGCTGGTCGGCGGTGCTGACCGCGGTCGCGACGAGCGGCATCGTGTTCGCGTTCAACGGCTTCCAGAGCCCGGTGAACCTCGCGGGCGAAGCGCGCAACCCGTCGCGCAGCGTGCCGTTCGCGGTGATCACGTCGATCCTGATCGCGCTCGTGATCTACGTGCTGCTGCAGATGGCGTACATCGGCTCGGTGAATCCGGCCGACGTCGCGCAGGGCTGGTCGCACTTCAACTTCAAGTCGCCGTTCGCCGAACTGGCGATCGCGCTGAACCTGAACTGGCTCGCGATCCTGCTGTACGTCGACGCGTTCGTCAGCCCGAGCGGCACCGGCACGACGTACATGGCAACGACCACCCGCATGATCTACGCGATGGAGCGCAACAACACGATGCCGAAGATGTTCGGCAACGTGCACCCGCTCTACGGCGTGCCGCGTCAGGCGATGTGGTTCAACCTGTTCGTCTCGTTCCTGTTCCTGTTCTTCTTCCGCGGCTGGAGCTCGCTCGCGGCAGTGATCTCGGTGGCGACGGTGATCTCGTACCTGACCGGCCCGATCAGCCTGATGGCGCTGCGCCGCGCGGCGACCGACATCAAGCGTCCGCTGTCGATTCCGCTGATGAAGCTGATCGCACCGTTCGCATTCGTCTGCGCGTCGCTGATCCTGTACTGGGCGAAGTGGCCGCTGACGGGCGAAATCATCCTGCTGATGATCGTCGCGCTGCCGGTGTACTTCTACTTCCAGGCGAAGTCGGGCTGGACCGGCTGGGGTGACGACCTGAAGGCCGCATGGTGGCTGGTCGCCTACCTGCCGACGATGGCCGTGCTGTCGCTGATCGGCAGCAAGGAATTCGGCGGTCACGGCGTGCTGCCGTACGGCTGGGACATGCTGGTCGTCGCGGCAATCGCACTGGTGTTCTACTTCTGGGGCGTGAATACCGGCTACCGGACCAAGTATCTCGACGAGCGTGAATCGCACGACGAGATCCTCGAAGGGATCGGTGCCTGACGCGTGACCTGCCGCCGGATTCGGCGGCGGCAGCAAGCAGCGGAAAAAAGCCCGCCCGAGCAATGCTCGGGCGGGCTTTTTGTTTGGCGGTCGACGGTTGTCGTGCGCGGCTCAGGCGGCCGGGCTTGCGAACACGTAGTTCGTCATCGCGAGCACGCGCTGGTACGTGCCGAGCGACTGGATGCCGAGCTGGTAGTCGTCGTCCGCCGCGCCGAGCGCCGTGAATACCGGCAGCAGATGCTCGTCGGTCGGATGCATCAGCGCCGCGTGCGGCGCCTGCCGGCGGTAGTCGAGCAGCGCGTCGACGTCGCGCGCGGCCAGCTTCGCCTCGAACCAGTCGGTGAATTCCGTGACGCGCGGGTCCGCATCCTCCGGTGCCGCACCGAAATCGGCGGCGCGCAGGTTGTGCGTGATCTGGCCCGAGCCGATCACCATCACGCCTTCGTCGCGCAGCGGTCGCAGCGCGCGGCCGAGCGCGAAGTGGTGGGCGGCATCCGCGCGCGGCTGGATCGACAACTGCGCCACCGGCACATCGGCTTCCGGGAACATCAGCAACATCGGCACCCACGCGCCGTGGTCGAGGCCGTGCTCGGTCGTCGCGGTCTCGATGCCGGCCGCATTCAGCAGCCCGGCCGCGCGCTCGGCGACGTCGGGCGCGCCGGGTGCCGGGTAGCGGATGTCGTACAGCGCCTGCGGAAAGCCGTAGAAATCGTGGATCGTTTCCGGATGCGCGGCGATGCTGGCGACGGGGCGCTGCGTGCCCCAGTGCGCGGACAGCATCAGTACCGCGCGTGGGCGCGGCAGTTCGGCGGCGAGGTGGGTGAACGCGCCGGACGGCAGCGTCGGGTCGATCGGCAGCGTCGGGGCGCCGTGGGACAGGTAGAGCGAAGGCAAGCGGTTCATGGTGGTGGCCTGCAAAGGGATTTGCCTGTGACTATAGGCGCGCACCGAATATTGATAAATCCGCGTTACGGAATTTGATTGACGCTTGTTTGTTGATAATCCGGGCGACGCAATGCGTTCCACGGCAGGTGGGCGCTGTATTCGTGAAATCGAATGGATTTCCGCGGAAATCGGCGAAGATGCGCGAAGAACGTACTCTGCGCGGACGTGCGTTTACTGAACGTGCCGGATGCCGGCCCACGGTGTCGTCAGCGGTGCGTTGAGCGCGAACAGGTCGAGCACGCGCGTGACGGTCTGGTCGACGAGTTCCTCGATCGTCTTCGGCATCGCGTAGAACGCAGGCAGCGGCGGGAAGACGATGCCGCCCATCTCGGTGACGGCCGTCATGTTGCGCAGATGCGCGAGGTTGAACGGCGTTTCGCGCACCATCAGCACGAGGCGGCGGCGTTCCTTCAACGTGACGTCGGCCGCGCGCGTGATCAGGTTGTCGGACAGCCCGTGTGCGACGCTCGCGAGCGTCTTCATCGAGCAGGGCGCGATCACCATCCCGCCGGTCGCGAACGACCCCGAGGCGATCGTCGCGCCGACGTCGCGCACCGAATGCACGACGTCCGCGCGGTTTTCGACATCGGCCTTCGACAGCTTCAGTTCGTGCTGGATGTTGAGCCAGCCGGCGTTCGAGATCAGCAGGTGCGTTTCGACGCCGCCGGCAGCGCGCAGCAAGTCGAGCAGCCGCACGCCGTAGATCGCGCCGGTGGCGCCGGTGATCGCGACGATCAGCCGGCGTGGCGGCGCGCTGGGAGATGCCATCGAAAGGGGACGACGCGTATTACGCGGCGGCGAACAGTTGCTGCAGTTCGCCCGACTGGTACATCTCCATCATGATGTCCGAGCCGCCGATGAATTCGCCCTTCACGTAGAGCTGCGGGATGGTCGGCCAGTTCGAGAATGCCTTGATGCCCTGGCGGATCTCGTCGTCTTCGAGGACGTTGACCGTCTTGAACTGGTCGACGCCGCAGGCCTTCAGCACCTGGATGGCGCGGCCCGAAAAGCCGCACATCGGGAATTGTGCGTTGCCCTTCATGAAGAGCACGACCTGGTTTTCGTCGACGATTTGCTTGATACGTTGTTGGGTGTCCATGACTGACCTTGCGTTAGCGGGGCGTTAGATCGAAATGATAGCGGATTTCAACCGGGCGGGCCGGGCATCAGCCCGGCAGGCGGCCGCCTGTCGTCCGTTCGATGGCGGCCAGATCGGCGAGCGATTCGACCGCGACGAAGCCGTGCGATGCGAGCACTGCGCGCACGGCCTCGGCCTGGTCGTAGCCATGCTCGATCCAGAGCGTGCCGCCCGGTTTCAGATAAGTGCCGGCGCCCGCGACGATCGTGCGGATCGCGCTGAGGCCGTCGGCATCGTCGGTGAGTGCGCCGCGCGGCTCGAAACGCAGGTCGCCTTGCGCGAGGTGCGGATCGTGCTGCGCGATGTACGGCGGATTGCTGACGATCGTGTCGAATGCGAGCGCCGGATCGAGCGCCGCATACCAGTCGCTCTCCAGCCAGTGCAGCGGGCCGCCGGGGCGGCGCGCGTCGAGCAGCTTGCCGGCGTTGCGTTGCGCGACCGCGAGTGCGGCCGGCGAACGGTCGAGCGCCCACACGCGCGCATCGGGACGCTCGGCGGCGATCGATACGGCGATCGCGCCGCTGCCCGTGCCGAGATCGAGCACGGCCGGATGCGGCAGCCCGTCGATCGCATCGAGTGCGGCTTCGACGAGCAGTTCGGTTTCCGGGCGCGGGATCAGCACGTCGGGCGTCACGTCGAATGGCCGGCCGAAGAATTCGCGCATCCCGACGAGCTGGGCGACGGGCTCGCCGGCCAGGCGGCGTGCCTCGAGCGCGCGGTAGCGTTCGACCGCGGCTGCGTCGAGCGTCGCGTCGCCGCGCGTGATCAGTTGCGTGCGGGTCCAGCCGAGCGCGTGCGCGAGCAACACGCGCGCATCGACCGCGTCGAGCGGCGACGCGCGCAGCAGTTCGTCGGCGGTGGTGTCGGGCATCGCGGCCTCAGTCGGCATCGCCGAGCGACGCGAGCAGTTCGGCCTGGTGTTCGCTGACCAGCGCGCTGATCAGTTCGTCGAGGTCGCCGTCCATGAGCGCCTCGAGCCGGTACAGCGTCAGGTTGATCCGGTGGTCGGTCATCCGGCCCTGCGGGAAGTTGTACGTGCGGATCCGTTCCGAGCGGTCGCCGGAGCCGATCAGGCTCTTGCGCGTCGCGGCTTCCTTCGCGTGCTGCTCGTGATACTGCTTGTCCTTGATGCGCGCGGCGAGCACCTTCAGCGCGCGATCCTTGTTCTTGTGCTGCGAACGGTCGTCCTGGCACTCCACGACGATCCCGGTCGGGATGTGCGTGACGCGCACTGCCGAATCGGTCTTGTTGATGTGCTGGCCGCCCGCGCCGGACGCGCGGAACGTGTCGATCCGCAGGTCGGCCGGATTGATCTCGACCTCGCCGATTTCGTCGGCTTCCGGCATCACCGCGACCGTGCACGCGGACGTGTGGATGCGCCCCTGCGTTTCGGTGGCGGGCACGCGCTGCACGCGATGGCCGCCCGATTCGAACTTCAGGCGCGAATACGCGCCCTGGCCCGCGATCCGCACGATCACTTCCTTGTAGCCGCCGAGATCCGACGCACTTTCCGACATCATTTCGACCTGCCAGCGCTGGCGTTCCGCGAAGCGCAGGTACATGCGCAGCAGGTCGCCCGCGAACAGCGCCGATTCGTCGCCGCCCGTGCCCGCACGGATTTCGAGGAAGATGTTGCGCTCGTCGTTCGGATCCTTCGGCAGCAGCATCTTCTGCAGCTCGGTCTCGAGGCGGGACATGCTCTCGCGCGCACTGCGGATTTCGTCTTCCGCGAAGTCGCGCATCGACAGATCGCCGAGCAGTTCCTGTGCAGCCGTCTCGTCGCTGCGCGACTGGCGCCACAGCGCGTACTGTTCGACCACCGGGCCGAGTTCCGCGTGTTCACGTGTGAGCTTGCGGTACTGGTCGAGGTCGGCCGTGACGTTTTCGCGGCTCAGCAGGTCGTTCAGTTCGGCCAGCCGTGTGGACAGCTGGTCGAGCTTGCGTTGCATGCTCGTCTTCATGGTGTGGAGCGGCGCTCCCGGGCAAGGGGTATTCGGAAAGGATAGGCCGGCACGCGGCCGGCGGCAGGGCGAGCGGCCGGCGCTAGTGGCCGGACTGGTCGTTCGAGCGCGGTGCGTGCTGGTAGAAGCCGCGCATCAGGTCGATCAGCGAATCGCGATCGGCGCCGTTCACGCGGTTGAGCGCGCTCGTCGGGCCGTGGATCAGCTTGTTGGTCAGCGCCTGCGACAGCGCTTCGAGTACGGCGGCCGGATCGTCGCCGCGCGCGAGCAGCTTCTGCGCCTTGTCGACTTCGGCGCGGCGCAGCGCGTCGGCCTGCGTATGCATGTGACGGATCACCGGCACGACGCTGCGCGTGTCGAGCCATTGCATGAAATTCTGCACGCGCGTTTCGATGATCGCTTCGGCCTGCGCGACCGCGGCCTGGCGCGATGCGTTGCCTTCGCGCACGATCGCGCCGAGATCGTCGACGGTATAGAGGAACACGTCCTTCAGCTTGCCGACTTCGGGCTCGATGTCGCGCGGCACCGCGAGGTCGACCATGAAGATCGGGCGGTGGCGGCGCGCCTTCACCGCGCGCTCGACTGCGCCGAGGCCGATGATCGGCAGCGTCGACGCCGTGCACGACACGATGATGTCGAATTCGTGCATGCGGGTCGGCAGATCGGCGAGCGGCATTGCACGGCCGTTGAAGCGTTCGGCAAGCCGCTGGCCGCGTTCGGCCGTACGGTTCGCGACGACGAGTTCGCGCGGGCCTTGCGCAGCGAAGTGCGTGGCGCACAGCTCGATCATCTCGCCGGCGCCGATGAACAGCACGCGCTGATCGGACACTTTTTCGAAGATCCGTTGCGCGAGGCGCACCGCGGCGGCGGCCATCGACACCGACTGCGTGCCGATTTCGGTCGTGCCGCGCACTTCCTTCGCCACCGCGAACGTGCGCTGGAACAGCTGGTTCAGATAGGTGCCGAGTGCGCCGGCTTCCGTCGCGGTGCGGACGGCGTCCTTCATCTGGCCCAGAATCTGGGTTTCGCCGAGCACCATCGAATCGAGGCCGGATGCGACGCGGAATGCGTGCCGGACCGCTTCCGATTGCGGCAGTGCATAGACGTGCGGCGCGAGCTCGTCGACCGGAATCCGGTGATACTCCGACAGCCAGCGGACCGCGCCTTCGCGTGCCGCGCGATCGTCTGTCGCGCAATACAGTTCGGTGCGGTTGCAGGTGGAGAGGATCGCCGCTTCGGGCGTATTGGGTGCCTGCGGGCCGAGAAACACGTTCTTGAACGTGACGAGAGCCGGCTTGATCTGCTCGAGCGGAAACGCCACGCGTTCGCGCAGGGCGACAGGCGCAGTGTGGTGATTGATTCCGATCGTGAGGAGTTGCATATCGAGGGCTATCGTTTAGCCCCATATTATAGCGTTTCAGCGATTTCCTCACTCGCCGCATACCGGGCATCAGCGTGCCGGGGCCGCGAATTTGGGGGCTCGATCGGCACGCGGTCGAGCTGATAGCCGTAGCCGTAGAGCGGCAGCAGCCGGTAGCCGCGCTCCGGAAGCAGTTGCAGTTTGCTGCGCAGCCGGGACGCGTGGGTATCGAGCGTGCGCGACTTCATGTCGCGGCGGCGCGCCCACACCGTTTCGAGGATATGGGCGCGCGACACCGGCCGCGACAGGTTCGTGAACAGCAACTGCGCAAACCTGAACTCCTTCGGCGTGAGTGAAACGATTGCGTCGCCGAAGCGAACAAGGCAGTGCGTGGCGTCGAAAGCGTATTCGCCATACATTTCGCGCGAGCGGGTGGGTGGCCGGCGCACGCCGGCGCGCCGGCTCAGTGCGTTGACGCGCGCGAGCATCTCGGGCCCGCTCACGGGGCGCACGAGGCAATCGTCGGCGCCCGCGTGCAGGCACGACACGATTTCGCTTTCGCGCGGCAACTGCATCACGGCGATGGCCGGCAGCCCGGGCAGGATGGTCTGCGCGCGCGGAATGACTTCCTCGGCCGGCTGGTCGCCGGCCCAATGGCCGGTGATCAGCATGTCGCAGGTGTCGGTGGCGAGCCACTCGAAGAACGCCGTGCTGGACGGAAACGCGTGGCACACATGACCACCCGCAAAGAGCAGGCGGTTCAGGAGCGCGGCATGGCGCGCGTCCGGATCGATCAGAGCGATTCGCATGAGAGTTTCTTCAATACGGCCGCCGGCGCGCGCTTGCCATAACGTCGAGTCGGCCCCTACACTCGAATGTTGGCGGCACCCGGCTGGTCTCGGGTTCGATGGATGAATCGATGCTAGCCGCTGGCAACGTTCACGCCTATGGGACGAATCTGAATTTATAGAAGGCGTCGAATGAACTGGTTTGGAATCCTTGTCCTGGGAGCGGCCGTCGGGCTGTTCGGCCGATGGCTGCATCCGATGCGGCGCACGGGCCGGCCGGCGTGGTGGATCGCGGTGCTCGCCGGCATCGTCGGCGCGGGCGCGGCCCGCATGGCCGGCAATCTCTCGGGACTGTTTTACGATGGCGAGACGCTCGAATGGCCGGTCTGCACCGGTGTCGCGTTCCTCGTCGTAGCCGTGACGGTTGCGCTGTCGGCCCGTCGCTGAATGTTCTCAGGTGAAATCATGAATGCCCGTCTTCCCGAAGTCTCGCCGGTGCCGGCCCGCCTCGCGCTGCTGCGTGGCGCCATGGCCCGCGAGGACCTGGCCGCCTATCTCGTGCCGTCCGCCGATCCCCATCTGTCCGAGTACCTGCCGGAGCGCTGGCAGGCCCGCCGCTGGCTGTCCGGCTTCACGGGCTCGGTCGGCACGCTGGTCGTGACCGCGGATTTCGCGGGGTTGTGGGTCGACAGCCGCTACTGGGTGCAGGCCGATGCCGAACTGGCCGGCACGGGCGTGCAACTGATGAAGATGACGGGCGGGCAGCAGAGCGCGCCGCACGTCGACTGGCTCGCGCAGAACGTGGTGGCCGGTGCGACGGTCGGCGTCGACGGCGCCGTGCTCGGCGTCGCGGCCGCACGCGGGCTGACGAGCGCGCTGAACGCACGCGGCATCGCGCTGCGCACCGACCTCGACCTGCTCGACGCGATCTGGCCCGAGCGGCCGGGTCTGCCCGGCGACGCGGTGTTCGAGCACACGGCGCCGCAGGCCGACACGACGCGCGCGAGCAAGCTGGCCGAAGTGCGCCGCGCGATGCACGCGCAGGGTGCGCAATGGCATTTCGTGTCGACGCTCGACGACCTCGCATGGCTGTTCAACCTGCGCGGCGCCGACGTCAACTTCAATCCCGTATTCGTTGCGCACGCAATGATCGGCGCCGATCGCGCGACGCTGTTCGTCGCCGACGGCAAGGTGTCGCCGGCGCTGGCCGCATCGCTCGCGAAGGATGGCGTCGACGTTCGCGCCTACGACGCCGCGCGCGCCGCGCTTGCGGCGCTGCCTGACGGCGCGACGCTGCTGATCGACCCGCGCCGCGTGACGTTCGGCACGCTCGAGGCCGTGCCGGCCGGCGTGAAGCTCGTCGAGGCCGTGAATCCGTCGACGTTCGCGAAGTCGCGCAAGACGTCCGCGGAGATCGAGCACGTGCGCGTGACGATGGAACACGACGGCGCAGCACTCGCGGAATTCTTCACGTGGTTCGAGCAGGCCGTGAACCGCGAGACGATCACCGAGCTGACGATCGAGGAAAAACTCACGGCCGCACGTGCGCGGCGCCCCGGCTACGTGTCGGCGAGCTTCGCGACGATCGCCGGTTTCAACGCGAACGGTGCGATGCCGCACTACCACGCGACGCCGGAGTCGCACGCGACGATCGCCGGCGACGGCCTGCTGCTGATCGATTCGGGCGGCCAGTACGTGACGGGTACGACCGACATCACGCGCGTCGTGCCGGTCGGCACCGTCAGCGACCTGCAGCGGCGCGATTTCACGATCGTGCTGAAGTCGATGATGGCGCTGTCGCGCGCCCGCTTCCCGCGCGGCATCCGCTCGCCGATGCTCGACGCGATCGCGCGCGCACCGATGTGGGCGGCTGGGCTCGACTACGGCCACGGCACGGGGCACGGCGTCGGCTACTTCCTGAACGTGCACGAAGGCCCGCAGGTGATCTCGCACTACGCGCCGGCCGAGCCGCACACGGCGATGGAAGAGGGCATGATCACGTCGATCGAGCCGGGCGTGTACCGTCCCGGCCAGTGGGGCATCCGGATCGAGAACCTGGTCGTGAACCGCGCGGCCGGGCAGACGGAATTCGGCGATTTCCTCGCGTTCGAGACCCTGACGCTGTGCCCGATCGACACGCGCTGCGTGCTGATCGAGATGCTGCACGACGACGAGCGCGCGTGGCTGAACACGTATCACGCGACGGTGCGTGAGCGCGTCGGCCGGCACCTGAGCGGCGATGCGAAGGCGTGGCTCGACGCACGCACGCAGCCGATCTGACACGACAAGCGATAACGGCCGGACCACGGCCGAGCGACACAACCGAGGGCAAGCAATGGCAGGCACCGCAGTGATCGTGGTCGACATGCAGCGCGGGCTGGTGCAGCGGGCGCAGCCCGCTTACCGGCTCGATGACGTGGTATCGGGCATCAACCGTCTGACGGCGGCGGCACGCGCGGCGAACGCGCCCGTGTGCTTCGTGCAGCATGACGGCGATGCGGACGACGACATCGTGCCCGGCACGCCGGGCTGGGAGCTGCATGCGGGGCTGGCCGTCGGGAGCGACGACTGGCGCGTGCGCAAGCAGGTGAGCGATTCGTTCCACGACACACCGCTCGCGGCGCAGCTCGACCGCCACGGTATCCGTTCGGTGCTGATCTGCGGCTATGCGACCGAGTTCTGCGTCGATTCGGCCGCGCGCCGTGCGGCGCTGCTCGGCTACCGGACGACGGTCGTGTCCGATCTGCACACGACGAACGAGCGCACGCACCTGTCGGCCGCGCAGATCGTCGCGCACCATCACTTCGTATGGCAAAACAATACGCTGTCGGGCAACCCGGTGACGCCGCGTCCGCTCGCTGACGTTCTTGCGACGGAGTTCGCATGACGATCAAGGCTGTGGTGTTCGATTTCGGCGGCGTGCTGATCGACTGGAGCCCCGAGTACCTTTACCGGGAGCTGATTCCCGACGACACGGAGCGTCGCTGGTTTCTCACGCACGTGTGCGCGATGGACTGGGTGATCCGCCAGGACGGCGGGCAAACGATCGAGGAAGGCACGGCCGAGCTCGTCGCGAAGTTCCCGGCGCACGAGGCGCTGATCCGCGCGTTCTACGCGCGCTGGCACGAGATGATCGGCGGCGTGCTCGACGAAGGCGCCGCGCTCGTTGACCGGCTCGACGCGCAGGGGATGCCGCTGTTCGGGCTGACGAACTGGTCCGCGCAGACATTCCCGTATGCGTGGGACAACTTCCCGGTGCTTCGGCGTTTCAAGGAGATCGTCGTGTCGGGCCGTGTGAAGCTCGTGAAACCCGATCCGGCGATCTACCGCGAGATGCACGCGCGGATCGAACCGCACTTGCCGGGCATCGCGCCGCACGAACTGGTGTTCATCGACGATAACGCGAAGAACGCCGCGGCCGCGACGGCGCTCGGCTGGCACGGCATTCATCACACGAGTGCGGCGGCGACCGAGGCGCGGCTGCGCGAACTGGGCGCGCTCGCGTAGGCGGCAAGCGAGCAGCGGCCATCGGATAAAAAAAGCGGGCCAGTGGCCCGCTTTTTTGTTGTGCCGCTCCTGAAGCGGCCACCCTCGGTGCCTGGCCCTGCGTTGCCGCAGTGCCGGGCCCGTGGGGTCGAGCTGGTCAGCGGCTGATCGGCTTGTAGCGCAGGCGCTTCGGCTTCGCGGCTTCCTCGCCGAGGCGCGCACGCTTGTCGGCTTCGTACTCCTGGTAGTTGCCGTCGAAGAACGTGACCTGCGAATCGCCTTCGAACGCGAGGATGTGCGTCGCGATCCGGTCGAGGAACCAGCGATCGTGCGAGATCACCATCACCGAGCCCGCGAATTCGAGCAGCGCGTCTTCCAGCGCGCGCAGCGTTTCGACGTCGAGGTCGTTCGACGGTTCGTCGAGCAGCAGCACGTTGCCGCCGGAGATCAGCGTCTTCGCGAGGTGCAGGCGGCCGCGTTCACCGCCGGACAGGTTGCCGACGATCTTCTGCTGGTCGCCGCCCTTGAAGTTGAAGCGGCCGATGTACGCGCGCGACGGCGTTTCGTACTTGCCCACCGTCAACACGTCGGCGCCGCCCGAGATTTCCTCGAACACCGTCTTCGTGCCGTCGAGCGCGTCGCGGCTCTGGTCGACGTACGCGAGCTTCACGGTCGGCCCCATCACGACTTCGCCCGAATCCGGCTGTTCCTTGCCCGTGAGCATCCGGAACAGCGTCGACTTGCCGGCGCCGTTCGGGCCGATGATGCCGACGATCGCGCCAGCCGGGATCTTCAGGTTCAGGTTGTCGATCAGCAGGCGGTCGCCGAACGCCTTGCTGACGTTCTTGAACTCGATCACTTCGTTGCCGAGGCGGTCGCCGACCGGGATGAAGATTTCCTGCGTTTCGTTGCGCTTCTGGTATTCCTGGCTGTTCAGCTCCTCGAAGCGCGCGATACGTGCCTTCGACTTCGCCTGGCGGCCCTTCGGGTTCTGGCGCACCCACTCCAGTTCCTTCTTGATCGCCTTCTGGCGCGCCGATTCCGACGCTTCTTCCTGCTTCAGGCGCTCTTCCTTCTGGTCGAGCCAGCTGCTGTAGTTGCCCTTCCACGGAATGCCGTGGCCGCGGTCGAGTTCGAGAATCCACTCGGCTGCGTTGTCGAGGAAGTAGCGATCGTGGGTGACCGCGACGACGGTGCCCGGGAAGCGCACCAGGAACTGCTCGAGCCAGTCGACCGATTCCGCGTCGAGGTGGTTGGTCGGTTCGTCGAGCAGCAGCATGTCGGGCTTTTCGAGCAGCAGCTTGCACAGCGCGACGCGGCGCTTTTCACCGCCCGACAGGTGTTCGATCTTGGCATCCCACGGCGGCAGGCGCAGTGCGTCGGCGGCTACTTCGAGCTGCTGCTCGGGGCTGCCGCCGTCGCTCGACGCGAGGATCGCTTCGTACTTCGCCTGCTCGGCTGCGAGCGCGTCGAAGTCGGCGTCCGGCTCCGCGTACGCCGCGTAGATTTCCTCGAGCTTCTTGTTGGCCTGGAACAGGTCGCCGAGGCCATCCTCGACGGCTTCGCGCACCGTCTTCGTCGGGTCGAGCTGCGGCTCCTGCGGCAGGTAGCCGATGTTCAGGTTCGGCATCGGCGTCGCTTCGCCTTCGATGTCCTTGTCGACGCCCGCCATGATGCGGATCAGCGTCGACTTGCCCGAGCCGTTCAGGCCGAGCACGCCGATCTTCGCGCCGGGAAAGAACGACAGCGAGATGTCCTTCAGGATCTGGCGCTTGGGCGGCACGATCTTGCCGACCCGGTTCATCGTGAAAACGTATTGGGCCATTTCGGTGTGAAATTCAGAAGTGGTTGAGACTGCCGCGCAGCGCGCGGGCGTGGCGGCGTCGGGTGATTCGGTACGGAGCGTGCCGCGCGCGGCGCGGCGGCGTCGCCGCGTGTCGGCGGCGCGAGCGGCTATTGTACTTCGCCGCCGAGTGTCGCTGACAGCGGCGGGTGGCCGCTGCGGTTCGTATGGCCGTTCGGCCGAGGCTACAGCCACGCGGCGACGCCGCCGTGCCCCGAGCACGTGCCGCGCCGGTGACGGCTGAAGCTGTACGTGCCGTCGCGGCAGCGCGCGCTCGCGCCTTCGGGCACGCGGCCCGATTTCGAATGCGCGGGGGCGTGCACGGTGTCGCCGTCGCGGTTGCGATACGTGTCGTGTCGGTCGAGATCGGCTTCGTTACTGTAGCCGGGCGGTGCGCGGTACGCGTGTGCCGGAAGGGGCAACGCGGCGCACGCAACGAAGCATGCGGCGGACAGTGTCGCGATGCGCGTGGCGCGGCGGAGCAGGGCAGGCATGGTCTCTCTCGGTCTGTTGTTATCGGTGCCGGGCCGCATGTTAGCCGATCGGCAGAGAAACCGCGCCGCGCCGGGGGAGTGGCGCTACGACGCGCCGGACATCGATGCCGCGCCGTCGGCCAGTGCGGCGTCGAGAATCCATCGACGGAATGCCGCGACCTTTGGCCGTTCCGCGTGATGCGGCGGATAGACGAGGTAGTACGCGAAATCGTCGAGCCACGCGACGTCGGCGAGCTGCACGAGCCGGCCGCTTGCCAGCTCGCCGCGCACCATCGCGGCCGGCAGCAGCCCGGCGCCCTGGCCGGCGACGATCGCCTGCAGCAACAGGCCCGAATCGTCGAACGCGGGGCCGCGCGGCGGGCCGAAATCGTCGATCCGCTGCGCGCCGAACCAGATGTGCCAGCCCTTGCGCTCGGCGTCGTGCAGCTGCGGCCAGCCGACGAGATCGGCGGGCGTCGCCGGCATGCCGAGCCGCGCGACGAGTTCGGGCGACGCGAGCGCGACGATCTCCACCGTCAACAGGCGCTCGCTGCACAGCCCGATGTAGCGCCCGAGGCCGTGACGGATCGCGACGTCGACGCCATCGCGCGAGAAATCCGCGAGCGCGTGGCTCGTGACGACCTGCAGGTCGACGTCAGGGCAGGCCTCCCGGAACTGCGCGAGGCGCGGGACGAGCCACGCGGATGCGAAGAAAGGCGTGACGCTCACCGTCAGCACGCCGCTGTCGGCAGCACCCGACACGCGCTGCGACGCATCGGCGATCTGCCTGAATGCGTTGCGCACCGGCGGCAGGTAGTCGCGGCCGGCGGCCGTGAGCAGGATGCCGCGGTTGACGCGCTCGAACAGCTGCACGCCGAGATGCGTCTCGAGCGTGCGGATCATCTGGCTCACCGCGCCGGGCGTGACCGACAGCTCCTCGGCAGCCGCTTTCACCGACAGGTGGCGGGCAGCTGCTTCGAAGGCGCGCAGCGCGTTGAGAGGCGGTAGGCGGGAACGATTCATTTAGTTTTTCTAAATCGAAAGTCCGTCGAAATATCGTTTGAGACGAGGTGTACGCGCGAGTACCGTTGACGCATTGGATCACATGCTTCGCGACTGCCTGTCGGCGGCCGATGCGATCAACATAGTTCAACTATATCCATGAGGCAATCCGGACGCCGCCTGGCGGCCGGTGGAACCTGAGAGGAGCATCGTCATGAACCGCCCGGGCGCGTCGCGCCTTTTCTACGGCTGGTACGTGGTTGCCGCCGCGTTTGCCGTCACGTTCGTCGGTTTCGGCAGCGCCTACACGTTCAGCGCGTTCGTCGAGTCGCTGCAGCGGGATTTCGCCGCGTCGCGCGGGCAGATCTCGCTCGTGTTCTCGCTTGCGGGCTTCCTGTATTTTGGTTTCGGCATCGTCAGCGGGCCGCTGGCCGACCGCTTCGGCTCGCGGCGGCTTGCCGTCGCCGGGATGCTGCTGACGGCCATCGGGCTTGCGGCTGCCGGCGCCGCGCATACGCTGGTGCAGGTCTATGTCGCGTACGGGCTCGGTGTCGGCCTCGGCGTCGGCTGCGCGTACGTGCCGGCCGTCGGCGCCGTGCAGCGCTGGTTCGTGCGCCGGCGCGGCTTCGCGTCGGGGCGCGCGGTCGCCGGGATCGGCGTCGGCACGCTGGTGATGCCGCCCCTTGCGTCCACGCTGATCGCGCATGTCGGCTGGCGCGGCGCGTATTTCACGCTGGCCGTGATCGCGGTCGTGATCGGCGCGGGGATGTCGTTGCTGATCGAGAACGATCCGCGCGGGCGGGGGCTGCTGCCGGATGGGGCGGCGGCGCATGAGCCCGTCGAAGGCGGCGGCGCGAACGTCACCGTCCGCGACGCGGGGGCTTCGGTGTCCGGTGCCGTGGCGGGCCGCACGCCGGTCGCCGCTTCGGCGCCTGCCGGCGCGACGGTGCGCGAAGCCGTCACGTCGCGCCCGTTCGCGAGCCTCTACGCGGCATGCCTCATTTGCTCGTTCGGCGTGTTCGTCCCGTTCGTTCATCTCGTGCCGTACGCGCTTGATCATGGCGTCTCGTCATCGACGGCCGTGCTGCTGCTCGGCGCGATCGGCGTTGGCAGCACGGCCGGCCGTTTCTTCCTCGGCGGCCTCGCCGACCGCTTCGGCCGCCGCACTTCGCTGCTTGCGATGTTCGCGGGCATGGCCGTCGCGCTCGTCGCGTGGGCCGGCGCCGGCACCGTTGCGACGCTTGCGGCATTCGCACTCGTGTTCGGCGTGTTCTACGGCGGCTGGGTCGCGGTGCTACCGGCGGTCGTGATGGACTATTTCGGCGGCCGCAACGTGAGCGGGATCATCGGCGTGCTTTATACGAGCGTCGCATTCGGCACGCTGATCGGACCGACCGCGGCCGGCTTCATCTACGACGCGGGCGGTGGCTATCTCGTGCCGATCCTGGCCAGCGCCGCCGCCAATGCGATCGCCTTCGCGATCGTCGCGACGACGGGGCGTGCGTCGACAGCCGCCCGTGCGGCGCGCGGATAGGTGCGTTTCGGCCGGTACGTCTTCGCGAATTCCGGTAGGGTGGCCGGATCGTGAATCGAAGGCATCCAACCGGGAGGCCCCATGACATTCGATGAAGTCCGGCAGATCGCACTGGCGTGGCGCGGCGTCGAGGAAGGCACGTCGTACGGCACGCCCGCACTCAGGGTGAAGGGCAAGATGCTCGCGCGGCTGCGCGAGGACGGCGACACGCTCGTCGTGAAGGGTGTCGGCCCCGACGAGCGTGCGTGGCTGATCGAATCGGAACCCGATGTGTATTACGTGACGGATCACTACGTCGGCTGGCCGATCGTGCTGGTGCGGCTGTCGGCGGCCCATCCGGACGCCGTGAAAAACCTGCTTCTGCGAGAATGGCAGGCCGTCGTCCCCGCCAAATGGCGCGACGAGATGGCGCGCGGCACGCGCTGACGCGCCGGTTGCGTCTGGCTGGCCCGGCATCGTCGGATGCTTTCGGCGCGCTCGCGAACCATCGCAAACGGGTACAAGCGTTGCATCGATCGACGTCGATGCAACAAGTGGTTCCATCGAAATTCTTCAATTGGTTCTTAGTGAAGAACCGTTTGATGCTTACACTCCTTCGCTTCGAAGGCAGCTGACGAAAGCCGACGGAAAGGGCGCACGCGATGCGCCGGCGCCTTGCGCGCGGCATCGCACCTGCAGCTTCGCAGACTGCATTGCGCACCGTTTCCGGAACGGCCCCCGATCCGGCTCCGCGCCCGCATCCCGTGCAGGCGCCGCATCCGGCCCGG
The DNA here is from genome assembly GCF_000012945.1 of Burkholderia lata. NCBI lineage: Bacteria > Pseudomonadati > Pseudomonadota > Betaproteobacteria > Burkholderiales > Burkholderiaceae > Burkholderia > Burkholderia lata. The sequence goes on from NC_007510.1 coordinate 481,872, forward strand.
CTCAAGAACCACAATCCCCCGTGCTGCCTTCACGCGATGCCCGGCCATACCGGAACCGTTTTTTGGAGAGAGACAGATGAGTGGAAGCAACACAGGCCTCGGTACGGGCCTGAAGCAGCGGCACGTGACGATGATGTCGATTGCCGGCGTGATCGGCGCGGGCCTGTTCGTCGGCTCCGGCCACGCCATCGCCGAAGCCGGCCCGGCGTCGATCCTCGCGTATGCGATCGCGGGTGTGCTGGTCGTGCTGGTGATGCGCATGCTCGGCGAGATGGCCGTTGCGCATCCGGACAGCGGCTCGTTCTCCACCTATGCCGATCGCGCGATCGGCCATTGGGCCGGTTTCTCGATCGGCTGGCTGTACTGGTGGTTCTGGGTGCTCGTGATTCCGATCGAGGCGACCGCCGCCGCGACCATCCTCAATGCCTGGTTCCCTGGTGTTGCAACCTGGGCCTTCGCACTCGGCATCACGCTGGTGCTGACGGTGACCAACCTCTTTTCGGTCAAGAACTACGGCGAATTCGAATTCTGGTTCGCGCTGATCAAGGTCGTCGCGATCGTCGTGTTCCTGTGCATCGGCGGGGCGGCGATCGTCGGCATCATTCCGGCGCCGGCGGTGTCGGGCGTGTCGAACCTGTTCGTGCATGACGGCTTCATGCCGCACGGCGCAGGCGCGGTGCTCGCGGCGATGCTGACGACGATGTTCTCGTTCCTCGGCACCGAGATCGTGACGATCGCGGCCGCCGAATCGGACAACCCGCAACGCCAGATCGTGCGCGCGACCAACTCGGTGATCTGGCGCATCACGCTGTTCTATCTCGGCTCGATTCTCGTCGTTGCGGCGATCGTGCCGTGGAACGACCCGTTGCTGCCGAAGCACGGCTCGTATCAGCGCGCGATGGAGCTGATCGGCATCCCGAATGCGAAGGCGATCATCGACGTGATCGTGCTCGTGTCGGTCGCGAGCTGCCTGAATTCGGCGCTGTACACCGCGTCGCGGATGCTGTTCTCGCTGTCCAAGCGCAAGGACGCACCGGCGTTCCTGCACCGCACGGATTCGACCGGTACGCCGCGCGCGGCCGTGCTTGCATCGACCGCGTTCGGTTTCGTGACCGTGATCGCGAACTACCTGATGCCGGAACAGGTGTTCGGCTTCCTGCTGGCGACGTCGGGCGCGATCGCGCTGCTCGTGTATCTCGTGATCGCGATCTCGCAACTGCGGATGCGCAAGACGCTCGAATCGACCGGCGCGGACCTGACGCTGCGGATGTGGCTGTTCCCGTGGCTCACGTGGTTGGTGATCGTGTTCATCTGCGGCACGCTGACCGTGATGCTCGTGAGCGAGGATCACCGGATGGAAGTGGGGGCGACGGCAGTGTTGGCGCTGATCGTGCTGCTCGCGTCGTGGCTGAACAAGCGTGGCCGCGATGCGCAGGCGAGTGAAGGGCGGCGCGCGTCGGCGATGTGATGGAGTGAAGTGATGGCGGGCGGAAAGCCCGCGTCACGAAAAATGGCCCGATCGGCGTTTGCCGGTCGGGCCATTTGCTTTTTTATCCGATGCGGCGGAAAAAATCGACGCGCGACTCGTCGTCAGAGGCAAGAAGCAACGCGCAACTAGCGCGTAATAATCGAACTCGTCTGATTTCATCAACAAAGACTTGCTCTTACATTGGTTGCTTCGATTACCGAGGTGAATCGATGGATGAATCAATTTGGTGTCCTTTGTTGATGATCGCCATTATCAGGCAGAGCCTGATATCCAATTGCGCGATCGATACGCCTTGTCGTTCGTCGACTGTATCGAAGTCGAAACAATGACCGAGCGTTCGACACCGCGCGTCAGCATTGCTTTCGCCGCCCGCGACGGATTCCAGCTCAAGGGAACCTATTTCCCGGCGTCCGACGGCGATCGTTCCCCCGTGCTCATCTGCCCCGCGACAGGAATCCGACAATCCTTTTATTTCCCGTTCGCGGATTGGCTGCGCAAAGACGGCCATTCGACGTTTGTATTCGATTATCGGGGGATCGGCGCGTCGCTCGGTACGAATCACGTTCGCCAATCCCGAGCGCGGAAACAGGATTGGGGGCAACTCGACATGCCCGCGGCGCTCGAGTGGCTCCTTGGCGAAACCGGTGCGCACGACGCACATTTGATCGGACATAGCGCAGGCGCGCAACTGGTCGGCCTGATGCCGAATCATGCGTCGGTTCGTTCGTTGTGCGCCATCTCTGCGTCTTCCGGGTATGTCGGCAACATTCGCTGGCCAAAGCGTTTCGCGGCCCTGCTGCTTGCGCATATGTATGTGCCGATTTCCGTTCGGTTGCTCGGTTACGTTCCGGCCAGGGTACTCGGCTGGGGCGATGATCTGCCGCCGTGTATCGGACTTCAGTGGGCCCGATGGTGCCGTCGGCCGGGATATGTGGCGAACGAATTCGGAGCAGGGGTGGCACGCCACTACTACGACGAATTTACCGCTCCCGTCACCATTGTGGCCGCAACCGACGATCCGCTTGCCACGCCGGCCAATATCGCAGATTGGCTGCGCCTGCTGCCGAGAGCCAGGTCCGACGTCCACTTCATCCATCCAGAAAATCCCGACGGCCGCGCAATTGGGCACGTCGGCATGTTCCGCCGCGAGCATTCGTCGCTGTGGCCGGAACTCACCAGAGGGTTGCTGCGCTGACAGCGCGTGTCGATCAGACGAGCGCAATCAGTTTTGCGCCCAACGTGACCGGATCGAAATCCGGTCATCGGAGCCAGTCATGACAAGGCCGGTGCACCGAAAAGAAAAAAGCCCGCATAAGCGGGCTTTTCACTGAGACGATAACGCGACGCTCAGACGTTGAACAGGAAGTTCATCACGTCGCCGTCGTGCACGACATATTCCTTCCCTTCCGCGCGCATCTTGCCGGCTTCCTTCGCGCCTTGCTCGCCCTTGAACGTGACGTAGTCGTCGAACGCGATCGTCTGCGCGCGGATGAAGCCGCGCTCGAAGTCGGTGTGGATCACGCCGGCCGCCTGCGGTGCCGTGTCGCCGATATGGATCGTCCACGCACGGACTTCCTTCACACCCGCGGTGAAGTAGGTCTGCAGGCCGAGCAGCTTGAAGCCCGCGCGGATCACGCGGTCGAGGCCCGGCTCCTGCATGCCCATGTCGGCGAGGAACGCTTCCTTGTCCGCATCGTCGAGATCGGCGATTTCCGCCTCGATCGCCGCGCACACGGCCACGACCGGCGCATTCTCGCTTTCCGCGTACTTGCGGACCGCGTCGAGGTGCGGGTTGTTCTCGAAACCGTCGTCCTTCACGTTGGCGACATACATCGTCGGCTTCGCGGTAATCAGGCAGAACGGCTTGAGCAGCGCCTCTTCGTCGTCCGACAGCGTGAGGCCGCGCACGGCCTTGCCCTGGTCGAGTTGCGCGCGCACCTTCTCGAGCACGGCGACGAGCTTGCCCGCTTCCTTGTCGTTGCCCGACTTCGCCGCCTTCGAATAACGCGTGAGCGCCTTCTCGACGGTGCCGAGGTCGGCGAGCGCGAGTTCCGTGTTGATCACTTCGATGTCGTCGATCGGGCTGACCTTGCCGGCGACGTGAATGACGTTCTCGTCTTCGAAGCAGCGCACGACGTGCGTGATCGCGTCGGTTTCGCGGATGTTCGCGAGGAACTGGTTGCCGAGGCCTTCACCCTTGCTCGCGCCCGCGACGAGGCCCGCGATGTCGACGAATTCGACGACGGCCGGCACGACACGCTCCGGCTTGACGATCTCGGAGAGCGCCTTCAGGCGCGTATCGGGCACTTCGACGATGCCGACGTTCGGCTCGATCGTGCAGAACGGGTAGTTCTCGGCGGCGATGCCGGCCTTGGTCAGCGCATTGAACAGGGTGGACTTGCCGACGTTGGGCAAGCCGACGATGCCGCATTTGAGACTCATGGAATCCTTCGGACGGGTAAGGCGGCGCGGCCGGACAGGGCACGGCGGCGCGGGAAAAAAGGGCGGCCGGCGCTTGGGGCGCGGCGGGCCGACGGTCAAAGGCGCTATTGTACCGTGCCGGCGCCCCGGATTCCGGGCTGGCGCCGAACGGCCGATGCGACGGGCCGCCACGCCGCGGCATCGGCCTGCGATTCTGCTGATTTCCCGCAAAGTCCGGCCGCGTAAGGGTTTGGCCCCGCGGCTATAATGCCCGCCATGACTGCCCACCACACCTTCGACGTCGCCGTGGTCGGCGGCGGGCTCGTCGGCAAGACGGCCGCGCTCGCGCTGACCCAGTCCGGCTACAAGACAGCCTTGCTCGCCCAGCCGGCCACGCCGCGCCCCGCCGATCTCGCATTCGACACGCGCGTCTACGCACTGTCCACCAGTTCGCAGGCGCTGCTCGAGCGGCTGCGGGTCTGGCAGGCGCTCGATCACAGCCGGCTCGCACCGGTCTACGACATGCGCGTGTACGGCGATGCCCACGCGGAACTGCATTTCTCCGCGTATCAGGCTTCCGTGCCGCAGCTCGCGTGGATCGCTGAATCGTCGCTGGTCGAGGCGTCGCTCGACGCCGCGCTGCGGTTCCAGCCGAATCTCACGTGGTTCGACGCGCGCGCACAGGGCTTCGACGTGCGCGACGACGCGGCCGTGCTCACGCTGTCGTCGGGGCAGGTGCTGGAAGCGGACCTCATCGTCGGCGCCGATGGCGCGCATTCATGGGTGCGCTCGCAAATGGGGGCCAAAGTCGAGCGACGCGACTACCGGCAAACCGGCGTCGTCGCGAACTTCAAGGCGTCGCTGCCGCACCGCGAGACGGCCTACCAGTGGTTCCACGAAGGCGAGATCGTCGCGCTGTTGCCGCTGCCGGACGGCCATGTGTCGCTCGTCTGGTCCGCGCACACCGCGCATGCGGACGAATTGCTCGCGCTCGACCCGGCGCAGCTCGCGGCCGAGGTCGAGCGCGTGTCGCATGGGCAGGTCGGCACCCTCGACTGCGTGACGCCGGCCGCCGGCTTCCCGCTGGCGCTGCAGACGGTCGACAAGCTGATCGCGCCGCGCGTCGCGCTCGTCGGCGATGCCGCGCACCTGATCCACCCGCTCGCGGGGCAGGGGATGAACCTCGGGCTGCGCGACGTCGCGGCGCTTGCCGACGCGATCGCCGGCAAGGAAAGCTTCCGCAACCTCGGCGATACGGTGCTGCTGCGTCGCTACGAGCGTTCGCGCCGCGAGGACATCCGTGCGCTGATGGTCGCGACCGACGGGCTGCAGCGGCTGTTCGCGGTGCCGGGCTCGCTCGCGAAGGCCGTGCGCAACGCGGGCATGGCCTTCGTCGGCGCGCAGCCGCTCGTGAAGCGCTGGCTCGTGTCGGCCGCGCTCGGCTGATCGAACCTTCCGCCGCTTCGCCGGTCGGACACGGTTCCGTTACGGCGTACACTGTGCCGTGCACACCGATTGAGCTGAAGGAAGATTTCGATGAAAAAAACGATCCGCATCGCGTCGCTGGCGCTGGCCGTCACGATGGCGACGCTTGGCTGCACCGCGCAGGCCGACCAGACCACCGACAAGCTGAAAGCGACGCTGCAGGCCCGTCTCGGCAGCGACGCGCCGATCAAGAGCGTGTCGAAAGCGCCGGTCGCCGGCCTTTACGAAGTGAACCTCGGCTCGCAGATCATCTATAGCGATGCGGCAGGCGACTACGTGCTGCTCGGCGATCTCGTCGACACCAAGACGCACAAGAACCTGACCGACGCTCGCCTGTCCGAAATCAACAAGATCGACTTCGCGAGCCTGCCGTTCGCGAATGCGATCAAGGTCGTCAAGGGCAACGGCGCCCGCAAGATCGCGGTGTTCTCCGATCCGAACTGCCCGTACTGCAAGAAGCTCGAGACGACGCTGCAGTCGGTCGACAATGTGACCGTCTACACGTTCCTGTACCCGGTGCTGTCGCCGGATTCGACCGCGAAGTCGAAGGCGATCTGGTGTGCGACCGACCGCGCGAAAACGTGGCAGAGCTGGATGCTCGACCATCGTGCACCGTCCGGCGCCGGTAGCTGCGATACCACCGCGCTCGACAAGAACCTCGCGCTCGGCCGCGGGATGAATGTCACGGGCACGCCGACGATCTTCCTGCCGGACGGCCGCCGCCTGCCGGGCGCCGTGTCGGCCGACCAGCTCAATCAGGCGCTCGCCTCGAGCAAGTAACCGACCACACGCCGGGCCGCATGGCCTGGCCAGCGAGGGGCGCCCGCATCTGCCGGCGCCTCTCTTCGTTTCCGCCGCCGTATTCGACCGACCGATTGCCACGATGACCCAGCCGATCCGCTATTCGATTGTCCCGAAAGATCTTGCCGCGCACCTGTTCGAAGTGTCGGTGACGGTCACCGATCCCGACCCCGAAGGCCAGCGCTTTTCGCTGCCGGTGTGGATCCCGGGGAGCTACCTCGTGCGCGAGTTCGCGCGCAACATCGTGACGCTCGGCGCATTCAACGATGCGGGCCGCAAGGTGCGGATCGCGAAGACCGACAAGCACACGTGGCAGGCCGCGCCCGTGAGCGGCACGCTGACGCTGCGCTACGACGTGTATGCATGGGACCTGTCGGTGCGCTCCGCGTATCTCGACGAATCGGGCGGCTTCTTCAACGCGACGGCCGTGTTCCTGAGCGTCGCCGGCCGTGAGGACGCGCCGTGTGAAGTCGACATCGCGAAGCCGGCCGGCGCGGCATTCCGCGCGTGGCGTGTCGGCACGTCGCTGCCCGAGGGGCGCGGCACCAAGCGTTATGCGTTCGGCGCCTACCGCGCGTCGAACTACGACGAGCTCTCCGACCATCCGGTGACGATCGGCGAATTCGCGCTCGCGACGTTCGATGCGCACGGTGTGCCGCACGACATCGTGATCGCGGGGCGCGTGACGCAGCTCGACATGGAGCGCCTGCGCGCCGACCTGAAGCGCGTGTGTGAAGCACAGATCGCGCTGTTCGAGCCGAAATCGAAGAAGGCGCCGATGGACCGCTACGTGTTCATGACGCTGGCGGTCAGCGACGGCTACGGCGGCCTCGAGCACCGCGCGTCGACCGCGCTGATCTGCAACCGCACCGACCTGCCGGTGAAGGGGCGGCCCGAAACGACGGAAGGCTATCGCACGTATCTCGGTCTCTGCAGCCACGAGTACTTCCACACGTGGAACGTGAAGCGCATCAAGCCGGCGGCGTTCGTGCCGTACGACCTGTCGAAGGAAAACTACACGTCGCTGCTGTGGCTGTTCGAAGGCTTCACGTCGTATTACGACGACCTGATGCTGGTGCGCAGCGGGCTGATGTCGCAGGACGAATATTTCGCGGCGCTCGGCCGCACCGTCGGCGGTGTGCTGCGCGGCACGGGGCGCCTGAAGCAGAGCGTCGCCGACAGCTCGTTCGACGCATGGATCAAGTACTACCGCCAGGACGAGAACGCGACCAACGCGATCGTCAGCTACTACACGAAGGGTTCGCTCGTCGCGCTCGCCTTCGATCTCGCGATCCGCGCGCAGACGCGCAACAGGAAGTCGCTCGACGACGTGATGCGCCTGCTGTGGCAGCGCTACGGCCGCGACTTCTACCGCGGCAAGCAGGCGGGCGTCGAGGAAGACGAAGTCGAGGCGCTGATCGAAGCGGCGACGGGCGTTGCGCTCGGCCGTCTGTTCGCCGATGCCGTGCACGGCACGCGCGACCTGCCGCTCGCCGAACTGCTTGCACCGTTCGGCGTGACGCTCGCGCCCGATGTCGTGAATGGCACGACCGCGAAGCCGACGATCGGCGCGCGCCTGCGCGGCGGCGCGGACTGCACGTTCGCGGCTGTCTACGAAGGCGGCGCCGCACATCGCGCGGGGCTGTCGGCCGGCGACACGCTGATCGCGGTCGACGGGCTGCGCGTCACGGGCACCAACCTCGACGCACTGCTCGCGCGCTACCGGCCGGGTGACAAGGTCGAGGTTCACGCGTTCCGGCGCGACGAGCTGCGCACCGCGAAACTGAAGCTCGACGGCCCGGAAGTCACGCGCTACCGGCTGACGGCGGCGGCGAAGCCGGCTGCGGTCTCGAAGGCCCGGGAGGCTTGGCTGAAGGGTTGAGCGGTCTGAAGCGGGTATCGGGGCGGGATCAAGGATTGTTCTGCTGCTGCAACAATCCGTCGCCTTGAACCCGCTTTTTCGCGGTCATGCGGCCACGCACAATGGCGTCACTCGCGCTACCAAAGCGCAACCCTACTGGAGCCTGACATGACGACCATTCTGCAAATCAATTCCGCTGCACGTTCGCAAGGTGCGCAATCCACGCTGCTGGCCAACGAACTGACGGCAAAGCTGCAACAATCGAACCCCGGCGCGAAGGTCGTGGTTCGCGACTTGCTGGCCGATGCACTGCCGCACCTCGACGAATCGGTGCTCGGCGCATTCTTCACGCCGGCCGACAAGCGCACCGCGGAACAGAATGCGATCGTCGCGAAGAGCGATGCACTGATCGCAGAACTGCAAGCAGCCGACGTCATCGTGATCGGCGCACCGATGTACAACTTCGGCATCTCGTCGCAACTGAAGACGTACTTCGACTGGATCGCACGTGCAGGCGTCACGTTCCGCTACACCGAGAACGGTCCGGAAGGCCTGATCAAGGGCAAGAAGGTTCACGTGGTGACGGCCCGTGGCGGCAAGTACGCCGGTACGCCGAACGACAGCCAGACCCCGTACCTGCGCACGTTCCTCGGCTTCGTCGGCATGACCGACGTGAACTTCATCTTCGCGGAAGGCCTGAACCTCGGCCCGGATGCGCAAAGCGCCGCGCTGGCCGGCGCACGCGAAGCGATCGCCGCCGCGTAAGGTCGATGCGGGTGCGCCGCACCCGCAGCATCGCCCGATAAAAAAACGCCGCGTCCCGAAAGGGGCGCGGCGTTTTTGCATGCCGGCTGGCGTGGCCGAAAGAATCGGCGGCGCGGCCGCTATGCGAGCGTTTCGGCCACTTCCGGCAGGCGCCAGTCGATCGGTTCGCGGTCTGCCTCGACCAGATAGTCGTTCGCGAGCGCGAAATGGCGGCAGCCGAGGAAGCCACGGTGCGCGGACAGCGGCGACGGATGCGGCGCCTCGAGCACGCAGTGCGCGCTCGCGTCGAACAGCGCGCGCTTCGCCTGCGCGTGTGCGCCCCACAGCATGAAGACGAGCCCGCGATGGCGGCCGGCGAGTTCGCGGATCAGCGTGTCCGTGCACTGCTCCCAGCCGCGCTTCGCATGGCTCGCTGCGGCACCGCGCTCGACCGTGAGCACCGTGTTGAGCAGCAGCACGCCCTGGCGTGCCCAGGTGTCGAGGCAGCCGTGGCGCGGCGTGTCATGACCGAAGTTCGCGGCGATTTCCTTGAAGATGTTGCGCAGCGACGGCGGGGTGCGCACGGCCGGCGGCACCGAGAACGCGAGCCCGTGCGCCTGCGGCGTGCCGCGATCGTCGCCGTGGTACGGATCCTGGCCGAGGATCACGACTTTGACGTCGTCCGGGCTCGTCAGGCGCAGCGCGCGGAACACGTCGGTCGGGTAGACCGTCTTGCCGGCCGCACGCTCGTCATCGACGAAGCGACACAGCGGCGCGTACGCGTCGCTGTCGGTAAAGGGCTTCAGCACGTCGCGCCAGACGGTCGGCAGCGCGTCGAATTGCGCGGCGAGGTGCGGAACGTCGGCGGCAGCGGGCTGTGGCGCCGTCGGGGCCGCAGCCGGAGCAGCGGCTTTCTTTGCGGGCTTGCGTCCGGCCGCGGGCGCGTCGGGCGCCGGGGACGGAATATCGGCCGGTGCCGTTTCCGGCACGGGATCGTCGAACAGCGACGCCTGTTGCGGCGCGCGGGGAGTCTTGCGGGTTGCCATGCGTGATGCGGGTTATTGCGCGCGCAGCCGGTAGCCGCGCTGCGCCTTGCTGATGTTGTCGGGAGCGAGGCCCGGCAGCGCTTGCTGCAGTTCGGCGGCGAGCGTTGCGAGCGCCGCTTCCGGGCCGTCGATCAGTTCGAGTTCGATTTCGCTGATCGGTTCGCGGCGCGTTTCGTGTTCCGCCTGGACGACGATCTCGCCGAGGTCCACTGCGGCTTCGACGGTTGCGCCGCCGATTGCGATGCGCCACAGCGTACGCGAAAAATCCGTGCGGAACAGCGCCGACAGTGTGCCGGCCGCGTCATTCAGCGCGGCGGCGGCTTCCGGCACGTCGCAGGCCGCGACGAGCGCAGCGATCTCGAGTGCGTCGCCGGCGACCGGCAGCTCCCATTCGTGGCGGCGATGCAGGCCGCCTTCCGCGCTGCCGACCGTCTTGAACGTCTGCAACCAGCCTTGCGGCGCGCGGCGCACGCGCACTGCGCTCTTCGAGCGGGCCAGCGCGAGATCGGGCGTGTCGTAATAGACGTTCGCGAGCGTGATGTCGTGACCGGGTTCGCCGGTCAGCGTCTCGAAGAAGCGTCGCGCGGCGTCGGCCTGGCCGGCCGGCAGCGCGAGCTTGATTTCCTTTTCGATCGCCATCAGAAGAACATCCGCGCGAGCTCTTCGCCCGGCTGGTCGGCGCGCATGAATGCTTCGCCGACGAGGAACGTGTTCACGTTCGCCGCACGCATCGTGTCGACGTCGGTGCGCGACAGGATGCCCGATTCGGTCACGACGATGCGGTCAGACGGAATCATGTCGAGCATGTCGAGCGTGGTCTGGATCGACGTCTCGAACGTGCGCAGGTTGCGGTTGTTGATGCCGAGCAGCGGCGTCTTGAGCGTCAGCGCCTGTTCCATCTCGTTGCGGTCGTGGACTTCGACCAGCACCGCGAGGCCGAGCGAGTGCGCATACGCTTCGAGATCCTGCATCAGCGGCGTGTCGAGCGCGGCGGCGATCAGCAGGATCGCGTCGGCGCCCATCGCGCGCGCTTCCATGATCTGGTACGCGTCGACGATGAAGTCCTTGCGCAGCACCGGCAGCGTGCAGGCCGCGCGCGCTTCCTCGAGGTAGCGGACGCTGCCCTGGAAGAACTGTTCGTCGGTCAGCACCGACAGGCACGCGGCGCCGTGCTCGGCATACGAACGCGCGATGTCGGCCGGCACGAAATGCTCGCGCAGCACGCCTTTCGACGGGCTGGCTTTCTTGATTTCGGAAATCACGGCCGCGTGGCCGGCCGCATGCTTCGCGCGCAGTGCGCCGACGAAGTCGCGCAGGTCGCGTGCCGATGCTTCCAGTTTCAGTGCCTCGAGCGGCGCGCTGCGCATGGCCGCTGCGACTTCTTCGCGCTTGACGGCGATGATTCGGTCGAGAATGTCGCTCATGTGGATTCCTGCTTGATTCGTAAGGGGAGTCAGCGCTTGAACTGCTGCGTGAAGCGCACGAGTTCGTCGACTTTCGCGCGGGCCTTGCCGCTCGCGATCGCTTCGCGGGCGAGCTGGATGCCGTCCGCGATCGATTCGGCGACGTTCGCCGCATAGAGCGCGGTACCCGCGTTCAGCGTGACGATCTCGCGTGCGACGCTCGGCTGGTTGTCCAGCGCGCCGAGCATCATCGTGCGCGATTCGTCGGCATTTTCCACCTTCAGCGTGCGGTTCGACACCATCTGCAGGCCGAAGTCTTCCGGATGGATCTCGTATTCGTGCACCTTGCCGTCGCGCAGCTCGCCGACGAGCGTTGCCGCGCCGAGCGATACCTCGTCCATCCCGTCCTTGCCGTACACGACGAGCACATGCTGCGCGCCCAGACGCTGCATCACGCGCACCTGGATGCCGACGAGGTCGGGGTGGAACACGCCCATCAACTGGTTCGGCGCGCCGGCCGGATTGGTCAGCGGGCCGAGGATGTTGAAGATCGTGCGCACGCCGAGCTCGCGGCGCACGGCCGCGATGTTCTTCATCGCCGGGTGATGGTTCGGCGCGAACATGAAGCCCATGCCCGTTTCGGCGATCGATGCGGCAACCTGGTCGGACTGCAGGTCGATGTTCACGCCGAGCGCCTCGAGCACGTCGGCGCTGCCGGACTTGCTCGATACGCCGCGGTTGCCGTGCTTCGCGACTTTCGCGCCGGCCGCGGCCGTGACGAACATCGACGCGGTCGAGATGTTGAACGTGTGCGAGCCGTCGCCGCCGGTGCCGACGATGTCGACGAAGTTCGAGTTGTCCTGCACCTCGACGTGATTCGCGAATTCGCGCATCACGGTTGCGGCGGCGGCGATCTCGCCGATCGTCTCCTTCTTCACGCGCAGCCCGGTGATGATCGCGGCCGCCATCACGGGCGACATGTCGCCGCGCATGATGAGCCGCATCAGGTGCAGCATCTCGTCGTGGAAGATCTCGCGGTGTTCGATCGTGCGCTGCAGCGCTTCCTGCGGGGTAATCGTCATCGTGAGGCTCCCGTCAGGCGGCTTGCGCGGCCGCGGCGCGTGCCTGCTTCAGGAAATTCTCGAGCAGCGCGTGGCCATGCTCGGACAGGATCGATTCCGGGTGGAACTGCACACCTTCGATCGGCAGCGTCTTGTGGCGCACGCCCATGATTTCGCCGTCGTCGGTCCACGCGGACACCTCGAGGCAGTCGGGCAGCGATTCGCGCTCGATCGCGAGCGAGTGGTAGCGCGTGACGTCGAAGTGCTTCGGCAGGTCGGCGAATACACCACTGCAGTCGGTTTCGATCTTGCTCACCTTGCCGTGCATGATGGTTTTCGCGCGCACGACGCGGCCGCCGAAGGCCTCGCCGATCGCCTGATGGCCGAGGCAGACGCCGAGGATCGGCTTCTTGCCCGCGAATTCCTTCAGCACGTCGAGCGTGATGCCCGCGTGCTGCGGGTTGCTCGGGCCGGGCGACAGGCAGATCGCATCGGGATTCAGGCTCGCGATTTCGTCGAGCGTGATTTCGTCGTTGCGGTAGGTGCGCACGTCCTCGCCGAGTTCGCCGAAGTACTGGACCAGGTTGTAGGTAAACGAATCGTAGTTGTCGATCATGAGCAGCATGGTCAGTCTCCGGTCAGAAGTCGCTATCGAGGCCGTCCTGGACCTGTTCGGCCGCACGCAGCACTGCGCGCGCCTTGTTCTCGGTCTCTTGCCATTCGGATTCGGGCACCGAATCCGCGACGACGCCGGCCGCCGCTTGCACGTACAGGTTGCCGTTGTGGATCAGGCCCGTGCGGATCGCGATCGCGAGATCCATCTCGCCCGAGAACGACAGGTAGCCGACGGCGCCGCCGTACAACCCGCGCTTGACCGGCTCGAGTTCGTCGATCAGTTCCATCGCACGGACCTTCGGCGCACCGGACAGCGTGCCGGCCGGGAACGTCGCGCGCAGCACGTCGTAGTTCGTCATGCCGGGCTTCAGCTTGCCTTCGACCGAGCTGACGATGTGCTGCACGTGCGAGTATTTCTCGATGACCATCTGGTCGGTCACGTGCACCGAGCCGATTTCCGCGATGCGGCCGACGTCGTTGCGCGCGAGGTCGATCAGCATCACGTGCTCGGCGATCTCCTTCGGATCGTTGAGCAGCTCGGTCGCGAGTTCCGCGTCGCGCTCGGGCGTGTTGCCGCGCGGGCGCGTGCCGGCCAGCGGGCGGATCGTGACGATCTGGTCTTCGCCACGCTTTTCCTGGCGCACGAGGATTTCCGGCGATGCGCCGACCACGTGGAAATCGCCGAAGTTGTAGTAGTACATGTACGGCGACGGGTTCAGCGAACGCAGTGCGCGATACAGCGACAGCGGATTGTCGCGATACGGCTTCGTCAGGCGCTGGCCGACCTGGATCTGCATCAGCTCGCCGGCCGCGATGTATTCTTTCGCCTGGCGCACGGCGGCCAGATAGTCGTCCTTCTTGAACTCGCGGAACGTCTCGGTGCGCACGCTCGCCGACGTGACCGGCGGCTGCACGGTCGTGCGCAGGCGCTGCTTCAGTTCGCGCAGGCGCTGCTTCGCCTTCGTATAGGCTTCGGCCTGGCTCGGGTCGGCGTAGATGATCAGGTACAGCTTGCCGGCGAGGTTGTCGATGACCGCCACTTCCTCGGTCAGCAGCAACTGGATATCGGGCAGGCCGAGATCGTCGCGCGGCGTGGTGTTCGCGAGCTTCTTCTCGATGTAACGCACCGCGTCGTAGCCGAAATAGCCGGCGAGACCGCCGCAGAAGCGCGGCAGGCCCGGGCGCTGCGCCACCTTGAAGCGCGCCTGGAACGATTCGATGAACTGGAACGGGTCACCGTCATGCGTCTCGACGACCTGGCCGTCGCGCACGACTTCCGACACGCCGTTGCGGGTACGCACGAGCGTACGGGCGGGCAGGCCGATGAACGAATAGCGGCCGAAGCGTTCGCCGCCGACCACCGATTCGAGCAGGAACGAGTTGGCGCCCGAGCGTTCGGGCTGGGCCAGCTTCAGGTAGAGGGACAGCGGCGTTTCGAGATCGGCGAGGGCTTCCGCGATCAGCGGGATGCGGTTGTAGCCTTCGTTCGCGAGCGATTGAAATTCGAGTTCGGTCATGTTCCGGTCCTGTTCGGGACGAGCGGCGCGTGCGCCAGGGATCACTTGACGCTGCGCGGGGTGCCGTCGGCGAAAGGGCGGTCGATCGAGAAGTGCCTGTTGCCGGCCGGCACTCCGGGCGTGAACGTCGCGAGCCTGCGGCCGAGCCTGAACGCAAGCGTTCGGACGCGGTAGAACTCGAGGTGGTGCGACGATCGGCGCGCGGATGCGCAGCGAGATAAAAAACGGCGCTGAAGACGTGCTTCAGCGTACCTCATCGAAGAGGTTAGCGCGACCAGCGACGCCAGGGCCAGGCTCCCCGGTCGATGCTGCTCAGACTCCGTTTTTTATTCAGAAACATGCAGATGGAAGAAATAATCAGAGGGTTGGCCGGCCGGCGTTGTGCGCGGAGATCGCGCGAGCTGCGACCAGCAACGAATCGACTATACCATCCGAATTTATCGTTTGTATAGCTTTGCCATGGTTGTAGCCGTACGGCACCGTCAGCGTCGCCATCCCGGCCGCGCGGCCCGCCAGCGCATCGTTTTCCGAGTCGCCGATCGCGACTGCCGCATCCGGTGCGACGCCGAGCGCATTGCAGGCCGTCAGCATCGGCAACGGGTCGGGCTTCTTGCGCGCGACGCTGTCGCCGCCGAGCACGATGCCGAAGCAATCGGCCAGCCCGTACTGCTCGAGCAGCTCGACCGCGAAGCGGTGCGGCTTGTTCGTCACGCACGCGAGCCGGATGCCGGCTGCGCGCAGCGCGTCGAGGCCGGCGGCTACGTCCGGATAGAGGTGCGTGTGGCGGCCGTTGATCTTCGCGTACTCGGTCTGGTAGATCGCCAGCGCGTCGTCGAAGCGCGCGTGCGCTTCGTCGGCCGGGAAGCGCGGCTTCAGCACGCTCTGGATCAGGTGTTCGGAGCCCTTGCCGACGTAGCCGATCACCTCGTCGCGCGACGTGGCCGGTGCGCCGAGCTGCGCGAGCATCCCGTTCAGGCCGGCCGTGAAATCGTCGGCCGTATCGACCATGGTGCCGTCGAGATCGATCAGCGCCGCGTCGATGCGCGGCGTGGCGAAGCGGATCGGGGCGGCTTCCGTGGCGGCCCCGGCCGGCGCATGGCCGGCGAGCGACGATTCGGCCACGGTGTCAGCTCCGCTCGACGGTCGCGAGCGCGGCGCGCATCTCGTCGATCACCGTGCGGTAGTCGGGCTTGCCGAAGATGGCCGAACCCGCGACGAAGGTGTCGGCGCCGGCCGCTGCGATTTCCGCGATGTTGTCGGTCTTCACGCCGCCGTCGACCTCGAGCAGGATCTCGCGGCCGGTGCGCTCCGTGTACGCGTCGATGCGTGCACGTGCTTCGCGCAGCTTGTTCAGCGTTTCCGGAATGAACGACTGGCCGCCGAAGCCCGGGTTGACCGACATCAGCAGCACGAAGTCGAGACGATCCATCACGTGGTCGAGGTAGTTCAGCGGCGTGGCCGGGTTGAACACGAGGC
The DNA here is from genome assembly GCF_000012945.1 of Burkholderia lata. Taxonomy (NCBI): domain Bacteria; kingdom Pseudomonadati; phylum Pseudomonadota; class Betaproteobacteria; order Burkholderiales; family Burkholderiaceae; genus Burkholderia; species Burkholderia lata. Next base: position 497,791 of record NC_007510.1, read on the forward strand.
CGGCCTTGCAGCCGTGGTCGCGGATCAGCGACAGCGTGCGGTCGATGTGATCGGAGCCTTCCGGGTGGAAGCTGATCAGGTTAGCACCGGCTTTCGCAAAATCGGGCACGATCCGGTCGACCGGGCGCACCATCAGGTGCACGTCGATCGGCACCTGCACGTGCGGGCGGATCGCTTCGCACACGAGCGGGCCGATCGTCAGGTTCGGCACATAATGGTTGTCCATCACGTCGAAGTGGATCCAGTCGGCGCCGGCGGCGACGACGTTACGGACTTCTTCGCCGAGCCGAGCGAAATCGGCCGACAGGATGCTGGGAGCGATGCGGAATTGGGTCATGGCAGGGGAGCGGGGACGTAGCGGCGCAAAACCGCCATTCTACCGTCCGGCGACCCGGTGCGCGGCGGCGGGCCGTGCGGTCGAGGCCCGATTGCGCATAGAATGCCGAACCAGTGCGGCGCGCCCGCGGCCCCGTTGCCCATGCCGGCGCGGGCAGTCATCTTCCAGCGGAAACACCATGAGTCAGTATCAGTTCACCGTTTCGGTGAAAACCAGCTACTTGCCGGAACAATCCGACCCCGATCGCCGTCAATACGCATTCGCGTACACGCTGACGATCCGCAACACGGGACAGGTCGCGGCGCAGTTGATCGCGCGTCACTGGATCATCACGGACAGCGAGAACCACGTGCAGGAAGTGAAGGGGCTCGGCGTCGTCGGGCACCAGCCGCTGCTGCAACCGGGCGAGCACTTCGAGTACACGAGCTGGGCCGTGATCGCGACGCCGGTCGGCACGATGCGTGGCGCGTACTTCTGCGTGGCGGAGGACGGCGAGCGTTTCGAGGCGCCGGTCGACGAGTTCGCGCTGCACATGCCGCGCACGCTGCATTGAGCGTGCGGAGCGCGTCAGGGCGTTAGCGCGGCTGGCGGTCGTTGCTGCGGGCATGCTTCTTTCTGCCCGACGACGTCCACACGACGATGAAGATCAGCAGGGCAAGCGCTACGAAGGCTTCGAGCGCGAAGATGAGCATCGGATATTGGTCGAGAAAATCTGACATGGCGGTTTCCATCAAGAACGGACATTGTATGTGGTTTGGGCCCCGGTTGGCCGGGTGGGTTGCGGCGGCCGCGGCAGCGGCGCTGCTTGCGGCTTGTGGTGGTACGCCGACGCGGACGTCGTCGCTGAAGCCGCCGACAGGCGCGGCGATCGTGCCGGGTCAGGTCGCCGCGAAGCGGCTCACGCCGGTCGCGTGGCAGCAGGTGCCGGGCTGGCAGGACGATTCGCTGATCGGTGCGACCGCCGCGCTGCGGCAGAACTGCGTGCGGCTCGCGCGCCAGCCGGCCTGGGCACGCGCTTGCGCTGCCGCTGACCGGCTCGACGAGCTCGACGTCAGCAGTGCACGTACGTTCTTCGAAACGTATTTCACGCCGTTCCAGCTCGCGAATACCGACGGGACGCTCGACGGGCTTGTGACCGGCTATTACGAGCCGCTGCTGCATGGTTCGCGTGTGCGCCGCGGCCCGTATCAGTACGCGCTCTACCGATGGCCCTCCGGTTATCGCGCGGGCGCCGCGCTGCCGGCACGCGCGCAGCTCGAACGCGCCGGCATCCTGAACGGCAACGAACTCGTGTGGGTCGACGACCCGATCGAAGCGTTCTTCCTGCAGGTGCAGGGCTCGGGACGCGTGCTGCTCGACGACGGTTCGGTGATGCGGGTCGGCTTCGGCGGCACCAACAACCAGCCGTACCGCTCGATCGGCAAGTGGCTGCTCGATCGCGGCGAGCTGACGCCCGCCCAGGCGACGATGCAGGGCATCAAGGCGTGGGCGAAGGCGAACCCGACCCGCGTCGACGCGTTGCTCGACACGAACCCGCGATTCGTGTTCTTCCGCGACATGCCGACCAAGGAAGATGCGCCGCATGGCGGTGCGGACGGCCCGATCGGCGCGCTGGGCGTGCCGCTGACGCCGGAGCGTTCGATTGCCGTCGATCCGTCGTCGATCCCGCTCGGCACTCCGGTGTTCCTGCAGACCACGCGCCCGCTGACGAATACGCCGATGAACCGGCTCGTGTTCGCGCAGGATACGGGCTCAGCGATCAAGGGCGGCGTGCGGGCCGACTACTTCTGGGGGCTCGGCGACGATGCAGGCGATCAGGCAGGGCGGATGAAGCAGGTCGGCCGGATGTGGCTGCTGTTCCCGAATTCGTGATGTGAGGCGGCGCGGGTGGCTTCGGTCGCTCGGGTCGCCGCCGATGCATTCGACGCGGTATTCGTAGACGCGACGATGGGCGTGGGGTGCGTTGCCCTGATCGTGAGGGCGCCCGTGCGGTGTCAGCTTTCGTGATGCGCGAGTCGCGTCGGCGGGTGCTCCAACGGTGCGCCGGAATGAAACAGCCCGATCGGCCAACGCCGATCGGGCTGTTTCATTTGCAGCGACGGATTCAACGCGCGTAATCAACGCGCAGCGATTTTCGTCAGCCCTTGCGCTTGTCGACGACGCGTCGCGCCTTGCCGACCGAGCGCTCGATCCCGTTCACGGGCAGCACGTTGATCACGGCCGTCACGCCGATCAGCGACTTGATGTCATAGGCGAGCGCCTGTTTTGCCGCGTGGATTGCTGCAGTATCGGGCGCGGTTTCGGGGCAAGGCTCGACGTTGAGCGTCATCACGTCGAGCGGGCCTTCCTTCGTCAGCACGATCTGATAGTGCGGTGCGAGCGCGCGCTGCTTGAGCAACTGCTCCTCGATCTGCGTCGGGAATACGTTCACGCCGCGCACGATCATCATGTCGTCCGAGCGCCCCGTGATTTTCTCCATCCGGCGCATCGTGCGAGCCGTGCCCGGCAACAGCCGCGTGAGGTCGCGGGTCCGGTAGCGGACGATCGGCAGCGCTTCCTTCGTCAGCGACGTGAATACGAGTTCGCCGAGCTCGCCGTCCGGAAGCACTTCGCCGGTTTCAGGATCGATGATTTCCGGATAAAAGTGGTCTTCCCAGATGGTTGGGCCGTCCTTGGTCTCGACGCATTCGGACGCGACGCCGGGGCCCATCACTTCGGACAGCCCGTAAATGTCGACCGCATCGATGCCCATCCGCTGCTCGATCGCGACGCGCATGTCGTTGGTCCAGGGTTCCGCACCGAAGATGCCGATGCGCAGCGAACTCTGCACCGGATCGAGGCCCTGGCGCTCGATTTCGTCGGCGATCGACAGCATGTAGCTCGGCGTCACCATGATGATGTCGGGCCGGAAATCCTGGATCAGCTGCACCTGCTTCTCGGTCTGGCCGCCGCCGAACGGAATCACGGTCAGCCCCGCGCGTTCGGCGCCGTAGTGCGCGCCGAGCCCGCCCGTGAACAAGCCGTAGCCGTAGCTGATGTGTACTTTGTCACCGCGGCGCGCACCGGCGGCGCGGATCGAGCGCGCGACGAGATTCGCCCATGTGTCGATGTCGCCGGCCGTATAGCCGACGACCGTCGGCTTGCCGGTCGTGCCCGACGACGCATGAATGCGCGAGATCTGGTCCTGCGGCACCGCGAACATCCCGAACGGGTAACTGTCGCGCAGGTCGCTCTTCGTCGTGAACGGGAAGCGCGACAGGTCGGCGAGCGTCTTCAGGTCGTCCGGATGGACACCCGCGTCGTCGAACTTGCGACGATAGACGGGGGAGTGGTCATACGCATGCCGGAGCGACCACTTGAGGCGTTCGAGCTGCAGCGCGGTCAGCTCGTCGCGTGAGGCGGTCTCGATCGGCTCGAGCGGTAGCGGGGTAGTCATGCATGTCTCCAGTGTTTGTTATGTGCGAGCCGTCGACGTCAGCGGTCTTCCGGGATGACCGTGCCCTTGATCTGGGCGGATTTGCCGCGAAACATCGCGACGGTTTCGCCGGTCTGGTTCGTGACGCGGATGTCGTAGATGCCTTGGCGGCCGGCGCGCGCTTGCTCGATCGCCTCGGCCGTCAGCACGTCGTCGCCGTGCACCGGGCGCAGGAATTCGATCGAGCAGCCGGCCGCGACGGTATTCACGTTGTACGAGTTGCACGCGAACGCGAACGTCGAATCGGCCAGCGTGAAGATGATTCCGCCATGGCAGGTCTGATGACCGTTCAGGAACTCGGGACGCACGCGCATCTGCAGACGCGCGTAGCCGGCACGTACTTCGGCGATTTCCATCCCGAACGCGCGGCTGCATGCGTCGGCTTCGTACATGGCCCGTGCGGTGGCGCGGGCTAGCGAATCGGGGTCGAGCGTGGCAGTGGCATTTGTCATGTCAACGCCCCTCGAAGCGCGGCGCGCGCTTCTCGATGAATGCTTTCACGCCTTCCGCGTAGTCGTGCGACTGGCCGAGCGTGCGCTGCAGGTCGCGTTCCATGTCGAGTTGCTGGTCGAGCGTGTTCGTGACACTGGCGCGCATCGATTGCTTGATCGATGCGATCGCAAGCGTCGGCTGCTGCGCGAGCTGGGTGGCGAGCTGGCGGGCTGTCGCAGCGAGCGTGTCGTCGTCGACGGCACGCCAGATCAAGCCCCATTGCTCGGCCTGTTCGGCCCCGAGCTTGTCGCCGGTCAGTGCGAGCCCCAGCGCGCGTGCCATGCCGACGCGTTGCGGCAGGAACCACGTACCGCCGGAATCGGGTACGAGCCCGATCTTGACGAAGGCCTGGATGAAACTGCTCGAGCGGGCGGCGAACACGAGATCGCAGGCGAGCGCGAGATTCGCACCGGCGCCGGCCGCCGTACCATTGACGGCGGCGATCACCGGAATCGGCAGACGCTGCAGGCGGCGGATCAGTGGATTGAAGTGTTCGTCGATCAGCGTGCCGAGGTCGGTAGACGCGCCCGGCGTGAAGTCGAGATCGGCCAGGTCCTGGCCGGCGCAGAAGCCGCGTCCCGCACCTGTCAGGATCAGCGCGCGCGCGCCGGCCGCCTCGACATCATCGAGTGCCGACTGCAGCTCGCGATGCATCGCCCGCGTAAAGCTGTTCAGCTTGTCGGGGCGGTTGAGGGTGATCGTGGCCACGTTCGACGCGTGATCGATATCCAGCTGAATCGCCTGATAGGACATGCAGTATCTCCTTCATGACTTCGTTATAGGCGCGCGGTGCGTGGGTTACACGCGTTCGATCGCGAGTGCGATGCCCTGGCCGACGCCGATGCACATCGTACAGAGCGCAAAGCGGCCGCCCGTACGCTCGAGTTGGTGGAGCGCCGTGGTCACGAGCCGGGCGCCCGATGCGCCGAGCGGATGCCCCAGTGCGATTGCGCCACCGTTCGGGTTCACGCGCGGATCGTCGTCGGCGACGCCGAGCATGCGCAGTACCGCGAGCCCTTGGGACGCGAACGCCTCGTTCAGCTCGATCACGTCGAACTGATCGATGGTCATGCCGAGCTGGCGCAGCAGTTTCTGCGTGGCGGGTGCGGGCCCGATGCCCATCACGCGCGGCGCGACGCCGGCTGTCGCCATACCGATGACACGTGCGCGGCGGCGCAGGCCGTACTGGTCGGCTGCCTGCGCATTGGCGAGCAGCAGCGCGCACGCACCGTCGTTGACGCCCGATGCGTTGCCGGCCGTCACCGAGCCGTCCGCACGCACGACGCCTTTCAGTTTCGCGAGCGCTTCGAGCGACGTCTCGCGAGGGTGCTCGTCGCGCGATACGACCACCGGATCGCCTTTCTTCTGCGGAATCGTGACGGCGACGATTTCCTCGGCGAGCGTGCCGTCCTGCTGCGCACGCGCGGCCTTCTGCTGGCTGCGCAGCGCGAACAGATCCTGGTCGGCGCGGCTGATGTTGTAGTCGACCGCGACGTTTTCGGCCGTCTCGGGCATCGAATCGACGCCATACAGCTGTTTCATCAGCGGATTGATGAAGCGCCAACCGATCGTCGTGTCGAAAATGTCAGCTTGGCGTGCGAACGCGCTCGTGGCCTTGCCCATCACGAACGGCGCACGCGTCATGCTCTCGACGCCGCCTGCGATCATCAAGCGCGCCTCGCCCGCCTTGATCGCGCGCGCAGCTGTGCCGACCGCGTCCATCCCGGAGCCGCACAGCCGGTTCAGCGTCGTGCCGGGCACGTCGGTCGGCAGGCCCCCGAGCAGCGCCGACATACGCGCGACGTTGCGGTTGTCCTCGCCGGCCTGGTTCGCGCAGCCGTAGATCACGTCGTCGATCGCCGTCCAGTCGACGTCACGGTTGCGCTCGATGAGCGCCTTGAGCGGCACCGCACCGAGGTCGTCGGCGCGGACATCTTTCAGGGCGCCGCCGTAGCGGCCGATTGGGGTGCGAATCGCGTCGCAGATATAGGCGTCTGTCATGGGCGTATCGATGAGCAACGAACCCGCCAGGTGGCGGATTCGTTCATGGTAGAGAACGTGGCGGCGTTTGCACGTCGGCCATTCGGGTTATGCCGGCTGGCCGGCTTCCACAGGTGCAGCCTTCGGGGCAACATGGACGCGGCTTTGCACCACGCGGAACCGGTTGGCGACGAACGCCGGGTCGGCCAGCGCCGCGTTGGCTGCAGGGTTCGCGCCCGTGCCGTGGAAATCCGAGAACGCTGCCGACTGGTTCACGAACACACCGCCCGTCAGGTTGATCGACAGCGCGACGCCACCGCGCACCGCCGCGTCGTGGGCGGCGTCGACGATCGCATCGTCGGTGCTGTAGACGGAGAGCGTCAGCGCGCCATGTTCCGCCGCGATTTCCCCGGCGAGGTCGAGCGATTGCACGGTCGAGTCGGTCGCGATCACGAACGAGATCGGGCCGAACCATTCCTGCGTGAATTTCTCGCGATCGGCCACGTCGAGTTGCAGCACGAGCGGCGTGCGCACGCGGGCATCGGGGAACGCAGGGTGTTGGAGGGTCAGGCTGTCGGCGAGCACGCGGCCGAGCTGGCGGGCATCGTCGATGCGTGCGGTCACGCCTTCGTTCTGGATTGCGCCGATCAGTTCGACCGAGCGTGCCGGGTCGCCGGTGAGTTTTTGCACGGAAAGGGCGATTGCCTGTGCGACCTCGTCGAAGCTCGCATGGCCGTCCGCCGTCCGGATGCCGTCGCGCGGCACGTAGATGTTCTGCGGTGCCGTGCACATCTGGCCGGAGTACAGCGCCAGCGAGAACGCGATGTTTTTGGCGGCGGCCTTCAGGTCGTCGGTCGAGTCGATCACGATCTGGTTGACGCCAGCCTTCTCCGTATAGACCTGTGCCTGGTGAGCATGGCGTTCGAGCCACGTGCCGTTTTGCGTGCTGCCGGTGAAGTCGATCAACTTGATCTCGGGGCGCAGCGCGAGATCCTGAACGAGTGCGCCGTCGTTGGGTTCGGTCGCGAGGAGCGTGACGACGTTCGGATCGAAACCGGCTTCGCGCAGCACGTCGCGAGCGATCCGGACGGTGACGGCGAGGGGCAGGATCGCGCCCGGATGCGGTTTGACGATCACGGTGTTGCCGGTTGCGAGATCGGCGAACAGGCCGGGGTAGCCGTTCCAGGTCGGGAACGTGCAGCAGCCGAGCACGAGCCCGGTGCCGCGCGGGACGATCGTATAGCGCTTGTGCATCGCGAGCGGCGGGTTCTTGCCTTGCGGCTTTTCCCAGTGTGCTTCGGCGGGGATGCGGCGCAGTTCGTCCCATGCATAGGCGACTGCCTCGAGCGCGCGATCTTGCGCGTGCGGGCCGCCGGCCTGGAACGCCATCATGAATGCCTGCCCCGTGGTGTGCATCACGCTGTAGGCGATTTCGAAGCTGGCCCGATTCAGGCGCGCGAGGATTTCGAGGCTGACGCCGATCCAGGCGCTCGGGCCGGCTTCGCGCCACGAGCGTTGCGCGGCGGCAGCGGCGGCGATCAGTTCGTCGGGCGTCGACTTCGGATACCGGATGCCCAGTGCAACGCCGTACGGCGACCGCTCTGCGCCGACCGTTTCTCCGGACGCTGGCTGGTCGAGCGCGAACGTCTTGTCGAGGTGCGACTTGAACGCGGCCTCGCCATCTGCGTTCGCGCTTTCCCCGTACACTTTGGGGCTCGGCATTTCGGCGAACGGGCTCCAGTACCCGCGGCTCTCGATGGCGGCGAGTGCGTGTTTCAGCGTGTCTTCGTGCTTCGTGAACAGTGCATGGGTCATGGCGGCAGCCTGATGGACGTTGAGAGGGGTTGGATCGATTAATTAACCGACCGGTTGGTCGGAGAATGGTAGCATCAAACTATTCGCATGTGCGAGGCGTTTCTCATTTCATTGATCGAGGAGAAATAGATGGCTTACGAGAACATCCTGGTGGAGACCCGGGGGCGTGTCGGGCTGGTTACGCTGAACCGTCCGAAGGCGCTGAATGCGCTGAACGATGCGCTGATGGATGAGCTGGGTGACGCGCTGAAGGCGTTCGATGCGGACGATGGTATCGGTGCAATCGTCGTGACCGGGAGCGAGAAGGCGTTCGCGGCCGGCGCAGATATCGGCATGATGGCGACCTACTCCTATATGGATGCCTACCGGGGCGACTACATCACGCGCAACTGGGAGACGGTCCGCGAAATTCGCAAGCCGATCATTGCGGCGGTTTCTGGCTTTGCGCTGGGTGGCGGCTGCGAGCTGGCCATGATGTGCGACATCATCTTCGCGGCGGACACGGCCAAGTTCGGCCAGCCGGAAATCAAGCTGGGCGTCATGCCGGGGGCGGGCGGCACGCAGCGCCTGCCGCGCGCGGTGTCTAAGGCGAAGGCGATGGACATGTGCCTGACCGCGCGTTTCATGGATGCTGCCGAAGCGGAGCGCGCGGGGCTCGTGTCGCGCGTATTGCCGGCCGACACGCTGCTTGATGAGGCGCTTGCCGCCGCGGCGACGATCGCCGAGTTTTCGCTGCCGGCGGTCATGATGGTCAAGGAGTCGGTGAACCGCGCGTACGAGACGACGCTGGCCGAAGGCGTCCACTTCGAGCGTCGGCTGTTTCATTCGCTGTTCGCGACCGAAGACCAGAAGGAAGGGATGGCGGCATTCGTCGAGAAACGGAAGCCGGTGTTCAAGCACCGCTGATCGGGCTACTTGGGTAGTTGGCCGGCGACTGGTGGGTATCGGTTGTCGGCGTGATTGCCGGGCCCGCCGAGCCCCAAGCCCCCGTGCGCGTCAGCGCACGGGGGCTTTTTCAAATTTTTTTCACAAAGGGGCTTGCGCAGTTGGGGACGGGTGCTTAGAATCACGCCTCTTTCGCGCTAACGGAAACGCGGCGCGGAAGAGGGAAGCAGGGTTGGCGGTGTGCTGGAGTCTGGAGCGCGCAACCGGCCTGGAGGTTGAGCCCCGCAGTCGCAACGATGTAGTGAAAAAAGTTGTTGACGAAATGCGAAACACGGTTCATAATCTCGCTTCTCTGCTGCTGAAAACGCAGCGCTGCTGAGAAATGCGAAGTTCCTCGCAGAAACGCTCTTTAAAAATTAACAGCCGATAAGTGTGGGCGCTTGATGGAAGCGAGCTGATCCTCGGACCAGATAGCGAAAGTATCAAGAGTCTCACACTAAAGTAAGTCAGGTTTATGAAGTAATTCATTTACCTGTCAGCTTTGAGTGAGCGACCGGTTCTTAACTGAACCGAAAACAGTAACAGGTTTAAACTGAAGAGTTTGATCCTGGCTCAGATTGAACGCTGGCGGCATGCCTTACACATGCAAGTCGAACGGCAGCACGGGTGCTTGCACCTGGTGGCGAGTGGCGAACGGGTGAGTAATACATCGGAACATGTCCTGTAGTGGGGGATAGCCCGGCGAAAGCCGGATTAATACCGCATACGATCTACGGATGAAAGCGGGGGACCTTCGGGCCTCGCGCTATAGGGTTGGCCGATGGCTGATTAGCTAGTTGGTGGGGTAAAGGCCTACCAAGGCGACGATCAGTAGCTGGTCTGAGAGGACGACCAGCCACACTGGGACTGAGACACGGCCCAGACTCCTACGGGAGGCAGCAGTGGGGAATTTTGGACAATGGGCGAAAGCCTGATCCAGCAATGCCGCGTGTGTGAAGAAGGCCTTCGGGTTGTAAAGCACTTTTGTCCGGAAAGAAATCCTTGGCTCTAATACAGTCGGGGGATGACGGTACCGGAAGAATAAGCACCGGCTAACTACGTGCCAGCAGCCGCGGTAATACGTAGGGTGCGAGCGTTAATCGGAATTACTGGGCGTAAAGCGTGCGCAGGCGGTTTGCTAAGACCGATGTGAAATCCCCGGGCTCAACCTGGGAACTGCATTGGTGACTGGCAGGCTAGAGTATGGCAGAGGGGGGTAGAATTCCACGTGTAGCAGTGAAATGCGTAGAGATGTGGAGGAATACCGATGGCGAAGGCAGCCCCCTGGGCCAATACTGACGCTCATGCACGAAAGCGTGGGGAGCAAACAGGATTAGATACCCTGGTAGTCCACGCCCTAAACGATGTCAACTAGTTGTTGGGGATTCATTTCCTTAGTAACGTAGCTAACGCGTGAAGTTGACCGCCTGGGGAGTACGGTCGCAAGATTAAAACTCAAAGGAATTGACGGGGACCCGCACAAGCGGTGGATGATGTGGATTAATTCGATGCAACGCGAAAAACCTTACCTACCCTTGACATGGTCGGAATTCCGCTGAGAGGTGGAAGTGCTCGAAAGAGAACCGGCGCACAGGTGCTGCATGGCTGTCGTCAGCTCGTGTCGTGAGATGTTGGGTTAAGTCCCGCAACGAGCGCAACCCTTGTCCTTAGTTGCTACGCAAGAGCACTCTAAGGAGACTGCCGGTGACAAACCGGAGGAAGGTGGGGATGACGTCAAGTCCTCATGGCCCTTATGGGTAGGGCTTCACACGTCATACAATGGTCGGAACAGAGGGTTGCCAACCCGCGAGGGGGAGCTAATCCCAGAAAACCGATCGTAGTCCGGATTGCACTCTGCAACTCGAGTGCATGAAGCTGGAATCGCTAGTAATCGCGGATCAGCATGCCGCGGTGAATACGTTCCCGGGTCTTGTACACACCGCCCGTCACACCATGGGAGTGGGTTTTACCAGAAGTGGCTAGTCTAACCGCAAGGAGGACGGTCACCACGGTAGGATTCATGACTGGGGTGAAGTCGTAACAAGGTAGCCGTATCGGAAGGTGCGGCTGGATCACCTCCTTTCCAGAGCTTCTCGCAAAGTTGAGCGCTCACGCTTATCGGCTGTAAATTTAAAGACAGACTCAGGGGTCTGTAGCTCAGTCGGTTAGAGCACCGTCTTGATAAGGCGGGGGTCGTTGGTTCGAATCCAACCAGACCCACCACCGTCTTGACTGGCGGTACACCCTGAGGAATATCTGTACATGGGGGCATAGCTCAGCTGGGAGAGCACCTGCTTTGCAAGCAGGGGGTCGTCGGTTCGATCCCGTCTGCCTCCACCAATCTTCAATGACAAGCGTTCGACTTGGGTCGAATCTTTGTCATTGGCGATTGAGCCAGTCAGATTGATATGAGTAAAACCATATCGGCTGTCGTTCTTTAACAATCTGGAAGAAGTAAGTAATTTGGATAGCGGAAGCGTCTATGAGATGGACGTGAAAACTATCCGGGTTGTGATTGTATCGATGTATCTCAAGATGATTCGAACTCTATGTTTGACTCAATTGGAATACGGCACAAATGCGAGAACTCAACCTGTAACGACTGTCGAGAGACAGACTCGTTATAGGGTCAAGCGAACAAGTGCATGTGGTGGATGCCTTGGCGATCACAGGCGATGAAGGACGCGGTAGCCTGCGAAAAGCTACGGGGAGCTGGCAAACAAGCTTTGATCCGTAGATGTCCGAATGGGGAAACCCACTCCTTTTGGAGTATCCATGGCTGAATACATAGGCCATGTGAAGCGAACGCGGTGAACTGAAACATCTAAGTAACCGCAGGAAAAGAAATCAACCGAGATTCCCAAAGTAGTGGCGAGCGAAATGGGATGAGCCTTGCACTCTTTATTTGTATTGTTAGCCGAACGCTCTGGAAAGTGCGGCCATAGCGGGTGATAGCCCCGTAGGCGAAAACAGTATGAAGGAACTAGGTGTGCGACAAGTAGGGCGGGACACGTGAAATCCTGTCTGAAGATGGGGGGACCATCCTCCAAGGCTAAATACTCGTGATCGACCGATAGTGAACCAGTACCGTGAGGGAAAGGCGAAAAGAACCCCGGGAGGGGAGTGAAATAGATCCTGAAACCGCATGCATACAAACAGTCGGAGCCTCGTAAGGGGTGACGGCGTACCTTTTGTATAATGGGTCAGCGACTTACGTTCAGTAGCAAGCTTAACCGTATAGGGCAGGCGTAGCGAAAGCGAGTCCGAATAGGGCGTTCAGTTGCTGGGCGTAGACCCGAAACCAAGTGATCTATCCATGGCCAGGATGAAGGTGCGGTAACACGTACTGGAGGTCCGAACCCACTAACGTTGAAAAGTTAGGGGATGAGCTGTGGATAGGGGTGAAAGGCTAAACAAACTTGGAAATAGCTGGTTCTCTCCGAAAACTATTTAGGTAGTGCCTCGTGTCTCACCTTCGGGGGTAGAGCACTGTCATGGTTGGGGGGTCTATTGCAGATTACCCCGCCATAGCAAACTCCGAATACCGAAGAGTGCAATCACGGGAGACAGACATCGGGTGCTAACGTCCGGTGTCAAGAGGGAAACAACCCAGACCGCCAGCTAAGGTCCCCAAATATAGCTAAGTGGGAAACGAAGTGGGAAGGCTAAAACAGTCAGGAGGTTGGCTTAGAAGCAGCCACCCTTTAAAGAAAGCGTAATAGCTCACTGATCGAGTCGTCCTGCGCGGAAGATGTAACGGGGCTAAGCTATATACCGAAGCTGCGGATGCGTGCTTTGCACGCATGGTAGGAGAGCGTTCTGTAAGCCTGCGAAGGTGTCTCGGAAGGGATGCTGGAGGTATCAGAAGTGCGAATGCTGACATGAGTAGCGATAAAGGGGGTGAAAGGCCCCCTCGCCGTAAGCCCAAGGTTTCCTACGCAACGTTCATCGGCGTAGGGTGAGTCGGCCCCTAAGGCGAGGCAGAAATGCGTAGCTGATGGGAAGCAGGTCAATATTCCTGCACCATTGTTAGATGCGATGGGGGGACGGATCGCGGAAAGTTGTCCGGGTGTTGGAAGTCCCGGTCGCTGCATTGGAGAAGGCGCTTAGGCAAATCCGGGCGCGGAATTCAAGGGTGTGGCGCGAGCTCCTTAGGGAGCGAAGCAATTGGAAGTGGTTCCAAGAAAAGCCTCTAAGCTTCAGTCTAATGATGACCGTACCGCAAACCGACACAGGTGGGCGAGATGAGTATTCTAAGGCGCTTGAGAGAACTCGGGAGAAGGAACTCGGCAAATTGGTACCGTAACTTCGGGATAAGGTACGCCCTTGTAGCTTGATGCCCCTGCGGGCAAAGGGTGAAGGGGTTGCAATAAACTGGTGGCTGCGACTGTTTAATAAAAACACAGCACTCTGCAAACACGAAAGTGGACGTATAGGGTGTGACGCCTGCCCGGTGCCGGAAGATTAAATGATGGGGTGCAAGCTCTTGATTGAAGTCCCGGTAAACGGCGGCCGTAACTATAACGGTCCTAAGGTAGCGAAATTCCTTGTCGGGTAAGTTCCGACCTGCACGAATGGCGTAACGATGGCCACACTGTCTCCTCCCGAGACTCAGCGAAGTTGAAGTGTTTGTGATGATGCAATCTACCCGCGGCTAGACGGAAAGACCCCATGAACCTTTACTGTAGCTTTGCATTGGACTTTGAACCGATCTGTGTAGGATAGGTGGGAGGCTATGAAACCGGAACGCTAGTTTCGGTGGAGCCGTCCTTGAAATACCACCCTGGTTTGTTTGAGGTTCTAACCTTGGCCCGTGATCCGGGTCGGGGACAGTGCATGGTAGGCAGTTTGACTGGGGCGGTCTCCTCCCAAAGCGTAACGGAGGAGTACGAAGGTACGCTAGGTACGGTCGGAAATCGTGCTGATAGTGCAATGGCATAAGCGTGCTTAACTGCGAGACCGACAAGTCGAGCAGGTGCGAAAGCAGGTCATAGTGATCCGGTGGTTCTGTATGGAAGGGCCATCGCTCAACGGATAAAAGGTACTCTGGGGATAACAGGCTGATACCGCCCAAGAGTTCATATCGACGGCGGTGTTTGGCACCTCGATGTCGGCTCATCTCATCCTGGGGCTGTAGCCGGTCCCAAGGGTATGGCTGTTCGCCATTTAAAGAGGTACGTGAGCTGGGTTTAAAACGTCGTGAGACAGTTTGGTCCCTATCTGCCGTGGGCGTTGGATATTTGAAGGGGGCTGCTCCTAGTACGAGAGGACCGGAGTGGACGAACCTCTGGTGTACCGGTTGTCACGCCAGTGGCATCGCCGGGTAGCTATGTTCGGAAGAGATAACCGCTGAAAGCATCTAAGCGGGAAACTCGCCTTAAGATGAGATATCCCTGGGGACTAGATCCCCTTGAAGGGTCGTTCGAGACCAGGACGTTGATAGGTCAGGTGTGTAAGCGCAGTAATGCGTTCAGCTAACTGATACTAATTGCCCGTAAGGCTTGATCCTATAACAAGTCTGTCTCGCGCTGAAAACAGCGCGTCGGACTGGTTGATTCTCGTGTGTGATACACACAACTCAAAATTACTGCTTCTTCCAAGATTGGTTGTGCTGCGAAGTCAGCACAACAACCCTCTTTGCCTGATGACCATAGCGAGTCGGTCCCACCCCTTCCCATCCCGAACAGGACCGTGAAACGACTCTACGCCGATGATAGTGCGGATTCCCGTGTGAAAGTAGGTAATCGTCAGGCTCCCTAAGCCGAGAACCCCCGCCCGAAAGGCGGGGGTTTTTGCATTGGTGCGGCGGAAATGCACCAAGGATCGGGACGGGCGGTCCGGCCGGAGTTTCCACATCACCTCTCCCAAGTACAACCACTCGCGGCTCCCGGCTCGCTAATTGGTCAGCATCATTCGCGATCCGCCAGTCTATTGGTCGTATCGCCGATCAAAGCTGCAATTTCTCTCTCTCACGTATCGGTTGACGCAGTCGTGCGCGATTGGTTTTCCATCGTCGAAAACGAGTGTCGGGTTGGCCGTGCAAGTCCCCTGCAGACAACGCACCGAACCATGGGAGCTCTCCCGATTCCTCCCATCGCTTTCGGCCAAATACCTCAGAATCCGCACGAAATGAACGCTTTATTCGGCGCGTCCACGTAAAATTTGCGAATCCCCATCTCTGCATTCGAAACGATGAACGCCGCCATTCAGGTAGCCCGGGCCGTTTGCCCGCATGATTGTCCGGATACGTGCGCAATGCGTGTAACCGTCGAAAACGGCAAGGCGATCAAGGTCACGGGCGATCCCGACCATCCGCCGACGCAAGGCGTGTTGTGCACGAAAGTCAGTCGATACGCCGATCGCGTTCATCACCCCGACCGCCTCACCGTCCCGCTCAAGCGCATTGGTGCGAAGGGGGAAGGGCGTTTCGTGCCGATCAGCTGGGACGAGGCATTCGATGAGATCGGCCGTCGTCTCGGTGAAATTGCGGCGCGCGCGCCCGAAGCAATCATGCCGTACAGCTATGCGGGGACGATGGGGCTCGTGCAAGGGGAGGGCATCGCCCAGCGGTTCTTCCACAAGCTCGGTGCCTCGCGGCTCGAGCGCACGATCTGCGCGGCAGCCGGTGCAGCGGGGTTGCGTTACACCTATGGCGGCAGTCTCGGCATGCACCTCGAGCATTTCGAGGAAAGCGAGCTGATTCTGATTTGGGGGGCAAACCCGATCGCGTCGAGCCTGCACTTCTGGACGCGCGCGCAGGAGGCGAAGCGCCGAGGTGCTCGCCTGGTCGCCATCGATCCGTACCGTTCGCTGACGGCGGAGAAGTGCCATCAGCATATCGCGTTGAAACCCGGCACCGACGGCGCGTTCGCACTCGGCATGATGCACGTGCTGATTACCGAAAACCTGCTCGATCACGATTACATCGCCAGCCATACGCTCGGTTTCGACGCGCTGAAGGAGCGGGCGCTGTCCTATCCGCCGGAACGCGTTGCGCAGATCTGCGGGATCGACGCGTCGGAGCTGGTCGACCTTGCGCGTCGCTACGGCGCTACCCGCAAGGCATCGATCCGCCTCAACTACGGCATGCAGCGCGTCCGCGGCGGTGGCAACGCCGTACGCGCGATCGCCAGTCTGCCGGCGCTGACGGGTGCCTGGCGGGATCGGGCCGGCGGGCTGTTGCTGTCATCGTCGGAGTCCGCGCCGGTCAACCAGGCTGCGTTGCTACGCCCGGACTTGATGCCGGGATGGCCGCACAAGCTGCCGCGCATCATCAACATGAACGCGATCGGCGACGCGCTGTTGCACCCGGGCGATGCAACCTTCGGGCCGAAAGTTGAGGCGGTGATCGTGTACAACTCGAATCCGGTGGCCGTCGCACCGGACTCTTCGAAGGTCGCGGCAGGGTTCGCGCGTGACGATCTGTTCACGGTCGTTCTCGAGCATTTCAAGACAGATACCGTCGATTTCGCCGACATTGTGTTGCCGGCAACTACGCAGCTCGAGCATCTGGACATCCACAAATCGTACGGTCACACCTACGTGATGGCGAACCTGCCGTCGATTCCACCGGTGGGAGACGCGCGGCCGAATACGGAGATCTTCCGTGGTATCGCGCGCAGTATGGGGCTCGACGAACCCGCGCTTTATCACAGCGACGAAGAGGTCGCGCGCGCGGCGCTCCGCTGGGACGATCCAGTGCTCGACAGCGACTGGGGCACGCTTAAGCGCGATGGCTGGCTGAAGCTCAAGCTGCCGGAGGCGCCGTTCGCGAACGGCGGTTTCCGTACGCCGTCCGGCAAGTGCGAGTTCTACAGCCCGCGACTCGAGCAGATGGGCGTGGATCCCGTGCCCGACTACCTGCCGCCGTTCGAATCGGCCGAGGCTGCGCCCGAGCTCGCCGCACGCTATCCGCTCGCGATGATTTCACCGCCGGCGCGTCACTTCCTGAACAGTACGTTCGTGAACGTCGACAGCCTGCGTCATACCGAAGGTGAACCGCATCTCGACATCCACCCGTCTGACGCCGATGAGCGCGGCATCACCGATGGCGACCTCGTACGCATCTTCAACGATCGTGGATCGATGCAGGCGCTCGCGAGAATTACCGATCGCGCACGCGCAGGGCTCGTCGTCGGTCTGTCGATCTGGTGGAAGAAGCTGTCACCGGACGGCAGAAACGCGAACGAAGTGACGAGCCAGGCGCTCACCGATCTTGGCAATTCGGCGACGTTCTACGATTGCCTCGTGGAAGTTGAACGCATTTGATCGGATATCGCCGTATGATCAGACGAATTTCGACGGAAGTTCGAAGTGGACATCTAACCCTGTTGTCTCAAGGCGAGCGAGCCGTTACGATGCGTTTTAGCACGACCATTCGAAAATCTGTGAGGAGACGCGCAGTATGGACAAAATTTGGCTGAAATCGTACCCACCCGGCGTTCCAGCCGAAATTGACGCGTCTCCTTATCCCTCTGTCCCAGACCTGCTCGACGAAAGCTTCCGGCAGTATCGCGACCGCACGGCGTTCGTCTGCATGGGCAAGGGCATCACGTACGGCGAACTCGACAAGCTATCGCGCCAGTTTGGCGCGTGGCTGCAATCGCGCGGGCTTGCGCGCGGAGCGCGCGTCGCGATCATGATGCCGAACGTGCTGCAGTATCCCGTGGCGATCGCTGCGGTACTGCGCGCGGGCTACACCGTCGTCAACGTCAACCCGCTCTATACGCCGCGCGAACTCGAGCATCAGTTGAAGGATAGCGGTGCAGAGGCAATCGTCATCCTCGAGAATTTCGCGTCGACGCTGCAGGCCGTCATCGCGAATACGGGCGTCAAGCACGTCGTCGTCGCATCGATGGGCGATCTGCTGGGCATCAAGGGATGGCTCGTCAACTACGTCGTGCGCAACGTGAAGAAGATGGTGCCTGCCTGGCAGCTGCCGTCGTTCACGCGCTTCAAGACCGCGCTGTCGGAAGGTGCGCGCCAGGCATTCAAGGCGCAGAAGATCGGCCCCGATGACGTCGCGTTCCTGCAATACACGGGTGGTACGACCGGCGTGGCGAAGGGGGCGACGCTGCTGCACCGGAACATCGTGTCGAACGTGCTGCAGGCGGGCGCCTGGCATCATCCGGCGCATGAGAAGTTCCCGGACGTGAAACAGTTCGTGACCGTTGTCGCGCTGCCGTTGTATCACGTGTTCGCGCTGACCGTCTGCGGCTTCCTGACGATGCGTACGGGCGGCATGGGCATCCTGATCCCGAACCCGCGCGACATCGCCGGCATGATCAAGGAGTTGAAGGGCTACCAGATCTCGACGATCCCGGCGGTCAACACGCTGTACAACGCACTGCTGAATCACCCCGAATTCAATCAGCTCGACCTGTCGAAGCTCGTGATCGCCAACGGCGGCGGCATGGCGATCCAGGAAGGCGTCGCGAAACGCTGGTATGAAAAGACCCATACCGCGATCATCGAAGGCTACGGGCTGTCGGAAACGTCGCCGGTGGCGACCTGCAACCCCGTGACGGCGACTGAATATAGCGGGACGATCGGCCTGCCGCTGCCGTCGACCGAAGTGGCGATTCGCGATGACGCCGGCAACGACGTCGCGCTCGGCGAACCCGGCGAGATCTGCATCCGCGGGCCGCAGGTGATGGCCGGCTACTGGAACCGGCCGGACGAAACCGCGAAGGTCATGTTCGCCGACGGCTTCTTCAAGACGGGCGACGTCGGCGTGATGGATGCGCGAGGTTACGTGAAGATCGTCGACCGGAAGAAGGACATGATCCTCGTGTCGGGCTTCAACGTGTACCCGAACGAAGTCGAGGACGTGGTGGCGTCGCATCCGGGCGTGTTCGAGGTGGCGGCGGTCGGCGTACCCGACGAGCATTCCGGCGAAGCCGTGAAGCTGTTCGTCGTGAAGAAGGACCCGGCGCTCACCGACAAGGACATCCTCGCCTACTGCAAGGAGCGGCTCACCGGCTACAAGCGGCCGAAGCTGGTCGAGTTCCGGACGGAGCTGCCGAAAACGAACGTCGGCAAAATCCTGCGGCGCGAACTGCGCGACGGGCGCGCATAACGGCGCGATCGATCGAACGAAAAAGCCCGGCTTGTGCCGGGCTTTTTTGTTTTGCGGCCCGGCTCGGAAGAAGGCTGTTTTCGAACGAAGCGGCTTCCGGAATGGGCTCGCTGCGGCGGTGCGTTTCGACGTAGCAGGGACGGCGCGGCGCCCCCGCGACGAGCGCGTCGCAGCCGGTACGATTCGCGGCGCTTCGGATTTGCGGCTGCACCCGACCGGAAAAGAAAAAGGCGCCCGAAGGCGCCTTCAATATGCTGCGGCTTGTCAGGCAAGCTGATTAGAACTTGTGACGGATACCGACGCGTGCTGCGACCTGGTTGCTGGTGCTCGAACCTGCGAGACCGTTGATCGCTGCGGTTGCCTGGATCACGTTGCCGTTCGCGTCGAGCACGTTGCCCGATGCGTGCTGGTACACGCCGATCGCGTAGACGTCGGTGCGCTTCGACAGGAAGTAGTCGACACCCAGCGAGCCCTGGTGATACTTGGCTGCCGAGCTGCCGTTGATCTTGCTGCCTTGCGTGTAGTCGTACGCCGCGCCGAGAATCAGCGCCGGGGTCAGCTGATACTTGAAGTTGAGTTCGCCGTTGTTGAACGTCGCGGACTGGTTCACGAACGGGCCTGCCGAGAAGCCCTTGAACTTCGTGTTCGAGTACGTTGCACCGATCGTCGCTGCGCCGAACGTGTATGCACCGCCGGCACCGATGACCTGGTACGTGTTCGCGTTGTTCGCGTACGCGCCGTAGATCGGCGACGAGACCGACGACGACGTCGAACCGTTGTTGAACATGCCGCCGAACTGGTTCGGCGTGCGTGCGTTCAAGTAGCCGACGCCCAAGACCAACGGGCCGTTGTTGTAGCCTGCGCCGAGCGACCAGACCTGGTTCTTCGAGAACTGGCCTGCCTGACCGCCGAAGCTGTACACGCCGCCGAACGAGAAGCCACCGTAGGTGTTGCTCGTGAACTTGACCGCGTTGTTCACGCGATAGGCGTTGTTGAAGTTGTCGAGGTCACCCGGGTGAGCGGCGATGTAGCCACCCCACTGGTCACCTGCCTCGAGCGGGCCGACGAAGTCGACGACGGAGTCGTATTGGCGACCCAGCGTGACCGTACCGTACGGGCTCGACAGGCCGACGTAAGCCTGACGACCGAACATCAGGCCGCCCTGACCGAGCTTGCCGCTGTTCACGTCAAAACCGTTTTCGAGGGTGAAGATCGCCTTCAGGCCGCCACCGAGGTCTTCGGTGCCGCGCATGCCGAAGCGGCTGCCTTGCATCACGCCGCTGGCCATGCTGTACAGGTGCTTGCCGCCCGCGTTGTTGTTGAAGAGCAGGCCTTCATCGATGATGCCGTAAAGCGTCACGCTGCTTTGCGCATGGGCAGCGCCAGCGAACGCGCCCAGCGCGACGAGCGCGAGAAGCGACTTTTTCATTAACGGATCTCCAAGAATCACTGAATTTTTCTGGCGGGGCGGATAGTTATGTTCTGTTGACGGGCCCCATCAACTTCGCAAGAAGTCGGACGTAATGTAGCAAAACCGTTTTTTGCCACAAAGCGAAATGCCGCACCTCAAGGTCGCCATGTTTCCTTTATGCAACAATGGTTAAAATCACGGGTTAACCGCAATTTCCGCTGAATAATCAAGTCGGTTACGCAGCGGACTCGTGCCCTTGCCGCTCGCGGCAGCACCTGCAGCCAGGAGAACAGGATGGTGTTTGATGAACTGATCAGCGAATTCGATCGCGGCCTGCGATCGCTGACCGGCATTAGCCGGATGAGCCGGCCGGTGCCCGCACCGGCAGAGGCGCCGGCCGCCGAGCTGACGCCCGCGGAACGTACGCATGCCGCCGGGCTGATGCGCGTGAACCACGTCGGTGAGGTCTGCGCGCAGGCGCTATATCAGGCGCAGAAACTCACCGCGCGCACGGCGTCGGCGAAGGCGATGTTCGAGGAAGCCGCGCGCGAGGAGGAGGATCACCTCGCGTGGACCGCGCATCGCCTGAAAGAGCTCGACTCGCGGCCGAGCCTGCTGAACCCGCTCTGGTATGCGGGCTCGCTCGCGATCGGCGTGGCGGCCGGCGCGCTCGGCGACAAGGTCAGCCTCGGCTTCATGGCCGAGACCGAGCGGCAGGTCGAGAGCCATCTCGAAGGTCACATGTCCGAGCTGCCGGCGGCCGATACCGCATCGCGTGCGATCGTCGACCAGATGCGTATCGACGAAGTGAAACACGGCAAGGCCGCGGCCGACGCCGGCGGGATCGAGCTGCCGCTGCCCGCGCGAATGCTGATGCGCGCCGCGTCGAAAGTCATGACGAGCACTGCGTACTATCTGTGACATTCTCACCGGGGCGATGCGTGACGTCGCCCCGGTTCCCCGCCGCTGATACCGCCCGTTTATTCCTCGTTTTCCCGCCCCCGAAAGCCCCGTCCGCACACCCGTCTGGCCCGTCTTTCTCACGTATCACCTTCACAAGTTGCACTAGCTCATTCATTTATAACGGTTTTTGGAATGAGGGGCCGCATGAGCATGTGTGCGTAAGTCCTTGTTCTAACTAACAAAATTCGTCAAAAAAGCGGGCCGCTCCCTTGACCGTGCCACACCCTTCCTCTAAAGTGGGAGACAGTGTGAGAAAGTGTATTTTTGTGTGATTTAGCGGGCTATTCCAGCTAAATTCTCAGCATGGAGCGGGTGCTTCGGTGCCCTGAACGGGAGAGCGGACAGTGTTCCAAGGGGCGTCGGCGCTGACGCTCGATGCGAAAGGGCGGATGTCGGTGCCGGCTCGCTATCGCGAAGCGCTGCAAGGACAGGCAGAAGGACGGGTGACTGTGACCAAGCACCCGGACGGCTGCCTGTTGCTGTTTCCGCGCCCCGAATGGGAAGTATTCCGCGCCAAGATCGCCGCGCTGCCGATGGACGCGCACTGGTGGCGGCGCATTTTTCTCGGCAATGCGATGGATGTCGATCTCGACAGCGCGGGCCGGATTCTCGTATCGCCCGAGCTGCGCATGGCAGCCGGACTGGAAAAGGAAGTCATGTTGTTGGGAATGGGTAGTCACTTCGAGCTGTGGGATTCGCAAACCTACAACGCGAAGGAGCAGGCAGCGATGGCGCAGGGCATGCCCGACGCGCTGAAGAATTTCACGTTCTGATTGCGGTGACGGAGACGCCCGCGATGGGAAACGAATTGCAGCATCGGACCGTGTTGTTGGACGAAGCGGTCGAATCGCTCGTGACGCGACCGGACGGCATTTATGTCGACGGCACGTTCGGGCGCGGCGGCCATAGCCGCGCGGTGCTCGCGCGGCTGGCGCCGGGCGGGCGGCTGATCGCGTTCGACAAGGATCCGAGAGCGATCGAGACGGCGCAGGGCATCGAGGATGCGCGCTTTTCGATCGTGCATGACAGCTTTGCATCGATGCGCGACGCGCTTGCGGCGCGCGGCGTCGAGAAGGTGTCGGGTGTGTTGCTCGACCTGGGCGTGTCCTCGCCGCAGGTGGACGATCCGGCGCGCGGCTTCAGCTTCCGCGCCGATGGTCCGCTGGACATGCGGATGGACCCGACGCGCGGCGAGTCGGCGGCGGAATGGCTCGCACGGGCTTCGGTGCAGGAATTGACGGAGGTAATACGGGATTATGGGGAAGAACGGTTTGCTTTTCAGATTGCAAAGGCGCTTGTTGCTCGCCGGGCAGAGTCCGACCGTCTTGGGCCTCTCGACACCACGGGCGAGCTTGCCCAAATCGTGGGTCACGTCGTCAAAACCCGTGAGAAGGGCAAGGATCCGGCAACCCGCACCTTTCAGGCTATACGGATTCACGTCAATCAAGAGCTTGCGGACCTGCAAGTCGTACTAGACGCGGCACTGTCGTTGCTGGAGCAAGGGGGGCGGCTGGTGGTCATCAGCTTTCATTCACTCGAGGACCGGATCGTCAAGCGATTCATGCAGGCGCACGCGAGTGCGCCTGCGGTCGATCGTCGCCTGCCGATCCGCGCCGTCGACCTCCCGAGCCCGCCGCTCAAGATCATCAGCCGCCAGTTTCCGAGTGAAGCGGAAGTCGCTGCGAATCCGCGCGCCCGCTCGGCCGTGATGCGCATCGCGGAGCGCGTCACGCCATGAGCCGCTTCAATATCTTCCTGCTGATCATCGTGATGGGTTGCGCGTTGTCGGTCGTCAATTCGACGAACCAGCAGCGCCAGATCTTCATCCAGCTGCAGCGTGCGCAGTCGCAGGAGCGTCAGCTCCAGCAGGACTACGCGCAGCTTCAATATCAGCAGAGCGCGCTGTCGAAGACGTCGCGCATCGAGCAGCTCGCGAACGATTCGCTGAAGATGCAGCCGATCACGACCGGCCGCACGCAATACCTGACGCTGCCGCCGGGCGCTGCGAAGGCGATCGATGCGCCGATCCCGGCTTCGGCGGACACGGCCGCCAAGGGTAAGGGAGGCGCGCGATGAAGCCGTCCCAGAAGCGCCAGAACGTGAAATTCTCGTCGAGCCCCGTGCTGGGCGTGCATCTGCCGATGTGGCGCTCGAAGCTCGTCGTGTTCATGCTGTTCATGGCGTTCGTCGCGCTGGCCGCGCGCGCGTTCTGGATCCAGGGGCCCGGCAACGCGTTCTATCGGAAGCAGGGCGAAAGCCGCTACCAGCGCACGCTCGATCTGCCGGCGACGCGCGGCAAGATCCTCGACCGTAACGGGCTCGTGCTCGCGACGAGCCTGCCCGTGCGTGCGATCTGGGCGATTCCCGACGCGGTGCCGGACGATCTCGACGCCGACAAGGTCAACCAGCTCGGCAAGCTCCTCGGCATGACGTCGAAGGAACTACGCGTGAAGCTGTCGGAAGACAAGGGTTTCGTCTACGTCAAGCGCCAGGTGCCGATCGACGTCGCGGACAAAGTCGCTGCACTCGACATCCCTGGTATCTATCAGCGCAACGAATACAAGCGCTTCTATCCGGAAGGCGAGATCACCGCTCACCTGATCGGCTTCACGAACGTCGAGGACGAAGGGCAGGAGGGCGTCGAGCTGGGCGACCAGAAGATGCTGTCCGGCACGTCGGGCGTGCGTCGCGTGATCAAGGACCGCATGGGGCACATCGTCGAGGACGTCGCCGAGCAGATCCCGCCGCACAACGGCACGGATGTCGACCTGTCGATCGACAGCAAGATCCAGTACATCGCGTACGCGAACCTGAAGGCCGCCGTCGAGAAGTTCAAGGCGAAGGCCGGCGCGGCGATGGTCGTCGACGTGCGCACCGGCGAGGTGCTGGCACTCGTCAACTACCCGACGTACAACCCGAACGACCGCTCGCGCATGACGGGCGAGCAGTTGCGCAACCGGATCATGACCGACGTGTTCGAGCCGGGCTCGATCATGAAGCCGTTTACGGTGTCGCTCGCACTCGACCTGCATCGCGTGACGCCGAACACGCTCGTCGAGACGGGCAACGGGCATTTCGTGCTCGACGGCGCACCGATTACCGACGACGCGGGTTTCGGCACGCTGACGGTCGGCGGTGTGATCCAGAAGTCGAGCAACATCGGCGCGACGAAGATCGCGATGACGATGCGGCCCGAGGAAATGTGGAATATGTATACGAGCATCGGCCTCGGCCAGGCGCCGAAGGTCGGATTCCCGGGCGCGGTGGCTGGCCGCCTGCGTCCGTGGAAGAGCTGGCGCCGCATCGAACAGGCGACGATGTCGTACGGCTACGGCCTGTCGGTGTCGCTGTTCCAGCTCGCGCGTGCCTACACGGCGATCGCGCATGACGGCGAGCTGATGCCCGTGACCATTTTCAAGACCGACCCCAACCAGCCGGTCGTGGGCACGCAGGTGTTCAACCCGACCACCGCGCGCGAAGTGCGCGCGATGCTCGAGACGGTGGTCGCGCCGGGTGGCACGTCGCCGGATGCGGCCGTGCCGGGTTATCGCGTCGGCGGCAAGAGCGGCACCGCGTACAAGCATGAAGGCCACGGCTACACGCGCAAGTACCGCGCGTCGTTCGTCGGGATGGCGCCGATGCCGAATCCGCGCATCGTCGTCGCGGTGTCGGTCGACGAACCGACCGCCGGCAGCCACTTCGGCGGCCAGGTGTCCGGCCCCGTATTCTCGGCGATCGCCGGTGACACGATGCGTGCGCTGAACGTCCCACCGAACATGCCGATCAAGCAGCTCGTCGTGTCTGACGATTCGCCGGCAGCACCTTCCGCAACCGGGCCGCAAAAGCTGGCCGCGGGTAGCGGTGCGAAGCATATGATCGTGTCCAGCACCACGCGTAATTCACCAGGAGTTGTTCGATGAGCGCCGCTCGCAGTTCCCATCCGGCGCATCAGCAGATCGCAGCCGCGCTTGCGTGGCTGCGTCAGCATGTGGCCCCCGCCGCGCAACTGCATGCCGACACGCGCAGCCTCAAGGCTGGCGACGTGTTCGTCGCGTACGCGGTCGACGGGGCAGACAATCGTGCCTTCATCGCCGACGCCGTCGCGCGCGGTGCGGCCGCCGTGCTGTATCAGCCGGAAGGGCTGGCCGCTGCGCCGGCCGTTCCTGTCGCGCTTGCGGTGCCTGCGCTCGACCAGCTCGCCGGCGAGATCGCCAGCAGCTGGTATGGTGATCCGAGCGACAGCCTGCTCGCGATCGGTGTGACCGGCACGAACGGCAAGACGTCGTGCACGCAATGGATCGCCGCCGCGTTGACGGCGCTTCACCAGCCGTGCGCGGTGATCGGCACGCTCGGCACCGGGATGCCCGGCCAGCTCGTGCCGACCGGCTTCACGACCCCCGATGCGTCGCAGTTGCAGCGCAGCCTTGCGCAGCTGCGCGATGCGGGCGCGAAGGCGGTCGCGATGGAAGTGTCGTCGCACGCGCTGCACCAGGGGCGCGTGAACGGTACGGCGTTCGACATCGCGGTGTTTACGAATCTAACGCAGGACCACCTCGACTATCACGGCACGTTCGATGCATACGAGGCCGCGAAGGCGAAGCTGTTCGCATGGCGCGGCCTGCGCGCGGCGGTCATCAACCGCGACGACGCAGCCGGACAGCGCCTGCTCGAGAAACTGGCCGGCCGCGTGCGCACGATCGCGTACGGAATCGGCGATGCATCGGCGCCGGACGCCGATCGCGAACTGGTCGCGCTCGACGTGCGCGCCACCACGACCGGCACGGCGTTCCGCCTGCGTTCGTCCTGGGGCGACGCGGACGTCGAGGTCGGCACGCTCGGCACGTTCAACGTCAGCAACCTGCTCGCGGTGCTCGGCTCGCTGCTCGCGGCCGACGTGCCGTTCGACGCGGCGCTCGCCGAGATCGCACGGCTCGAGTCCGTCAACGGCCGGATGCAGCGGCTCGGCGGCCGGCTGCAGAACGACGAACCGCTCGTCGTGATCGACTACGCACACACGCCCGACGCGCTCGAAAAGACGCTCGACGCGCTGCGCCCGATCGCCACCGCGCGCGGCGGCCGGCTCGTCTGCATGTTCGGCTGCGGCGGCGATCGCGATGCGACGAAGCGCCCGCTGATGGGCGCGATCGCGGAGCGGTTCGCCGATGAAACCGTCGTCACGAGCGACAACCCGCGCAGCGAGGATCCGCAGCGCATCATCGACCAGATCGTCGCGGGCATGACCGCGCCCGATCACGCACGCCGTATCGAGGATCGCGCGAGCGCGATCCTGCAGGCCGTGCGCGGCGCCGCACGCGAGGATGTCGTCGTGCTGGCCGGCAAGGGCCACGAGGCCACGCAGGAAATCATGGGCAAGAAGCGCACGTTCTCCGATCAGGATCACGCACGGCTCGCGCTGGCAGCGCGCGCGACGCACGGCAAGGGAGGCGCCGAATGACGATGCTCAGTCTCGGCGAAGCCGCTCGCCTGATCCCCGGCGCAACCGTCCACGGCGACGCCGGCGTCACGTTCGACCGCGTGTCGACGGACAGCCGCACGGCCGGCCCCGGCGACCTGTTCGTCGCACTGAAAGGCGAGCGCTTCGACGCGCACGACTTCCTCGGCGACGTCGCTGCGCGCGGTGCCTCCGCGGCGCTGGTCGCGCACGTGCCGGCGGGTGTCACGATGCCGGCGATCGAAGGCGGCGAAACGCGTGCCGCACTCGGCGCGCTTGCGCATGGCTGGCGCAAACGATTCGCGTTGCCGCTCGTTGCGGTGACGGGCAGCAACGGCAAGACGACCGTCAAGGAAATGATCGCGTCGATCTTCGCGGCGGCGGTCGGCGCCGACGCGCGGCTCGCGACGGCCGGCAACCTGAACAACGATGTCGGCCTGCCGCTGACGCTGCTGCGCCTGTCGGCCGCGCATCGTCTCGCGGTGATCGAGATCGGGATGAACCACCCGGGCGAGACCGAAATCCTCGCGCGCCTCACGGCGCCGACGGTCGCGCTCGTCAACAACGCACAGCGCGAGCACCAGGAATTCATGGCGACGGTCGAAGCCGTCGCGCTCGAACACGCGGCCGTGATACACGCGCTGCCGCCGGACGGCGTCGCGGTGTTCCCGGCCGATGACGCATATGCGGGCATCTGGCGCGTCGCCGCAACCGGCAACCGGATCCTCGATTTCGCGCTGCACGATGCCGGACGGCAGAACGACGCGCAGGTCACGGGCCGTCTGCACGGCGGCGAACTCGCGATCGACACGCCCGCGGGCGTCGTCACGGTGCGGCTGCGCGCGCTCGGCGAGCACAATGCGCGTAACGCGCTGGCCGCCACGGCCGCGGCGCTGGGTGCCGGCGTTGCACTGTCGGCGATCAAGCAGGGCCTCGAATCGTTCGAGCCGGTCAAGGGCCGGCTGCAGGTGAAGCAGGCGATCGCAGGCAGCCTCGCGGGTGCAACGGTCGTCGACGATACGTACAACGCGAATCCCGATTCGATGCGTGCCGCGATCGACGTGCTCGCCGCGCAACCGGCGCCGCGCGTGCTGGTGATCGGCGACATGGGCGAGGTCGGCGACGAAGGGCCGGCTTTCCATCGCGAGGTCGGTGCCTACGCGCGCGAGCGCGGGATCGACGCGCTGTTCGCGCTCGGCGATGCGTCGCGCGATGCCTGCACGGCATACGGCGACACGGCCCGCCATTTCGGCGACGTCGGCGCGCTGGTTGAAGCACTGCTCGCAGCGGGCTACGGCGCGCAGGCGACGCTGCTCGTGAAGGGCTCGCGGTACATGAAGATGGAGCGCGTGGTCGACGCGCTGACGAACCAACCCGCGGCGGGCACTGCGCCCGCTGCACACTGAGTAGAAGGAAGGAAGCATGCTGCTGGCGCTGGCGCAATGGCTGCAAGGAGACGCAAGCTTTTTGCGCTTGTTCACGTACCTCACGTTCCGTGCGGTGATGGCCACCATCACCGCGCTCGGGATCGGGCTCGTGTGCGGACCGTGGGTGATCCGCAAGCTGACGCAAATGAAGGTCGGTCAGGCCGTGCGCAAGGACGGCCCGCAGACGCACCTGGTCAAGTCCGGCACGCCGACAATGGGCGGCGTGCTGATCCTGATCGGTATCGCGGTCGCGACGCTGCTGTGGGGCGACCTGACGAACCGTTTCATCTGGATCGTGATGCTCGTGACGTTCGGTTTCGGCGTGATCGGCTGGGTCGATGATTACCGCAAGGTCGTCCACAAGGACCCGCGCGGGATGTCGTCGCGCGAGAAGTATTTCTGGCAATCGGTGATCGGGCTGTTCGCGGCCGTCTACCTCGCCTTCAGCGTGTCCGAGGCGAACAACGTGCGCGTGTTCGACCTGTTCATGGCATGGGTGAGGAGCGGCCTGTCGATGGGCTTGCCGGCACGCGCCGACCTGATGCTGCCGTTCCTGAAGTCGATCAGCTATCCGCTCGGCGTGTGGGGCTTCATCGTGCTGACGTACTTCGTGATCGTCGGCGCGAGCAACGCGGTGAACCTGACCGACGGCCTCGACGGCCTCGTGATCATGCCGGTCGTGCTGGTCGGTGCGTCGCTGGGTGTGTTCGCGTACGTGATGGGCAGCGCGGTCTATTCAAAATACCTGCTGTTCCCGCACATTCCGGGCGCGGGCGAATTGCTGATCTTCTGTTCCGCGATGGGTGGGGCAGGGCTCGCGTTCCTCTGGTACAACACGCACCCCGCGCAGGTGTTCATGGGCGACGTCGGCGCGCTGGCGCTCGGCGGCGCGCTCGGCACGGTCGCGGTGATCGTGCGCCAGGAAATCGTGCTGTTCATCATGGGCGGCATCTTCGTCGCGGAAACGCTGTCGGTGATGCTGCAGGTTTCGTGGTTCAAGTACACGAAGAAGCGCTACGGCGAAGGGCGTCGCCTGCTGAAGATGGCGCCGCTGCATCACCATTTCGAATTGTCCGGCTGGAAGGAAACGCAAGTGGTCGTGCGTTTCTGGATCATCACGCTGATGCTGTGCCTGTTCGGTCTGACCACCCTCAAGCTGCGGTAAAGGAAAGGTAACAAGGATGTCTGGCGAGATGTTTGGAGATCGGCAACGGCCGATGGTGCTCGTACTGGGGCTCGGGGAATCGGGTCTCGCGATCGCGCGATGGTGCGCGAGGCACGGGTGCCGGCTGCGTATTGCCGATACCCGCGAGGCGCCGCCGAACCTTGCCGCGCTGCAGGCCGAAGGCATCGATGCGGAATTCGTCGGCGGGGCGTTCACGCCTGCGCTGCTCGACGGCGGTATCGAGCTCGTCGGGCTGAGCCCCGGGCTGTCGCCGCTCGAACCGGCACTCGCAGCGCTGGTCGCAGCTGCGAACGAGCAGGGCGTCGCGGTGTGGGGCGAGCTGGAATTCTTCGCGCAGGCGCTGCGTGCACTCGGCACGAGCGGCTACCAGCCGAAGGTGCTCGCGATCACGGGCACCAACGGCAAGACTACGACGACGAGCCTCACGGGCCTGCTGTGCCAGCGCTCGGGCAAGAAGGTCGCCGTCGCGGGCAACATCAGCCCCGCGATGCTCGACCGGCTCGCCGCCGCGATCGACGAAACCGCGCTGCCCGACGTGTGGGTGCTCGAACTGTCGAGCTTCCAGCTCGAGACCGCGCGCACGTTCGCGCCCGATGCGGCCGCGATCCTCAACATCACGCAGGACCACCTCGACTGGCACGGCAGCTTCGACGCGTACGCGCAGGCAAAGGGCCGGATCTTCGGCGCAACGACCACGCGCGTGCTGAACCGCGACGATGCGGCCGTAATGAAGTTCGCGCCGGCAGCCGGCGCGGCCGATGCGCCGCGCACGGTCACGTTCGGCCTGAACGAACCGGTGCAGGACGGCGACTACGGGCTGTCGCGCGACAACGGCATCGCGTGGCTGGTGGAAGCCGTCGATCGCGACGCCCCGGATGAAGCTGCGACGACGACCCGTCGGCGCAAGCGCGACGCCCATACGCCCGACATCGCGCAGAAGCGCCTGATGCCGGCCGACGCCCTGCGCATCCGCGGGCTGCACAACGCGGCGAACGCGCTGGCCGCATTCGCGCTCGCACGCGCGATCGACCTGCCGGCCGCGCCGCTGCTGCACGCGCTGCGCGAATACCGCGGCGAGGCGCATCGCGTCGAAGTGATCGCGACGATCGACGACGTGGACTACGTCGACGACAGCAAGGGTACGAACGTCGGCGCGACGGTTGCCGCGCTCGACGGGCTGGCACAGAAGATCGTGCTGATCGCGGGCGGCGACGGCAAGGGGCAGGATTTCGCACCGCTGGTTGCGCCGGTCGCGCGCTGGTGCCGCGCGGTGATGCTGATCGGCCGTGATGCGCCGGCGATCCGCGACACGCTCGCCGAAACGGGTGTGCCGCTCGCCGACCACGTGACGCTCGAAGGGGCGGTGCACGCGGCAGCCGACCTCGCCGAACCGGGCGATGCAGTGCTGCTGTCGCCTGCATGCGCGAGCCTCGACATGTTCAGGAACTACGCCCATCGCGCGGATGTGTTCCGCGCGGCGGTCGACGAAATCGCCATCGACAAAGGAGCGACGCCATGAGCTGGTCCGATCGCCTCGTCTCCCGTTTCAACGATCGCCGCGACACCGGCGGCAATGCCGCGGGCGGCCGCGTCGCGTCCGCCACGCGCGCCGCGACGGGCGGCCTTGCGAGCGTCGTCAACGGCGTGCGCCCGAGCCGTTCGCGGATGCTCGACTTCGACTACTCGCTGCTGTGGGTCGCAATCGCGCTGCTCGGGCTCGGCGTCGTGATGGTGTACTCGGCGTCGATCGCGATGCCCGATTCGCCGAAATACGCGTCGTATCACGATTACGCGTTCCTGATGCGCCACTGCATCTCGCTCGTCGTCGCGTTCATCGCGGCGGTGATCGCGTTCCGCGTGCCGGTGTCGACGTGGGACAAATACGCGCCGCAACTCTTCCTGATCGCGCTCGTCAGCCTCGTGATCGTGCTGATTCCGCACGTCGGCAAGGGCGTGAACGGTGCGCGCCGCTGGATTCCGCTCGGCATCACGAACATGCAGCCGTCGGAAATCATGAAGCTCGCGGTGACGATCTACGCGGCGAACTACACGGTGCGCAAGCAGGAATACATGCAGAGCTTCGCCAAGGGCTTCCTGCCGATGGCGTTCGCAGTCGGCCTGGTCGGTGCGCTGCTGCTGCTCGAGCCGGACATGGGCGCGTTCATGGTGGTCGCGGCGATCGCGATGGGCGTGCTGTTCCTCGGCGGCGTGAACGGCAAGCTGTTCGGTGGCCTCGTTGCGACCGCGATCGGCACCTTCACGATGCTGGTGTGGCTGTCGCCGTGGCGTCGCGAGCGGATCTTCGCGTACCTCGATCCGTGGGACGAGCGCTACGCGCAGGGCAAGGCGTACCAGCTCACGCACTCGCTGATCGCGTTCGGCCGCGGCGAATGGTTCGGTGTCGGCCTCGGCGGCAGCGTCGAGAAGCTGAACTACCTGCCGGAAGCGCATACCGACTTCATCCTCGCGGTGATCGGCGAGGAGCTCGGTTTCGTCGGCGTGCTGGTCGTGATCCTGCTCTTCTACTGGATCGTGCGCCGCGCGTTCGAGATCGGCCGCCAGGCGCTCGCACTCGATCGCACGTTCGCGGGCCTGATGGCGAAGGGTATCGGCATCTGGTTCGGTGCGCAGACCTTCATCAACATGGGCGTGAACCTCGGGCTGCTGCCGACCAAGGGCCTGACGCTGCCGCTCGTGAGCTACGGCGGCTCGGGCATTCTGCTGAACTGCGTCGCGCTCGCGGTGCTGCTGCGGGTCGACTATGAAAACCGGGTGCTGATGCGCGGAGGGAAGGTATGACCGCGTCGCAACGCACGCTGATGGTGATGGCAGGCGGCACCGGGGGCCACGTGTTCCCGGGGCTCGCGGTCGCGCACCGGATGGAAGCGGCGGGCTGGCGCGTCGTGTGGCTCGGCAATCCGGCCGGGATGGAAGCGACGCTCGTGCCGAAGCACGGCATTCCGATGGAATACGTGCGGTTCGGCGGGCTGCGCGGCAAGGGCCTGAAGACCAAGCTGACGCTGCCGTTCAACCTGCTGCGCGCATGCGGGCAGAGCCTCGCGGCGCTGCGCCGCGTGCGGCCCGACGTCGTGCTCGGGATGGGCGGCTACATCACGTTCCCGGCGGGTGTGATGACCGCGCTGTCGGGGCGCCCGCTCGTGCTGCATGAACAGAATTCGATCGCGGGCCTGACGAACAAGGTGCTCGCGAAATTCGCGAAACGCGTGCTCGTCGCGTTCCCCGGTGCGCTGCCGCACGCGGAATGGACGGGTAACCCGATTCGTGCGGAACTTGCCGGCACGGAAGCGCCCAAAGCACGCTATGCAGCCCGCAGCGGCCCGCTGAACGTGCTGGTCGTCGGCGGCAGCCTTGGGGCGGCCGCGCTGAATGAAGTCGTGCCGCGCGCGCTGGCGATGCTGACGCCGGGCGAACGCCCGCGCATCGTGCACCAGGCCGGCGCGAAGCACATTGAAGCATTGAAGGCGAATTACGAAGCGGCCGGTTTCGCGGCCGGCGAAGACGTGCGGCTCGTGCCGTTCATCGACGACATGGCGGCCGCGTATGCGGCGGCGGATCTGGTGATCTGCCGGTCAGGCGCGATGACGGTATCGGAGATCGCGGCGGTGGGCGTGGCGGCGCTGTTCGTGCCGTTCCCGTACGCGGTCGACGATCACCAGACGAGCAACGCCGCGTTCCTCGCCGATGCGGGTGCGGCCGTGCTGGTCCAACAACGCGACCTGTCGGCGGAACTGCTCGCCGACTGGCTGCGCGGCCAGTCGCGGGCATCGCTCGCGGACATGGCGGAACGTTCGCGCTCGCTGGCGAAGCCCGAAGCCACCGACGAAGTCGCGCGCGTGTGCGCGAAGGCGGCCGGCGCGAACCTGGAAACACTGCAATGAAACACATCGTCAAACACATTCATTTCGTCGGGATCGGCGGCGCGGGCATGAGCGGCATCGCCGAAGTGCTCGTCAACCTCGGCTACGAGGTCAGCGGCTCGGACCTGTCGCGCAACGCGGTGACGGATCGTCTCCAGGCGCTCGGCGCGCGGATCGCGATCGGCCACGACGCGGTGAACATCGAGGGCGCGAACGCGGTGGTCGTCTCGACGGCCGTGCGCTCGGACAACCCGGAAGTGCTGGCCGCGCGCGCGAAGCGCGTGCCGATCGTGCAGCGCGCGGTGATGCTGGCGGAGCTGATGCGTCTGAAGCAGGGCATCGCGATCGCCGGCACGCACGGCAAGACCACGACGACGAGCCTCGTCGCGAGCGTGCTCGCGGCGGGCGGGCTCGATCCGACCTTCGTGATCGGCGGGCGCCTGATCAGCGCCGGCGCGAACGCGCGGCTCGGCACGGGCGATTTCATCGTCGCCGAGGCCGACGAGTCGGACGCGTCGTTCCTGAACCTGTATCCGGTGATCGAAGTCATCACGAACATCGACGCCGACCACATGGACACCTACGGCCACGATTTCGCGCGGCTCAAGCAGGCGTTCATCGAATTCACGCAGCGCCTGCCGTTCTACGGCAGCGCGGTCGTGTGCGTCGACGATCCGAACGTGCGGCAGATCATCCCGTTCATCTCGAAGCCGGTCGTGCGCTACGGCCTGTCGCCGGACGCGCAGGTGCGCGCGGAAGACATCGATGCGCGCGACGGCCGCATGCATTTCACGGTGATCCGTGACGGGCGCGCGCCGCTCGCGGTCGTGCTGAACATGCCGGGCCTGCACAACGTGCAGAACGCGCTCGCGGCGATCGCGATCGCGACCGATCTCGGCGTGTCGGACGACGCGATCCAGCTGGCGCTGGCGGAATTCAACGGCGTCGGCCGGCGCTTCCAGCGCTACGGCGAGGTGCCGGCCGCGGACGGCGGCCAGTACACGCTGATCGACGACTACGGCCATCACCCGGTCGAGATGGCCGCGACGATCGCGGCCGCGCGCGGCGCGTTCCCGGGCCGCCGCCTCGTGCTGGCGTTCCAGCCGCACCGCTACACGCGCACGCGCGACTGCTTCGACGATTTCGTCAACGTGCTGTCGACGGTCGACGCGCTGGTGCTGACGGAAGTCTACGCAGCCGGCGAGGCGGCGATCTCGACGGCCAACGGCGACGCGCTGTCGCGTGCGCTGCGCACCGTAGGGAAGGTTGACCCGGTGTTCGTCGCAACGGTCGACGACGTGCCGGACGCATTGGCGAAGGTCGCGCAGAACGGCGACGTGGTGATCACGATGGGCGCGGGTTCGATCGGCGGCGTGCCGGCGAAGGTTGCGCAGCACACTCAACAGAAGGCATGACATGAGCGGGATTGATCCGAAACGTTTCGGCAAGGTGGCGGTGTTGTTCGGCGGCGAGTCCTCGGAGCGCGAGGTGTCGCTCACGTCGGGCAAGCTCGTGCTGCAGGGCCTGCGCGACGCGGGCATCGACGCGCACCCGTTCGACCCGGCCGAGCGCCCGCTGGCGGCGCTGAAGGACGAAGGGTTCGTGCGCGCGTTCAACGCACTGCACGGCGGCTACGGCGAGAACGGCCAGATCCAGGGCGCGCTCGATTTCTACGGGATTCGCTACACGGGCAGCGGCGTGCTCGGGTCGGCGCTCGGCCTCGACAAGTTCCGCACGAAGCTCGTGTGGCAGCAGACGGGCGTGCCGACGCCGCCGTTCGAGACGGTGCTGCGCGGCGACGACCTCGCGGCGCGTGCGACGGACATCGTCGCGAAGCTCGGCCTGCCGCTGTTCGTGAAGCCGGCGAGCGAAGGCTCGAGCGTGGCGGTGCTGAAGGTGAAGACGGCCGACGCGCTGCCCGCTGCACTCGCGGAAGCCGCGACGCATGACCCGATCGTGATCGTCGAGAAGAGCATCGAAGGCGGCGGCGAATACACCGCGTGCATCGCCGGCGATCTCGACCTGCCGGTGATCAAGATCGTGCCGGCCGGCGAGTTCTACGACTATCACGCGAAGTACATCGCCGACGACACGCAATACCTGATTCCGTGCGGGCTGCCCGCCGACAAGGAAGCGGAGCTCAAGCGCGTCGCGCGCCGGGCGTTCGACGTGCTCGGCTGCACCGACTGGGGCCGCGCGGACTTCATGCTCGACGCCGACGGCAACGCGTACTTCCTGGAAGTGAACACCGCACCGGGCATGACCGACCACTCGCTGCCGCCGAAGGCCGCGCGCGCGGTCGGCATCAGCTATTCGGAGCTGGTCGTGAAGGTGCTGTCGCTCACGCTCAACGACTGACGCAGGAACGGAACGACGTATGTGGAACAACGTTCGCCAACTCAACCTTGCCGCCAGCGCGCTGTACGCGCTGTTGCTGCTCGTGTTGGCGGCGGCCGGTTGCTACTGGCTGATCCAGCGCCCGACGTTCGCGCTGCGGGAAATCCGGATCGACGGCGACACCGAGCACATCAATTCGCCGACGGTGCGCGCGGGCGTGGTCGGCCGGCTGAAGGGCAATTTCTTCACGGTCGATCTCGATGCAGCGCGCGCCGCGTTCGAGCAGATGCCCTGGGTGCGCCATGCGAGCGTGCGCCGGGTGTGGCCGAATGCGCTGGCTGTCACGCTCGAGGAGTACAAACCGCTCGGGACCTGGGGCAGCGACCAGCTCGTGAGTGTCGACGGCGAGCTGTTCACCGCGAACCAGGGCGAGCTGGAGCAGGAGCTGCCGGCGTTCGACGGCCCGGAGGGCAGTGCGAAGGAAGTCGTCACGCGGTATCGCGACTTCGGGAAATGGTTTGCGCCGCTGAAGGCGGCGCCGGAAGAAGTGACGCTGTCGGCGCGGTACGCGTGGACGGTGAAGCTGTCGAACGGCATGCAGGTCGAGCTGGGCAAGGAACGCAACAGCGAGTCGCTGCATGACCGGAGCCAGCGCCTGGTCGCCGCATGGCCGGCTGTCACGGAGCGCTGGGGCAACGACATCGAGTACGCGGACCTGCGCTATCCGAACGGATTCGCGATTCGCGCGGCAGGCATGCGGTTCCTGACCGATACCGACAAGCGCAAGAAGTAACGAGAGATCACACGCAAGAGCACTTTATGAGCAAAGACTACAAGGATCTGCTGGTTTCCCTCGACATCGGCACGTCGAAGGTGGTGGCCATCGTCGCCGAGCTGAAGGGCGAAGGCCACTACGAGGTGATCGGTCTCGGCCAGAGCGAGTCGAAGGGTCTGAAGAAAGGTGTGGTGGTCAACATCGAGGCCACCGTGCAGTCGATCCAGCGCGCGCTCGAGGAAGCCGAGCTGATGGCCGACTGCAAGATCACCAACGTGTTCACGGGGATCGCCGGCAGCCACATCCGCAGCTTCAACTCGAGCGGGATGGTCGCGATCAAGGACAAGGAAGTCACGCAGACCGACGTCGCGCGCGTGATCGAGACCGCGAAGGCGATCAACATCCCGACCGATCAGCAGGTGCTGCACATCCTCACGCAGGAATTCATCATCGACGGCCAGGAAGACGTGCGCGAGCCGATCGGCATGAGCGGCATCCGGCTGGAAGTGAAGGTGCACATCGTGACGGGCGCGGTGAGTGCCGCGCAGAACATCGTCAAGTGCGTGCGCCGCTGCGGGCTCGAAGTGAACGACCTGATCCTGCAGCCGCTCGCGTCGTCGCTGGCCGTGCTGACGGAAGACGAGAAGGATCTCGGCGTGGTGCTGGTCGACATCGGCGGCGGCACGACGGACATCGCGATCTTCGCCGAAGGCGCGATCCGCCACACCGCGGTGATTCCGATCGCCGGCGACCAGATCACGAGCGACATCGCGATGGCGCTGCGCACGCCGACGCCGGATGCGGAAGACATCAAGGTCGGCTACGGGATCGCGAAGCAGGCGCTCGCCGATCCGGACGAAATGGTGGAAGTGCCGGGCCTCGGCGAACGCGGTCCGCGCACGCTGTCGCGCCAGGCGCTCGCAGCCGTGATCGAGCCGCGCGTCGAGGAACTGTTCTCGCTCGTGCAGCAGGTCGTGCGCGAATCGGGTTACGAAGAACTGCTGAGCTCCGGCGTGGTCATTACCGGCGGGGCGTCGATGATGCCCGGCATGGTCGAGCTCGGCGAAGACATTTTCCTGAAACCGGTGCGCATCGGCGCGCCGGAGTATGCAGGCGGCCTTTCCGACGTCGTGCGCAATCCGCGCTATTCGACGGCGATGGGGCTGCTCGTCGAAGGCAGTGCTCAGCGCATGCGCGGCCGCAAGGTCGCCGTGCAGTCCGGCAACGCGGGGCAGGTGTTCTCGCGGATGAAGGAATGGTTCCTGAGCAACTTCTGACGAACCGAATCGAAATTCGCGCTGGTGCCGGCGGCTGGCGCGCGACAGGGGGTTGCCCGATCTCCTGCCGAATAACGGCCGAGTAGCAGTAATTCTCTTGACGGAGGCAACAATGGAATTCGAAATGCTGGAAACCGAAACCAACGGCACCATCATCAAGGTGGTCGGCGTTGGCGGCGCTGGCGGCAATGCCGTCCAGCACATGATCAACCGCGGCGTGCAGGGCGTCGACTTCATCGTGATGAACACGGATGCGCAGGCGCTGTCGCGTTCGCGCGCATCGTCGGTGATCCAGCTCGGCAACACGGGTCTGGGCGCCGGCGCGAAGCCGGAAATGGGCCGTGCGGCAGCGGAAGAAGCGCGTGAGCGCATCGCCGACGCACTGCGCGGCGCGCACATGGTGTTCATCACGGCCGGCATGGGCGGTGGCACGGGCACGGGCGCGGCACCGGTAGTCGCGCAGATCGCGAAGGAGATGGGCATCCTGACGGTGGGTGTCGTCAGCAAGCCGTTCGAGTTCGAAGGCGGCAAGCGCATGCGCGTCGCTGAAGCCGGTTCGCAGCAACTGGAGGATCACGTCGACTCGCTGATCGTCGTTCTGAACGACAAGCTGTTCGACGTGATGGGCGACGACGCCGAGATGGACAAGTGCTTCCAGTGCGCGGACGACGTGTTGAACAACGCGGTCGCAGGCATCGCTGAAATCATCAATGTCGATGGCCTCGTGAACGTCGACTTCGAAGACGTGAAGACGGTGATGGGCGAGCAGGGCAAGGCGATGATGGGCACGGCGACGGTTGCCGGCGTCGATCGCGCACGCCTCGCGGCAGAACAGGCCGTGGCGAGCCCGCTGCTCGAAGGCGTCGATCTGTCGGGCGCGCGCGGCGTGCTGGTCAACATCACGTCGAGCCGTTCGCTGCGCCTGTCGGAAACGCGCGAAGTGATGAACACGATCAAGAGCTACGCGGCAGAAGATGCAACGGTGATCTTCGGTGCGGTGTACGACGACGCGATGGGCGATGCACTGCGCGTGACGGTCGTGGCGACGGGTCTGGGCCGTGCGGCGAAGAAGCAGCAATCGGCACCGATGACGCTGCTACGCACGGGTACGGACAACCAGCCGGTCAGCGCGGTTTCGCACGGCTACGCACCGACGCATCACGTCAGCACGGCCGACTACGGCGCGCTCGATACGCCGGCGGTGTGGCGCAATTCGCGCGAGACCGCGGCATCGCACGTGCAGGCGCTGCAGGAGAAGGGTGTCGACACGTACGACATCCCGGCTTTCCTGCGCAAGCAGGCTGACTGACGCAAACACAGGCGAAGCCGCGGCGAATCTGCCGCGGTATCGCCGGCGTGACGGATGCTACGGACCACGACAGGCCGCGTCGGCTGCGACGCCGGGCCGGGAAACGTGCCCTCTCCGCTCAAGCGGGGCGGAATGGACCGTGCTGTCCGCGACACGCTGAAAAACCGTATCGCTATGAGGGACCAGCCATGATTCAAGTGGGCGACGCGCTGCCCGACGCGCAATTGTTCGAGTACATCGACGACGCGCGCGAAGGGTGCACGCTGGGGCCGAACGCCTACAGCGTGCGCGACCAGGTTGCGGGAAAGCGGGTGGTGATCTTCGGATTGCCGGGCGCTTTCACGCCGACCTGCTCGGCGCAGCATGTGCCGGGCTACGTCGAACACGCCGAGCAATTGCGCGCGGCGGGTATCGACGAGATCTGGTGCGTGTCCGTCAACGACGCATTCGTGATGGGCGCATGGGGACGTGATCTGCACACCGCGGGCAAGGTGCGCATGATGGCGGACGGCAGCGCGGCTTTCACTCATGCGCTGGGGCTGACGCAGGATTTGTCCGCGCGTGGCATGGGAATTCGTTCCCTGCGCTACGCGATGGTGATTGACGGCGGTGTGGTCAAGACGCTGGCCGTCGAGGCGCCGGGCAAATTCGAAGTGAGCGATGCGGCGAGTGTTCTCGCGACGTTGACGTCCTGATCGTGCGGTGCGCCGTTGCCTTCCGGCAACGCTGCTCACCGGCCTCAGGGCAGTTGTAACACGGGCTGATGACCGGAAACGCCTCCGTTCCGGGCATCGGCCCGTCCCGTATCGGCGCGGGTAAACAGTCGAAACAGATTGATACGCAGTTTCAAACGACGCTGAATAGGGAATTACGCTATAATCTCCCCTATCGAATATAACTCCTGATTGATATCTTCAATCACGACGAAGAACATCATGCTGAAGCAGCGCACCATCAAGTCCATCGTGAAGACCGTGGGTATCGGTGTCCACTCGGGCCGCAAGATCGAGCTGACGCTCCGTCCTGCTGCGCCGGGCACGGGCATCGTCTTCTCGCGCGTCGACCTTCCCACGCCCGTCGACATTCCCGCCGCGGCGACGTCGATCGGCGATACGCGGCTCGCGTCGGTGCTGCAGAAGGATGGCGTGCGCGTGTCGACCGTCGAGCACCTGATGTCGGCGTGTGCCGGCCTCGGCATCGACAACCTCTATGTCGACGTGACGGCCGAGGAAATCCCGATCATGGACGGCAGCGCAGCGACCTTCGTGTTCCTGATCCAGTCTGCCGGGATCGAGGAGCAGAACGCGCCGAAGCGCTTCGTCAAGGTGAAGAAGACGGTCGAAATCCGCGATGGTGACAAGTTCGCGCGTCTCGATCCGTACTTCGGTTTCAAGCTGAAATTCTCGATCGACTTCCGTCATCCGGCCGTCGACAAGACCGGTCAGGAACTCGAGGTCGATTTCGCGAATACGTCGTACGTGCGCGAGATCGCGCGTGCACGCACGTTCGGCTTCGCACACGAGGCCGAGATGCTGCGCGAGATGGGTCTCGCCCGTGGCGGCAGCATGGAAAACGCAATCGTGCTCGACGAGTACCGCATCCTGAACAACGACGGGCTGCGCTATGACGACGAGTTCGTAAAGCACAAGATGCTCGACGCGATCGGCGACCTGTACGTGATCGGCCATCCGCTGCTGGCGTCGTACACGGCGTACAAGTCGGGCCACGGGCTGAACAACGCGCTGCTGCGCGAACTGCTCGCGAACGAAGATGCGTACGAGATCGTCACGTTCGACGATCCGCAAGCCGCCCCGAAGGGCTTCGCGTTCGACATGCAGACGGCCTTCGCCTGACCGGCGTTCCGCGCAAGCAATAAAAAAAGCAGCCTTCGGGCTGCTTTTTTTATTGGCCGGGCGCTGGCGCTGCCGACGGCGCGCACCGTCAGCGCGGCTTCGCGCCATGCCGGGCCGCCATCCGCGCGAGCGCGTCCTGCAGCGGCGACGGTTCGAGATGGTCGGCCAGGTCGCGCAACGCGGCTGCGCCGACCGACGTCATGCGCGCCTGTTTCACGTGCGGAGGCTCCGGCGCATCCTTCGGGCGCACGCGCACGCGCAGCGTCGAGACCGGCCAGCCGCGCTTCTGCAGATCGCCGAGCAACCGTGGTTCGACCTGTCGCAGCCGAGCGGCCAATGCGTTGTGCGCGGCAAAGAGGGTCAGGGTGCCGTCTTTCACGAAGCCGGGCTCGACGTGGTTCGCCAGGTAGTCGGGCAGGAGTGCGGCAAGATCGCGCTGCAGCGACGCGATTTGCTCGACGCCGGCGCGCAGCGCCGCAAACGCGTCGGTGCGGCTGAGCACTTCGGACACGGGTTGCGGGCGATACGGGGCGAGCGGGCCGAAACGCTTGGAAAATCGGTTCATCGAGACATTCTTCGGGCGCGCACGCGCGCAGACATTGACGCCGATTGTACCCGCGCGGGCCCGTGCACGGGCGGCTTTCGCCCCGTTGGCCCGGCCGTCGGCGCGTAGTGCCAGTCCGCCCGAGACACGGGCGCATGCTTCCCCGCGTGCTAAAATTCCTCGTTTGAGTCCACTAATTCGCTAAGCCGCCGAGGCTCGGGCGTCGGGGCGCGCAACACGCGCCGGGCGCCGGTGCTGCGACGCAGGATCCGATCCGATGACAACCGGTTTTCTCCAGAAAATTTTTGGCAGCCGCAACCAGCGGCTCGTCAAGCAATACCAAAAGACCGTCACGACGATCAATGCGCTCGAAACGCAGATCGAGAAGCTGACGGACGACCAGTTGCGCGGCAAGACGGACGAATTCCGCCAGCGGGTCGCGGCCGGCGAGTCGCTCGACAAGCTGCTGCCCGAGGCTTTCGCGGTGTGTCGCGAGGCCAGCCGTCGCGTGCTGAAGATGCGGCACTTCGACGTGCAGATGATCGGCGGCATGGTGCTCCACTACGGCAAGATCGCGGAAATGCGCACCGGCGAGGGCAAGACGCTCGTCGCGACGCTGCCCGTGTACCTGAACGCGCTGGCAGGCCGCGGCGTGCACGTGGTGACCGTCAACGATTACCTCGCGCAGCGCGACGCCGAATGGATGGCGCGCCTCTACAACTTCCTCGGTCTGTCGGTCGGCATCAACCTGTCCGGCATGGAGCACGACCAGAAGCAGCAGGCCTACGCGGCGGACATCACGTACGGCACGAACAACGAATTCGGCTTCGACTACCTGCGCGACAACATGGTCTACGAGACCGACGCGCGCGTGCAGCGGGCACTGAACTTCGCGGTCGTCGACGAAGTGGACTCGATCCTGATCGACGAGGCACGCACGCCGCTGATCATTTCGGGCCAGGCCGAGGATCACACCGAGCTGTACGTGCGGATGAACGCACTGCCGCCGCTGCTCGAGCGCCAGATCGGTGAAGAGAAGGCCGACGGCACGGGCGTCGAGAAGCCGGGCGACTACACGCTCGACGAGAAGGCACGCCAGGTGTTCCTGACGGAATCGGGCCACGAAAAGGCCGAGCGCCTGCTCGCTGAATGGGGCCTGATCGGCGAGGGCGAGAGCCTGTACGCGCCGCAGAACATCACGCTGATGCACCACGTGTACGCGGCACTGCGCGCACACACGCTGTTCCACAAGGATCAGCACTACGTCGTGCAGAACGGCGAAGTGGTCATCGTCGACGAATTCACGGGCCGCCTGATGGCCGGCCGCCGCTGGTCCGACGGCCTGCACCAGGCGGTCGAGGCGAAGGAGCACGTGAAGATCCAGAGCGAGAACCAGACGCTCGCGTCGATCACGTTCCAGAACTACTTCCGGATGTACGCGAAGCTGGCCGG
This sequence comes from Burkholderia lata, assembly GCF_000012945.1. NCBI lineage: Bacteria > Pseudomonadati > Pseudomonadota > Betaproteobacteria > Burkholderiales > Burkholderiaceae > Burkholderia > Burkholderia lata. Next base: position 540,756 of record NC_007510.1, read on the forward strand.
CATGACCGGTACCGCCGACACCGAAGCGTACGAATTCAACGAGATCTACGGCCTCGAGACGGTCGTGATCCCGACCAACCGTCCGCCGAAGCGGATCGACAAGCAGGACCAGATCTACAAGACGGCCAAGGAGCGCTATGACGCGGTGATCCGCGACATTCGCGACTGCTACGAGCGTGGCCAGCCGGTGCTGGTCGGCACGACGTCGATCGAGAACTCCGAGCTGCTGTCGCACCTGCTGAAGCAGGCCGGGTTGCCGCATGAGGTGCTGAACGCGAAGCAGCACGAGCGCGAAGCCGCGATCGTCGCGGAAGCCGGCCGTCCGAAGCGCGTCACGATCGCAACCAACATGGCCGGTCGCGGTACCGACATCGTGCTCGGTGGCAATGCCGAGAAGCAGGCCGCGTTCATCGAAGCCGACGAAGCAATTCCCGCCGACGAAAAGGCGCGCCGCATCCAGCAACTGCACGACGAGTGGGAAACGCTGCACGAGCAGGTGAAGGCCGCGGGCGGCCTGCACATCATCGGTACCGAGCGCCATGAATCGCGCCGGATCGACAACCAGCTGCGCGGCCGTGCGGGCCGCCAGGGCGATCCGGGCTCGTCGCGCTTCTACCTGTCGCTCGACGATCCGCTTCTGCGTATCTTCGCGGGCGACCGCGTGCGTTCGATCATGGACCGCCTGAAGATGCCGGAAGGCGAGGCGATCGAGGCCGGCATCGTCACGCGCTCGATCGAATCCGCGCAGCGCAAGGTCGAAGCGCGCAACTTCGACATCCGCAAGCAGCTGCTCGAATACGACGACGTGTCGAACGACCAGCGCAAGGTGATCTACCAGCAGCGTAACGAGCTGCTCGAAGCGCACGACATCACCGAGACGATCACCGCGATGCGTCATGGCGTCGTGACCGAAGTCGTCCGCCAGTTCGTGCCGGAAGGCAGCATCGAAGAGCAGTGGGACGTGCCCGAGCTCGAGGAAGCGCTGCGCAACGACTGGCAGCTCGACCTCGCGATCCAGGAAATGGTGAACGAGTCGTCGTCGATCACGGCCGAGGAGATCCTCGACGCGGTGATGACGGCCGCCGACGAGCAGTACGAGGCGAAGGTCGCGATGGTCGGCCGCGAATCGTTCAGCGCGTTCGAGCGCTCGGTAATGCTGCAGACGGTCGACCGCCTGTGGCGCGAGCACCTCGCGGCGCTCGACCACCTGCGCCAGGGCATCCACCTGCGCGGCTATGCGCAGAAGAATCCGAAGCAGGAATACAAGCGCGAAGCGTTCGAGCTGTTCGCCGCGATGCTCGAGGCGATCAAGCAGGAAGTCACGCGCGTCGTGATGAACGTGCAGATCCAGTCGCCGGAACAGCTCGAGCAAGCCGCCGAGCAGATCGAGGAGCGTGGCGGTCATCTCGAGAACGTCGAGTACCAGCACGCCGATTACGCGGAAGCCGGTGCGCCGGTGGCGAACGTCGCGGTTGCCGCGGCGGCCACCGCGACGGCCGACATGGTCGGCAGCGCGATGACGCACAGCGGCCCCGGCGGCGAAATGCCGAAGGTCGGTCGCAACGACCCGTGCCCGTGCGGCAGCGGCAAGAAGTACAAGCAGTGTCACGGGAAGCTGTCATGATCGACGGCGGCGCGCGTCACGCGTGCCGCTTCGTTTGCAGCTTCGAGTGAGTAATGTGAGTTGCGGCGGCCCGCGCGTGCGGCCGCCGGTTCTTCCAATCGATGCCGGCGCATGCCGGCATTTTCCATCCGGCAGGTGTGCCCCATGGCTGTCAATTTTCCGTCGATCGATCCCGCCCAACTGCATCCCGTCGCCGGCGTCACGCTCGGCTGGGCGGAAGCGAACATCCGCAAGCCGAATCGCAAGGACGTGCTGGTCATCTCCGTCGACGAAAGCGCGACGGTCGCGGGCGTATTCACCGAAAACCGTTTCTGCGCAGCGCCGGTCATCGTCTGCCGCGAGCACCTGGCGAAGGTACGCGCAGGCGGCGCGGGCATTCGCGCGCTCGTCGTGAATACGGGCAATGCGAACGCGGGCACCGGCGAGCCGGGCCTCGTGAACGCACGCGAAACCTGCGCGGAACTCGCTCGCCTCGCGGGCATCGAGCCGGCGCAGGTGCTGCCGTTCTCGACCGGCGTGATCCTCGAGCCGCTGCCGATCGATCGCCTGAAGGCCGGGCTGCCGGCTGCGCTCGCGAACCGCAAGGCCGCGAACTGGTTTGATGCCGCGCAGGCGATCATGACGACGGACACGCTGCCGAAGGCCACGTCGCGCCAGGTGACGATCGACGGCCACACGGTCACGCTGACGGGCATCAGCAAGGGCGCGGGCATGATCAAGCCGAACATGGCGACGATGCTCGGCTTCCTCGCATTCGACGCGAACGTCGCACAGCCGGTGCTCGACACGCTCGTGAAGGAAGTGGCCGACCGCTCGTTCAACTGCATCACGATCGACGGCGATACGTCGACGAACGACTCGTTCATCCTGATCGCGTCGGGCAAGAGCACGCTGCCGGCGATCACGTCGACCGATTCGCCGGCCTATGCGGCGCTGCGCGATGCGGTGACGGAAGTCGCGCAGGTGCTGTCGCAACTGATCGTGCGCGATGGCGAAGGCGCGACGAAATTCATGACGGTGCAGGTCGAAGGCGGCAAGAGTGTCGCGGAATGCCGCCAGATCGCTTACGCGATCGGCCATTCGCCGCTCGTGAAGACGGCCTTCTACGCATCCGACCCCAACCTCGGCCGGATTCTCGCGGCGATCGGCTATGCGGGCGTCGCGGATCTCGACGTCGACAAGATCGACCTCTATCTCGACGACGTGCTCGTCGCGAAGGCGGGCGGCCGCAACCCGGCCTACCAGGAAGAGGACGGCCAGCGCGTGATGAAGCAAAGCGAAATCACGATCCGCGTGCAGCTCGGCCGCGGCGACGCGCAGGCGACCATCTGGACGTGCGACCTGTCGCACGACTACGTGAGCATCAACGCGGATTACCGCTCCTGATCGGGAGTGCCCGGACGACATGGACAAGCTTGAACAGTTTCTGACGCGCGCCGAAGCACTGCTCGGCCGTCTCGAGGGGATGCTGCCGCCCGCGCCGGCATCGGTCGACTGGAATGCCGCCCACGCGTTCCGCTGGCGCAAGCGCCAGGGGCGCGGCTATCTGCAGCCGGTGCCGGCCGTTTCGTCGATCACGCTCGACGATCTGCACAACATCGATCGCCAGAAAGGGCTGATCGAACAGAACACGCGGCAGTTCGTGCAGCAGAAGCCGGCCAACAACGTGCTGCTGACCGGCGCGCGCGGTACCGGCAAGTCGTCGCTGATCAAGGCGTGCCTGAACGCGTATGCGCAGGACGGCCTGCGCCTGATCGAAGTCGACAAGGACGACCTGCATGATCTCGGCGACATCGTCGACCTGATCTCTCAGCGTCCCGAGCGCTTCATCGTGTTCTGCGACGACCTGTCGTTCGAGGAGGGCGAGTCGGGCTACAAGGCGCTGAAGGTTGCGCTCGACGGCTCGATCGCCGCGCAATCGGACAACGTGCTGATCTATGCGACGTCGAACCGCCGCCATCTGCTGCCCGAGTACATGAGCGACAACGAGACGTACAAGCATCTCCCGGATGGCGAGATTCACCCCGGCGAAGTCGTCGAGGAAAAGATCTCGCTGTCGGAGCGCTTCGGTCTCTGGGTCAGCTTCTATCCGTTCAAGCAGGACGACTACCTCGACATCGTCGGGCACTGGCTGCGTCATTTCGGCTGTCCGGATGCGGAGATCGAATCCGCACGCGGCGACGCGCTTGTATGGGCGCTCGAGCGCGGCTCGCGGTCGGGGCGCGTCGCGTGGCAGTTTGCGCGTGACTGGTCGGGCCGCAAGGAGCAGGCATGAGCGCGGATCTCGCACAAGGCGCGGTGCGCGCACCCGATGGCCGCAAGGTGACGGAAGTCGCGGTCGGCGTGATGGTGCAGCCGGACGGTAGCTACCTGCTCGCGCAGCGGCTGCAAGGCAAGCCGTATGAAGGCTACTGGGAATTTCCGGGCGGCAAGCTGGAGGCCGGCGAAAGCGTCGAGGACGCGCTTGCGCGCGAACTGCACGAGGAGCTCGGTATCGAAGTCACGGCCAGCCATCGCTGGCACACGCTCGAGCACGATTATCCGCATGCGTACGTGCGGCTGTACTTCTGCAAGGTGACGGGCTGGACGGGCGAGCCGCACAGCAAGGAAGGGCAGGCGTTCGTGTGGCAACAACTGCCGGTTGCGGTCGCGCCGCTGCTGCCGGCCGCGCTGCCGGTGCTCGAACTGCTCGAGAAGGAAGCCGCGTCGGACTGACGTCAAGATGGCCCACCGGAAAGGCGGGCCATATCACCAGCGGGCGGCGCCGCGCGCCGCTCAGCTGTCTCGACGGCCTTCCGTGCCGTCTTCTTCCGACGAGGGGCCCTCGTCGGAGGATCCACCGATCCGGTACTTTTCCGCGGCCCATGCGCCGAGGTCGAGCTGCTTGCAGCGGGCCGAGCAGAACGGGCGGAACTGATTTTCGGGTGTCCAGCGCACTGCGGCGCCGCACGACGGGCATTTCACAACGGTAGTCATACGAAAGCGATCAGGCCTGCGGCCGTTACAGATTGCACAGTGTCAGATGGAACGGCACGTCGATGTCCACCGCGCGCGGCCGCACATCGCCGTCCTGCACGGTGAACCGTACCCACAACATGTATTTGTTCGCGCTCGCTTCGGGAATGACGCGCAGCTCCGGCGGTACGCGCACCTGCATCAATTGGTACGTGCGGCCGGACAGCATCTGCTGGTAGCTGCCCTGCATCGCCATGACCTTCGACGCCTGACCCGACTCGCGCGCGAGGCGTAGCACGATCGTCACGGCGTCGCGCAGCGGCAGCATCGGCAGGATCCACTTCGCGATGTCCTGGCGCCGCTGCTCGGCGGGCCACTGCTGCCATGCGTAGTACGACGGCAGGTCGAACTTGCACGTGCCGCCGGGGATCACCGCACGGCTGCGGATGCTGGCGAGCCACTCGTTGTCGACGAGGTGCTGCCCGGTCTTGCCCTGCATCTGCGCGAGATTCGCGAGCGTCTGCTCGATTTCGCCGAGCACGGCTTCGAGCGCGTTCTGCTCGATGCCCGGATTGCCGCGAAAGGGGGCGAGCGTCTGGCGTTGACGTTCGAGCTCCTTCATCAGATCCGATTTCAGGTCCGCGCGGCCCGTTACCTCGGCGATTTCGAACAGCGTCGTCAGCGCGACGTGGTGTTCACGCGGGTCCTCCTGAGCCAAAAAGAACGCGAAGCGCTCGAAGAGATCTTCGAGGCGCAACAGCGTGCGAATTCGCTCGTTGAACGGATACTCGTAAAGAATCAAGCGCGCTCGCCTCTTGGGTAGGGATTGAAACAATGCAGGACATTCTAATGCTCACTCTCTACCCTAGCAACGCGCCAATTTCGTACACCATCACGATTGGGCGCGAGGTTCAGCGCGCGGCGGCCGCAAACCCGAGATAGCGTTGGTGCAATGCATCGACTTGCGCGGCGAGCGCGTCGGGTGTCGTCGCGTCGTTGACGATCACGTCGTCGGCCGCCGCGAGACGGGCTTCGCGCGTTGCCTGTTTCGCGATGATCGCTTCGACCTGCTCGCGCGTGAAGCCGTTGCGCCGCATCACGCGTGCAATCTGCGTTTCGACCGGGCAATCGACGACGAGCACGCGATCGCTGCGCGCCTTCCAGTTGCCTGACTCGACGAGCAGCGGCACGACGAACATCACGTACGGGCCCGGCGCTTCGCGCGCTTCGCGATCGGTCTCCGCGCGGATCAGCGGGTGCGTGATCGCTTCGAGGCGGCGGAGCGCGGCGTCGTCGCTGAAGATCAGTGTGCGCATCTTCGCACGATCGAGCGAGCCGTCGGCGGCAACGAAGCCGCGACCGAATGCCTGTTCGATCGCGGGCATCGCGAGGCCGCCCGGTGCGGTAATGCGATGGGCGATCAGATCGGTATCGACCAGCGACGCGCCGCGGGCGCCGAACAGGTCGGCGACGGTCGTCTTGCCGCTGCCGATGCCGCCGGTGAGTCCGATTGCGAACATGTCAGCCTCCGAGCGCCGAATAGAAAGGGGTGCCGAAAAACAGCGTCGCGACGCCGCCTGCCGCGAGGAACGGGCCGAACGGAATCGGCTCCTCGAAGCGCATGCGGCCGCGCCAGGTCGCAATGAGCCCGACGATCGCACCCGTCACCGCGGCGAACAGCACCACTTGCGGCAATGCGGCCCAGCCCATCCATGCGCCGAGCGCGGCGAGCAGCTTCAGGTCGCCGAAACCAATGCCCTCGATGCCGCGCAGCCATTTGAACAGCCAGTAGATCGACCACAGGAACAGGTAGCCGGCCATGGCCCCGATCACGGCCGAGCGCAGCGATGTGAACGTGCCACCGAGGTTCAACACGAGCCCGGCCCAGAGGAGCGGCAGCGTCATCGAGTCGGGCAGGTAGCCGGTCCGGATATCGATCGCGCTCATCGCGAGTAGCGCGGCGCACAGCGCGAACGCGGCAAGCGCGGCGACGGTCGGGCCAAATGCCGCGAGCGAGCCGGCGGCGAGCAGCGCGCACGCGAGTTCGACGAGCGGATAGCGGATGCCGATCGCGTGGCCGCAGCGCCGGCAGCGCCCGCGCAGCATCAGGTAGCTGACGAGCGGGATGTTTTCCCATGCGCGCAGCACGTGGCCGCAATGCGGGCAGGCGCTGCGCGGGCGCCACAGATCGTAGCGCGGCGGGTAGCCGTCGTCGGGCGGGGCGCTCGCGTTGCCGGTCGCTTCGTCGATCTCGGCCTGCCACGCGCGCTGCATCATCACGGGCAGCCGGTGCACGACCACATTCAGGAAGCTGCCGATGCAAAGGCCGATGACGACCGCGAACGCATACTGCAGCGCGGGCGGCAGCATCGCCAGCGCGAGCAGCGTGCTCTCGGGCGAATCGGGAACGGCGGACAGGGGCGCTGGCGTCATGAGGCTCAAGGTTCGGACTAAAAGGCGACAGAATCGGTTGCGATGCTACACCACGTTGCCGAGCTGAAGGATGGGCAGGTACATCGCGATCACGAGGCCGCCGACGAGTGCACCCAGTACGATCACGATCAGCGGTTCGCCGAGCGCGGCGAGTGCGTCGAGACGCGCGTCGAGCTGGCGTTCGCACAACGCGGCGATGTCGGCGAGCATCATGTCGAGCGCCCCCGTCTCCTCGGCGACGGCGATCGGCTGCACGACGTCGTCCGGAAAGCAACCGGCCGACTGCATTGCATCAGCGAGACGCGCGCCGCGCAGCACGCGGGCTGCGATGTGCGCGGTGGCATGCTCGAACACAGGATGGCCGGCGGTGCGCTCGAGCGTGGCAAAGGCGTCGGCGAGCGGCACGCCGGCGCCGAGCAGCGTCGCAAGCGAGCGGCACCAGCGTGCGGCTGCGTACCGGCTGAGCGCACCACCCGCGAGCGGCGCGTGCAGCAGGTGCCGCGCGACAGCTTGGCGCAGCGGCGCCGACCGCCGCAGCGCGTGATGTGCAGCCAGCCCGGCTGCTGCCATACCGGCAGCGAGCACACCGCCCCACGCCGACAGCGCGGAGGACAGCGCGAGCAGCGCGCGAGTCGGCGCCGGCAGTGCGGCGCCAAAACCGTCGAAGATCTGGCGGAACGTCGGCACGACCCACACCATCAACGCCGCCGAGATCGCGAGCCCGAACAGGATGACGGCCGCAGGATAGGCGAGCGCGGCGCGCAGCTTGCGCCACTGCGCGTCGGTGCGCTCGCGGTGTTCCGCAAGCCGTGTCAGCACGATGCCAAGCGAGCCGGACGCTTCGCCGACCTCGATCAGCTGGCGATACAGCGTGCCGAACTGGGATGGATAGCGTGCGAGTGCCTCGGCGAAGCGCCGGCCGCCGACGATTTCGCGCGCGAGACCGGCGGCGATGCGCGGCAGGCCGTCGTGCGGCCGCGTACGCGCGAGCATCTCGAGCGACGGCGCGAGCGGCAATCCGGCCTGCAGCAGGCTCGCGAGCTGGCGCGTGAAGCGCGTGACGTCCCGCGCGCTGGCCGTTGGCGCCCGGGCCGGCCCGCGGACGTCGAGCGACAGCACGGCGATGCCGTCGCGTGCGAGCGCGGCACGTGCGCTCGCGGCGTCGAATGCGATGACGTTCCCTCGGCGCGACGTGCCGTCGCGACGGCGGCCGCGCCACGCGAAGCGGGTTTCGCGCGGCGGCGTGCGCATGCTCATGTGGCAGGTGTCGCGGCGAGGGCTTCCGCGATGCTGGTCGTGCCGTCGTGAACGCGCGCGAGCGCCGCGTCGCGCAGACTGCGCACGCCTTCGGCCGCCACGCATTGCGCGAGTTCGCCGACACTCGCCCGTGCGACGATGCGTTCTGCCAGCCCGGGCGATACCGGCATGGTCTGATGCAGGCCGACACGGCCGCGATAGCCGATGCCGTGGCAGGCCGGACAGCCTCGCGCGACGAACGGCCGCCATCCGGCTGCGAGGGCGGCCGGGTCGCAGCCGGTTTCGCGCAGGACAGGCACCGGTGCGTCCGAGTGTATGCGGCAGGCGGTGCACAGCCGCCGGACGAGGCGTTGCGCGGTGACGAGGTGCAGTGCGGCCGCGAGGTTGTACGGTGCGACGCCGATGTCGAGCAGCCGCGCGACGGCGGCCGGCGCGTCGTTCGTGTGCAGCGTCGACAGCACGAGATGGCCGGTCTGCGCTGCCTTGATCGCGACGTCGGCTGTCTCCGCATCGCGAATCTCGCCGACCATGATGATGTCCGGATCCTGCCGCAGTAGCGCGCGCAGTGCCGTCGCGAACGTGAGCCCCGCTTTTTCGGCGACACCGACCTGGCTGATGCCGTCGAGCTGAATCTCGGCGGGATCCTCGACCGTGCAGACGTTGTGCGCGTCGCGATCGAGCATCTGCAGCGCGCAGTAGAGCGACAGCGTCTTGCCGCTGCCGGTGGGGCCCGTGACGAGCACGAGGCCATGCGGTGCGCGTATCGCGGCCTCCATCGCGGCTGCCTGCTGCGCGTCGAAGCCGAGGCGTGCGAGTGTGAGGTCGGGTGGCATGGTTTCGAGCCGTCGCAGCACCAGCTTTTCACCGAACAACGTGGGCAGCGAGCTGACCCGGTAGTCGCCGCGCGTACCGCCGTCGATCGCGATGCGCAGCCTGCCGTCCTGCGGGAGCCGCCGCTCGGCGATGTCCATGCGCGCGAGCACCTTGATTCGTGTGACGAGCGCGTCGCGCAGATGCAGGGGCGGCCGCGCATGTTCATGCAGCACGCCGTCGATGCGCAGGCGGATGCGCCAGCCGGCTTCGAATGGTTCGACGTGGATGTCGGATGCGTCGCGCACGCGTGCCGCGTGAAGCGTGTCCGTCAGCAGCCGCACGGCTGGCGCATCGTCGAGCTGGGCCGCGTCGAGCGCGCGCGATGCGGTGGCGGGCGACACATCGGAGTGAGCGGGCGGCTGCTGCGTGCGCAGCGGCGCCCCGGGAGGAGGGAAATGCATGTGAGCCGGCACGCTGGCCGCCTGTTGACCGTGACCAGCAGATGGTCGCGCGTCGCGGGCGGCGCTGGCAGTCAGCCGTTCGGCTAGCGGGAGGTGACGCGTGCGGTGCGCGAGCCGCGCGGCTTGAAGAGCTTGACGGTGCGCACGGCCTGATCGTCGCTGCGCATCACTTCAAGCATCACGTCACCGATTTTCAGGCACACGTCGTCTTCCGGAATTTCCTCGAGGATTTCGAGCACCAGGCCGTTCAGCGTCTTCGGCCCGTCGGTCGGCAGCTTCAGGTGCAGCCAGCGATTCAGTTCGCGCAGCGGCATGCTTGCCGAGACGATGCATTCGCCGTTGTCGTCCCAGCCGCCCTTGCGTTCGCTGCGCGGCATCGACGTGGTGAATTCGCCGATCAGCTCCTCGATGATGTCTTCGGGCGTGACGAGCCCTTCGAGCTCGCCGTACTCGTTGACGACGAGCGCGGTCCGCTGCCGCGTTTCCTGGAAAAACTGGAGCTGCTGCACCACCGGCGTGCCGGACGGCACGTAGTACGGTTCGGCGAGCAGCGTGCGCAGCGTCTCGCGGTCGAACTCCTGGTTGTGCAGCGCGGTCAGCGTCTTGCGGACGTGCAGCACGCCGAGCACCTTGTCGATGTCGCCTTCGTAGACGACGAGTCGGTTGTGATAGCAGGTTTCGAGCTGGTGCAGGACGTCGTCGAGCGGTGCGTAGAAGTTGAGCGACTCGATCTGGCGGCGCGGCACCATCACGTCGTCGACCGTGATGTTCTCGAGGTCGAACAGGTTGAGCAGGATGCTGCGGTGTTTGGTCGGCATGAAGCTGCTCGATTCGAGCACGATCGCGCGCAGCTCGTCGGCCGACATCCGCTGGTCGCGACCCTTCGCCGTATTGATGCGCAGCACGCGCAGCACGCCGTGCGCGAGTGCGTTGACGAACCAGACGACCGGCTTGAACACGCGCATCAGCGGCGCGATCACGAGGCTCGCAGGCAGCGCGATGCGTTCAGGGAACGTCGCGCCGACGATCTTCGGCGCGATTTCGGCGAACACGATGATCAGGAACGCGACGATACCGGTCGCGATCGACAGCGCGACGTTGTTGCGGCCGAACGTATGCAGCGCGAGCGATGTCGTCAGGACCGGGATGATCGTGTTGAACAGGTTGTTGCCGATCAGGATCACGCTGAGCAGCAGGTCAGTGCGCGTGAGCAGGCCTTGCGTGGTTTTCGCGCCGAGTGCGCCCTGGCTGGCGAGATGCTTCAGCCGATGGCGGTTGAGCGCCATCATCGCGGTCTCGGAAATCGAAAAGAAGCTGGAACAGAGGAGAAGCAGGAAGACGGCGCCGATTTGCGCCCATAAGGGAATTTGGTCCACGCGTCGGAAGGGCAGTGAGGGACAGGGATGGAAGGAATATAGCAGAGGCCGGCGACCGCGATGTGTCGTGCGCGACACGAGGGGCCTGCGGCGACCGGGCAAAAAAAAACCGTGCACGGAGTGCACGGTTTTTTACAAATCTGGTCGGGGTGAGAGGATTCGAACCTCCGGCCTCTACGTCCCGAACGTAGCGCTCTACCAGGCTAAGCTACACCCCGATTTGGACTCTTCCGATTTCGCCGTCTTCTTCAAGACCGCTGCGTCGTCAAGCAAGAATGTAACTATAACGACGTTTCTTTAAAAAGGGAAGACCTTGGAGAGAAAATTTTTCGAGACAGGTGATTTTCCCGTGTCGAACGTACGTCGCAGCCGTGGCCGCGACGCACGACATCTACTTACGACTGCCGCGACGTCGAGTACGAGCACAACGCGAGCAGGCTTTCCTTGTATACCGAATCGGGGAACGCAGCGATCGCAGCCGCCGCCGCCTGCGCTTCCTGGCGTGCGCATTCGAGCGTGTGATCCAGTGCGCCCGAGCGCGTGATCGCTTCAAAGATCGTGTCGAAGCGATCGGTACCACCCTGTTCGATCGCCTCGCGTGCCAGCGCCGACTGTTCGGGCGTGCCGCGTTCGATCAGATAGATGAGCGGCAGCGTCGGCTTGCCTTCGCGAAGGTCGTCGCCGGCATTCTTGCCCATCGCCTCGACGGTGCCCGCGTAGTCGAGCCAGTCGTCCATGATCTGGAATGCCGTGCCGATCCGGCGGCCGTATTCGGCGGCGGCAGCCTCGGTCGGCGCATCGGCGCCTGCGAGCACCGCGCCCAGGCGGGCCGACGCCTCGAACAGCTTGGCCGTCTTGTAGCGGATCACCTGCATGTAGCGCGTTTCGTCGACGTCTGCGTCGTGCATGTTGAGGAGCTGCAGCACCTCGCCTTCGGAAATGATCGTCGTCGCTTCGGACAGGATCTCCATCACGCGCATCTTGCCGACGCCGACCATCATCTCGAACGAGCGCGAATAGAGGTAGTCGCCTACCAGCACGCTCGCCGCGTTGCCGAACAGCGCATTGGCGGTCTGGCGGCCGCGGCGCAGCTCGGATTCGTCGACGACGTCGTCATGCAGCAGCGTAGCCGTGTGGATGAACTCGACGACGGCGGCCAGCACGTGCCGCTGGTGCGACGTCTCGCCGAGTGCGCCGGCGACGAGCAGCAGCAATGCCGGACGCAGCCGCTTGCCGCCCGCGCCGATGATGTACTCGGCGATCTGGTTGATCAGCAGCACATCGGACGCGAGGCTTTGCCGGATAACGCGATTCACCTGCTCCATGTCACTGGTGATCGGAGCGAGCAGATGGGCGGCGCTGAGGGTGGGGGAGGCGGTGGACGACGACATGATGATGGAATTGGGTGATGCGGCGGATTATAAGTCGAATCCGAGATATCCCGGTCTGTGACACGTGCCGCAGCCTCGAATTTGGCCGTTTGGCCGTTTGGCCGAGGCCCGCTCGCGGCAATCGTCAATGGGTTTTGACTTCGGTGCTAACCCCATGTATAATCACGTGTTTTCCGCGCGTGGTGTGCGGAAAATTTGGATCCAGAGTGAGGTTCTCAATGTACGCGGTCATAAAAACCGGCGGCAAGCAGTACAAAGTTGCCGTTGGCGAAAAACTCAAAGTAGAACAGATACCGGCTGACATTGACGCTGAAATCACGCTCGACCAGGTTCTCGCAGTGGGCGAAGGCGAATCGATTAAGTTCGGTACGCCGCTGGTCAGTGGGGCTTCCGTCAAGGCCACCGTTGTGTCGCACGGTCGTCATGCCAAGGTCACCATCTTCAAGATGCGTCGCCGGAAGCACTACCAAAAGCACGGCGGCCACCGCCAGAACTACACTGAGCTGCGCATCGACGCGATCAACGCGTAAGCGCCTCGGTAAAGGAGCAATCAGATGGCACACAAAAAGGCAGGCGGCTCTTCCCGGAACGGCCGCGACTCCGAGTCGAAACGTCTCGGCGTGAAAGTGTACGGCGGCCAGGCAATCAATGCCGGCGGCATCATCGTGCGTCAGCGCGGTACGCGTATGCACGCAGGCGAGAACGTCGGCATGGGCAAGGATCACACCCTGTTCGCGCTGGTCGACGGTCACGTCAAGTTCGCGACGAAGGGCGCGGACAAGAAGCATCTGGTCATCGTTGTCCCGGCGGCTGCCTAAGTTCAGGCACCCACGGGCTTCGTAGCCGAAAGGCCCCGCAGTCTTCGCGGGGCCTTTTTTTATTTGGTCGCCGGTCGCGTGTGCGTTCGGCGACCATCGCGCAACCGGCGTACGATCGGCCGAATGGCAGATTGTTCAAGCGCGCCGGCGCGCGGCACAATAGCGGAAATACTGGGCGGAGTGACGAATGAAGTTCATTGACGAAGCACGAATCGAAGTCATCGCCGGAGACGGAGGCGATGGCAGTGCGTCGATGCGCCGCGAGAAATTCGTCCCGTTCGGCGGGCCGGACGGCGGCGACGGCGGCCGGGGCGGTAGCGTATACGCGATCGCCGACCGCAACATCAACACGCTGATCGACTACCGTTACGCGAAGAAGCATCTGGCGCGCAACGGCGAAAACGGGCGCGGCTCGGATTGTTACGGCAAGGGCGGCGACGACGTCACGCTGCGCATGCCGGTCGGCACGATCATCAGCGACATGGATACCGGCGAGCTGATCGCCGACCTGACCGAGCACGACCAGCAGGTGATGCTTGCGCAGGGCGGCTCCGGCGGGCTCGGCAACCTGCATTTCAAGTCGAGCACGAACCGCGCACCGCGGCAGAAGACGGACGGCAAGCCCGGCGAGCGTCGCATGCTGAGGCTCGAACTGAAGGTGCTCGCCGACGTCGGCCTGCTCGGCATGCCGAACGCGGGCAAGTCGACGTTCATTTCGTCTGTGTCGAACGCGAGGCCGAAGATTGCCGACTACCCGTTCACGACGCTTGCGCCGAATCTCGGCGTGGTGCGTGTCGGTCCGAGCAAGAGCTTCGTGATCGCGGACATCCCGGGGCTGATCGAGGGCGCCGCCGAAGGCGCGGGCCTCGGCCACCAGTTCCTGCGCCACCTGCAGCGCACCGGCGTGCTGCTGCATCTGGTCGATCTCGCACCGTTCGACGAAAGCGTCGATCCGGTTGCGGAAGCGACGGCGATCGTCGGCGAGCTGCGCAAGTACGACGAGGCGCTCTACGAAAAGCCGCGCTGGCTCGTGCTCAACAAGCTCGACATGGTGCCGGAAGACGAGCGCAAGGCGCGCGTCGCGGATTTCCTCGAGCGCTTCGAGTGGGACGGCCCCGTGTTCGAGATCTCGGCACTGACGGGCCAGGGCTGTGAAGCGCTGTGCTACGCGATCTACGACTACCTCGCCGAACATTCGGACGCGCATCGTGCGGCGGAGGCGGAAGATCTCGCGGCGGACGTGCGTTTCCGCGACGAGCCGCCTGCCAAGGGCGGTGCGGCGCCGGGCGACGACGCCTGAGCGATTCCGGAACGCGCCGGGCGTGCCGCCCGGCGTCAGCGTTCAATCGCGCCCCGGCCGGGCAGGCAGCAGATACAGGAGACAGTGCAGGATGCGTTCGATCATCGCGGATTCGAAGCGATTGGTGGTGAAGGTGGGCTCCAGCCTCGTGACCAACGACGGCAAGGGGCTCGATCATGCAGCAATCGGCCGTTGGGCGGCTCAGATCGCCGCACTGCGCGCCCAGGGCAAGGAAGTCGTGCTCGTCAGTTCGGGCGCGATTGCCGAAGGGATGCAGCGGCTAGGCTGGAGCAAGCGGCCGCGGGAAATCGACGAGTTGCAGGCTGCCGCCGCAGTCGGCCAGATGGGGCTCGCGCAGGTCTATGAGAGCCGCTTCACCGAGCACGACATCCGCACCGCGCAGATCCTGCTGACGCATGCCGACCTGGCGGACCGCGAGCGTTACCTGAATGCACGTTCGACGATGCTGACGCTGTTGCGGCTCGGCGTCGTGCCGATCATCAACGAGAACGACACGGTCGTCACCGACGAAATCAAGTTCGGCGACAACGACACGCTCGGCGCGCTCGTTGCAAACCTGATCGAAGGCGATGCACTGATCATCCTGACCGACCAGTCGGGGCTGTTCACCGCCGATCCGCGCAAGGATCCGAATGCGACGCTCGTTGCAGAAGCCAATGCAGGCGCGCCGGAACTCGAGGCGATGGCCGGCGGCGCGGGTTCGAGCCTCGGCCGCGGCGGGATGCTGACGAAGATCCTCGCGGCGAAGCGCGCGGCACACAGCGGCGCGAACACCGTGATCGCGAGCGGCCGGGAGACCGACGTGCTCGTGCGTCTGGCGGCCGGCGAGGCGATCGGCACGCAACTGATCGCACGTACCGCGCGGATGGCGGCGCGCAAGCAGTGGATGGCCGACCACCTTCAGGTGCGCGGCCATGTCGTGATCGACGCGGGCGCGGTCGAGAAGCTGACGGCCGGCGGCAAGAGCCTGCTGCCGATCGGCGTGATCGACGTGCAGGGTGCGTTCGCGCGCGGTGAAGTCATCGCGTGTGTTGGCCCCGACGGGCGCGAAGTGGCGCGTGGGCTCACGAACTACAGCAGTGCGGAGACGAAACTGATTCACCGCAAACCGAGCGGCGAGATCGAATCCGTGCTCGGCTACATGCTGGAGCCCGAGTTGATCCATCGCGACAACCTGGTGCTGGTGTGACCATACGTGCCGGTTCCGGCCGTCAAATGAAAAAGCCCGCGTGATGCGGGCTTTTTTCATGCGGCGGACAGGGGCGCGGCGGGTGCCGCGCGCCGTCAGCGCAACTGGCTCATCGCGGTGCGGTGAAACCGGATGTTTTCCAGGATCTGCTGGGTCGTGCCCTGCGGCATCTTGTTCGAGCAGAAGTAGTCCTGATAGAGCGCCGAGTGGTAGGCATTCAGCTCGCCGTTCTCGATGCGCCGCCAGTCGTTCTCGACGGTGCGATCCCAGCCGTCGTGTTCCGAATTCAGGCCGGCATACTGGCGCCATTCGTAGGTGTCGCAGCGGATACCTTCGTAGTTCACGTTGCGCGCGCCGGCCGGGCTCGTGATGACGACCGCGTAGCGCACGACGCCATCGGTGCCGACGGCGAGCGATTTCGCATCGACGAAGAACTTGAGCGGCGTGTTCTGCGATACGTTGAACGGCAGCAGGTCGCCCGTTTGCGGCAGCGGCGGCAGCGAGTCGACCGCGTTTTCCTTCCAGGTGCCCTGGCGGTCCAGCAGATACACGAACTCGCTGTCATCCTTGTTGGTGGGCGTCTTCGAATTCGCGCAGCCTGCCAGCGTGGCTACCGCGGCAATCGATGCGAGCGCGAGAGCAATCGCTTTCAATATGCATTCCTCGTAAAAAAAGGGCGCGACACCAAGGTCGCGCCCGGTCATGCAGTTCGATTCGTCATTTGCCGACGATCACGTGGGGCGGCATCTCGTCGAGCGTGCTCGCTTCCACTTCGATCTCCGAACAGACTACCGATGTGTCGACAATCGTCAGCGTCTGCTGGGCCTGTACGCCAATGACGCGCGGATAGCGCGACAGACGCGGCCCGCGCGGCTTCTCGGCTCGCTGCGCCGGGCGGCGCAGGAAGCGCGACAGTTCCGTCAGCGCCAACTGATAGACATCCCGCTTGAACTCGATCACCGCATCGAGCGGCACCCAGTACTCGTTCCAGCGCCACGCATCGAACTCCGGGTGGTCGGTCGCGCGCAAGCAAATGTCGCAATCGCGTCCAACCATCCGCAGCAGGAACCAGATCTGCTTCTGGCCGCGGTAATGACCGCGTACTTCGCGTTTAATGAACTTGTCAGGCACCTCATAACGCAACCAGTCGCGAGTGCGGCCGATTATCTTGACGTGTTCCGGATGCAGGCCCGTTTCCTCGTGCAGTTCCCGGTACATCGCCTGCATGGGGGTCTCGCCATACTTGATCCCACCTTGAGGAAACTGCCAGGAATGCTCGCGGAGCCGCTTGCCCCAAAACACCTCGTTGCGCGCGTTCAAGAGGATGATGCCGACGTTCGGGCGAAAGCCTTCACGATCCAGCATACAACCACCTTCGAATCCTTTAAAATTGCTTTGATTATAAACAGATAACGGGCGCTGCGCACCGTGACGGAGCGAATCCGCGCGGGGTACACCGGCTGAATTGTCCCTGATTAGTCTGCTACGTCGTCTGCGCCATCGTCGTTCGTCGCGCGCAGCTTTTTCACCTTGAAACTTTTTCGGGCGCCCCGCCTGGGGGCGCCGTTTTTGGAACCGTCCGCATGAAAGCTTCCCGTTTCTTTATCGGCACCCTGAAAGAAGCACCCGCCGACGCAGAGATCGTCAGCCACAAGCTGATGGTGCGCGCCGGCATGATCCGTCGCGTCGCCGGCGGCATCTATAACTACCTGCCGGTCGGCCTGCGTTCGATTCGCAAGGTCGAGGCGATCGTGCGCGAGGAAATGAACCGGGCGGGCGGCATCGAGCTGCTGATGCCGGCCGTGCAACCCGCCGAGCTGTGGCAGGAGTCGGGCCGCTGGGAGCAGTACGGCCCCGAGCTGCTGCGCTTCAAGGACCGCAAGGACAACGACTTCGTGATCGGGCCGACGCACGAGGAAGTCATCACCGACATCGCGCGCAACCAGATCAAGAGCTACCGGCAGATGCCGGTGAACTTCTACCAGATCCAGACGAAGTTCCGCGACGAGATCCGTCCGCGCTTCGGCGTGATGCGCGGCCGCGAATTCATCATGAAGGACGCGTACTCGTTCGACAAGGATGCGGCCGGCCTGAACGAGTCGTATCGCAAGATGTACGACGCGTACGTGCGCATCTTCACGCGCCTCGGCCTGGAGTTCCGCGCGGTCGCGGCCGACAGCGGCTCGATCGGCGGCAACTTCTCGCACGAATTCCACGTGATCGCCGACACCGGTGAAGACGCGATCGCGTACTGCCCGACGTCCGAATTCGCGGCGAACATCGAGGCGGCCGAAGCGCTGCCGCTGATCGCCGAACGCGCAGCGCCGGCCGAAGCGATGGAGAAGGTCGCGACGCCCGGCAAGGCGAAGTGCGAAGCCGTCGCCGAACTGCTGGCCATCCCGCTCGAGCGCACGATCAAGTCGATCGTGCTCGCGACCGACAACGAAGGTGCCGAGCCGACCATCTGGCTCGTGATGCTGCGCGGCGATCACGACCTGAACGAGATCAAGGTGTCGAAGCTGCCGGGCCTGAAGAACCACCGCTTCGCGACCGAGCAGGAAATCGTCGAGTGGTTCGGCACGCCGCCGGGCTACCTCGGCCCGGTCGGCACGAAGAAGCCCGTGAAGGTGATCGCGGACCGCACGGTCGCGAACATGAGCGACTTCGTCGTCGGCGCGAACGAGGTCGATTACCACATCGCTGGCGTGAACTGGGGCCGCGACCTGCCCGAGCCGGACGTCGCCGACGTGCGTAACGTGAAGAAGGGCGACCCGTCGCCGGACGGCAAGGGCGTGATCGACATCTGCCGCGGCATCGAAGTCGGCCACGTGTTCCAGCTCGGCACCAAGTACTCGGAAGCGATGGGTGCGACGTTCCTCGACGAGTCGGGCAAGCCGCAGCCGATGCTGATGGGCTGCTACGGCGTCGGCGTCACGCGTATTCTCGGCGCGGCGATCGAGCAGAACTTCGACGACAAGGGCATCATCTGGCCCGAGTCGATCGCGCCGTTCGAAGTCGTGCTGTGCCCGATGGGCTATGACCGCAGCGACATGGTGCGCGAGACCGCCGACAAGCTGTACGCGGAACTCGTCGCAGCCGGCATCGACGTGATCCTCGACGATCGCGGCGAGCGCCCGGGCGTGATGTTCGCCGACTGGGAGCTGATCGGCGTGCCGCATCGCCTCGTGATCGGCGAGCGCGGCCTGAAGGAAGGCAAGATCGAGTATCAGGGCCGCCGCGACGCCGAAGCGACGCTGCTGCCGGCCGACGCGGCTGCGGCGACGGTCGCGGAGAAGATCCGCGCCGCGCTCGCGCGCTAAGCGCACCGACCGGGGAACGCGGTGGAATACACCTTCCTGTCGGCCACCGTGCTCCTGGTGCTGATCACCGATCCGCTCGGCAACATCCCGCTGTTCATTTCGGCCATGCGGGATGTGCCGCGCGAGCGGCGCGTGAAGCTGATCCTGCGTGAAGTGGGGATCGCATTCGTGATCCTGCTGTTCTTCATGCTGGTCGGCGACCGCTTCCTGCGGATGATGAGCCTCACCGACCTGTCGCTGCGGCTCGGCGGCGGGATCGTGCTGTTCCTGATCGCGCTGCGGATGATCTTCCCGCATCCGGACGGCGCGCTCGGCAACGATCCGCGCGCGGGCGGCGAGCCGTTCATCGTGCCGCTCGCGATTCCGGCGCTCGCCGGGCCGTCCGCGCTCGCGACGGTGATGCTGCTGACGTCGCAGGGGCCCGGCAAGATGCTCGAGTGGGTCGGCGCGCTGACGGTCACGATGATCGTCTGCGCGGTGACGCTGGTGCTGGCCGAGCGGATCCAGCAATGGATCGGCGAGCGGACCGTCGCGGCGTTCGAGCGGTTGATGGGCCTCGTGCTCGTCGCGATTTCGGTCGAGATGATGCTGGGCGGTGTCCGCGCGTTCGTGCACCAGCTGTAGGGCGACGCGGCGCGCATCCAGGACACCCACGAAAAAAAAGCGGCGCTCCGGGAAACCGGGGCGCCGCTTTCTATTTATATGGTGCGGAGGAGCGGGGCGCTCAGACGTTCGTGGTCAGCGCGCGGATCGTCGGCAGGTTGCGCCAGTAGCCCTTCGCATCCATCCCGCAGCCGAACACGTAGCGGTCGGGCACCGGGAAGCCGCAGAAGTCGGGGTGCAGTGGCTTTGCCTTCGAGAGCGTCTTCTCGCACAGCACGGCCGACATGAAGCGCTGCGCACCCATGTCGAGGATGCGGTCGCGGATCGCGGCCATCGTCTCGCCTTCGTCGAGGATGTCGTCCAGCACGAGCACGATCCGGTCCTTCACCGATTCGCGCGGCGCGACGCGCCAGTGCATTTCCGGGCTGCCCTGCGTCGTATTGCGATAGCGGGTCAGGTGGATGTAGTCGAATTCCAGCGGGAAATCGAGATGCGGCAGCAGCATCCCGGTAAACACCGCGGCGCCGCCCATCACCGAGAGAACGAGCGGGAACGCATCGCCGATCTCGGCGCGGATCGCGTCGGCCATCCGGGAGATCGACGCATTGACGGCGTCGGCCGAGACGATCTCTTCGGAGTGGTTGAAAATGTGGAGGGCTTCTTCGCGGTTCATGTGTTCTGGCGGGCAGTCGGTATACAAATAAGAATGAAGCAGAACGGACGGCGCGCGCTACAGCAAAAACCCGCGCGCCGGCCGATGGGCGGAATCAGCGCATGCCGGGCATCATGCCCTTCAGGCCGCGCATCATCTTCTGCATGTTGCCGCCCTTCAGCTTCTTCATCATCGTACGCATCTGGTCGTACTGGTTCAGCATCCGGTTGACTTCCTGCACCGGCACGCCCGCGCCGGCTGCAATGCGGCGCTTGCGCGTCGCCTTGATGATCTCGGGTTTCGCGCGCTCGGCCGGCGTCATCGAGCTGATGATGCCCTCCATCCGGCGGATCGACTTCTCGGCCTGGCCCATGTCGGCGCCGGCCGCCGCCTGCTGGAACTGCGCAGGCAGCTTGTCCATCAGCGACGACAGGCCGCCCATGTTCTTCATCTGGGAGATCTGCGCGCGGAAATCGTTCAGGTCGAAGTCGCCGCCTTTCTTGACCTTGTCGGCGAGCTTCTGCGCGGCCTGCACGTCGACGCCGCGCTGCGCCTCCTCGACGAGCGCGAGGATGTCGCCCATGCCGAGGATCCGGTTCGCCATCCGGTCGGGGTGGAACACCTCGAGGCCGTCGAGCTTCTCGGCGACACCGACGAACTTGATCGGCTTGCCCGTGACGTGACGCACCGACAGCGCGGCACCGCCGCGCGAGTCGCCGTCGAGCTTGGTCAGCACGACGCCGGTGAGCGGCAGCGTGTCGTTGAACGCCTTCGCGGTGTTGACCGCGTCCTGGCCGAGCATCGCGTCGACGACGAACAGCGTTTCGGCCGGCTTCAGCGTGCCGTGCAGCGCGGCGATTTCCTGCATCATCACTTCGTCGATGCCGAGGCGGCCGGCCGTGTCGACGATCAGCACGTCATGGTAGTGGCGCTTCGCCCAGTCGACGGCCGCGATCGCGATGTCGACGGGTTTCTGGTCCGGCGTGGACGGGAAGAAGTCGGCGCCGACCTGTTCGCTCACCGTTTTCAGCTGCATGATTGCGGCCGGGCGATACACGTCGCACGACACGGTCAGCACCTTCTTCTTGTACTTCTCGCGCAGCAGCTTCGCGAGCTTGCCGGCGGTCGTGGTCTTGCCCGCACCCTGCAGGCCGGCCATCAGGATCACCGCGGGCGGCGTGACCGCGAGGTTCAGCTCGGCGGCCTTGCCTTCGTAGTCGCCGCCGATCACGGCGGTCAGTTCCTTCTGGACCACGCCGACCAGCGCCTGACCCGGCGACAGGCTGCTGATCACTTCTTCGCCGAGCGCCTTTTCCTTGACCTTGGCGATGAATTCGCGGACGACCGGCAGCGAAACGTCGGCCTCCAGCAGGGCGAGACGCACCTCGCGGAGCATCTCCTGCGTGTTCGCCTCGGTAAGCCGGGCCTCGCCGCGCAGCGTCTTGACGACGCGCGCCATCCGTTGAGTGAGATTGTCGAGCATGGGGAGCGATGGACAGTGGGGCCCGAAGGCGCGGCGGAACCGAACAAAGGGAGCCGTCGCGGGAAGGGGGCCTAGTGTAAACTTCGAACATGGATATTGTACTGTATGCCCTCACCGCATTCCTGTACGGCGGCCTCGCCGTCGCAGGCTGGCGCACGCACCGTCAGGGCGCGACGCCGCTCGTCGCGAGCGTGCCGGCCGTGCCGGTTCCCGCGTCCGCCGCGTCCGGGATGAGCGGGGCCGGCCGCGCGCTGCTGTTCGCCGCGCTGGTCGCGCACGGCGTGCTGCTCCACACGACGATCTTTCCGAACGACGCGATGGTGTTCGGCTTCGCGTTCGCGCTGTCCGCGATGTTCTGGCTCGGCGCCGGCATCTACTGGATCGAGAGCTTCTTCTTCCCGCTCGACAGCCTGCGCCTGCTGGTATTGCCGCTCGCGTGCGGCGCGTCGCTGCTGCCGCTCGTGTTCGGCGGCGTGCGGGTGCTTCCTTATGCCGCAGCACCGCTGTTCAAGCTGCATTTCCTGATCGCGAACATCGCATATGGCCTGTTCGCGATCGCGGCGCTGCACGCGATCCTGATGCTGATGGTCGAGCGGCGCCTGCAGTCGCTGAGGAGCGGCGGGCGCGATGGCTCGACGGGCTGGATCGCGAGCTGGCTCGAGACGCTGCCGCCGCTGCTTACGCTCGAGAAGCTGCTGTTCCGCCTGATCGGCGCCGGCTTCGTGCTGCTCACGCTGACGCTCGCGTCGGGCATCCTGTTCAGCGAGCAGGTCGACGCGCGCGCGCTGCGGCTCGACCACAAGACGGTATTCGCGATCCTGTCGTGGCTGATGTTCGGCGGCCTGCTGGTCGCCCGCAAGACGTCGGGCTGGCGCGGCCGTGGTGCCGCGCGCTGGGTGCTCGTGTCGTTCGCCGCGCTGCTGCTCGCGTATGTCGGCAGCCGGTTCGTTTTCGAGGTGCTGCTGCACCGTTCCGTGGTTTGAACGCAGGTTTCCGATGCGACAGATTCTTCTCCTGATTCTTCTCTTCTTCGCGGGTTCGTGGATCGCGCGCAAGCTGCGCCAGGCCCAGGAGCAAGCACAGGCGCGCACCGGCCGCGGCGCCGGTTACGACGGTACGCCCGGCGCCGGCGGCGCGGGTGCGGCACGCCCGAACGGCGACGCGCGGGCGC
This sequence comes from Burkholderia lata, assembly GCF_000012945.1. Lineage (NCBI taxonomy): Bacteria > Pseudomonadati > Pseudomonadota > Betaproteobacteria > Burkholderiales > Burkholderiaceae > Burkholderia > Burkholderia lata. The sequence continues at coordinate 563,623 of NC_007510.1, forward strand.
TGCCCGAGCCGATGGTGCGCTGCGCCGAATGCGGCGTGCATGCGCCGAAGGGCGACGCCGTTGCCGCGGGCGGCGAATACTTCTGCAGTGCCGAGCACGCGCAGCGCCACGCCGCACGGTCGAGCGGTCGCGACGCACGATGAGCGACGCGCTGCTGCTGTCGGTCGACGCGAACGGCTGGGTGCGCGAAGCGCGCCATGCGCCGTCGCCGAACTTCGAGGTGCGGCCCGCGGGCGCGGTGCCGACGCTCGTGGTCGTCCACAACATCAGCCTGCCGCCCGGCGAATTCGGTGGCGATGCAATCGAGGCGCTGTTCCTGAACCGCCTCGATTGCGATGCGCACCCTTATTACCAGAGCCACCTGCGCGACGTGCGCGTGTCCGCGCACTTCCTGATCCGCCGCAGCGGCGAGCTCGTGCAGTTCGTGTCGTGCGACGAGCGCGCGTGGCACGCGGGCTCGTCCGAGTTCTTTGGCCGCGCGCGCTGCAACGACTTCTCGATCGGCATCGAGCTCGAAGGCGCGGACGACGTGCCGTTCGACGACGCGCAGTATGCGATGCTCGCCGCGCTCTCCCGCACGCTCGCGGCACGCTACCCGGTCGACGCATTCGCCGGGCACTCGGACGTCGCGCCGGGCCGCAAGACCGACCCGGGCCCGCATTTCGATTGGCAACGCTTCGCGAGCGATGCCGGTTTTTCCGCCGAATACTTTCCTTTCCGTCAGCACTGATCGCGGGGTTTTTTGACCGGAGAAAGTTTTTTCTCCGACCAATGCCTTGTCGTGTCTGCGCGTGAGCGATGTCAAGACCTCCATCGCAAATTATCCGTTTTGACGTCCTCCGAATGTCCACTATACTTGGTGCCAGTTGAGTAGTTTTGTACTAGATATAGTGTGTGTCGCAGGGGAAACCCGAGCGGCACCGGCCGGCGGGCAACGCCGGCGGACAGGGTTCTCAGGGCGGCGCGTCAGGCCGGGCGGTCCGGGCGTCGCGATCAGCGCAGCGAACTTCGACGGGGCAGGGTACACATGACGAAGCACACGACCGGATCGGTTGTCGCGCATCGACCGAACCGGCTTCCCCGGCGCATCGCTCGCCTCTTACCGCTCGCGCACCGCGTTGCGCAGCGTTCGTTTTAATCCGCGGTTCTCTCCGCACCATCCAACACCAGGAGCTTTGCACATGCAAACCACCGACAACGCGACGTCCCAGTACGAGAGCGCCTCGAGCCGTCCGCTCGGCGGGACCGAACAGGGCGCGAAGGCGCTCGCGCCGCAGGCCACGTTCGCCGACTACAAGGTGATCCGCCGCAACGGCAGCGTCGTCTCGTTCGAACCTTCGAAGATCGCGATCGCGGTGACCAAGGCTTTCCTGGCCGTCAATGGCGGGCAGGGCGCGGCATCGGCGCGTGTGCGCGAGCAGGTCGAGCAACTGACGCACAACGTCGTGCGCGCGCTCGTGCGCAGCCGCCCGAACGGCGGTACGTTCCATATCGAAGACATCCAGGATCAGGTCGAACTCGCGCTGATGCGCGGCGGCGAGCACAACGTCGCGCGTGCGTACGTGCTGTATCGCGAGAAGCGTCACCTCGAGCGCCAGCATGCGGGCGAGGAAGCAGCGGCAGCGGGCGGCGAGGCGAGCACCGGCATCAACGTCGTCGACAACGGCGTCACGCGCCCGCTCGACCTGAACGCGCTGCGCGCACTGGTCGTGTCGGCATGCGACGGCCTCGGCGCTGCGGTTAACCCTGACCCGATCGTCGCGGAAACGGTGAAGAACCTGTACGACGGCGTGCCGATGAGCCAGGTCTACGACTCGGCGATCCTGGCTGCGCGCACGATGATCGAAAAGGATCCGGCATACAGCCAGGTCACGTCCCGCATCCTGCTGCACACGATCCGTCGCGAGATCCTCGGCGAAGAAGTGGTCCAGGCCGAGATGTCGACCCGTTACGCGGAATACTTCCCGCAGTTCCTGAAGCGCGGCGTCGACGCCGGCCTGCTCGACGACAAGCTGCTGCAGTTCGACCTGAAGCGCCTCGGCGAAGCACTCGACGCGAACCGCGACCTGCAGTTCGGCTACCTCGGCCTGCAGACGCTGTACGACCGCTACTTCCTGCACGTCGAAGGCACCCGCATCGAAATGCCGCAGGCATTCTTCATGCGCGTCGCGATGGGCCTGTCGCTGAACGAGATCGACCGCGAAACGCGCGCGATCGAGTTCTACAACGTGCTGTCCAGCTTCGACTTCATGAGCTCGACGCCGACGCTGTTCAACTCGGGCACGCACCGCTCGCAGCTGTCGTCGTGCTACCTGACGACGGTCGCGGACGATCTCGACGGCATCTATGAAGCGCTGAAGGAAAACGCGCTGCTGTCGAAGTTCGCCGGCGGCCTGGGCAACGACTGGACGCGCGTGCGTGCACTCGGCTCGCATATCAAGGGCACGAACGGCAAGTCGCAAGGCGTGGTCCCGTTCCTGAAGGTCGTCAACGACACGGCCGTCGCGGTCAACCAGGGTGGCAAGCGCAAGGGCGCGGTCTGCGCGTACCTCGAATCGTGGCACCTCGACATCGAGGAGTTCCTGGAGCTGCGCAAGAACACGGGCGACGATCGCCGCCGCACGCACGACATGAACACGGCGAACTGGATTCCCGACCTGTTCATGAAGCGCGTGATGGAAGGCGCCGACTGGACGCTGTTCTCGCCGTCGACCTGCCCGGACCTGCACGACAAGTTCGGCGCGGAATTCGAGGCGGCTTACACGGCTTACGAAGACAAGGTCGCGCGCGGCGAGATCAAGCTGTTCAAGAAGATCCCGGCGGCGCAGCTGTGGCGCAAGATGCTCGGCATGCTGTTCGAGACGGGCCACCCGTGGATCACGTTCAAGGATCCGTGCAACGTGCGCTCGCCGCAGCAGCACGTCGGCGTCGTCCACTCGTCGAACCTGTGCACGGAAATCACGCTGAACACGAGCGACTCCGAAATCGCGGTGTGCAACCTCGGCTCCGTGAACCTCGTCGCCCACCTGGTGAAGCAGGCCGACGGCAGCTTCGCGCTCGACCACGACAAGCTGAAGCGCACGATCAGCGTCGCGATGCGCATGCTCGACAACGTGATCGACATCAACTACTACGCGGTGGCGAAGGCGCGTAACTCGAACCTGAAGCATCGCCCGGTCGGCATGGGCATCATGGGCTTCCAGGACTGCCTGCACCTGCTGCGCACGCCGTACGCGTCGGAAGCGGCGGTCGCGTTCGCCGACCGTTCGATGGAAGCGGTCTGCTACTACGCGTACCACGCGTCGACCGAGCTGGCCGAGGAGCGCGGCCGCTACTCGAGCTACCGCGGCTCGCTGTGGGATCGCGGCATCCTCCCGCAGGACACGCTGAAGCTGCTCGCCGAAGCGCGCGGCGGCTACGTCGAGGTCGACACGTCCGAATCGCTCGACTGGACGTCGCTGCGTTCGCGGATCGCCACGCACGGCATGCGCAACTCGAACTGCGTCGCGATCGCACCGACGGCGACGATCTCGAACATCATCGGCGTGTCGGCCTGTATCGAACCGACCTTCCAGAACCTGTACGTGAAGTCGAACCTGTCGGGCGAATTCACGGTGGTGAACGAGTACCTGGTGCGTGACCTGAAGGAACGCGGCCTGTGGGACGAAGTGATGGTTGCCGACCTGAAGTACTTCGACGGCATGCTGTCGCGCATCGACCGGATCCCGGCCGATCTGCGCGCGATCTACGCGACCGCGTTCGAAGTCGACCCGACGTGGCTGGTCGAAGCGGCATCGCGTCGCCAGAAGTGGATCGACCAGGCGCAGTCGCTGAACATCTACATGGGCGGCGCGTCGGGCAAGAAGCTCGACGAGGTCTACAAGCTCGCATGGCTGCGCGGCCTGAAGACGACCTACTACCTCCGCACGATGGCGGCGACGCACGTCGAGAAGTCGACGGTCGCACACGGCGCGCTGAACGCGGTGCCGACGAGCGGCGGTTCGAGCAGCGGCGGCGCGCAAGGCGCAGCCGGCGGCTTCGGTGCGGCAGGCGGCGCAGCATCGTCGTCGGGCGCAGTCGACGCAGCACCGGCACTCGCACCGGTCGAGGCAGATGGCCCGGTGTGCACGATGCGTCCGGGCGATCCTGGCTTCGACGAATGCGAAGCGTGCCAGTAACGCAGTACGCCTGACCTGAGAAGCAGGTCAGCGCGGCGCACACGACAATCGATCGAGGTTGAAGTGTGCGCCGCTCTCAACTAAAAAAATGATAAGGAATCTGTAACGCGGCACCTGCGTTGCAGGCAGTGACAAGCGATCGAAACATCCCCGACGACGTCGCGTTTCGATCAGCGTTCGATGCGTCGAGCGCACCTCGCGATACACGCGCGACACACGTCGCGCTCTGCATGAACGACGATGCGTTGCTCAAAGTGTTGTATCGAGGTCGCAACGCGAATCGAAAAAAGGATTTTTCGTGAGCGAACCCTTTTATCGCTCAGGAAAAGATGGTACAAACCGTTCTAAATTGATGGTGAGAATTTATGCTCAACTGGGATGAAGAGAAGACTGCCGTAACTCCCGCGAGCGGAGCGCAGCAAAACGCGATGCGCACCTCCGCAGGAGCGGCTGTCGGACTGCAGGCTGCAACGCCTGCCGCCCATCAGGTCCGCGACATTTTCGAAGGCGATCTTGCGGTGCCGCCGCAAGCATCGGCTGTTCCCGCCGGCGGTTCGGAAGCGCGGGTCAATGTCGCCGACAAGCGCATCATCAACGGCCAGACTGACGTCAATCAGCTGGTGCCGTTCAAGTACAAGTGGGCGTGGGAAAAGTATCTGGCCGGTTGCGCGAACCACTGGATGCCGCAGGAAATCAACATGTCCCGCGACATCGCTCTGTGGAAGGACCCGAACGGTCTGACCGAGGACGAGCGCCGCATCGTGAAGCGCAACCTCGGTTTCTTCGTGACGGCCGATTCGCTCGCGGCGAACAACATCGTGCTCGGCACGTACCGCCACATCACGGCGCCCGAGTGCCGGCAGTTCCTGCTGCGCCAGGCGTTCGAAGAGGCGATCCACACGCACGCGTACCAATACATTGTCGAATCGCTCGGTCTCGACGAAGGCGAGATCTTCAACGCGTACCACGAGGTCACGTCGATCCGCGCGAAGGACGAATTCCTGATCCCGTTCATCCACACGCTGACGGATCCGGCCTTCAAGACCGGCACGCTCGAAGCGGATCAGAAGCTGCTGAAGTCGCTGATCGTGTTCGCCTGCATCATGGAAGGCCTGTTCTTCTATGTCGGGTTCACGCAGATCCTCGCGCTCGGCCGCCAGAACAAGATGACGGGTGCTGCAGAGCAATATCAGTACATCCTGCGCGACGAGTCGATGCACTGCAACTTCGGCATCGACCTGATCAACCAGATCAAGCTCGAGAATCCGCATCTCTGGACCGCCGAATTCCGCGCCGAGATCCGCGAGCTGTTCAAGCAGGCTGTCGAACTCGAATACCGCTACGCCGAAGACACGATGCCGCGCGGCGTGCTGGGTTTGAACGCGTCGATGTTCAAGAGCTATCTGCGCTTCATCAGCAACCGCCGTTGCCAGCAGATCGGCCTTGACCCGCTGTATCCGAACGAGGAAAACCCGTTCCCGTGGATGAGCGAGATGATCGACCTGAAGAAGGAACGCAACTTCTTCGAGACGCGTGTGATCGAGTATCAGACGGGCGGTGCGCTGTCCTGGGAATAACCCGCAGCAGCGAACCCGTCACATGATGGTGCAGCCGGCGGCCTCTCGGCCCCGGCCCAAGGTTTAGGAGCAAGAACGCCTGATGCAAAGCATGCCCGGTGCCTTAACGGCACGACGACACGACAGGCACTTTGCGAACCCTTCAGTGGGATGGGCAAACTTCCCTCCGGAAAAAGCGGACAGCCGTGTGGCGGTCCGCTTGATCAAGCGATTAGGGGTAGCGGCGCGAGGTGCGCCGGCTACCGACTTGATTTGGCGCGCGAGGCCGGGTGGTCACGCGCGCCATACCGTATTCATTAGCGTAAGCGCGTGGTATCCGCGTACGCCGATGAATAGCCCGCTTCGAAGCGCACGTCCTGAACAGCGTCCGCGGGAAGCGGGTTTTGACGAAGGGTGTAGTTTGAACTGACTCTCATCTGAACCTGAAGGAGAACAACATGGCACTTGCCAAGAAGAAACCGGCTGCAAAGAAGGCCGCAGTGAAGAAGGTCGCTGCGAAGAAGGCTGCTGCGCCGGCGAAGAAGGCCGCTGCAGTGAAGAAGGTTGCTGCCAAGAAGGTCGCGGTGAAGAAGGTTGCCGCGAAGAAGGCAGCACCGGCGAAGAAGGCAGCAGTGAAGAAGGTTGCTGCCAAGAAGGTCGCAACGAAGAAGGTTGCAGCCAAGAAGGTCGCAGTGAAGAAGGTTGCTGCGAAGAAGGCAGCACCGGCGAAGAAGGCCGCAGTGAAGAAGGTTGCAGCCAAGAAAGTCGCAGTGAAGAAGGTTGCTGCGAAGAAGGCCGCACCGGCCAAGAAGGCTGCTGCGAAGAAGGCCGCGCCGGCGAAGAAGGCTGCTGCGAAGAAGGCTGCGCCTGCCAAGAAGGCTGCCGCGAAGAAGGCTGCGCCTGCTGCGAAGAAGGCTGCCCCTGCGAAGAAGGCCGCTGCTCCCGCGAAGAAGGCTGCCGCTGCTGCTCCGGCTCCGGCGAAGAAGGCCGCGGCTCCGAAGAAGGCTGCTGCTCCGAAGAAGGCCGTCGTGAAGAAGGCTGCACCGGCAACGACCGCGTCGACCGCATCGGTTGCGCCGGCATCGGGCGTGAAGACCGCGCTCAACCCGGCAGCGGCATGGCCGTTCCCGACCGGCAGCCGTCCGTAATCGAGGCTGACCTGCACCACCCGGACACTCACGTGGTGTCCGCGGGTTGAGTAGCGCTACTCAATCAGTCCCGCCATCTGGCTCAGGTGGCGGGATTTTTTTCGTCTGTACTTGCCGATAGGCAGGTTGCCCGTATGCCGGTTGCGGCGGGTACGGACGAAAAAAAACGCATGTGCAGCTTCGCACATGCGTTCGACCGCGGCTTGCGCCGCGAGCTGAGGTACCCGTTAGTGCGTGACGCGCGTGACGCCGCCGCTCGACAGCAGTCGCACGCGCTCGCCGGCGCGGAACGCTTCGCCGCTTGCTGCCTGCGTGATCGAGCGCAGATCGCCGTTGTCGAGGCGCACGGTGATTTCGACACCGTTCGCCGTGCTGAGGTTTTCGCCGACCGCGTTGCCCGCGACCGCGCCGACGAGGCCGCCGGCGATCGCGGTCAGGATCGACCCCTTGCCGCCGCCGATCGCGCTGCCTGCCACCGCGCCGAGTGCGCCGCCGCCGATCGTGCCGATCGCGCTGCCGCCGCCGTCGGACTGGATGCGCACGGCGCGGACGCTTTCGACCGTGCCCATGCGGACCGTCTGTTCGCGCTGCGCCTGGCCGACGCTATAGACATCCGCCGAACCGGGTGCGGTGAAGCAACCGGTGAGCGTCAGCGAGGCCGTCAGCATGGCCGCGAGCGTGAGGGTCTTTTTCGTCAACATCTTTGCTCTCCCACAAAATTCATTTGAGACTGTAACCGAATGCAGTCTCGAAGCGCGCGTCGATCTCGGCGCGCGTCAGTACGTAAGTCTGGGGCCCCTGGTGGGCGATCTTGATCGAGCCCATCAGGCTCGCGAGGCGGCCCGTGGTTGCCCAGTCGAGGCCATGTTCGATGCCGTACAGCAGGCCACCCCGGAAGGCATCGCCGCAGCCGGTCGGATCGGAGATACGCTCGGCCGGCACGACAGGAATCAGCTCCGTGCCCTGCTTGTGGCGGATGGTCGCGCCGTGCTCGCCACGCGTAATGACGAGCGCGTCGACCCGGCTGGCGATTTCATCTTCGGACCATCCCGTCTTGTCGCTCACCAGCTTGGCCTCGTAGTCGTTGACCGCTACATAGGTCGCAAGTTCAATGCTGCGGCGCAGCGTCGCACCGTCGAACAGCGGCAGGCCCTGGCCCGGATCGAATACGAACGGCACACCGGCCTTCGCGAGTTCTTCGACGTGCTGCACCATCCCGTCGAAGCCGTCGGGGCCGACGATCGCGAGCTTGATGCCCGGCGCGTCGCCTGCGTGGTTCAGGTGCGACTGCATCATCGCGCCCGGGTGGAACGCCGTGATCTGGTTGTTGTCGAGATCGGTCGTGATCATCGCCTGCGCCGTATACGTGTCGGGCAGCACGCGGACGTGGTCGCGACGCAGGCCGAGCTGGTCGAGCCGGTCGAGATACGACTGGGCGTCGAGCGCGCCCACCGTCCCCATGATCCGCGCATCGCCGCCGAGCAGGTGCAGCGCGTACGCGATGTTGCCCGCGCAGCCGCCGAATTCGCGGCGCATCGTCGGCACGAGGAAGCTCAGGTTGATGAGGTGCACCTGGTCGGGGAGGATGTGCTCACGAAACCGCCCTTCGAAGGTCATGATGGAATCGTAGGCGATCGAGCCGCAAATCAACGTAGCCAAGGTGTGCGTTCCTGTAGAAATGAGGGACCCCTGCGCGACAACGCCGCGCGAAAGGCGCGGCGCGGCAGGGGAAAGCGAGAGAAAGCTTACTTCAGTGCGGCGAGCGCTGCATCGTAGTTCGGCTCGTCCTTGATTTCGCCGACGAGTTCCGCGTGGATCACCTTGTCCTGCGCGTCGAGCACGACGACCGCACGTGCGGTCAGGCCGTTCAGCGGGCCGCTCGTCACGTCGACGCCGTATGCGTTCGCGAACGCGCGGCCGGTGCGGAACGTCGAAGCAGTCACGACGTTCTCGAGGCCTTCGGTCGTGCAGAAGCGCGTCGCAGCGAACGGCAGGTCGGCGGACACGACGACGACGACCGTGTTGTCGAGCGACGATGCGGCTTCGTTGAACTTGCGGGTCGACGTCGCGCAGGTCGGCGTGTCGAGGCTCGGGACGATGTTCAGCACCTTGCGCTTGCCGGCGAAGCTGGCGAGCGACAGGTCGGCGAGGTCCTTGCCGACCAGCTTGAAATCGGCGCCTTGTGCGCCGACGGCCGGGAACGTGCCGGCGAGATCGATCGGGTTGCCACCCAGCGTAACTTTGCTCATGTTCGTGCTCCGAAATAGCGCGCCGCTCGGGCGCGCGGGTTGAGACGGGCGCGCAGGCGCGCGCCGCGGCGCGTCACGGATAGAAAATCTGGACGCGGAAATTCGAGGCGGGCGTGCCGTTCGTTTCGACGCGGACGACCATCGTCTGCGTCGCGCCGGGCGGCAGCCCGGCGTCGATCGGCGTGCCCGGGCGCACGTAGTCGCGCGGCGCGAGTACGCGGCGCACGGTCACGTGGTTGGTGTCGTCGAGCAGCGTCAGCTCGAGCGACGGATAGGCGAGTGCGACACGGTAGCGGTTCGTCAGCGGCACCTTCAGTTCGAGCTCGCGCGGACCGTCGAGCTGGCGCAGGTCGGTCGCGTCGAGCCGCAGGCCGTCGATCGCGCGCGGCGGCGTGACCTTGCAGCCGAGCGGCGCGCAGGCCTGCCGGAACCAGCCCTGCGTGACGGGCCAGTAGATCATCAGCGATTCGCGCTGCCACCACGCGAGTTGCGTGACGAGCAGCACGGCCAGCACGGCAGCGACGAGGCCGCCGAAAAAGCCGCCGAGCATGCCGCGCCGCTGCGGCGCGCGCGTCTCGCGCGTGACGGCGAAATGCGGACGATCGTCGTCGGTCAATGCAGCGGGGAACGGTGCGGCTGGCGCGTTGGTCGTTGCGGCGGGCGTTTCGTCGTGCCGTGGGGTGCCGGTGTCGGGCTCGCCCCCGGCTTCGGCTTCGGTGACAGCCGGCGCCGGTGCGAACGCAAAACGCGGTTCGCGTGGCGCGCGTTCGTCGTCCGGCACGGCGAAGTGCGCGGTGCCGACGGGTTCGGCGGGTTCGGCGGCATCGCGAGCGGTCTCCGCGTCCGACGGAACGTGGGGGACGAAGCGGGGCTCACGCGGGTCGCGCTCGACGGGCGTGGCCGATGGTTCGGTATCCTGCTGCGTCTGCGTCTGCGTCTGCGTCTGCGTCTGCGTCGATTCGGCGGGTTGCGCGACGGCAGTGGCGGCGTCCAGCTCGGCCGGGGAGGGCGCGAACGGAGCGGGCGTACCCGACAGGTGAACGACGCCGGCTTCGGTGGACGGTAGCGCGAGCGGGATCAGCGGCTCGGTGCGCACGGTCTGCACGCTGTGCTGCAGCGACGGGTCGACGCCGGCATCGAGCCACGGCGCCCACATGTCCCAGCCTTCCGGCTTGTAATCGGTGTCGGAAGGCGACCCGGCCGGCGCTTCGGCGGCGAACAGCCGAGGCAGGGCCGGATGATGCGCGTGGCCGTCATCCGGCGCGGCAGCCGGTTCGGTCAGGGCCGGCTCGGGCTGCTGCGCGTGCTCGGGAACGAGCGACTCGGATGCGTTGAAGACTTCGTGGCAGTGCCCGCAGCGCACGAGCCCTTGATGCAGCGAGAGCTGTTCCTGCTGCAGCCGGAAGACGGTTTCGCAATGAGGGCAGCGCGTCGCAAGAAGCATGTCGAGCCGGGCGGCCTGCTGGCCAGAGTGAAGGACAGCGCTATTCTAATGGCTTTCGCGTCGGGTTCCGGCGAGGCATACCCAACCTTCGTGCTCACGCCAGACCGAGATGTCGACGTAGCGTGCGTAGACGGCCGCCACTTCGTCCGCCTGGCGCGCGAGCACGCCCGACAGCGCGATGCGCCCACCCGGCTTGACCTTCGATGCGAGCATCGACGCCATCAGCTTCAGCGGATTCGACAGGATGTTCGCGACGACGATGTCGAATTCGCCGTCCGGGCACGCATCGGGCAGCCCGTACGTGACATCCGCATGGTTGCGTTCGCTGTTCTGCCGCGCCGATTCGACCGCCTGCGGATCGATGTCGATGCCGATGACGGGGTTCGCCCCGCATTTCTTCGCGAGGATCGCGAGAATGCCCGAGCCGCAGCCGTAGTCGAGCACCGACTGGCCCGGCTTCACCGACTGCTCGAGCCATTCCATGCACAGGCGCGTGGTCGGGTGGCTGCCGGTGCCGAATGCGAGGCCCGGATCGAGTTCGAGGATGAGCGCATCGGGATCGGGCGCATCGTGCCACGACGGCACGACCCAGATCCGCTCGCCGATCGGGATCGGCTCGAACTGCGATTGCGTGAGCCGCACCCAGTCCTGTTCCTCGACTTCGCGGACGGTGAACGCCGGCGTCTCGGCGACGCCGATCTCGTTCGCGGCAGCCGCGAGGAGCACGGCCGGCTCATGGTCGGCCGCGAGCAGCGCGACCACGCGCGAGTGCTGCCACGCGGTGCGGTCGGGCACGAGGCCCGGCTCGCCGAAGAGCGGCTGTTCGTCGGGCGTGTCGGCGTCGGCGTCTTCCACGGACACCGACAGCGCGCCGAGTTCGAGCAGCGCGTCGGACAGTGCCTCCGCATGCTCACGGGCCAGTTCGACGACGAGTTCGCGATAGCTCATGCTTACGCTTCTTCCGGTGCGACCTGCTGCTTCTGGGCGAGCCGGTTTTCGAGGTAGTGGATGCTGGTGCCGCCTTCGACGAACTTCGAATCGATCATCAGCTCGCGGTGCAGCGGGATGTTGGTCTGAATGCCTTCGACGACCATTTCCGACAGCGCGATGCGCATCCGGCTGATTGCCTGCTCGCGCGTCGCGCCGTAGGTGATCAGCTTGCCGATCATCGAATCATAGTTCGGCGGCACGAAATAGCCATTGTAGGCGTGCGAATCGACGCGCACGCCAGGACCGCCCGGCGTATGCCACGACGTGATCCGGCCCGGCGACGGCGTGAACTTGAACGGATCTTCTGCGTTGATCCGGCATTCGATCGCATGTCCGCGGAATTCAATGTCGCGCTGGCGCAGCGTGAGCTTCTCGCCGGCCGCGATGCGGATCTGTTCCTGCACGATGTCGACGCCCGTGATCAGCTCCGATACCGGGTGCTCGACCTGCACGCGCGTGTTCATCTCGATGAAGTAGAACTCGTTGTTCTCGTACAGGAATTCGAACGTGCCCGCGCCGAGGTAGCCCATCTTCTTGCAGGCGTCCGCGCAGCGGTCGCCGATGCGGTCGATCAGGCGGCGCGGAATGCCGGGTGCCGGCGCTTCCTCGATCACCTTCTGGTGGCGGCGCTGCATCGAGCAATCGCGCTCGCCGAGCCAGATCGCGTTCTTGTACGCGTCGGACAGCACCTGGATTTCGATGTGGCGCGGGTTCTCGAGGAACTTCTCCATGTACACCTGCGGGTTGCCGAACGCACGGCCGGCTTCCTCGCGGGTCATGTTGACCGCGTTGACGAGCGCGGCCTCGGTGTGCACGACGCGCATCCCGCGCCCGCCACCGCCGCCTGCCGCCTTGATGATGACCGGATAGCCGATCGCGCGCGCAATCTTGACGATCTCTTTCGGATCGTCCGGCAACGCGCCTTCCGAGCCCGGTACGCAAGGCACGCCGGTCTTGATCATCGTCTGCTTCGCGGTGACCTTGTCACCCATCATGCGGATCGTTTCCGGGCGCGGGCCGATGAACGTGAAGCCCGACTGCTCGACGCGTTCCGCGAAATCGGCATTCTCCGACAGGAAGCCGTAGCCGGGGTGGATCGCCTCGGCATCGGTGACTTCCGCGGCGCTGATCAGCGCCGGCATGTTCAGGTAGCTCAGGTTCGACTGGGCCGGGCCGATACAGACGGCTTCGTCCGCGAGGCGGACGTACTTGGCTTCCTTGTCGGCTTCCGAGTAGACGACCACCGTCTTGACGCCGAGCTCGCGGCACGCACGCTGGATGCGCAGCGCGATTTCACCGCGATTGGCAATGAGGATTTTTTCAAACATAGCGAGTATTCGTCTCTTCGAGGGGCGCGCGAACGGCGCCTGGCGGGCATCGGCGGCGCGCGGCCCGGAGGCCGCGCGGCGGACTTAGCCGATCACGAAAAGCGGCTGACCGTATTCGACGGCCTGGCCGTTCTCGACGAGGATTTCCTTGATCACGCCGGCCTTGTCCGACTCGATCTCGTTGAGCAGCTTCATCGCTTCGATGATGCAGATCGTCTGGCCCTCCTTGACCGTGTCGCCCACCTGGACGAACGGGTCCGCGCCCGGCGACGGTGCGCGATAGAACGTGCCGACCATCGGCGACGTCACGACGTGGCCCTGCGGGACCGCCGGAGCGGCTGCGCCGCCTGCGGCCGGCGCGGCAGCGCCTTCGGTCGGCAGCGCGACCGGAGCGGGCGCGCTGACTTGCGGGGCATACCCAGCCGTCGGCTGCACGTAGACCGGCGGCGCGTTCTTGACGATGCGCACCTTGCCTTCGCCTTCCGTCACTTCCAGCTCGGAGATGCCGGATTCGGAAACGAGGTCGATCAGAGTTTTCAGCTTACGAAGATCCATCGGGAATTCCCCTTTCAATACGTGAAAGCGCCGGTTAGGGGCCGGCGCTGAATCTAGATCGCGAAATCAGCCGCGCGACGTGCCTTGCAGCTTGTCCAGCGCGTACTCGAGCGCGTACAGATAACCTTTCCAGCCGAGCCCGCAGATCACGCCTTCGGCCTGGTCGGAAAAGTAGGAGTGGTGCCTGAACGCTTCGCGGCGATGCACGTTCGACAAGTGAACCTCGACGAACGGGATGCCAACGCCGGCGATCGCGTCCCGGATCGCGACGCTCGTGTGCGTATACGCGGCCGGATTGATCAGGATGAAATCGGTCTGTTCCTCCCGCGCGGCCTGAATGCGGTCGACCAGTGCACCTTCATGGTTGCTCTGGAACGACGACAGTTCGGCGCCGGCTTCCCGGGCGCGCGCGGCAAGCGCCTGATCGATCTGTGCGAGCGTGACGCGGCCGTACACCTCCGGTTCCCGGGTGCCGAGAAGGTTCAGGTTGGGGCCGTGCAGCACCAGCAATCGTGTCATGGTCGCTTCTATTTCTGCGGAATTGCGCGAACTTTAGCGCTATTTAGAGAAATTTGTCTAGTTTTGCCGAACGGCCAAGCGCGCCGGACCCGCAAGAATTACCGGCACTCAGGCAAAGTATCGGCGAATTCACGCGAAATTGCGGCGATCCACGGGCAAATCGCCGCCAACGTGCGGGCCGCCGTTCGGGCAGGTTACAGCGCGTCGAGCGTCTTTTTCAGCTCGGCCGGTTGGATTTGTCCCAATTTTGTCTCGCGAATCTTGCCGGTTTCGTCGATGACGACCGTAAACGGCAACGCGCCGGCGGTATTTCCGAAATTACGGGCCAGATCGGCGCCCGCATATCCGCTGATGAATACCGGATAGTCGACCTTCACCTTCTGCAGAAAGTTCTTCACGTTCTGTTCGGAATCGACGCCGATCCCGATGAAACGGATGCCCTTCTGTTTGTACTGATGCGACAGCGCGACGAGCTCCGGCATCTCCTCGACGCACGGGCCGCACCATGACGCCCAGAAATTGACGACGACCTTCTGGCCCTTGAAGGCGGACAGCGTGGCCGGCTTGCCGTCGGTGCCCGTCAGCGACGCCGCCCACAACTGTTCGACCGGGCTGCCGTGCGCGGCGGGCGCGGCGACGGCGACACCGTCATCGGTGGTGCCACGGAACAAATGGCCGGCGGCGAGCCCGCCGGCAACGGCGGCGGCCGCGACGACCGCGAGCGCCAACATGCGTTTCATCATCATCGTTGAATCATTCCGGTTCGGAAGGGGCCTTGCCTGCTTCGACGAGCGCGCGCAGCGCGGCGGCATCCGCGCGGGCGACCCGGCCGCGCGCGTCGGCCTTGACCGCGCCGCGCAGGTCGTCGCTCGCATAGAGCGCGAGGTGGATGCCGATCGCATCGACGTCGCGTCGCGGGCGCCACAGGAAACTGAGCGTCTCGACGTCGGCGCGACCCGCGAAGTGCCGCGTCTCGGATACGTCGTACTGGACGTTCTGGTTCAGCAGGTAGATCGAGACGTCCTTCGGGTTGTCGGTGAATGCCTGCAAATGGATATCCGAATGCGCGTTCGCGGTGCCGTTCAGCACGGCGCCCGTCACATAAGGATGGAACTCGGCGAGCCGGCGCATCCAGTCGAGCGCGACTTCGCGCAGGCGGCGCAGTTCGTCCGGCTGCGTGTCGCTCTGGAACAGGGCGAGAAACTCGCGCAGTTCTTCCTCGATCAGGTCGTTATCCGGCAGCCATTCGCCGGCAACGCGCGTATCGCCCAACAACTGGCGCGCGGCCTTGCGTTTCGCGCTGGCATAGTCCAGGCCGTCCTCCGCGATCAGGCGTGCGGCGGACTGGGCGATTTCCTCGCGGACGCGCCGCGGGTCGAGAAGGGTTTTGCGAGACATGATCCGGCAATCATACTCGATCGCCGCAGCGCCCGAGCACGGGTGCGGCGGCCTGCCGCCCGCAGTGCAGGCGCCGTTTGCGCGCAGCGTTCGGGCCGCCGGGCACGGCAGGCCGTCAGTTACAATACTGTTCTTTGTGTCGCGGCAAAAGCCGTTGGCCGGGCGCCGGCCGCACGGCCCGTCCGCCGCGCCGCACACGCATCCTTTCCGAATCGACGGCGCCCGGCGGCGCGAAAGCATTCATCTATGCACATCCACATTCTTGGCATCTGCGGCACCTTCATGGGCGGTCTCGCCGTACTCGCGCGCGAGGCGGGCCACACGGTGACGGGTTGCGACGCGGGCGTCTATCCGCCGATGAGCACGCAGCTCGAGGCGCAGGGCATCACGCTGATCGAGGGCTACGGCGCCGAGCAGATCGACCTGAAACCGGACCTGTTCGTGATCGGCAACGTCGTCACGCGCGGCAATCCGCTGATGGAAGCAATCCTGGATCGCGGCCTGCCGTACGTGTCGGGCCCGCAGTGGCTCGGCGAGCACGTGCTGGCCGGCAAATGGGTGCTCGCGGTCGCGGGCACGCACGGCAAGACCACCACGTCGTCGATGCTTGCGTGGCTGCTGGAAGACTCGGGCCTGAATCCGGGCTTCCTGATCGGCGGCGTGCCGCTGAACTTCGGCGTGTCGGCGCGGCTCACCGATTCGAGCTTCTTCGTGATCGAGGCCGACGAATACGATACGGCGTTCTTCGACAAGCGCTCGAAGTTCGTCCACTATCGGCCGCGCACCGCGGTGCTGAACAATCTCGAATTCGATCACGCCGACATCTTCCCGGATCTCGCCGCGATCGAGACGCAATTCCACCATCTCGTCCGTACCGTGCCCGGTGTCGGCCGGATCGTCACGAACGGCCGCTCGGACGCGCTCGAGCGCGTGCTGGCGCGCGGTTGCTGGAGCGAGGTCGAGCGGTTCGGCGTCGACGGCGGCTGGCAGGCGCTGCCGGCCGAGGACGGTGTGCCGGTCGACGAGCGCTTCGCGGTGTATTCGCACGCGGAACGTGTCGGTGAAGTTACGTGGCAAGTACAGGGCGATCACAACCGGATGAACGCGCTCGCGGCGATCGCGGCTGCGCGCCACGTCGGTGTGCCGCCCGCGCAGGCGGCCGAATCCCTCGCGTCGTTCCGCAACGTGAAGCGCCGGATGGAAGTGCGCGGCAGCGTGGACGGCGTGACCGTCTACGACGACTTCGCGCACCATCCGACCGCGATCGAAACCACGATCGCCGGCCTTCGTGCACGCATCGGCAGCGAGAATGCTCGCATCCTCGCCGTGCTCGAGCCGCGTTCGAACACGATGAAGCTCGGCGTGATGAAGTCGCAATTGCCGGCGAGCCTGGCCGATGCCGATCTCGTGTTCGGCTACGGCGCGCCGACCGGGCGCGACGCGCTCGGCTGGAACCTGGCCGAGGCGCTGGCGCCGCTGGGCGAGAAGGCGCACGCATTCGACGATCTGCACCTGCTGGTGAAGTCCGTCGTCGCAGCCGCGCGCCCGGGCGACCACGTGCTCGTGATGAGCAACGGCGGCTTCGGCGGCGTGCACCAGAAGCTGCTCGATGCGCTCGGGAGCCGCACGTGATCCTGTACCTGCACGGCTTCCGGTCGTCGCCGGAATCGCAGAAGTCGCGCCAGCTCGCCGCGCGCATGGCCGAGCTCGGCCGCACCGACGAGTGGCGGTGCCCGTCGCTGTCGGTGTCGCCGCTCGAAGCGATCGCGGTCGCGGAAGCCGAAGTGGCCGGCGCGCGCGACGTGACCGTCATCGGCAGCTCGCTCGGCGGCTATTACGCCACGTGGCTGGCCGAAAAGCACGGCTGGAAGGCCGTGCTGCTGAATCCGGCGATCGTGCCGCAGCGCGATCTCGAGCAGCATCTCGGCGAACAACCGCTGTACCACGGCGGCGGCACGATCGTCGTCGAGCGCCGTCACCTGCATGAGCTCGATGCGCTGCGCGTGCCGGCGATCACGCGTGCCGAACGCTACTATCTGTTCGCGGCGACCGGTGACGAAGTGCTCGATTACCGCGAGATGCTCGCGCATTACCCGGGCGCGAAGACGCGCGTGATCGAAGGCAGCGATCACGGGATCAGCGAATTTGCCGACTATGTCGACGACGTTCTCGCTTTTTGCGACGGAAAGACGTCTTAAACCGGCCATGTGCCGATCGAATTCCCATCATCATGCGGCGCCGCCGACGTGGCGCCCGGCAGTCTGAACGAGAGTACTGAGTGAACGTTTTCTTCGAGGAATCGGGCAGTTTCAAGGCGGGCAGCGTGCTGTCGCGCCAGGGCGACGCGTTTCAGGTCGAGTTGCCCGGCGGGCGGCGGGCGAAGGTGCGCGCGAAAGACGTGCTGATCGAATTCGACAAGCCGGCCGCAAGCGAGCTGATGCAGGAGGCCGACTCGGCCGCGCAGCAGATCGATCTGGACTTCCTGTGGGAATGCGCGCCGGCCGACGAGTTCGCGTACACGGCGCTGGCCGCGGAATACTTCGGCGCGACGTACGGCCCGGTCGAGCGCGCGGCGCTGGTGTTGCGACTGCACGGCTCGCCCGTCTACTTCCGCCGCAAGGGGCGCGGCCAGTACCAGCGCGCGCCGGAAGAGCAGCTCAAGATGGCGCTCGCGTCGCTCGAGCGCAAGCGCCAGCAGGCGCTCGTCCAGGTGCAGTATGAAGAGGAACTGAAGGCCGGCAAGCTGCCGGAAGCGTTCGCGGGCAAGGTGCTCGGGCTGCTGACGCGGCCGGACAAGAACGCGATCGAATACAAGGCGATGGAAGCGGCGGCCGGTGCGCGCGGCGTGTCGCCTGCGCGGCTGATGCTCGACTGCGGCGGCATCGCGTCGCCGCGTGCGCTGCACGAGGCGCGCTTCCTCGCCGAATTCTTCCCGCACGGCACGGGCTTTCCGGCCGTCACGGTCGGCGCGCTGCCGGACGACCTGCCGCGTGCGGACGTCCAGGCGTTCTCGATCGACGACATCACGACGACCGAAATCGACGACGCGTTCTCGGTCGAGCACCTGGCCGACGGCCGCGTGCGGATCGGCGTGCACATCGCGGCACCGGCGCTCGGCATCGTGCGCGGCGACTCGGTCGACGCGATCGCGCGTACGCGCCTGTCGACCGTGTACATGCCGGGCGACAAGATCACGATGCTGCCGGACGACGTTGTCGACGTGTTCACGCTGAAAGAGGGCGACTACCGCCCGGCACTGTCGCTGTACATCATCGTCAACCGCGAAACCCAGGAGATCGTCGCGAACGAGACGCGCGCCGAGCTCGTGTTCGTGAAGAACAACCTGCGCCACAACCACCTCGACGAGCTCGTCAACGAAGAGACGCTCGCAGCCGGCACCGGCGACTATCCGCACAAGGACGACATCGCCGTGCTGTGGCCGCTCGCGCAGGCGCTGTTCGAGAAGCGCCAGGTCGCGCGCGCGGGCTACGGCCTGAAGCGCGAGGTGCAGCGCAACACCGACTACAACTTCTATGTCGAAGGCGAGCACGTGTCGATCACGCCGCGCCGTCGCGGGTCGCCGCTCGACCTGATCGTGTCGGAGCTCGCGATCCTCGCGAACTCGACCTGGGGCGCGTTCCTGCACGACCACACGGTGCCGGGCATCTACCGCTCGCAGCGCGGCTTCGGCGCGCCGGGCCCGAAGCGCACGCGGATGCAGACGACGGCCGCGCCGCACGAAGGCCTCGGCGTCGCGCAGTATGCGTGGAGCACGTCGCCGCTGCGCCGTTACGTTGACCTCGTGAACCAGTGGCAATTGCTCGCCTGCGTGCAGCATGGCGTCACCGCGAAGCTCGCCGCGCCGTTCAAGCCGAAGGACGCCGACCTGTACGCGGTCGTGCAGGGCTTCGACGACACCTACACGGCCTACGCCGACTATCAGCGCCGGATGGAATATTTCTGGTGCCTGCGCTGGCTCGCGCAGGAGCAGAAGAAGCAGGTCGTCGCGAGCGTCGTGAAGGGCGATCTGGTGCGCCTCGAGGAAATTCCGCTGCTGCTGCACGTGCCGGGGCTCGGCGTGCATGCGCGCGGCACGCGCGTGCTGCTCGACGTGATGTCGCTCGACGAGCTGACGATCGAGGCATCGGTGCGGTTGCTGAACGTGCTCGACGCGCCGACCGTGACGAGCGGCGATGCTGCCGAGGAAGAAGATGACGCCGAAGGCGGCGACGACACGCTGATCGACGCCGAAGACGCGACGGCCGAAACCGAAGCCGAAGCGCTGGCGGAAGCGGACGGCGCGACGGCCGGTGAAGGCGGCGAAGCCGCGAACGGTAACGCCAGCGAAGAGGGGCGCGCATCATGACCGCGGCTGCGTCGACGAGCGGCGCCGACCGCTATGTAGTGTTCGGCAACCCGGTGGCGCACAGCAAGTCGCCATTCATCCACGCGCAGTTCGCCGCGCAGACGGGCGAGCCGGTCGAGTACACGCACCGGCTTGCGCCGGTCGACGGTTTCGACGCGGCCGTGCGCGCGTTCGTCGCCGAAGGTGGTCGCGGTGCGAACGTGACGGTGCCGTTCAAGCTCGAAGCGCATGCGCTCGCCGACACGCTGTCGCCGCGCGCGGCAGCGGCGGGCGCCGTGAATACGCTGCGCATCGATGTCGATGGCCGCATCCACGGCGACAACACCGACGGTGTCGGCCTCGTGCGCGACATCGAAGCGAATCTCGGCGTGTCGCTGGCGGGCGCCCGCATCCTGCTGCTCGGCGCGGGTGGCGCGGCGCGCGGGGTCGTGCTGCCGCTGCTCGACCGCGCGCCGCTGTCGATCACGATCGTGAACCGTACCGCGAGCAAGGCCGAGGCACTCGTCGGCCAGTTCATGCAGGCCGCGCACGACGCGGGCTGCACGCTCGCGGGCGGCGGCCCCGATGTCGTGCGCGCGGAGCGGTACGACGTGGTGATCAACGCGACGGCCGGCAGCCTCGATGCCGCGCTGCCGGAGTGTGATGCGGCGGCATTCGGCGCAGGCACGCTCGCGTACGACATGATGTACGGCGCGCAGCCGACGGTGTTCATGCAGCACGCGGCGTCGCTCGGCGCGCGCACGGCCGACGGGCTCGGGATGCTCGTCGAGCAGGCGGCCGAATCGTTCTTCATCTGGCGCGGCGTGCGGCCGGACGGCGCACCGGTGCTGGCCGCGCTGCGCCAGGCGCTCGCGGCGAGCTGAACGGAGCGCGGCTCGTGGTGGCGGTGAGCGGCACGCAGCACACGCGGACGGTGAGCCCGACCCGCTGGATCGTCTATGCGGGATCGGTGTTCGCGGGCGCGTGGCTCGCGACGCAACTGTTCTATCTCGCGCAGATCGCGCTGTGGTCGTTCGTGAACCCGGGCTCGACCGCATTCATGCGCACCGACGCGTGGTGGCTGTCGCGCGACAAGCCGCCCGCGCAGATTCAGCATCAATGGGTGCCGTACGACCAGATCTCGCGCAACCTGAAGCGCGCGCTGATCGCGTCCGAAGACTCGACCTTCGCGACCAACAACGGCTACGACGTCGACGCGATCCTGCAGGCGTGGGAGAAGAACAAGGCGCGCGGCCGGATCGTCGCGGGCGGCTCGACGATCACGCAGCAGCTCGCGCGCAACCTGTTCCTGTCGCGCGAGAAGAGCTACATCCGCAAGGGGCAGGAGCTCATCATCACGTGGATGCTCGAAACGGTGCTCGACAAGGAGCGGATCTTCGAGATCTACCTGAATTCCGTCGAGTGGGGACGCGGCGTGTACGGCGCCGAGGCGGCCGCACGCTATTACTACCGGATTCCCGCAAGCCGGCTCGGCGCGTGGCAGTCGGCGCGTCTCGCGGTCATGCTGCCGAAGCCGCGCTGGTTCGACGCGCATCGCGGCTCGGCCTACCAGGCGCAGCGCGCGGCGGTCATCGCTCGCCGGATGGGTGCGGCCGAGCTGCCGCAATCGGAGTGAACGGCGGCGCGCTCGCGCCGTCGCATTGACCGTTTCGCCACCCGTGCGCCGCTCGCGCGTCGTTTGTGCGATGCAGCGCATTCGTGTCGCGCGCATTTCGGGCCACATCCTTTAGACGAATCCGTCTATTTCGTTTTGCTGAGCAATACCGGGTGTCGTGCGACTTTGTTAGCCGATATGGCACGAAATTCGGAGTTTTTTAGTATTTCCGGGTAAACGAGAAAGCCGATGAAAGGCGCGTGAAATGCAACGTTTCGCGAACCGAAGCATTCCTGAAAGGTGTGCGCTGCACCGGCCGCCAGCCAAATATTTCAAAATTTTTCAAAGCTGACGGGCTCGCGTATATTGGCCAGCGCCTCGGCTTATCGGCCGCAATCGAGGCGGGGGGCGGCTTATCCGGCTGCTCGACACAAAAAACATCCGAGAGAAGGAAAGCAACGATGCCAGCGAGCAAAGCGAAGCTGTTGTTGGGAGTGGTGTTTTCTTCGCTGATTCTGACGGCCTGCAACGACGACGTGACATCGTCCTCTGCTGCCAGCGCCGACAATTCAGCCGATCCCGCCAGTCAGGTGGACAGGGCGTACAACGATCCGAACAGTTATTCGTCGAGCGCGAACGCGTCGCTCGACGCCTCCGCCGCGGTTGAAAAGGCCGCCGTCACGCATCACCAGATCACACTCAACGGCAAGACGATCCGCTACACGGCCACGGCCGGCCACCTCGTCGCGCGCAATCCGCAGACCGGCGCGCCCGAAGCATCGTTCTTCTACGTCGCCTATACGGCCGACAACCAGCCCGCGGCGAAGCGGCCCGTCACGTTCCTGTACAACGGCGGCCCCGGCTCGGCCTCGGTGTGGCTGCATCTCGGCTCGTTCGGCCCGCGCCGGATCCAGACGGGCGACCCGAACGCGAACACGTCGACGTTCCCGTTCGTCGACAACCAGGAAAGCCTGCTCGACACGACCGACCTCGTGTTCGTCGATGCGATCGGCACCGGCTTCTCCGAAGCGGTCGCGCCGAACACGAACCAGACGTTCTGGGGCGTCGACCAGGACGGCGGTGCGTTCCGCGATTTCGTGACGCGCTACATCGCCGTGAACCAGCGCAACGATTCGCCGAAATACCTGTTCGGCGAGTCGTACGGCACGCCGCGCACCGACGTGCTCGCGAACCTGCTCGAGACGGCCGGCGTGAAGCTCGCCGGCATCGTGCTGCAGTCGTCGATCCTGAACTACAACGTGAACTGCGACATGGCGAGCGACTACATCGGCAACTCGAACAACGGGTCGAGCCCGGTGAGTTGCGCGGGCTTCGTGCCGTCGTATGGCACCGTCGGCGCGTACTACCAGCTCGACAACCCGAACCCGTCGAGCCTGCCGCAGTATGCGGACCAGATGCGCCTGCTGACGGCCGGCAGCTACGCGCCTGCCGTGAACGCGTACCTCGCGAGCCATACGCCGCCCCCGCCGTCCCTCGTCACGACGATGGTGAATTCGACCGGCGTGAAGCAGTCGCTGTGGAATGCGAACTTCAACGTGATCCCGACCTTCTTCGACAACAGCTTCCAGTTGTCGCTGATCCCGGGCACGCTGATCGGCCGCTACGACGCGCGCGTGAACGTGCCGGTGTCGAGCCCGCTGGCATCCGGCGGCGACCCGTCGAGCACGTACATCACGCAGCCGTTCACCGACACGATCGGCAAGTACCTGCCGAACGAGCTGAAGTACACCGCGCAGTCGTCGTATTCGTTGAGCAGCAATGCGATCAACACGTGGGACTGGACGCACGACGGCCTCGCGATGCCGGACACGATCCCCGATCTCGCTGCGGCGCTGTCGCTGAATCCGCAACTGAAGGTGTTGTCGCTGAACGGGTATCACGACATCGCGACGCCGTTCTACCAGACCGAGCTCGATCTCGCGCGGCTCGGGACGCAACCGAACCTGACGATCAAGGACTATCAGGGCGGACACATGGTCTATCTCGACGATACGTCGCGTCCGCAGGAGAAAGCGGACCTCGTGACCTTCTACAACGCGGCCGCGCACTGATGCTGCGCCAGGCAGGCGACGCGCGCCCGCGGTGGCGCCGCGCCTGCCGTCGACGACCTCATTCCAGACTGGAGCCTGATATGAAGAATCGTTTCATCGTCGTTGCCGCGGCGCTCGCCTGTGTCGGCGCCGCAGCATCCGTATCCGCGTTCGCGCAGGCAAGCGACGCCGCCGCACCGGTGCGTGCGCGCCAGGCGCAGCTCGGCGATCCGTACGTGCCGCCGGCCGCGCGCAAGCCGACCGCCGGCACGCAGACGACGGGCGCCGCGTTGCATGCGCAGGTGGTGCGCAAGCTCGCGCAGCAGTTCAGCGCAGCCGACGCGCAGAACACGGGTTCGATCACCGAATCGCAGGCCCGCGCGGCCGGCCTCGGCTATGTCGCGAACCACTTCCGCCAGATCGACTCGGGCGGCAACGGCCGCGTGTCGTTCGCGGACGTCCAGCGCTACATGCAGGCACGCAGCACGAGCCAGCAGTAAGCGCGGCGCGCGGTGAACAAACGGGGGCGGAACCTGCTGCACGGCGGGTTCCGCCCCCGTGTACATGAAGCCGCCGTTTCGTCGCGTACACGGCGGATTCGTGCCGGATTCTCATTATCTGGGCAACGCATTCAAATATTGGAGACGAGTGCGTGCGCTCCTACAATCCGAAGCACATCGACAGCTTCGGACCCACGCATCGCGCGGCGCCCGACGCACACGGAGACACCTTCCATGACGTTCGCCGGGCGCTTTATTCGGTGCATCGACCGCCGCCTCGTCGCGACGCCGGACGCAGTTCCGGCATCGCGCGAACGGCTTCACCGGTTCCGTTGAAGAAGCCCGCCCCATGACCAAGATGCCCGACACACTTGCCCTCGACGCCCGGCGCGCGACGCCGGACGATGCATCGCTGACCGACAGCATCGGCGCGACCAGTACGCCGCTCGATCTCGCTGCGCAGCAGGCCGGCACGCAGACGTTGCTGCGCGGTCTTGCGATCCTCGAGGCGATCGCGAACGGCGCGCGCGACATGCGCGCGATCGGCGCCGCGCTCGGCACGACGCGCAGCACCACGCACCGCCTCGTCAGCAGCCTCGTGCAGGCGCGCTACCTGCGCCAGGTGCAGGGCGGCTACCTGCTCGGCCCGAAGCTGATCGAGCTCGGCACGATCGCGCTCGAGCAGATGCCGCTCACCGCGGTGGCGCGCCCGCACCTCGAAGCGCTCGCGGAAGCGACGCTCGACACGATCCATCTCGGCGTGCGCGACGGCGACGACGTGCTGTACATCGACAAGATTCCCGGCACGCGCGGCCTCGAGATGCGCTCGCGCGTCGGCCACCGGATGCCGCTCGCGTCGACCGGCATCGGCAAGGCGATGATGCTCGACACCGATCCCGACACGTGGCGCTCGCTGTTCGAGGCTGCCCGGCGTGCGCTCGCCGGCGTCAATTTCAAGCCGGACAACCGGCCCGAGACGAGCGCGTTCCTGCAGCGCATGGCGCACTACGCGGCCGGCGGTTACACGTTCGATCTCGAGGAAAACGAGGCGTCGATCCGCTGCGTGGCCGCGCCGATCCGCGATGCATCGGGCGCGATCGTGGCGGCCGTGTCGGTCGCGAGCACGATTCCGTACATGCCGCACGACCGGATGGACGAACTGATTCCGCTCGTGCAGCGCGAAGCGCGAGCCATTTCCGCGGAACTGGGCTGGAGCCCGCCGCAGGGTACCCGCAGGATCAAACGATGACGACTTCGACCCGGCCCGTTCCGGATGCCAGCTCCGCCACCCCGTCGCTGATCGCGCTCGACTGGGGCACGACGTCGCTGCGCGCTTACCTGTACGACGCGCACGGCGCGCTCATCGACACGCGCAGCCGTGCAGCGGGTGTGATGCATGTGCCCGGCGGCGGCGCGCGCGCGTTCGACGCGGTGTTCGAGGAAGCATGCGGCGACTGGCTCGACCGCACGCCGGGCCTGCCGGTGCTCGCCGCCGGGATGGTCGGCAGCGCGCAGGGCTGGCGCGAGGCGCCGTACGTCGCGGTGCCGGCCGGCGCCGACGCGCTCGTCAAGGGCCTCATCACGGTGACGACGTCGCGCGGCACGACGATCTCGATCGTGCCGGGCGTCATCGCCACGGGTGAATTGCCCGACGTGATGCGCGGTGAAGAAACGCAGATATTCGGTGCACTCGCGAGCGATCCCACGCTTGGCGCCGATCGTTCAGGGGTACTGATCGGCTTGCCGGGCACCCATGCGAAATGGGCGTGGGTGAGGGACGGGCTGATCGAGCGCTTCCAGACCTTCATGACGGGCGAGCTGTTCGCGGTGCTGCGCGACCACACGATCCTCGGCCGCACGATGCGCGCCGGTGCGTCGCCCGATCGGGCGGCGTTCGTGCGCGGCGTCTCGGTCGCGCGCGGCGCGCAGCACACGGGGCTGCTCGCGACGATCTTCAGCACGCGCACGCTCGGCCTGACCGACCGGCTCGCGCCCGATGCGCAGGGCGACTACCTGTCCGGGCTGCTGATCGGCCATGAGCTCAACGCGCTCGACGCGATGCTCGCGGAGCGCGGCATCGCGCTCGCGGACCAGCCGCTGCTGCTGATCGGCGACGACAGCCTGTGTGCGCGCTACGCCGATGCGCTCCAGGAATTCGGCCACCTGCACGCCCGCGTCGTCGCGCATGCGACCGACCGCGGCCTGTGGCGGATCGCGTCGCGTGCCGGGCTCGTGCGTGCAGATGGCGAGCCCGTCTGCGCCGACCAATGACTTGTTTGCAGAGGAACCTTCGATGCCGTCCGACCTGACCTTGCCCGCGCCGTACGCGCCCCACGCCGCGCTGATGCGTGCGTTCGACGCGTGCCCGCTGATCGCGATCATGCGCGGGATCACGCCCGCCGAAGCGGCCGACCACGGCCATGCGCTCTATGAAGCCGGCTTCCGGATCGTCGAGGTGCCGCTCAACTCGCCCAATCCGTTCGACAGCATCGCGGCGCTGCGGCGCGCGCTGCCCGACGACGCGATTGTCGGCGCGGGGACCGTGCTGCGCGCCGAGTATGTCGACCGCGTGCAGGACGCGGGCGGCGCGCTGATCGTGATGCCGCACAGCGACGCGGCCGTGATCCGCCGCGCACGCGAGCGCGGCCTGGCGAGCGCGCCGGGCGTGGCGACGCCGACCGAAGCCTTTGCGGCGCTCGCGAACGGCGCCGACGTGCTGAAGATGTTCCCGGCCGAGCAGCTCGGCGTGCACGTCGTGAAGGCGTGGCGTGCGGTGATCGACCGCGCGGTGCCGCTGATCCCGGTCGGCGGCATCTCGCCCGACAACATGCAGCCGTTCCTCGACGCCGGCGCGAACGGTTTCGGGCTCGGCTCGGCGCTGTACCGTCCCGGCCAGTCGGCCGACGCGACCGCGGCGAACGCGCGCGCGTTCCAGGCCGGCTTGCGCACGGCGCGCGGCGGAGCCGCATGATGGGCCGCCTCGCGGACAAGGTCGCGATGGTGACGGGCGCGGGCCGAGGAATCGGCGCCGCGATCGCCCGCGCGTTCGTTCGCGAGGGGGCGGCGGTTGCGCTCGTCGATCTCGACTTCCCGCAGGCGCAGCGCACCGCCGCCGAGATTGCGCAGGAGATCGCCGGTGCGCGCGTGCTGCCGCTGCAGGCGGATGTCGCACGGCAGGACGCGGTGCGCGAGGCACTGGCGCGGACCGAGGCGGCCTTCGGCCCGCTCGACGTGCTCGTGAACAACGCGGGCATCAACGTGTTCGCCGATCCGCTGACGATGACCGACGACGACTGGCGCCGCTGCTTCGCGGTCGACCTCGACGGCGTGTGGCACGGCTGCCGCGCGGCGCTGGAGGGGATGGTCGAACGCGGCCGCGGCAGCATCGTGAACATCGCGTCGACGCACGCGTTCAGGATCATCCCGGGCTGCTTTCCGTACCCGGTCGCGAAGCACGGCGTGCTGGGTCTCACGCGTGCGCTCGGCATCGAATACGCGGCCCGCAACGTGCGCGTGAACGCGATCGCGCCGGGCTACATCGAGACGCAGCTCACGCGCGACTGGTGGGATGCGCAACCTGACCCTGCTGCCGCACGCGCGGAGACGCTCGCGCTGCAGCCGATGAAGCGGATCGGCCGGCCCGAGGAGGTCGCGATGACGGCCGTGTTCCTGGCGTCCGACGAGGCGCCGTTCATCAATGCCGCGTGCATCACCGTCGATGGCGGGCGCGCGGCGCTGTATCACGACTGACGCAACGATTCGAAAGACCGCACGTGCGACGGCCGCGCGCACGCTGCGTCGAAACCAACAAGCGGCTGCATCCTGTTCGATGAAGACAAGGAGACACTGGAGATGAAACGCAGAACGTTCGTAACGCTGGCCGCCGCGGCCGCGGTGGTGATCGGGAGCCCCGTCGTGCATGCGGCCGATCCGGTCAAGATCGGCTTCCTGGTGAAGCAGCCGGAAGAGCCGTGGTTCCAGGACGAGTGGAAGTTTGCCGAGATGGCCGCGAAGCAGAAGGGCTTCACGCTGGTGAAGATCGGCGCGCCGTCCGGTGAAAAGGTGATGAGCGCGATCGACAACCTGTCCGCGCAGAAGGCGCAGGGCTTCATCATCTGCACGCCCGACGTGAAGCTCGGGCCGGGCATCGTCGCGAAGGCGAAGTCGCACAACCTGAAGATGATGACGGTGGACGACCGCCTCGTCGACGGCGCGGGCAAGCCGATCGAGTCGGTCCCGCACATGGGCATTTCCGCGTACAACATCGGCAAGCAGGTCGGCGACGGCATCGCGGCCGAGATCAAGAAGCGCGGCTGGGACATGAAGGACGTCGGCGCGATCGACATCACCTACGAGCAGTTGCCGACCGCGCACGACCGCACGAGCGGCGCGACCGACGCGCTGGTGGCCGCCGGCTTCCCGAAGGCGAACGTGATCGCGGCGCCGCAGGCGAAGACCGACACGGAGAACGCATTCAACGCGGCGAACATCGCGCTCACGAAGAATCCGCAGTTCAAGCACTGGGTGGCGTACGGCCTGAACGACGAAGCCGTGCTCGGCGCTGTGCGCGCGGCCGAAGGGCGCGGCTTCAAGGCGGACAACATGATCGGCATCGGCATCGGCGGTTCCGATTCGGCGCTGAACGAGTTCAAGAAACCGCAGCCGACGGGCTTCTACGGCACCGTGATCATCAGCCCGAAGCGTCACGGCGAGGAAACCTCGGACCTGATGTACACGTGGATCACGCAGGGCAAGGCACCGCCGGCGCTGACGCTGACGACCGGCATGCTCGCGACGCGCGACAACGTGTCGAAGGTGCGCGACGAGATGGGGCTCGCGTCGAAGTAAGCGGCCCGCCGGCTGCCGCGGCGATGCGGCGGCCGGCGGTCGATCGATCCGGAAGTGGGGAGACGACGTGTCAGCGGCACTGCGTTTTGACAATATCGGCAAGGTCTTTCCTGGCGTGCGCGCACTCGACGGCATCTCGTTCGACGTGCACGCGGGCGAGGTGCATGGCCTGATGGGCGAGAACGGCGCGGGCAAGTCGACGCTGCTGAAGATTCTCGGCGGCGAATACCAGCCCGATGCGGGCAGCGTGCTGGTCGATGGCCAGCCCGTGCAGTTCGCGAGTGCGGCCGCGTCGATCGCGGCCGGCATCGCGGTGATTCACCAGGAGCTGCAGTACGTGCCGGACCTGACGGTCGCGGAAAACCTGCTGCTCGGCCGCCTGCCGAATGCGTTCGGCTGGGTGCGCAAGCGCGAGGCGAAGCGTTACGTGCGCGAGCGGCTCGCCGCGATGGGCGTCGATCTCGATCCCGATGCGAAGCTCGGGCGGCTGTCGATCGCGCAGCGGCAGATGGTCGAGATCTGCAAGGCGCTGATGCGCAATGCGCGCGTGATCGCGCTCGACGAACCGACCAGCTCGCTGTCGCATCGCGAGACGGAAGTGCTGTTCAAGCTCGTCGACGACCTGCGTGCGCAGGGCCGCGCGCTGATCTACATCTCGCACCGGATGGACGAGATCTACCGGCTCTGCAATGCGTGCACGATCTTCCGCGACGGGCGCAAGATCGCGTCGCACGAGTCGCTCGCCGACGTGCCGCGCGAACGGCTCGTCGCCGAGATGGTCGGGCGCGAGATTTCGGACATCTACCATTACGCGCCGCGTGCGCTCGGCGATGTGCGCTTCGCCGCCGAAGGCATCGACGGCCCGGCATTGCGCGAACCCGCGAGCTTCTCGGTGCGCGCGGGCGAGATTGTCGGCTTTTTCGGGCTCGTCGGCGCGGGCCGCAGCGAACTGATGCGGCTCGTGTACGGCGCGGATCACCGGCGCGCGGGCGTGCTGACGCTTGACGGCGCGCGCATCGACGTGAAGCGCACCGGCGACGCGATCCGCCACGGCATCGTGCTGTGCCCCGAGGACCGCAAGGAAGAGGGGATCATCGCGATCGCGTCGGTCGCGGAGAACATCAACATCAGCTGCCGCCGCCATTCGCTGCGCGCGGGGCTCTTCATCAACCGCAAGGCCGAAAGCGAAACGGCCGACCGTTTCATCCAGCGGCTCAAGATCAAGACGCCGAACCGGCGGCAGAAGATCCGCTTCCTGTCGGGCGGCAACCAGCAGAAGGCGATCCTGTCGCGCTGGCTCGCGGAGCCCGACCTGAAGGTCGTGATCCTCGACGAACCGACGCGCGGGATCGACGTCGGCGCGAAGCACGAGATCTACGACGTGATCTACCGGCTCGCGGAACGCGGCTGCGCGATCGTGATGGTGTCGTCGGAGCTGCCGGAAGTGCTCGGCGTGTCCGACCGCATCGTCGTGATGCGCGAAGGCCGGATCGCGGGCGAACTGCCGCGCGAACAGGCGAACGAGCACGCGGTGCTGAGCCTGGCGCTGCCGCAGACGAGCGCCGTCGAGGCGGCCTGACACGGAACACGACAATCGAATCGGACACGCGCGGCGCGGGCCGTGCGATGCAGGAGCAGGAGACACAATCATGCAAGTCAACGAAAACCTTGGCAGCGCCGCCGTGAAGCCGTCGGCCGACGCGCTGGTGCCGCAGCAGAGCGATCGCCAGAAGTGGTGGCAGCATCTGACCGAATACAGCCTGATCGCGATCTTCGCGGTGATGTTCATCACGATGTCGCTCACCGTCGATCACTTCTTCTCGATCGACAACATGCTCGGCCTCGCGCTGTCGATCTCGCAGATCGGGATGGTCGCGTGCACGATGATGTTCTGTCTCGCGTCGCGCGACTTCGACCTGTCGATCGGCTCGACCGTCGCGTTCTCCGGCGTGCTGTGCGCGATGGTGCTGAACGCGACCGACAACACGTTCGTCGCGATCATCGCGGCGGTCGCGGCCGGCGCCGCGATCGGCTTCGTGAACGGCGCGGTGATCGCATACCTGCGCATCAACGCGCTGATCACCACGCTCGCGACGATGGAGATCGTGCGCGGGCTCGGCTTCATCGTGTCGAAGGGGCAGGCGGTCG
This sequence comes from Burkholderia lata, assembly GCF_000012945.1. NCBI lineage: Bacteria > Pseudomonadati > Pseudomonadota > Betaproteobacteria > Burkholderiales > Burkholderiaceae > Burkholderia > Burkholderia lata. The sequence goes on from NC_007510.1 coordinate 594,495, forward strand.
GCGTGTCGTCGGATACGTTCATCGCGCTCGGCGGGCTGTCGCTGTTCGGCGTGTCGCTGCCGATCTGGGTCACGCTGCTGTGCTTCATCGCGTTCGGCGTGCTGCTGAACCAGACGGTATACGGCCGCAACACGCTCGCGATCGGCGGTAACCCGGAAGCGTCGCGGCTCGCGGGGATCAACGTCGAACGCACGCGCGTGTACATCTTCCTGATCCAGGGCGCGGTGACGGCGCTCGCGGGCGTGATCCTCGCGTCGCGCATCACGTCGGGCCAGCCGAACGCCGCGCAGGGCTTCGAGCTGAACGTGATCTCGGCGTGCGTGCTCGGCGGCGTGTCGCTGATGGGCGGCCGCGCGACGATCTCGGGCGTCGTGATCGGCGTGCTGATCATGGGCACCGTCGAGAACGTGATGAACCTGCTGAACATCGACGCGTTCTACCAGTACCTCGTGCGCGGCGCGATCCTGCTCGCGGCCGTGCTGCTCGACCAGTTGAAGAACCGCGGCGTCCGCGACTGACCCGATCCGCTCTTACGGAGACGAACCGCATGACCATCGACACTTCCGCGCACGACCCGCACGCCGCGAGCCATGCGCGCTATGCACGGTATCCGAGCCTCCAGGATCGCGCGGTGCTGATCACGGGCGGCGCGACCGGCATCGGCGCGGCGTTCGTCGAACACTTCGCCGAACAGGGCGCACGCGTCGCGTTCGTCGACCTCGACGCGGCGGCCGGTACCGCGCTGGCGGACAGCCTCGCGCACGTCCGTCATGCGCCGCTGTTCCTCCAGTGCGACCTGACCGACATCGATGCGCTGCGCCATGCGATCGACGCGATCCGCGCGCGCATCGGCGCGATCGCGGTGCTCGTGAACAACGCGGCGAACGACACGCGCCACGCGATCGGCGACGTGACGCCCGAATCGTTCGACGCGGGCATCGCGGTGAACCTGCGCCACCAGTTCTTCGCCGCGCAGGCGGTGATCGACGACATGAAGCAGCAGGGCGGCGGCGCGATCATCAATCTCGGCTCGATCAGCTGGATGCTGAAGAACGGCGGCTATCCCGTCTACGTGATGGCGAAGGCCGCCGTGCAGGGGCTGACGCGCGGTCTCGCGCGCGACCTCGGCCCGTTCGGTATCCGCGTGAATTCGCTGGTGCCCGGCTGGGTGATGACCGACAAGCAGCGCCGGCTGTGGCTCGACGACGCGGGCCGCGCGTCGATCAAGGCCGGCCAGTGCCTCGATGCCGAGCTGCTGCCCGCCGATCTCGCGCGGATGGCGCTGTTCCTCGCGGCCGACGACAGCCGGATGATCACCGCGCAGGACGTGATCGTCGACGGCGGCTGGGCCTGACCGTTCGCACGACCCGCATCGTTTCTTCGACGAAGGAAAGGAGTTCACCATGACCGCCACGTCCTCGCGCGCATCGTCGTCCACCAGCCAGTCGCGCCGCGCGCGCCTGGCCGCCGCCGCGCAGCCGGTCAGCCCCGGCCCGCAGACAGCAGCCTTTGCGCAGGGCGTCGGCGCCGCGCATGCGGCGGCCGTCACGCTGTCGAATGCATCGCTGCGGCTCGACGTGTTGCCGCATCTCGGCGGCGGCATCGCGCGCTTCGACTGGCGTGGCGACAACGGCGCGCTGATGCCGGTGTTCCGCCGCTGCGAGCACCCGGAGACGGCGACGGACCCGAACGAGCTCGCGTGCTATCCGCTGTTGCCGTACTCGAACCGGATCGGCGACGGGCGGTTCGAATGCGACGGGCGTCGCGTCGCGGTGCCGCGCAACCGCCGCGACGAACCGCTGCCGATCCACGGCGACGGTTGGCTCGCGCCGTGGCAGGTGGACGATGCGACCGGCACGTCGCTGCAACTGTCGCTCGATCGCACCGCCGGCGCGCCGTATGCATTCCGCGCGATCCAGTCGTTCGAGCTCGACGACGCGACGCTGTCGATCGCGCTGACGATCGAGAACGCGGGGCGCGCGCGGCTGCCGTTCGGGCTCGGCGTGCATCCGTTCCTCGTGCGCGACGCCGCGACCGAGCTGGCCGCGGCTGCCGGCGGCCTGTGGCTGTCGGGCGCCGATTTCCTGCCGGTGCGGCACGTGAGCGTGCCGCCAGCCTGGCAGTTCGGCGTCGCGTATCCGCTGCCCGCCGCGCTCGTCAATCATGCGTTCACCGGCTGGGGCGGCCACGCGACGGTGAGCTGGCCGCGCCGCGGGCTGTCGCTGACGGTGGCGGCCGACGCCGACGCGTACGTGCTCTATACGCCGCCCGGCGAGGATTTCTTCTGCTTCGAGCCGGTCGATCATCCGATCAATGCGGTGAACCTGCCGGGCGGCGCGACCGCGCACGGGATGACGCTGCTCGCGCCCGGCGAGCGGCTCACGCGGCGTTTCGCGTTCACCGTCGAGCGTGCCGATGCGCGCAGCAATGCGGCGACACGCGAGGCGCGCCGGCGACGCGGGTAAAATACGCGGTCTACCAACGGTTTGCCGCGAGTACCCGCCATGTCTTCCCCGCTTACTTTCATCGAATCGCTGCGCGCCGCGTGGCAGCGCACCAATTCGCTGCTGTGCGTCGGCCTCGATCCCGAGCCGTCGCGTTTCCCCGTGCAGTTCGACGGCCAGCCCGACGCGATCTTCGAATTCTGCCGGCAGATCGTCGACGCGACCGCGCAATACGCGAGCGCGTTCAAGCCGCAGATCGCCTACTTCGCCGCGCATCGCGCGGAAGACCAGCTCGAACGGCTGATCGCCCACATCCACCTCCAGCATCCGGGCCTGCCCGTGATCCTCGACGCGAAGCGCGGCGACATCGGCAGCACGGCCGAGCAGTACGCGCGCGAAGCGTTCGAGCGCTATCGCGCGGACGCCGTCACGGTGAACCCGTACATGGGCTACGACTCGGTCGAGCCGTACTTCGAGCACGAAGGCAAGGGCGTGATCGTGCTGTGCCGCACGTCGAACCCGGGCGGTTCCGACCTGCAGTTCCTCGACACGAACGGCCGGCCGCTGTACCAGGTCGTCGCCGACCTCGCGGCGAACAAGTGGAACGCGAAGAACGGCCAGCTCGGCCTGGTGGTCGGCGCGACGTTCCCGAAGGAAATCGAGATCGTGCGCGGGATCGTCGGCGACATGCCGCTCCTGATTCCCGGCATCGGCGCGCAGGGTGGCGACGTGCAGGCGACCGTCAACGCGGGCCGCACGGCTGACGGCACCGGCATGATGATCAACTCGTCGCGCGCGATCCTGTACGCGAGCAAGGGCGAGGATTTCGCCGAAGCCGCGGCGCTCGCCGCGCAAAAGACCCGCGACACGATCAACGCGCATCGTTGATCGGTCGCACCGGTTGCCCGCCTGGGCAGCCGGTTCCGGCGGGCTCCCGCGCGCGAGCCCGCCGCTTCCCCCCGTTTTCCCGCTCCTCCGCCCGCCCGGCCCGCACTGGCGCACGCGGACAACTTCCCGTCGCTTCCGCACCGCATGCCCGCAATTTAGTCGCGCGATGCTCCCGCTCGTCATCGATCCGTAACGAAAATGTCAAGAAAGGGAGTGACGCCATGCCCAAGCTGTCCCGCCGTCTTCTGAGCGCCTTTGCCGCATCGCTGTGCATGACGTTCGCCCATGCGGCGGATCTCTCGCACTGGCCGGCCGACAGTGCGAAGGCGCTGAACGCGATGATCGCCGCGCATGCGCACCGCGGCGATTACGCGGTGTTCGACGCCGACAACACGACCTACCGCAACGACCTCGAGGAGTCGCTGCTGCCGTACCTCGAGAACCACGGCGTGCTGACGCGCGACACGCTCGACCCGTCGTTGAAGCTGATCCCGTTCAAGGATTCCGCCGACTACAAGGAATCGCTGACGAGCTATTACTACCGGCTGTGCGAGATCGACGACCTGGTCTGCTACCCGTGGATCGCGCAGGCGTTCGCCGGCCAGTCGCTGGCCGACCTGAAGCGTCACGTCGACGCGATGCTCGCCGACGGCAAGCCGATCCCGATCCGCTACTGGCAGGGCGACAAGGTGGTCGACGGCACGGTGAACCCGCCGCACTTCTTCCGCGGGATGCAGGAGCTGTACAACGCGCTGCGCGAGAACGGGATCGAGGTCTACGTGATGACGGCCGCGCACGAGGAGCTCGCGCGGCTCGTGCTGTCCGACCCGAAGTACGGCTACAACGTGAAGCCGCAGAACGTGATCGGCGTGACGACGCTGCTGCGCAACCCCGCGACGGGCGCGCTGACCACCTCGCGGCTGCAGATCAAGGCCGGCAAGTACGACGAGGCCGCGAACCGCAGCCTGGTGATCACGCCGTTCCTGATGAACCCGATGACCTGGTACGAAGGCAAGCTCGGCTCGATCGTCGGCTGGATCGACCAGTGGAAGAAGCCGGTGCTCGTCGCGGGCGACACGCCGACGTCCGACGGCTACATGCTGCTGAACGCGACCGACGTCGCGCGCGGCGGCGTGCGCGTGTGGGTGAACAAGAAGGACAAGCAGATGGCGCAGATCCGCGCATGGTCGGATGAATCGGCCGCGCAGCAGAAGTCGCTCGGCCTGCCGGTGACGGCGGACAAGAACTGGATCGTCGTGAAGCCCGACGCGATCCAGTGAGCGGGCAAGCGGGGGCGCGCGGCGTGGCGCCCCCCGGCTCGATCAGCCCTCGCGCTCGTCGAGCAGCTTCAGCAGCCCGCGCAGCGCATGCGCGGCCGCCTGCGTGCGGATCTGTTCGCGGTCGCCCTTGAACACGAGCGTCTCGACGTCGGTATGCAGCCGGTTGCTCCAGCCGAACGACACGGTGCCGACCGGCTTCTTCTCGCTGCCGCCTGCGGGGCCCGCGATGCCGGTGACGGACAGCGCGACCTGCGCGCGGCTGTTGCGCAGCGCGCCTTCGGCCATCGCGCGCGCGACGGGCTCGCTGACGGCGCCATGCTTGTCGATCAGGTCGGGCGGCACGCCGATCATCTCGATCTTGGCCTGGTTCGAGTACGTGACGAAGCCGCGCTCGAACCACTGGCTGCTGCCGGAAATGTCGGTGATCGCGGCGGCGATCATGCCGCCGGTGCAGGATTCGGCGGTGGCGAGCGCCAGGTGCTCGTCACGCAACTTGTTGCCTGCGCGAATCGCAAGCTGATGGACGACGGAATCGGTAGGCATACGCGTCGGGAAACGGGAGTCGGGAAATCGGTCAGCCGACGACGGAGCGCCAAAGGGCGATCACGAGCAGCGTCATGAACGCAGCGACCAGGTCGTCGACCATGATGCCGAGCCCGCCTTTCAGGCGGCGGTCGAAATAGCGGATCGGCGGCGGCTTGAGCATGTCGAAGAAGCGGAACGCGACGAACGTCCACAGCTGGCCGACGAAGGTCGCGGGCGTGACGAACAGCATCACGAGCCAGATCGCGACGATCTCGTCCCAGACGACGGCGCCCGGATCGGCCGAGCCCATCTTCCTCGCGGTGAAACCGGTGATCCACGTGCCCGCCACGAAGCCGACCGCAATCAGCGCCCACCATTCGGGCACCGTCAGGTAGCGGTTGAGCACGACGAACGAGAGCCAGCCGAACAGCGAGCCGAACGTGCCGGGCATGATCGGCGCGAGCCCGCTGCCGAAGCCGAGCGACACGATGTGCGCCGGGTGCGACAGCATGAAGCGCGCGGTCGCGCGCGGCGGCGCGTTGCCGCCGGATGCGGCGCCGGGCTCGGCCGCGGCGTGCGCGGGCGTCGGGTCAGTCTGCATGGAAGTGATCGAAGCCGTGCAACGTGAGAGCGAGAGGCGCGCCGGCGGCGTCGCGCCACGCGATCGCGGGCTGCTCCGACGGCGCGGACAACGCGCGTATTGTACCGATTCGCGTGACCGCCACGCCGGCCGTTACGCCGGCTGCTTCGACCGCCGCGCGGGCCGCCGCCGGCGCGGTGAAGCACAGTTCGTAGTCGTCGCCGCCGGCCAGCGTGCAGCGGCGCTGCACGTCGGGTGGCAGCGTCGCGAGCGCGGCCGAGCGCGGCACCGCGTCGGCATCGATTTCGGCACGCACGTTCGAGCGGGCCAGGATGTGCTGCAGGTCGCCGGCGAGGCCGTCCGAGATATCGAGCGCCGCGTGCGCGACGCCCGCGAGCCCGAGGCCGAGCGCGATGCGCGGTTCGGGGCGCTCGAGCGCACGCCGGAACGCGGCTGCTTCGTCTGCGCCGGCCGCCCATTCGCCACGCGCGACACCGAGGCCGGCGCGTGCATCGCCGAGCGTGCCGGACACCCAGACGTCGTCGCCGTCGCGCGCGGCATCGCGGCGCAGTGCCGCGTCGGGTGAGACTTCGCCGAAGACGGTCACGCACAGGTTCAGCGGGCCGCTCGTCGTGTCGCCACCGATCAGCTCGCAGCCGTAGCGCTCGGCGAGCGCGAACAGCCCGTTGCTGAACGCTTCCAGCCACGCGGCGTCGGCCCGCGGCAGCGCGCACGCGAGCGTGAACGCGCGCGGCTCGGCACCCATCGCCGCGAGGTCGGACAGGTTGACCGCGAGCGTCTTGTGGCCGAGCGCGTCGGGCGCGACGTCGGGGAAGAAGTGGCGGCCTTCCACCAGCATGTCGGTCGAAATGGCCAGCAATTTCCCGGATCGGGGCGTGATCAACGCGCAATCGTCGCCGATGCCGAGTGTCGACGTACGGGCGCCCTGCGCGGCGCGGCGCGTGAAGAAGCGTTCGATCAGCGAAAACTCGGAGAGGGCGGCTGGCACGGCGGATGGATCCGAAACGTTGGAAGGAACGGCATTGTACGAGGCGAACGGCGGCGTTCCTGCACCGTTCAGTACAATTTTGTCGCGGCTGTTGCACCCGAATCGCCGGTCTGGCGGCCGATGATTGGCGCTACAATGCCGTCGAAGAGTTATTCTAATCCGCCCGCCAAGAGACACATGTCTACCCAAGCCTCCTCCAAAGCCAAGCTCCGCGAAGCCGCGCTCGACTATCACGAATTCCCGACCCCCGGGAAAATCGCGATCGCCCCGACCAAGCAGATGATCAACCAGCGCGACCTCGCGCTCGCATACTCGCCGGGTGTGGCGTACGCGTGCGAGGAGATCGTCGAGAATCCGCTGAACGCGGCGCGCTTCACCGCGCGCAGCAACCTGGTCGGCGTCGTCACGAACGGTACGGCGGTGCTCGGTCTGGGCAACATCGGCCCGCTCGCGTCGAAGCCGGTGATGGAAGGCAAGGCCGTGCTCTTCAAGAAGTTCGCGGGCATCGACGTGTTCGACATCGAGCTGAACGAGTCGGATCCGCACAAGCTCGTCGACGTGATCGCCGCGCTGGAGCCGACCTTCGGCGGGATCAACCTGGAAGACATCAAGGCGCCGGACTGCTTCATCGTCGAGCGCGAAGCGCGCAAGCGGATGAAGATCCCGGTGTTCCACGACGACCAGCACGGCACCGCGATCGTCGTGGCCGCGGCCGTCACGAACGGGCTGAAGGTCGTCAACAAGGACATCAAGAAGGTCAAGCTTGTCGCGTCCGGCGCGGGGGCGGCCGCGCTCGCGTGTCTCGACCTGCTGGTCGACATCGGCCTGCCGATCGAGAACATCATCGTGACCGACCTGGCGGGCGTGGTCTACAAGGGCCGCACCGAGCTGATGGATCCGGACAAGGAGCGTTTCGCCCGCGAAACGGACGCGCGGACGCTGGCCGAAGTGATCGACGGCGCGGACATCTTCCTCGGCCTGTCGGCTGCCGGCGTGCTGAAGCAGGAGATGGTGAAGGGCATGGCCGAGCGCCCGCTGATCCTCGCGCTCGCGAACCCGACGCCGGAAATCCTGCCGGAACTCGCGCTCGAAGTGCGCCCGGACGCGGTGCTGGCCACGGGCCGCACCGACTACCCGAACCAGGTCAACAACGTCCTGTGCTTCCCGTTCATCTTCCGCGGCGCGCTCGACGTCGGCGCGACGACGATCACGCGTGAAATGGAAATCGCGGCCGTCAACGCGATCGCCGAGCTCGCGCAGCACGAGCAGAGCGACATCGTCGCGACCGCGTACGGCATCCAGGACCTGTCGTTCGGGCCCGAATACCTGATTCCGAAGCCGTTCGATCCGCGCCTGATCGTGAAGATCGCACCGGCCGTCGCGCAGGCCGCGATGGACGGCGGCGTCGCGACGCGCCCGATCGAGGACATGGAGGCGTACCGCGTCCACCTGCAGCAGTTCGTGTACCACAGCGGCACGACGATGAAGCCGATCTTCCAGATCGCGCGCGCCGCGCCGGAAGAGAAGAAGCGCGTTGTGTTCGCGGAAGGCGAAGAAGAGCGCGTGTTGCGTGCCGTTCAGATCATCGTCGACGAAAAGCTCGCGAAGCCGGTCCTGATCGGCCGCCCGTCGGTGATCGAGCACCGTATCCAGCGCTACGGCCTGCGCCTGACGCCGGGCACCGACTTCACGGTCGTCAACACCGAGCACGACGAGCGCTACCGCGACTTCTGGCAGACGTACTACAAGATGATGGCGCGCAAGGGCATCAGCGAGCAGCTCGCGCGGGTCGAGATGCGCCGCCGCACGACGCTGATCGGCTCGATGCTGGTGAAGAAGGGCGAAGCGGACGGGATGATCTGCGGCACGATCAGCACCACGCACCGCCACCTGCACTTCATCGACCAGGTAATCGGCAAGCGCCCGGGCTGCAGTGTGTACGCGGCGATGAACGGCCTCGTGCTGCCGGGCCGCCAGATTTTCCTCGTCGACACGCACGTGAACGTCGATCCGACCCCGGAAGAGCTGGCCGAGATCACGATCATGGCGGCGGAAGAAGTGCGCCGCTTCGGCATCGAGCCGAAGGTCGCGCTGCTGTCGCACTCGAATTTCGGCACGAGCAACGCCCCTTCGGCGAAGAAGATGCGCGATACGCTCGCGATCCTGCAGGAACGTGCACCGGAGCTGAAGGTGGACGGCGAGATGCACGGCGATGTCGCGCTCGACGCGGCGCTGCGCAAGGAAATCCTGCCGGAATCGACGCTGGAAGGCGAAGCGAACCTGCTGATCCTGCCGAACATCGATGCCGCGAACATCGCGTACAACCTGCTGAAGACGGCCGCGGGCAACAATATCGCGATCGGGCCGATCCTGCTGGGTGCTGCGCAGCCGGTGCACGTGCTGACCGAATCGGCGACCGTTCGCCGCATCGTCAACATGGCGGCGCTGCTGGTCGCCGACGTGAACGCCACGCGCTGAGCCAAAACGAACGCGCCAGGCCGGTCGAACCGGCATGGCGCGTCAGGCAAAATTGTAAACAAAAGCAAAAAAAGAGGCGTGCCCGCAATGGGCACGCCGCGGGCAGGGCGCAAACGCGCTTCCCTCAAGCAACATCAGCATCTCTCTCCACTCAGCGTAGCAGCGTGGCAAGGAGGCAGAGTCTTGCCGCGCCAGAGATGCCGCTCGCATTTTATCCTATGTAAGATAAATGTAGTGTGATTTCGGTAAAAAATGCGCAATTCCGGGTATCACTGGCCTTTCGATTCCCAAACGGACATTGATTCGCGCGGCCAATAACGCTACGCTAACGCCTTTGTTGGTCGTCAACTACTTGATTTAACAGCGGGAACCCTGGTTCATGGCACGCAAGTGGCTCCGCAACGGCGCGCTCGCGTCCGTCTTCGCGATGTTCGCGATGGGTATCGTCGGCACGCCGACGGGCAGTCTGGTTTCCGCCGCTTACGCACGGGAGGCCGTTCCGGCCGACGTGGCGGCGAGCGGGCTCGATACGATTCCGACCGCCCGTCTTCCGCGCGAGGCCGTGACCACGCTGGGCCTGATTGGCGCCGGCGGCCCCTATCCGTACGAGAAAGACGGCGTCGTGTTTGGCAACCGCGAGCGGATCCTGCCAAAAGCGAAGCGCGGCTACTACCATGAGTACACGGTACCGACGCCGCGTGCCCGCAATCGCGGTGCGCGCCGGATCGTCTGTGGCGGGCCATTGCGCCGGATCGACAACTGTTATTACACGGGCGACCACTACAGCAGTTTTAAACGTATTGTTGAATGACTTCGGGACGAATGGCATGAGCGACTCCATCTACGCGCACGAAACGGCGGCGGCGGAACTGTTCGCGTCCGGCGACGGCAATCTGTTTCAGCGCGTGATCCAACTGCACGCGGCGGCGCAGGCTGGCGGCACGCCGGAGCAACAGGAAGCCGAGCCCGGGCTTTCATCGAACGAGGAGCCTATGAGCCTTTTCACGACCGTGCGACCCAATCTCGTGCAATCGATCCGCGCGTTCCGCGTGCAGGATCTTGCCGACGAAGCCGGCCGGCTCGGCCAGCATTTCCTGTATGCGTTTTGCGGTGCCGCGCAGTCGAAGCAGGAAGTGATGGAAACGATCGCGACGTCGTTCCTGTTCCCGAAGCATTTCGGGAAGAACTACGACGCGCTGTACGACTCCCTGACCGACCTCGTCGCGAAGGCCGGCGCGCAGCCCGGTTTCGTGATCGTCCTCGACGGGCTGCCGATCGCGCAGAAGTTCGACAAGGAAGGGCGCGAGACGCTGCTCGACGTGTTCCGCGAGGCGGCCGAATTCTGGGCCGAGCGCAAGGTCGCTTTCCGCGTGTTCTACTCGTTCGCGTAAGCGCACGTCGGCCGGCGGCCAATCCGGCGAACACCCGACAAAAGCCCGCTTCGAGCGGGCTTTTTTGCGTCCGCACGTTTCGTGCTCGCAGCGTCTGACCCGACGAAAGCCTTTCATCGCCCACTTATTTCCGCGACAATCGGTCAGCCCGGCCGCAGCCGTCGCGCCGGGCGCACAACATCAATCATTCGAGAGAGGGCCGTTTTCCCATGACCGCTACCCGATTCGCGGCGCACACCCGCGCGCGCCGTCCGCTCGTGCACGCGTTGGCCGCGTGCGCACTGTCGCTCGGTATCCCGCTGGCGACGCACGCCGCGTCGCTCACCCCCGAACAGACCGTCGACGTTTATCTGGGCGCCATCGTCAACAACGACGCGGCCAAGGTCGAGCAGTTCAACGCCGCGGTGCGTGCGACCGCCGAGCCGAAGGATGCCGAGAACATGGTGCTGCCGGCCAATATGTACGGCGAGATGCGTGAACAGATGCTCGGGCAGATGCTGGCGTCGATGCCGGATTCCGGGCGCAAGGCGCTCGCGCCGTCGCTCGACTCGATGCTGGTCGCGTACACGGGCGCGCTGCAGCGCTCGCAATGCAAGGCCACCGGCGTGAAACGCGCGCCGCGGGCAGGCGGGAAGGGGCAGGAACTCGCCACGGTCGATTTCGAGTGCAAGGTGGCCGACGTGACGCCGCCGGGCGACGAGGCCATGAAGGCCGGCAAGGACGCGAAGACCGACCAGCAGCGCTTCGCGGCGGCCAAAACGATGTTCACGGGCGTGGCGCGTGCGTTCAACGACGCACCGGTCAGCCGGCGCATCACGGGGCAGGTGGAGATGGTCGGCTCGGACAGCAAGGGCTGGACGACCGACAGCCCGGAAAGCCTGCTGAAGCCGGTCGTCGACGCGTTGTTCGGCCCGGTTGTCGCGGCGGTTGCCGCCAGCCAGCAATGAGGCCGTCACGCCATCTCGATCGATTCGAACCGTTGATGACCCGACCGATGAACGTTTTCCTTCACGCGCGCAGCGGCGCGCGTTTTCCGTGGTTGCGCGCCACCCGCGCGGCCGTGCTGTCCATGTTCATGGCGGCTGGTGCCGCGCACGCGGCGGTGCTGTCGCCCGAGCAGACCACCGACCTGTATCTGGGCGCCTTCGTCAATGGCGACGTCGCGAAGGCGGTGCAGTTCAACGATGCCGTGCGCACGCGCTTCGACGGCAAGGACGCGCTCGACGTGGCGGCCTTGTCGAAGCTCGGCGACGAGACGCACGAGCGCCTGGTCACCGGCTTGCTGTCGAGAATGCCGCCCAAGTCTCGCGACGCGTTGCGCGGGCCGATCGGCGCGGCGATCACGTCGTATCAGCACGGGCTGGCCCGTTCCGAATGCAAGGCCACCCGTTCGACGCAGAAGCCCAACGAATACGTGGAGGATCAGTCGATCGCGACGGTCGATTTTTCGTGCCGAGTCGTGGACATCGAGCCCGGCGTGAAGGCGCTGAAAGAGAAGCTCGGCAATCCGCGCCTGAAGACCAACAAAGCGCTGACGGCTTTCATTACGGCGTATTTCTCGGGCATCGCGAAAGTCTATGACGAGGCGCCGATGGGGCGCACGGTGACGGGGCAGATTGACCTCTACGGCAAGGACGAACGGGGCTGGCTCACGGGTTCCCCGGGCGATGTGCTGCCCCCGCTGGTCGACGCGTTGCTCGGTCCGATCAGTACGCCGGACGGTCAGGCCAGCCAGTAAGCGGCGGCATCCTGGCGGCCGGCGCACCTCGCCGGCGAGCCGTGCCTGCGAACAGGGAGCGAACGATGAAGATCTGCATGCGAGGGCTGCTGGTAGGCGTCGCCGTGATATCGATGTGCGGCACGGCCGTTGCGGATACCGTCGCCACCGGGCCCGCCCTCGTGCCGGCTTCGACGACGGCGCATGCGGCCGTCGAACGGTTGCTCGCCGACCTGCGCACGCATTCGACACCCGACCAGTACGCGGCGGTGGCTGGCGCGATTCACACGTCGCCGGCGCTGGCGGCGCAACTGGACGAGCTGGTCGGCGCCGGCCAGCTGACGCGCATTGCGGTCGACAGCGGCGAGCCCGCGCTCGGCAGGACGACCGGTGCGTTGCGCAACGGGAGCGTGTGGATCCTGACGCCGGCATTCGTCGCGAACCAGGCGCCGCGGCGCCTGTTCGACGTCGTGGAGGAGGACGACATCCTGCCGGACAACATGGTGTTCGCGCTCGGCTACATGGCATGGCGCGCGAAGCACGATGCCGATGTGAGCCGCGCATCCGGGGCGCTGCGGGCGTCGGACGACAGCGCGGACGCGAAGAAGCAGCGATGGATCGACCTGAATATGCGGATCGACGCCGGCGGCTTCATCCAGGGCTGGAACGACACGGTGGATGCCGCGACGTTTCGGCATGACGGCCGGCCGATCAGCATCGTGCAGGCCGTGCAGATGATGATGAACCTGCGCTATCGCGGCCCGCTGATCAAGGCGATCCAAGCAGCGCCGCCGGCGCGCAAGCTGCGGATCACCGGGCCGGCGCTCGAGCCCGATGCAGGCAACCTCGACGCGCTGGTGTCGGCGCTCCAGAGCGCTCCGGTCATCGACATCGAGCCGTTGAACGCGGCCCGCTGACGCGCGCCGGCGTCATGCGTCGACGCGTGCCCGGTCGCGCGTCACCATCCGCCCCAGCGCGCCGCGAGCGCGGCGAGCACGGCCGCGCCGGCCGTCTCGGTGCGCAGCACGCGGGGCCCGAGCGACAGTGCGGTGAATCCGCGAGCGCGAGCCGCGTTTTCCTCGTCGGGCGACAGCCCGCCTTCCGGTCCGATCAGCAGCGTGACGGTTGCCGCAGGCGGTGCGTCGGGCAGTGACGTGAACGGGATGCTCGCGCGCGGCGACAGCAGCAGCCGCAGCTCGCCGTCGGCCGGTGCGGCCGGCAGCGTATCGAGCCAGGCGTTGAAGCCGGCGACCGGTGCGACGTCGGGCACGCGGTTGCGTCCGCATTGTTCGCACGACGCGCGCACGACGCCGCGCCAGTGCGCGACGCGCTTGTCCGCGCGCTCGCCGGACAGCTTCACGACGCCGCGCGCGGTCGACAGCGGTACGACCGCCGCCACGCCGAGCTCGACGGCCTTCTCGATCACCCAGTCCATCTTGTCGCCGCCGGCGATGCCTTGCGCGAGCGTCACGCGATAGGGCGGCTCGGCTTCGGCCGGTTCGAACGTGTCGATCTGCGCGAGCGCGCTGCGCTTGTCGATCTCGACGAGCCGCGCGCGGTACTGGCCGCCGGTGCCGTCGAACAGCGCGAGCACGTCGCCGGGCTGCAGGCGCAGCACTTGCGCGTGGCGCGCGACATCGGCCGGCAACGCGAGCGTGGCGTCGGCGCGCAGTGCCGCGTCGACGAAAAAGCGCGGCACGGCCGCGGTGGTGGTGGCTTCGTTCATGCGTGTAACGGTTGGGGTCATGCGTCTAGGCGGCGCCCGAGCGCCCATCGGTAGCCGTCGAGATCCTCGATCTGTGCGAACCGGTCACCCCAGAACTGATCCTGCGGCGCGCTCAGCGACTTCGCGCCCGCGTCGAGCGCGCGCTGCCAGGTGGCGTCGACGTCGTCGACATACAAATAGAACGACTGAGGCGCGGTGGCGTTCGCGCTTTTCGGCGTGAGCGCGGTCGAGCCGAAGGCACCTTCGGGCGCGAACATCACGATCAGCTGGCCGCGGTAGGCCATCTCGACGTGCATGATCGCGCCGTCCTCGTCGTGTACGTCGCGCAGCTCGAAGCCGAATGCGGCCTTGAAGAAATCGATGGCCGCGCGCGCGTTGCGTACGGCCAGGTAGGGCGTCAACCAAGGCACGTTGGCCGGACGTGGATCGGTCATGAAAATCTCCTGTGGGGGCGCTTGGGCACGTGCTCTGATTCCATGCTTCGGCGTTCGTTCAGGGGGCGGCGCGGCGTCCGGGGCGTTTCGCCCCGGTGCCATGCATCGCGAATCCTGCCGGGACGCGATGGAAAAACGGAAGCGAGGCGGCCGCGCGGACGTTCAGCGGCGAACGCCCAGTGTATCGCGCAGCGCGCACGGCAGGGCAAAGAGGGACGCATGCAGCCGCGCGTCGTAGTAGCGCAAGCCCTGGACGCGGCGGGCCGCGAGCCGTTCGTCGATGTCGTGTGCGAACAGTGCGGCGGCGTCGAGCGTGTCGCTCGCGATCGCCATCAGCCACTGCGAGCCGTAGAGCGGCACGTGCGCGGACAACGGATCGACGACCGCGAAGCACGCGCGCAGGTCGTCGAGCAGCGCGGCGATGCGCGCCGCGTGGAACACCGGCGAGCCGAGGTGCATCGAGATTGCGCCGCACGGCGTCAGGATCCGCTTGAGCCGCGCGTAGAACGCGCGTGTATAGAGGCCGGCCGCCGGCGAATCGGGCGGCGTGAGGTCGAACACGACGAGATCGAAGTGCTCGACGGTCGACTCGACGAAATGTGCGGCGTCGCCGATCACGACCTCGACACGCGGGTCGTCGAGCGCACCCTGGTGCACGTCGTCGAGATAACGGCGTGCCATCCCGACCACCTCGTCGTCGAGTTCCGCGATCACGATCCGCTCGATGCATGCATGCTTGAGCAGCTGGCGCGCCGCGCCGCCGTCGCCGCCGCCGAGCACGAGCGCCCGGCGCGGCGCCGGATGCGCGAGCGCGGCCGGGTGCGTCATGCACTCGTGATAGACGTACTCGTCGCCAACCGACGTCATCGGCCGGCCGTCGAGCGTAAACAGGCGGCCGAGCTGCGGGGTCTCCCAGACTTCGATCTGCTGGTGCGGGGACGCGACGCGCGCGAGCCGCCGCGCGTTCGGGAAGCCGTACGCGGCGTCGGGCGTTGGGTGAAAGAGAAGAGTTGTGCTCACGGGCGGGCCGCTCAGGGCTGGCAGTTCCGACGTCTGAATTATAGGAGGCGGGCGGTTTGACGGAAAACCGTGCCGGAACACTGTGGATGGACAAGGGAAATGTCAGCCCATCTGTTAAAATGACGAGCTTTGCAGCCCCGTCCGTAGGCTCCGTCCGCTTCGCGTCCGTCAGGCGCCGCACCGCGCGCCGGGAACGATCGACGCTCGAGCTTCCGGATGCCGCCGTGCCCCCGTTTCCTCGACTCGTTCTCCGGACTCGACATGACGACTTCGTCTCCCGCCTCCACCACCCTGATGGCCAACGCGATCCGTGCGCTCGCAATGGACGCCGTCCAGCAAGCGAACTCCGGCCACCCCGGCATGCCGATGGGCATGGCCGAAATCGGCGTCGCGCTCTGGTCGCGCCATCTGAAGCACAACCCGACGAACCCGCACTGGGCGGACCGCGACCGCTTCGTGCTGTCGAACGGCCATGGCTCGATGCTGCTGTACTCGCTGCTGCACCTGACCGGCTACGACCTGCCGATGGAAGAGCTGAAGAACTTCCGCCAGCTGCACTCGAAGACGCCGGGCCACCCGGAATACGGCATCACGCCGGGCGTCGAGACGACCACCGGCCCGCTCGGCCAGGGGCTCGCGAACGCGGTCGGCATGGCGCTCGGCGAAGCGCTGATGGCCGACGAGTTCAACCGCGACGGCGCGAAGATCGTCGATCACCACACGTACGTGTTCCTCGGCGACGGCTGCCTGATGGAAGGCATCTCGCACGAAGCCTGCTCGCTCGCCGGCACGCTGAAGCTGAACAAGCTGATCGCGCTGTACGACGACAACGGCATCTCGATCGACGGCGACGTCGTGAACTGGTTCCACGACGACACCCCGAAGCGTTTCGAAGCCTACGGCTGGAACGTGATCCCGCACGTGAACGGCCATGACGTCGACGCGGTCGACGCAGCCATCGCAAAGGCGAAGCTGTCGGACAAGCCGACGCTGATCTGCTGCAAGACGGTGATCGGCCAGGGCGCGGCGACCAAGGCCGGCGGCCACGACGTGCACGGCGCGGCGCTCGGCGCGGAAGAAATCGCGAAGACGCGCGAAGCGCTCGGCTGGACGTGGGCACCGTTCGTGATTCCGCAGGAAGTCTATGCGGCATGGGACGCGAAGGAAGCCGGCAAGCGCGCGGAAACCGAATGGGATGCGACGTTCGCTGCTTATCGCGCCAAGTTCCCGGCAGAAGCCGCTGAATTCGAGCGCCGGATGGCCAACCAGCTGCCGGCCGACTGGGCCGAAAAGGCTGCGGCGATCATCGCCGGCGCGAACGAGCGCGGCGAGACGGTGGCGACCCGCAAGGCGTCGCAGCAGGCGATCGAAGGCCTGGCTGCCGCGCTGCCCGAGCTGCTCGGCGGCTCGGCCGACCTGACCGGCTCGAACCTGACCAACTGGAAGGCGTCGAAGGCCGTCCGTGCGAATCCGGAAGGCCCGGGCGTCCAGCTGGGCAACCACATCAACTACGGCGTGCGCGAATTCGGCATGAGCGCCGCGATCAACGGCCTCGCGCTGCATGGCGGCCACAAGCCGTTCGGCGGCACGTTCCTGACGTTCTCCGACTACAGCCGCAACGCGCTGCGCGTGGCTGCGCTGATGAAGGTGCCGTCGATCTTCGTGTTCACGCACGATTCGATCGGCCTCGGCGAAGACGGCCCGACGCACCAGTCGATCGAGCACGTGTCGAGCCTGCGCCTGATCCCGAACCACGACGTGTGGCGCCCGGCCGACACGGTCGAGACGGCCGTCGCATGGACCCACGCGATCGCCGCCGACCGTCCGTCGAGCCTGATCTTCAGCCGCCAGAACCTCGCGTTCAACCCGCGTACCGATGCGCAGATCGCGAACATCGAGAAGGGCGGTTACGTGCTGAAGGACTGGGACGAAGAGATCGTCGCGCGCAAGATCATCCTGATCGCGACGGGCTCGGAAGTCGAACTCGCGATGAAGGCCATCGAGCCGCTCGCGCAGCAAGGTATCGCGGCACGTGTCGTGTCGATGCCGTCGACCAACGTGTTCGACCGCCAGGACGCCGAATACCGTGAACGCGTGCTGCCGCACGGCGTGCGCCGCGTCGCGATCGAAGCGGGCGTGACCGCCTTCTGGCACAAGTACGTCGGCCTCGAAGGCGGCGTCGTCGGGATCGACACGTTCGGTGAATCGGCGCCGGCCGGCGTGCTGTTCAAGTACTTCGGCTTCACCGTCGAGCACGTCGTCGAGACCGCCAAGGCCGTGCTGGCCTAAAGAGACATACGCGACGCGCGCCCCCCCCTCGCGCGCGTCGCACCGTGAAGCTGCACGAAACGAATTTTTTTCAGCCATCAGGAGATAGACCATGACGATTCGCGTCGCAATCAACGGCTACGGCCGTATCGGCCGCAACACGCTGCGCGCGTTCTACGAGAACGGCAAGAAGCATGACATCGAGATCGTCGCGATCAACGATCTGGGCGATGCGAAGACCAACGCGCACCTGACCCAGTACGACACCGCGCACGGCAAGTTCCCGGGCGAAGTGTCGGTCGACGGCGATTACCTCATCGTCAACGGCGACCGGATCCGCGTGCTGGCCAACCGCAACCCGGCCGAACTGCCGTGGGGCGAGCTCGGTGTCGACATCGTGATGGAGTGCACGGGCTTCTTCACGACCAAGGAAAAGGCGAGCGCGCACCTGAAGGGCGGCGCGAAGAAGGTGATCATTTCGGCGCCGGGCGGCAAGGACGTCGACGCCACGATCGTCTACGGCGTGAACCACGACGTGCTGAAGGCCGAGCACACCGTGATCTCGAACGCATCGTGCACGACGAACTGCCTCGCGCCGCTCGTCAAGCCGCTGCACGACAAGATCGGCCTCGAAACGGGCCTGATGACGACGATCCACGCTTACACCAACGACCAGGTGCTGACGGACGTCTATCACGAAGACCTGCGCCGCGCGCGTTCGGCCACGCACAGCCAGATCCCGGCCAAGACGGGTGCTGCTTCGGCGGTCGGCCTGGTGCTGCCGGAACTGAACGGCAAGCTCGACGGCTACGCAATTCGCGTCCCGACGATCAACGTGTCGATCGTCGACCTGTCGTTCATCGCGAAGCGCGACACGACGGTCGAGGAAGTCAACGCGATCATGAAGGAAGCATCGGAAGGCGCGCTGAAGGGCATCCTCGGCTACAACACCGCACCGCTGGTGTCGATCGACTTCAACCACAACCCGGCTTCGTCGACGTTCGACTCGACGCTGACCAAGGTGTCGGGCCGCCTCGTGAAGGTGTCGAGCTGGTACGACAACGAGTGGGGTTTCTCGAACCGCATGCTGGATACGGCTGTCGCATTCGCGAACGCGAAGTAATCCCGCACGTTGCGCGGCTGCCGCAAGGCGGCCGGCGTAGCGAACGAGCCCGGCCCGGTTTTCCGGCCGGGCTTTTTAATTGCCTGCAGTTATTGCCCGCCGTTGTTGCTCGATGCTGCCGTCACCTGCTCGAGTGCGGCGACGAACGCGCGCTTCAGCGGGCTGTCGAGGTCGGTCCACGCGAGGCCGATACCCGTTCGGTGGCCGGCCAGGTCGAGCGGCCGCGCGAGCACGTTCGGCGGCAGCGCGCTGGCGGCCTCCGCCGGAATCAGCCCGATGCCCATCCCCGCCGCGACGAGCGCGAGCATCGTCGTGAACTCCCCGAACTCCTGCGCGATCTCGAGCGTCGTGCCCGCGCGGCTCAGCGCGAGCAGCATGTCGTCGTGAAAGCCCGGCGCGTAGCGGCGCGCGAGCACGAACGCGGGCTGGCCGCGCAGCGCGGCCGGCGAGATCGCATCGTGCGCGGCGAGCGGGTGGTCGAGCGGCAGCGCGACGACGAAACCTTCTTCGAGCACCACGCGCGTGTCGATGCCCGCATACGCGGCCGGCAGCCGGATCATCCCGAAATCGATCCGCCGGTCGCGTAGCGCGGCGATCTGGTCGGGCGTCGGCAGGTCCTTCAGTTCGAGCGTGATCAGCGGATAGCGCTCGCGCATCGTGCGCAGCACGGCCGGCAGCAGCACGGGCAGTACCGACGACACGAACGCGATCCGCAGCGTGCCGATCTCGCCGCGGCTCGACAGCCGCGCCATCTGTTCCGCGCGGGCGGCCTGCTGCAGCGTGGCGCGCGCCTCGGGCAGGAACACGCGCCCCGTATCGCTCAGTTCGACCTTGTGCCGGTCGCGCTCGAACAGGCGCGCGCCGAGTTCTTCCTCGAGCGCCTTGATCTGCATGCTCAGCGCGGGCTGCACGATGAACAGGCGCTGCGCGGCGCGCCCGAAATGCAGCTCTTCCGCGAGCGTGACGAAGGCGCGCAATTGCTTGAGTTCCATGGGCGGCGGGCAGGAGAGGGCGGTGATCAGGTTTCATGATAACCGGATCAAAAAAGACCATTGGCGCAGCGCCCGGCCGGCGGCCGAAGATACCGTCAACGCGAGACCGGCCGCGATGGGCCGCCGGCTCGACTGGCACGAGGAGACACGCATGACCAACGCGCTTGAACGGTTCCGCCTCGACGGCCGCCGCGCACTGATTACCGGTTCCGGACGCGGAATCGGGCTGACGCTTGCCCGTGGGCTGGCCGAAGCGGGGGCGGCGATCGTCATCAACGATCGCAATGAGGAGAAGGCCGCGACGCTCGTGCGGCATCTGCGCGAGGAAGGCTTCACGGCCGACTACGCGGTATTCGACGTCGCCGAGCACGCACAGGTGCGCGCGGCGATCGACGATTTCGAGGCGCGCGTCGGTGCGATCGACATCCTCGTGAACAACGCGGGCATCCAGCGCCGCGCACCGCTCGACGCGTTCGAACCCGATGACTGGCACGCGCTGATGCGCGTGAACCTCGACGGCGTGTTCAACGTCGCGCAGGCCGTTGCGCGGCACATGATCGCGCGCGGCCGCGGCAAGATCATCAACATCTGCTCGGTGCAGAGCGAGCTCGCGCGGCCGACGATCGCGCCGTACGCGGCGACCAAGGGCGCGGTGCGGATGCTGACGAAAGGGATGTGCGCCGACTGGGCACGCCACGGCATCCAGGCGAACGGCCTCGCGCCCGGCTATTTCGAAACCGAACTCAACCGCGCGCTGGTCGACGACGCAGCGTTCTCGGACTGGCTGTGCAAGCGCACGCCGGCCGGCCGCTGGGGGCGCGTCGACGAGCTGTGCGGCGCGGCGATCTTCCTCGCGTCGGCCGCGTCCGATTTCGTGAACGGCCAGACGCTGTTCGTCGACGGCGGCTTGACCAGCGCCGTTTAAGCGGCGGCGCTTGCGCCGTGTGCGCAGCGCCGTTGCGCCGGCTCGCGCCGGCATCCGAATTCCCAGAAGAGCCCGCCGTCATGAGCGGGCCGATGTCCCGGTCGCGCGACGCGTAGCCGGGTTCCGGAACGGAAGGCAGGAGACAGGAGACAACGATGGATCGCATTTCCCCGCCGCCCGCGCGGCACGATGCAGGGTCCGGTGCGCCGGGCGAGACCGTCGAGCGCCGCGGCGTCGACACGAAGCAGCTCAACCGCGCGGCATGGACCTGCTCGCTCGGCAGCGCGCTCGAATACTACGATTTCGCGTTGTACACGCTCGCGTCGGCGCTGGTGTTCGGGCCGCTGTTCTTTCCCGCGCAGACCGCCGAGATGCGGCTGATCGCGAGCTTCGGCACCTACTTCGTCGGCTTCGCGGTGCGCCCGCTCGGCGGCGTCGTGTTCGGCATACTCGGCGACCGGATCGGCCGCAAGTTCGTGCTGACCGCGACGGTGCTGCTGATGGGCATCGCGAGCACGCTGATCGGCGTGTTGCCGACCTTCGCGACGGCCGGTTACTGGGCGCCCGCGCTGCTGATCCTGCTGCGCATCCTGCAGGGCCTCGGTGCCGGCGCGGAGCAGGCCGGCGCCGCGGTGCTGATGACCGAATACGCGCCGCCGGGCAAGCGCGGCTTCTATGCGTCGCTGCCGTTTCTCGGCATCCAGCTCGGCACGGTGCTCGCGGCGGCCGTCTATTTCCTGCTGCTCGCGAACATCGACCGCGTGACCGACGGCTGGGGCTGGCGCGTGCCGTTCCTGTTCAGCGCGGTGATCGTCGCAGTCGGGATCTACATGCGCGTGCGGCTGCACGAGTCGCCGACCTTCGTGCGGCTCGAGAAGCGTGCGCAGGTCCTGGCCAATCCGCTGAAAAGCGCCGTGCAGCATTCGAAGCGCTCGCTGCTGATCGGCATCGGCCTGCGGATGGCCGAGAACGGCGGCTCGTCGATTTACCAGGCGCTCGCGGTCAGCTATCTCGCCGGCGTGATCGGGATGAAGGGGCCGGTCGGTGCGCTCGCGCTGGTGTGCGCGGCGACCGTCGGCGCGTGCACGGTGCCGCTGGCCGGCTGGCTGAGCGACCGTTACGGCCGCGTGCGCGTGTATCGCACGTTCGCATGGCTGCAACTCGCGCTCGCCTTCCCGGTGTGGTGGATCTTCAGCCACGGCAACGTGGTCGCGAGCGTGATCGCGATCTCGGTCGCGCAGGGCTTCGCGAACTGGGGGATGCTCGGCGCGCAGGCCGCGCTGCTGCCCGAACTGTTCGGCGCGCGCCATCGCTACATGGGCGTGTCGTTCTCGCGCGAAGTGTCGGCGGTGCTCGCGGGCGGGATCGCGCCGCTCGTCGGTGCGACGATCATCGCAACCGTGATCGCCATGCACGGCGGCGACCACACGGCCGGCGTGCGCGCATGGGTGCCGATCGCCGCGTACCTGGTGCTGCTGACGCTGATCACGCTGTTCACGACGTCGCGGATGCCGGAAACGCTGAACCGCGATCTCGACGATCCGCTCGACGCGGCGCAGGCGGCACCGGCCCCGGACGCCGATGCGATCGCGCGGCACGCATGAACGGGCCGGGCGGCTGACGCGGCCCGGCACGCTTTCGCATTCAACTTATCTCGACAGGAGCAAGCGCAGATGGCGCACGAATCGACCCAGCGGCCCGACCTGCTGATGACGGGCCCTTACCAGCCGTGGGACGACGCATGGCTGGCCGGCTATAACGTTCACCGGCTGTGGGAAGCCACCGACCGCGCGGCGTTCCTCGCCGAACACGGCGCCGGCGTGCGCGCGATCGCGACGCGCGGCGATCTCGGCGCGAATGCCGAGCTGATCGCCGCGCTGCCGAAGCTCGAGATCATCTCCTGCTACGGCGTCGGTACCGATGCGATCGATCTCGCCGCCGCACGTGAACGCGGCATCCGCGTGACGAACACGCCCGACGTGCTGACCGGTGACGTGGCCGACCTCGGCGTCGGGCTCGCACTCGCGATGATGCGCCACATCGGTGCCGGCGACGCGTACGTGCGTTCCGGCGCATGGTCCGACGGCGACATGCCGCTCGTCACACGGCTTTACGGCAAGCGCGTCGGCGTGGTCGGCTTCGGCCGGATCGGCACGACGATTGCGCGTCGGCTGTCGGGTTTCGACGTCGAGCTCGGCTACTTCGACGTCGCACCGCGCACGGACAGCCCGCACCGTTTCTTCGGCGACCTCGCCGAGCTGGCCAGCTGGTGCGACCTGCTGATCGTCACGCTCGCGGGCGGGCCGACGACGCGCCACCTCGTCGACGCCGCCGTGCTCGACGCGCTCGGGCCGCAAGGCTATCTGGTGAACGTGTCGCGCGGCACGACCGTCGACGAACCGGCTTTGCTCGACGCGCTCGAGCGCAACGCGATCGCCGGCGCGGCGCTCGACGTGTTCTGGAACGAGCCGCGCATCGACCCGCGTTTCCTCGCGTTGCAGAACGTGCTGCTGCAGCCGCACCATGCGAGCGGTACGATCGAGACGCGCCAGGCGATGGGCTGGCTCGTGCGCGACAACCTTGCCGCGCACTTCGCCGGTGCGCCGCTGGTCACGCCGGTCGTCTGAGGAGGCTGTCATGCGTATGCGTTGCATGTGTGTCGTGATCCACGGGCCGAACGACCTGCGGGTGGAAGAGCAGGACGCGGGCGAGATCGGCCCGGGCCAGGTGCGTGTCGATGTCGCGATGGGCGGCATCTGCGGCTCCGATCTCCATTACTTCCGGCACGGCGGTTTCGGTGCGATCCGGCTGCAGCAGCCGATGGTGCTCGGCCACGAGGTGGCCGGCACGGTCGCGGAAGTGGCGCCGGACGTGACGTCGGTGAAGGTCGGCGATCGCGTCGCGGTCAATCCGAGCCGGCCGTGCGGCGCATGCCGCTACTGCCTCGAAGGGCTGCCGAACCAGTGTCTCGACATGCGCTTCTACGGCAGCGCGATGCGGATGCCGCACGTGCAGGGCGCGTTCCGCAATGCACTCGTGTGCGACGCGGTGCAGTGCGTGAAGGTCGCCGATCACGTGCCGCTGTCGCTCGCGGCGCTCGCCGAACCGTTCGCGGTCGGGCTGCACGCGGTGTCGCGCGCGGGCCCGCTGATCGGCAAGCGCGTGCTCGTGTCGGGCTGCGGGCCGATCGGCGTGCTGGCGGTTGCGGCGGCGCGCGTGCACGGCGCGGCGGAGATCGTCGCGACCGACGTGGTCGAGGCGCCGCTCGAAGTGGCGAGCGCGCTCGGCGCCGACCGCACGATCAATGCGGCGACCGATGCCGGCTGGGTCGAGCGTTACGCTGCCGACAAGGGCACGTTCGACGTGATGATCGAGTGTTCGGGCAATGCGCGCGCGTTGCGCGACGGGCTGGACGTGATGCGTCCGCGCGGCGTCGTCGTGCAGCTCGGGCTTGGCGGCGATGTCAGCCTGCCGCAGAACGTCGTGGTCGCGAAGGAGCTGTCGATCTGCGGATCGTTCCGTTTTCATGCGGAATTCGCGCTCGCGGTGCAGCTGATCAACGCGGGGCGCGTCGACCTGCGCCCGGCCGTCACGCGCGTGTTCCCGATGCGCGATGCGAACCTCGCGTTCGAACTGGCCGGCGACCGGCAGCGCGCGATGAAGGTGCTGATCGACTTCGCGGACGAGGCTGCATGATCGTGAGGCGCTGACGCACGACGGTATCCGCGTCATGAAAAAAGGCACGCCCGCGGTTCGCGCGGCGTGCCTTTTTTGCGTCGTACTGCGGAAACGGACTACCCGCGCATTACTGCGTGACCTGCCGCACGCCGACGCGCTGCGATGCGAGCCACAGCACGATCAGCACACCCGACAGCGCCGCGCCCGCGATACACACGCCGCGCCAGCCGTCGATGCCGTACGCGACGCTCGCCGCGAACGACCCGAACGCCCCGCCGATGAAGTAGCTCGTCAGGTAGATCGTCGTCACGCGGCTGCGTGCGTTGCCGGCCAGCGCATAGATCACGCTCTGGTTCGAGATGTGCATGCCCTGCACGCCGACGTCGAGCAGCAGGATGCCCGCGATCAGCGCGGCGAGCGAGTGCGCGCCGGTCGCGATCAGCGCGAACGATGCGAGCACCGCCGCCGCGAACAGCCCCGTCGCCGCATTGCCGTGCCCGCGATCGACGAGCCGGCCGGCCGACGTCGCCGCGAGCGCACCCACTGCGCCAACGACGCCGAACAGGCCGATCTGCCCTTCGGAATAGCTGTACGGCGGCTGGCTCAGCAGGAACGTGAGGCCCGTCCACAGCAGGCTGAAGCATGCGAACACGAGCGCGCCGTAGGTCGAGCGCAGCGCGATCAGCGGTTGCGCGCGCACCAGCGCGACGAGCGACTTCATCAGCGCCGCATAGTCGAGGCGCGCATCGCGGCGATCCTTCGGCAGCTTCACGGCGAGCACGACGGTCAGCACCGCCACCATCACCGCAGCGATGCCGTACACCGCGCGCCAGCCGAACCCGTCGGCGATCGCACCGGCCGCGACGCGCGCGAGCAGGATGCCGAGCAGCAGCCCGCTCATCACGGTGCCGACCGCGCGGCCGCGCGAGCGTGCGTCGGCGAGCGATGCGGCGAACGGCACGAGCAGCTGCGTCGAACAGGTGACGAAGCCGACCGCGATGTTCGCGACGACGAACATCGTGAAGTTCGTGCTGAACGTGACCGCGACCAGCGCGACGACGTTGAGCATCAACAGCCGCACGATCAGCGTATGACGGTTGACCGCGTCGCCGAGCGGGACGATCAGCAGCAGGCTTGCCGCGTAGCCGAGCTGCGTCAGCGTGACGAGATAGCCGAGCTCGGTCGGCGCGCGCCCGAAGCTGCGCGCGATCGCGGCGAGCAGCGGCTGCGCGTAATAGATGTTGCCGATGACGATGCCGCACGCGCAGGCGAACAGCAGCGTCATGCCGCGGGTGAGGGGAGGATGGGTGTCGTGATGCGGTTCCATGGTCGCGAAAAACAGCGGCGCCGGCCGGCGGCACGGGGCCGTCGGATGCGCGGGGTGACGGAAATCGGGGCCGGCGTCAGCGGATCGGCGGTGAGCCGATGCGCGCCGGGCGGATCGCGGCCGGGCCCGGATCGGGCGGGCGGCGGATCGTCGTGCGGCGGGCGGAGGCAGGGCGGGCCCGGGCGAGCCGTTCCGGTGCGGTGACAGCGGCGATGCACGGGAACGGATGTGCGTATGATGCGGGAATCGAACCATAGCGTCCAAGACTGGATCGTTATGCACTTCATTGGTAAAACCAATACATTGGCCGCCATGCTACTGCGCCACATCCGCTATTTCCTGGCCGTCGCCGAGCAGCGCAGTTTCACGCGCGCGGCCGACGCGCTGCACGTCTCGCAGCCGACGCTGTCGCAGCAGGTGCGCCAGCTCGAGGAATCGCTCGGCGTGCAGTTGTTCGACCGCTCGGGCCGCACGGTGCAGCTCACCGAGTTCGGCGAAGTCTATGCGCGCCATGCGCGCGCCGCGCTGCACGAGCTCGATACGGGGCAGCGCGCGCTGCATGACGTCGCCGATCTCGGCAGCGGGTCGTTGCGGCTCGCGATGATGCCGACCTTCGCGGCCTACCTGAGCGGCTCGCTGATCGACGCGTTCCATGCCGACTATCCGAATGTTGCGCTGTCGATCGACGCGATGCCGCAGGAACGCATCGAGGCGTTGCTGGCCGACGACCGGCTCGACGCGGGCTTCGCGTTCATGCCGCCGCGCGCGCCGGACATCGACGCGCTGCCGCTGTGGGACGAGCCGCTTGCGCTCGTGACGGGCCGCACGCACCGTCTCGCGCGGCGCCGCCGCGCACTGACGCCGGCCGAGCTCGGCGGCGAGCCGCTGGTGCTGCTGAGCCGCGCGTTCGCGACGCGCGAGAGCATCGACCGGTATTTCATCGAGCACGGGGCGCAGCCGAAGATCGCGATCGAGACGAATACGATCAGCGCGGTGCTGGAACTCGTGCGGTGCGGCCGGCTGGCGACGGTGCTACCCGACGCGGTCGCGCGCGAGAGCGCCGACCTGTGCGCGCTGGAGATCGATCCGCCGCTGCCGGCGCGCACGGCAGCCCTGCTGACGCGCAAGGGCGCGTACCGCAGCGTCGCGGCGCGCGCGTTCATCGAGCGTGCGCTCGCGTATCGCGATCCGTCGGGAGGTTGACCGGTACGACCGGGCGGTGCGCGCGGCGGGGGCCGCTCGACCGCCCGCCCGCGTTATGCGCGCGGCGTCGGGAAGAAGATGCCCGCGCGCTGCGCGGCGTTCGCGATGTGCGTTTCGATCGCGGTGCCTGCCGCAGCCGCATCGCGTGCGATCAGCGCGTCGACGATCGCGCGGTGCTCCTGCCACGTCGACAGCAGCAGCTCGCGCCGGTAGAACGGCATGCGCTGGCTTTCCTTCATGATGTCCGCGCTGCTGCGCAGCACCGATTCGATCGCCGCGTTGCCGGCGAGATGGATGATCCGCATGTGGAAGTCGAAGTCGAGCTGCGACGCCTCGTCGAGCGCGCTTTCGGTGAGCGCGACATGCAGGTCGGCGAGGTTGTCCTCGAACCACGCGATGTCGTCATCGCTGACGACGTGCGCGGCCATCCGCGCGGCGAACCCTTCGAGCGCATAGCGCATCTGGTACGTGTCGGGCGGCGACGACTGCTCGGCGAACCGCCACGCATGCGCGGCCGTGGCCTGCGCGCTTTCGACGTACACGCCCTTGCCGGCGCGGATGCGCAGCATCCCGAGCGCCTCGAGCGTCGAGAGCGCCTCGCGCAGCGACGCGCGGCTGATCTCCAGCTCCTCGGAGAGCTGGCGCTGGGCCGGCAGCAGGCTGCCGACCGGATAAACGCCTGCCTCGATCCGGTCGCGGATCGTCGCGATGGCGGCGTCGGTCACGGTATGCGGAACGTTTTTCATGATGTGAACTTTGGCCGGTCTGACCGGCATTGTAATCCGCACGCAGGCGGTGCATGACCGGCCTACGGGAAAGCCACGATCTGTCTCTGTCCGGTGCATCGAAACCAGGCGGGCGGGGGCGGGAAATCCCTATTTCGTCCGTCCTTGACTCCACTATATCGGCTTCCTACTATCCACCATAACATCACTGGTCTTACCAGTATGAACAGACGAAACTGCAACCGTTGGATCGGGAGAGCGCCGTGTCGAAATTCCTCAATTCGCTGTTTGGCCGAGTAGTCGTCGCATTGATTCTAGGGATCGCGCTCGGCGCGTTCTTCCCGCATTTCGCCGAGTCGTTGCGACCGCTCGGCGACGGCTTCCTGAAGCTCATCAAGATGGTGATCGGGCCGATCGTGTTCTGCGTCGTGGTCAGCGGGATGGCCAACGCGGGCGACCTGAAGAAGGTCGGCCGGGTCGGCCTGAAGGCCGTCATCTACTTCGAGATCATGACGACGCTCGCGCTCGGCATCGGCCTCATCCTCGCGTGGCTCACGCGGCCGGGCGTCGGGATGAACATCGACCTGCGCTCGCTCGACGCGTCGTCGCTCGCGTCGTACGCGAAGAACGCCGAAAGCCTGAAGGACACGGCCGGCTACCTGATGAAGATCATCCCCGAGACCGCGATCGACGCGTTCGCGAAGGGCGACATCCTGCAGATCCTCGTGTTCGCGGTGCTGTTCGGCTCCGCGCTGTCGCTGCTCGGCGACAAGGCGCAGCGCGTCAACTCGCTGATCGAGGAACTGTCGCATGTGTTCTTCCGGATCATCGGCTTCATCATCAAGCTCGCCCCGCTCGGCGTGCTCGGCGCGATCGCGTTCACGACCGGCAAGTACGGCGTCGCGTCGCTCAAGCAGCTCGGCTACCTGGTCGCGGTGTTCTACCTGAGCTGCTTCGTGTTCGTCACGGTCGTGCTCGGCACGGTGATGCGGCTCGCGGGCTTCTCGGTGTTCAAGCTGATCCGCTACCTGCGCGAGGAACTGTCGATCGTGCTCGGCACGGCGTCGTCGGACGCGGTGCTGCCGCAGGTGATGCGCAAGCTCGAATACATGGGCGTGAAGGATTCGACGGTCGGCCTCGTGATCCCGACCGGCTATTCGTTCAACCTCGACGGCTTCTCGATCTACCTGACGCTCGCCGTGCTGTTCATCGCGCAGGCCACCAACACGCCGCTGTCGACGCATGACCTGATCGTCGTGCTGCTCGTGTCGCTCGTCACGTCGAAGGGCGCGCACGGGATCCCGGGCTCGGCGATCGTGATCCTCGCGGCGACGCTGTCGGCGATCCCCGCGATTCCGGTGCTCGGCCTCGTGCTGATCCTGCCGGTCGACTGGTTCGTCGGCATCGCCCGCGCGGTGACCAACCTGATCGGCAACTGCGTCGCGACGGTGGTCGTCGCGGTGTGGGAGAACGACATCGATCGTGCCCGCGCGAAACGCGTGCTGAACCGCGAGCTGCGCTACGTGCCGGCCGAAGAGGAAGACCGCGCGGCGCCGGTCGCCGGCGACCAGGCTCACGCGCTCTGAGCGCACCCCCCGCGCGGGGCGGCTTCCCCTGGTCGTCCCGCGCAACCGAATTCATGTGGCCGGCGCCTCGAAGCGCCGGCACGTCATCGAACCTCAGGAGACGACATGGCAGCCCCCATCCTCGATCCGAATGCGCCGGCCTTCACGCGGCGCTACATGAACCTCGCCGACCCGCGCCTCGGGGCGCTGGCGCTCTTTGCCAGCGACGAATTCTTCGCGCCGAAGGAGCGCATGCTGAATCCTGAGCCGGCCGTGTTCATTCCCGGCAAGTACGACGACCACGGCAAGTGGATGGACGGCTGGGAAACGCGCCGCAAGCGCACGACCGGCCACGACTTCTGCGTGGTGCGGCTCGCGCGGCCGGGCGTGATCTACGGTGTCGACCTCGATACGAGCCACTTCACCGGCAACTTCCCGCCGGCCGCGTCGATCGACGCATGCGTTGCCGAAGGCGACATGCCGCCCGACGACGCGCAATGGCGCCCGATCGTCCCGGCGACGACGCTGCAGGGCAATTCGCATCACTACGTGAGCGTCGACGATGCGCAGCCCTATACGCACCTGCGCGTGAACCTGTACCCGGACGGCGGCCTCGCACGGCTGCGCGTGTACGGCCAGCCGCAGCGCGACTGGCGCCAGGTGCCGGCCGGCGAGCTCGTCGATCTCGCGGCAACCGAGAACGGCGGCTACCTCGTGGCCGCGAACAACCAGCACTTCGGCCCGGCGTCGCAGATGCTGATGCCGGGGCGCGGCGTGAACATGGGCGACGGCTGGGAAACGCGGCGCCGCCGCGAGCCCGGCAACGACTGGGCGATCGTCGCGCTCGCGCGGCCGGGCATCATCCGGCGCGTCGAGGTCGATACCGCGTTCTTCAAGGGCAATTTCCCCGACCGCTGCTCGCTGCAGGCTGCACAGGTCGCAGGCGGCACCGACGATTCGCTCGTCACGCAGGCGATGTTCTGGGCCGAGCTGCTCGGCGAGCAGAAGCTGCAGATGGACCACGTCCACACGTTCGACCAGCTCGCCGCGCTCGGCCCCGTCACGCACGTGCGTTTCAACATCTTCCCGGATGGCGGCGTGTCGCGCCTGCGTCTGTGGGGCGAGCCGGCTTGAAGGAGGGCAACGGCATGAGCGAATCCCACATCCTGCGCGTCGAGCGCCTGACGCGCGAAGCGTTCGCGCCGTTCGGCGACGTGATCGCGCTCGAAGGCGCGCGGCATTTTCCGATCAACGGCGGCACGACCGAGCGCTTCCACGATCTCGCGACGATCGACGTGTGCGCGGACGGCGGCCGCCCGCTCGTCAGCGTGTTCCGCGCGCAGCCGCGTGCGCTGCCGGTCGCGGTCACGCTGATGGAGCGCCATCCGCACGGCAGCCAGGCGTTCATCCCGCTCGCGGCCGTGTCGCGCTACGCGATCGTCGTCGCGCCGGCCGGCGAATTCCGGCCCGACGCGATGCGCGCGTTCCTCGCGGAAGGCTGGCAGGGCGTGAACTATGCGAAGGGCGTCTGGCACCATCCGCTGCTCGCGCTCGACGCGGTCAGCGATTTCGTGATCGTCGATCGCGGCGGCACGCAGCCGAACTGCGACGAGATCCCGCTCGAGCGCGCGTGGGCGCTCGAGTTCGAGCCGGCCTGCGCGGCCTGACGCAAGCGCAACGCCCGACTCCGGCTGCCTGACGGCAGCCCGGGCGGACCGGTCGAAGGGTTTTCGAAAGCCGGGGCGCGCGACTCACGCGGCGGCGTGCGGCCGCTATCCCGAAAAGAACACGGCCCGGGCGGCGAGATGCCGGCCGGGCCGTGCTGCGTGCGCGAAGCGCGCGAATCAGTGCTTGCGGTGCGGGCAGTTCTCGGTCGTGCAGGAACCGTACATCGCAAGCGAGTGCTCCTGGAGCCGGAAGCCGCGCTCCTTCGCGATCGCCTGCTGGCGGCCTTCGATCTCGGCGTCGAAGAATTCCTCGACACGGCCGCAATCGAGGCACACGAGGTGATCGTGGTGCGAGCCTTCGTTCAGTTCAAACACGGCCTTGCCGGATTCGAAGTTGCTGCGGGTGAGCAGGCCGGCCTGCTCGAACTGCGTCAGCACGCGGTAAACGGTGGCCAGCCCGATGTCGAGCTGCTCGTTGAGCAGGTTCCGGTAGACGTCTTCTGCCGTCAGGTGGCGCACCGGGCTTTGCTGGAAGATCTCGAGAATCTTGAGGCGCGGTAGGGTGGCCTTTAGCCCGATATTCTTGAGATCCGTCGGATTGGTCATGGCTAGGCATCCCTAGAGTACAATGCAGGGCTTCAATGTTACCGGCTTTTCGCCGTTCCAGAAACACGCGCGGCCTGCACACGGGCCTGCACGGTGAGGGAAATGATTCCAGAATCTCTTTCGCACTTTCAGAGGAGCCGCATGCGGAGTGTCATCATCGCTGCCGCCGCCGTTGCCGCGCTGGCTGGTTGTTCGTCGTACGACAGCGTAACGCAGCGCATCGCGCAGAGCATCACCCCCTACCGGATTACCGTCGTGCAAGGCAACTTCGTGTCGCAGGAGAAGGCCGCACAGCTGCAGGTCGGCATGTCGCGCGAGCAGGTGCGCGCGCTGCTCGGCACCCCGTTGCTGGCCGACATGTTCCACGCCGACCGCTGGGATTACCTCTTCTACTTCAAGCGCGGCTCGACGGCAGTCGTCCAGCAGCGCGATCTCGTCGTGACGTTCTCGGGCGATCGCGTGGCGGGCTGGACGGGGGCGGACAACCTGCCTTCCGAACTCGACCTGCTGGCCGATATCGACGGCGACCGCGGCGGCAAGAAGGCGAAGGCGGCCGCAGCGGCGAAGAAGGCCGCCGAGGCTGCCGCAGCCGCGAGCGCCGCGCAAGCGGCAGCGAGCGCGCCGGCGCCGGAGGCTGTCGCCAGCCCGTCCGCCGCGCCGGCGTCCGGTGCGGCGGTCGACCAGGATGCGAACGCGCAGGCCGCCCGTGCGGCCAACCGTGCGACCAACCAGGTGTCGGGTCAGGGCTCGGCCGCACGGCGGTTCGCGCCGTCCACGCAGGCTGCCGGCGGTGCGCCGGTGCCGGGCGGCCAGCCGCCGGGCGCGGTTCCGGCGATCCAGCCGCAGTTCCAGTTCCATCGTCCGCCGCAGCCGAACGCGTCGAACGAGGCGTCGCCGCCGGTCGGCCCGCAAGGCTCGGACACGCTGCAGAACCAGCCGATCACCGCGCCGGCGCAGTAAGTCCGCGTGCGGAAACCGGGCGGCATGAGCCGCCCGTCTTTAGACCTGTCGTGTAGAAAGCCATGAAGATTGCGATTGCCGGTGCATCGGGCCGAATGGGCCGGATGCTGATCGAAGCCGTTCTCAACGATTCCGACGCGCAGCTCGTCGGCGCGCTCGACCGCGCCGATTCGCCGTTCCTCGGCCAGGACGCCGGCACGTTCCTCGGCAAGGAAACCGGGGTCAAGCTGACCGCCGACCTCGACGCCGTGTTCGCGCAGGCCGACACCCTGATCGATTTCACGCGTCCGGAAGGCACGATGGCCCATATCGAGGCCGCACTGCGCCACGACGTGAAGCTCGTGATCGGCACGACCGGCTTCACCGCCGAGCAGAAGGCCGAGCTGCAGGCCGCGGCGGGCAAGATCGGCATCGTGTTCGCGGCGAACATGAGCGTCGGCGTGAACGTCACGCTGAAGCTGCTCGAATTCGCGGCGAAGCATTTCTCACATGGCTACGACATCGAAATCATCGAGGCGCATCACCGTCACAAGGTCGACGCGCCGTCGGGCACCGCGCTGATGATGGGCGAAGCCGTTGCCGGCGCGCTCGGGCGCTCGCTCGACGATTGCGCGGTGTACGGCCGCCACGGCGTGACGGGCGAGCGCGATCCGTCGTCGATCGGCTTCGCCGCGGTGCGCGGCGGCGACATCGTCGGCGATCACACGGTGCTGTTCGCCGGGATCGGCGAGCGCATCGAGATCACGCACAAGTCGTCGAGCCGCGTGTCGTACGCGCAAGGCGCGTTGCGCGCGGTCCACTTCCTGTCGGCGCGCGGCGCCGGCCTGTTCGACATGCAGGACGTGCTCGGCCTGCGCTGACCCCACGGGGAAACTCCGATGGCGATACCCACCGGCGTTGTCCACTACCTCGAAAGCGGCGATGCGATCACGCATGCCGTCGCCTATGTGCTGCTGGCGATGTCCATCGCCAGCTGGTGCTTCCTCTTCATGAAAGCCTGGCTCCTGGTCCGCGCGAAGCGGCAGGGGCCGCGCGCGCTCGCCGCGTTCTGGCGCGCGCCGTCGCTCGACGCGGGCATTGCCGCGCTCGCCGGCGCCGATCGCGAGCGCGTGTTCGTGCCGCTCGCCGAAGCCGCCCGCGATGCGGCCGACGATCACGACCCGGCCGCGCTGGCCGCGCGTGTCGACCGCAGCGAACGCGTGCTGCGCGCGCTGCGGCACGCGATGCTGCGCTCGCAGCGGCGCCTCGAATTCGGCCAGGTGCTGCTCGCGTCGATCGGCAGCACCGCGCCGTTCGTCGGGCTGCTGGGCACCGTGTGGGGCATCTACCACGCGCTCGGCAGCATCGCCGCGAGCGGGCAGGCGCAGATCGAGAACGTCGCGGGGCCGGTCGGCGAGGCGCTGATCATGACCGCGTTCGGGCTCGTCGTCGCGATTCCCGCGGTGCTGGCCTACAACATCCTCGGGCGGCTCGTGCGGCAGCTCGCCGAGGAGCTCGACGGCTTTGCGCGCGACCTGCACGTGTTCGTGTGCGCGCAGGAAGCCTGACGCACCCATTCCGGAGAAGCGGCCATGGCATTCGGCGGACTCGAGCACCACAAGACGTCCGCGCCGATGGCGGAGATCAACATGACTCCGCTGATCGACGTGATGCTGGTGCTGCTCGTCATCTTCATCATCACCGCGCCGCTGATGACGCACGCGATCCGGCTCGACCTGCCGAAGGTCGCGGCCAGCGTCGCGCACGACACGCCGCAATCCGTCACCTTGTCGATCGACGACGCGGGCAAGCTGTACTGGGACGACTCACCGGTCGCGCTCGATGCGCTGCCCGCGCGCTTCCGGGCCGCCGCCGCGGGCGGCGCGCCGCCCGAGCTGCGGCTGCGCGCATCGCGCGCGACCCGCTACGACGTGATCGCGCAGGTGATGGGCGCCGCGCAGGCCGCCGGCCTCACGCGGATCGGCTTCGTGACCGACGTGCCGCCGCCGGGCGGTTCCGCGGCGGCGCCTGCCGTGCCGGCCAACCGCTGAGCGGAGCCGGCGGGCCTATCCCTGCCTTGGGATCGGGCCGCGCGCCGCAAGACCGGTCGAATGGGCCGGCGCGGGCGGTATAATCAACGTTTTTCCCGGTTGGCAGGCTTTTTTCAGGTAACCCGGAATTTTCCAGGCTACCCGGGCATGCTGCGGGTTACCCGGAAAATGCCCGGAAACCGCGAACAGGTCCGGCAACAGCGAACCTGCAGGTCCGCCGGGCAAGCACGATATTCGATCCACTCCTGCGCGCGCGCCGTCGCGCCGCTTAAAGCCTAGTCCGAACCACACCATGCACGAGAGATACGTACCCGCCGACGTCGAAGCCGCCGCCCAGGGCGACTGGCGCGCAGCCGATGCCTACAAGACGCAGGAAGATTCGCAGAAGCCGAAGTTCTACTGCGTGTCGATGCTGCCGTACCCGTCCGGCAAGCTGCACATGGGTCACGTGCGCAACTACACGATCAACGACGTGATGTACCGCTATCTGCGGATGAACGGCTACAACACGCTGATGCCGATGGGTTGGGATGCGTTCGGGATGCCGGCCGAGAACGCCGCGATGGCGAACGGCGTGCCGCCCGCGAAGTGGACCTACGACAACATCGACTACATGAAGGGCCAGATGCAGTCGATGGGCCTCGCGATCGACTGGTCGCGCGAAATCGCGACGTGCAAGCCCGACTACTACAAGTGGAACCAGTGGCTGTTCCTGAAGATGCTCGAGAAGGGCATCGCGTACAAGAAGACGGGCACCGTGAACTGGGACCCGGTCGACCAGACCGTGCTCGCGAACGAGCAGGTGATCGACGGCCGCGGCTGGCGGTCGGGCGCGCTCGTCGAGAAGCGCGAAATCCCGATGTACTACCTGCGCATCACGCAGTACGCGGATGAGCTGCTGAACGACCTCGACGGCCTCGGCTGGCCCGAGCGCGTGAAGATCATGCAGCAGAACTGGATCGGCAAGAGCTTCGGCGTGAACTTCGGCTTCCCGTACGAACTCGACGGCGAGAAGAAGCTGCTGCGCGTGTTCACGACGCGCGCCGACACGATCATGGGCGTGACCTTCTGCGCGATCGCGGCCGAGCATCCGCTCGCCACGCGCCTCGCGCAGGACAAGCCGGAACTGCTCACGTTCATCGACGAATGCAAGCGCGGCGGCGTCGCCGAGGCCGACGTTGCGACGATGGAGAAGAAGGGCGTCGCGACGGGCTTCTCGGTCGCACACCCGCTGACCGGCGAGCCGGTCGAGGTGTGGATCGGCAACTACGTGCTGATGAGCTATGGCGAAGGCGCGGTGATGGGCGTGCCGGGCCACGACGAGCGCGATTTCGCGTTCGCGAAGAAATACGACCTGCCGATCAAGCAGGTGATCTCGGCCGAAGGCCAGCAGTACTCGCTCGACGCATGGCAGGAGTGGTACGGCGACAAGGAAACCGCGGTCTGCGTGAACAGCGGCAAGTACGACGGCCTGCGCTACGCGGAAGCCGTCGACGCGGTCGCGGCCGACCTGAACGCCGGCGGCTTCGGCGACAAGCAGGTCACGTGGCGCCTGCGC
This sequence comes from Burkholderia lata, assembly GCF_000012945.1. Classification (NCBI taxonomy): domain Bacteria; kingdom Pseudomonadati; phylum Pseudomonadota; class Betaproteobacteria; order Burkholderiales; family Burkholderiaceae; genus Burkholderia; species Burkholderia lata. Next base: position 630,614 of record NC_007510.1, read on the forward strand.
GACTGGGGCGTATCGCGCCAGCGCTACTGGGGCACGCCGATCCCGATCATCCACTGCCCGTCGTGCGGCGACGTGCCGGTGCCGGAGCAGGATCTCCCCGTCGTGCTGCCGGAAGACCTCGTGCCGGACGGCTCGGGCAACCCGCTCGCGAAGTCGGAAGCGTTCCTGAACTGCGCGTGCCCGAAGTGCGGCGCGGCAGCCAAGCGCGAAACCGACACGATGGATACCTTCGTCGATTCGTCGTGGTACTTCTCGCGCTACACGGCGCCGGACGCCGAGACGATGGTCGATGCGCGCACCGATTACTGGATGCCGATGGATCAGTACATCGGCGGCATCGAGCACGCGATCCTGCACTTGCTGTATTCGCGTTTCTGGACCAAGGTGATGCGCGACCTCGGCCTCGTGAAGTTCGGCGAGCCGGCGAAGAACCTGCTCACGCAGGGCATGGTGCTGAACGAGACGTTCTACCGCGAGGATGCATCGGGCAAGAAGACCTGGTACAACCCGCTCGACGTGACCGTCACGCACGACGACAAGGGCCGCCCGGTCGGCGCGACGCTGAACACGGACGGCCAGCCGGTCGTGCTCGGCGGCATCGAGAAGATGTCGAAGTCGAAGAACAACGGCGTCGATCCGCAGCTGTTGATCGACCAGTACGGCGCCGATACCGCGCGCCTGTTCACGATGTTCGCTGCACCGCCCGAGCAGCAGCTCGAGTGGTCGGGTGCGGGCGTCGAGGGCGCAAGCCGCTTCCTGCGCCGCGTGTGGAGCTTCGGTGCGGCGAACCGCGAAGCGCTCGCCGCGCGCGCGGGCTTCGATGCGGCCGCGCTCGGCGAAGCCGACAAGGCGCTGCGCCGCGAGATCTACAGCGTGCTGAAGCAGGCCGATTTCGACTACCAGCGCCTGCAGTACAACACGGTGGTGTCGGCTGCGATGAAGATGCTGAACGCGATCGACGGCGCGAAGGGTGCGACGCCCGGCGTGCTGCGTGAAACGTACGGTGTGCTGCTGCGCGTGCTGTACCCGGTCGTGCCGCACGTCACGTTCGAGCTGTGGAAGGCGCTGGGCTACGCGGACGAATTCGGCCCGCTGCTCGACGCACCGTGGCCGAAGGTCGACGAGGCCGCGCTCGAGCAGGCCGAGATCGAACTCGTGCTGCAGGTGAACGGCAAGGTGCGCGGCGCGCTGAAGGTGGCAAAGGACGCGAGCCGCGAGGCGATCGAAGCCGCGGCAGTGGCCGACGACGCGTTCGCGAAGTTCAGCGACGGCAAGCCGGCGAAGAAGATCGTCGTCGTGCCGGGCCGCCTCGTGAACATCGTCGTCTGACGGCCGCTGGCCGTCGGACGTACCCAGAAGGAGCGAAGGTGATCCGCAGATCGTTTTTGATGCTCGCTGTCGGCAGCGCGGTTGCGCTGTCGGCATGCGGCTTCCAGTTGCGCGGCCAGCAGGACTACGCGTTCAAGCACCTGCTGATCGCCGGCGCGCCGGCGCCGGTCGAGGCGCGCCTCGTGCGCCTCGTCGAGGCCGGCAGCGACACGAAGATCGTCAAGTCGGCGGACGACGCCGATGCCGTGCTGCGCATGTGGGAGTCGCGTGGCCAGAACACGCTGACGCTCAACAAGTACGGCTCGGCGCAGGAATACGCGCTGTTCTACACGCTGACCTACACGTTGACGAGCAAGGACGGCACCGTGCTGATCCCGCCGAGCGCGATCGCGCTGAACCGCGCGATGACGTACAGCGATCAGTACACGAACGCGAAGGCGCAGGAAGCCGACCTCCTGTACGCCGACATGCAGAGCGACGCGGTCGACCAGCTGATGCGGCGTCTCGCGATCGTCCATTCGCTGACGCCGGCGCCGGAAGACGTGGTACCGGGCGTCGCACCGCGCGCGCCGTTGCCGCCGCCGCCGCTCTGATCGACGGCGCACGTATCGATGCAACTGCGACTTGATGCGCTGGAGCCGCACCTCGCGAAGGGGTTGGCCGGGCTCTATACCGTCTACGGCGACGAGCCGCTGCTCGCGCAGGAAGCGTGCGACCGCATTCGTGCGGCCGCGCGCGCGGCCGGCTTCACCGAACGTTCGGTGCATACGGTCGAGCGCGGCTTCGACTGGAGCGTGCTGCTCGGCGCAACCCAGGCGATGTCGCTGTTCGGCGAGCGTCAGCTGATCGAGCTGCGCATTCCGTCGGGCAAGCCCGGCAAGGAAGGCGCCGATGCGCTGAAGACGCTCGCGGCCACGCCGAACCCCGACGCGCTGATGCTCGTCACGCTGCCGCGTCTCGACGCGGCCACGCAGAAATCCGCGTGGTTCACGGCACTGCAGAACGGCGGCGTCGCGCTGAAGATCGATCCGGTCGACCGCGCGCAGCTGCCGAACTGGATCGGCCAGCGTCTCGCGCTGCAGGGCCAGCGCGCCGCGCCCGGCGACGACGGGCGGCGCGCGCTGCAGTTCATCGCCGAGCGCGTCGAAGGCAACCTGCTTGCCGCCCACCAGGAAATCCAGAAGCTCGGGCTGCTGTATCCGCAGGGCGCGCTGTCGTTCGAGCAGGTGCACGACGCGGTGCTGAACGTCGCGCGTTACGACGTCTTCAAGCTGAACGAAGCGATGCTCGCCGGCGACGCCGCGCGGCTCGCGCGGATGATCGACGGGCTGAAGGGCGAGGGCGAGGCGATCGTGCTCGTGATGTGGGCCGTCGTCGAGGAATTGCGCACACTGCTGCGGATCAAGCGCGGCACGACGGCGGGCAAGCCGCTCGCGACGCTGCTGCGCGAGAACCGCGTATGGGGGCCGCGCGAGCGGCTGATCGGCCCCGCGCTGAATCGCGTGTCCGAAGCCGTGCTCGAGAGGGCGCTTGCGTTTGCCGCGAAGCTCGACCGTCAGGTCAAGGGGTTGACGGCCGTCGCGCCCGGCCGCCGCACGCAGGACGAACCGCCGCCCGATCCGTGGGACGGGCTGTTCCAGCTCGCGATGACGGTGGCCGGTGCCCGCGGCGAGCGACCGCCGACCGCGGGGCGCGTGCGACGCTAAGTCCCGTTCGGGCCTTCAGCGCGGGCTGCGCAACCCGCTTACAATGTTTCGATAGTTGGCGCGGCCCTCCGGCCGCCGCCGCTCACGCCTCCCCACGAATTCATGCCGCCCAGCGCGGCGCGCTTCTCGAGTCACACGATGGATATCGATCAGTACATGACCGACCTGGGCCGTCGCGCCCGGCACGCTTCCCGCGCGATGGCGCGCGCCAGCACGGCCGCGAAGAACGCGGCGCTCGACGCGGTGGCGCGCGCGATCGAACGTGACGCGCAGGTGCTGAAGGACGCGAATGCACGCGATGTCGCCCGCGCCCGTGAAAAGGGGCTCGATGCGGCGTTCGTCGATCGCCTGACGCTGTCGGACAAGGCGCTGAATACGATGGTCGAAGGCTTGCGCCAGGTGGCGTCGCTGGCCGATCCGATCGGCGAGATCAGCAACCTCAAGTACCGCCCGAGCGGCATCCAGGTCGGCCAGATGCGTGTGCCGCTCGGCGTGATCGGCATCATCTACGAATCGCGCCCGAACGTGACGATCGACGCGGCTGCGCTGTGCCTGAAGTCGGGCAATGCGACGATCCTGCGCGGCGGCTCCGAAGCGCTCGAATCGAACACGGCGCTCGCGAAGCTGATCGGCGAGGGGCTCGAAGCAGCCGGCCTGCCGCAGGATGCGGTGCAGGTCGTCGCGACGGCCGATCGCGCGGCGGTCGGCAAGCTGATCACGATGACCGAATACGTCGACGTGATCGTGCCGCGCGGCGGCAAGAGCCTGATCGAGCGCCTGATCAACGAGGCGCGCGTGCCGATGATCAAGCACCTCGACGGCATCTGCCACGTGTACGTCGACGATCGCGCCGATCTCGCCAAGGCGCTGACTGTCTGCGACAACGCGAAGACGCACCGCTACGGCACCTGCAACACGATGGAGACGCTGCTCGTGTCGAGCGGTGTCGCGGCGAAGCTGCTGCCGCCGCTCGGCAAGCTGTATCGCGACAAGCAGGTCGAGCTGCGCGTCGATGCGGCCGCGCGCACGGTGCTCGCCGATGCGGGCGTCGGCCCGCTCGTCGACGCCACCGAGGAAGACTGGCACACCGAGTATCTCGCGCCGGTGCTCGCGATCAAGGTCGTCGACGGCCTCGACGCCGCGATCGAGCACATCAACCATTACGGCTCGCACCACACGGACGCCATCGTCACCGAGGATCACGACCGCGCGATGCGGTTCCTGCGCGAGGTCGATTCGGCGAGCGTGATGGTCAACGCATCGACGCGCTTCGCGGACGGCTTCGAATTCGGCCTCGGCGCGGAAATCGGCATCTCGAACGACAAGCTGCACGCACGCGGCCCCGTCGGCCTGGAAGGGCTGACGTCGCTGAAGTACGTCGTGCTCGGACACGGCGAAGGCCGCCAGTAAATAGCGAGGCACACAATCGATGGCGATGCTCTGGGTCAAGACGTTCCATATCGTTCTGATCGCCGCGTGGTTTGCGGGGTTGTTCTACCTGCCGCGCATCTACGTGAACCTGGCCATGGAAACCGATCCGGCCGCGGTGCGACGCCTGCTGTTGATGGCACGCAAGCTGTTCCGTTTCATGACGATGATCGCGGTGCCGGCGCTGGCCTGCGGGCTCTGGCTCTGGCTGTCGATCGGCATCGGGCAGGGGCAGGGCTGGATTCACGCGAAAGTGACGGTCGTGCTGCTGCTCATCGTCTATCACGCGTATTGCGGGCACCTGCTGCGGGTGTTCGAGCGCGGCGAGAACCGCCGCACCGACAAGTGGTATCGCGTGTTCAACGAACTGCCGGTGCTCGGCATGCTCGCGGCGGTTGCGCTGGTCGTGATCAAGCCGTTCTGAGCGGCAAGGCCTGCGAGGTTGCAGGCGTCGCCTGATGCAAAACGGCGCCCCGCGGGGCGCCGTTTGTCGTTTACGCGCGCTCGACGTGGTCGGCGCGGTGCCGGCTCAGTCCTTCGCGCCGTCGTCGATCCGGCGGCGCGTGATCGCTTCCTTCGCGCGGCCGACCCGTTCCATCAGCGCAGGGCCGCGCGACAGCGCGACGCCGACCGCGAGGATGTCGCCGATCGCGAGATGCGACATCCGCGACGTCATCGGCGAGAACACGTCCGTTTCCTCCGCAACGTTCGACGCGAGACTGACCGTCGCGAGCTTCGCGAGCGGCGAATGGCTCTGCGTGATCGCGACGACCTTCGCGCCGCATGCGAGCGCGGAGCGTGCGGCGTCGACGATGTCGCGCGTGCGGCCGGTGTTCGAGATCGCGACGACGACGTCGTGTGGCCCGAGCAGTGCGGACGACATCGAGAACGTGTGCGGATCCGAATAGGCGACGCTCGGCACGCCGAGCCGGAAGAACTTGTGCTGGATGTCCTGCGCGGCGATGCCCGAGCCGCCGGCGCCGTAGAACTCGATCCGCGATGCGTTCGACAGCAGCGCGATCGCATCGGCGACGCTGCCCGCGGACAGGCTGTTGCGCACCTCGATCAGTGCGCCGATCGTGCGGTCGAACACCTTGCCGATGATGCCGGGCGCCGGCTCGTCGGGCTCGACGTCGCGATAGACCGACGACACGCCGGGCGCGACGCTCTGTGCGAGCCGGATCTTGAACTCGCGAAAGCCGCTGCAGCCGAGCGCCTGGCAGAACCGGGCGATCGTCGGCTGGCTGACGCCCGCGCGCGTCGACAGCTCGGTCATCGCGAGGTCGAGCACCTCGCGCGGCGCGGCGAGGATGTAGTCGGCGAGCTTGCGCTCGGACGGGCGCAACTCGGCGCGGATCGCTTCAATGCGGGGCAGCATGGGACGGCAGGCAGAAATCGGGTTCGGATGAGCGAGTGTATCGCAATCGAATTGTAGAAAATCTACAAGAAAATGCTAGCGCTGACGCGATGCTTTTTATGAGGTGGGTTAGGGTTTTCACTAGGTATCGCCTTACTGGTAGCGGGAATAAGGGTTGCGGGGTGCTGAATCTGCATTGCACGTATGTAGTTTTTCTACTAGACTGACTTCGTTCTGTCGACGCGTTCGACCGTCCCCACGATTCCAACCGCCGGTGTCGGCCGGCATACAGGAGCGCCCAGCATGACGTCGCTGCACCCCACTCTGGCGAAGGTCACCGAACGCGTGATCGCCCGCAGCCAATCGACCCGTTTCGCCTATCTGCAGCGCATCGACGGCGCGCAGGGCAAGTTCCCGGCACGCGGTGCGCTGTCGTGCGCGAACCTCGCGCACGGCTTCGCCGGCCTCGAGGGCAACGACAAGTTCTCGATCAAGGCGATCCGCGAGCCGAACATCGGCATCGTGTCCTCGTACAACGAGATGCTGTCCGCGCATGCGCCGTACAAGGATTTCCCGGAGATCATCAAGGCGGCCGCGCGCGAGAACGGCGGTGTCGCGCAGTTCGCGGGCGGCGTGCCGGCGATGTGCGACGGCGTCACGCAGGGCAACCCGGGGATGGAGCTGTCGCTGTTCTCGCGCGAAGCGATCGCGATGGGTACGGCCATCGCACTCACGCACAACATGTTCGACGCGGCGCTCTGCCTCGGCATCTGCGACAAGATCGTGCCGGGCCTGCTGATCGGCGCGTTGCAGTTCGGCCACCTGCCGACGATCTTCGTGCCGGCCGGCCCGATGACGAGCGGCCTGTCGAACGACGACAAGGCGAAGATCCGCCAGCAGTTCGCGACCGGCCAGGTCGGCCGCGATGCGCTGCTCGAAGCCGAATCGGCCGCGTATCACGGCCACGGCACCTGCACGTTCTACGGCACCGCGAACAGCAACCAGATGCTGATGGAGCTGATGGGCCTGCACCTGCCGGGCTCGGCATTCGTTCACCCGCACACGCCGCTGCGCACCGCGCTCACCGCCGAGGCCGCGCGCCGCGTGCTTGACCTGACCGTCGAGCGCGGCCATTACACGCCGATCGGCCACGTGATCGACGAGAAGGCGATCGTCAACGGAATCGTCGCGCTGCTCGCGACGGGCGGCTCGACCAATCACACGCTGCACCTCGTCGCGATCGCACGCGCGGCCGGCATCCTGATCGACTGGAACGACTTCGACGAACTGTCGGCCGTCGTGCCGCTGCTCGCGAAGATCTACCCGAACGGCAAGGCCGACGTGAACCACTTCCACGCGGCGGGCGGCGTGGCCTTCCTGGTCCGCAACCTGCTCGAAGGCGGGCTGTTGCACGAGGACGTGACGACGGTCGCCGGCCGTGGCCTGTCGCACTACACGAAGGAGCCGAAGCTGATCGACGGCAAGCTGACGTGGGTCGACGGCGCGCCCGAGAGCCACGACACGAAGGTGCTGCGCGGCATCCGCGACCCGTTCCAGCCGGACGGTGGCCTGCGCCTGATGCAGGGTCGACTCGGTCGCGGCGTGATCAAGATTTCGGCGGTCGCGCCCGAGCACCGCAAGGTGACGGCGCCCGCGATCGTGTTCGATTCGCAGGAATCCGTGCAGGAAGCATTCGATCGCGGCGAGCTGAAGCGCGATTTCGTCGCGGTCGTGCGCTTCCAGGGCGCGCGCGCGAACGGGATGCCCGAACTGCACCGTTTGACGCCGCTGCTCGGCGTGCTGCAGGATCAGGGCTTCCATGTCGCGCTCGTCACCGACGGCCGCATGTCGGGTGCGTCGGGCAAGGTGCCGGCGGTGATCCACGTGTCGCCGGAGGCGCTGCTGGCCGGCCCGCTCGGCAAGGTGAAGACGGGCGATACGCTCGTGATCGACGCGGAAGCCGGCGTGCTCGACATCGAGGTCGACGCCGCCGAGTGGCAGGCGCGCCCGGTCGCGCAGCCGCTGCACCAGGCCGAGAACGAGGTCGGTTTCGGGCGTGAACTGTTCGGCGTGTTCCGCGCGGCCGCCGCGCCGGCCGAGCAGGGCGCATCGGTTTTCGGCGCGCTGGTCGGCGAAACGGCCGCCCACGTCGCCGCATGAATTTCAAGGAGCCAATTCAATGAAGACGATTGCTGAAATCGTGAAGCTGGGCCCGGTCATCCCGGTGCTCGCATTCGACTCGGTCGAGCAGGGCGAACACGTGTCGCGTGCATTGCACGCGGGCGGCGTGAAGGTGCTCGAGATCACGCTGCGCACGCCGGCCGGCCTGGAAGCGATCCAGCGCGCCAGCCAGCTCGCGGACGACATCGTCGTCGGCGTCGGCACGATCACGAAGCCCGAGCATTGCGAGCAGGCGAAGCGCGCGGGCGCGAAGTTCGGCGTGTCGCCGGGCCTGACGAAGGAGCTGCACCTCGCGTCGCTCGACGCGGGCCTGCCGCTGCTGCCGGGCGTGATGACGCCGAGCGACATCATCCAGGCGCTCGAATTCGGCTATGAGATCGTGAAGTTCTTCCCTGCGCAGCAGGCGGGCGGCGTGCCGATGCTGCAGGCGTTCCACGGCCCGTTCCCGGCGCTGAAGTTCTGCCCGACCGGCGGCATCACCGTCGAAACGGCACCGAACTTCCTGAAACTGCCGAACGTCGTGTGCGTCGGCGGTTCGTGGCTCACGCCGAAAGCCGCGCTTGCCGCGCAGGACTGGGCCGAAGTCACGCGCCTCGCGCAAGCCGCGAGCCAGCTCCCCCGCTGAGACTTGTACGAAATGACGGTTTGACCCTCGGAAATCAGGCGCTTAGTGCTTGTTTTACCGAGGGTTTTTGCTGATGGAACCGGTTCTATCCGCGGACCGTAAAGATAAGTAAAATTCAGCGTCCTGACGGGGTGGGTACCCCCCGTGTTCCGGAGACCTGCATAGCCGGGCATACTCGCAACAACTCGCCCGGTTCGAACAATTCTAGGAGGAGTGCCACATGGGGGCTGTCCAAGGCAGCATGCTGCTCGTATTCACGCTGATCGCGATCGCCGCGCTGATCCTGATGATCGCGCGCTACAAGATCTACCCGTTCCTGGTGCTGATCATCGTTTCGCTCGGCCTCGGTCTCGTCGTCGGCATGCCGATGGACAAGATCGTCAAGTCGTTCGAGGCGGGCACCGGCGGCACGCTCGGCCACATCGCGATCGTCGTCGGCCTCGGCACGATGCTCGGCAAGATGATGGCCGAATCGGGCGGCGCCGAACGGATCGCGACCACGCTGATCGACTGGTTCGGTGAAAAGAACATCCACTGGGCGATGATGTTCGTCGCGATCATCGTTGGCCTGCCGGTGTTCTTCGAAGTCGGCTTCGTGCTGCTGATCCCGATCGCGTTCAACGTCGCGAAGCGCACCGGCAAGTCGCTGCTCGTCGTCGGCCTGCCGATGGTGGCCGGCCTGTCCGTCGTGCACGGCCTGATCCCGCCGCACCCGGCCGCGCTGCTGGCCGTTCAGCAATACGGCGCCGATATCGGCAAGACGATCGCGTTCGGCCTGATCGTCGGCGTGCCGACCGCGATCATCGCGGGCCCGCTGTTTGCGCTGACGATCTCGAAGTTCGTGAAGCTGCCGGAGAACAACCCGCTCGCCGCTCAGTTCGTCGATACGCACACGGATGGCCGCAAGCGTGAACTGCCGAGCTTCGGCATCACGCTGTTCACGATCCTGCTGCCCGTCGTGCTGATGCTCGTCGGCAGCTGGGCCGACCTGCTGTTCACGCCGAAGTCGCTGCCGAACAACCTGCTGCGCTTTGCCGGCAACTCGGACGTCGCGCTGCTGATCGCCGTGCTCGTGAGCTTCTTCACGTTCGGCAAGCTGCAGGGCTTCAACCGCGACCAGATCCAGAAGTTCTGCGGCGAGTGCCTGGCACCGATCGCCGGCATCACGCTGATCGTCGGCGCGGGTGGCGGCTTCGGCGGCGTCCTGCGCGACAGCGGGATTTCGCAGCAGATCGTTGAAACCGCGAAGCACGCGCACCTGTCGCCGCTGCTGCTCGGCTGGTTCGTTGCCGCGCTGATGCGTCTCGCGACGGGTTCGGCGACGGTCGCAATGACGACGGCCTGCGGCATCGTCGCGCCGATCGCCGCGGCGGCCGGCACGACGGTCAGCCCGGAGCTGCTGGTGCTGGCCACGGGCTCGGGCTCGCTGATCTTCTCGCACGTGAACGACGGCGGCTTCTGGCTGATCAAGGAATACTTCGGGATGACGGTCGGTCAGACGTTCAAGACCTGGTCGTTGCTCGAAACCATCATCTCGGTGCTTGGTCTTGGCTTCACGCTGCTGCTGAGCATGGTTCTGTAACAAGGGGTAGGCAATGATTCTGATCGCAATGGGCGTGTCGGGTGCGGGCAAGTCGCTAATCGGCGAAATGCTGGCGGAACGCCTGTCGTGCAGCTATACCGATGGCGACGCGTTTCACAGCGCGGCGAACAAGGAAAAGATGCACAACGGCATTCCGCTGACCGACGACGACCGCTGGCCGTGGCTGCGCACGATCCGCGCGGCCATCGAGGAGAAGCAGCGTGCCGGCGAGACGGCCGTGTTCACGTGCTCGTCGCTGAAGCGCTCGTACCGCGACGTGCTGCGCGGCACCGACACCGACGTGCGGTTCGTGTATCTGAAGGGTACGTTCGAGATGTTGCACGAGCGCCTGAAGAGCCGCACCGGCCATTTCTTCGATCCGTCGCTGCTGAAGAGCCAGCTCGACACGCTCGAGGAGCCGGGCCCGGACGAAGCGATCGAGGTCAGCATCGAGCTGACGCCCGAACAGATCGTCGATCAGGTCATGCTGAAGATCGGCATCGCGCAGCAGCACTGAGCGCGGTTCGCGGCAATCGTCATGAAAAAGGCGCCCCTCGGGGCGCCTTTTTTCGTTTGTGGCTCCGCAGGCCGGTCAGGCCGCGTGGGCCTGCTGCGCGATGCCGTCGAGCAGCACGTCGAGCATCGTGTCGTGCACGGCTGCCGGATCGAGCTGCGCATAGAGCGGGGCGGCCGCCTTGACGAGCGGATGCGCGGCGTCGGACAGCGCTGCCATTTCCGCGAGCTCGACGTCGTTCGCGGCGCGCGTGAGGCCGCCGGCTTCGGCCGCGGCCAGCCCGATCACGCTCGCATACCAGCCGACGCACACCGACGGCAGCGCCGCGCGCGGGATGCCGGCGTCGGCCAGCGCGCGATGCACGGCCTCGATGTGCGCGAGATCGGCCGGCCCGGTACTCATGTGCCGCTGCAGCAGCGCGAACGCGGCCGGGTAGCGCAGCGCGAGCGCGCGGTACTGGCGTGCGAGATCGCGCAGCCGTTCGCGCCACGGCAGCGCGGCGTCGACCGGCACGAGCGAGCGCGACAGCGCGTTCGCGATCGCGCGGCTCAGGCCTTCCTTCGACTTGAAGTGGTACAGCACGCTCATCGGGTCGCAGCCGACCGACTGCGCGAGCTTGCGCACGCTGAACGCGGCTTCGCCGACGTCTTCGAGCAGCGCGAGCGCGGCCGCGACGATGGCCTCCTTGTCGAGGCCGCGCGGGCCCTGGGCGGGTTTGTCTTTCATCGATGCAGACGGGCGAGCCGGTAAGGTACCGGCTGTAAACTTGACGAAAGCTTATTCTACACTGTAGAATTATTTCTGCGGTGTAGAAATTGGGTGTCCCGGCACCTTTCAATACGTGCTTTCGCACAGTCCGGGATCCAGGCGGCACGAGCGTGCCCGCCGTCAACACGGGCCATCGCGCCCCTTTTCACGTTGACACCCATGTGGAACCGGCTGCCCCACCCGCGAAGCCAGAAGGCTCTTCGACAGGCGGCCCAAGACCATGCAAGTGCAATCATGACTTTCAATAATCAACCCCTGATCCAGGGCGAATCGCGTTTCGAACAAACGCATCTGAACATCGAAAAAGACAACTGGAACTGGTGCGACCCGGCCCGCTACGACGGCGAGCGCCCGGCCAACTGGTACGAGGCGTCGCTGTCGCGCCACGCGAACAGTGCGCCGCTGGCACACGATGCCGTCTGCGACGTGCTCGTGATCGGCGCGGGCCTGCTCGGCGCGTCGGCCGCGCTGCATCTCGCGGAAGCGGGCGTCGATACCATCCTCGTCGACAAGCACCACGTCGGCTCGGCCGCGTCCGGCCGCAACGGCGGGCAACTGACGCCCGGCCTCGCGCGCTGGGAAGCCGCCGACATGATCGATCACCTGTCGCACGACGACGCGAAGCGGCTGTGGCGCTTTGCGTCGTCCGAATCGATGGACCTGATCGATGCGATCGGCGCACGTTACGCGCTCGAGCTCGACCGCAAGCGCGGCCACATTACGGCGGCGGTGCACCCGGGCCACATGAGCGCGCTGCTGGACGGCGCGGATGCGCGCCGCCATCTCGGCGACGCGGGCGTGACGCTCGTCGGCCGCCATCAGCTGCATGACGAATACGTGCGCTCGGGGCTGTACCACGGCGCGGCGATCGATGCGATCGGCGGGCAGATTCATCCGCTCGCGTTGGTGCGCGGCCTCGTGCACGGCTTCCGCCTGAACGGCGGCGCGCTGTTCGAGGGCACCGAGGTGCTCGAGCTCGACGAGACGCCGGAGGGCGTCGTCGCAACGACGCCGGGCGGTACGATCACCGCGCGCAAGGGCGTCGTGCTCGCGCTGCACAACACGACGTTCCGGCTGCTCGACGACGGTGCCGCAACGACCGTGCCGTTCTTTACCTACGTGAGCGTGACGGCGCCGCTCGACGTCGATGTCGCGACCCTGATGCCGGCCGGCATGCCCGTGTACGACACGCAGTTCCAGATCGACTATTACCGGCCGGTGCGCGGCAACCGCCTACTGTTCGGCGGGCAGGGCACCGGCACGTGCTGGGCGCAACCGGACGTGAACGCGTACCTGCTGACGCGGCTGAACACGGTGTTTCCGCAGCACGACGGCCGGTTCGCGCTCGACTACTGCTGGAGCGGCGTCAGCGACTTCACGCTGAACGGCGCGACCGACAGCCGCAAGACCGACGGCCGCGTGCCGATGTACATGGTGCAGGGCTGGAGCGGCCACGGCGTCGCGCAGACGGTGCGGATCGGCAAGGCGATCTGCGACGATTTCGTCGGACGCAACGACGATTTCTCGATGCTGACCGGCATCGACCATCGCGCGATTCCGCTCGGCCGCCAGTTGTCGCCGATCGCGATTCCCGCCGCGAAGGCCGCGATGAGCGTGATGAGCGCGCTCAACCCGGGGCGGATGATCTCGTTCTGACGCTGTTGCGGCAGGCAACAAAAAAGCCCGATGCGATTGCTCGCATCGGGCTTTTTTACGTGCTCGGACGGCGGCGCTTACGCGATCCGCTTCGCGAGTTCGACGGCCTTGCCGATGTACGACGCAGGCGACATCGCGAGCAGGAGATCCTTCGCCTCTTGCGGGATCGCGAGCGTGCCGACGAACTCCTGCAGCGCTTCGCGCGTGATGCCCTTGCCGCGCGTCAGCTCCTTCAGCTGCTCGTACGGGTTCTCGATGCCGTAGCGGCGCATCACCGTCTGCACCGGCTCGGCGAGCACTTCCCAGCAGTTGTCGAGGTCTTCGTTCAGGCGCTGCGGGTTCACTTCGAGCTTGTCGAGGCCGCGGATCAGCGAGTCGTACGCGAGCAGCGAATAGCCGAGCGCGACGCCCATGTTGCGCAGCACCGTCGAGTCGGTCAGGTCGCGCTGCCAGCGCGACACCGGCAGCTTGTCGGCGAGGTGGCGCAGCGTCGCGTTGGCGAGGCCGAGGTTGCCTTCCGAGTTCTCGAAGTCGATCGGGTTGACCTTGTGCGGCATCGTCGACGAGCCGATTTCACCGGCCTTCGTCTTCTGCTTGAAGTAGCCGACCGAGATGTAGCCCCACACGTCGCGGTCGAGGTCGAGCAGGATCGTGTTCGCGCGCGCCACGGCGTCGAACAGCTCGGCCATGTAGTCGTGCGGCTCGATCTGGATCGTGTACGGGTTGAACGTGAGCTTGAGGCGGTTCTCGATCACGTCGCGCGAGAACGCTTCCCAGTCGAATTCCGGATACGCGGACAGATGCGCGTTGAAGTTGCCGACCGCGCCGTTCATCTTGCCGAGGATCTCGACCTTCTCGATGCGCGTGATCGCACGGGCGAGGCGGGCCGCGACGTTCGCGAGTTCCTTGCCGAGCGTCGTCGGGCTGGCCGGCTGGCCGTGCGTGCGCGACAGCATCGGCTGCTCGGCGTGCGCGTGTGCGAGTGCGACGAGGCGCTGGTAGACCGTGCGCAGCGCCGGCAGGATCACGTGTTCGCGCGCGCCGGCGAGCATCATCCCGTGCGACGTGTTGTTGATGTCTTCCGACGTGCACGCGAAGTGGATGAATTCGCTGGCTTTTTCGAGTTCTTCCTGGCCCTTCACCGATTCCTTCAGCCAGTATTCGACGGCCTTCACGTCGTGGTTCGTCACGCGCTCGATGTCCTTGATGCGGGCGGCGTCGTGCGCGGTGAAGCGCTCGGCGAGCTGCAGCAGGAATTGTTCGGACGCATCGGAGAAGCGCGGGACTTCCGCGAAGCCGGCGCGCGACAGCGCGATCAGCCAGTGCACCTCGACGGTGACGCGGTGGCGCATGAAGGCGGCTTCGGAGAGCCAGTCGCGCAGCGCTTCGGTCTTGCTGGCGTAGCGGCCGTCGATGGGCGAAAGCGCGGTGAGGGCGAAAAGCGTATCGGGACGAGTGTCGGACATGATCGGGCGGGCCTTGGGGCCGGGTCGAGCGAGGGGAAGGAGAATCCGGCATTTTACCATTGGCGCGGGACGATCCCGGTCGCGCGCGGCCGGCGGGCGTCTCCGCGTGCGGATGCTGTCTCGGCGCCCGTTCGCGACGGGGCGCCGGGCCGCTCGCCGCACCGCCGCCCGTGCCCGCCCGCCGGTAGAATGCAGGCTTCTTCCCGACCGCCGCCCGCCGCGCCCGCCTGCATGGAACTGAAATGGCTCGAAGACTTCGTTTCGCTCGCGGAAACGCGCAGCTTTAGCCGGTCCGCCGAGCTGCGGCACGTGTCGCAGCCGGCGTTTTCGCGGCGCATCCAGGCGCTCGAGGCATGGCTCGCGACCGAACTGATCGATCGTTCGGTCTATCCGACGCGGCTCACGCAGGCCGGGCAGATCTTCTACGAACAGGCGCTGACGATGCTGTCGCAGGCGCACGAGGCGCGCACGCTGCTGCGCGGCCACGTCGGCGCGCCGGTGCCGACGATCGAGTTCGCGGTGCCGCACACGCTGTCGCTCACGTATTTCCCGCGCTGGCTGCAGCGGATCGAGGCGAAGATGGGGCAGGTCCACACGCGGCTGCGCGCGCTGAACGTGCACGACGCGGTGCTGTCGCTCGTCGAGGGCGGCTGCGATCTCGTGATGGGCTACCACCACCCGAGCCATCCGGTCGCGCTCGACCCGGCGCGCTACGACATGCTGATCCTCGGCAGCGAGCCGATCAGCCCGTTCTCGGCGCCGGGCCGCGCGGGGCGGCCGCGCTATACGCTGCCCGGTACGGCCGATGCACGCGTGCCGTACCTGTCATATACGCCGAATGCGTATCTCGGCCGGATGACGGAGGTCATCGTCGCGAATGCGACGACCCCGCTGTTCCTCGATCGCGTCTACGAAACCGACATGGCCGAAGGGCTGAAGGCGATGGCGCTCGCGGGCCACGGTATCGCGTTCCTGCCGCACAGCGCGGTCGAGGACGCGGTCGCGGGCGGCCGCCTGATCCGGCTCGACCGGTCGGTGCGCGGTGGCGCGTACCCGTTCACGCTGACGATGGAGATCCGGCTGTACTGCGACAAGCTCGCGCTGCAGGGCGACGACCCGCGGCAGAAGCTCGTGCGCGCGCTGTGGGACGTCGTACGCGACGAACTGCGCGAAACCGCGGGTTAACCGTCGGCGGTTAACCACCCGCCGCACGGCCCGGCCGGCTGTCGTCGAGCTTGCGTCGCCTGTCGGGCGGCTGTCCGGCGGCCCTCCCGCCTCCACGAAACACGATTTTTCACGCACGCGATGCACGATCGATCGCGTGCGTTCTTGCGCAAATCGACCGCAGATTTGCGAAAAATCGCGATCATGCAAGAAACGCATAATCGAATAAGCAAACGGCATTGGATAAAAAAAACGGGTTTTTCGACAATGTGCGCACCTGTTGACCGTTGGAGCATCCATGTCTTCGCAATTGCAGTCCATCCCGTCCTACCTTCACGCCGACGATCTCGGCCCGTGGGGCAACTACCTTCAGCAAGTCGATCGCGTCGCGCCGTACCTCGGCTCGCTGTCGCGCTGGCTCGAAACGCTGAAGCGCCCGAAGCGCATCCTGATCGTCGACTGCCCCATCGAGCTCGATAACGGTACCGTCGCGCACTTCGAAGGCTATCGCGTGCAGCACAACGTGTCGCGCGGCCCGGGCAAGGGCGGTGTGCGTTACCACCAGGACGTGACGCTGTCGGAAGTGATGGCACTGTCCGCATGGATGTCGGTCAAGAACGCGGCCGTGAACGTGCCGTACGGCGGCGCGAAGGGCGGTATCCGCGTCGACCCGCGCAAGCTGTCGCGTGGTGAGCTCGAGCGCGTGACGCGCCGCTACACCAGCGAAATCGGCATCATCATCGGCCCGAACACCGACATTCCGGCGCCGGACGTCAACACCAACGAACAGGTGATGGCGTGGATGATGGACACGTACTCGATGAACCAGGGCCAGACGTCGACCGGCGTCGTGACCGGCAAGCCGATCGCACTCGGCGGTTCGCTCGGCCGCAAGGAAGCAACGGGCCGCGGCGTGTTCGTCGTCGGCAGCGAAGCGGCGAAGAAGAAGGGCCTCGAGATCGAAGGCGCACGAATCGCGGTGCAGGGCTTCGGCAACGTCGGCGGCATCGCGGCGAAGCTGTTCCAGGAAGCGGGTGCGAAGGTGATCGCGGTGCAGGATCACACGGGCACGATCTACCAGCCGGCCGGCCTCGATTCGAACAAGCTGCTCGACCACGTCGCACGCACGGGCGGTGTCGCGGGCTTCGAAGGCGCGGAACCGATGCCGAATGACGAGTTCTGGACCGTCGAAACCGACATCCTGATCCCGGCGGCACTGGAAAACCAGATCACCGAGAAGAACGCAGGGAAGATCCGCACGAAGATCATCGTCGAAGGCGCGAACGGCCCGACGACGACGGCGGCGGACGACATCCTGACCGCGAACGGCGTGCTGGTGATCCCGGACGTGATCGCGAACGCAGGTGGCGTGACCGTGTCGTATTTCGAATGGGTGCAGGATTTCTCGAGCTTCTTCTGGACGGAAGACGAGATCAACCACCGTCTCGAACGCGTGATGCGCGAAGCGTTCTCCGGCGTGTGGGCGGTCGCGGAAGAGCACAAGGTGTCGGTGCGTACGGCAGCGTTCATCGTTGCGTGCAAGCGCATCCTGATGGCGCGCGAAATGCGCGGCCTGTACCCCTGATTCGCGGTTGCCGATTTCAGATCGGTTGACTACGATCAATCCATGACGCAATCCATCCGGTTGCGTGCATGAACCCTCGCGGGCGGTGCCGAATCCGGTACCGCCCGCGCGCGCATTCAGGCGCCGGAAGGGGCGCCCGAAGCCGGGAGGAAGGCTTCGCGCAGCGCGATTCGTAGTGCGGTAAACAACCAGTACTTTCAAAAATATTACTTTGATACACTGGCGCGGGTTTTAGCCAAGGAGATGACCAAAATGAAATACCAAAAGGCAGTCCTGATGTTCGCGGCGCTTTGCGCGTTCGCAAGTGGCGCGCATGCTCAGGAGACGGGCACGCTGAAGAAGATCAAGGACACGGGCGTGATCGCGCTGGGCCACCGCGAATCGTCGATTCCGTTCTCCTACTATGACCAGAACCAGCAGGTGGTCGGCTATTCGCGCGAATTCCAGCTGAAGGTGGTCGACGCGGTGAAGAAGAAGCTGAACCTGCCGAACCTGCAGGTGAAGAACATTCCGGTCACGTCGCAGAACCGCATCCCGCTCGTGCAGAACGGCACGGTCGACATCGAGTGCGGCTCGACGACCAACAACGCGGAACGCCAGCAGCAGGCTGCGTTTTCCGACACGATCTTCGTGATCGGCACGCGCCTGATGACGAAGAAGGATTCGGGCGTCAAGGATTTCGCCGACCTGAAGGGCAAGACGGTCGTGACCACCGCCGGCACGACGTCCGAGCGCCTGCTGCGCAAGATGAACAACGACAAGCAGCTCGGCATGAACATCATCAGCGCGAAGGATCACGGCGATTCGTTCAATACGCTGGAATCGGGCCGCGCGGTCGCGTTCATGATGGATGACGCGCTGCTCGCGGGCGAGCGCGCGAAGGCGAAGCAGCCGGGCGAGTGGGTGATCGTCGGCACGCCGCAATCGGAAGAAGCGTACGGCTGCATGATGCGCAAGGGCGATGCGGACTTCAAGAAGGTCGTCGACGACGCGATCTCGCAAGTCGAGAAGTCGGGCGAAGCCGCGAAGATCTACGCGAAGTGGTTCGAAAACCCGATCCCGCCGAAGGGGCTGAACCTGAACTTCCCGCTGTCCGATTCGATGAAGAAGCTGTACGCGAACCCGAACGACAAGGCGCTCGACTGACCGCACGGCCGTTGATGCAGAAATGACGCTAATGAGACGGAAGAGGCCCCGCTTCTTCCGTCTCTTTTTGCTGGAGTCTTGCCCATGTCTTACCACTGGAACTGGGGCATCTTCCTGAGCCCCGTATCGACCGGCGAGCCGACGACTTATTTCGGATGGCTGATGTCCGGCTTCTGGGTGACCATCGAAGTGTCGCTCGTTGCCTGGGTCATCGCGCTGATCGTCGGTTCGCTGTTCGGCGTGCTGCGCACCGTGCCGAACAAATGGCTGTCCGCGATCGGTACCCTGTACGTGTCGATTTTCCGGAACATTCCGCTGATCGTGCAGTTCTTCGTCTGGTATCTCGTGATACCGGAGCTGCTGCCGGCGTCGATCGGCACCTGGATCAAGCAACTGCCGCCCACCACGCAGTTCTTTACCGCGTCGATCATCTGTCTCGGCCTGTTCACGGGCGCGCGCGTGTGCGAACAGGTGCGCTCGGGGATCAACGCGCTGCCGAAGGGCCAGCGTGCCGCCGGCCTCGCGATGGGTTTCACGCAATGGCAGACGTACCGCTACGTGCTGCTGCCCGTTGCGTACCGGATCATCGTGCCGCCGCTCACGTCGGAATTCCTGAACATCTTCAAGAACTCCGCCGTCGCGTCGACGATCGGCCTGCTCGACCTGTCCGCGCAAGCGCGCCAGCTCGTCGACTACACCGCGCAGACGTATGAGTCGTTCATTGCGGTGACGCTCGCCTACGTGATCATCAACCTCGTCGTGATGTCGTTCATGCGCTGGATCGAAGGCCGTACGCGGCTGCCCGGCTATATCGGAGGCAAGTGATGCATCAGTTCGACTGGAGTAGTATTCCCGGCGCGCTGCCGACGCTGTGGACGGGGGCGGTCGTCACGTTCCAGATCACGCTGATCGCGATCGTGGTCGGGATCGTCTGGGGCACGCTGCTGGCGCTGATGCGGCTGTCGGGTGTGAAGCCGCTCGCGTGGTTCGCGCAGGGCTACGTGACGGTGTTTCGCTCGATCCCGCTCGTGATGGTGCTGCTGTGGTTCTTCCTGATCGTGCCGCAGCTGCTGCAGGGCGTGCTCGGGCTGTCGCCGACGATCGACATCCGTCTTGCGTCGGCGATGGTCGCGTTCTCGCTGTTCGAAGCCGCGTATTATTCCGAGATCATCCGCGCCGGCATCCAGGCGGTGCCGCGCGGGCAGGCGAACGCCGCGTTTGCGCTCGGCATGAACTACGCGCAGGCGATGCGCCTCGTGATCCTGCCGCAGGCGTTCCGCGCGATGGTGCCGCTGCTGCTCACGCAGGCGATCGTCCTGTTCCAGGATACGTCGCTCGTGTACGTGATCAGTCTCGCGGACTTCTTCCGCACGGCGGCCAACATCGGCGATCGCGACGGCACGACCGTCGAGATGGTCCTGTTCGCCGGCGCATGCTATTTCGTGATTTGCTCGTTGGCGTCTGCACTCGTCAAGGGTCTCCAGAAAAAGGTCACAAGATGATTTCCATCAAGAACGTTTCGAAGTGGTACGGCCAGTTTCAGGTTCTCACCGACTGCACGACCGAGGTCAAGAAAGGCGAAGTGGTCGTCGTGTGCGGCCCGTCGGGCTCGGGTAAATCCACGCTGATCAAGACCGTGAACGGCCTCGAGCCGTTCCAGCAGGGCGAGATCCTCGTGAACGGCCAGTCGGTCGGCGACAAGAAGACGAACCTGTCGAAGCTGCGCTCGAAGGTCGGGATGGTGTTCCAGCATTTCGAGCTGTTCCCGCACCTGTCGATTACCGAGAACCTGACGCTCGCGCAGGTCAAGGTGCTCGGCCGCGGCAAGGACGAGGCGAACGAGAAGGGCATGAAGCTGCTCGACCGCGTCGGCCTGAAGGCGCATGCGCACAAGTTCCCGGGCCAGCTGTCGGGCGGCCAGCAGCAGCGTGTCGCGATCGCGCGCGCGCTGTCGATGGACCCGATCGCGATGCTGTTCGACGAACCGACGTCCGCGCTCGACCCCGAGATGATCAACGAAGTGCTCGACGTGATGGTCGAACTCGCGCAGGAAGGGATGACGATGATGGTCGTCACGCACGAGATGGGCTTCGCGAAGAAGGTCGCCCATCGCGTGATCTTCATGGACAAGGGCGCAATCGTCGAGGACGACCGCAAGGACGATTTCTTCTCGAATCCGAAATCGGAACGTGCGAAGGATTTCCTCGCGAAGATCCTGCACTGAGTGTTCGTGCTCATTGGCGCGGCAGGTGCGCCGATACGAAAACCGCCCGGCCGAGCGCCGGGCGGTTTTTTTTCGTCCGCCGCCGGCGGGCGTTACCAGCTGTAGCGGTAGCCGACCTGCCCGACGATGCCGCGCCGGTAGTCGCCGCCGATGTTGCGCGCGATCTTTGCGTTCGCGTACAGCTCGCCCGACTTGCCGAAGCCCGCGGTCACGCCGACGCCGAGCTCGTACCACGTGCGGCCGAGATGCGTCGCGAACGGCGTGCCGCCGACGACGGTCTGGCCCGGCGACAGGAAGTCGTGCAGCACGTCGGCCGTGAAGTACGGCGTGGCAGCACCGCCGCCTGAATCCGACTGGAGGTTCGGCCGGAAGATGCGTACGCCGACGCGGCCGCGCAGCGCGTTCGTCGTCGTACCCGATACCGCCGAGACGTTGTCGTTGAACCCGTTCAGCTTCAGGTACTGATACATCAGCTGCGCCTGCGGCTCGACCGCGACCGGCAGTGCGCCGATCGCGAACGGCTTGCCGACTTCCTGCGACAGCGCGATGCCGAAGCCGTTCTGCGACGCCTCGTTGCCGTAGCTGTCGCGATAGCGGTTGCCGTAGTGCGTGACCTGACCGACGCTGTCGAAGTACGTGCCGTCGGACAGGTACTTCGTCCAGTAGCCGCCGAGGCTTTGCGCGTGCATTTCGACCGAGCCCGTCGACGTCGACAGGTTGGCCGTATCGGCGCGCGCCATGTCGCTGAAGCTCGCGTTCGACACGCCGATGCTGGCCGTCACGCCCGCATGCGTGCTGCCGCCGCCGTTCGGTGCCTGGTCGAGCGTCCAGTCCTTGCCCAACTGCGCGAAGAACGTGCGCTCGTCGGCCGCGAAACGGCCCGCGTTCGCGTCGAGACTCTGGCCGCCGATGCGCCCCCACACGCCGTCGCGATTGCCCGGCTGCTGCTTTTCGAGGTTGTAGATGTCGCCGACGCGCTCGTGCAGCTTGCCCAGTGTCGAGAAGCCGTAGTCGGCGTTCAGCAGCGGCGTGAGGGCGTAGCCCGACACGCCGGGGCGATACGCGAGCGTGCCGCCGTTGCCATTTCCGTTGCCGCCGCCATCGCCGCCGCCGGACGGGTGAATCGGGTCGCCGGGGTCCGACGGATCGAGTTGCGACCGCAGGTACCAGCCGTTCGCGTCGCTCTGCCCGCCGCGATAGAGCCGGTACTCGTACGCGCCCGCCTGCACGGGGCCCGCGAGCTGGAACGCCGATGCGGTGGTCGTGCCGCCGTTGGCCGTGACGACCACCGGAATCCCGTCGCCCTTCGTCTGCGCGCCGGTGCCGGCCGTGTTGGCGATCTTCAGGCCCGTCGTGCCGCTCGCGGCGCCGCCGTTCACGATCACCCGGTCGGTCGGCGATGCGTCCGCGCCGAGGAACGTGTTGAGCGCGATCGTGCCGCCGTTGCCGACGTAGCTGCCGGTCGTCAGCGTCTTGTAACTGCTCGCGAGCGTCGGCGAACCGGTCGGCGCGGCGAATGCGACCAGGCCCGCGTTGTTCAGGCTGCTCAGTACCGAGCTGCCCGTCATGCGCCACGTGCTGGTGTTGTCGATGGTCAGCGCGACCGGGTCGATCTTGCCGGTGAGCGTCGTGCCGTTCGCGAGGAACACGTTGCCGGTGCTCGATGCGTCGGAGACGATGTCGCCGGCCAGGTTCACGGCCGACGCGGTGAAGGTGGCGTGGTTGCCGTTCGACAGGTCGAGCAACGTACCGTTGCCGGCCGTCACGACCGTGCCGTTGCGCACGGCGATGTCGGCCGTGCCGCCGCGCGCGGCGAACGCGGGCCCGGTGGCGGACGTGACGCTGCCGCCGTCGACGAGCACCGAGCTCGTCGCGCCGTTTGCGAGCGTATCGGATGTCAGCACGCCGGCCGTCGCGCCCTTGAGCGTCGTACCGGTCAACGCGAGCACGCCGCCGCTGTCGGCGGTCGCGCCGTTGCCGGCGGCGCTGGCGATCGTCGAGCCCGTATCGCCGATGCGGCCGCCGTTCTGCGCGACGAGGCCGTCGGCTGTCGTGCCCGACGTGGTGATCTTCGTACCCGACAGCAGCGCGGTCGCGCCGCCGGTCGTCACGATCGCGGCAGAACCCGCGCCGGTCGTCGCGACGGTCGTGCCGTTGGCCGCCAGCGTCGAATCCGCGCCCGACACGAAGAAGCCGCGCGCGTTGTCGCCGGTGGTCCTGACGACGGTCGCCGCATCGGCTGCGATGCGTGCGCCGGCCCCCGTCGACGACAGGCCGTCGGCGCCAGCGCCCGTCGTGCCGATCTGCGTGCCGGACAGCGCGATCGTCGCGTTCGTCCCCTGGTTGTCGATCCCCTTGCCCGAGCCGCCGACCGCGATCGACGTCGCGCCGGCCGCGAGCCCGCCGCCCGTCACGGTCGAGTCGATCAGCACGCCGTCGGCGCTGCCGTTCGCGATCACGGTGCCGGCGCCCGACAGCGCGACCGATGCGCCGGCGCCCGTCAGGTGGACGCCGGCGATGCCGTCGTCGGCTTCGATCGAACCGGTGTTGGTGAGCGTCGCCGACGCGCCCTGGACGAGCGCGCCGGTGCCGTCGGATACGCGGATCGTCGACGCGTTGCTCGCCGTGCCGAGCGTGCCGATCACGACGCCGGTCGAGCCGGCGCCCGTCAGCAGCACCGTTTCGCGGTTCTCGAGCGTGCCGAGGTTCTGCGCGACGAAGCCGGTGACACCGGCCGTCGATGACGTGACGGCGGCGTGGTTGGTGAGTGTCGTTGCGACCGGAGCGCCGGCGTTGGCGCCGGTGAGGTCGTGCGCCTGGCCGTCGACGACGCCGGCGATCGCACCGGCCGCGTTCAGGTTGATCGTCGCGCCCGCGTCGATCGTGCCTTGCGCGCCGCCTTCGACCGCGATCGCGATGCCGTTCGCGCCGTTGACGTTGTAGATCGCGTTGCCGGTCGACAGCACGGTGCCGGCATCGGTCGCGAGCACGCCGTGCGCGCGCTGGCCGTTGACGTCGGTCGTCAGCGCGCCGGCCGTCGACGTACCCGTGTAGGCCGCGCCGCCCGCGACGCGGAACAGCGTCGAATCGTCGGTGTCGACGCTGAGGTGCTGCGCGGCGACGTTGATCTTCGAGCCCGCGCCATACGCATAGAAGCCGATCTGGCTGGTGCCCGACATGAAGGCCGGCACCGCGTTGGCGCCGACGTTGATCGTCGCGCCCGAGCGTGCGTGCACGCCGATCGCGCCGGTGCCCGTCAGGTTGAGCGCGCCGTTGAGCGTGGCCGTGGCGCTCGGCCCTTCGGCCCACACGCCATAGTTGCGCGTGCCCGAGGCCGGATCGAGGCCGCCGGCGACGTTGATCGTGCCGCTCGACAGGGCGGACGTTGCCTGCGCACCGGTGCCGACGACCATGATGCCGATACCGTTCACGCCGTTCAGCGTGATGGTGCCGGTATTGGTCACGGTCGCGGCCGTGTTGGCCGCGAGCATGCCGACGTTGGCGAGCGGCGTGCCGGACGCCGCGCCGTTGACGACGATCGTGCCTGCGTTGGTCAGCGTGCCGGAGGTCGAGCCGATGCTCGCCATCGCGGCGCCGTTTTGCGTCTGCGAGCCGATCACGATCGTGCCGAGGTTGCGCGCGGTGCCGGAATCGCCGAGCAGGATGCCGTATGCGTGCGCGGCGAGCGCGACGTCGTTTGCCGTTCCGCCGGGCGCGTACTGCGCCGAGCGGCCGAGGTAGATCGTGCCGCCGGCTTCGTTCGTGAAGCTGCCGCCGGCGACTAGGCCGCCGATCACCTGGCTGTCGAGCGTCGTCGCATTGACGCCGACGTTGATCGTGCCGGCGTTCGATGCCGTCGCGCCGCCTGTCACGGCGACCGCGTAGTTCTGCAGGTTCGGCTGGTTGCCGTCGAGCGTCCACGCGCCGACGTTCATCACGCCGTTGTTGACGAACGACGTGCCCGCGCCGTTCGCAAACACGCCGTTGCCTTCGGTGTACGCGTGGAAGTCGAAGTTGTTCGGCGGCGTGCTGCCGCTCGTGTCGAAGTCGTCGCCGGACGCGTACCCGGACGAGATCACGCCGTTGTTGACGCCGCTTGCACCGCTCAGCAGGCGTACCAGCGTGAAATCGCCCGACAGGCGCCCGTCGTTGATGAAGTGCGCGCCGTTTTCCGCGAGGACAGCCGAGCTCGAGACGATCGTGTTGGTGCCGCGGAAGTCGATCTGGCCGTCCTTGCCGATCTGCAGTGTCGCGTTCGCGCCCGTGCCGTGCATCGCCGACAGGAAATCGATCGGCAGCGTGTTCTTGTCGCCCGAGGACACGTTGTTCTGATACTGGAAGGTTTGCTGCGAGAACGTGACCGCCTGGCTGAACGCGCTGTCGTAGGCGGCCTGCGAGCCGAGCGCGCCGCTTTGCACCGAGCGCACGAGAAAGTCGTTGTACGCGGCGAGCGATGTGGCGTCGGTGACCTTCCACGTGCTGCCGTCGAACGCGGTGAAGGTGCCCGCGTAGGCCGGCACGTCGAGCTGGCGGCTGCCGATGGCGCCGCCGTTCGCGAGGTAGTCGCCGGTGGTGAACTGGATCTGGTTGCGCGAGTTCCAGTTGACGGTGCTCGTCGTGGCGCCCGTGCCGTCCGCGAAGGTCAGGTCGGTCCCCTTCGCGGCCATCGAGATCGCGTTGCCGGCTGCATCGGGCGCGTTCGCCGCATTGCCGATCGACACGTTGAGCGTACCGCCGGTGGCGGTGACGGTGCCGATGCGCGTGTTCACATACTGGTTGCCGTTCACGTCGTGGTAGACGGGCACCTCGGTCGCGCCGGCCGTCGACGCGGAGAACGCGGACGAGTCGTAGGTCGCGACCGACGTGCGGGTGCCGGTGATCGAATCGGGCGTGCTGACGCTGTGCGTCTTGCCGCCGAGCGACAGCAGCGGCTGGTTCGGGTTGCCCGACACGATGGTCGTGCTGCCGATCGGCGTGAGCGTGTAGCCCGGGTCGCCGCCGGCGCCGGTCCATGCACCCGACACGCCGACGGTGTCGCCACCCGAGACGGTGGCGGAGCCTGCCAGGTTGTCGTTGACCGTCGGGCTGAAACTGCCGGGCGCGCAGGTGCCGCCGTTCGCGACAGCCGTGCCGCCGCCGCAGGTCGATGCGTGCGCGGAACCGGCCGACAGCGCGGCCAGCAACGCGCCGAATGCCACGATGCGAAGCGAGGTCCGGTGCGTGGCCGCGTGTGCGGCGCGGTGGCGCGTGCCGGACGAACTACCCGAACGTTTGCCGCGCGCCCGTGCCGTTTCCGCAACCGCGACCCAGCAGCCGGTGGTCTCGCTCCATATCGATCGAAATGAATGATTCACGACAAGCCCCTCTCTCTTCTTTTGATGTGGTTTTCACTGCGGCGCAGTGAAATCGCAATCCGCGGTGGAGAATGGCGTGAATGGGTGTGCGGCGGCCGTGGCCGTTTCTCCACCAATCGCAATTCGTTACACCGAGGATGGGCGGAGTCTATTGATCGGGCGGGTGATGGATTGTCGGGAAGCTAACAAATGCGGCAATCATGCCGTTTTCATCGAATATATTTTGATTGTGTGATGAATCGAACTGAAAGCCTTGATGGATAAGGGTTTGGTGGATTTGAGCGATATCGATTCGCGATTGCTGGATCGGTGAGGTGGCGCACGGTTTTAGCCAGGCTGGTGCGTTAAAATACCGCTCCCGGATTATGTGCAGGCTGGACGTCGAATTTTGTTTTTTCTTTTGATTTATTTTCGTTTGAAGATAAATCAAATCGGGAAAATGTGGCGCGGCGTCGCTTCGATTTACCGGGCCGGGGTCCGGATGAAGCGAATTCGGCGCTCGGATGGGCGATTCGTTCCGATGGCGAACGTTACTGTATCGCCTGCGCACGACGCCACCGCCGCGATCGGGCGCGGCGAGCCTTCGATTTGCCGCGCAGTAGCGAAAAGATGAAGGGAAGAGGGCGCTGGCGCGCCGGGCTCAGAAGTCGATTGCGTCGTCGGAATCGACTTCTGCGGCCGTGGCGAGCGCCTCGCGTGCGTCGCGCGGCGCCGATGCCGACGCGTCGAGCGCCGGATTGCGCAGCTTCTCGAGCACGCGTTCGGGCACCGGGATCTGCATCCGTGCGGCGACGTCGCCGCACTGGAACATGATCAGCTCGCCCGGCTCGAATGCGGTCCAGACCTCGTTGTCCGTGAGCGGCTGCGTCGCGATCACCGCGACGCGATCCTCGGGCGTCGTGTATTTCGCGAAGTCGATCGACAGGTCTTCGTCGACGAGATGCGCGGTCGAGAACGGCCAGCGCCGCACGAGGTAGTGCAGCCGCGTCGAGCAGTGCGCGAACAGCGCCTGGCCGTTCGACATCAGGAAGTTGAACACGCCGTGATCGGTGATCCCGCGCGTCAGCTCGCCGACGCGCTCGAACAGTTCGGGCAACGGCGGCTGCGCGCCGGGGAATGCTGCGCGCAGTCCCTGCATCAGCACGCAGAATGCCTGTTCGCTGTCGGTCGTGCCGACCGGATGGTAGACGCTGCCGTCCATGTCCGGTGCGTAGTCCTGCAGGTCGCCGTTATGCGCGAAGATCCAGTGCCGGCCCCACAGCTCGCGCATGAACGGATGGCTGTTCTCGAGCAGGATGTGGCCTTGCGTCGCCTTGCGGATGTGCGCGATCGTGTTCTTGGACTTGATCGGGTAGCGCTTCACCATTTCGGCGATCGGCGACGTGGCCGAGGCCTGGTGATCGATGAACAGGCGGCAGGCTTTATCTTCGAAGAACGCGATGCCCCAGCCGTCGGCGTGGTGATCGGTGAGCCCGCCCCGGGCCGCGAAACCTGTGAAGGA
The DNA here is from genome assembly GCF_000012945.1 of Burkholderia lata. NCBI lineage: Bacteria > Pseudomonadati > Pseudomonadota > Betaproteobacteria > Burkholderiales > Burkholderiaceae > Burkholderia > Burkholderia lata. The sequence continues at coordinate 658,200 of NC_007510.1, forward strand.
GAATGTGACGTCCGTCGGCGCGGCGCAGTTCATTCCTAAGAGTTGGCACATTTTACTTGGGGCAGCAGGCTGAGGCGGGGGGTAACGAACCGGGCGAACCCCGGTACAATGCGGCTTCTAGCATATCACCGAGCCCTGAGCGGTAAAAAGCGGATTCCGCTGGCCAAAGGCCCCGTGTTGCGGTTTGCCGTCAGTCGGCCCGCGGCACGCGTGTTCCGGCCCCGCCGACGGCCAGCCCGTTCCTCACGACGCCTCCTATGACTGCCTCGAACGCTTCTTCCCCGGCGACGCTCTCGCTCGCCCGTCCCGACGACTGGCACCTGCACCTGCGAGACGGCGACATGCTGGCCGCCGTGCTGCCGCACACCGCACGCCAGTTCGGCCGTGCAATCGTCATGCCGAACCTGAAGCCGCCGGTGACGACCACCGCGCAGGCGCAGGCCTATCGCGAGCGCATCCTCGCCGCGCTGCCGGCCGGGATGACGTTCGAACCGCTGATGACGCTGTACCTGACCGACAACACGCCGCCCGACGAGATCCGCCGCGCGCGCGAAAGCGGCTTCGTGCACGGCGTGAAGCTGTATCCGGCCGGCGCGACGACGAATTCCGACCACGGCGTCACCGATCTCGCGAAATGCGCGAAGACGCTCGAGGCGATGCAGGAAACTGGCATGCCGCTGCTGGTGCACGGCGAAGTGACCGATGCGTCGATCGACCTGTTCGACCGCGAGAAGGTCTTCATCGACCGCGTGATGACGCCGCTGCGCCGCGATTTCCCGGGCCTGAAGGTCGTGTTCGAACACATCACGACGAAGGATGCGGCCGACTACGTGCGCGACGCCGACGCGGCGCCCGGCCTGCTCGGCGCGACGATCACCGCGCATCACCTGCTGTACAACCGCAATGCGCTGTTCGTCGGCGGGATTCGCCCGCATTACTACTGCCTGCCGGTGCTGAAGCGCGAGACGCATCGCGTCGCGCTCGTCGAGGCCGCGACGTCGGGCAACCCGCGCTTCTTCCTCGGTACCGACAGCGCGCCGCATGCGCGCGACGCGAAGGAAACCGCGTGCGGCTGCGCGGGCTGCTACACGGCGCTGCATGCGCTCGAACTGTATGCGGAAGCGTTCGACACGGCCGGCGCGCTCGACAAGCTGGAAGGCTTCGCGAGCTTCTTCGGCGCCGATTTCTACGGGCTGCCGCGCAGCGCCGAGACGGTCACGCTGCGTCGCGAGGCATGGGAGCTGCCGCGCGAGATCTTCGCAGGCGATACGCCCGTCGTGCCGCTGCGCGGCGGCGAGACGATCGGCTGGAAACTGGCGTGACGGTCGCACCGCCGAGCGCGCCCGGCCACACGGCCGGCCGCGCTCGGTGCTAGAATGCGCGTCGCAAAGCAGGCCAGGCAGTCGCGGCCTCGCCGCCTTCGGGCGCGCGGGGGCGAGGAAAGTCCGGACTCCACAGGGCAGGGTGATGGCTAACGGCCATCCGTGGCGACACGCGGAACAGGGCAACAGAAAGCAAACCGCCGATGGCCCGGCGCAAGCCGGGATCAGGTAAGGGTGAAACGGTGCGGTAAGAGCGCACCGCGGCGACGGCGACGTTCGCCGGCACGGTAACCTCCACCCGGAGCAATTCCAAGTAGGCAGGCGCGCATTTTCGGATGCAGGACGGGGCCCCCGTCTCGTCTGCGGGTAGGAAGCTTGAGCGCGTCAGCAATGGCGCGCCTAGAGGAATGGCTGCCACGCGTTGCGTGCTTCGGCGCGCAGCGTGCACAGAATCCGGCTTATCGGCCTGCTTTGCCGTTCGAATGCGAAAGGGCCGGCGTCTCCCCACGGAGCGCCGGCCCTTTTTTCATGCGCGCTCTTCATGCGCGCTCGCCGTGTGTTCAGGCGGCGACGATGTCGAACGAATGCGTGAGTTCGGCCGTCTTCGCGATCATGATCGACGCGGAGCAATACTTGTCGTGCGACAGGTTGATCGCGCGCTCGACCGTGGACGGGTTCAGGTTGCGCCCGGTGACGGTGAAGTGGAAGTGCACCTTCGTGAATACCTTCGGATCTTCGCTCGCGCGCTCGGCCTTCAGCGTGACCGAGCAGCCGCTGACTTCCTGGCGGCTCTTCTTCAGGATCAGCACGACGTCATAGGCCGTGCAGCCGCCGGTGCCGAGCAGCACCATTTCCATCGGGCGCGGCGCGAGGTTGTGGCCGCCGCCTTCGGGCGCGCCATCCATCGTGACGAGGTGGCCGCTGCCGGTCTCGGCGGAAAACGCCATGCCGTCCTGGCCCATCCAGCTTACTTTGCATTCCATGCTTGCACTCCAGCGTTGCCTGATTCGGATTCGATCCGGCATTGTAGCCCGCTGAGCAACGGTCGGCTGATGCGCTGCACGACGCGTAATGCCGGAGCCGCGCGAGCCGCGTGCCGGACGGCCAATTCCCGCTCGAATTTAGGGGTTTTGCTCTAGAAGAGGGCGGTTTCTGACCCCGTCATACGGTATCAGGTGTTTGATTTTAAAGGGGAAACCAATTTTTCAAACGGGTTTCCTTAAATTCCGCATTATGGTGTTTGATTTCGCAATGCAAATTTTCTTGTGGAGTCGGCGACGCGTTCGTATAATGAGCCTCATTGGTTGTCGCGCTGCGGCAACCTCCGAATGTCTCCTCCACCCTCCTCCTATGGTGGATTAAGCCCGAACCAGCCGTTCGGGCTTTTTTTCGTCCCATGCAAACATCGGCGCGCGGCTTGCGCGCCCCGGCATCGTTACACCGGTTGCTTGGCGGCCGGCTGCGATGTCGCGCCGGGCAGCGTGCCGGGCGAGCGTGCATCAGGTGCCGGCGCGTGGACGGCCGACGCATGGCCGTGCCCGCGTGCGCAGAAATGACGGACGCGTTCGCGCACCGCGCGCAGGCGGGCGACGCGATCCTCGGCGTGGGCGGCGCGGGCTTCGGCAATGCGTGTATCGAGTGCGTCGAGCTTGGCTTCGCAGTCGGCGCGGGCGGCGACGGCAGGCGCCGCGGCGGCCAGCAGCGCGGCCGTGAGGAAGGGCGTAAGTCGTTGATTCATCATGCTTGTTTGTTGTTTTCCAGATTCGGCCGGTCTGGCGCGGGATGGTCATGTGCCGCGCGTCGATGGGTGCCTCCCCGGGCGCTCGGTTCGCCTGGCTTGTCGGGGCACGAACGGATTTTGGCCCATTTCGGCGCCCGTGGACACGGGATGTGGATTCCCTTTGACCGCGTTGCCGTATTTCCTTTATAATTCAGGGCTTTTCCGCATTCATGCCCACGGAAAAAGAACAGGGAGAGCCTGCACCGCGCCTCGAAGCGCACACAGACAAGCAGGAAGAACACATCGGGCAAAGCAATTTTTTTGGATCGATCATGAAGACGTTTTCCGCAAAAGCCCATGAGGTGACGCGCGAATGGTACGTGATTGACGCGACGGATAAGGTTCTCGGCCGTGTTGCCAGCGAAGTGGCACGCCGTCTGCGCGGCAAGCACAAGCCTGAGTTCACCCCGCACGTCGACACTGGTGATTTCATCATCATCATCAACGCAAGCAAGTTGAAGGTCACGGGCAACAAGACTCTGGACAAGAAGTACTACCGTCACTCGGGTTACCCGGGCGGTATCTATGAAACGACGTTCGGCAAGATGCAAGAACGCTTCCCGGGCCGTGCGCTCGAGAAAGCGGTCAAGGGCATGCTGCCGAAGGGCCCGCTCGGCTACGCGATGATCAAGAAGCTGAAGGTCTACGCTGAAGCTACGCATCCGCATTCGGCTCAACAGCCGAAGGCGCTCGAGATCTAAGGGGAGCCCACATGATCGGTAACTGGAACTACGGTACGGGCCGCCGCAAGAGCGCAGTCGCACGTGTCTTCATCAAGGCTGGCAAGGGCGACATCATCGTCAACGGCAAGCCCATCGCTGACTACTTCTCGCGCGAAACGTCGCTGATGATCGTGCGTCAACCGCTGGAACTCACGAACCACGGCCAGACGTTCGACATCAAGGTCAACGTCAACGGCGGCGGCGAAACGGGTCAGGCAGGTGCAGTGCGCCACGGTATCACCCGTGCACTGATCGACTACGATGCGACGCTGAAGCCGTCGCTGTCGAGCGCAGGCTTCGTCACGCGCGATGCACGTGAAGTCGAGCGTAAGAAGGTTGGTCTGCGCAAGGCACGCCGCGCAAAGCAGTTCTCGAAGCGTTAATTCCGCTTCATGGCCTCGCCGCTCCCGGGCGGCGTCCGCCGGAAAAACCGCCAGTGTTCGCGCTGGCGGTTTTTTTATGTCTGTCTCCAGGCGCGTGCTGCCGCGGCCCGCGCGGGCGTGTTTGATGAAATCGACAAGAACCTATTGATTTCATGGACTTCAGCACGATCTTCTGATCGGCCCTACAATAGCGGCTAAAGCTTTTTGGAGAGTTCGCAATGAACGCTGTTACCGAATCCGCAGCAACGACGGCCGAAATGCCGGTTCCGTTCGTCTTCACCGACGCCGCAGCCGACAAGGTCAAGCAACTGATCGACGAAGAGGGCAATCCCGACCTGAAGCTGCGCGTGTTCGTGCAGGGCGGCGGCTGCTCCGGCTTCCAGTATGGCTTCACGTTCGACGAGGAAGTCAACGAGGACGACACCGTGATGAACAAGAACGGCGTCCAGCTCCTGATCGACTCGATGAGCTACCAGTACCTGGTCGGCGCAGAGATCGACTACAAGGACGACCTCAACGGCGCCCAGTTCGTGATCAAGAACCCGAACGCGAGCACCACCTGCGGGTGCGGTTCGTCGTTCTCGGTCTGAGCACACGGCTGATCCGACCCGGTTCGCCGGAATGAAAAACGGGGCTTCATGCCCCGTTTTTTTATGCCCGTTCGCAATGGCGATGCGGTGCCCGCCGTATGGCAGGCGCCGCGTCAGCGCGGATAGAGCGCGCCGAGCACGCGGTTGCCGGCCGCACCGGTGACCGTCGCGAGATTGCCGGGCTGGCGCGCGGTGAAACGGTACGCGAGCCACGCGAACGCGAGCGCCTCGACCTGCTGCGGCGGCACGCCGAGCGTGGCTGTCGTATCGACCGTGGCCGGCACGCCGGCCTCGCGCAGCGCGTGCCGGAGCGCGTCGAGCAGCACCGGATTGCGTGCGCCGCCGCCGCAGACGAACACGGCCTTGCAGCCGGCTGCGTGTTGCGCGATCTCGCGTGCGACCGACACGGCGGTAAGCGCGGTGAGGGTCGCCTGCACGTCCTCCGGCGCAACCTGTGCGAACGCGGCGAGCTTCGCGTCGAGCCATGCGGGATTGAACAGGTCGCGCCCGGTGCTTTTCGGCGGCGGAGCAGCGAAATACGGTTCGTCGAGCAGCGCGTCGAGCAGCGGCGCGTGGACGGTGCCGCGCGCGGCGAACTTGCCGCCGTCGTCGTACGGCTTGCCGAGATGGCGGGTCGCCCATTCGTCGAGGAGCGCATTCGCGGGGCCGCAGTCGAAGCCGCGCACGTCGCCGCCTTCGCCGGGCAGAATCGTGATGTTGCTGATCCCGCCGAGATTGCAGACGACGCGCGTCTCGCCCGGCGCGCCGAACACCGTGGCATGGAAGGCCGGCGCGAGCGGCGCGCCGTGGCCGCCTGCCGCGACGTCGCGGCTGCGGAAATCGGCGATCACGTCGACCTGGGTCAGCTCGGCGAGCAGGGCCGGATTGTTGATCTGCCGCGTATAGCCGCGCTCGGGGCGATGGCGCACGGTCTGGCCGTGCACGCCGATCGCGCGGATCTCGTCGCGCGACAGTCCGGCCGTGCGCTGCAATTCGTGGCAGCACACCGCGTAGCGCGTGACCAGTGCGTTCGCCGCGAGCGATTCGCGGTCGATCTCGTCGTCGCCGGGCTGCTGCAGCGCGAACAGCGCGTCGCGCAGCGATTGCGCGAAGCCGACGAACGCTTCCGCGAGCACGACCGGTGCCTTGCCGGCCTCGAAACGCACGGCGACGCCATCGACGCCGTCCATGCTGGTTCCCGACATCAGCCCGAAGTAGATGCCGTCGGCCGGATGGGCGTTTTGCGGCTGTCGTTGCGGCACGTTGGGTTCTCCTGGATCGTGCGGCGCGGGCCGGTGCCGCGCGCCTTGCGCCCGATTATCCGCGCAACGTGACGCGCCGTTAAGCGATGGGCGCGCAAGTTATGGGAAAATCCCTGTCTTTGCGACATTCTTCCTGGCACCGATGAGCACCGAACCCAGTTCCAAGCCTGTTTTCCCGATCACCGACGAAGTCCGGCATGCGCTCGCCGTCACGAAGCGCGGCGTCGACGAGCTGCTGGTCGAGGAAGAGTTCGCGCAGAAGCTCGCGCGCAGCGCGGCGACGGGCACGCCGCTTCGCATCAAGCTCGGCCTCGACCCGACGGCGCCTGACATCCACATCGGCCATACGGTCGTGCTGAACAAGATGCGTCAGCTGCAGGACCTCGGCCACACGGTGATCTTCCTGATCGGCGATTTCACGTCGCTGATCGGCGACCCGTCGGGCCGCAACGCGACGCGCCCGCCGCTCACGCGCGAGCAGATCGAGTCGAACGCGAAGACCTACTTCGAGCAGGCCGCACTCGTGCTCGACCGCGACAAGACCGAAATCCGCTACAACAGCGAATGGTCGATGCCGCTCGGCGCGGACGGGATGATCAAGCTCGCGTCGCGCTACACGGTCGCGCGGATCCTCGAGCGCGAGGATTTCACGAAGCGCTTCCAGGGCGGCGTGCCGATCTCGATCCACGAATTCCTGTACCCGCTGATGCAGGGCTACGACTCGGTCGCGCTGAACGCCGACCTCGAGCTCGGCGGCACCGACCAGAAGTTCAACCTGCTGGTCGGCCGCGAACTGCAGAAGCAGTACGGCCAGGAACAGCAGTGCATTCTGACGATGCCGCTGCTCGAAGGTCTCGACGGCGTCGAGAAGATGTCGAAGTCGAAGGGCAACTACGTCGGCATCAGCGAGCAGCCGACCGACATGTTCGGCAAGCTGATGAGCATCTCGGACACGCTGATGTGGCGGTACTTCGAACTGCTGTCGTTCCGCCCGATGGACGAGATCGGCGGCTTCAAGCGCGAGATCGAAGGCGGCCGCAACCCGCGCGACTTCAAGGTGCTGCTCGCGCAGGAAATCGTCGCGCGCTTCCACTCGCAAGCCGACGCCGAGCGTGCGCTCGAAGATTTCAACCACCGCGCGAAGGGCGGCGTGCCGGACGACATTCCGTCGGTCACGCTCGCGGGCGCGCCGCTGGCGATCGGCCAGTTGCTGAAGCAGGCCGGCCTCGTGCCGTCGACGAGCGAGGCGCTGCGCAACATCGAGCAGGGCGGCGTGAAGATCGATGGCGCGACCGTGTCGGACAAGGGCCTGAAGGTCGAAGCCGGCGAGTTCGTCGTGCAGGTCGGCAAGCGCCGCTTCGCGCGCGTCACGCTGACCGCATGATCGCGCTGATCCAGCGCGTGAAGCGCGCCGACGTGCGCGTCGGCGACCGTACGACCGGCGAGATCGGCGCGGGCCTGCTCGCGCTGGTCTGCGCGGAGCGCGGCGACACCGACGCAGCGGCCGACAAGCTGCTCGCGAAGATGCTCGGCTATCGCGTGTTCAGCGACGCCGCCGGCAAGATGAACCTGCCGGTATCGAATATCGACGGTGAGGGCCGCGCGGGCGGCCTGCTGCTCGTGTCGCAGTTCACGCTGGCGGCCGATACCAACAGCGGGCTGCGTCCGAGCTTTACGCCGGCCGCGCCGCCCGACGAAGGCGCGCGGCTGTTCGACTATTTCGTCGCGGCCGCGCGTGCGCGCCATCCGGTCGTCGAGACGGGCGAGTTCGGCGCCGACATGCAGGTGTCGCTCGTCAACGACGGCCCCGTGACATTCTGGCTGCAAGTGCGGCCCTGATTCTTCCCCGGAGACGCGCCGCGATGGCCACCACGCAGATTCTTTTCATCCGCCATGGCGAGACGGCCTGGAATCGCATCAAGCGCATCCAGGGTCATATCGACATCCCGCTGGCCGAAACAGGCCTCGAGCAGGCACAGAAGCTGGCCGCGCGGCTCGCACGCGACGCGCGTGACGGCGCACGGCTCGACGCGATCTATTCGAGCGACCTGATGCGCGCGCAGCAGACTGCGCAGCCGTTCGCCGACGCGCTCGGGCTTTCGCTGCGGCTGCGGGAAGGGCTGCGCGAACGCTCGTACGGCCAGTTTCAGGGGCACGACAGTGCCGAGATCGAGACGCTGTTCCCCGACGCCTACGCGGCCTGGCAGACGCGCGACCCCGGCTTCGCGCCGGAGGGCGGCGAGTCGCAGCGCGAGTTCTACCACCGCGTGCTGCATGCGCTCGAACCGATCGTCGCCGAGCATCCGGGCGGCCGGATCGCGTGCGTCGCGCATGGCGGCGTGCTCGATTGCGTCTATCGTTTCGCGAACGGCATCGAGCTGTCGGCGCCGCGCAACTATCAACTGCTCAACACGAGCATCAACGTCGTCGATTACGTCGATGGCCGCGCGCAAGTCGTGCAGTGGGCCGACGTGTCGCACCTGGACGCGGCAAGCGACGACGACGGGTACCGCAAGGTGCTCTGAGCCAGCAGGCCCCGTCCGGCATTGCCGGCCGGGGTGTCCTTCCTGCGTGGCGGTTGCCGCTTGCCTTACTGCGGCAGCGCGTGGCGCGTCTTGTAGTCGAGCGCGTACGCGATCTTGCCGGGCTTGTCCGCCGTGATCGGCTGGCGCAGCTTGTCGAACTCCCCCTTGCTGTATTTCTTCCCGCCGTTGATCGCGTCCGCGCGGCCGAGGTCGGCGCCCGTCTTGCCGTCGATCACCGGGTCCGTGGCCGCGACCATGCGCGTCGACGCATTCCAGACCGCGTTCAGGTAGCCCGTGTCGGCCTTCGCCGGATCCGGGTCGGTTGTGCCGGCGCGCGTCAGGTCATAGCCGGTGAGCGCGAACGTGCCCGGTTGCGCGCGCAGCCAGTCGGCCCAGTAGAACTCGAGATAGTCGGTCGCTTGTGCGGGCTTGCTGTAGCCGATGTCGCGCGTGAAATAGACGAGCGAGCGGTAGCGGTCGTTCGTCATCCCGAGTTTCAGGCCGAGCCCGGTCGGCAGTTGCGCGGTCGTGATCGGCTTGCCTTCGCCGTTCTTGAGGCGCAGATAGCCGCGGCTCTGCATCTGCTGCCAGAACGCGTCGCCCGAGTAGTCGCTGAGGTTGTCCTTGACGACGACGTGTACGTGCAGCGCCGGGCCGCCGTCGGGCGTCTCGTAGTAGGTCGACAGGCCGTGATGGCCGTCGGTCAGGTACAGCGCATCGCCATTCGGGCCGATCACGACCGGGTTCAGCACCGAGCGGTCGCGGGCGTTCGCATCGGTGGTCGTGCACGTGTAGCTCGCGGGATCGCGCAGCGTCGACTTGGCCGTATAGCCGCTCGATGCGACGCCGACGAGGCCTTCGTCCGCGCAGAAGTCGTCAAATTTCTTGTCGGGCTGCAGTTCGTAGCGGCCGAGCTTGTAGTAGATCTGGTCGTAGCCGATCGCGCCCTGCGTCGGGTGGAGGTCGCCGAGCGTCACGTCGATCAGGTCGCCCGCGCGAGCGGCCTTCCACTTGCCCGGTTGCGGCGTGACGGTGGCCGGCGGCGTGGGGGCCGGCGTGGTCGGGGTGCCGCCGGATGGCGTTTGCGCGTCCGAACGCGCGACGGCGGCGACATCGTCGCCTCCGCAGGCGGAAAGGGCGAAAACGGTGGACAGGCTGGCGGCAAGGGCGAAACGGATCGGCAGGCGTGGCATCGCGGGCATCGGGTGTCGGTCGGGTGGGCGGGACACCGCGCGGGTCACGACAGGCGGGACGTGCGGCACGGGCGACCGTGCGCGGGTGCAAGCCCGTCAGCTTGTCACAGGTATTTGACAGTAAATTGAAATGATAAGAGGAAGCGGATCGTCAGGCAGGCGGGGTGCCGTCGGGCGGTGTCGCGGCGGCACGGCGGCGCGCACGCTTTGACGCGCCGTTCACGAGCGCCCAGCGCAGCACAGGGGCGACGACCCGGATGCCGGGCCGGACCACCGCGCGTCGCAGCGGCGCGAACGCCGACACGCCAAGCATGCGCTGCGCCCACGGCGGCAGCAGGTCGATTCCCGCGTGCATCACCAGCGACGCGGCCGGCCGCAGAGCAGGCTTCGCGACCGGCACGTTCAGAAGGATGGACATCACGTCGAACGTGCGTGGCCCGGCCTCGAGTTCGGGCAGCATGCGTGCGAGATAGGCGGCCACTTCGGCACGCGAGCGAGGTACTTCACGTGCGCCGAGCATTTCGGCGATCAATGCCGTTTCGGCGTAGTAGCGATCCTGCAGCTCGCCCGGCAGCGCCGGATTCACGTAGCGCAGATGTGCGGCGAGGAAACTCGACACTTCCGCGACATGCACCCAGGTCAGCAACGCCGGATCGTCGGCGCGGTACGGCCGGCCGTCCGGCGCGGTGCCCGATATGTGCGAGTGGATCGATTTTACGCGCTCGACCAGCGCGAGTGCGTCCGCGCGGCTGCCGAACGTCGTGCCGGTGATGAACGTGGCGGTGCGCCGCAGGCGGCCGAGGATGTCGGTGCGGAACGACGAGTGATCCCAGACGCCCGCGAGTGCGAGCGGGTGGAGCGCCTGCAGCAGCAGCGCGGCGATGCCGCCCGTCATCATCGACGTGAAGTCGGCATGCACGCGCCAGCAGATGGCATCGGGACCGAACAGCCCCGGATCTCCCGGCGGCGAAGAGAGGTCGAGCGACGGGCCGCCGCCGCCCGCCGTCAGGTGCGTGACGCCGGCCACGAGCCGCTTGCGGATCGGCTCGGCCCAGCGCGGGCCCGGTGCGGGTGCGGCGGAGTGGGAGCTGGGCGGCGTCGTCATGGCGGGTGCGGCTCGGGCGGCGGGTTACTTCCCGTCGGGGGTATCCCACTCGCCGCGTTCGGTGCGGCCGGTGTCGGGCACGGAAAGCCCGAAGTGGCGATAGGTAAGCAGTGTCGCGACGCGCCCGCGCGGCGTGCGCTGCAGGAAGCCCTGCTGGATCAGGTACGGCTCGAGTACGTCTTCGATCGTGTCGCGCTCCTCGCCGATCGCTGCCGCGAGGTTGTCGATGCCGACCGGGCCGCCGTCGAACTTGTACAGGATCGCCTCGAGCAGCTTGCGGTCCATCAGGTCGAAGCCGACCGGATCGACGTCGAGCATCGCAAGTGCCGCATCGGCGACGGCCGCGGTGATCTGGCCGTCGGCCTTCACTTCCGCGAAGTCGCGCACGCGGCGCAGCAGCCGGTTTGCAATCCGCGGCGTGCCGCGCGAACGCTTCGCGATTTCGAGCGCGCCGTTCGGATCGATCTGCGCGTTCAGCAGCGACGCCGAGCGCCGCACGATGCGCGACAGTTGCTCGGCATCGTAGAACTCGAGGCGCGCGACGATCCCGAAGCGATCGCGCAACGGGTTGGTCAGCATCCCGGCGCGAGTGGTGGCGCCGACCAGCGTGAACGGCTGCAGGTCGAGCTTCACGCTGCGCGCGGCCGGGCCTTCGCCGATCATGATGTCGATCTGGTAATCCTCGAGTGCCGGATACAGGATTTCCTCGACGACCGGCGACAGCCGGTGGATCTCGTCGATGAACAGCACGTCGTTCGCTTCGAGGTTCGTCAGCAGCGCGGCGAGATCGCCCGCGCGCTCGAGCACGGGGCCCGACGTCTGGCGCAGGTTCACGCCCATCTCCCGCGCGATGATGTGCGCGAGCGTCGTCTTGCCGAGGCCCGGCGGCCCGAACAGCAGCACGTGGTCGAGCGGCTCGGAGCGGCGCTTGGCGGCTTCGATGAAGATCTCGAGTTGGCCGCGCACCTTTTCCTGGCCGACGTAGTCGTCGAGCTGGCGCGGCCGCAGCGCACGTTCGAACACCTCCTCGTGCGACGAGGCGGGCGTGGCGGCGATGATCCGCTGCTCGGTGGCGAGTTTGTCGGTTTCAATCATGCGGCCATTGTACCGCGCGCCGCTATCCCGCCCACCTGGCCGAACGGCCGACTGGCGAGCGCTGCGCGGCCGCGCGACACTGGCTTCAACGCACCGGCTGGCGGTGCGTCATGCGGGCATCGTGCGTGGGTCAGACCTTCGACAACGCCTTCAATGCGAGCTTGATGCCTTCGGATACGCCGGTGCCGGCCGGCACGTTCTTGATCGCGGCGAGGCCTTCCTTTTCGGAATAGCCGAGCGCGAGCAGCGCGTTGAGGATGTCGGTTGCGTGGTCGGACGGCGACGCGGCGCCGGCGAGCTCGCCGAGATCGGCGCCGAGCTTGCCCTTCAGTTCGAGCAGCAGGCGCTCGGCCGTCTTCTTGCCGATGCCGGGCAGGCGCGTGAGGCGCGCGGCGTCCTGCATCGTCACGGCTTGCGCGAGTTCCTGCACGCTCATGCCGGACAGCACGGCGAGTGCCATGCGTGCGCCGATGCCGGTGATCTTCAGCAGCTCGCGGAAGGTCGTGCGCTCCTGCGGCGTCAGGAAGCCGTACAGCAGGTTCGCGTCCTCGCGGACGATCTGCTGCGTGAGCAGTACGACGCGCTCGCCGTTTTGCGGCAGGTTGTAGAAGGTACTCATCGGCACGTCGATTTCGTAGCCGACGCCGTTGCAGTCGACGAGCAGGTGAGGCGGGTTCTTTTCGAGCAGGATGCCGGCGATGCGACCGATCATGGATGGCTTGATGCGAGGAAGAAAGCGCGAGTGTAGCGCACGTGCGGCGCTATGCCGACGGAGTCGGCCATCCGGCCGGGGCGATGTACGTCGCGTGTGCGACGCGCTCAGGCACCGCGGCCGAGCCGGCGTGCCGCGTGAGGGCGCGCGCCGGTGTCAGCCGACCAGCCGCCCGCGCCGCACGCGCAGCCCTTTCTTCGCGAGCGCCGGCGCGAGGCCGCCGAGCGTGCTGAGCGTGTTGCCGCCGTGCGCGTGGCAGATCGCCATGCCGAGTGCATCGGCCGCGTCGGAGCCCGGTTGTCCGGAGAGATTGAGCAGGCGCGTGACCATTTCCTGCATCTGCGTCTTGGTCGCGCGGCCGTAGCCGACCACCGCCTGCTTGAGCTGCAGCGCCGTGTATTCGGCAACGGGCAGGCCGCCCGCGACGAGGCCGCAGATCGCGGCGCCGCGCGCCTGGCCGAGCAGCAGCGTCGACTGCGGGTTCACGTTGACGAACACCTTTTCGATCGCGGACTGGTCGGGGGCGTGCTCGCGCACGATGGTCGAGACGCCCTGGAAGATCGTACCGAGCCGGGTGGCCAGGTCGGCGGTCGGCGTGCGGATCACGCCGCTCGCAACATACGCGAGCCGGTGGCCGCTGACGTCGATGATGCCGAAGCCGGTGACGCGCAGGCCGGGGTCGATGCCGAGAATTCGCATGGGTAAGGAGAAAAGCCTGATGCAGCGATACTACAACGAATGGTGCGGCGTGCCGGCCGCACGGTCGCGTACGAGGGCGCCGCGCAATAAAAAACCCGGCGGGTGCGATGCCGCCGGGTTGTCGTGCAGCGGCCGCGCGGGCCGCGTGCGATCAGTGACGGAAGTGGCGCACGCCCGTCAGGATCATCGCGATGTTGTGCTCGTCGGCTGCAGCGATCACTTCGTCATCGCGCATCGAGCCGCCCGGCTGGATCACGCAGGTCGCGCCCGCCGCCACGACGACGTCGAGGCCGTCGCGGAACGGGAAGAACGCGTCCGATGCCACGGCCGAACCGGCCAGCGTCAGGCCTGCGTTCTGCGCCTTGATGCTCGCGATGCGTGCGGAATCGACACGGCTCATCTGGCCTGCGCCGACGCCGAGCGTCATGCCGTTGCCGCAGAACACGATCGCGTTCGACTTCACGTACTTCGCGACACGCCATGCGAACAGCAGGTCGTCCATTTCCTTCGCGGTCGGCTGGCGCTTCGTGACGACGCGCAGTTCGCTCGGCTGCACGTTCTTCGAGTCGAGCGACTGCACGAGCAGGCCGCCGCCCACGCGCTTCAGGTCGAACGCGTTATGGCCGTCGCCGAGCGCGATTTCGAGCAGGCGCACGTTCTGCTTCGCGGCGAACACCTGCTTCGCGGCGTCGGAGAACGACGGTGCGATCAGCACTTCGACGAACTGCTTCGCAACGGCCTGGGCCGCCGCTTCGTCCACTTCGCGGTTGAACGCGATGATGCCGCCGAATGCCGACGTCGGGTCCGTCTGGAACGCCTTCGCGTACGCGTCGGCCGAATCGTTGCCGACCGCGACGCCGCACGGGTTCGCATGCTTGATGATCACGCAGGCCGGTGCGTCGAACGTCTTCACGCATTCCCACGCTGCGTCCGAATCGGCGATGTTGTTGTACGACAGTTCCTTGCCCTGCAGCTGGCGGTAGTTCGCCAGCGCGCCGGCCGGCGTCGCGAGGTCACGGTAGAACGCGGCGCTCTGGTGCGGGTTCTCGCCGTAGCGCAGGTCCTGCACCTTGTCGAACGCCAGGTTCAGCGTCGCCGGGTACGCGCTGCGCGATGCGTGCTTCAGCTCGTCGGTCAGGCTCGTCAGGTAGTTCGTGATCGCGCCGTCGTATTGCGCGGTGTGCGCGAACACCTTCGTCGCGAGGCGGAAGTTGGTCGCGTAGCCGACCGCATTGCCGTTCGCCTTCATTTCATCGAGCACGACCGCGTAATCGGCCGGATCGACAACAACCGTCACGTCGCGGTGGTTCTTCGCAGCCGAGCGCAGCATCGTCGGGCCGCCGATGTCGATGTTCTCGATCGCGTCGGCGAGCGTGCAGTCGTCCTTCGCGATCGTCGCGACGAACGGGTACAGGTTCACGACCAGCAGGTCGATCGTCGGGATACCGTGCTGTTCCAGCGCCTGCATGTGCTCGGGCAGGTCGCGGCGGGCCAGGATGCCGCCGTGCACCTTCGGGTGGAGCGTCTTCACGCGCCCATCGAGCATTTCCGGGAAGCCCGTGTAATCAGCCACTTCGGTCACGGGCAGGCCCGCGTCGGCGAGCAGTTTCGCGGTGCCGCCCGTCGACAGCAGCTTGACGCCGAGGTCGGACAGCGACTTCGCGAAGTCGACGATGCCGGTCTTGTCGGAAACGGAAATGAGCGCTTGCTTGATCATGATGGAACCACCAATAGCCAGGGAAACGGGGACGGGACGGCTGCCTACAGCAGGCCGTGCTGCTGCAGCTTCTTGCGCAGCGTATTGCGATTGATGCCGAGGTACTCCGCGGCGAGCGACTGGTTGCCGCCTGCCTGTACGAGCACGACCTCGAGCATCGGCTTTTCGACGCAGGACATCACCATTTCATAGACGTCGTGCGGATTGGAGCCGTCTAGATCCCGGAAATACACGTCCAGGCTCTCGCGGACACATTGTTCGATGTTGTGCTTGCTCATGCTGCTAACTGGTTATGGTCGTCCGACTCGCCCTGGCCGTTTTCCTCTTCGTCATCGACGTAGACGAGGTGGTCCGACAGCGCCTTTTGCGCCTCAAAGAATGCATTGACGGCGGCGAGCTGCTCGCGGGAGGAATCGAGCGTGTTCATCCTGTGCCGGAACCCGTTGGCACCGGAAAGGCCGCGAGTGTACCAGCCGATGTGCTTGCGCGCAGTACGGACTCCCGTGAATTCACCATAGAAAGCGTAGTGGTCTTCCAGGTGTTCGTTCATCACGTGCTGGATCTCGTCGATCAGCGGCGGGGGCAGCAGCTCGCCGGTTTGCAGGAAATGATCGATTTCGCGGAACAGCCACGGCCGACCTTGCGCGGCACGACCGATCATCAGCGCGTCGGCGCCGGTTGCATCGAGCACGGCCTTCGCCTTCGCGGGCGACGTGATGTCGCCGTTCGCGACCACCGGAATCCGTACGGCCGCCTTCACGGCCGCGATGGTGTCGTATTCGGCGTCGCCGCGGTACAGGTCGGCGCGCGTGCGGCCGTGCACGGTGAGCATCGAGATGCCGGCGGCTTCGGCGAGGCGCGCGACCGTGATCGCGTTCTTGTGCTCGCGATCCCAGCCCGTGCGGATCTTCAGCGTGACGGGTACCGCATCGGGCCCCGTGCCGACCGCCGCGACGACGGCCTCGACGATGCGTTGCACCAGCGGTTCGTTCTGCAGCAGCGCGGAGCCGGCCGCGACGTTGCAGACCTTTTTCGCCGGGCAGCCCATGTTGATGTCGATGATCTGCGCGCCGTTGTCGACGTTGTAGCGGGCCGCTTCGGCCATCATCGCCGGATCGGCGCCCGCGATCTGGACCGCGATCGGCTCGACCTCGCCTTCGTGGTTCGCACGCCGCATCGTCTTCGCGCTTTTCCACAGCTGCGCGTTGGACGCGACCATCTCGGACACGGCGTAACCGGCCCCGAGCCGCTTGCAGAGCTGGCGGAACGGACGATCCGTCACGCCGGCCATCGGGGCGACGAACAGGTTGTTACGCAATACGTGAGGGCCGATAACGGGCATCGCAATGGCACCGCCCGCGGCGGGCGCGGGCAGGGAAAGGGCAGACGGAAACGCGCATTTTACCGTATTCCCATGCCCCGCCGATTTGACCCGGTTTGAGTGGCGCGACTGTGCGCGCCGCGCGTCAGTTGCGCTGGCCGAACATCATCTGGCGCGCGATCACTTTCTTGAGCGGCGGCACGAACTCGAGCGCGGTGAGCGCGGCGCCGCGCAGCAGCGGGAGCGGGCCCGAGTCGATCGTGAACAGGCGCGCGAGCGTGTCGGTCGCGCCGATCGTAAAGCGCCGGTCGAGTGCGCGGCGCGCGTTGAAGGAGGCGAGCGCGGTCGCTTCGAAGCCTTGCGCGGACAGCGTATCGACGAGCGTATGCGCATCGCGCAGCCCGAGGTTGAGCCCCTGGCCCGCAACGGGGTGCAGGGTTTGCGCGGCATTGCCGACGATCGCGACGCGGCCGTTGACGAGCGTTTGAGCGGCGTTCAGGCCGAGCGGGAACGACGCGCGGCCCGCAATCGCGACGAAGTCGCCCATGCGTTCGCCGAACGCGCTGCCGAGCTCGCGCAGGAACGCGTCGTCGGGCAGCGCGGCGCGGCGTGCCGCTTCGTCGGGCGTGCAGCACCAGACGAGCGCGTACTCGGCCTGGCGCGGCCCGCCGAGCGGCAGCAGCGCGAGCGGGCCTTCGTGCGTGAAGCGTTCCCACGCGACGTTCGGGCGCGGCGCCGATACGGTGACCGTGCCGACGAGCGCGGTCTGTCCATAGTCGCGGCGATGTTTGCCGGCGTCGGCCTGCTGTTCGTGGAACAGCCCGCCTTCGGCATTGATGACGACGCGTGCGCGCAGCGTGCGATCGCCCTGCGGGCCGTCGAGCGTCAGCGTCACGCCGTCGGCGTCCTGCTGCGGCGCGCGCGCGGTGGTCGACGTGTGCCAGTCGACACGCGTGCCGCGCACGGCGCCGGCGAGCGCCTGCATGAGCGAGCCGTAGCGCACGACATAGCCGAGCGCGGCGACGTCGTGCTCGTCGCGGTCGATCAGCGTGCGGCCGAAATGGCCGCGCTGCGAGACGTGGATATGTTCGATCGGCGTCGCGTCGGCGGGCCATGCGAGCGTGTCGAGCAGCACGCGGCTGCCGTGCGACACCGCGATCGCGCGCGGATCGTTCGCGCTCGCGGCCGGTTCGCGTGCATCGATCAGCGCGATCGATGCATGCTGCGTGGCGCTGCGGCGCGCGAGCCAGCCGGCGAGCGCGAGCCCGACGGGGCCCGCGCCGACGATGGCGAGGTCGTAGTCCGGCGTGGCCGGGGAGGAAGCGGTCGTCATCTTGATTCGTGAAACGGTGGTAACGGTCGGCTGCAGCCGGTCATGCGCCTGCGCGCATCAGCGCTTCGATCTCGTCCGCTGCGACGGGCACGCCGCGCGTGATCAGTTCGCAGCCGTGCTCGCGCACGATCGCGTCGTCCTCGATGCGGATGCCGATGTTCCAGTACTCGGGCGGCACGTCGTCGGCGGCGCGCACGTACAGGCCGGGCTCGATCGTCAGCGTCATGCCGGCTTTCAGCGTGCGCCACGGCAGCACGCCGTTGCCGTCACGCTCGGCGAGCCGTTCGCGGTAGTCGCCGCAATCGTGCACGTCCATGCCGATCCAGTGGCCGGTGCGGTGCATGTAGAAGCGCGCGTAGGCGCGCTCGGCGATCACGTCGTCGACGTTCGAGAAGCGCGATTTCGGGATGATGCCGGTGTCGAGCAGCCCCTGCGCGAGCACGCGCACGGCGGCGTCGTGCGGCGCCTCGAACGGCACGCCGGCACGCGTCGCATCGATCGCGGCCTGCTGCGCGGCGAGCACGATGTCGTACAGCGTGCGTTGCGCGGGCGAGAAGCGCCCGTTGGCCGGGAACGTGCGCGTGATGTCCGACGCGTAGCCGTCGAGTTCGCACGCGGCGTCGATCAGGATCAGGTCGCCATCTTTCGCGGTCGCGTTGCCGGCCGGGTAGTGCAGCACGCACGCGTTCGCGCCGGCCGCGACGATCGAGCCGTACGCGGGCGACTGCGCGCCGTGCTTGCGGAATACGTACAGCAGCTCGGCCTCGAGTTCGTATTCGCGGACGCCGGGGCGGCACGCCTGCATCGCGCGGCGGTGCGCGAGCGCGGAGATGTGCGCGGCGCGCATCATGATCGCGAGTTCGTGCTCGTCCTTCACGAGCCGCATGTCGTCGAGCAGCGGCGTGAGGTCGAGCATCGCGTCCGGCGCGGCGACACCCGAGCGCGCCAGCGCGCGCACCGCGTCGATCCAGCCCGCGAGCTGGCGATCGAAGTCGGCCGATGCGCCGAACCGGTAGTGCACGGTGCCCGCGTCGGCGAGCAGGCGCGGCATCTCGGTATCGATCACGTCGACCGCGAACGCCGCGTCGAAGCCGAATGCGTCGCGCGCGGCTTCGGGCCCGTAGTGGAAGCCTTCCCAGATCTCGCGGTCGACATTCTTGCCGCGGCAGAACAGGATCGATTCCGGCGCGCCGTGCGGCGCGGCCGCGTTCAGCACGAGCACGGCATCCGGCTCGCTGAAGCCCGTCAGGTAGTGGAAGTAGCTGTCGAACCGGTACGGATAGTCCGTATCGCGGTTGCGCGGCACTTCGGGCGCGGTGGGGACGATGGCGACGCCGCCGCCGGCGGCACGCAGTGCGGCAAGCACGCGTTCACGGCGCTGGCGGTAGACGTCGACGGCGATGGCGGTATCGAGGGGCGCGTTCATTCGTGCGATTGTAGCGCCGCGGGACGCCGTGCGTGAGAGAGGGGGCGGGAAGCCGCCCTGGAAGGCCCGCGCGGCGGTTGTTGCAAACCATCCACAGGCCGTCCGGGCGATTTTCTGTCACGCGATGCTGGCCGGTTATGATCGGCGACAACGTATACTCTCGGCGGTTCCCTTAAAAAGGCAGATGATGAAATTAATCGGTTCGCTCAGCAGCCCGTACGTCCGCAAGGCGCGGATCGTGCTGGCTGAAAAGAAGATCGACTACAAGCTGGAGCTCGAGAACGTGTGGGCGCCGGAGACGGATATTCATGCATCGAATCCGCTCGGCAAGGTCCCGTGCCTCGTGATGGAGGATGGTGCCGCGGTGTTCGATTCCCGCGTGATCTGCGAATACGTCGACACGCTGTCGCCGGTCGGCAAGCTGATTCCGCCGTCGGGCCGCGAGCGCCTCGAGGTGCGCTGCTGGGAAGCGCTCGGCGACGGCGTGATCGATGCGGCAGTCGCGATTCGCATCGAACTGACGATGCGCGACGAGGCGCAGCGCAGCGCAAGCTGGATCGCGCGTCAGCAACGCAAGATCGACGACGGTCTCGTCGCGATGTCGCAGGGCCTCGGCGGCAAGACGTGGTGCGTCGGTAATCATTACACGCTCGCCGACATCGCCCTCGGCTGCGCGCTCGGCTATCTCGACTTCCGGATGCCCGAGCTCAACTGGCGCGATCGCCACCCGAACCTCGACAAGCATTTCGTGAAGCTGCAGCAGCGGTCGTCGTTCACCGATACGCTGCCGCAGAACTGAGCCGCACGCGACGCATTCACGCGTTCACGGATTCGGCAGACGAAAGAAAAGCGCCCCGCGGGGCGCTTTTCTTTTTGCCGGGCCGCCCCGCAGCGAGGGCGGTCGCCCGCGTCATTCGATCGACGCGTACACGGCTTCGCCGAGCGTGAACGAATCGCTGCGCGCAATCGGCCACCACTTGTCGTACAGCGTAAAGCCGCAGGTGTTGCCGTCGAGCAGCGAGCCGGGCTTCAGGTACTTCAGCAACTGCGACATCAGCCGGACCTCGTGCGGTGCGATGCGCTGCACGATGTGATGCGCGCGCAGCTCCGACGGATGCGCGAGGCCGGCCGCCTGCACGAGTTCCTGCAGCGCGTGCAGCGTGTTGCGGTGGAAGTTGTACACGCGATCGGCCTTGTCGGGCACGACGAGCGCGCGCTGGCGCACCGGGTCCTGCGTTGCGACGCCGGTCGGGCAGCGGCCTGTGTGGCAGGTCTGCGCCTGGATGCAGCCGACCGCGAACATGAAGCCGCGCGCCGAGTTCACCCAGTCCGCGCCGATCGCGAGCGTGCGCGCGACGTCGAACGCGGTGATGATCTTGCCGCTCGCGCCGAGCTTCACGCGATCGCGCACGCCGATCCCGACGAGCGTGTTGTGCACGAGCAGCAGCCCTTCCTGCAGCGGCACGCCGACGTGGTCGGTGAATTCGAGCGGCGCCGCACCGGTGCCGCCTTCCGCGCCGTCGACGACGATGAAGTCCGGCACGATGCCGGTCTCGAGCATCGCCTTCGCGATCCCGAAGAATTCCCACGGATGGCCGACGCACAGCTTGAAGCCGGTCGGCTTGCCGCCCGACAGCGTACGCAGCCGTTCGACGAATTCGAGCAGCCCGCGCGGCGTCGAGAACTCCGAGTGCGTCGCGGGCGAGATGCAGTCCTTGCCCATCGGCACGCCGCGCGTCTCGGCGATTTCCGGCGTGATCTTCGCGGCCGGCAGCACGCCGCCGTGGCCGGGCTTCGCGCCCTGCGACAGCTTCACCTCGATCATCTTGACCTGCGGATCGGCGGCCTGCTTCGCGAACTTGTCGGGGTTGAAGGTGCCGTCGTCGTTGCGGCAGCCGAAGTAGCCGGACGCGATTTCCCAGATGATGTCGCCGCCGTTCTCGCGGTGGTACTTCGACAGCGAGCCTTCGCCCGTGTCGTGCGCGAACCCGCCTTTCTTCGCGCCGAGGTTCAGCGAGCGGATCGCGTTCGCGGACAGCGAGCCGAAGCTCATCGCCGAGATGTTGAAAATCGAAATGTCGTACGGTTGTGCGCGGTTCGCGCCGACGCGGACGCGGAAATCGTGGTTCGGCAGCTTCGTCGGCGCGAGCGAGTGGCTGATCCATTCGTGCGCGACGGCCTTCACGTTCAGCTCGGTGCCGTACGGGCGGTTGTCGGCGACGTTCTTCGCGCGCTGGTAGACGAGGCTGCGCTGCGCGCGCGAGAACGGCTTCTCGTCGGTGTCGTCCTCGACGAAATACTGGCGGATTTCAGGTCGGATGAATTCGAACAGGAAGCGGAAGTGGCCCCAGAGCGGGTAGTTACGCAGGATCGCGTGGCGGTCCTGCTTCAGGTCGTACAGGCCGAGGGCGACGAGGGCGACGGGAATGATGATCCAGAACCAGGAAAGCACGTGGATCGAGGCGAGCGCGGCCGCGGCGACGAGCAGCAGGACGGCACACCACATCGCCAGATAGCGTCGTGAAAGCATGGGGACTCCGTAAGAATCTTGAAATGCCGCCATGCGTGCGCTGCGCGGCGGCGTGCCGGCCGCGGCGGAATCGTGTTCCGCCGGGCGCGGCGTGCCGCAAGTCTAAACCGAATATGTGTCAGCGTGCTTCGGCAAGCGCCCGCGCGGGTGCCGTCTGACCGGGCTGGCCGATGACTGCGGATTCGATGATCCCGCCGCCGAGGCAGATCTCGCCGTCGTACAGCACGGCCGACTGGCCGGGCGTGACGGCCCACTGCGCGTCGTCGAACGCGAGCGAGAAGCGTGCTTCGCCTGCCGGGCCGGGCGTGGCGGCGCCGAATGCGCATGCCGCGTCGGCCTGCCGGTAGCGGGTCTTCGCGCCGCATGCGAAGCCTTCGGCCGGCGGCTCGCCGGCGACCCAGCTCACGTTGCCGGCGACGAGCTCGCGCGCCAGCAGCCACGGATGATCGTGACCCTGCACGACGTACAGCGTGTTCGACGCGATGTCCTTCGCGGCGACGAACCACGGATCGCCATTGCCGCTCTTGCTGCCGCCGAGGCCGATGCCCTTGCGCTGGCCGAACGTGTAGAACGCGAGGCCGATGTGCTCGCCGACGATCTTGCCGTCCGGCGTCTTCATCGGGCCCGGTTTCGTCGGCAGATAGCGGTTCAGGAAATCGCGGAACGGCCGTTCGCCGATGAAGCAGATGCCGGTCGAATCCTTCTTCTTCGCGTTCGGCAGCCCGATCTGTGCGGCGATCTCGCGCACCTTCGTCTTCGGGATCTCGCCGAGCGGGAACATCGTCTTCGACAGTTGCGCCTGGTTCAGCCGGTGGAGGAAGTACGACTGGTCTTTCGTATGATCGTAGGCCTTCAGCAGTTCGAAACGCCCGTCACGCTCGCGCACGCGCGCATAGTGGCCGGTCGCGATCATTTCCGCGTCGAGCGACATCGCGTGGTCGAGGAACGCCTTGAACTTGATTTCGGCGTTGCACAGCACGTCGGGGTTCGGCGTGCGGCCGGCCGAGTATTCGCGCAGGAATTCGGCGAACACGCGGTCCTTGTATTCGGCCGCGAAGTTGACCGCTTCCACGTCGATGCCGATCAGGTCGGCCACCGACACGACGTCGATCCAGTCCTGGCGCGTCGAGCAATACTCGCCGTCGTCGTCGTCTTCCCAGTTCTTCATGAACAGGCCGACCACGTCGTAACCCTGTTCCTTCAGCAGCCACGCGGTCACCGACGAATCGACGCCGCCCGACATGCCCACTACTACACGGCGCTTGCTCATTTGTTGACCGCCTGACGTTCGAATGCTTCGGGGCGCGGCGCGACCGAATGCGTGTGCACGAAATCGAGCGGAATGCGCCGCCCGGCGAGGTAATCGTCGACGCAGCGCATCACCGCGGGCGAGCGATGGCGCTCGCCGCACGCGCGCAGTTCGTCGGCGGTCATCCACAGCGTGCGGACGATGCCGTCGTCGAGCGCGTGGCCCGCGACCGGCTCGCCGGCCGTGCCGCAGAACGTGAAGCGCAGGTAGGTCGCGCCGGCGGTGCCGGGGCGGTCGTAGTGCGCGAGATAGACGCCGACGAGCGCGTCGGGCGTGAACGGGTGCGCGGTTTCCTCGAGCGTCTCTCGGATCACGGCGTCGGCCAGCGTTTCGCCGGCTTCGAGGTGGCCTGCCGGCTGGTTGATGCGCAGGCCCGACGAGGTTTCTTCCTCGATCATGAGAAAGCGGCCGGCGTGCTCGACGAGCGCGGCGACCGTCACATGCGGGGTCCAGATTTCGGGTTTCATGGTTCGGCATTTTACCGGTTGCGCCCGAACGCTGCCGGTCGCTGCGTTAAACGAATCGGACCCTTTCAATTCGTCTGTCCCGCCGATACGCGGCGATGCCGGCCGGGCCGGCGTCGCCATCTCGCACGATCGTGCGGAGCGTGGGGGTACGGCCTTCGCTTTCGCCTAAAGTGAAAGGTGAATGCCGTCGCTCGTGAGCCGGTCGTCAGCCTGCCCGGCTCGTTGCGCAGTAGAAATCGCAGGAAACGAAAAACTGACGATGACGGAGGGACCGACGATGCATATTGGCGTGCCTGCCGAAACGCGGGCGAACGAGACGCGCGTGGCCGCGACGCCGGAAACCGTGAAGAAATACGCGGCGGCCGGGCATCGGGTCAGTATCGCGAAAGGGGCCGGCATCGCCGCGAGTTATCCGGACGAAGCCTACGCGGCCGCCGGTGCCGAACTGACGGGCCAGTCAGCTGCTTTCGATGTCGACATCGTGCTGAAAGTGCAGGCGCCCACCGACGCCGAACTGCCGTTGCTCAAGCGCGGCGCCGTGCTGGTCGGCATGCTCGACCCGTTCAACGGCGAACAGGCGGCGCAGCTCGCCGCGGCCGGCGTGACGGCCTTCGCGCTCGAAGCCGCGCCGCGCACGACGCGTGCGCAGAGCCTCGACGTGCTGTCGTCGCAGGCGAACATCGCGGGCTACAAGGCCGTGCTGGTGGCCGCGGCGCTGTATCCGCGCTTCTTTCCGATGCTGATGACGGCCGCGGGCACCGTGAAGGCCGCGCGCGTGCTGATTCTCGGCGCGGGCGTCGCGGGCCTGCAGGCGATCGCGACCGCGAAGCGCCTCGGCGCGGTGATCGAGGCGTCCGACGTGCGGCCGGCCGTGAAGGAGCAGATCGAGTCGCTCGGCGCGAAATTCCTCGACGTCCCGTACGAAACCGACGAAGAGCGCGACGCTGCGCAGGGCGTGGGCGGCTATGCGCGCCCGATGCCGCCGTCGTGGCTCGGCCGCCAGGCCGCGCTCGTGCACGAGCGCGCGAAGCAGGCCGACATCGTGATCACCACCGCGCTGATTCCCGGGCGCCCGGCGCCGACCCTGATCTCGGTCGAGACTGTGCAGTCGATGAAGCCGGGCTCGGTGCTCGTCGATCTCGCGGCCGGCCGCGGCCCGGAATTCGACGGCCGCAAGAGCGGCAACTGCCCGCTGACGGTCGCCGACCAGGTGATCGTGCACGACGGCGTGACGATCGCCGGCTACACGAATCTCGCGTCGATGGTCGCAGCGGACGCGTCGGCGCTGTATGCACGCAACCTGCTCGACTTCATGAAGCTGATCGTCACGAAGGACGGCACGCTGAACATCGACCTGACCGACGACATCGTCGCCGCGACGCTCCTGTGCCGCGACGGCGAAGTCGCGCGCAAGTAGCCGGGAGAGGAGGCGACCATGGAAGTCATCAATCACACGGTGATCAACGTGATCATCTTCGTGCTGGCGGTGTACGTCGGCTACCACGTGGTGTGGAACGTCACGCCGGCGCTGCATACGCCGCTGATGGCCGTGACCAACGCGATCTCGGCGATCGTGATCGTCGGCGCGATGCTGGCGGCGGCGCTGACCGTCGGCGCGACCGGCAAGGTGTTCGGCACGCTCGCGGTCGCGCTCGCGGCCGTCAACGTGTTCGGCGGGTTCCTCGTGACGAGGCGCATGCTCGAGATGTTCCGCAAGAAGGCGCCCAGGCAGGCCGAGGGCGGCAAGGAGGGCGCGCGATGAGCATGAACGTCGTCACGCTGCTGTACCTCGTCGCATCGGTGTGCTTCATCCAGGCGCTGAAAGGCCTGTCGAACCCGAAGAGCGCGCGGCGCGGCAACCTGTTCGGGATGGCCGGGATGGCCATCGCGATCCTCACGACGATCGCGCTGATCGTCAAGCAGGCCGAGTGGCTCGGCGCGAACCTGCCGCTCGGCATCGCGCTGGTGCTCGGCGCGCTGATCGTCGGCGGCGGCGTGGGGGCGTTCGTCGCCGCGCGCGTCGAGATGACGAAGATGCCGGAGCTCGTCGCGGCGATGCATTCGCTGATCGGTCTCGCGGCCGTGTGCATCGCGTATGCGGTGGTGTCGGAGCCGGAAGCGTTCGGGCTCGTGCCGCAGGACGCGGTGTCGTCGGACTTCATCCCGTACGGCAACCGTGTCGAGCTGTTCATCGGCACGGTCGTCGGCGCAATCACGTTCTCCGGGTCGGTGATCGCGTTCGGCAAGCTGTCTGGCAAATACAGGTTCCGGCTGTTCCAGGGCGCGCCGGTCGTGTATGCGGGCCAGCACCTGCTCAACCTGATGCTCGCGCTCGCGATGCTCGGCTTCGGCATCCTGTTCTTCGTCACGCAGTCGTGGCTGCCGTTCATCATCATGACGGCGATCGCGTTCGCGCTCGGCGTGCTGATCATCATCCCGATCGGCGGCGCGGACATGCCGGTGGTCGTATCGATGCTGAACTCGTACTCGGGGTGGGCGGCGGCCGGCATCGGCTTCTCGCTGAACAACGCGATGCTGATCATCGCCGGTTCGCTCGTCGGCTCGTCGGGCGCGATCCTGTCGTACATCATGTGCCACGCGATGAACCGCTCGTTCTTCAACGTGATCCTCGGTGGCTTCGGCGGTGAGGCGGCCGCCGGTGGCGCGGCAGGTGCGAAGGAGCAGCGGCCGGTGAAGTCGGGCTCGGCCGAAGACGCGTCGTTCATGCTCGGCAACGCGGAAACGGTCGTGATCGTGCCGGGATACGGGCTGGCCGTGGCCCGTGCGCAGCACGCGCTGAAGGAACTGACCGACAAGCTGGTCGAGAAGGGCA
Organism: Burkholderia lata; assembly: GCF_000012945.1. Lineage (NCBI taxonomy): Bacteria > Pseudomonadati > Pseudomonadota > Betaproteobacteria > Burkholderiales > Burkholderiaceae > Burkholderia > Burkholderia lata. Next base: position 684,524 of record NC_007510.1, read on the forward strand.
TCGACGTGAAGTACGCGATCCATCCGGTCGCGGGGCGGATGCCGGGGCACATGAACGTGCTGCTCGCGGAAGCGGAAGTGCCGTACGAGATCGTGCACGAGATGGAGGACATCAACGGCGAATTCGGCCTGGTCGACGTGGTGCTCGTGCTCGGCGCGAACGATGTCGTGAACCCGGCCGCAAAGAACGATCCGGCGTCGCCGATCGCGGGGATGCCGATTATCGAGGCGTACAAGGCGCGCACGGTGATCGTCAACAAGCGCTCGATGGCGGCCGGCTACGCGGGGCTCGACAACGATCTCTTCTACATGGACAAGACGATGATGGTGTTCGGCGATGCGAAGAAGGTCATCGAGGACATGGTGAAGTCGGTCGAATGAGGCACGCACGCTCGCACGCACGAGCGACGCGGCTGCCTGCTTCGACTTCCGGGCAGCCTGTGACCGGACAGGCCCGACCGGCGCAAGCCGGCCGGGTCTTTTTCATGGTGCGACCAGATTCGCGACGCACGCGGCGATCGTGTCGCGGACGCGCACGATCGCCGGGTCGCGCTGCGTGCTCGTGCGCCAGCCGATTTCCACCGGGTAGTGCGGCAAGTCGACCGGGCAGGCGAGCGCGCGCAACGGGGTGGATTGCGCGATTGCGCGTGCCGCGTGCGCGGGAATCGTCGCGACCGCGTCGGAGCCGGCGAGCAGGTACGGCAACGCGGCGAAATGCGTGGTCGACGCCGCGACGCGCCGCTTGTGGCCGAGCGGGGCCAGCGCCTCGTCGACGATCCCGATCACGCCGCCCGACGACACGAGCAGGTGGTCGCGCCGCAGGAAATCGGCGAGCGTCAGCGTGCGCGGCGCCCGCTCGCGGGCGGCCGGGTCGATCAGGCACGCATAGCCGCCCGTCGCGACCGCGCGCCGGCTGAGCCCGTTCGCCGAGAAGCCGCCGGATGCGATCGCGAGGTCGACGCCGTGGCGCAGCAACGCGTCGCCGGCGATGCCGCTGTGCGTCTGCCGGAAGATCAACCGGATGCCGCCGGCTTCCCGCGCGACGGCGTCGATCAGCGCGCGGCCGAGCGCGATCTCGAAGTCGTCCGACAGCCCGATCGAGATCGTGCGGCCGATGCGGTCGCCGCCGTCGGCCGCGATCGCGAGGCTTTCGCGGCAACGGTCGAGCGCGTCGGACAGGATCGGCTTCAGTTCGTCCGCGCGCGGCGTCGGCGCGAGCCCGCGGCCGGTGCGCACGAACAGCGGATCGGCATAGATCACGCGCAGCCGCGCCAGCGCCGCGCTCACCGCCGACTGCGTGAGACCGAGCCGCAGCGCCGCGCGGCTCGCGCCGCCTTCCTCGTACAGCGCCTCGAACACTTTCAGCAGGTTCAGGTCGAGGCCGGCGATATCATCTGCATTCATGACACTTATCGTTCTATCGATTTGATCGATGACATCATATCGATAAAGATGGCGTTACCCCATTCACCGGAGACGCCTCCATGTCCATGTCAGTCATCGCCGCGCTGCAGATCGGCGCATCGCCCGCCGGCACGCGCGCCACGCTCGACACGATCCTCGGCTACGAAACCGCGATCCGCGACAGCGGCGCGTCGCTCGTCGTGCTGCCCGAGGCCGTGCTCGGCGGCTATCCGAAAGGCGAGATCTTCGGCACGCGGCTCGGCTACCGGCTGCCCGAAGGCCGCGACGCGTATGCGCGCTACGCCGCGCAGGCGATCGACGTGCCGGGGCCGGAAACCGACGAGCTGGCCGCGCTGTCGCAGCGCACCGGTGCGAGCCTCGTGGTCGGCGTGATCGAGCGCGGCGGCAGCACGCTGTACTGCACGGCGCTGTTCTTCGATCCGCGCGACGGGCTCGTCGCGAAGCACCGCAAGCTGATGCCGACCGGCACCGAGCGGCTGATCTGGGGGCAGGGCGACGGCTCGACGCTGCCCGTCGTCGATACGGCGGCGGGCCGCGCGGGCGCCGCGATCTGCTGGGAAAACCACATGCCGCTGCTGCGCTGCGCGATGTATGCGAAGGGCGTGCAGATCTGGTGCGCGCCGACCGTCGACGAGCGCGACGTCTGGCAGAGCTCGATGCGGCATATCGCGCACGAAGGGCGCTGCTTCGTCGTCAGCGCGTGCCAGGTGCAGCCGTCGCCGCGCGCGCTCGGCATCGACGTGCCGGGCTGGGATCCGGAGCGGCCGCTGATCCGCGGCGGCAGCGTGATCGTCGGGCCGCTCGGCGACCTGCTGACGGAGCCGCTGATCGGCGAAGCCGGGCTCGTGACCGCGCGTATTGATACCGACGAACTCGTGCGGGCACGCTACGACTTCGACGTGGTCGGGCATTACGCGCGCCCCGACGTGTTCTCGCTGCACGTCGACGAGCGGGCGAAGCGGACGGTGGTGTTCGGCGAGTAGGGAACGATGGGCCGGGCGCCGCACGGCGGCCCGGAACATGAACGGCGGCGGCGCGCAACGCGCACGCCGTCGTGCCGCGTCAGCGCGTCAGCGCATCGGTGCTTCCGCGATCCGCATGTAGTCGGCGATCCGCCGTCCTTCCATGTCCGGAAACTGCTCGTGCACGATGATGTCGCCCATCCGCGCGATGTCGAAGGTGCGGAAATCGCCGCGCAGCTCGCACCACGCGCCGATCGTCCAGCGCCCGCCCCAGTAGACGAGCCCGAGCGGCCACACGCGGCGTTGCGAATGCGCGCCGAGCCGGTCGCGGTAGTCGAAGCTGACGACGTGGTGCGTGTCGATGGCCTGATGGATCGCGTCGACCTTCGCGCAAAACGTCTCGTCGATGTGGAACGACGGCGCGAACACCGGCAGGCGGTCGAGCGCCGTGCGCTTGTCGGCCGGCATCGCCGACGCGATCTTCGCGAGGGCCGAACGCGCGCCGCTTGCGAAGCGCGCACCGCCCCAGGTTTCGAGCATGCGTGCGCCGGTGGCGAGCGCGGCGAGCTCCTCGGCCGTGAACGTGAGCGGCGGCAGGCTCGCGTTGCGGTTCAGCCGGTAGCCGATGCCGGCTTCGCCTTCGATCGGCACCCCTGACAGTTGCAGGTCGCGCACGTCGCGATAGACCGTGCGCGGCGACACCGACAGCCAGTCGGCCAGCTGCTGCGCGGTCGTGAGACGACGCCCGCGCAGCAGCTCGGCGATCTGGAACAGGCGGTCGGCACGGCGCGTCATGACGGCACCTCGATTCCAACGGCAGTGGGGACTTCGCGATGATAGCGCCGCGCGCGCCCGATGGCCGCTGCGCTCAGTGGCATTTCGGCGCGTGCAGGCCGACGCGGTTGCCTTCCGTGTCGATCAGGTAGCCGACGTAGCCGTAGTTGTTCGGCAGCTCGACGACCGAGCCCTGCACGACGCCGCCCGCGCGCTTCGCGCGTTCGAGCGCCGCGACGACCGATTCGCCGGCGTTCAGGTAGACGAGCACGCCGTTCGCGCTCGGCTTCAGCTGCTGCGGATCGAACACGATGCTGCCGCCCGTGCTCGATGCGTCGCGGTCGAACGTGGCCATCGGCACGCCGCCGATGACTGCGCGCTGCAGCGTCGTCTGCAGCACGGATTCGTAAAAGCGGATCGCCCGGTCGAAATCGAGGGACGGAATGTCGAACCACGCGATCGCGCGCTCGAGGGTGGGGGTGGCAGTGGCCGTTGCGGATGTCATGACGCGCTCCTAGTTGCGTGGTTTGTTGTTCGGGTTCGGTGCGGAAACCAGCCTTGCATTGCGCCGGGATTGCAGTGTGATCGCGGGCTGCTGACACCGTATTGTCAGTAGAGTTGTCACCCTTGACATGCAACCGTATGGTTGCATAATACGGTCATTGACCCGGGAGTGGCATGGATCTCGTTTTCAAGGCGCTGGCCGATGCCACGCGCCGCCAGTTGCTTGATTTGCTGCACGCGAAAAGCGGGCAGACCCTGTCCGAGCTGTGCGACGGGCTCGCGATGAGCCGGCAGGCCGTGAGCAAGCATCTCGCGTTGCTCGAGGCCGCGAATCTCGTCGCGACGACGTGGCGCGGCAGGGAGAAGCTGCATTACCTGAATCCGGTGCCGATCCACGACATCGCGGAACGCTGGATCGGCAAGTTCGAGCGTCAGCGCCTGCAGGCGCTGGCGGATCTCAAGCGCGGGCTGGAAGCGGCCGGCGATCCTGGAGACAACGATGAGTAATCCCGCCTTTGTGTACGTGACGTTCATCGCATCGACGCCCGAGCGCGTGTTCGATGCGCTCACCAACGCCGAGCTGACGAAGGACTACTGGGTGCGGCACCGCAACGCGTCGCCCGACTGGCGGCCGGGCTCGCGCTGGGAGCATCAGGACTACGACGATCCGTCGCGGGTCGACATCGTCGGCGAAGTGGTCGAGCACGATCCGCCACGCAAGTTGGTCGTCACGTGGCGCACGCCGACGGGGGAGGGTGAGGAGTCGCGTGTGACCTATCTCGTCGAGCCGCACGAGGGCGTCGTGAAGCTGACCGTCACGCACGACGGGCTGGTGCCGGGCTCGGAGATGGATCGCGGGATTCGCGGTGGCTGGCCGGTCGTGCTGTCGAGCCTCAAGACGCTGCTCGAGACGGGGCAGGCGCTGCCGTTCACGATGGGGCGCTGGGAGTGCTCGAAGCACTGAAACGAAACGCCGCCGTTGCCGCGGGTGCGGTAACGGCGGCGTTCCGGTTGCCGCGGAGGGGGCGCACCAGCGGCCCCATCGCGACCATGACGCAGGTTACGCGTCGCCTTCCGGCGTGGCCGGGCGCGCCTTCACGCTGCCGGCGATCAGGTCGAAGCGGAACAGCCGGCATTCGAGCGCGCCGTTGAACAGCGGCGTCTTCGCCGATTCGCGCAGCCGCAGCTGGCCCGGCAGCGATCGGTCGGACGTCAGCAGGAACGCCTGCCAGCCCGTGAAGCGCTGCTTCAGCGCATCGCCGAGCGCGTTGAAGAACTCGCTGTCCGGCGCGTCGGTGTGGGTGCGGCGGAATGCATCGTCGTTGCCGCGGTTGCGGCCCGTCTCGCGCACCTCGCCGCGCGCGCTGCGGCCGCGCACTTCGATCCGCTCGCCGTACGGCGGGTTCGCGAGGATGATGCCCGGGCCGTCGCACGGCGGCGTCATCCCGCGTGCGTCGACCTGCTTGAGCCATACCGACGGCACGCCTGCGCGGTCGAGGTTCGCGCGCGCCTTCTCGAGCATGTCGCCGGAGATGTCGCTGCCGTATACGCCGAGTGCGTCGCCGCGTTTGCCGCGCGCCGCGCGCTTCGCGTCCAGCGCCGGGACCTTCAGCCCCTGCCACGCGGTGATGTCGTATTGCTTGAGTTTCTCGAAGCCGAACCGGCGCTCGACACCCGGCGCCACGCCGAGCGCGATCTGCGCGGCTTCCGCGAGGAACGTGCCGCTGCCGCACATCGGGTCGTACAGTGCCGTGCCGGGCGTCCAGCCCGTCAGGCGCAGGATGCCGGCCGCGAGGTTCTCGCGCAGCGGCGCCGCGCCCTTGTCGAGACGCCAGCCGCGCTTGAACAGCGGCTCGCCCGACGTGTCGAGGTACAGCGTGCATTCGCCCGCCGTCAGGAAGGCGAACACGCGCACGTCCGGCGCACCGGTGTCGATGCTCGGGCGCGCGCCGGTCTTGTCGCGCATCCGGTCGCAGATCGCGTCCTTCACGCGCAACGTCGCGAATTCGAGGCTCTTCAGCGGCGACTTGATCGCGGTGATGTCGACGCGCAGCGTCTGCGTGGCCGCGAACCAGCGCTCCCACGGCTGCTCGAGCGCGAGCGCGTAGACGTCCTGCTCGTTGCGGTACGCGCGGTGCGCGATCTTCAGCAGGACCCGGCTCGCGATCCGCGAATGGAGGTTCGCGGCCATGCCGGCGGCCCAGCCGCCGCTGAAGTGGACGCCGCCCGGCACCTGCGCGCCCGCGGTGAACGGCGCGCCGTTCAGGTGGCGGCCGGCGATTTCGGCCAGCTCGGCGGCAAGCGCCGCTTCGAGGCCGCGCGGGCAGGGGGCGAAGAATTCGTACAGGGTGGGCGAGGACATAAGGCGGGTGAGGACGTGCAAAAGTCCACTATTGTACGCGGCGCGGGCGGCCGGGGCCGGCGTTGCGTCGCGTTTCGATGCTGCGGCGCGGGCCCGGGCGCCGCGCAGGCGTGCCCGGAGGCCGCGCGGCGGCGCCCGGGCGGGCACCGCCATACTGCCGCAGGGTCAGTGCGAGCCCGTCTGGCCGGCGCGCGCGGCCGGGCCGCTGCCCGGCCAGAACAGCGCGAGCGGGTTCGACAGCACCGTGCGGACGATCGCGACGATGAGCGCGCGCACCTTGGTCCGGCGCAGGCTGCGCGAGCGCACGGCCATCGTAAACGCGAGCGCGAAGCTCACGAGCACGTTGAGGATCGCCATGCTGAGCACGCCGGCGCCGGCCCACCACAGCTCGGGCGTGCCGAGCGCGTCCTTGCCCAGCACGCCGAGCGCGATGCCGATCGACCCGGCCGACAGCGTCACGTGCCGCACCTCGAACGGGAACATGAACACGGTGACGATCGCCGGAATGAGGCCGAGCATCAGGCCGAGGCCGACGTTCGCGACCACGCCGGCCACATTCGACCGGCAGAAGTGCGCGAGCTTCGCGGCGCCGGCCGCGCCGAGCGTGAGGCGCAGCCGGCGGTTGTACGTGAGCGCGTCGCCGACCCGGTGCAGCACGAACCAGTTGTCGGCCCAGCCCGCGATCAGGCTCGACGCCCACAGCAGCACGCCGGTCAGCGCCGCGTAGAGCGGCGTCGGGCCGAGCAGCGAGAACGAGTGCAGTGTCACGTGCGCCTTTTCCGGCGAGATCAGGTTCGCGTGCAGCACGTTGCCCGCGAACAGCTGCACCAGCAGGCACACGGGCAGCACGACGAGCACGTTGCCGGAAATCGCGGCGGCCTGCGTGCGGATCAGCGCGATCACCGACGACACGAACGCCTTCACGCCTTCCTCGTGGCCGGTGTCGTCGAGCTCGCGCGCGAGCGTCGGTGCGGTCATCGCGGGCTGCTTGGTCGCGAGCGTGAAGTGCAGGAAGTGCATCAGCATGAAGCTGGCCGCGTAGTTGACGCCCGCGAGCAGCCCTTCGAACATCGATTGCAGGTGCGCGCCCGTGATCGCGAATTTCACGCACACGGTCACGACCGTGACGAGGCCGCCGCCCGCGGCCATCCGCAACATCTTCAGGTACTCGGCGCGGCCGCGCGAGATGTAGTGCTCGCCGGTGTCCGCGTTGGTTTCGACGAGCTTGCGCGCGAACAGCGAGAAGTTGCTGCGCACGAGGTGCGACACGCTCTGGCTGTTGTGGTTCGCGTCGACGAGCTCGGCCGTCAGGTGCGCCATGCCGTGCAGGTCGTCGCGCGCCATCCACGCGTTCAGCAGCATCTCGGCGCGCAGGATGCGCATGCGCATCCGCTCGACCTGGAACACGATGTCGACCGACACGCCGTTGCGGTACAGGTGCGAGAACACGTCGTCGACGGCGATCCGGCATTCGTCGAGCAGCACGCGCAGGTAGTTCACCTCGTGCAGCAGCTTGCTCGGGTCGCCGCCGTCCTCGACGGCCGCGTGCGCAGTCTCGACCGCGAGCATCGCGCGCATGAGGCGGTAGAACGGCTGCGTTTCGAGCGGCTTGCGTGCGTCGTCGTCGGAAAGCCGGCTGCGCACCGTCTGCGACAGCCCGGTCGAGCTGATCTGGCAGGTCAGGTTGTGCAGTGCGGCCAGCAGGTCGCGCGAGAACGAGCCCGGTTCATGGCGCTCTTCGTCGGTGACGTCGAACGAGATCAGCTCGGCGAGGCGCGCGAGGAGATCGTCGGGCAGCGTGTCGATCCATTGCGCGTCTTCCGGCGTCGGGAACATCAGCGTGAACAGCGCCGACAGCTCGCGGCGGTTCGGCGCGGGCGGGATCAGCGACGAGTCGATCCGCTCGAACAGCGCGCCGAAGAAGCCCGAGTGCACGGGCATGCCGGCGTCGCACAGGAGCGAGATGCCGTCGCACTCGCGCAGGATGCCGCGCAGGATGCGCGCGGCGTGGGTTTTCCACGCGGGATTGCGATCGAGCACGTGGAACAGGTAGCGCAACCGCGCATGGGCCGGATACGCGCGCGCATCGGCGTCGCGATCGGCCGGCGTGTCCTGCGCGGCCTGCATCGTGCCGGTGCGGCGCAGCCAGTGCGCGAGCTCGATCAGCCATTCGCTGCGCTCGGCGTACGACGCATCGGCGTCGGCGTGCGCGAGCAGCGCATCGAGCTGGTGACCGGCATTGCGCGACGCGCGCCACTTCTTGATCAGGGTCGTCAGGGAACGAAACATAAACGGAATAGCGAAAGCCCTCGGCGGGCGGGTTCGGGATGCCGGCCGGGGAAACGGCGCGGCGCCGGGGAGAACGGGTGAGACGGGGCCGGTTGCCGGACGAGGCGCGACGACCCGCGATGCGGCTGCCCCGCTGCGGTGCACGCCGATCGCGTGCGGGCGCCGGGAGGCACGGCGGTCGGGCCGAACGCGGCCCGGCGCCGCTGGCTGGCGCGCACGACGAGCGGCGCGAGCCGGAAAGTGCGTAGGATCGTCAATCGGGCCGGAAAACGCAAGCCGACCGTATGGCATGGCGCCGGTTCCGGCCGACTTTGACAAACAATGCAAGGCGGCCGTTTGGCCGATGCATCGCGATGCGAGGCGGGCTGCGGCGCGGCAACGCCGATGGCAGTCATCGCCTCGTCGACGATCCCGATCACGCCGTCAGAAACCGCGCAGGCGAGCACGCCGTCGAGCGTTCGCCTGCGCGCTGCCTGCTTACGCGCCAGGCTTGCCCGTCACGCTGGCGTCGCCGCCGGAAATCGGGTTGGCCGGGCACGGCACGACCGGTGCGGCAGCCGTCTTGCCGGCGGCGGATGCCGTCGAAGCCGGTGTGCCACGGCGCGCGGCCATCGCGCGTACGCCGGCCGCGGCCTGCGTGGCAATCACGTCGAGCGCGCGCCGGTGGCCGGCGACGAGCGCGTCGTAGCCGTCGGCGACCGGTTCCGCGACGCTCGTGCGGCAGGTCATCACCGCCTGCGTGGCGAGCGAGCGCACGCTCCACACGGCGTCGACCGCCGCGCGCTTGGCCGGCCACGATTCGAAGCGCTGCACGTTCACGCTGATCCGGTACACGGGCACGCCGGGCGGGTACGCGGAATTCGCGACGTCGATCGTGCCGAGCTGCGCGGCGAGATCCTCCGACAGCGCGCGGCGGATCTCGTCGGCGGGCGGCGACGCCCAGCGTTCCTGCTCGAGCACGTCGACCTGCGCGGCGTTCTTCTGCACGACCAGCTGGTTCTTCGCGACCTGCTCGGGCACGCCGACGGACGGCACCTCGATCAGGAACGCCGGGTTGGCCGGCACGGTGCGCAGCGGCGCTGCGGCGTCGGCCGGGCTGAGCGTGTAGAACCGCGCGGGCGGCGAGCTGCACGCGGCGAGCGCGAGGGCGGCGACAGCCGCCGCCGCGCCGCTCGCGAAACCGTTCACGCGTGTCGTCATTGTTGATCTCCTGGCTTGCCCTTGAGCAGCGATTCGGGGTGACGCTCGAGGTAGTCGGCGAGCGCGTTCAGCGACTGCAGCGTGCGCGTGAGCTCCTTCAGCGCGCCGCGCACGTCGGACTGCAGCGGCGAATCCTGCTGCAGCGTCGCTTCGGCGGTCGAGAAGGTCTGCTTCGCGGCCGACAGCGTGTCGCGCGCTTCCGGCGCGACCTGCGTGTCGAGCTGCTTGAACAGCTTGTCGGCGTTCGACAGTGCGCTGTTCAGGTTCGCGCCGATCTGGTCGAACGGCACCTTGTCGAGCTTCTTCGCGATGTCGGCGACTTGCAACTGAAGCTCGTCGAGCGTGTTCGGCACGGTCGGCAGCTCGAGCGGCTGGCGCGCCGTGTCGATCTTCACGGCCGGCGCCTTCGGGAAGAAGTCGAGCGCGACGTACAACTGGCTCGTCAGCAGGTTGCCGGTGCGCAGCTGGCCGCGCAGCCCGTGCTGGACGAGCCGCTCGACGATCTCGCGGCGGGCCGGTTCGCCCTTGCTCTCGATCGTTTCGCGGAAGCGGCGGCCGAGGCGCTCCGGATACACGTTCATCGTCACCGGCATCAGGAAGTTCTTCGTCTTCGGATCGAAGTCGATGCCGATGTTCGTCACTTCGCCGAGCACGATGCCGCGGAAGTCGACCGTCGCGCCGACGGCGAGCCCGCGCAGCGACTGGTTGAAGTTCATCACGACCTGCAGCGGCTGGCCGTCCGGGTCGCGCATCGCGTCGCCTTCGTCGGACGCGAGGCGGAACGTCGTGTTGTTCGGCGCCGTCGTGCCGGAGCCCTGGTTGGGCGGCGTCTGGAACGCGATGCCGCCGAGGATCACCGTCGCGAGCGACTGCGTGTTCAGCTTCAGGCCGCTGGAGTCGAGCCGCAGGTCGACGCCGCTTGCCTGCCACCAGCGCGAGTTCACGCCGACGTACTGGTCGTACGGCGCATTGACGAACACGTTGAACGTGACGCCCGTGCCGTCCTTGTCGAGCGAGAAGCCGACCACCTGGCCGACCTGCACGCGACGGTAGTAGACGGGCGAGCCGATGTCGACCGAACCGAGCGAATCGCCGCGCAGCACGTATTGCGTGCCTTTCTGGTCGCCCGTGACGGCGGGCGGCGTCTCGAGGCCCGTGAAGTCGGTCAGCGTATCGTCCGAGCGCCCGGCGTCGACGCCGATGTACGCACCGGACAGCAGCGTGCCGAGCCCCGACACGCCGGTCGCGCCGACGCGCGGCCGCACGATCCAGAAGCGCGAGCCCTTGACCGCGAAGTCCTCCGCTTCCTTCTTGAGCTGCACCTGGACGAGCACGCGCGACAGGTCTTTCGACAGCTTGATCGTCTTGACCATGCCGATCTCGACGTCCTTGTACTTGACCTGGGTCTTGCCGGGCTCGAGCCCTTCGGCGCTGTGGAAGCTGATCGTGATTTCGGGGCCGCGCTCGCGCACGGACTTGATCACGAGGCCGATGCCGATCAGCGCGGCGATCAACGGCACGAGCCAGACGAGCGACGGCAGCCAGCCGCTTTTCGTCGAGATCGTCGGATCGGGCGGCCGGGGCGCGTCGTGCTGCGGGCCTTGTGGACTATTCATGGTGATTCCCTGAGGTTTCGACTGGATCCCAGATCAGGCGGGGATCGAACTGCATCGATGCGAGCATCGTCAGGATCACGACGGAACCGAACGCGAGCGCGCCGGGGCCGGCCGTGATGATGGCGAGCGAACGAAAATGGACGAGCGCGACGGTCAGCGTCACGACGAAGATGTCGAGCATCGACCAGCGGCCGATGCGCTCGACGATCCGGAACAGGCGCGTGCGCTGCAGCGGCCGCCAGGCGGTGCGGCGCTGCGCGCTGATCACGAGGATCAGCAGCACGCCGAGCTTGAGCATCGGCACGAGGATGCTCGCGACGAACACGACGACGGCAAGCGGCCAGTCGCCGGAGACCCAGAAATAGATGACGCCGCTCATGATCGTGTCTTCCTGCGAGCCGACGATCGACGCCGTGCGCATGATCGGCAGCAGGTTCGCGGGAATGTACAGGATCGCGGCGGCGAGCAGCAGTGCCCACGTGCGCATCAGGCTGTTCGGCGTCCTGAAATGGAGCGTGGCGCCGCAGCGCGCGCAGTGTGCATGCGGATGGTCGAGCGTCTGCACGAGCCCGCAGGTGTGGCAACTGACATAGCCCTCGCGGGCGGCGGTCGGGATCGTCATCGGCGGGCGGCTTCCGGCAGCGGGGCGGCATCGTCGGGCTGCCCGGGCGCGCGACCGGCGCGCAGGTCGTCGGCGATGTCCCACAGCGTGCGCGGATCGAACATCAGCACGACGGCGATCATCAGCGTGAGCGCGGCGAATGCGAACAGCGCGGCATCGGGAACGACACGCGCGAGGCTGACCATCTTCACGATGGTCACGAGGATCCCGAGCATGAACACCTCGATCATGCCCCACGGCCGCACGAGCTCGATCGCGCGCAGCACCAGGTTGAAGCCGGGCGGGACGAGGCCGCGCCGGATCGGCAGCAGCAGGTACAGCAGCGCGGCCATCTCGATGAGCGGGAACAGCACGGTCGAGCAGAACACCATCACGCCGACGATCGCCATGTCCTGGTGCCACAATGAATCGATCGCACCGATCAGCGTGGTCTGCACGCGGTTGCCGTTCACGTCCATTTCGAGGATCGGGAACACCTGCGCGATCGTGAACGTGATCAGCGCCGCGAGCGCGAGCGCGCAGATCCGCTCGATCTGCGCGGCGCTGTTGCGATAGAGCAGCGCGTCGCAGCGCGGGCAGCGCGCGGATTCACGTCCGCTCAGGCGCGGTTTGTGCAACAGTGCGTCGCACTCGTGACAGGCAATCAGGTCGTTTCGTTGCATGGAAAAAGCAGTTGTGCGACGGCTGGGGAGACGCGTCGACGGGGCCGGAACCCGCGCCAATCTTACCAAAAGGCCTTTTTCGGCGTGTCAACGATCGCGGGTTCGGTGACTGATCGGTAACATGACAGGAAACCGTCAGCCGGCTGACGTGCCTGTCTTCAGAGTCCGCGCGTGTCAAAAGGTTGCGGTAGCATGGCGCCCTTGACAAGCGTCGGACCAGTTGCCGGCGCGGCCGTTCGCTGAACTGAGGAATCCAAGATGGCATCGAAATCGCTGCTGGCCAGGCCGGTACGCTATACGCAGACGGCGATCGCGCTGCACTGGCTGATCGCGCTGCTGATCGTCTGCGCGTTCGCGCTGGGCTGGGTGATGACCGACATCCCCGGCTTCACGCCGACCAAGCTGAAGTACTTCTCGTGGCACAAGTGGATGGGCGTGACGGTATTTGCGTTGGCCGTCATCCGCGTGCTGTGGCGTGCAACCCACGTGCCGCCGTCGCTGCCGGGCGGTACGCCCGCGTGGCAGCGTGCGGCGTCGCATGGCGTGCACATCCTGCTGTACGTGCTGATGATCGTGATTCCGGTGACGGGCTACCTGTACAGCTCGGCGTCGAACATCCCGGTCGTCTATCTCGGCATCGTGCCGCTGCCGCGGCTGATCGATCCCGATCCGGTGCTGAAGGAAACCTTCAAGACGCTTCACGTGTCATTGAATTACATTCTGCTTGCGCTCGTTTCGCTGCACGTGGTCGCGGCGCTCAAGCACCAGTTGTTGGACCGCGACGGCCTGCTGTCGCGGATGCTCCCCTTTGCCAAATGAAGGATCCCATGAAAGTGTCTTTCTCCCGCTCCATGCTGACCGCGTTCGCCGCGGTGTCACTTGTCGCGTCGGGCGCGGCGCTCGCCGATGTCGATCTCGCGAAGAGCAAGGTGTCCGCCGTGTCGAAGCAGATGAACGTGCCGACCGAAGGCGCGTTCAAGAAGTTTTCCGCGCAGGTGAAGTTCGATCCGGCGAAAGCCGCGCAGGGCAGTGCCCAGATGACGATCGACGTCGCGAGCTATGACCTCGGCGACAAGATGTACAACGACCAGGTTGCCGGCAAGGACTGGTTCGACGCGAAGGCGTATCCGCAGGCCACGTTCGTATCGTCGGCGATCGCGCCGGCGGGCGGCAACAAGTACAACGTGACCGGCAAGCTGACGATCAAGGGCAAGTCCGAGAACGTCACGGTGCCCGTCACGGTCACGCAGAGCGGCGCGACGCAGACCTTCGACGGCGTGCTGCCAATCAAGCGTTCGGCCTTCAACGTCGGCACCGGCGAATGGAAGGACACGTCGGTCGTCGCGGACGAAGTGCAGATCAAGTTCCACCTCGTCGCCACCAAGTAAGCGGCGGGCTGTTGCCTCACCCGAACGCCGCGCGAGGGCGCGGCGCCGTTCCAAGGAGAAAGAGTTTGAAAAAGCAACTGATCATCGCCGCGGGCGCGCTGGCAGCGTCGCTGTCGTTCTCGGCCTTTGCCGAAAGCGTCACGTACCAGTTCGACCCGAGCCACACGTACCCGAGCTTCGAGGCTGACCACATGGGCGGCCTGTCGGTCTGGCGCGGCAAGTTCGACAAGTCGAGCGGCTCCGTGACGCTCGACCGCGCGGCGAAGACGGGTACCGTCGACGTGACGACCGACATCGCGTCGATCCACACCGGCAGCGCGAAGCTCGACGAGCATCTGCAGACGGCCGAATTCTTCGACGTCGCCAAGTTCCCGCAGGCGAACTACAAGGGCGCGATCAAGTTCGACGGCGACAAGCCGGTGTCGGTGGTCGGCAACCTGACGCTGCATGGCGTCACGAAGCCGGTCACGCTGAAGATCGATTCGTTCAAGTGCATGCCGCACCCGATGCTCAAGCGTGAAGTGTGCGGTGTCGACGCCGTCGGCGAATTCGACCGCAGCGATTTCGGCCTCGACTACGGCAAGCAGTACGGCTTCAAGATGAAGACGAAGCTGCTGATCACGGCCGAAGCGCTCAAGCAGCAGTAAGCCCGCCGGCCGGGCCGGCCTTCGCGCCGGCCCGCTGCGAGCCCGCCGCCGCGTTCCCGTCAGGGGGCGCGGCGGTTTTTATTTGCGCGCCTATAATCGCCCGAGCGCCGTACCCGGCGCCGGGCAGGCCGACGGCGCGCGAGCGGCCGCCTCGAACAGAACGTACAACGACAAGGAGATCGCCGATGCATGCCGTCACGCAGTCCCGTTCCATTGCCTCGTCGCCGCGCGTGTGGCGCGCGGTGGTCGCCGCATCGATCGGCAACGCGCTCGAGTGGTTCGATCTCGTCGTCTACGGCTTCTTCGCGGTGACGATTTCCAAGCTGTTCTTCCCGGCCGGCAACGACACCGTGTCGCTGCTGCTCACGCTCGGCACGTTCGGCGTGTCGTTCTTCATGCGTCCGCTCGGCGCGATCGTGCTCGGTGCATATGCCGACCGCGAGGGCCGCAAGGCCGCGCTCACGCTGTCGATCCTGCTGATGATGGGCGGCACGCTGATCATCGCGGTGCTGCCGACCTACGAGACGATCGGCGTCGCGGCGCCGGTGATCCTCGTCGCCGCACGGCTGATGCAGGGCTTCTCGGCCGGCGGCGAGTTCGGCAGCGCGACCGCGTTCCTCGCCGAGCACGTGCCGGGCCGGCGCGGCTTCTTCGCGAGCTGGCAGGTCGCGAGCCAGGGGCTCACGACGCTGCTCGCCGCCGGCTTCGGCACCGTGCTGAACGCGCAGCTCACGGCCGCGCAGATGGCGTCATGGGGCTGGCGCGTGCCGTTCTTCTTCGGCCTGCTGCTCGGGCCGGTCGCGTACTACATCCGCACGAAGGTCGACGAGACCCCCGAATTCCTCGCGGCGGAAGGCACCGCGAACCCGCTGCGCGACACGTTCGCGTCGCACAAGGCGCGCCTCGTTGCTGCAATGGGCGTGGTCGTGCTCGGCACCGTCGCGACCTATCTCGTGCTGTTCATGCCGACCTACGGCGTGAAGCAGCTTGGCCTCGCGCCGTCGGCTGCGTTCGCGGCGATCCTCGTCGTCGGCGTGATCCAGATGGCGTTCGCGCCGCTCGTCGGCCACTGGTCGGACACTTACGGCCGCGTGCGCGTGATGATCGCGCCGGCCATCGGCATCCTCGTGCTGATCTATCCGGCATTCGCGTACCTGGTCGCCCATCCGGGCTTCGGCACGCTGATCGCGCTGCAGGTGCTGCTCGCGTTCCTGATGACGGGCTATTTCGCGGCGCTGCCGGGTTTGCTGTCCGAAGTGTTTCCGGTGCAGACGCGCACGACCGGGATGTCGCTCGCCTATAACGTCGCGGTGACGATCTTCGGCGGCTTCGGGCCGTTCATCATCGCGTGGCTGATCAAGGCGACCGGGATGAAGACAGCGCCGAGCTTCTACCTGATGTTCGCGGCCGTACTGAGCCTCGTGGCGCTGGTCGTGCTGCGCAAGCGGTTCGGGTTCCGGTAACCGGGCGGTGCGGCGCGGGGCGCGTCAGTTGCCGGCGCGCTCGCATACGGGCCGTGCCGGCATCAGTTGCGGTTTGGCTTCGATGGTCCGCACCGGGCGCCCGGCGAGCGCGGCAAGCGCCTGCCTGAGTTGCCAGTCGGTTGCCGTGCCGAACTCGCGCTGCGGCAGCGCCGCGCTCTTCGCCGTATCGATCTTCGCGAGCGCACGTTGCTCGCGCAGCTTCTGCCGTTCCTTGCGCACCTTCGCGAACGGATCGGGCGCCAGCCGGTCCGCATACGGCGCACGGGGGAGATCGGCTTCCCGGTACCACAGCAGCACGCCGTCGACGTCCGAGTCGCGGCGCGGTGGCACGAGCCAGTCCGGCACGACGCCGTAGCCGTCCATCGGGCAGCCGTTCGGCCGCAGGTTGCGCGCGTACGTGAAATTCAGGCGGGTGCCGTCGATCAGGTCGACGCCCGTCTGCGCGAGCCCCTTCCCGTAAGTCGGCATGCCGAGCAGCTTCGCGCGGCCGAGATCCTTCAGCGCTGCCGCGGTCGCCTCGGCGGCCGACGCGCTCTGTCCGTCGACGAGCACGACGAGCGGCACGGTACGCCACCAGACGTCCGTCTGCAGCGTCGCGAGCGGGTCCTGGCCGTGCATGACCGGCAATTCGTAATCGGGCCAGTTGGTCGTGTAGCGGCGGCGGTTGGCATCGCCGCGCTCGACCGTCACCATCGCGGTGCGGTCGCGACCCGTGAACAGCGCGGTGATGCCGATCGCCGCATTGAGCGCGCCGCCGCCGTTGATGCGCAGGTCGAGAATCAGGCCTTTCACCGGCGGGCCCGCGCGGCGCGCGGCCTGCACCGCGTCGATGTAGTCGCCGACCGCCGGTTCGGGGAAGCTCGACAGCCGCGTGTACAGGATGTCGCCGTCGAGCCGTTTCGCGGTCGCGGGATGCGGCTTGAGGATCGTCCGCACGGGCGCGAAGTTCAGCACCGTGTGCGACGGGCCGCGCTGGACCGTGAGTTTCAGCGGTACGCCCGCGTCGCCCTTGGAGAGTTTGGCCAGGTCGGCGGGGTCGATGCCGACGACGCTCGTATCGTTCATCGCGACGACCAGATCGTCGGGACGCACGCCGGCTTTTTCCGCGGGCGCGTCGGGAATCACGTCGACGATGTGCAGCCCGTCGGGCCGCGTCTCGAACACGATGCCGATGCCGGGCGTGCCGTCGCGCGCGCGCCGTTCGTCGTCGCGCCGCTCCTGCTCCTCCTTCGCGTCGAAGAAACGCGCGTACGGCAGTGTCTTGATTCCCGCGTGGGTCGTTGCGTCGAGCAGCGCGCCGATGTCGATGTCGGTCAGGTGCTGTTTCTTGAGCACTTCGACAGCCGCCTTGAGCTCGCAGATCTGCGGTTCCCAGTCGGGCGGGCAGGGCGATGGCGGTTGAGCGGCGGGTGCAGAAGCGGGCGGGGCGGACGCCGGCTGTTGCGCACGGACGGATGACGCACACGGCAGGAGCGCGGCCGTGACGGCTGCGCAAACGGCAAGGCGAAGAACGACACGCGTGGGAGGCATCATCGGGACCGCACGTTTGAACGGAGGGCGAAGGTGCTGTCCTGCCGACGCACAGCCGGCGGGCGGCGCGGCGGGACGGTCACGATTGTAGCCGACGCGCGCGACGGGGCAGGGCGAGCGGGGGGGGGCGCGATGTACGTCGGGTGGCGCAGGCAAAAAAAAGCCGGCCCAACCGGGCCGGCTTTTCGTCTGTGCCGAAGCAGCGTGACGCTTAAACCTGCGCGCCTGCGTTCGGATCGTCCGGATCGTGCGCGGACTTCTTTTCCTTGATCAGGTCTTCGCGCTTGATGCCGAGCCACATCGCGAGCGAGCCCGCGACGAACACCGACGAGTAGATGCCGAACATGATGCCGACCGTCAGCGCGAGTGCGAAGTAGTGCAGCGTCGGGCCGCCGAAGAAGAACATCGACAGCACCATCATTTCGGTCGACGTGTGCGTGATGATCGTACGCGACATCGTGGTCGTGATCGCGTGGTTGATCACTTCCTGCACGCTCATCTTGCGTTCGCGGCGGAACGTTTCGCGGATCCGGTCGAAGATGACGACCGACTCGTTGACCGAGTAGCCGAGCACCGCGAGGATGGCCGCGAGCACCGCCAGCGAGAACTCCCACTGGAAGAACGCGAAGAAGCCGAGAATGATCACGATGTCGTGCAGGTTGGCGATGATGCCGGCCACTGCGTACTTCCACTCGAAGCGGAACGACAGGTAGATCACGATGCCGATCACGACGCACGCGAGCGCGAGCAGGCCGTCGGTCGCGAGCTCCCGGCCGACCTGCGGGCCGACGAACTCGACGCGCTGCAGCGTGACGTCCGGGCTCTGCGCCTTCAGCGCGCCCATCACCTGGTCGCTCTGCTGCGCGGACGTGAGGCCTTCCTTCAGTTGCAGGCGGATCAGCACGTTGCGCGATGTGCCGAAGTTCTGCACCTGCGCGTCGGCGTAGCCGAGCTTGCCGAGCGTCGCGCGCACGGGTTCGAGTTCAGCGGCCTGCTGGTACTGCACCTCGATCACCGTCCCGCCGGTGAATTCGACGGACAGGTGCAGCCCGCGGTGGAACAGGAAGAACACGGCGGCGAGGAACGTGACCAGCGAGATCACGTTGAACACCAGCGCGTGCCGCATGAACGGAATGTCTTTACGGATGCGGAAAAATTCCATGGTCTTCTCCGGGGCCTTATTGGGTCGAGCCCGGTTTCTTCGGCGACACGCCTTGCTGCGCGCGGTTGCGCAGCTGCGGCTTGCCGGCGGCGCGCGGCGCGTTGCCCTTGGCGGGCGCGGCGAGCTTCGCGGCACGTGCGGTGTCGGTCGATTCGTCTGCGTCGGAGAACGATGCGGCGGCAGCGGCGCCTTCCGGCTTCCACACCTGGCCGATCGCGAGCGACTTCAGCTTCTTGCGGCCGCCGTACCAGAGGTTGACGATCCCGCGCGAGAAGAACACCGCGGAGAACATCGACGTCAGGATACCGAGGCAGTGCACGATCGCGAACGCGCGAACCGGGCCCGAGCCGAACGCGAGCAGCGCGAGGCCGGCGATCAGCGTCGTGACGTTCGAGTCGAGAATCGTCGCCCAGGCATGCGCGTAGCCGGCCTGGATCGCGGTCTGCGGCGGCTGGCCGGCGCGCAGTTCTTCACGCACGCGCTCGTTGATCAGCACGTTCGCGTCGATCGCCATACCGAGCGCGAGCGCGATAGCGGCGATACCGGGCAGCGTCAGCGTCGCCTGCATCAGCGACAGCACGGCGACGAGCAGCAGCAGGTTCACCGACAGGCCGATCACCGACACCACGCCGAACAGCATGTAGTACGCGATCATGAACACGGCGATCGCGCAGAAGCCCCAGATCACCGAGTGGACGCCCATCTTGATGTTGTCGGCGCCGAGGCTCGGGCCGATCGTGCGTTCCTCGATGATGTCCATCGGAGCCGCGAGCGAACCGGCGCGCAGCAGCAGCGCGAGGTCGGCCGCAGCCTGCGGCGTCGGCTGGCCCGTGATCTGGAAGCGGTCGCCGAGTTCCGACTGGATCGTCGCGACCGTCAGCACTTCGCCCTTGCCCTTCTCGAACAGCACCATCGCCATCGGCTTGCCGATGTTCTCGCGCGACACCGCGCGCACCGAGCGGCCACCCGCCGAATCGAGGCGGATGTTGACCGACGGACGCTGGTGATCGTCGAAGCCGGCCGATGCATCGATGATGCGGTCGCCCGTGAAGATCACTTCCTTCTTCAGCAGCACCGGCGCCTGGTTGCCCTGCGTGAACAGCTCTTCACCCGGCGGCACCGGATCGTTCGGGTTCGGGTGCGTGTTGATCGGGTCGGCGAGGCGCGCTTCGAGCGTCGCGGTGCGGCCGATGATGTCCTTCGCCTTCGCGGTGTCCTGCACGCCCGGCAGCTCGACGACGATGCGGTCGCTACCTTGCTGCTGCAGGATCGGCTCGGACACGCCGAGTTCGTTCACGCGGTTGTGGAGCGTCGTCAGGTTCTGCTTGAGCGCGGCGTCCTCGACGGACTTCTGCACGGCCGGCGTGAACGTGCCGACGACTTGCGTACCGCCACCGCCGGGCTGGGTCGCCCATTGCAGTTCGGTGATCGACAGCGCGAGCACCTTGCGGGCGTCTTCCGCCGTCTGCGCATCGCTGAAGTTGACGACCACGGACTGGTCGACGCGGCTCACGCCGCCGTCGCGGATGTTCTTGTCGCGCAGCAGCGTGCGCGCGTCGGACGCGTCGGAATCGAGCTTCTTCGTCAGCGCGCCCGTCATGTCGACCTGGAGCAGGAAGTGGACGCCGCCACGCAGGTCGAGGCCGAGATACATCGGCAGCGCATGCAGGGCAGTCAGCCAGCGCGGCGACGCGCTCTGCAGGTTCAGGGCGACGACGTACTGCGGATCGTTCGGGTCGGCGTTCAGCGACTTCTGCAGCAGGTCCTTGACGCGCAGCTGCGTATCGGTGTCCTTCAGGCGCACGCGGATGTTCGCGTTGGTCGCCGTGTTCTCGAAGGTGACGTCGTCCGGCGTGATCTGCGCGGAGGCGAGCGCCGATTCGACCTGGGTCAGCGTGGTCGAGTCGAGCTTGACCGTGGCCTTGCCGCTCGACACCTGCACCGCCGGCGATTCGCCGAAGAAGTTGGGCAATGTGTACAGAAGGCCGATGGCGAGCGCCACGACCATCACGACATATTTCCAGAGTGGATAACGATTCATGAGGGAGCCGAACGGGTGGTTGGCGTGAAAGCGTCGCGTCCGGCGCCGCGGCGGCCCGCTCTCTCAGGCGGGCACGGCGCGGGGAGCCGGACGCTCGGTGAAGGGCTTACAGCGACTTGATCGTGCCCTTCGGCAGAATGGTCGTGACCGCAGCCTTCTGCACGGTGATTTCGGTGCCTTCGGCGATCTCGACGCCGATGTAGCCTTCGGTGACCTTCGTCACCTTGCCCACGAGGCCGCCGCTCGTGACGACTTCGTCGCCCTTGGCCATGGCCGCGAGCATGTTGCGGTGCTCCTTCTGACGCTTCATCTGCGGACGGATCATGATGAAGTAGAGCACGGCAAACATCAGGATGAGCGGCAGGAAGCTCATCAGGCTCGATTCGGCGCCACCGGCACCTTGGGCGAACGCGTTGGAAATGAACGGCACGTTGGTCTCTCCGTAGGGGAAGATCGAAAAATAAGCCGGTTATTCTACCACCGGCCCCATGCGCAAACGGATCGGCAAATGCGCTTTCGGATCAAGCTGTTAAAGCGCGAACCGGTACCGTTGCGACTTGTTTGGAAAGGTAATTGTAATATTTGGCAGTCGGGTTCGACAGTCGGGACGCTTTATTTAGTACACGTCCCATGTGACGGGCCGCCCATCGGGCCGCCCGTGCGCCTGCCGGCCCGTCAGTCGACGCCTCTGGCGCGATCCTCCGCGAAGCGCTGGCGGAACGCGTCGAACGTGTGGGTCTCGATCGCTTCGCGGATCTCGCTCATCAGCTGCAGGTAGTAGTGCAGGTTGTGGATCGTGTTGAGCTGCGCGCCGAGGATCTCGCCGACGCGGTGCAGGTGATGCAGGTAGCCGCGCGAGAAGTTCTGGCACGTGTAGCACGTGCAGCTCGCGTCGAGCGGTTTCAGCGAGTTCTTGTGCGTCGCGTTGCGGATCTTCACGTCGCCGAAGCGCGTGAACAGCCAGCCGTTGCGCGCGTTGCGGGTCGGCATCACGCAGTCGAACATGTCGACGCCGTTGGCGACGCCTTCGACCAGGTCCTCCGGCGTGCCGACGCCCATCAGGTAGTGCGGCTTGTTGGCCGGCAGCTTCGGGCCCACGTGGCGCAGCACGCGCATCATGTCTTCCTTCGGCTCGCCGACCGACAGCCCGCCGATCGCGAGGCCGTGGAAGCCGAGTTCCGCGAGGCCCGCGAGCGATTCGTCGCGCAGGTCCTCGAACATCCCGCCCTGGACGATCCCGAACAGCGCGTTCGGGTTGCCGAGCCGGTTGAACTCGTCGAGCGAGCGCTTCGCCCAGCGCAGCGACATGCGCATCGAGTCGGCCGCTTCCTTGTGCGTGGTCGGCACGCCGTTGGTCGCGTACGGCGTGCACTCGTCGAACTGCATCACGACGTCGGAGTTCAGCACCTTCTGGATCTGCATCGACACTTCCGGCGACAGGAACAGCTTGTCGCCGTTGATCGGCGACGCGAACGTGACGCCGTCCTCGGTGATCTTGCGCAGGTCGCCGAGCGAGAACACCTGGAAGCCGCCCGAGTCGGTCAGGATCGGCTTGTTCCAGCCCATGAACGCATGCAGGCCGCCGTGCGCGTCGATCGTGTCGAGGCCCGGGCGCAGCCACAGGTGGAACGTGTTGCCGAGGATGATCTGGGCCTTGATCTCGTGCAGCTCGCGCGGCTGGATCGCCTTCACGGTGCCGTACGTGCCGACCGGCATGAAGATCGGCGTCTCGACCACGCCGTGATTGAGCTTCACGCGGCCGCGGCGCGCATGGCCATCGGTCGTCAGCAGTTCGAATTCGAGCCCGTTCGCCGGGCGGTCCTGCACGGGGGCGTGCGTATCGTGGGATGAACCTTCGGTCATCGCGTCATTCTCCTCGCTACCGGAAAACAGTCCGGCGCAGGTTGGAAACGTCGCCGGAAGCCGGCGGCGGGGAAAAATCGGGTGCGCGCCATCGTAGCGCGCGCAGCGGGAAAACGGGGCACGGTGGCCGCGCGGTGCGCGGGCCGTCGCGCATGCCGCGCTTACGCGAGCGGCGCCTCCGGCGTGTCGCGCCGCGTCAGCAGCATCGCATCGCCGTAGCTGAAGAAGCGGTAGCGCTGCTCGATCGCGTGGCGGTACGCGGCGCGGATCGTCTCGACGCCCGCGAACGCGGACACCAGCATCAGCAGCGTCGACTTCGGCAGGTGGAAGTTCGTGACGAGCCGGTCGACCACGCGGAAACGATAGCCGGGCGTGATGAAGATGTCGGTCTCGGCCTGCGTGGCCGCGAGCGGGCGACCCGCTTCATCGGCCGCGCGCGCCGCGGCTTCGAGCGCGCGCATCGACGTCGTGCCGACCGCGATCACGTTGCCGCCGCGTGCGCGGGTCGCGGCGATCTTGTCGACGAGCGACTGCGGCAGGTCGTACCACTCGCTGTGCATCTTGTGCTCGGCGATGTTGTCGACGCGCACCGGCTGGAACGTGCCGGCGCCGACGTGCAGCGTCAGCGTCGCGCGCTCGACGCCCATCGCGTCGAGCCGGTCGAGCATCGGCTGGTCGAAGTGCAGCCCGGCGGTCGGCGCGGCGACCGCGCCCGGATTGCTCGCGTAGACGGTCTGGTAGCGCGTCTCGTCGGTCGCGTCCGGATCGTGCTCGATATAGGGCGGCAGCGGCAGGCGGCCGTACTGCTCGATCAGGTCGAGGCACGGCTCGGGGAAGTTCAGCGTGAAGAACGGGTCGACGCGCTCGCCGACCGTCACGTCGAACGCATCGGCGAGCCGCAGCGTCGTGCCGGCGCCCGGCGACTTGCTCGCGCGGATCTGCGCGAGCGCCGTGTGCGTGCCGGTCACGCGCTCGATCAGCACCTCGATCTTGCCGCCGCTGGCCTTCTGGCCGAAGAAGCGCGCCTTCAGCACCTTGGTATCGTTGAAGACGAGCAGGTCGCCGGCCGAGATGCACGACGGCAGCTCGGTGAAATGGCGGTCGACCAGGCGTGCGGGCGCGACGGTGCCGTCGACCTCGAGCAGGCGGCTCGCGGTGCGATCGGGCAGCGCGGTTTGGGCAATCAGCTCGGGCGGCAGATTGAAATCGAAATCGGAAAGCGTGAACATGCGGGCTGGTTCGAAGCGGCCGGCGGGCGTCGCCGGCAGGGCGGAAACGCGTAAATGGGGCGCGCGAGCCGCTATGATGACGGGATGCGCGGCCTGGCCGGCGTCGTTCGTTCGGACGACGTGAAAGCCGCTATTGTACTTGCCTTGCGAAGCACCCAGACGATCCGATGCCTGTGTCACCACGCCGTTCCCCCGCTGCCGTTGCCGATTCCGCCGATCCGTTCGACGCGGAGGATGTCGCGCTACCCGCGCAAAGCGCGGGGGAGCGTGGTTCCGCGGAGCGTGCCGCACCGCGCCGCGCCGGCCCGAAGCGTGGCGCCGACGGCAGGCTCGCGCAGCCGGCCGCTGCAGCGCCCGATGCCGATGCCGATGACGTCGCGAGCGACGCAGCAGGTGCGGCCGGTGCGAAGCGCAAGAAGAAGCCGGCTGCCGACAAACCGGTGAAGACCGTCGACAAGCTCGCGAAGCTCGGCCTCACGCGCTCGATCGATCTCGTGCTGCATCTGCCGATGCGCTACGAGGACGAAACCACGCTCACGCCGATCGGCGAGCTGCTGCCGGGCGGCATCGCGCAAGCCGAAGGCGTCGTGTTCGACAACGAGGTCGCGTACCGGCCGCGCCGCCAGCTGGTCGTGAAGATCCAGGACGACGACGGCGAGCACCTCGTGCTGCGCTTCCTGAATTTCTACGGCTCGCAGGTCAAGCAGATGGCTGTCGGCCAGCGCCTGCGCGTGCGCGGCGACGTGCGCGGCGGCTTCTTCGGGATGGAGATGGTGCATCCGGCGGTGCGCGTCGTCGAAGCCGATGCGCCGCTGCCGCAGGTGCTCACGCCCGTCTATCCGAGCACGGCCGGCGTGTCGCAGGCCTATCTGCGCAAGGCGATCGAGAACGCGGTCGAGCGCACGCCACTGCCCGAGCTGCTGCCGCCCGAGATCCAGCGTGACTACCTGAAGCCGCTCGACGTGCCGACGCTCGAGCAGGCAGTGCGCATCCTGCACCACCCGCGTGTCGATTCCGACGAAGCTGCGCTGATGGACGGCTCGCATCCGGCGTGGACGCGCATCAAGTTCGAGGAATTGCTCGCGCAGCAGCTGTCGCTCAAGCGCGCGCACGAGGAGCGCCGCACACGCGCGGCGCCTGCGATGCCGCGCCGCACCGCGACCGATGCCGATTCACTGACGACGCGGCTCTATGGCGCGCTGCCGTTCACGCTGACGGGCGCGCAGGCACGGGTCGTCGACGAAATCGCAAATGACCTCACGCTCGCGCACCCGATGCAGCGCCTGCTGCAGGGTGATGTCGGCAGCGGCAAGACCGTCGTCGCGGCACTGGCCGCCACGCAGGCGATCGACGCCGGCTACCAGGCCGCGCTGATGGCGCCCACCGAAATCCTCGCGGAACAGCACGCGCGCAAGCTGCGCGCGTGGCTCGAGCCGCTCGGCGTCACGGTCGCGTGGCTCGCGGGCAGCCTGAAGGCGAAGGAGAAGCGCGCGGCGATCGAGGCGGCCGCGCTCGGCACCGCGCAGCTCGTGATCGGCACGCACGCGATCATCCAGGACACGGTTGAATTCGCGCGGCTCGGCCTCGTGATCGTCGACGAGCAGCACCGCTTCGGCGTCGAGCAGCGCCTCGCGCTGCGTGCGAAGGCCGCGAATGCGGCCAACGGCGCGCGCGACTTCCAGCCGCACCAGTTGATGATGTCGGCCACGCCGATTCCGCGCACGCTCGCGATGACGTATTACGCCGATCTCGAAGTCTCGACGATCGACGAGCTGCCGCCGGGCCGCACGCCCGTGCTGACACGCCTCGTCGGCGATGCGCGGCGCGAGGAGGTGATCGCCCGCGTGCGCGAGGCCGCGCTGACCGGGCGCCAGGTGTACTGGGTGTGCCCGCTGATCGAGGAGAGCGAGACGCTGCAGTTGCAGACGGCCGTCGAAACCTACGAGACGCTGGCCACCGCGCTCCCGGAGCTGAAGGTCGGGCTGGTGCACGGCCGGCTGTCGCCGGCCGACAAGGCGGCCGTGATGGAAGCGTTCACGCGCAACGACGTGCAGCTGCTCGTCGCGACGACGGTGATCGAGGTCGGCGTCGACGTGCCGAACGCGTCGCTGATGGTGATCGAGCACGCGGAGCGTTTCGGCCTCGCACAGCTGCACCAGTTGCGCGGCCGGGTCGGGCGCGGCACCGCGGCGTCGGTGTGCGTGCTGCTGTACACGGGGCCGCTGTCGCTCACGGGCCGCGAGCGGCTGAAGACGATGCGCGAGACGACCGACGGCTTCGAGATCGCACGGCGCGATCTCGAGATCCGCGGCCCCGGCGAATTCCTCGGCGCCCGCCAGTCGGGCGCGGCGATGCTGCGCTTCGCGAACCTCGAGACTGACGGCTGGCTGATCGATCCGGCCCGCGACGCCGCGACGCGGCTGATTGCCGCGTATCCCGAGATCGTCACGCAGCATCTCGCGCGCTGGCTCGGCGCGCGGGAGCAGTATCTGAAGGCCTGATCCGCGGGTCGGGGCCGGATTTAAAACCGCCGTTTGAAGCATTCCGATGCAGAGAAACTTGGCGAACCGGTGTCACAGGGTGTATAAATTAAACCTATCGCTTGTATATCTCTGATTGACCCACAATGACGCTGACTGAATTGAAATACATCGTCGCGGTCGCGCGCGAACGGCATTTCGGCCGCGCGGCCGAAGCATGCTTCGTGAGCCAGCCGACGCTGTCGGTGGCGATCAAGAAGCTCGAAGACGAGCTCAACGTGCAGATTTTCGAGCGCGGCGCGAGTGAAGTGAGCGTGACGCCGATCGGTGACCAGATCGTCACGCAGGCGCAGCGCGTGCTCGAGCAGACCTTCGCGATCAAGGAGATCGCGAAGCAGGGCAAGGATCCGCTGGTCGGCCCGTTCCGCCTTGGCGTGATCTACACGATCGGGCCCTATCTGCTGCCGACGCTCGTCAAGCAGATGATCCAGCGCGTCCCGCAGATGCCGCTGATGCTGCAGGAAAACTACACGCTGAAGCTGCTCGAACTGCTGAAGCAGGGCGAGATCGACGCCGCGATCATGGCGCTGCCGTTTCCGGAAACCGGCCTGATGGTGCGCCCGCTGTACGACGAACCGTTCGTCGTCGCGCTGCCTGCCGGCCATCCGTGGGAGAAGCGCGAGGAAATCGACGCCGAGGATCTCAAGCAGGAAACCATGCTGCTGCTCGGCAACGGCCACTGCTTCCGCGATCACGTGCTCGGCGTGTGCCCGGAGCTGATGCGCTTCTCGCAGACCGCCGACGGCATCCAGAAGACCTTCGAGGGCTCGTCGCTCGAGACGATCCGCCACATGGTTGCAAGCGGCGTCGGCATCACCGTGCTGCCGCGCATGTCGGTCGCCGAGGTCGGCCCGCGCGCGAACGGCCCCGACGCCGAACTCCTGTCGTACGTGCCGTTCAACGAGCCGGTGCCCGACCGCCGCGTGGTGCTCGTGTGGCGCAAGAGCTTCACGCGGATGCCCGCGATCGACGCGATCAGCGACGCGATTGCCGCGTGCGAACTGCCGGGCGTCGCGAAGCTCGACATGCCGGCGACGATGAACTGAGCACGCAGCAGCATGCGCGTGTGGCAGCACGATGAACGGGGTCTTGCGACCCCGTTTATTTTTCTCTATCGCATAGATGAAATTAATCAAATTTAAATAAACGATAGCTGAATATAGAATCTTCTACATGGATCGGCGTCGTGTCGACGACGGGTCCGCATGTCGAATGCAAGCGCCAAAGGAGGATGTCATGATGCGGTCGGTATTGCAGCACGCGCAGCGGAACATCCCGTCGCGCGACGCGGTCGTACATCGCGCCAGGGCGGCGGTTCGCAGCCTGCGTCCGATTGCGTTCGCGTACCTGGCGGACCGTGTGTATGGTGGCTGAACGCCGCCGCGCGCCGGTTCAGTGTTCCCCCGATTCACCTGCCGTCAAGCCATGAGGGAGCATCGCATGTCTGAAAGCTGGAATACCGCCCGCAGCGCCGGCACGACGCCTGCCGGCAGCCGGTTCCCCGAGCGCCCCGCCTGCGGCACATCGCAGCGGGCGCGCGCGCCACAGGTCTCGCACGACATCCCGTAGTACGACAGGAGGACCAACCTGTTCCGTTTCCCATCCCCGCAATGACACTCCACCCACCGCACCCGGCATGCCGCCGGAGCGAACGAGTGGAGTCATACGAGCAAGCCAAGGAGAAATCGCATGTCGAACGAAACGAAGTGCCCGTTCAACCACACCGCTGGTGGCGGCACGACGAACAAGGACTGGTGGCCGAATCAGCTTAACCTGAACATCCTGCACCGGCATTCGGCGCTGTCCGATCCGATGGACAAGGATTTCGACTACGCCGAAGCGTTCAAGAAGCTGGACCTTGCGGCGGTGAAGAAGGACCTGCACGCGCTGATGACGGCGTCGCAGGACTGGTGGCCGGCCGACTTCGGCCACTACGGCGGCCTGTTCGTCCGCATGGCCTGGCACAGCGCCGGCACGTACCGCACGGCCGACGGCCGCGGCGGCGCGGGCGGCGGGCAGCAGCGCTTCGCGCCGCTCAACAGCTGGCCGGACAACGTGAGCCTCGACAAGGCGCGCCGGCTGCTGTGGCCGATCAAGCAGAAATACGGCCGCAACATCTCGTGGGCCGACCTGCTGATCCTGACCGGCAACGTCGCGCTCGAATCGATGGGCTTCAAGACCTTCGGCTATGCCGGCGGCCGCGTCGATACGTGGGAACCGGACGACGTGTACTGGGGCTCGGAAAAGATCTGGCTGGAACTGAGCGGTGGCCCGAACAGCCGCTACTCGGGCAAGCGCGACCTCGAAAGCCCGCTCGCCGCGGTGCAGATGGGCCTCATCTACGTGAACCCGGAAGGCCCGGACGGCACCCCCGACCCGGTTGCTGCCGCGCATGACATCCGCGAGACGTTCGCGCGCATGGCGATGAACGACGAAGAGACGGTCGCGCTGATCGCGGGCGGCCACACGTTCGGCAAGACGCACGGCGCCGGTCCGGCCTCGAACGTCGGCGCCGAGCCGGAAGCCGCGGGTCTCGAAGAGCAGGGGCTCGGCTGGAAGAGCACGTTCGGCACGGGCAAGGGCAAGGATGCCATCACGAGCGGCCTCGAAGTCACGTGGACGTCGACGCCGACGCAGTGGAGCAACGACTTCTTCAAGCACCTGTTCAGCTACGAATGGGAGCTCACGAAGAGCCCGGCCGGCGCGCACCAGTGGGTCGCGAAGGACGCTGGCGACGTGATTCCGGATGCATTCGACGCGTCGAAGAAGCATCGCCCGACGATGCTGACGACCGACCTGTCGCTGCGTTTCGATCCGGCCTACGAGAAGATTTCGCGCCGCTTCTACGAGAACCCGGCCGAGTTCGCCGATGCGTTCGCACGCGCCTGGTTCAAGCTCACGCACCGCGACATGGGCCCGCGTGCCCGCTATCTCGGCCCGGACGTACCGGCAGAGCATCTGCTGTGGCAGGACCCGATTCCGGCCGTCGACCACAAGCTGATCGACGATGCCGACGTCGCGGCGCTGAAGGCGAAGGTGCTCGCATCGGGCCTGTCGGTGTCGCAGCTCGTGTCGACCGCATGGGCGTCGGCTGCGACGTTCCGCGGTTCGGACAAGCGCGGTGGCGCGAACGGTGCGCGTATCCGCCTGGCGCCGCAGAAGGACTGGGAAGTGAACCGTCCGGCTGAACTGGCGAAGGTGCTTGCGACGCTCGAAGGCGTGCAAAAGGCGTTCAACGACGCGCAGACGGGCGGCAAGAAGGTGTCGCTCGCCGACCTGATCGTGCTGGCCGGTGCGGCCGGCGTCGAGCAGGCAGCGAAGAACGCGGGCGTCGCGGTGACTGTGCCGTTCGCACCGGGCCGTGCGGATGCAACGCAGGAAGAGACCGATATCGAAGCGATGGCCGTGCTCGAGCCGGTCGCGGATGGTTTCCGCAACTTCCTGAAGCACGCGTACCAGACGCCGGCCGAGGCGCTGCTGGTCGACAAGGCGCAACTGCTGACGCTGACCGCGCCCGAGATGACGGCGCTTGTCGGTGGCCTGCGCGTGCTGGGTGCGAACGCCGGCGATGCGAAGCAGGGCGTGTTCACCGACCGTCCGGAAGCGCTGACGAACGACTTCTTCGTGAACCTGCTGGACATGGGCACGGAATGGAAGCCGGTGTCGGCCGCGAACGACGTGTTCGAAGGGCGCGATCGTGCGACGGGCCAGGTCAAGTGGACGGGCTCGCGCGTCGACCTGATCTTCGGCTCGCATGCGCAGCTGCGTGCGCTGGCCGAGGTGTATGGCAGCGCCGATGCGAAGGAGAAGTTCGCGCACGACTTCGTCGCGGCCTGGAACAAGGTAATGAACCTCGACCGCTTCGACCTCGCGTAAGCATCGCCGTGCAGTAGGGCAGTGAGGCAGTAACGGGAAACGGCCGGTCGCCCGACCGGCCGTTTCTTCCAGACCCTGAGTTTCGTTGAAGGAGTGACGATCATGACGCAAATGATGCTGAACATGCGCGCCGTACTGGCGTCGCCGGCCGAGATCGCGCGGTACGCAGTCGGATTCGCGATCGTCATCGGCGGTGCGGCCGAACTGGCGTCGCAGGCGGTGCACGCGATCGCGGCTGCCTGAGCGCGGCGTTTCACGCGCCACGTATCGTGGCGAGCCGTGCGTGCGGGTGGTGCGGTAACTGTGGTATCTGTAGGCAGGTAGTCCGATTCGCTTTCATTGCTCTGGCTCATTGAATAAGGAGTCCGGAATATGTCCGGGAAGACTCACGCGGCCCGGATCAATATCGGCATCAGCGACAAGGCCCGCAAGAAGATCGCGGAAGGCCGGCTGACGCCTGCGCATGCCGACTCCGGCCCTGATTGATCCGCACGCATCGGGCCGCACCCAGGCCGATCCGCCAGACGGATCCGCGCGTGTGTCGGCTCTGTCCCTTGATTGGTGCGATTCGCGGCTCGGCCAGGTGCGGCGAGCGCTGGCAGCGCGCCGGCGTTCGGCTGCTACCGCCCGCGAGCCGCGCCGACATGACGCGAAGCACCGCTCGGCTCTAAAATGCCGGGGTTATCTTCCCGGTGCTTCGCCATGCTTGCCCGCTTTCCCCTGTATCTGCGGCTCGTCCGGATGGACAAGCCGATCGGCAGCCTGCTGCTGCTGTGGCCGACGCTCAACGCGCTGTGGATTGCGTCCGACGGCCACCCGCGCTGGCCGCTGCTCGTGATCTTCTCGCTCGGCACGCTGCTGATGCGTTCGGCCGGCTGCGCGATGAACGACTACGCCGACCGCGATTTCGACCGCCACGTGAAGCGCACAGCCGACCGGCCGCTGACGTCGGGCAAGATCCGCGCGTGGGAAGCCATCGCGATCGCGGTCGGGCTCGCATTCGTCTCGTTCCTGCTGATCCTGCCGCTCAACACGCTGACGAAGCAGCTGTCCGTCGTCGCACTGTTCGTCGCGGGATCGTATCCGTTCATGAAGCGCTTCTTCGCGATTCCGCAGGCGTATCTGGGCATCGCGTTCGGCTTCGGCATCCCGATGGCGTTCGCGGCCGTGCAGGACACGGTGCCGACGATCGCGTGGGTGATGCTGATCGCGAACATTTTCTGGTCGGTCGCGTACGACACCGAATACGCGATGGTCGATCGCGACGACGATATCAAGATCGGCATCCGTACGTCCGCGCTGACGTTCGGCCGCTTCGACGTCGCGGCCGTCATGCTGTGCTACGCGGTGACGCTCGGCATCTACGTATGGATCGGCGTGACGCTCGGTTTCGGCCTCGCGTACTGGGCCGGCTGGGCGGCGGCGGTCGGCTGCGCGCTGTATCACTACACACTGATCAAGGACCGCGAGCGGATGCCGTGTTTCGCGGCATTCCGGCACAACAACTGGCTCGGCGGCGTGCTGTTCGCGGGGATTGCCGCGCATTACCTGCTGGCTGGGAGCTGAGCGTCCCGATCTGTCCGCCGGCGTCATGTCGTGCGGATCGCGGCAACAAAAAAAGCGGCCTGGGCCGCTTTTTTTGTTGGTTGAGCAAGGCAAAGGGGGCGGCCCGTGCGGCGCAGAGCGCACCGGGCCGGCACCGCCCCGGCGCGCTTACGCGCGGCCGAGCTCGTCGCCCATTTCCTTCGCGCGTGCCTCGGCTGCAAGCGCGCCGCGCACGATCGCATCCTTCACGCCTTGCGCGTCGAACGACGCGAGCGCGGCGGCCGTCGTGCCGCCCTTCGACGTCACGCGTTCGCGCAGCACGCTCGCGGGCTCGCCCGATTGCGCGGCGAGTTGTGCGGCGCCCGTGAACGTCGCGACCGCGAGTGCGCGCCCCTGTTCGTCGTTCATGCCGAGCTGGCGCGCGGCTTCCTGCAGCGCTTCGATGAAATAGAACACGTACGCGGGGCCGCTGCCCGAGATCGCGGTGACGGCGTCGAGCTTCGACTCGTCGTCGAACCACACGATCTCGCCGACCGCGCCGAGCACGTTCGATGCGAGTTCGCGGCCCGCCGCGTCGACGCCCGGCAGCGCGGTGAGGCCCGTCACGCCCATGCCGACGAGCGCGGGCGTGTTCGGCATCGTGCGCACGATGCGGTCGTAGCCGCCGAGCCAGCGCGCGAGGTCCGTGCCGCGAATGCCGGCCGCGATGCTGATCACGAGCTGCGACTTCAGGTGCGGCGCGAGCGCCTGCGCGACGTCCTTCAGCACCTGCGGCTTCACCGCGAGCACGACCGCGTCGTAGTCGGCGAGCGTCGCGTCGATGGCCGCGCCGGTGTGCACGCCGAACTGCTGGGCGGCGCGCGCGCGCACCTCTTCGTTGACGTCGATGGCATACAGGCCGTCAGCGGCAACGCCGCGCTTGATCAGGCCGCCGATCAGGGCCGCGGCCATGTTGCCGCCGCCGATGAATGCGATTTTCATGATGTCCGAATGAGCGAGTGAGTGAACGGTAGGGCGTAAGGGAGGCGGCGTTTAGTGCGAGTAATCGCGCGCGCCGAAGATCGCGGTGCCGACGCGCACGATCGTCGCGCCTTCGAGCACCGCCGCGTCGAGATCGGCGGACATGCCCATCGACAATGTGTCGAGCGGCAGGCCGTCGGCGCGCAACGTGTCGAACAGCGCGCGCAGCGCACGATGCGGTGCGCGTTGCGCTTCGGTGTCGCCGGCCGGTTCGGGAATCGCCATCAGGCCGCGCAGCCGCAGCGACGGCAGCGCGGCGACCGCGCGCGCAACCTCGGCCACGTCGCCCGGTGCAACGCCGCTCTTCGACGCCTCGCCGCTGATGTTCACCTGCACGCACACATTGAGCGGCGGCAGGTGCGCGGGGCGCTGTTCCGACAGGCGTTGCGCGATCTTCAGCCGGTCGACCGAATGGACCCAGTCGAAGCGTTCGGCAACCGGGCGCGTCTTGTTCGATTGCAGCGGCCCGATGAAATGCCATTCGAGGTCCGCGCGCAGGTCGGCGAGCGCATCGATCTTGTCGATCGATTCCTGCACGTAGTTTTCGCCGAAGGCACGCTGCCCGGCCGCATGCGCGGCGCGCACGTCGTCGGCGGGAAACGTTTTGGACACGGCGAGCAGCGACACGGTGGCGGGATCGCGGCCGGCCGCACGGGCGGCGTCGGCGATGCGCTGATGAACGGATTCGAGACGGGCGGCGAGATCGGACATGACGGGCACGGAAGCAGGCACGGAAGCAGGCATGGTGTGGATGCGCCGCGGCACGCGACGCATCGATCCGCCCATTATACGGACGCCGCGCGCGAGGCCCGGCGCCCATCCGTCATTCGCATGAACCGGCCCTAGCCGTACAGCAGATGCTCGACGAGCTGGATCCAGTGGGCGACCGGAATCTGCGTGCCGCTCTGCAGGTGCGCGATGCAGCCGACGTTGCCGGAGACGATCATCTGCGGTTCGAGCGCCTGCAGCTTCAGCAGCTTCTGCTTGCGCAACCGGTACGACAGCGACGGCTGCGTCAGCGAATAGGTGCCGGCCGACCCGCAGCACAGATGGCTGTCGGCCGGCAGCCGCACGTCGATGCCGAGCGTCTCCAGCAGGCGTTCGACCTTGCCGCGCGACTGCTGGCCGTGTTGCAGCGTGCACGGCGGGTGGTACGCGACCGTATGGATCGCACGGCGCCGCGCGAGCGTCGCGAGTTCGGCCTCGAACGCGAGCAGCACGTCGGAGATGTCGCGCGTGAGCGACACGATGCGCTGCGCCTTCTCCGCGTAGGCCGGGTCGTCGCGCAGCAGGTGCGCGTATTCGAGCACCGTGGCGCCACAGCCCGACGCGTTCATCACGATCGCCTCGACGCCCTGTTCGACATGGGGCCACCATGCGTCGATGTTGCGGCGCGCGTCGTCGAGCGCTTCGTCGTGATAGTTCAGGTGCAGGCGGATCGCGCCGCAGCAGCCCGCGTCGGGCGAGACGACCGTCTCGATGCCGAGCGCGTCCAGCACGCGCGCGGTCGCGATGTTGATGTTCGGCAGCATCGAAGGCTGCACGCAGCCGCCGAGCATCAACATCTTGCGCGTATGGGTGAGGTGCGGCCATTCGAGCAGCCGCGTGCGCGGCGGCACCTTGTCGCGCAGCCGCTTCGGCAGCAGCGGCCGCACGTGCTGGCCGAGCCGCATCACCGGCGAGAACAGCGCCTCGTTCGGCACGAGGCTCGCGAGCAGGCGGCGCACGAGACGCTGCTGCACCGGGCGCTGCACCTGCGCCTCGACATGCTTGCGGCCGATCTCCACGAGCCGGCCGTACTGGACGCCGGACGGGCAGGTCGTCTCGCAGCTGCGGCACGTGAGGCAGCGGTCGAGGTGCTGCTGCGTGCTGCGCGTGACGGGCGCGCCTTCGACCATCTGCTTGATCAGGTAGATACGGCCGCGCGGGCCGTCGAGTTCGTCGCCGAGCAACTGGTAGGTCGGGCAGGTCGCGGTACAAAACCCGCAATGCACGCACTTGCGCAATATCGCGTCGGCCTCGTCGCCGTCGGGCGTATTGCGGATGAAATCGGCGAGGTTCGTTTGCATCGAGCCCTCAGAGATCGGGGTAGAGCCGGCCGCGGTTGAAGATGCGCGCGGGATCGAACGCGGCCTTCAGCCCGCGGTGGATTTTCATCATCGGGGCGGGGAGCGGCGTGAACACGCCCGCGCTGCGGTCGTATGCGTCGCCCGAGCGGAACAGCGTCGCGTGGCCGCCGGCCTGCTTCGCGCTCATTCGCACGGTCTGCGCGTCGGCGTCGGTGATCCACCAGCGCTGCGCGCCACCCCATTCCATCAGCTGGGTGCCGGGCAGGTGCATCGGTTCGGTGATCGACGGCAGCGCGAGACGCCAAAGCGCATAGCCGGGCGGGATGCCGTTGAAGAACGGGTCGGTATGCTCGCGCAGGCCTGCCCAGAAGCGCTCGGCCTCGACCGCGTCGACGACTTCGCCGCCGAGCAGCGTCTTCGCGGATTTCACGGCCGCTTCGGCACCCGACAGGCGCAGCACGAGCGTGCCGTTGCGCCACCCGCTCGCGCTGACGGGCAGCGGATGGCCGCCCCATTCGTTGAGCTTGCGCACCGCGTCGGTCGCGGTCATCTCGAACTTCAGCGTGACTTCGGCGACGGGCATCGGCAGGACCTTGATCGACAGGTCGAGCATCAGCCCGAGCGTGCCGAGCGCGCCGGCCATCAGGCGCGACACGTCGTATCCCGCGACGTTCTTCACGACCTGCCCGCCGAAACGCAGCATTTCGCCGCGGCCGTTCATCAGTGTGACGCCGAGCACGAAATCGCGCGGTGCGCCGCAGGTGGCACGCCGCGGGCCCGCGAGGCCGGCCGCGACGCAGCCGCCGACGGTGGCCGAGCGGCCGAAGTGCGGCGGCTCGAACGGCAGCATCTGGCCGCACTCGGCGAGGACGGTTTCAAGCTGCGCGAGCGGCGTGCCCGCGCGGACCGTGACGACGAGTTCGGCCGGGTCGTACGACACGACGCCCTGAAACGCGCGTGTGTCGAGTATTTCGCCCTCGAGCGCCTGGCCGTACCAGTCCTTGGTGCCGCCGCCGCGAATCCGCAGCGGCCGGCCGTCGGCACTGGCGGCGCGAATGCGCTCGGCCCATCCGGCGACGATGTCGTCCTCTTCCATGTTCTGTTGCTGCCTCGACTTGTTGTTCGGTCGATTGTACCGGGGTGGCGCGATTCCACATCGCGACTATCCCTAAGCCCGGTATTGCAGGCCGCATGCCTGAGCCTTCGCGCGAACGGGCCACTCGGGCGCGGCCGTCCACCGCGACCCGGCTGCCGGCACGGGCCGCGTACCGCGCGCGACGCTCAGAAACGCGGCAGGTCGGGGTGCGGCAGCAGCCCGCCGCGCACGTGCTGGCGACCGTACTCGGCGCAGCGCGCACGGGTCGGGATGCCCTTGTCCGGGTTCAGCAGCCCCGCCGGATCGAACGCGCGCTTGACCGCGAAGAACGCATCGCGCTCCTGCGGCGAGAACTGTACGCACATCGAATTGAGCTTCTCGATGCCGACGCCGTGCTCGCCCGTCACGCTGCCGCCGAATTCCACGCAGCATTCGAGGATCTCCGCGCCGAACTGCTCGGCGCGGTGCAGTTCGTCCGGATCGTTCGCGTTGTACAGGATCAGCGGATGCATGTTGCCGTCGCCCGCGTGGAACACGTTGATGCAGCGCAGCCCGTAGCGCGTTTCGAGCTGTTCGATGCGCGCGAGCAGCGGGCCGATCGCGCGGCGCGGCACGGTGCCGTCCATGCAGTAGTAGTCGGCGGAAATCCGGCCGGCGGCCGGGAACGCATTCTTGCGGCCCGACCAGAAGCGAAGCCGCTCGTGTTCGTTGCGCGATACCTGGATGCGTGTCGCGCCATGCTCGCGCAGCACGGCCGTCATCCGCACGATCTCTTCCGCGACTTCTTCCGGCGTACCGTCCGATTCGCACAGCAGGATCGCCTTCGCCTCGAGGTCGTAGCCCGCGTGCGTGAACGCCTCGACGGCCTGCGTGGCCGGCTTGTCCATCATTTCGAGCCCGGCCGGGATGATCCCCGACGCGATGATCGCCGCGACGGCCTCGCCGCCCTTGACGACGTCGTCGAAGCTCGCCATCACGAGCTGGGCCGTTTGCGGTTTCGGGATCAGTTTCACCGTGACTTCGGTGACGATCGCGAACATCCCTTCGCTGCCGATCATCACGGCGAGCAGGTCGAGGCCCGGCATGTCGAGCGCGAGCGAGCCGAATTCGACGATCTCGCCGTCGATCGTCACCGCGCGCACGCGCATCACGTTGTGCACGGTCAGCCCGTATTTCAGGCAGTGGACGCCGCCGGAATTTTCCGCGACGTTGCCGCCGATCGTGCACGCGATCTGCGACGACGGATCGGGTGCGTAATACAGGCCGTACGGCGCGGCGGCTTCCGAGATCGCGAGGTTGCGCACGCCGGGCTGCACGGTCGCCGTGCGCGCGTAAGGATCGACTTCGACGATGCGCGTGAAGCGCGCCAGCGACAGCACGACGCCGAGCGCGATCGGCAACGCACCGCCCGACAGGCTCGTGCCCGCGCCGCGCGGCACGATCGGCACTTCCATGCGGCGGCAGATCTGCACGATCCGCTGTACCTGCGATTCCGTTTCGGGCAGCGCGACCGCGAGCGGCAGGCGGCGGTACGCGGACAGGCCGTCGCATTCGTACGGCGCCGTGTCTTCGTCGCGGTACAGCAGGCAGTGCGTCGGCAGCACGGCCATCAGCGCCTGCACGACTTCACGCTGGCGCTGCGCGCGTGCCGCGCTCGACAGTTCGACGGGAGCGTTCATTGGGTCTCCTGCAGCAGGCGGCGCGACGTCGCGCCGCCGTGTCAGCACGTGAAAATCTTGCCCGGATTCATCAGGTTGCGCGGATCGAGCGCGAGCTTGATCGCACGCATCGTATCGATCGCGTTGTCGCCGTGCTCCTTCGGCAGGAAGCGCATCTTGTGCAGCCCGACGCCGTGCTCGCCCGTGCAGGTGCCGCCGAGGCGCAGCGCGCGCTCGACGATCCGGTCGTTGATGTGCTCGGCTTCGGCGATTTCTTCCGGCTTGTCGGGGTCGATCAGGATCGCGACGTGGAAGTTGCCGTCGCCGACGTGGCCGACGATCGGGCAGGGCAGCGACGACGCGCGCAGGTCGACTTCGGTTTCCTCGACGCACGCGGCGAGCTGCGAGATCGGCACGCACACGTCGGTCGTCACCGCGCGGCAGCCGGGTTTCAACTGCAGCATCGCGAAATACGCGTTGTGGCGGGCGGCCCAGAGCCGGCTGCGATCCTCGGGGCGGGTCGCCCATTCGAAGCCCTGGCCGTTGTTCTGGCCGGCGAGCGCCTGCACGAGCTCGGCCTGTTCCTTCACGCCGGCCTCGGTGCCGTGGAATTCGAAGAACAGCGTCGGCGCTTCGGTCAGCGTCAGGTTCGAATGGCGGTTGATCGAACGCACCGCGAGCGCATCGACGAATTCGACGCGCGCGATCGGCACGCCGATCTGGATCGTCTCGATCACGGTGCGCACCGCGTCGCCCATCGACGGGAACGTGCAGATCGCGGCGGATACGGCTTCGGGCAGCGGATGCAGGCGCAGCGTGATTTCCGTGATCACGCCGAGCGTGCCTTCGGAGCCGACGAACAGGCGCGTGAGGTCGTAGCCGGCCGACGACTTGCGGGCGCGCGAGCCGGTTTTCACCACGCGGCCGTCGGCGAGCACGGCGGTCAGGCCGAGCACGTTCTCGCGCATCGTGCCGTAGCGCACGGCGTTGGTGCCCGATGCGCGCGTTGCGGTCATCCCGCCGATGCTCGCGTCGGCGCCCGGGTCGATCGGGAAGAACAGGCCGGTGTCGCGCAATGCTTCGTTGAGCGCCTTGCGCGTGATGCCCGGCTCGACCGTCACGGTCAGGTCTTCCGCGTTGATCGACAGCACGCGGTTCATTTCCGACAGGTCGAGCGAGACACCGCCGCGTACCGCGAGCAGATGGCCTTCGAGCGACGAGCCGGCGCCGTACGGGATCAGCGGGACGCTGTACAGCGAGCATAGCGACACGACTTCGCGCACGTCGTCCGCGCTGTGTGCGAACACGACGGCGTCGGGCAGTTGCGGGTCGAACGGCGATTCGTCGCGGCCGTGGTGGGCGCGGACGGCTTCAGCAGTCGACACGCGCTCGCCGAAGGCGGCGCGCAGCGCATCGAGCATGGCGGGGGGAAGGGGGCGGCGCGTGGCGGCCGGCTGGGCAGGGTGATTCACGTACGTCTCCTTGTCGATCCCGGTGAGCGCGTTGGCGCCGGCCCGGCTCCCGTGCTGCAGGGTTTCGGCCCATTCTACGCTGTAACGCCCGCTGCGCCCGCCTCCGCGGGCTGCGATAATCGCGGTCGAACACAACCGGGCCGCGTCGCGGCCGCGCACGAGAGGACATTCGCATGGGCAACCGCTTGAGCAAGATCGCCACGCGCACGGGCGACGATGGCACCACCGGACTCGGCGACGGCCGGCGCATCGGCAAGGACGACACGCGGATCGCCGCGATCGGCGACGTCGACGAACTGAACTCGAACCTCGGCGTGCTGCTCGCCGAAACGTTGCCGGACGAGATCCGCTCGGCGCTCGTGACGATCCAGCACGACCTGTTCGATCTCGGCGGCGAATTGTGCATTCCCGGCCATACCGTGCTCGACGACACGCATCTCGCGCGTCTCGACCGGTGGCTCGCCGACTACAACGCGACGCTGCCGCCGCTGAAGGAATTCATCCTGCCGGCCGGCTCGCGCGCGGCGTCGCTCGCGCACGTGTGTCGAACCGTGTGCCGCCGCGCGGAGCGCTCGATCGTCGCGCTCGGGCGCACCGAGACACTCAACGATGCGCCGCGGCGCTACGTGAACCGGCTGTCGGACCTGCTGTTCGTGCTGGCGCGCGTGCTGAACCGCACCGACGGCGGCTCGGACGTGCTGTGGGAGCGCGGCCGGGTCCGCTGACGTTTTGCCCCTTTTCCGCACTGCGACAATTTGCCCAAGGGGCATCCATTTTTAAAGATGTATCGTATGTGCATGTTTAACGGAGAACGAACATGACCCACATCACCGCTGACCAGATGGCTCGCGTGAAGGCCACTGCCCCTGTCCTCGCCGTGCACGGCGCGACGATCACGAAGCACTTCTACCAGCGCATGTTCGCGCGCCATCCGGAACTGAAGAACCTGTTCAACCAGACGCACCAGAAGACGGGCAGCCAGCCGGAAACGCTCGCGAAGGCCGTCTACGCGTATGCGGCGAACATCGACAATCTCGGCGCGCTGGGCGGCGCAGTGACCAAGATCGCGCACAAGCACGCGAGCCTGAACATCCGCCCCGAGCATTACCCGATCGTCGGCGAGAACCTGCTCGCGTCGATCGTCGAAGTGCTGGGCGACGCGGTCGATGCAGAAACGCTCGAGGCCTGGCGCGTCGCGTACGGCCAGCTCGCGCAGATCCTGATCGGCGTCGAGGCCGACCTGTACGCGGGCGCCGCGTGGAGCGGGTTCCGCCCGTTCAAGGTCGAGCGCAAGGTGCGCGAAAGCGACGAGATCACGTCGTTCTACCTGACGCCGGCCGACGGCGGCGCGGCGCCGACGTTCGAGCCCGGCCAGTACATCACGGTGAAGCGCTTCGTCGGTGATCTCGGCGTCGACCAGCCGCGCCAGTACAGCCTGTCCGACGCGCCGCACGGCAAGTGGCTGCGCATCTCGGTGAAGCGCGAGGCCGGCAAGCCGGAAGTCATTCCGGCCGGCAAGGTGTCGACGCTGATGCACGACGGTGTGGAGGAGGGGGCGATCGTCGAGGTGACCGCGCCGATGGGCGAATTCTCGCTGAAGCGTGGCGTCGAGACGCCGGTGGTGCTGATCTCCGGCGGTGTCGGCATCACGCCGATGATGTCGATGGCGTCGACGTTGATCGCCGAGGGCAGCCAGCGCGAAGTGCGGTTCGTCCACGCGTGCCGCTCGGGCGCGGTGCATGCGTTCCGCGACTGGCTGAACGATACGGTGCGCGACCATGCGAACGTCAAGCGCACGGTGCTGTACGAACTGGTCGGCCCGAACGATCGCGCCGGCATCGACTACGACCTGGAAGGGCGCCTCACGCCGGAACGCGTGCAGCAATACGCGCTGGTGCCGGATGCCGATTACTACATCTGCGGCCCGATCGGGTTCATGAAGGCGCAGCGTGACGCGCTCGTCGCACTCGGCGTCGCGCCGGAACGCGTGAACACCGAAATCTTTGGTTCGGGCGCGCTCGAGTGATGCACGGGAGGATTGCCTCCGGCCAATGAAAAAGCCCGGCGTGAGCCGGGCTTTTTTGTTGCGTGCATACGGCGTCAGGCGCGCAGCATCAGCGTGGCATGATAGCGCCACACTTTCGGATCGGCGCTGACGAGCGGCATGCCTTCATGGAGCGCCTGCGCGACCATCACGCGGTCGAACGGATCGGCATGATCCGGAAAATCGGGCAACGCAGCGACGCCTTCGACGTGATCGCTGCTGATCGGCAACTCGGCAAAACCTGCGAGCCGGAACGCCGAGCGTGCATCGCGCGGATGAACGGGCAGATTGCCTTTGCGGTATTTGATCGCAATTTCCCAGATGGATGCGGCGCTGACGTACAGCGTGTTTTCGGGATGCTCGATCAACGCGGCCGCGGTCGCCGAAAGTTGAGGCGCGCCTTCAGCCGCCCATAGCGCGATGTGAGTATCGAGCAGAAGCTTCACGGTGCGAGCCCCTGTTCCGAACTGGCGTCGAAGTCGGTGGCGATCGATTCGTCACCGGCATTGAACGCCTCGATGGTTGTCGGGATGTTCAGCCCGGCAAGCAACTGACGCGCGGCGCCGATCCGCTTCGGCGCCGCGTAAGGAACGATTCGCGCAACCGGATGACCATTGCGGGCGATCACGACTTCCGACTCGCGCCCCAATTCAAGCGCTTCGACGAGGCTTGAGAGCCGCGACTTGGCATCGTGCATGTTGACGGTCGGCATCGTCACTCCGATGGTTAGCTAGATAACGTTAGCTAGTCTAGCAGAGCGAGATGACGACCGCACGCTGGCCGCATGGCCAACCCGCCGGCAGGCGGGGCATGCGGCCAGCCCGTTTGCTCCGTCAGTTCCCGCTGCCGCGTGTGACGCGGCGCGCCTTCACCGATTCCGCGAGGCCTTCGAGCACCTTCACGCTGTCGTCCCACGCGATGCACGCATCGGTGATGCTCTGGCCGTAGATCAGCTCGCAGCCTTCCTTCAGGTCCTGGCGCCCCTCGACGAGATGCGATTCGATCATCACGCCGACGATGCGGGCGTCGCCGGCCGCGATCTGGCGGCCGATGTCGGCGCAGACGGGGATCTGGTTCTCGTGCTTCTTCGAGCTGTTCGCGTGGCTCGCGTCGATCATCAGGCGCGCGGCGAGGCCGGCCTTGCCGATGTCCGCGCACGCGGCGTTCACGCTGTCCGCGTCGTAGTTCGGTGCCTTGCCGCCGCGCAGGATCACGTGGCAGTCCTCGTTGCCGGCCGTCGACACGATCGCCGAATGGCCGCCCTTCGTCACCGACAGGAAATGGTGCGGCTGCGATGCGGCCTTGATCGCGTCGACCGCGATCTTCACGTTGCCGTCGGTGCCGTTCTTGAAGCCGACCGGGCACGACAGCCCCGACGCGAGCTCGCGGTGCACCTGCGATTCCGTCGTACGCGCGCCGATCGCGCCCCACGAGATCAGGTCGGCGATGTACTGCGGGCTGATCATGTCGAGGTATTCGGTCGCGGCCGGCAGGCCCATCTCGTTGATCTGCAGCAGCAACTCGCGCGCGGTGCGCAGCCCCTCGTTGATCTTGAAGCTGTTGTCGAGGTGCGGATCGTTGATGAGGCCCTTCCAGCCAACCGTCGTGCGTGGCTTCTCGAAGTACACGCGCATCACGATTTCCAGTTCGCCCTTGAAGCGCTCGCGCTCCTTCACCAGCCGGCCCGCGTACTCGATCGCCGCCTTCGTGTCATGGATCGAGCACGGCCCGACCACGACGATCAGCCGGTCGTCCATCCCGTGCAGGATGCGGTGCATCGACTGGCGCGAGTTGTAGATCAGCTCGGACGCGGCTTCGGAGCACGCGAATTCGCGGATCAGGTGGGCGGGCGGCGTCAGTTCCTTGAGTTCGCGAATGCGGACGTCGTCGGTGTTGTGCGGGGGCATGCTGTTTCTCCTTGGTTCCGGGCGCCGTTCGGTCAGTGCGAGTGGGCGTGCGGCAGATTCATCAATTCAAGCGATTCAGTGGTTTCGGTCGGGGCCGCGGGACCGCAGCGGCGGCGACCGGGTGGCGAAGGGCGAAAAAAAACCGCCGGGTTCGCCGGCGGTTTTTTCGGGAATTTCGGTTGCGCTTTACGCGCCATCAACCCTCTCGATCCGCCAGCGGTCTGAGATACCAAAAAAAGTAAAAGTAAAACTTGGCGGACATGACGGAGATTCGGTTCGTCAAAAAAGTTGATTCGGAATTTATACCCCGTCGCCGGGCGGCTGGCAACCGGGAAACGTCGAAAATGCGGACATTCCGCGCGTTTTCTTCAAAATGCGCGGAATGTCTGCGCCGAGATGCGGTTATGCCGTACCGCCGACCGTCATCCTGTCGATCCGCAGGGTCGGCTGGCCGACGCCGACCGGCACGCTCTGGCCTTCCTTGCCGCACACGCCGACGCCCGAGTCGAGCGACATGTCATTGCCGATCATGCTCACGTCCTTCAGCGATTCGGGGCCGCTGCCGATCAGCGTCGCGCCCTTCACCGGGTAGGTGACCTTGCCGTTCTCGATCATGTACGCCTCGGACGCCGAGAACACGAACTTGCCGTTCGTGATGTCGACCTGGCCGCCGCCGAAGTTCACCGCGTACAGGCCGTTCTTCACCGATGCGATGATTTCCTGCGGATCCTTGTCGCCGTTCAGCATGTAGGTGTTGGTCATGCGCGGCATCGGCAGTGCCGCGTACGACTCGCGCCGTGCGTTGCCCGTGACCGGCATCTTCATCAGGCGCGCATTCAGCGTGTCCTGGATGTAGCCCTTCAGGATGCCGTCCTCGATCAGCGTCGTGCACTGCGTCGGGTTGCCTTCGTCGTCGATGTTCAGCGAGCCGCGGCGGTTCGGCAGCGTGCCGTCGTCAACGACGGTCACGCCCTTCGCGGCGACCCGCTCGCCGATCCGGCCCGCGAATGCCGACGAGCCCTTGCGGTTGAAGTCGCCCTCGAGGCCGTGGCCGATCGCTTCGTGCAGCAGCACGCCCGGCCAGCCCGGCCCGAGCACGACCGTCATCGCGCCGGCCGGCGCGGGGCGGGCGTCGAGGTTGACGAGCGCCGCATGCACGGCGTCGTCGACGTAGCGCGACAGCACGTCGTCGGTGAAGTAG
Organism: Burkholderia lata; assembly: GCF_000012945.1. Taxonomy (NCBI): domain Bacteria; kingdom Pseudomonadati; phylum Pseudomonadota; class Betaproteobacteria; order Burkholderiales; family Burkholderiaceae; genus Burkholderia; species Burkholderia lata. Next base: position 728,711 of record NC_007510.1, read on the forward strand.
CCATAGTCGAAGCGGCCACCGCCGCCGCCGGAGCCGATCTCGCGACGGCCGTTCTGCTCGGCGATCACCGTGACCGACACGCGCACGAGCGGGCGGATGTCGGCCGCGAGCGCGCCGTCGCTGCGTGCGACCAGCACGACGTCGTACTCGCCGGCGAGGCCTGCCATCACCTGCGTGATGCGCGGGTCGCGGCCGCGTGCCATCTGCTCGATGCGCTCGAGCAGCTTGACCTTGGCCGTCGCGTCGAGCGATGCGAGCGGATCGGACGGCAGGTACAGGTCGCGGCCCGAGATGCCTTTCAGCGACGTCGCCGCCTTGATCTTCTGGCGGCCGCCGCCGGCTGCTGCGATCGCCTTGGTGGCCGCAGCGGCTTGCGCGATCGCTTCCGGCGACAGGTCGTCGGAATACGCGAACGCGGTGCGGTCGCCCGCGACCGCGCGCACGCCGACGCCCTGGTCGATGCTGAAGCTGCCCGATTTGACGATGCCTTCCTCGAGGCTCCACGCTTCGCTGCGGGTCGCCTGGAAGTACAGGTCCGCATAGTCGACGCGATGCGTGAAGATGTCGGCGATCGTGCGCGTGAGCAGGCTTTCGTCGAGGCCGTACGGCGTGAGCAGGATGTCCTTCGCCAGCGCGAGGTTGCGGATGCCGGGTTCGATGATGTTCATGCGGATATCGGGGTTTCTCAAAAAGTTGTCGGGTGCTTCTGGGCAGATGGGTTGGCCGCGCGGCGTTTCAAGCGGCGCGGCCGGAATCAGGTGAGCACGCGGTGCCGCCACGCGGGCAGGCTCTGGCGCACGTCGGCGATGCGCTGCGGATCGATCGCGCCGAGCACGACGCTGGCGCCCACGTCGCGGACCGCGACTATCTCGCCCCACGGGTCGATCAGCATGCTGTGGCCCCAGGTGCGCCGGCCGTTCTCGTGCTTGCCGCCTTGCGCGGCCGCGAGCACGTAACACTGGTTCTCGACGGCCCGCGCGCGCAACAGCGTTTCCCAGTGCGCGCGGCCCGTCGTATACGTAAACGCCGACGGGACGACGATCAGCGCGCAGTCACCCAGCCTGCGATACAGCTCCGGAAAGCGGAGATCGTAACAGACCGACAGGCCGACCCGCCCGAACGGCGCGTCGAACGCGACGACCGTATCGCCCGCGCGAATCGTGCGCGCCTCGTCGAACGACTCGTCGCCTTTCTCGAAGTTGAACAGGTGGATCTTGTCGTAGCGCGCGGCTTCGTTGCCGGACGGATCGAACACGAGCGTCGTGTTGAGCACGCGATCGGGCTCCGGCGCCTTCAACGGTAGCGTGCCGCCGATCACCCAGATGCCGTGGCGACGTGCGGCGTCCGCGAGGAAGTGCTGGATCGGGCCGTCCTGGTAGGGTTCGGCGAGCGCGAGCTTGTCGGTGTCGCGGTGGCCCATGAAGCAGAAATACTCGGGCAGCAGCACGAGCTGCGCGCCTTCGCCGGCGGCTTCCGCGATCAGGCGGCGGGCTTCGGCGAGATTGCGCGCGACGTCCGGCGTGCTCACCATCTGCAGCGCGGCGACCTGGAAGGGCGTGGCGGAACGGGTGTGGTCGGTCATCGCGGGATCGGTTGCGTCATAAATGGGGTGCGGCCCGGCACCGTGCGCGGTTCGGCATGTGGCTCAATGGTTCGCCGCATCGGCCGGACCGTGATTCATCTTACCCTGATCGCCCCGCACCCGCTCAATGTGCGGGTGTGCCCACGAGCCGGTGATCGCGTAGTCGAGCGCGAACGCGCGCGACAGCGTCTCCGACAGCGCGTAGTTCGCGGCCAGCACGCCGACGCCGAGCAGCGGGTTGATGATAGCCGCCCCGATCGCGGCGGCACCCGCGCTGATTTTCGGCGCGACGTGCGCGTGCAGGTCCTGCGTTTCGGTGCCGAGATCGACCGCACCGCGCACGGTGACATTCGCGGGCCCCGTCATCATCGAGAAGTCGTCGGTGCGGGCGATCCCGTTCGAGATCTGGCCGGTGCCGGTGATCTTGTCGAACGGCAGCCCCTTGCCGATCACGTCGCGGAAATTCAGCGTCAGGAAGCGCGCGAGGCTCTGCAGGCTCAGCACGCCGAGCAGCTTTGCCGCGCCCGGATCGACCTTCAGGATCTGGCCGTGTTCGAGATCGAGCGCGATCTGGCCGCCGAGCGACGGGAAGTCGAGCGCGGTCGGGCCGCCGCGCCAGCCGACCTTGCCGGTAACCGAACCATGGCCGTCCGCCAGCGTGCGCGGCAGGCCGACGCGGTCGAGCAGTGCGCCCGCGTTGCCGATGTCGAGCTTGAAGTCGAACACGGTGCGGCGCGGTGCGTCGTTCTCGTCGGTGCCGCGGGCGAGCGCGCGGCGCGACGTGCGCCAGTTGCCGGTCGCCGTCAGCTTCGCGTCCGGGTTCGACAGCTCCAGCTTGTCGAGTTGCCAGACCGGCGTGCCGGCTTCGTCGATATTGCGCGCGTTGACGACGAGGCGGCCGATGTCGTGGTTGCGTGCGACGACCTGGTCGACGATCAGGTCGATCGACGGCATCGGGCGGTCGGTCGGCGTCGGCAGGTTCATCGCGCGGCCGACGAGATCGTGCTGCGCGCTGTCCGGGATCACGAGCTTCGCGAGCCGCGCGTTCAGCACGCCCGCACCGTTGTGGCCGCCGCCCGGCGCCCACGACAGGTAGCCCGATACCTGGTTCGATGCGATGTTCGCCTGCCACAGCTCGTCGATGTGCGACGCGCCGACGATCACGTTTTCCCAGTTGCGCTTGAGCAGCTTCAGCGTGCCGAAATGGAACGCGAAGCGCTTCGGCGCGAAACTGGCGAAATCGACGCGCGGCGCGCCCTGCGGCTCCTGCGCGCGCGGCGTCTCGGACTTCAGCGTATGGGCAAGTGCGAGCCACGCATCGGCGTCCAGTTCGTTCACGTCGACGGCCGCGCTCACGCCGTCTTGCGGCATGTCGGGCATCCGGTGGATGCCCATCGCGCCGCGCACCGCGCGCAGCGGCTGGCCGCGCGTTGCGTCGAGCAGGTAGGTCGCGGACACGGGGCCGAGCGTCAGGTCGGCGTGCTCAAGGCGCTTGCCGTCCGCCTGCGGCGCCGGCTGCAGCGTGAAGCTGAACGGCATCGGCGTGCCGGCCGCTTTCGCGAACGGCGCAGGGAAATTCAGCGCGACGCCGGTCAGGTCGGAATGCGCGCTGATATCGGGCAGGCGGCCCGGCGCGCCGCGCACGGCGACCTTGTATGGTGCGTCGCCAACCACGTGCTCGAGCAGCGCGGCGGCCGGGCCGTGCAGGTTCAGGCCGCGCGCGGCGTCGAGCGCGAGCCGGCCGTCGACGTCCACCGTGTACGGCCCGTGCGACTGGAAGTTGCCGTTCGCGCGCACCGGGCCGCCGAGGAAGCGCCCCGACAGGTCGTGCAGCGACGCGCCGGCCTCGGTGAACCGGACACTGCCGCGCAGTGCGGACAGCGGCGGCACGCCGTTGGTCGTCAGCGTGTTGCCGCCGAACGCGAGCGCGCCTTCGATGTGCGTATGCGGATGCGCGACGTGCTGCGGAATCGTGATCTTGAGCGCAAGCGACGCGGGCCCCTGCGCATCGATCCGCTGGCCGATATGCCCGCTCATCGTACCGAGCGAGCTGTTGTCCGCGTAGTCGATCAGGTCGGCCAGCGGGCCCTGCGCATGGCCGTCGATGATGAGCGGCGAGTGGGTCGGATTGCCGAGATCGTCGATGCGGCCGGCGACCTTCGTCAGCGCGACGCGCTTGTAGTGCGCGCGGTGGATGTCGAAACGCAGCTTGTTCTGCGCGAGTTCGAACACGCCGTCGATCCCATCGAGCGCCGGCCAGACGCTCGGCGTGCCGTTCGCGAGCTTGCGCGGCGGGTACGGCGTCGGTTCGAAGCGGCCGCCGGTGAACGGCGCGACGATGTGGAACACGCCGGCGTCCGGCTCGTGTTCGAACGGGAATTTCTCGAGCGGGCCGCGGGCGACGATCGACGCGCCCTTGGTCACCTGGCCGTCCTGCAGCGCGTGGCCGAGATAGTCGCGCAGGTGTTCGGACATCCCGGTCGGCAGGTAGCGCGGAATGCGGGCCACCGACGCCCGGGCGAAATCGGCGCGCAGGTCGAGCGAGCCGCGCCCGTGGCCGGGGTTCGTGTACGAGCCGGACACTGCGATTTCGGCGTCGGGGTTCGAGACGAGCAGGTCGGGCAGCGAGACGTCGACGCGCGCGTGCTTGTCGCCGGGCTCGGGCGTGATCGTCCATTTCGCATTGCCGCGCAGCCGGTCGAACGTCAGGCGCGGCTCGTCGAATTCGCCGGGCACCGTGACGGCTGCATTGACCGTGTCGAAATGCGCGGAGCCGCCCGTCTCGTTCGCATCGACACGGCCCCACAGGTTCTCGACGCCCGGCCAGCCGGCGCGCGGGTGACCGCGCGGCGAGAGCCCGGGAGGCGGTTCCTGCGCGGCGAAGCTGATGCCTTGCAGATCGCCGAGGAAGCGGTAGCGAACGATCGGCGCGGCGCCCGTGCGCCGCTCCTCGTCGGCGAGATCGGCATGCGCGGGTTTCGCGCGCTCGACCTCGATGTGATAGTTCGACACCATCCCGCGCGGGTCGATCTTGATCAGCTCGTTGCGCAGGCGTGCCGGTAGCGGCAGCCCGCGAATGAACTCGCTGAGGATGCCGAGATCGACGCGGTCGCCGACGACGCTCAACAACTGCCCCTGGCTCACGGTCGGCACGCGGTAACGGGCCGTCAGCGTCGACAGCGCAAGCGAGCGGGCAAGCGGCGTGCCGTCCGGCAGCGGCGGCTGGCCGAGCTCCGCGTTGAAGCGCGTCAGGTGCAGCGTGTAGTCGTGGCCGGCGTCGAGCTGCATGTCCCACCCGAAGCCGACCGTCGGCACGTCGAGCCGCGGCTGCGTCGGGCGCACGCGCAGTGCGACGTCCGCGCCCTGCAGGTCGCCGCCCGCCGAGTGCAGGTGGCCGTCGCTGAAAGTGGCCCAGATCGCGTTGTCGATCCGGCCCGCGTGGATCGTGAGCGGCACGTCGAGGTAGCGCGCCAGCGTCTGCAGGTCCACCGGGCCCGTCGACAGGTACGCGTCGCCCGCCCAGTTCGACGGCTTGCCGACCGGCGCGAGCGGCTTGTGCCTGAAGCGTGCGCGGAAATCGAGCGGGCCGAGCAGCAGCGTGCCGTTGGCAGGCGCCTGCAGCGCGGCCTTGTGCACGCGGCCGTTGTTGAGCACCGCAAGCCGGATGCCCGACAGCACGAGCTCCGGTGCGTCATGCTGCGCGTCGCGCCAGCGCAGCGTGCCGCCGCGCAGCACGATCGCCTCCTGCTTCAGCAGCCAGGTGCCGAACGTGTCGTTGCCGCCGTGGGTGGTTGCCACGCCGACGCCCGCGATGCTCAGCGAGCCGTCGGCCGCCCGAGCGACGACGAGGTCGGGTTGGTCGACGATCAGGCTCGACAGCGCGGGCGACAGCCGCAGCAGCGACATCCACGACAGCGCGGCCGTCGCATGCGGCACCGACAGCGCGACCTTGCCGTCATGGCCGCGGATCGTCAGGTTCGTGAGTTCGACGCCCGGCTGCATGCCGGACCAGTTCGGGGAAAGCTTGCCGATCGAAAGCTGCGCGTGGAGCTTGTCGGACACCGCGCGCTCGATGCGCGGGCGGAATTCGTCGATGCGGGGCAGCAGAACGTAGCGCAGCCCGAGGAGCGCGCCGGACGCGACGAAGTAGGTGCCGATCCCGACTGCCAGCGTCACCCTGAACACGCGACGCAAGACCGGATGATCGTGCTTCGGAGGTCCCGCTTCGGGCGCAGCTACGGCGGATTCCTGACGGTCGGACATGCGGCGGACGGGCGGCGATATGGTAGTTTTGCAGACTGACGTTGAAATGTATCACACGGGTTCGTGCCGGCGGCCGTTGCGGCAGCGCGGCACGGGCTTTCCGGCGCGCGGTTTCGCGACGGGCGCACCTGCCCCGCGATGCCGCGCCGAGTCTACAGGGCCGGTCGGGAGCGGGGCGCGCATGCGTTTCCCGGGCCGGCCGGCCTTTCCGCCAGGCCCGCTTCTCGATGACCGACGCTTCCGCCCTGATCTGCACGTCCTATTCCCGTTACCTGGCCCGCGCGGCCGCCGCGCGACCCGCGCTCGCCGACCAAGTCGCCGCGTGGGCTGCCGCGCCGCTCGGTCGCGCGCAGCTCGACGCGCGCCTCACCGAACTGCTGGCAACGCCGGCCGGCACCGCCGCGCCGACCGAGGACCAACTGAAGCGCGCACTGCGGCAACTGCGCGCCGAGGCATTCGGCGCGGTGGCGGAGCGCGACCTGCGCGGGCTGGCGGACGTCACCGAGGTGACGGGTGCGATGACCGATCTCGCGGAAGTGGCCGTGCAGCGCTCGCTCGCGCTGCTGTCGGCCGAGCTCGAGGCGCTCTACGGCGAGCCGCGCAGCGCCGACGGCCAGCGCGTCGTGCTTGGCGTGGTCGGGATGGGCAAGCTCGGCGGCCGCGAGCTGAATGTATCGTCGGACATCGACCTGATCTTCGTCTACGAGGACGACGGCGAGACGACCGGCGGCGCGCGTTCGCCGCTGTCCACGCAGGAATACTTCACGCGGCTCGGCCGGCGGCTGATCGGCGTGTTGTCGGAAGTCACCGCCGACGGCTACGTGTTTCGTGTCGACATGCGACTGCGTCCGAACGGCGATTCGGGGCCGCTCGTCTGCAGCCTCGGCATGCTCGAAGAGTATTTCTACGTACAGGGCCGCGAGTGGGAGCGCTATGCGTGGATCAAGGGGCGGCTCGTGTCGGAAGGCGACAGCGACGCGGCGCAGCGGCTGGAATCGCAGCTCGAGTCGATCGTCAAGCCGTTCGTGTACCGCCGCTATCTCGACTTCGGCGTGATCGGCGCGATCCGCTCGCTGCACCAGCAGATCCGGCAGGAAGCCGCGCGCCGCGCGTCGATGCGGCCCGACAAGGCCGACGACATCAAGCTCGGGCGCGGCGGGATCCGCGAGATTGAGTTCAGTGCGCAGGTGTTCCAGTTGATCCGCGGCGGTCAGGATGCGGAATTCCGCGTGCGGCCGACGCTCGCGGTGCTGCGTCATGCGCAGGCGCGCGGGCTGATCGGCGAGGATGTGCGCGCGCGCCTGACCGACGCCTATAACTTCCTGCGCACGCTCGAGCACCGGCTGCAGTACCGCAACGACGCGCAGACGCACGCGATGCCGGTCGAGCCGGACGAACGCGCGGCGCTGGCCGCATCGCTCGGCTTTGCCGACTACGCGGCGCTGATGACGGTGCTGGACGGCCATCGCACGTTCGTCGAAGCGCAATTCCACGAGATTTTTGCCGACAAGGTGGGCGGCGGCTCGTGTGCGGCGGGCGACGATACCGCGGCCGCGTGGATCTGGAGCGGCGCGCTGGCCGACGACGGCGAGGACGACGCACTGGTCGCGCGTCTCGACGGCCTCGGCTTTACCGATCCGGCCGCGGTGCTCACCCGGCTGCGCGCGATCTGGCAGTCGTCCCGCTACACGGGCCTGCCGGAAAAGAGCCGGCAGCGCTTCGACAGCGTCGCGCAGCGTGCGCTCGAGGCCGCGCCGAAGATCGATGCCGCGCGCCGCGACGATACGGTCGTGCGCCTGTTCGACCTGCTCGAGACGGTCAGCCGGCGCGGTGTCTATCTCGCGTTGCTGACCGAATATCCGGCCGCGCTCGATCGCGTGCTGTCGGTGCTCGGCGCGACGCGCTGGGGCGGCGGCTACCTGATCCGCCACCCGCAACTGCTCGACGAACTGCTCGACGACGAGGCGATCGCGAGCCCGTTCGACTGGCCCGCGTTCAAGGACGCATTGCGTGCGCGCCTCGCCGCGGCCGACGGCCCCGAGCAACAGATGGACCTGCTGCGGCACGCACAGCACGCGGAGGTGTTCCGGATCCTGCTGATCGATCTGGCCGGGCAACTGTCGGTCGAGCACGTGAGCGACCGGCTGTCCGAGCTGGCCGACGCGGTACTCGACGTGACGATCGAAGTCGTCTGGTCGCAGCTCGCGAAGCGCCATCGCGACGTGCCGAAGTTCGCGGTGATCGCGTACGGCAAGCTGGGCGGCAAGGAGCTCGGCTACGCATCGGATCTCGACCTGATCTTCCTGTACGACGACGCGGACGAGCGCTCGGCCGACGTCTACACGACCTTCACGCGGCGCCTGATCACGTGGCTCACCACCGCGACCGGGGCGGGCGCGCTGTTCGACATCGACCTGCGGCTGCGGCCGAACGGCGAGGCCGGGCTGCTCGTCACCGATCTCGACGCGTTCCGCCGCTACCAGTTGCGCGAGGGCGATGCCGCGAATACCGCGTGGGTCTGGGAGCACCAGGCGCTGACGCGTGCCCGCTACAGCGCGGGCGACGCGCAGATCGGTACGGACTTCGAGGCGATCCGCCAGCAGGTGCTGACGACGCCGCGCGACGGCGGCGTGCTCGCGAAGGAAATCGTCGACATGCGCGGCAAGGTGTTCGCCGGCCACCCGAACCAGACCGAGCTGTTCGACCTGAAGCACGATCGCGGCGGAATGGTCGACATCGAGTTCATCGTCCAGTACTGGGTGCTGCTGCACGCGTCGAGCGACGCCGAGCTGATCCGCAATACGGGCAATATCGCGCTGCTGCGCGAGGTTGCGCGCTTCGGGCTGATGGGCGAGGACGAGGCCGAGCGGGTCGGGGCGGCGTACCGCAAGTACCGGAAGCTGCAGCACAAGCTGCGGCTCGACGGGATGGAGAAGGCACGGGTCGATCCGGCCGTGGTGGCCGACGAGCGCGCGGCCGTGACGGCGCTGTGGACGCGCGTGTTCGGGGCGGTTGAAACGGATAGTTGAAACGGCCGTTCGATGCGGTGCGGCAGGGCGGACGCGATTGTGCCGCCGTGCCCCCCAACAAAAGACCGGCGCGTGCGCCGGTCTTTTGCATTCGACGAACGGATAACGGATAACGGATGGCCGGCGTCAGGCCGCCAGCATTTCCTTCGCGTGCTTGCGCGTCGTGGCCGTGATCTCGAGCCCGCCGAGCATTCGCGCGACTTCCTCGATCCGGTTGGCGCGGTCGAGCGCGATGACCGTCGACACCGTGCCGCCGCGGTCGTCGGCGCCTTTTGTGACCTGGAAGTGGTGGTCGCCGCGCGCGGCGACCTGCGGCAGGTGCGTCACGCACAGCACCTGGCGATCGCGCCCGAGCTGGTGCAGCAGGCGGCCGACCACTTCGGCGACGCCGCCGCCGATCCCCGTATCGACTTCGTCGAAGATCAACGTTGGTGTCGGGCTGGCCGCGCTGGCGATCACCGCGAGCGCGAGGCTGATCCGCGCGAGCTCGCCGCCCGACGCAACCTTCGCGAGCGGCCGCAGCGGCACGCCGGGGTGCCCGGCGACCCGGAATTCGACCTGCTCGAGCCCGTGCGGGCCGCCGTCGGCGAGCGGCACGAGCGCGACCTCGAAGCTCCCGCCCGCCATCGACAGTTCCTGCATGCCGGCCGTGACGGCCGTGCCGAGCGTCCTGGCGGCCTGGGTGCGCGCCTTGGACAGGTGTTTGGCGTCGGCGAGATAGGCTTCCCGCGCCTTGGCCTGCACCGCTTCGAGCGCGCCGAGATCGGCGGCCGCATCGAGTGCGGCGAGCTGGGCGCGGCGGGCCGCGTGTTCTTCGTGCAGCGTGTCGGGCGGCAAGCGGAACTTGCGGGCGGTCGAGTGCAGCGCATCGAGGCGCGTCTCGACCTGCGCGAGCCGCTCGGGATCGAGATCGACGCGCTGCGCATAGTGGGACAGCGAATAGACGGCTTCCTGCAGCTGGATCTCGGCCGGTTCGAGCGACGCGAGCGCGTCGCCGAGCGTGGTGTCGTAATCGGCGAGGCTGCGCAGCTTCGACACGATCGCGCCAAGCTGCGCAAGCATCGCGTCGTCGGACTCGGACAACGCGTTGAGTGCGCCGCGCACGCCTTCGATCAGGTTCGCCGAATGCGACAGGCGCTTGTGCTCGTTGCTGACTTCGTCCCATTCGCCGGGCTGCGGCGCGAGCTTGTCGAGCTCGGCGAGCTGCCAGGCGAGCTTTTCGCGTTCGAGCTGCAGCTCGCGCTCGTGCGCTTTTGCCGCCTCGATCGCCTGCGTCGCATCGCGCCACACGCGCCACGCGCGCGCGACGTTCGCGGCATCGGCGACGAGCCCGGCGTGCGTGTCGAACAGCTCGCGCTGCGCGTCGGGCCGCATCAGCAACTGGTGCGCATGCTGGCCGTGGATGTCGACGAGCATTTCGCCGAGCTCGCGCAGCTGCGCGAGCGTCGCGCTGGTGCCGTTGATGAACGCGCGCGACCGGCCGTTCGCATCGATCACGCGGCGCAGCATCACGGTGTCCTCGGTGTCGAACGCGTGTTCGTCGAGCCAGCGCGCGACGCGGTCGTGCTGCGTGAATTCGGCGGTGATGTCGGCGCGGCCGCAGCCGATGCGCACGACGCTTGCGTCGGCGCGTTCGCCGAGCGCGAGGGCAAGGGCGTCGATCAGGATCGATTTCCCGGCGCCGGTTTCGCCGGAAAAGACGGAAAAGCCGCTGTCGAATTCGAGATCGAGCGCGGCGACGATGACGAAGTCGCGGATCGAGAGGTGGCGGAGCATGGTGTCGGGCGGAGCGGCGTCAGGACGCCTTGTCGTCTTCGTTCGAGGCGTGTTCGTTCCAGTGCAGCTTCTTGCGCAGCGTCGCGTAGTAGCTGTAGCCGATCGGGTGCAGGAACGGCACCGTGTGCTTCGAGCGGCGCACCTCGATCGTGTCGTTCAGTTCGAGCGCGGTAAACGACTGCATGTCGAAGTTCACGTTGACGTCGCGCCCGCCGACGATCTGGATCGCAATTTTTGAATCGTCGGGCAGCACGATCGGCCGGTTCGACAACGCATGAGGCGCGATCGGCACAAGCACGATGCCCGCCAGCTGCGGATGGAGGATCGGGCCGGCCGACGACAGCGCGTAAGCAGTCGAGCCGGTCGGCGTGGCGACGATCAGGCCGTCCGAACGTTGGTTGTACATGTACCGGCCGTCGACCGATGCGCGCAGTTCGACCATCCCGGAGAAGCCGCTGCGGTTCACGACGACGTCGTTGAAGGCGATCGCGTGGTAGATCGGTTCGCCGTCGCGCATGATCCGGGCTTCGAGCAGCGCGCGCTCCTCGCGCTCGAACTTGCCCGACAGGATCACCGGGACGAGCGCCTGCATGTCGGCCGCTGCGATATCGGTGATGAAGCCGAGCCGCCCGTGGTTGATCCCGATCAGCGGTGTCTTGTACGGCGCGAGCTGACGGCCGATGCCGAGCATCGTCCCGTCGCCGCCCAGCACGACCGCCACGTCGGCGCGCGCCCCGATTTCGGCCGGGGTCAGCGCCGGGTAGCCGGTGATGCCGATCTCGCGCGCGGTCTCGGCTTCGAAGACGACCTCGAAGCCCCGCTTGGCGACGCAGGCGGCCAGCGTGGCGAGCGGCTCGGCGATGTTGGGCGTGTTGCTCCGGCCGACGAGCGCGACAGTGTTGAACTGATTACCGGTTTTCATGCCGGCATTACACCATAGCTCGTTGACGAAAAGAACCGGCTGTGCGCAGGCGGGGCCGGATCGGGCCGGCCCGCGCAACGGTAGCCGACGCCACTCGCCGCGGTCGCGCGGTTGCGCTAAAATTTTCCACCATGCTAGATCCTCGCGCACGAACCCTCCTGAAAACCCTGATCGAACGGTATATCGCCGACGGTCAGCCAGTCGGATCGCGCACGTTGTCCCGTTACTCCGGGCTCGAGCTGAGCCCGGCGACGATCCGCAACGTGATGTCCGACCTGGAGGAGCTCGGCCTCGTGTCGAGCCCGCATACGTCGGCCGGCCGCGTGCCGACGCCGCGCGGCTACCGGCTGTTCGTCGACACGATGCTGACGGTCGAGGCGCCGATCGACGCCGAAGCCGTCGCGCGGCAGGTGCAGAACACGCTGCAGGCCGGCGAGCCGCAGCAGCGGGTCGTGGCGGCCGCCGCGAGCGTGCTGTCGAACCTGTCGCAGTTCGCGGGCGTCGTGCTGACGCCGCGCCGCAGCCACGTGTTCAAGCAGATCGAGTTCATGCGCCTGTCGGACAAGCGCATCCTGCTGATCATCGTCACGCCCGAGGGCGACGTGCAGAACCGGATGCTCGCGACGCCGCCTGCGCGACGAGATCGACCAGTTGCGCGGCGACATGACGGCGCTGATGCATCTGGCCGTGACGGCCAGCACCGAGGTGCCCGATACCGAGGACACCGTGCTGATTTCCGGCGAGCGCAACCTGCTCGAGGTGGCGGACCTTTCTTCCGACATGGCGCGGCTGCGCAAGCTGTTCGACGTATTCGACCAAAAGACGGGCCTCCTGCAACTGCTCGACGTGTCGAGCCACGCCCAGGGCGTGCAGATCTTCATTGGCGGCGAATCGACGCTCGTGCCGATCGAGGAAATGAGCGTCGTCACCGCGCCTTACGAGGTGAACGGGCAGATCGTCGGCACGCTCGGCGTGATCGGCCCGACCCGCATGGCGTACAACCGCGTGATACCGATCGTCGACATCACTGCGCGCCTGCTGTCGCTCACGCTGAGCCAGCAGTAGCCCGCCAGCGCCAGCCCGATCCCGCCCCGTCATCGTGCCGCGGCACTGCGTAAGCAGGCAGTCGGCCGAACGGCCAGCCGACCGGTGCGGGGCGGCCCGCTATAATTGAGAGCCGTCCGGTCCCGTGCCCCGAGCACGTAATTGCCCATGCGTTTCGATCTTGAGCCGCCTTCGAGCACCGCGGCTGCCCATCGCATCGGTGTGCTGCTGATCAATCTCGGCACGCCCGACGCCCCTACGCCGCGCGCGGTGCGGCGCTACCTGGCCGAATTCCTGTCGGATCCGCGGGTCGTCGAGATTCCGCAGGCCGTCTGGCAGGTGCTGCTGCGCACGCTGATCCTGCCGCTGCGCGGCCGCGCGTCCGCAAAGAAATACGCAGCCGTCTGGATGCCCGAGGGCTCGCCGCTGCGTGTGTACACGGAGCGCCAGACGGACAGCGTGCGGCATCTGCTCACGTCGAACGGCTATCACGTGATGGTCGATTACGCGATGCGCTACGGCAGCCCGAACATTTCGCACGCGCTCGCGCAGTTCAAGCGTGCGGGCGTCGAGCGCGTGCTGCTGATGCCGATGTATCCGCAATACTCGGCGTCGACCACGGCCACCGCCTTCGACGCCGCTTTCGACGCGCTCGCGCGCATGCGCAACCAGCCCGAGGTACGCACGGTGCGGCACTACGCCGACCATCCGGCCTATATCCATGCGCTGGCCGAGCAGGTGCGCCAGTATTGGGCGCAGCACGGCCGGCCCGATTTCGCGGCCGGCGACAAGCTCGTGCTGAGCTTTCACGGCGTGCCGAAGCGCACGCTCGACCTCGGCGACCCCTATCACGACCAGTGCCAGCAGACGGGTGCGCTGCTGACGGCCGCGCTCGGGCTGTCGACGACCGAGTGCCGCGTCACGTTCCAGTCGCGTTTCGGCAAGGCCGAATGGCTGCAGCCTTACACCGCGCCGACGCTGCGCGAGTTCGGCGAGGCCGGCGTGCGGCGCGCCGACGTGTTCTGTCCCGGTTTCACGGCCGACTGCCTGGAGACGATCGAGGAGATCGGCATGGAAGTGCGCGACGAGTTCCTCGCCGGCGGCGGCAAGGCGTTCCACCGCATTCCGTGCCTGAACGGTGCGCCCGCGTGGATCGGCGCGCTCGGCGAGATCGTCGCCGAGAATCTGCAGGGCTGGCCGGTCAGGGCCGCGCAGCCCGAAACGGTGAGCTGAGATGAAACGACCCCCACGCTCACTTCGTTCACTGCCCCCCGAGGGGGCGGTCAGCCTCCTTGGGGCGGCCCGGCGGAGGCTGCGATGAATTACAAGATTTCGACCGAACCGGGCGCGAAGCTGCGCATCGACAAATGGCTGTGGGCGGCCCGGTTCTTCAAGACGCGCTCGCTTGCGACCGATGCGGTCGACAAGGGGCACGTGAAGATCGGCGGCGCGGCGGTCAAGCCGGCGAAGGAAGTGCGCGTGGGCGACGAGGTCGAGATTGCGATCGACGGCATCGTCTGGCACATTGCCGTGCTCGGCGTGTGCGACGTGCGCGGGCCGGCGAGCGTCGCGCAGACGCTTTACGCGGAAACGGAAGCGGGGCGGGCCGCACGGCTCGCCGAACTGGAGCGGCGCCGCACGTATCGCGAGCCGGCAGCGGAATTGCACGGCCGGCCGACGAAGCGCGACCGGCGCATCATCGACAGATTTTCTGGTGGGAGCTGAACATCTGGTCGAACGTCGCCCGCGCGCTCCCGTATTCGGTCGTGCGGTCGGTAACGGCTCCGGACAGGCAGATGGTGGTGGTGCCGGCAATGAGTACCAGCGCGACCACCGAGATCGCAAAGGTCAGTTTCACGGTACTCCCCTCGAGAAGAAGGGTGAAAACGGCGCCAGGTGGATGTCAGGCGGCGGTCAGCTAGGGGTAAACACGCTTTTCCGACGCTTGAGTGCAGTGTAGTGCAGCGGGCCTGTGCCAAGCTAGTACTTGCCAGGTAAGCGTTGTTACAGCCCGTTTCGCCCGTAATGGCGGACTATGCGGGCAATGTCCCGGCGTGACGCCCGGTTGTTTCGCGGCATTGGAGAATGCCGGCGAATAACCCTCTTGAAATCGTAGTTTTCACCCTTATTTGCACCAGCAATGTGCGGTGCCATCGGATATACGGTCCGGCGGTTGCCGATTTGGCTTCAACCTCTAATCGACTTTCAGCGACATGGAAAACACGCAAGAGAACCCGGCTACCCAATCGGCCGAAGATATCGGCAGCGAGAAGCAGGCGGCGCAAGGCGCTGCTCCCGCCGCCGAAGCAGCCGACGCGGCGCTCGCGGAGGCTCAAGCCAAGGTCGCCGAGCTGCAGGAGAGCTACCTGCGGGCGAAGGCCGAGACCGAGAACGTCCGCCGCCGCGCGCAGGACGACGTCTCGAAGGCGCACAAGTTCGCGATCGAGGGTTTCGCGGAGCACCTGCTGCCGGTGCTGGACAGCCTGGAAGCGGCCGTCAACGATACATCTGGCGATATCACGAAGGTACGCGAAGGCGTCGAGCTGACGCTGCGCCAGCTGACGAACGCACTCGAGAAGGGCCGTGTCGTCGCGCTGAACCCGGTCGGCGAGAAGTTCGATCCGCACCAGCACCAGGCGATTTCGATGGTGCCGGCCGAGCAGGAGCCGAACACCGTCGTCACCGTGCTGCAA
This sequence comes from Burkholderia lata, assembly GCF_000012945.1. Lineage (NCBI taxonomy): Bacteria > Pseudomonadati > Pseudomonadota > Betaproteobacteria > Burkholderiales > Burkholderiaceae > Burkholderia > Burkholderia lata. The sequence goes on from NC_007510.1 coordinate 744,020, forward strand.
AAGGGCTACACGATCGCCGACCGCGTGCTGCGTCCGGCGCTCGTCACCGTCGCGCAGCCGAAGTAAGGCCGTCGCGATGCTGCCCGCCGGCGTCGATCCGGCCGCGTTCAACACGTTCGACATGCAGGCGCTGGACGCCGGCACGTTCGACGCGGCGATCGACGGTGCGGGCGACGCGCTCGCGGTGGTGTTCTTCTGGGGCGTCGACTGCTTCAACTGCGAGATCGCGAAGAAGGCGATGCTCGCCCAGCCCGACGCGATCCGCGCGCTGGACCTGAAGTGGTTCCATTGCAACGTGTACGAACACCATCAGCTGGGGCGCCGCTTCGGGCTGCACGGCGTGCCGACGTGGTTCTTCTTCCACCGCGGCAAGCGGCTGGGTCGTGCGACGGGCTGGCATGGCCTCGCGCAGTTCCAGGCAGCGGTTTCGGCGGCACGCGCGAAAATCGCCGCGTCGGGCGGCGATCCGTCGGACGGCGATCCGCTAGCCGGAGGCGATTGAAAAAATTTAATATCCGCATCGCTCGTCGGGTCTTGAAAACGGATCGGACGGACGCATTTCGGGAACAGAGTTGAATTCTGGCGCGCAAAACCGCCCCAAAACGCGGGGTTTTGCGCAGCAAACAAGCATTTCTGGAGATTAGGAAAAAATGGGAAAGATCATCGGTATTGACCTCGGCACCACGAACTCGTGCGTCGCCATCATGGAAGGCAACCAGGTCAAGGTCATCGAGAACTCGGAAGGCACGCGCACCACGCCGTCGATCATTGCCTACATGGACGACAACGAAGTGCTCGTCGGCGCGCCGGCCAAGCGTCAGTCGGTGACCAACCCGAAGAACACGCTGTTCGCGGTGAAGCGCCTGATCGGCCGCCGCTTCGAAGAGAAGGAAGTCCAGAAGGACATCGGCCTGATGCCGTACACCATCGTCAAGGCCGACAACGGCGACGCATGGGTTGAAGCACACGGCGAAAAGCTGGCGCCGCCGCAGGTTTCGGCGGAAGTGCTGCGCAAGATGAAGAAGACGGCCGAAGACTACCTCGGCGAGCCGGTCACGGAAGCCGTGATCACGGTGCCGGCGTACTTCAACGACAGCCAGCGCCAGGCAACCAAGGACGCCGGCCGCATCGCGGGCCTCGAAGTCAAGCGGATCATCAACGAGCCGACCGCAGCCGCGCTCGCGTTCGGCCTCGACAAGGTCGAGAAGGGCGACCGCAAGATCGCCGTGTATGACCTCGGCGGCGGTACGTTCGACGTGTCGATCATCGAAATCGCGGACGTCGACGGCGAAATGCAGTTCGAAGTGCTGTCGACCAACGGCGACACGTTCCTCGGCGGCGAAGACTTCGACCAGCGCATCATCGATTACATCATCGGCGAGTTCAAGAAGGAGCAGGGCGTCGACCTGTCGAAGGACGTGCTCGCGCTGCAGCGCCTGAAGGAAGCCGCTGAAAAGGCGAAGATCGAGCTGTCGTCGAGCCAGCAGACCGAAATCAACCTGCCGTACATCACGGCAGACGCGTCGGGCCCGAAGCACTTGAACCTGAAGATCACCCGCGCGAAGCTGGAAGCGCTGGTGGAAGACCTCGTCGAGCGCACGATCGAACCGTGCCGCATCGCGATCAAGGACGCAGGCGTCAAGGTGTCGGACATCGACGACGTGATCCTGGTCGGCGGCCAGACGCGCATGCCGAAGGTGCTGGAGAAGGTGAAGGAATTCTTCGGCAAGGATCCGCGTCGTGACGTGAACCCGGACGAAGCTGTCGCAGTCGGCGCGGCGATCCAGGGCCAGGTCCTGTCGGGCGACCGCAAGGACGTGCTGCTGCTCGACGTGACCCCGCTGTCGCTCGGCATCGAGACGCTCGGCGGCGTGATGACGAAGATGATCAGCAAGAACACGACGATCCCGACGAAGCACGCTCAGGTGTACTCGACGGCGGACGACAACCAGGGCGCCGTGACGATCAAGGTGTTCCAGGGCGAACGCGAAATGGCAGCGGGCAACAAGCTGCTCGGCGAGTTCAACCTCGAAGGCATCCCGCCCGCACCGCGCGGCGTGCCGCAGATCGAAGTGACCTTCGACATCGACGCGAACGGCATCCTGCACGTCGGCGCGAAGGACAAGGCGACCGGCAAGGAAAACAAGATCACGATCAAGGCGAACTCGGGTCTGTCCGAAGCCGAAATCGACCAGATGATCAAGGACGCGGAAGCGAACGCAGCGGAAGATCACAAGCTGCGCGAGCTGGCTGATTCGCGCAACCAGGGCGACGCGCTGGTTCACAGCACGAAGAAGGCGCTGACCGAGTACGGCGACAAGCTGGACGCGGGCGAGAAGGAAGCCATCGAAGCGTCGCTGAAGTCGCTCGAGGAACTGCTGAAGGACTCGTCGGCCGACAAGGCTGCGATCGACGCGAAGGTCGAGGAGCTCGGCAAGGTGTCGCAGAAGCTCGGCGAAAAGATGTACGCCGACATGCAGGCCCAGCAAGCAGGTGCGGCCGGCGCAGCGGGTGCAGCGGAAGGCGCGGCCCACGCAGGCGGTGCACAACAGGCTGCCGACGACGTCGTCGACGCCGAGTTCAAGGAAGTGAAGAAGGACTAAGCCGGGTTGCCCCGGTGCCGCACGCCGCGCGCGCAACCCGCGCGCGGCGCGGCTGACGGGTTGGCTGACAAGCGGTCTGTCTTTCCTTCCGGATGGCCGGATCGACTCCACGCCTGGCGGGCTTCGCGGCCCTCCGGGCACATTTGTTTTTTGGCGGGTGCTGCACGAGCCGTCCGCGGACGGGCGCAGTGCCAGACGAGTCGAGAGACTTTACTGCAGGCGAAAGGAGCCGCCGCGTGCGCGATGCGCGGCTGCACAGTGAATCGATATGGCGAAACGGGATTACTACGAGGTTCTGGGCGTCGCGAAGAATGCGGGCGACGACGAAATCAAGAAGGCGTATCGCAAGCTTGCGATGAAGTATCACCCTGACCGCAATCCGGACAACAAGGATGCGGAAGAGCATTTCAAGGAGGTGAAGGAAGCCTATGAAATGCTGTCGGACGGCCAGAAGCGGGCAGCGTACGACCAGTACGGCCACGCGGGCGTCGATCCGAACATGGGCGGTGCGGGCGCACAGGGCTTCGGCGGTTTCGCGGACGCGTTCGGCGACATCTTCGGCGACATCTTCGGCCAGGCAGCGGGCGGTGCCGCGCGCGGCGGCCGTGGCGGCCCGCAGGTGTATCGCGGTGCCGACCTGCGCTACAGCATGGAAATCACGCTCGAGCAGGCCGCACACGGCTACGACACGCAGATCCGCGTGCCGAGCTGGGTATCGTGCGAGGTCTGCCACGGGTCGGGCGCGAAGCCCGGCACGAAGCCGGAAACCTGCCCGACCTGTCACGGCCAGGGCACGGTGCGCATGTCGCAGGGCTTCTTCAGCATCCAGCAGACCTGCCCGAAGTGCCACGGCACGGGCACCTACATCCCCGAGCCGTGCGTGCATTGCCACGGGTCGGGCAAGGTGAAGGAAACCAAGACGCTCGAAGTGAAGATCCCGGCCGGGATCGACGACGGGATGCGGATCCGCTCGGCCGGCAATGGCGAGCCGGGCATCAACGGCGGGCCGCCGGGCGACCTGTACGTCGAGATCCACATCAAGCCGCACTCGGTGTTCGAGCGCGACGGCGACGATCTCCACTGCCAGATGCCGATCCCGTTCACGACCGCCGCACTCGGCGGCGAGATCGAGGTGCCGACGCTGGCCGGCCGTGCGTCGTTCCCGGTGCCGGAAGGCACGCAGTCGGGCAAGACGTTCCGCCTGCGCGGCAAGGGCATCAAGGGGCTGCGTTCGAGCATCGCGGGCGATCTGTACGTTCACGTGCAGGTCGAGACGCCGGTGAAGCTGACCGACAACCAGCGCGACCTGCTCAAGCAGTTCGAGAAGTCGCTGGCCGAGGGCGGCGCGCGTCACAGCCCGCAGAGCAAGAGCTGGTTCGACCGTGTGAAGAGCTTCTTCGAGTAACTCGAGTAACAGCATGACTGAAGGTAACGAGAGCGCGTCGTTCGCGCTCTTGGACGATTGCGACTCGACCGCGCTCGCGCGGTCGAGTCGTTTGTATTCGGGGTTCGTGCGCGAACGTGTGTGCACGGATCCGGCTCGACTCGACGAGGTCGACGCAGCCGTGGCGCAGGATCTGCGCGACGGGCTGCATGCGGTCGTCGTCGGCGATTACGAATTCGGACGCAATCTGCAACGAGCGCAGCCGGGCCATGCCCCGCTGCGCTTTTTGCTGTTTGCGCGCTGCGAGCGCCTGTCGCGGGACGAAGTCGACGCGTGGCTCGCGCAGCGGGACGGCGGCGGCACGCCGTCGATCGCGGGCGTCGCGCATGTCGCGAAGAGCGTGTCGCGCGATGCGTTCGACGTGGCGATCGCCGCGGTGCACGACGCGCTGCGCGCAGGCGATTCGTATCAGGTCAACTACACGTACCGGCTGAACTTCGACGTGTTCGGCACGCCGCTCGCGCTGTACCGGCGGCTGCGTGCGCGTCAGCCCGTGCGCTACGGTGCGCTGATCGCGTTGCCCGACGGCACGTGGGTCGTGTCGTGCTCGCCCGAGCTGTTCGTCGAGAAGTACGGCGACGTGCTGCGCGCGCGGCCGATGAAGGGCACCGCGCCACGTTCGGCCGACCCGCGCGACGATGCGGCCGCGGCCACGTTCCTTGCGAACGATCCGAAGAACCGCGCGGAAAACGTGATGATCGTCGACTTGCTGCGCAACGACGTGTCGCGGATCGCGCGCACCGGGACGGTCCGCGTGCCGGCGCTGTTCTCCGTCGAGCCGTATGCGTCGGTGTGGCAGATGACGTCGACGGTCGAGGCCGGCTGGCGCGACGGAACGACGTTCGCGCAGATGCTGCGCGCGCTGTTTCCGTGCGGATCGATCACGGGCGCGCCGAAGCACAAGACGATGCAGCTGATCGATGCGATCGAGTCGACGCCGCGCGGGCTCTATACGGGCGCGATCGGCTGGCTTGACGCTGCGAAACAAGGCGCGGATTCCGACGCGCCAGGTGATCGCCTGGCAGGTTGCGGCGATTTTTGCCTGTCGGTCGCGATCCGTACGTTGACGCTCGATGCGGCCGGCGAAGGCGATGATCGTGGAGGTGCAACGCGAGCCGACGTCGAAGCACGCCAACCGGCAACGGCAATCGCCGGCCGGCGCCGCGGCACGATGGGTGTCGGCGCGGGCATCGTGCTCGACAGTGTCGCGGCCGACGAATATGCGGAGTGCGAATTGAAAGCGCGATTCCTGACGGATGCCGATCCCGGCTTCCAGCTGTTCGAAACGACTGCCGCCACGCGTGCGGACGGCATACGGCATCTCGATCGCCATCTCGCGCGGCTGCAGCGTAGCGCGGATGCGTTCGGCTTCCGTTTCGACACCGATGCATTGCGTCGCGAGATCGACGCGCGTTGTGCGGCGCTCGACGGCGACGGCGCATACCGGATGAAGCTCTCGCTCGCGAAGGACGGCACGATCGAGATCGTCGCGGCACCGCTCAAGCCGCTGCCGGCGGGGCCGGTCGGCGTGCTGCTGGCGTCCGCGCACGGCTTCGCACCGACCCGTACGAGCGATGCGCTGCTGCTGCACAAGACCACACGCCGCGCCGAATACGATCGCGCGTGGCAGGCGGCGGAGGCGCTTGGCGGCTTCGACATGCTGTTCGTCAACGAGCGCGGCGAGGTGACGGAAGGCGGGCGCTCGAACCTGTTCGTGAAGCTCGACGGCCAGTGGGTGACGCCGCCGCTCGAGTCGGGCGTGCTGCCGGGCGTGATGCGCGGCGTGCTGCTCGACGATCGTGCGTTCAGCGCGACGGAGCGGGTCGTGACCCGCGACGATCTCGCGCGTGCGGAGGCGCTGCTGCTGACCAACGCGCTACGCGGCGCGCTCGACGCGGTACTGAAGTGAAATAACCGCCAGATAATCGATCAGCGCTGGCAGCGCAGGAAAGAAAAAGCGCGGCGCCCCGCAAAGGGCGCCGCGCTTTTTTCATCGAGGCGCAGGCAAACGCATCGCCGGCGCCGCGACAGACGTCAGAACGAATGCTCGGGGCCGGGGAACGAACCGTCCTTGACCGCGCGCACGTAAGCTTCGACGGCCGCCTGGATGTTCGGCTCGCCCTGCATGAAATCCTTCACGAAGCGCGGCCGCTTGCCGGGGAACACGCCGAGCATGTCGTGCAGCACGAGCACCTGGCCCGAGCAGTCGGCGCCCGCGCCGATGCCGATCGTCGGCACGCGCAGCATGTGCGTGACCTCGGACCCGATCAGCGTCGGCACGGCTTCGAGCAGCACGACCTGCGCACCCGCCGCTTCGACCGCGCGCGCGTCGCGCAGCAGTTGCGCGGCGCCGGCTTCGGTCTTGCCCTGTACCTTGAAGCCGCCGAACGCGTGGACCGACTGAGGCGTGAGGCCCACGTGCGCACATACGGGCACCGCGCGCTCGACGAGGAAGCGGATCGTCTCGGCGAGCCATTCGCCGCCTTCGAGCTTGACCATCTGCGCACCGGCGCGCATCAGCTTGACGCTGCTTGCGAATGCCTCGGCCGGCGTGCCGTACGTGCCGAACGGCAGGTCGGCCATGATCAGCGCGCGCGGCTGCGCGCGGGCAACACAGGCGGTGTGATACGCGATGTCGTCGAGCGACACGGGCAGCGTGGTCGTGTGGCCTTGCAGCACGTTGCCGAGCGAATCGCCGATCAGCAGCACGTCGACGCCCGAACGGTCGAGCAGTGCGGAAAAGCTCGCGTCGTAGCAGGTGAGCATCGCGATCTTCTCGCCGGCGTCGCGCATTGCCTGCAGCTTGGGCACCGTGACGGCAGGCCGGCTCGATTCCTGGAGATAGGTCATGGGAAATCCGGTTCGAATGGGTGAAGAACGACAGGCGAGGACGCGTCAGCGCGTCGTCTCGCCCTTGACGAAGAATTCCTTGCGGCCGCGCATCGTCTCGATGCGCTCGACCAGCAGGGCGAGATCTTCGGGGGAATCCAGCGGGTTCAGGTGTTCCGCGGCGACCGTCAGCACCGGCGTGCGGTCGTAGTGGTAGAAGAATTCGTTGTACGCGTCGACGAGCGAGCGCAGGTACGCGTCGCTGATCTGCAGCTCCATCGGCAGCCCGCGCTTCTGGATGCGCGAGAACAGCACTTCAGGGCTCGCCTGCAGATAGACGACGAGGTCGGGCGACGGCGCCTGCGGCACGTCCACGTGCGTCGCAACCGAGCGGTAGAGCTGCCACTCGTCTTCCGGAAGGTTCAGCCGCGCGAAGATGTCGTTTTTCTGCGGCATGAAATCGGCGATGACCGGGCGGCCCGTTTCGAGCGCACCGATCAGCTCGCGCGCCTGCTGCGCACGCTGCAGCGCGAACGACAGCTGCACGGGCAGCGCGTAGCGCGCGGTGTCGCGATAGAAGCGTTCGAGGAACGGGTTGTCCTGCGGGCGCTCGAGCAGCGTCTGCATCGACCAGCGTTCGCCGAGCAGGCGCGCGAGCGTCGTCTTGCCGACTCCGATCGGGCCTTCGATCACGAGATAGCGATGCGGGGCGCGCAGGTCGGGCGCAGTAACGGTAAGGGGAGTCAGGGTCATCGGCAGCGGTTCTTGTCGGCGTCTTCGCTGGCAGCGAGCGCCTTCTGCATCAGGCACTGGCAGGTCTGCACCTTCTCGACCCGCTGATCAGCGACGGCGGCGAGGAAGGCATCGGCACGGCCGCGTGCGGGGATGTCGAGTGCCGGCTCGATCTCGACGAGCGGCACGAGCGCGAACGCACGGTCGGTGAGGCGCGGGTGCGGGACGATCAGGTCGGGTTCGTCGATCGAATCGTCGCCGAACAGCAGGATGTCGAGATCGAGCGTACGCGGCGCGTTGCGATACGGACGCTCGCGGCCGAAGTGATGTTCGATCTTCTGGCAAAGCGCGAGCAGCTCGCGGGCCGACAGCGTCGTGTCGAGCTTGACGACGCAGTTGTAGTAGTCGTCGCCGCCCGCTTCGAAGGGCGCCGTGCGATACAGGCTCGATTTGCCGAGGATCGAGATGGTGCGCTGCTGCGCAAGGCACACCACCGCGTCCTTCAGGGTCTGGCGCGCATCGCCGAGATTCGCCCCCAGTCCGATATATGCAACCGTCATGGCATCACTTCCTACGTCGTTCGCCGGCGAGCGCGTCAGTCGTCGGAACCGTCCGAGGCGTCCGGTGCCTGCTCGGCAGCACCTTCACCCGGCTTGCGGTTTCGCACGCCGCCGCGGCGGCGCCGCTTGCGGGGCGATTTTTCCTTCGTGCCGCCCTGCGTGAGCAATGCCTCGCGAGCGGCCGCGTCGCCTTCGATGAAATCCGTCCACCACTGTCCGACTTCCGCATCAAGCTCGCCGGATTCGCAGCGTAACAGGAGGAAATCATACCCCGCTCTAAACCTTTGGTGTTCCAGCAGCCGCATCGCGCTGCGGCCCGAGCGCTTCTCGAGGCGCAGCTGCAGGCCCCAGATCTCGCGCATGTCGGCCGAATAACGCTTGTGGATCGCGAGTTTCTCGGTCTGCATGTCGAGCACGTCGTCCATCGCGCGATGGAGCGCCGGCACCGGGATTTCGCCTTCGGCCGTGTATTGCTCGAAGCGCTGGCGCATGTCGTGCCACAGCAGCGTCGCGAACAGGAAGCCCGGCGAGACCGGCTTGCCGGCGCGCACGCGTGCGTCGGTGTTGTTCAGCGCGAGCGTGATGAACTTCTCGCCCTGCGGCTGTTCGAGCACGACGTCGAGCAGCGGCAGCAGCCCGTGGTGCAGGCCTTCCTTGCGCAGCTGCGTCAGGCACGCGAGCGCGTGGCCCGACAGCAGCAGCTTCAGCATTTCGTCGAACAGGCGCGCGGCCGGCACGTTGTTGATCAGGTCGGCGAGCGCGTTGATCGGCTCGCGCGTATGCGGCTCGATCTCGAAACCGAGCTTGGCCGCGAAGCGCACGACGCGCAGCATCCGCACCGGATCCTCGCGGAAGCGCGTGGCCGGATCGCCGATCATCCGCAACAGGCGGGCGCGCACGTCGGCCATCCCGTCGTGGTAGTCGAGCACCGTCTGCGTCGACGGGTCGTAGTACATCGCGTTGATCGTGAAGTCGCGGCGCGCGGCGTCTTCGTGCTGCTCGCCCCACACGTTGTCGCGCAGCACGCGGCCGCTCGCGTCGACCGCGTGCGTGCGGCGATCGAGTTCGTCGCGCTTCAGGCGCTTCGGCGGCTCGGCGGCGGCGGCCTCGGGCGGCGCATCGACCAGCGCGCGGAACGTCGACACCTCGATCAGCTCCTGGCCGAACTGCACGTGCACGATCTGGAAGCGGCGGCCGATCAGGCGCGCGCGGCGGAACAGGCGCTGCACCTCGGTCGGCGTTGCATCGGTCGCGACGTCGAAGTCCTTCGGCGCGATGCCGAGCAGCAGGTCGCGTACCGCACCGCCGACGATGAAGGCACGGAAGCCCGCCTGCTGCAGCGTGTCGGTCACGCGCACGGCATTCTTCGAAATCAGCGCCGGGTTGATGCCGTGCACGCTGGCCGGCACGACGGTCGGTTCATGGTTGCTGCGCGGTTTCTTCGCGCCGCCGCCGCGGGCGCCCTTCGGGGCGCGCGGGGTAGCAGGGGCCGCTTCGTCGGCCGGGGCCGTTGCGGGAGAGGTTTGCTCGGTTTCGTCCTGGCCGAGCAGCTTGCGGATGAATTTTTTGATCACGACGTTCAGAAGAGATCGAGGATGCGCCAGCCGCGGTTGCTTGCATGCGCACGCAGCGTGTCGTCAGGGTTGGTCGCGATCGGGTCGGTGACTTTCTCGAGCAACGGGATGTCGTTGTGCGAGTCGCTGTAGAAATAGGTGTGGGTGAAGTCGCTCCATTGCTTGCCGAGCGACGCGAGCCATGCTTCGGTGCGCACGATCTTGCCTTCGCGATAGCTCGGCGTGCCGGTCGGCCGGCCCGTGTACGGCGAATCGGGATGCCCGTCGGTCGTTTCGACTTCGCAGGCGATCAGCGTGTCGACGCCGAACGCGGAGGCGATCGGGCGCGTGATGAATTCGTTGGTTGCCGTCACGACGCAGCACAGGTCGCCAGCATCGAGGTGCTTGCGCACGAGCTCGAGCGCGGCGGGTGTCATTGCGGGCCGGATCACCTCGTGCATGTACTGCTCGTGCCATTCGGCGAGCTGCGCGCGCGAATACTTCGCGAGCGGCGTGAGCATCGCCGTGAGGTACGCGTGGATGTCGAGCTTGCCGGCCTTGTAGTCGGCGAAGAACTGATCGTTCTGACGCGAGAAGCTTTCCGCGTCGACGATGCCGAGCTTCACCATGAAGCGGCCCCATTCGTGGTCGCTATCGGTCGTGATCAGCGTGTGATCGAGGTCAAAGAGTGCCAGATTAGTCATGGAAGCGCATTTTACTCGAAGCGGTTCGGGCCCGTGCCCGGTGGTGTGATGTCGTCGCCGGGACGCGCCAGCATGCGGCGCAGCAACGGCAGCGTGACGGCGCGTTTCTGCTCGAGCGAAAAGCGGTCGAGCGCGTCGAGCAGCGCCATCAGGCTCGGCATGTCGCGGCGGAAATGGGTCAGCAGGTAGGCGGCGATGTCGTCGGTGAGCGCGATCCCGCGCTCCTTCGCCGCGAGCTTGAGCACGGCGATCTTGCCGGCGTCGGACGGCGGCGACAGGTGGAACACGAGCCCCCAGCCGAGGCGCGTGCGGAGATCCTCGCGCACGTCGAGCGCGAGCGGCGCCGCGGGCCCTGCCGCGACGAACGCGCTCGACGGGTGCGCGCGCACTTCGTTGAACAGGTTGAACAGCGCGACCTGCTGCGTGTCGCTCATCCGGTCGCAGTCGTCGATCGCGTAGATGCCGATGCGCGGGTCGAACGTGAACGCGCCGAGCGGGCTCTGCGGCGTCAGGTAGCGCGCATAGCCGTACGACGCATCGCTCACGAGCGCCTGCAGCAGGTGGGTGCGGCCGCAGCCGGGCTCGCCCCAGATGTAGAACGACCGATCCGGCACCGGGCCCGCCGCGAGCGCGAGGTCGAGCTTCTGCAGGCGCGAGATGAGCTCGTCGTTCTCCTCGTTCATGATGAAGTTGTCGAACGTGGCGGGCGGCGGCGTGCCGAGATCGAGCGTCAGTTGACGGGACACAACAGTCACAATGCGGGTCGGTTGAAAATATGCGCGCCGTACGCCGGGCACGCGCCGGGAACTGCGTCTTCACGGGCTTCACGCGCGACCGCACGCACGGCGCCGCGCCGGTTTCGGCGCGGTTCGCTCGGCGATGAAAACGGGGACGTGTTGACCAAGATGCAATCCCTGACGATTCGGTGCTGGGAATTCCGGCCAACGGGCCGGCTTCGGGTAAAATCGCATTTTACCGACCTTCTCGCATTCCCCCATGAATCCTCCGAAATCCGCTCCTGACGCTCAGGGTCTGTCCTATCGCGACGCAGGTGTCGACATCGACGCGGGCGACGCGCTCATCGACAAGATCAAGCCTTTTGCGAAGAAAACCCTGCGCGACGGCGTGCTCGGCGGCATCGGCGGGTTCGGCGCGCTGTTCGAAGTGCCGAAGAAGTACAAGGAGCCCGTGCTCGTGTCGGGTACCGACGGCGTGGGCACCAAGCTCAAGCTGGCGTTTCATCTGAACAAACACGACACCGTCGGCCAGGATCTCGTCGCGATGAGCGTGAACGACATCCTCGTGCAGGGCGCCGAGCCGCTGTTCTTCCTCGACTACTTCGCGTGCGGCAAGCTCGACGTCGACACCGCGGCAACGGTCGTCAAGGGCATCGCGCAGGGTTGCGAACTGTCGGGCTGCGCGCTGATCGGCGGTGAAACGGCCGAAATGCCGGGCATGTACCCGGACGGCGAATACGACCTGGCAGGCTTCGCGGTCGGCGCGGTCGAGAAGAGCAAGATCATCGACGGCAGCACGATCGCCGAAGGCGACGTGGTGCTGGGCCTCGCATCGAGCGGCATCCACTCGAACGGCTTCTCGCTCGTGCGCAAGATCATCGAGCGCGCGAACCCCGACCTGTCGGCCGATTTCCACGGCCGCTCGCTGGCCGACGCGCTGATGGCGCCGACCCGCATCTACGTGAAGCCGCTGCTCGCGCTGATGCAGAAGCTGACGGTGAAGGGCATGGCGCACATCACGGGCGGCGGTCTCGTCGAGAACATTCCGCGCGTGCTGCGCGAAGGCCTCACCGCCGAGCTCGACCAGGACGCATGGCCGCTGCCGCCGCTGTTCAAGTGGCTGCAGGAGCACGGCGGTGTTGCCGATGCGGAAATGCACCGCGTGTTCAACTGCGGCATCGGCATGGCCGTGATCGTGTCGGCGGCCGATGCCGACGCAGCGATCGCCGACCTGACCGCCGCCGGCGAACAGGTGTGGAAGATCGGTACCGTGCGTGCGACCCGCGAAGGCGAGGCGCAGACGGTCGTGGTCTGACGCGCTGCCAGCAGCAGATGCAGCAAGGAAAGCCGCCCGGAGTCGATCCGGGCGGCTTTTTTTTCGGGCGTTGCGTGGCATGCGGGCGCGCGCCGATGAAGGAGGGACGACGATGACCGAAGACGAACGCGCAATCCGCGAGCTCGTGGACAACTGGTTCGTGTCGAGCCGCCGCGGTGATCTGGCAACCGTGCTCGACCTGATCGCCGACGACGCGATCTTCATGGTGGCCGGCAAGCCGCCGTTCGACAAGGCGGCGTTTGCGGCCGCGTCGCGTGACGCGAATGCCGGGGGCGGCAACGCGCCGCAGATCGACGGCCGCTACCGGATCGACGAGTTGCGCGTGTTGGGCGACTGGGCGTACATGCGCAATTTCATCGAGATCGAGGCGACCCCGCCGGGCGGCGAGATGATCCGCCGGTCGGGCCATACGCTGACGATCTTCCGCAAGGCCGACGGCCGCTGGCAACTCGTGCGCGACGCGAATCTCGTGACGCTCGCGCATTGAATCCGGCGGTGGGCGTGGCGATACCCGCCGGCGCTCATGCAGACGGCCGTGTCGCGCCCGCTGGCCGCGCACCGGCCAGCAACGGCGGGACGAGCAGATAAAGCAGCGCGGCCGCGGCCCAGACGAGCCCCGGCCACGTCGCGCGTGTCGCCGCATAGGTCGCGGTGACGACCAGCGGCCCCGCGACGCCGATCAGGCTCGCCACGCTCGCGAGTGCGCCTTGCAGTTCGCCCTGGCGCGCATCGTCGACCTGTCGCGCGAGCATCGCCTGCAGGGCCGGCAGCGTCATCCCGCCCGCCGCGAACAGCGGCAGCAGCGCGAACGGCACCCACGCGGCGGTCGCGAATGCAATCGCCGCGAGCCCGAGCGCGTCGCCCGCGAGGCCCAGTGCGAGTGCGCGACGCTCGCCGAGCCGGGCGATCAGCGGACCGATCGCGAATGCCTGCGCGAGTGCGTGGCACGCGCCGTAGCCTGCCAGCGACAGCCCCGCGATCGGCGTCGACCAGCCGAAATGCTCCTGGCCGTACAGGATCCACAGCGTCGCGGGTGCCTGCGACACCAGCGCCACGATCACGTAAATGCCGATCAGCGGCGCGAGCGCCGGTGCGCCGCTCAGCCGGCGCAGGCTGGCGAACGGGTTGAGCGCGCCGACCGCATGGCCTTCGCGGGCCGAACGCGGCCGCGATTCCGGCAGCGCGCGCCAGACGAGCGCAAGGTTGAGCGCGTTGAGCACGGCGGCCGCGACGAACGGCGCGCGCACATGCAGCGCGCCGAGCAGGCCGCCGATCAACGGGCCCGCGATGAAGCCGATACCCATCATCGCGCCGAGCTGGCCGAAGCGTCGTGCGCGATCGGGCTCGGCGGTGACGTCGGTGACATAGGCCGTCGCGACCGCGACGTTCGCGCCGGTGATGCCCGCGATCAGCCGCCCCACGTAAAGCCACGCGAGTGTCGGCGCGAGCGCCATCAGCAGGTAGTCGAGCGCGGCGCCCGCCAGCGACACGAGCAGGACGGGCCTGCGGCCGAAGCGGTCGCTCAGCGCGCCGAGCAGCGGCGCGCACAGGAACTGCGCGAACGCGTACAGCGCGAGCAGGATCCCGTAATGGGTGTCGGTGCTGCCTGCGCTGGCGAGCGAGTGCAGCAGCCCCGGCAGGATCGGCATCACGATCCCGACGCCGATCGCGTCGAGCAGGACCGTGGCCAGGATGGCAATCAGGGACGGATTCAAGAGTGTGACTCTATCGGTGATAGAGTGGCGATTATTCCACAGCTTTCCCTATCGGTGATAGAGATGAAGGACACAGGGGCGCGGCTGACGCGCGACACGGTACTGCGCGCGGCGCTCGAACTGCTCGACGAAGTCGGCATCGACGGGCTGTCGACACGGAAGCTCGCCGAGCGGCTCGGCGTGCAGTCGCCGACGCTTTACTGGCATTTCCGGAACAAGGGCGAACTGCTCGACGCGATGGCCGAGGCGATCATGCTCGAGCGTCACGATGCGTCGCTGCCGCGGCCGGGCGAAGCGTGGGATGCGTGGCTTTTAGACAACGCGCGCAGTTTCCGTCGCGCGCTGCTGGCCTATCGCGACGGCGCGCGCCTGCATGCCGGCACGCGGCCGCGCGCGCTGCATTTCAGCTCGATTGAACGCAAGGTTGCGCTGCTCGGCGACGCGGGTTTCGCGCCGGACGAGGCGGTCGACGTGATGTATGCGCTGGGCCGCTTCGTGGTCGGATGGGTGCTGGAAGAGCAGGCGGAATCAAGCGACGAAGCCGCTGCGCCGCTACCGGACGCGGCCGAGTACCCGTTGCTTGCCAAGGGCTGGGCCGCGCTGCGCGGGCGCAGCGGCGACGACGCGTTCGAGCGCGGCGTCGCGTGGATCGTAGACGGCGCCCGCGCGCGCCTGGCAGCGCGCGAGCGCGGCTGACGCGGTCAGCCCGGCGTGCTGCCGTCGAGCACGCGTTCGAGCGCGTCGAGTGCGCGGGCCGTCGAGTCCGGTGCGATGCAGTCGACGACGATCCGCTCCGGCATCGCGCGCAGCCAGGTGATCTGGCGCTTGCAGAGCTGGCGCGTCGCGAAGATGCCCTTGTCGCGCATCGTCCGGTAGTCGGTGTCGCCGTCGAGGAATTCCCACGCCTGCCGGTAGCCGACGCAGCGCATCGACGGCAGGTCGGGATGGAGGTCCTCGCGTCGGCGCAGTCGCTCGACTTCGTCGATGAAGCCTGCGTCTAGCATCGCGTCGAAGCGCTGTGCGATCCGTTTGTGCAGTACCGCGCGATCCGACGGTTCGAGCGCGACCGGCACGAAGCGGTAAGCGGCGGCCGCATCGTCCGTGCGGCGCGGCGCGGCGAGCAGTACCGACATCGGCTGCCCGCTCAGCATGAACACTTCGAGCGCCCGCTGGATCCGCTGCGAGTCGTTCGGCGCGAGCCGTGCGGCCGTGTCGGGATCGACTTGCGCGAGCCGCGCGTGCAGCGCGGGCCAGCCGTCACGCTCGGCTTCGGCATCGAGTGTCGCGCGCACATCCGGATCGGCGCCTGGCAGGTCGTTGAGCCCCTGCGTCAGCGCCTTGTAGTACAGCATCGTGCCGCCCGCGAGCAGCGGTGTGCGGCCACGCGCGGCGATCTCGCCGATCAGGCGCAGCGTGTCCGCGCGGAAGCTCGCGGCCGAATACGCGTCGGCCGGATCGATGATGTCGATCAGGTGATGCGGCACGCTCGCGCGCTCGTCGCGCGAAGGCTTCGCGGTGCCGATATCCATGTCGCGGTAGACGAGCGCCGAATCGACGCTGACGATCTCGATCGGGCGGCGCGCGGCGAGCGCCAGCGCCGCGGCCGTCTTGCCCGATGCGGTGGGGCCGAGCAGGCAGGCGATCGTCGTCGGGCTGGCGTGCGGTGCCGCGCTCATTGGCCGCGCATGAAGAGGCGGTCGAGATCGTTCAGCGTGAGCTGATACCACGTCGGCCGGCCGTGATTGCACTGGTCCGCGCGTTCGGTCGCCTCCATCTGCCGCAGCAGTGCATTCATCTCGTCGAGCGTCAGGCGCCGGTTCGCACGTACCGCGTGATGGCAGGCGAGCGTACCGAGCAGTTCGTGCTGACGCTCGGTGAGCACGCGAGAGCCGCCGAACGCGTGAAGATCGGCGAGCACCGCGCGCGCGAGCGACTGCAGGTCGGCATCCTTCAGCAACGCCGGGACCGCGCGGATCGCGAGCGTCGTCGGCGACAGTACCGCCAGGTCGAAGCCGAGCGATTCGAGCGTGTCGCGTTCTTCCTCGACCGTGCCGATCTCGACCGGCGTGGCCGTCATGGAGATCGGCAGCAGCAGCGCCTGCACGGCGACCGAGCGGTCGGCAAGCGCGTTCTTGAACTGTTCGTACAGGATCCGCTCGTGGGCTGCGTGCATGTCGACGATCACGAGGCCGTGCGCGTTCTGCGCGAGCACGTAGATGCCGTGGATCTGGCCGAGCGCGAAGCCGAGCGGCTGCTCGTCGTGAGCAGTGGCCGCGATCGGCGAAGCCAGGAAGCCCGGCAGCGGCGCAAGCGGCGCGTCGGCCGAATCGCGGGCGATGGTCGTCGTGCCGTCCGGCGTGCCCGCGCCCGTGTCCTTGCGGCCGAACAGCGCGTCATAGAGCGCGAGCGGCTGCGCGACGGGCAGCGTGCCCTGGGTCATCCGCGCCTGGCGCATCCAGGTGTTGCCCGACGATGACGACGACGACGGCGAGAAGCCGCTGCCGCCGATCGCGTTGCCCTGCTGGCTCTGGCCGAGCGGGGTGTCCAGAAACGAAGCGGGCCCGCGCGGCGCCGGTGAGAGTTGCGCGGCATGGCCGCCCGCCGTGGTCTCCGGCGACGCGCCCGCGTGGCGCGCCAGCGCGCGCTGGACCGCATGGAAAACATATTGGTGGATCGAGCGCGAATCGCGGAAACGCACCTCGATCTTCGACGGGTGCACGTTCACGTCGACGGCTTCGGGCGGCAGGTCGAGGAACAGCACGTAAGACGGGTAGCGGTCGCCGTGCAGCACGTCCTCATAGGCAGCGCGCACCGCGTGCGTCAGCAGCTTGTCGCGCACGAAGCGGCCGTTGACGAAGAAGTATTGCTGGTCGGCGCGCCCGCGGCTCGCGGTCGGCAGGCCTGCGCAGCCGTAGACCGCAAGCGGGCCGGCCTGCTCGTCGAGCGGCAGGTGCGCGGTCGCGAAGCTGTCGCCGAGGATTTTCGCGACGCGCTGCGCGGGCTCGGTCGCATTCCAGTGCTCGACCGCCTTGCCGTTGTGCAGTACCGAGATCGCGACGTCCGGCCGCGCGAGCGCTGCGCGGCGGATCATTTCCAGGCAGTGTCCGAACTCGGTCTGCTCGCTCTTCAGGAACTTGCGGCGCGCGGGCGTATTGAAGTACAGCTCGCGGACCTCGATCGTCGTGCCGGTCGAGCCGGCGGCGGGGGACAGCACGCCCGTCTGCGCGTCGATCTTCATCGCATGCGCGGCATCGGCCGTCCGGCTCGTGATCGACATCTCGGCGACCGACGCGATCGACGCCAGCGCTTCGCCGCGGAACCCGAGCGTGGCGACTGCCTCGAGTTCCTCGAGCGAGCGGATCTTGCTGGTCGCGTGGCGCATCAGCGCGAGCGCCAGCTCGTCCGGCGGAATCCCGCAGCCGTCGTCGGTGATCGAGATGCGCTTGACGCCGCCTTCTTCCAGCACGATGCGCAGCGTGCTGGCGCCGGCGTCCATCGCGTTCTCGAGCAGCTCCTTGACGACCGACGCCGGGCGTTCGACGACCTCGCCGGCGGCGATCTGGCTGATCAGCTGGTCGGGCAGGGGCTGGATCGCGCGCAGCGGGCGCGGAGCAGGGGCGGGCGCGGCGCCCGCCGCCGTTTCGGTGATATCGGACATGGCCGAATTATAGCGAGGCGGTGAATGCGTGCCGGGGCGACCGGCGGTTACGTTTTTTCACGGAGCCTTAAGGTAGTTTCGGTATCATGGGTTCGTTACACGCACCGCCTTGACCGGCGGGCGCTTCAGCCTTTTTCGGCCGTTCCGGCCCTTTCGCCATCGAGGAATCGCATTTGGATACGCTGCTTCATTTCGTCAACCTTGTCCTGCATATCGACGCTTTCCTCGGCGATTTCATCCGGCAGTACGGTGCGTGGGTCTATCTGGTGCTGTTCCTGATCGTGTTCTGCGAGACGGGGCTCGTCGTGTTCCCGTTCCTGCCCGGCGATTCGCTGCTGTTCATCGGCGGCGCGTTCGCGGCGACGGGCGAGATGAATGTCGGCCTGCTGATCGTGCTGCTGCTCGTCGCGGCGATTACCGGCAACACGGTGAACTACATGATCGGCCGCTGGGTCGGCCCGAAGGTGTTCAATACGCATATCCCGGTGCTCGAACGCTTCCTCGATCGCACCGCGCTGCAGAAAACCCACTCGTTCTACGACAAGCACGGCGGCAAGACGATCGTGCTCGCGCGCTTCATCCCGGTCGTGCGTACGTTCGCGCCGTTCGTTGCGGGCGCGTCGTCGATGAGCGTCGCGCGCTTCCAGCTTTTCAACGTGATCGGTGCGCTGGTGTGGGTGCTGCTGCTCGTGCTGCTCGGCTATTTCTTCGGCAACATCCCGTTTATCCGCCAGTACCTGAACGTGATCGTGCTGGTCGGGATCGGCGCGGCGGTCGTGCCGGTCGCGCTCGGTGCGGTGTGGAAGCTGGTGCGCGGGCGGCAGTCGGATAATGCGCAGAAAACGGGCGGGCGTTGAGCGGGAGCGTTTCGTTTTCTTCGCGGTGCAATAAAAAAGCGTGGCAGGTGCCACGCTTTTTTTTCGTCCGGTGCCGCCGTTACGCGTTGCGATGCGAGATCGGGGTTTCGGGCGTCGGGTATTGCGCGTCGCGGAACGTCTCGATGATCACGCGGTTGGTGTCGCAGTACACCTGCCAGTAGTTTTCGGGGGCCGTGGACGGGCGCACGAACAGCAGCGGGCCTTCCGGCGTGAACTGCAGCACGCCGACGTCCGGCGCCGGGGTGGTCAGCACGTTCGGGATCTGCTGGATCGACGACTTCAGGCGGTTGATTGCGTCGACTGCATCGACGCCGTTCGCGATCTTCGCGGTCAGGTCGACGCGACGATACGACGTTGCGCTGTAGTTGGCGATGTTGTCCGAGAAGATCTTGTTGTTGCCGACGATCGTCACGATGTTGTCGGGCGTGATGATCGTCGTGCCGAACAGGCCGAGCTCCTTGACCGTGCCCGTGACGCCGCCCGCATTGATCACGTCGCCGATCTTGAACGGGCGCAGCACCTGCATGAACACGCCTGCGGCGAAATGCGCGAGCAGGCCGCCCCAGGCGGTACCGATCGCGAGGCCGAGGCCGGCGAGCAGGGCGGCGAACGAGGTCGTCTGCACGCCGAAGATCTGCAGGATCGCGAGGATCAGCAGGACCGTCAGCAGCACGCTGACGACGGAGGTCAGGTAGTCGGTCAGTGTCGGGTCGACTTTGCCGCTGCGGCGGACGACCTTGCCGAGCAGACGCGTGCCGATGCGGATCGCCCAGCGGCCGATGAACCACAATACGATCGCGGCGAGGAGGTTGAGGCCGAAGTCGAGACCGCGGGTCATCAGGAATTGCTGGGCTGTGGCGAGATCGATCATGCGTTCTCCGAAGTCAAGGGTAGAAAGGGCGGCGCATGCACCGGGTGGGTGGCGCTTTTATAACCTGAGCTGGGAGGGGCGGCAACCTGCCTGACACTGCTTGACGTAATGGAAAACGGGCAGGACGCGTGTGCGTGCTGCCCGTCTGGTGCCTCGGATCGACGCCGATTGCGGCGCACGACCCGGAAGTTGTCGTATTTACGATGCCGCGCGGCCGTAGGTGTCTTCGAAGCGGACGATGTCGTCTTCGCCAAGATACGCGCCCGACTGGACTTCGATCAGTTCGAGCGGGATCTTGCCGGGGTTCGTCAACCGGTGGGTCGCACCGAGCGGAATGTAGGTCGACTGGTTTTCGGTCAGCATGATTTCCTTGTCGCCGTTCGTGACCATTGCGGTGCCCTTCACGACGATCCAGTGCTCGGCGCGATGGTGGTGCATCTGCAGGCTCAACTGCGCGCCGGGGTTCACGATGATGCGCTTGACCTGGAAGCGATCGCCCTGGTCGATACCCTCGTATGAACCCCACGGGCGGACGACGCGGCGATGCGTAACCGATTCGTGGCGACCGGAAGCGTTCAGCCACTCGACGATCTTCTTGACGTCCTGGGCTTTATCGCGATGCGCGACCAGCACGGCATCGGCGGTTTCCACGATCACGATGTCGTCGAGGCCGATTGCCGCAACCATCCGGTGTTCCGCGCGGATATACGAGTTCGTCACGGCATCGGTGAAGATGTCGCCGATGAGCGCGTTGCCTTGCTCGTCGGCGTCAGCGATGTCCGCAAGCGCGCTCCACGAGCCGATGTCGTTCCAGCCGAGGTCCGCCGCCGCAACGACAGCGGCGCGTTCGGTCTTTTCCATCACCGCATAGTCAATCGAGACATTCGGGCAGGCTGCGAATACGTCCGCGTCGAGACGGACGAAGTCGTTGTCACGCTTGGCGGATTCGAATGCGAGTTCTGCCTGACGGGCGATCTCCGGTGCATGGCGACGCAGTTCTTCCATGTACGTGGACGCCTTCAGCATGAACATGCCGCTGTTCCAGGAGTAGTTGCCGTCGCTGACGAAGCGCTCGGCTGTCGGTGCGTCGGGCTTTTCGACAAACGCGTCAACCTTGTAGACCTGCTTGCCGTCCGCGATGGCCGGGCCGCGGCGGATGTAGCCGAAGCCGGTGTGTGCTTCCGTCGGTGTGATGCCGAACGTGACGAGGTACTGGTCTGCTGCGATGGCCGCTGCCTCGGTGGCTGCAGCGATGAATGCCGGCTCGTTGAGGATCACGTGGTCCGACGGCAGCACCAGCAGCAGTGCGTCGAGCGATTCGTGCAGGGCGAGCAGCGCGGCGATCGCGATTGCGGGCGCGGTGTTGCGGCCTACCGGCTCGAGCACGATCGACGACGGCGTGATGTTGACCTGGCGGAGTTGTTCTGCGACCAGGAAACGCTGTTCGTTGTTGGTGAGGACGATGGGGGCTGCGGCGCCCGGAATGTGCTGGAGACGAGCCGCCGTCTGCTGGACGAGCGTCCGATCGCCTGTCAGCTTCAGGTACTGCTTGGGATAACCGCCACGCGACATCGGCCAAAGGCGCGTGCCGCTGCCACCACACAGAATTACCGGATGAATGTTCATGGAGAAAGATCCTGAGTTGCCGATGCATGGCGCGTTCAGTTGCGCCAACGTCTTGATTAAATCTTGTAAGTTATTAAAAGAAAGCGTCGCCAATATTGAGCGCGCGATGTGTCTGTACTGATCGAGGATCGTAAATTCTACGGCGATACCTCATTTTCTCACACTCATTGACTGCAACGCCATGCGAGGTGCTGGAGTCCATTCCTGCTCCAACGAATTGCTTTTAGAAGTGGGCGCAAACGATTACCTCGAATTTTCACGAGTGGGCGTTTCGCAGGTATCGCCAATTTTCGAACGATGGCTTCGGGCGATGTAAACAGATGAAGAGTCCAATCCCAATAGATCGGGTAGCGCAGCAATACACCTGCCGTCAGCATATCGAGCGAGAGCTTGCGATCGCGCCAAGGTGGTGCGAGCGCATCGTGTGTCAACCCCCAGCCTGCATAAAAGGGCAGTCCATATGTGAAGACAGCTTTCCGGCGAATCAACGCTTCAAAACCAGACAGCGAAGAAAGCGTGTGCACTTCATCCGCTATCTCAATCAGCGAAATCAGATCAGAGTCCTGCTCCATCACGTCGGCGAGAGCTGCCGCTTCTATTAAGCCGCGGCGATTGCCCGACAGGACGTCAGGATGGGGTTTATAGACAATAAATGCGTCCGGGTTGTGGGCGCGTACCGTTCGCAGCAATTCTTCGGTTGTCGTGATGCCGCGCGTACCGAGTCGAATCGACGCGTCGTCTGCGACCTGTCCCGGCACGAGCACAACGCGCTTGCCCGGCGGCGCGTGCCAAGCCGGCTTGCGGCGACCGAGATTGTACTTTGTCAACCCTAGGCGGGTGATCTCGTTGCGCAATGCGTCAGCCCGCGCGAGTTCAGTTTCATTGAAATCCGTTTCGTTCAGGATCACCGTCAGGTCGCTCGGGCGGCTCGGGTCGAAATAGAGGCCGCGCCGGTCGATTATCTGGCTGCATGGAGCGACGTGGTCTGAGCCGAGGCCGATCGAGTGCAGGAAGCCGTCCTCGATACGGACGGCCGGTGTGTCGGGTGGCAAGCCCTCTGTACTACGCGCACCCCAAAATGCGGCATGCTCTCCTTCCGCAAGCTTGCTTGCGTCATCCGTCCAGCGCAGTGTTCCGCCACCGGCCGTCAGGAAAGGAGTAGCGAAGGGTCGTTTCCACCACTGGAAACGGATGCCTGCTACGTGGCGTATATCGGCGAAGCGTAATACGGTTGCGCGATGAGCTTCGATTGCGTCAAGGAGTGCTTCGAGCGAATCGGATGTCTTTCCTGCAGGGGCGAGATGACGGGAAAGGCGTATGAACACAACTTCGAACAATGATTCCAGAGTCGCGTGCGATTGCCTTGCCGGCTGGGGCGCATCGTCGTGCGTCAATCCCCAGCCAGCGTAGTACGGCATACCGAATACATGTACCGGGACGCCACAAAGCAACGCTTGCATCCCTTCAACTGCGGAGAGCGTATAGACGTGGTCGAAATACGGGAGGGAAGCGCAGAGTGACTCGCTTGTGTCGATGTATCGATTCGAACCGCGGATTCCTGGATGGGACGACGAAAGCCATTCTCCTGAACTCGATATGCCACTACGGGCGAACCAAATTTCTGCCTCTGGTTGCTCGCGGTGCACTGCGGCCAGCATTCGGGAAAACTGCCTTTCCCTTTCTCTGCGCGGTGCCTGCAAATAGACGGATGCGGGCTCGTCGAGCACCAGCACTCGCTGTGCGGTGCCGCGCTCGAGCAAGCCGAGCGGAATACGCGTGGCGCAGCTCGATGGATCGAATACGTTGGCGGCACGGAATCGCTCCACGAGCCGCGTGATATTCAATGCCGAGCCGATTGCGGATAAGGTCGCGAGTTCGGCATCGATGCGGCCGATCCATCCATCGGCCGTTTCAGATTCGAGGGAAGTGGTGAACCACGAGAGCGCCGGCCCTTTTTTGCGTGGCATGATGCCATTCGGCCAAGAGTGCGTATGGATCGTCGGTGAACGTGACATGCAAGCGCTTACGGGGCCAAGGTTTCCAGGAACCGATCGACATGTTCGAAATGTGTCTGCCAAGTTGGGACTTGGAAGCGGGCCATGCGCGTGAGCTGGGCCTTGCGATCGGTGCTGTCAGGATGTGCGAATGCGCGGATACGTGTGATCCAGCCCGGACCGTCAAGCGGATCCAGATAGTCTGGAATATCGCCCGCGATCTCTTGAAACACACGAAGGTCGCTGGCCAATACAGGGACGCCAAGCGTCAGCGCCTCGACGAGGGGCATCCCGTAGCCTTCAACAAAGGATGGGAACAACAGTGCACGCGCGTGCAACAGCCACGCGCGCAGGCGCTCGTCCGTGCAGTCGGCCTCTTCAATGACGGCTCCGCGAATTGGCTCGCAGCGCTCCAGCATGTCCACGACGTTTTCGCATTCCCATCCGCGGCGGCCGACGATGACGAGCTTTGGGGCGTGTTCGCCGAGTGCTTCAACGAGTCGCCGCCAGATGTGCAGCATGAACCAGTGATTCTTGCGCGGCTCGATTGTGCCGAGCATCACGAAATACGGATGATCGAGCGGGCGTGGCAAATTTTCGCGTGATGTGATGCCAGGGGCGAGACGGGCGACGACGCTGGGGGGCGAGGGTAAGCCTGCGCGCCGTGCTTCCGCGCCCAGCGCATCAAGTGTGTCTTGCGAATTCGCTATCAGGCCATCCGCGTGACGTAATGCTGTATGTATGCGCTGCCGATGTGCATCGTCGATGCCGGGGCGGCAATATTCGGCGTGCGTGAGCGGAATCAGGTCGTGCACCATAAAAACGGAGCGAATGTTACGGCGTTGCAGCGCACGATAATAGCGGAGGTGCTCCATGCCATTGTGACTTGTATGCAACAGTACCGCCCGTTCGAAGCGTTCGCGGTGCGGAGTCAAGACGCTGCGAGCAACCAGCGCTCGGATGGCCGCGCGGCTGGGCACCGGCCCGCGGAGCATGTTGAAAGCGCGCTCCGATTCCTTTTGGGTAAGCGTTTTGGAATAGCCAAGTTCACTCAGAATAGCGCGGGCCTGAGAATGGTATCGCTCAACATACGCAAGGCCGACGCGATCCACGCCTGTCGGGTGCAAGCCGTTGGCCAGACGGGAAAGCAGGCGGGAGATGTCGAGGAAGATGTTTAACACGCGCGTAATTTTCTTGTGGGCGGCATCATTACGTGCCCGAGCGATTCGCGGCAGAGGGGGCGTGGATCCCTGCCGATAAAACGCATATTTGATTCTACATCGTGCGACAATCCATGCCGCGTTTGAATGACGGGATTGGATCAGCAAAAAATGTCAATTTTATACCGCAGTACGTGGGTGACCATTATTGTTGGTGGCGTAATTGCGTTGAGCGCCTGCTCGACGGTGCCAACCTCGGGACCCAGCCGCTCTCAGATCAACAGTGCTGGTGCACAGAGTAATCCTGATGGGATCCAGGTTGTCGACGTAACCGACGAGGTCGCCAGAAAGCTATACGCCGAGCGCGGCCGCACGGATTTTTCCGCGATATTGGGAAGCGACACCGCCTTCCGCCAGCAGCTTGGCGTGGGCGATGGCGTGGAAATCTCGATTTGGGAGGCGCCGCCTGCGACGTTGTTCGGCGGCGGTGCTGCTGAAACTTCGGTAACTAGCGCGCCAAGCGGTGCGCGTGTGACCACGCTGCCGGCACAAGTGGTGGATGGCGACGGCAATATCAACGTGCCGTTCGTCGGAGCAGTGAGGGCCGCGGGCCGTACGCCGACGCAACTGCAGAACTACATCGTCTCGCAACTCAAGAACAAGGCGCATGACCCGCAGGTGCTGGTCCGGCTTGCAAAGAACGAAACGTCGTATGTGACAGTTGTCGGAGACGTACCTGGGAGCACCCGCATGCAATTGAGCGCGCGTGGCGAGCGATTGCTGGATGCTCTGGCTGCTGCGGGGGGCGTACGTCAGCCGATCGACAAGATCACGCTTCAGGTAACGCGCGGAAATACCGTTGCGTCACTGCCACTGGAATCGGTGATTCGCAACCCGCGCGAAAATGTGCCGTTGCGTGCGGGAGATGTTGTGACGGTGTTGTTCCAACCGTACAGCTTTACAGCGCTCGGAGCGACGGGCAAGAACGAAGAGGTCAATTTCGAGGCCCAAGGGATAACGTTGGCCCAAGCGTTGGGGCGCTCCGGGGGGCTTCAGGATTCTCGTTCGGACGCTCAAGGCGTGTTCGTTTTCCGCCTGGAAAATGCCAGTGCGCTCAATTGGCCGAATCAACCCGTGCGTACGACGGTTGATGGCAAAGTCCCGGTCATCTATCGCATCAATCTGCGAGATCCGAATTCGTTTTTTGTGGCGCAGAGCTTCATGATGGATAACAAGGACTTGTTGTATGTGTCGAATGCGCCGGTGACGGAGATCCAGAAGGTATTGAACTTGGTGTTCTCGGTGGCCTATCCAGTTGTCACTGGTGTGCAAACATTTAAGTAATACGTTCGATCCTGATAAGATCGTGTGTATGGCAATAGCAAGGTGAGCATGAAACGCGTCATCGCAATTGACGGTCATAACCTAGCACTCCAGCATGGAACAGGTGTTGCGACCTATGCCAAGAGTCTTGCTGACAATGTCGAGCAAATGGGGTGGGATGCGTGGACCTTATACGGCGCTCCTATCTCAGCCCGTCAGACGCCCATACTTCGGGAAATCTCTTTCTTTGATTACTTGGGCGGCACGAATCAAAAACGCGGCCTGTTAAAAAGTGCTTATCTCGAGGCGAAAGAGTATCCGCGAGCACCATTCGGGTACAACGTGGTGGAAATTCCGCAATCCGGTGTGGTGGAGGTGCGTCGCTTCGGTAGTCGACTCCCAAAGCATTCTCGAATTTTCAATGTAAATGACCTATTTCTGGTTGCGCGACGATATTTCAAGCGGCATAAGAAATTTCTAAAGGTCAGGTTCGAGGAGAAGCCGGATGTTATGCATTGGACTTATCCGCTGCCGATAAAAGCGGAAGGGGTGCCGAATATTTACACTATTCATGATTTGGTTCCCCTGCGTTTGCCGTATACCACGCTCGATAACAAGCGATACTATCATCGTCTGATTAAGGGTTGCTTGGATTCCAGCGATAAAATTTGCACGGTTTCAGAAAAATCCAAGGAAGATATTCTGAATCTATTTAATGTGTCGTCAGATCATGTGGAAAATACATATCAATCTGTCGACACTGCACATGTATTGGAAAATAAAAGCCAGGCGGACGCTGAGCAGGAGGTGGCGGGAATATATGGTTTGGAGCCATATAGCTACTTCTTGTTTTTTGGCGCAATCGAACCTAAGAAAAACGTTGGGAGATTGGTTGAGGCCTTTCTCTCGTCGCATGTCGACGCGAAATTGGTTATCGTCGGATCGTTAGCGTGGAAGTCGAATGAAGAAGTGCGGCTTTTGGAAAGCATGAAGAAGAACGATTCTGGAATTCGATCCAATATCAAGATGTTTGATTATGCGCCACGCCCGTTCTTGATGAGCCTAATTCGATGCGCAAAGGCGGTCGTCTTTCCGTCTCTTTACGAAGGATTTGGTCTGCCGCTGCTGGAGGCGATGCAACTCGGAATTCCGACGTTGTGCTCGACGGAAGGGTCGTTGCCCGAGATAGCTGGAAATGCGAGCGTGTTGGTTGACCCATACGATACTAGTGCTATTGCTCGCGGTCTGAATTTAATAGACAAGGATGATCGATTGAGGGGTGAGTTGTCGCGCATAGGGTTTGAGCGAGCAAAGGAATTTTCTGCAGAAAGTTATCGGGGAAGGTTGACATCTTTATATGATGCCGTGCTTTAAGGTCGGCGGCGAATTGTAAGTGGTGTAAAAAATCGAGAGCGCAGTGAGGTCAGTTATGTGGAAAGTAATGAAGAAGAAAAATGAGAGTCGCCCAACGACTAGGGCGGTTGATCCGATTTCTGCCGCGATGGATAGTATGAAGGTCGGGGCATGGGAGAAGGCGGCAAGGCAGTTCCGCATTGCTAGTTCTCGCGGCGACTTGAACGATGCTGAAATTCAGTATGGCCACGCATTGAAGGAGGCTGGCTTCTTGTCACTGGCAGAGTCCCATTATCTCGCCGGTCAGCAAGATTCCGAAAAATCCGTTGATCATTTTATTCAACTCGGACACTTGAATAAGGTGCGTGGCGGATTTAAAGAAGCATTCGATTTTTATGCGCGAGCTCTGAGCTTGGCTAAAGATATGGCCAATGAAGGTGTCGCGACTGAAGTTGGTGAGTATATGGCGCCGCTCCGGCGATTGATCGCGGCGAACAGTGCAACGGATGATGGGGTTGATTTCTATATATCCAGTGCAGCGTCAACGCTTCTCAAGTCAATCAAAAATCCGGCCGGAGCAAGCCTGGGAAAGGCGAACTATTCCTATGCCTTTGCAGCAAATGGGTTTGTGTCTGCGCTAGAGGACGGGGGGTATGTCATCAGTTCGGTCGAGAACCCTGAATTTTTCCCCGCCCCGCAAGCGAACCATTCGAAGAAAATGGTTCACATAAATTTTGCCCCTCCGCCACTTGCGAGAGTGATGAAGGGCGCATATAACATTCTTCACTTTGCCTGGGAATTTTCGCGAATTCCATCGGATGCGGAGACGGTTTCGCCTCATCCCTTCGAAAATTGGGCAAGACAACTGGCGGCATTTGATGAAATTTGGTTGCCTTCAAATTATGCAGTCAGCGTAATTTCCGGAATCGTAAATAAACCAGTTCACTGGGTGCCGTCCCCAATTTCAGCTCCAAAAAAGAAGGCCAATCGCGCAAAGCATGCGGGGCGTAGCGCACATGTACGGAAACTGCGAGACATCTCCTGGGTGCCGTTGAGCATATTTCCGCGCCTCCAAGGAAATTTCGCAAATCATGCGATAAATCGGGCGAGATTGACTTCGGAGGTGATTCAGAGCGCGAGTGAAAAATCGGTTCCGCCGATATTTCTTACGATCTTGAATCCTCATGACAAAAGAAAGCAACTGAAGCCGTTGCTTGGTGCGTTCTGTGAATTTTCGAAGACACATAAGGATGCTGTTCTCCTGATAAAAACGAGTTCACCGGACGACACAAACAGAACCATCAACGATCGGATCCTAAATTATCAGATTGCGGACGATGCCGATCTGGTTCGACCGTACGTTAGCCAGAACGTCTGGATATTCAATGGTGCACTGTCTGGCGAGCAACTGGAGTCGTTGTACGATTTGGCCTCATTTTTCGTGTGTACTTCCCGCGCAGAAGGGCAAAATTTGCCACTGCTTGAGGCGATGGCTCATGGTTGCGTTCCTGTGTCTGTTGATCACACTGCAATGTCCGACTACATCGATGAAGGGAACTCAGTTGTAGTTCCGAGTTACTTGAGTCAGCCGCCGGCGGCAATGCGTCGCGCATATCAAATGTTCGATGACTTTGAGACATACACAGTGAATGAATCGGCTGTTCACGATGCGCTCCAACGAGCTGTTTCCCTGAGCGACTCTGACTTTATGGAAAAATCAAATAATTCTATTTTAAGAGTTTCTCAAGACTACTCTGGCTCTATTTTGTGCAAAAAAATGGAAGATCGCGGCTATTTTCCGGAGGCAGGGGAATGAGTGCTCAGGCGTATATGGACATATCCCCGCTCTTTGAGGAGCATTGGACGGGGATTCCAGTCGTGACCGCAATGATTGCGGAGCGAGCACGTGCGGATTCGAACATCGACTGGAGATTCATTTATGAATCGATTGAAGTTGATGATGAAATTGTCGACAATTTGTTGACGCTCCGGAGCGGCGGCGACTACCTTGAGTATTTGGAATCGCAGCTTTGGAAGGGGCGAACGATAGATTATGCTCGGGCAGCGAACAGCGCTGCGCTATTTCCTAATATGAAGGCGCTACGGGGTTACTTTGGTAAAGAAGCAACTATTTACCATGATTTCTCCACATTGCTGACCCCGCAGTTTCACAACCAGGACACCATCAATCACCACGCGAATAGGTTTTTGGGGGACGTGCGTAGTACTGGTATGCATTTTTGCGTTTCAAGATCTACTGCTCTCGATCTCATTAACTATTTTTCCGTTGATGAGGAGATGGTGAAGGTTTTGCCGCTCGGCGTTGATCTTTCACCGGAAACATTAAGTTCGGTATTGGCGGAACGAGAGGAAATTGACGCAGAGCCTTATATTTGTGTGCTTGGAACGATTGAGCCTCGGAAAAACGGAAAATTATCTTTGATTTTCTTGAAAAATATCCTCAATTTCTGGATAAATACAAAGTTGTTTTTATTGGCCGAGATGGTTGGTTGAATGAAAAAGAGCGTCTCTTGAAGCGCTTGAACGAGATTAACCCCAGATTTTCGGAGCGGATCGTTTTTCCTGGGTTCGTTTCGGAAGCGAAAAAGATGCTGCTGCTGGCAATGTCACGGTTCGTGGTTTATCCATCTTTCTTTGAAGGATTCGGGATTCCGATTGCGGAAGCCGGAGTTTTGGGTAAATACGTCGTTTGCTCCAATACCTCAAGTCTGCCGGAGGTCTATCCGGAGAGATCGTTCCTGTTTGATCCCAAGGACGTGCATTCTTTCGCGCGCGCGATGGAAAACGCCGAATCGGCAAATAATCTGACTTTTTTGGACAGGTTGAGTTTCACCGAAATCTGGAAAGACTGCCGAAGCCGGTCGTGGGATAACACGTATGAAATGATCGCAAATTGGGTTGGGTCCGAAGGGTGATTCGTGAAAGCTAAGACTTCTTTCTTTAAATTGAATTCCGTAAACCATTCCGTTTTGACCGGATGGGCGGGGCCTGATAATGGTCCGAATTGCACTAAGCTGCATTTCTTTGCGGGAGATATTTTGGTTGGCGCCGCTGGAGCTGACCTCTTTGACGCCGGCGCAAAAAAGGCAGGTTATCGTGACGGATGGTGCGGATTTGAGTTCGAGATTCGCGACTCGCATTTTGTGTTGTCCGACGCGATTTCAATTCGTTGTGGAGTGAGTGGTGCGGAATTGCACACGCTTTCGATTAGTGATGTCAATGCTGGCCCGCGGAAAAATAGAGTTGGCAAGAGTGTGGAGGATCTGGTCTCCTACGCTATTGATGTGAGATACGATGATTTGTCGTATTACGAGCCGTTAATAACGCGACTTTCGCGCGCCTTGGCGCCCAGGAAATATGTTGATTTTGCATATCGATTCGTGCTCGAGCGTAGGCCAGATGAAGGTGGGCTGGATGCGTATGTCAGGTATGCCAAGACGGAACCGATGTTGGTCGTCGCAATGTTGAAGGATTCGGACGAGTATAAATCGAAGCGGAACGCCGGACTTCCAGGAGTTTTCTCTGCGGATTTTCCTGGCTGCCCGCTTTTCGAATGAGTAAATAATCAAATAACGCGCCGGGGTTGAAGTGAATAACGGGAATAAATTCGATTTTACAAATATGGTTGCTGCGGTTTCCAGGTATGCGGCAAATAATGAGGAAATCGATCTTTCTGACGAGAAATTTATCGACTGGTTGGGCGGAGACCTTGGCGATAGTGATATTTCGGCGCGTGATATCTATCAGGCCTGTTTGAACAGATTGCCGGAAGCTGAGGTCTGCAGAATTCGCTATTCGAGTGGAAGGGAGCGTGCTAGGCATATCTCACAGGTTATTAATAGCGAGGAATTTCGGAGAATCTTTCACGGATTGCTTTGTAAATCGTATCCCGAGGCTCAAAGAATATTTTTTCTACACATCCCGAAGACGGGGGGGACGGATCTTCGTGAGCGCTTCCGTGGAGATGCCTCTACTCTGATTTGGGACGTTTCACACGAGTCGGATGTCCATGGCGCGCAACTCGCGCATCAGCAATTCCCGAAATTTCAACGCGCGGAATCTAAAAGAATACTATTCACTGGTCATTACGACATCAATGATCTATTTTCGCGATCCAGTTTGAGGTCTTCTGATAAGGCATTTACTGTAATTAGGAACCCGGTGGATGTGGTTGTGTCCGCGATCAATTTCGTGCTCACCGAGTTGGAGCGATACCCGGAGCGACCTTACGCGCAGAATTGGAACGCTAGGTTGGCGATGCTCGGTGTGGAACAAAGATCCGAAGGTCAGGCGTGGGAGCGTTGGCAAATATCAAGGCTTTTGCGCAGCCCGGACTTTTACGATGAATATGCGAATTTGATTTCCCGATATCTGGGAGGGCACGACGGAGCGATGGATTCGATTGTCGATAACATTGTGGTTGCTGACATGGATTTGGTTGAAATCTCGGCATTGGAGTCTTACGTTGAACGATATGTGGGTCCAAGAACTAGTGCATCATATTTGAATGTGTCAAAGAAGGTGATCCAGTCGGAAGGGGACCTCGACTTGCGAGACCGAATTTATATTCGAGATGTGATGTGCTCCCGGGATATGAACATTTTTAATTTCCTGAAGGATTTTTTTCATTCTGGAAATGGGGTGATTACTCCATCGACTTGCTTTGCCTGATTTTCTTGGGAAGATCATTGGTTTGTAGGAGAGTATATGCTTACGAGTATAGATGTTGAGGATGTTTATCGAATCGTCCTTGATAGAGAGCCAGAGGGGAGCGACGTCATCGATTATTGGATCGATCGCGTTAAGAGCAAGGCTGAGTTGATTAAAATATTTGTGGAGAGCGAGGAGTACAAATCGCGTCACAATATTGCCTCGTCAGTTGACGTCGATGAGGCGTTGGCGGATTCGGCCGCAATTGAAGCTATGTTTAATTCAATTCTCGGGCGATCGGCAAACGACGAGAAATTTCTCGCGGAAGTTGGAAATAAACACTCGATCAATTACTGGGTCAAGCGGTTGGTCGAATCTGACGAATTCGCAAAGCGGTTTGAAATCAAAAGGCAGAATAACCCCCGCCTCAGTCATGGTCTCTCGGATAGACAATTTCGTGTGCCGTCATTGAGTGAAAGAATTCTGCCGGAGCGTATTCTGGTAACCGGAAGCTGCCTTTCCGAAGTGTGGCGTCACGTACTCAATGGAACTCATCCTGAAGTGAAGGTTGAGCATATTCTGTTTAATAATGCATCTGATTTGCCGGACATTTCGGACGAGGATCTGAAGAAGTATTCATTCCAGGTTGCTCAAATTCCTGTCCGATCTCTGATATCCGATGGGGAGCTGCTGTCGTCCGCATTTTCGAGCGGTAATGATGATGAAGCTGCTAAGTTATTTGAGGAGTGCGTTTCACGCCTTGCGCGAAACGTTGCAGCACTTAGAAAATATAGCGATCAGAGTGGAATTCCGTTGCTCTTCTTGAATTTCGCCATTCCTCAGGTTTCTCCGCTTGGACGTCTGTTGCCTCGGTATTCACTGAGCAATTATTCGTATTTCGTGTCAAAGCTGAATCAGGCACTCGACGAAGAAGTTCGAGGCATAAAGGGAGCTCACGTTATCGATTTCGATGGAATCCTCTCGAGTCTTGGGAAGAGGTATTTCATGGACGACGTGACTTCTCACGGCAATCATGCTTCCTTCATGGGTGCTGCCTATCCGGATTATGAGCTCAATCTGACGCCGGTAGGGTCATATGACGAGATATTCAATCCGAAGGTTGCGGAAATTACGTTGGCTGCGTTTAATGAATGCTGCGCCGTTCATGAAACGATCGTATCCGACAAGAAGGTCAAGCTTGTTATTTTCGATCTCGACGGGACATTGTGGCGTGGCGTAGCAGCTGACGGCGATGATCTTGGCCCGCATATGACGGAGGGGTGGCCGTTAGGCATGCTGGAGGCGGCGGCGATTCTTAGAAATAGAGGTATTTTGATCGCTATTGCCAGTAAAAACGAATACTCTAATGTCGAGACTGCCTGGAATCACTTGTACGGCAAGCGATTTCCGCTCGATCGATTTGTTAGCGTTAAGGCTAACTGGAATCCCAAAGTTCAGAATATTGGGGAGATTTTGGCGGAAACTAATTTGCTTCCGGGGAATGTGCTGTTTGTTGACGACAATCCCGTCGAGCGTGAGCAGATTAAGTTTGCATACCCGGATATGTACGTCATTGATGGCCCAGTCGGCACCTGGAGACGCACTCTTCTTTGGGCATCCGAGTTGCAGGTCCCGTACATCACTGAGGAATCCAAGTCGCGAACGGAGTCAATCAAAAGTATGGTTGCCCGGGAGCAGATCAAGGCCCAGGTATCTGACCAAGACTACGTTGCAAGCCTGCAGGTTGTGGTTAAGATTGGAGAAATCGAGAGTCGAGATCATCGTCGATTC
Source organism: Burkholderia lata (assembly GCF_000012945.1). Lineage (NCBI taxonomy): Bacteria > Pseudomonadati > Pseudomonadota > Betaproteobacteria > Burkholderiales > Burkholderiaceae > Burkholderia > Burkholderia lata. The sequence continues at coordinate 777,558 of NC_007510.1, forward strand.
CCGCGGGCGTTCGAGTTGTTGAATAAAACCAATCAATTCAATTCGACCGGTCGCAGGTGGACTGAGTCTGAGATTGAGTCGTACTTTAGCGATGGCGGTGTGATGATCTGTGCTGATGTTTCAGATCGTCTGAGCGAGTATGGAATGACGGCGGTTATGTTGTATAAGGGTGGGGAGTGCACTCAGTTTGTTATGAGCTGCAGAGTTTTTGGTCTGAGAGTGGAGTTTTCTTTGGCTGATTATGTCGCCAGAAAGATTTCTGGGATTCAAGCGACCACTTATCTCTACAGGAAAACCGAAAAAAACGGACCATTTAAGAATTTCCTGGTAAAGCTGGATTTCCCTGAGTCCATGTTGTCGGATGGCGAGGGTGTCAATGGCTTGCTCTTTGATAAGGGTACGGATTTTCTGAAAGGGCTGTCGTTGGGTGTGACAGCAGAAAAGGATGAGAGGAAGTAATTTTCTTGTGATTTAGATTCCGACTGCAGGCACTACCTCGATGGTGGCGCCTGCAACGGAGCAGGATTTTTCTTTGTGTCCGTGATGCGAATTATTTCTTTTTCCTTTCATAGTAATGGTATGCGTCTTCAACGTTGGGAAATTGATATAGTTTGCCGTTCTCAAGCACGCACGCGCGAGTGCACAGTTCCCGAATTCGGTGTGCGTCGTGTGAAACAATGATCATCGAGCGATCTTTTCTTTTTTCAAATAATTCTTCGTTGCATTTTTGTTGAAATCGGGAGTCGCCGACTGCAATAACTTCATCGATTAAAAAGCAATCGAATTCAATTGCCATTGAGATGGAGAATGCGTATCTTGCGAGCATCCCGCTCGAATATGTTTTAACCGGTTCGCGTAAATACGGGCCGAGTTCGGAAAATGATTCTACGTAAGGAAGTGTTGAATCGTATGAGGCATTGTAAATTCTGCAAATAAATCGCAGATTATCGAATCCTGTCAAGGTGCCTTGAAATCCGCCACTAAATGCCAGCGGCCAAGATACGCTCATTGACCGACGAACCTTCCCTTCATCGGGGCGCTCGGCGCCGCTTATCAGTCGAATGAGTGTCGATTTGCCGGCGCCATTCCCACCTAGAATGCCAATCTTCTCACCCCGTAAGACGCGCAAATTGACTTTGTTCAAGATGGTGCGTTGACCATTTCGAGTATTGTAGCGACGAGTGACGTTGGAGAGTTCGATCATTTGTTTCCTACCCTCTTGGCTGCGGCTGCGACTACGGCAAGGCCACCCCAAGTAATCAGCAGATTTAGAACTGCGACATAGCCGATGTCATAATGCGGTTTCACTGCGTCACCGAAATATCCATATCTGAATAAGTCGACGCAATTCGGGAGTGGAAACAGAAGAACTATGTTTCGAAATTTTTCTGGCAACCAGTCATTCATGGCAAATGCTCCCGAAATTGGGAGCTGAAAATAGGCGATTGGATGCCAAAGACGATCCACGACTTCGCTAAATTCAGTGAGCCCACCAATTAGTAGGGCCATGCCGGCGGCATACCAAGCAATCATTCCCCATCCGATAATCATATCGGAAATATTGTGCGGAGGATCGATGATGGATAGGCTGGAGAGTCCAAATACCAGTATTATCATCGACAGGGTAGCGCCCGATAATTCCAAAATGATGCGAGCAATGAAAAGATCAATTACTCGTACATTTCGATGGAATAATAGGGTTTGATTTGGCTCGATGGCCATTGTGCAGCGGCCGATTGTATTTCGCCAGGCGAGGATGGTCGAATAGCCAGTGAGGGCAAATGCGATAATACTAATATGGTGAGCGCCAGCGGACTCTTTCAGCAGTGTCCACAATAACATGATGCCGATAGTAAACAGCATCGGCTCGGCAAATAGCCAAGCGAATCCGATATTGTGACGACCAAATCTCGTGATGATCTCTCGCATTAGCAGCGCGCGGACAACTCTCGCTTGTATCATCAGCGATCGCAAGAAGCTGGGGCCGGGTTCATGGGACCGACTAGTCACGATGTTCCTTAACGCTGGCAATGAGGAGGCTGAGGCATCCCCAGACGATCAGGCCAAGGACGAAGGTCGTAAGCACGCTTCGTACTCGGTAGGGGCGCATTGCTTTGTCAGGCGCATTGGGTTGGGAGATTCTCTCCACATACAATTGTTGGCGCATCGCGTCGCTGCGGGCGGCTTCTAGGGATGCCATTGCGGAACTCAACTGCTTGTCGGCGAACTCTCGGTTTAGGGCGAGGCGCTCATAGTCGGCGCTCTTGATCGACAGTGATGTGTCGCTCTTGCCGGTCACCGTATGCGTAAGATTTGCGACCTCTGCTTCGAGATTTGCGATCTTTCCTTTCAGCGCAGGAATTTGTGGGTTGGCGGGTGAAATCAGTTGGACTTGCGCCAATTGAGTTCGATTTGAGACAAGCTCGTTCTGTAGCAGTGCGGCGCGTTGCAGTTGGAGTTCGGATTGTTTTTCCGGATCGAAAACGGACTTATTCTGTCGAAAAGCCAAAATTGATTTGGCTGCACGCTGGACGCTTTCTTCCGCTCGGTTGACCTCTATTTGTGCAACGCGGATGGTGTCTTGCATTGCGCGTGCGTTCATTTCGTTTACGCGCTTTTCACCTAGCTCTAAAAGCTTTTCGTTGAATTTCTTTGCATCCGCAGCCGCGAAACCTTCAACGCTCAGCGTGGTAATGCCGGTGTCGGTGTCGTACCGAACATCGACGCGACGTCGAAAATAGCGAACGAGATCTTCGAAGGTTGTATAGGCACCTAGAAAACCGAAGCGACTGATAAAGTCGCCGCGGCCGGAGCCATAGGCTGTCACAAAATCTTCTTTTTGATTGATTGCAGCCAATGCATCGCGAGACGTCATGTAATCGGTGACTGCATAAGCGTTTTCGCTACTGGAGCTACTCAATCCGCTGCCTTGCAGAAACGCGCCGACCAGCCCGGTTGAGGGTGTATTTTTTTGTGTACTTCGGATTACGAAAGTGGATTCGGATACGTAAAGATCCGAAGCGATAAGACCGTAGTATACGGAAACCAAAACGGTCGGCACTAACACAGTCAAGGCGAAGAGTCGATCGACGTTCTTGATTCGTTCAAGTAAGCCTTTTTCAGTCACAGGAGCGTGTGGCGTCATGTTGCTTGATGTATCTTCCAAATCCAGTTCTGATGGTGGTGAGCGTGTGATGCTCAGAGGCGATGCATAGACGAAGGGGGTATTGTGCCGGACGCTGCATTTGGCGTTGACTGGCCGCGATTTTTCGTGTACGCGTGCGCTTCGGGTTTCCTGGTGCCGGCATCCGGTGACGTTGATCGAACCTCGGGAAGTCGGCGAAGAGCAAGTCACGGATTATAGCTAGTCAAGCTACGCGAAATCAGGTCTTCGGTGCTTTGCACCACATTTTTCTTTTTCTTGTTTTGCTTGAAACATTGATGCGATAAGCTTTCGTTCCCCCAAGAGGGGGCTAGCCTACTTCGCTATCGAGCTTCATCGGTGGTGCAAGCCATCGGCGTGTGGTGTTTCTTTGTGCAGTGTAAAAACAAACGTATGTTTCGCTCCTTCCTTGCCTTACAAGGTACGGCTTCCCCATTCTTTGGCAAGCTGGCTGCCGCACTGGGCGGTCGCGGCCACTCGGTCCGACGGATTAATTTTTGCGGCGGTGACTTTGCCTATGGTGGCGAAGGCGGAGCCTGGAACTACAATGGCAAGCCAGAGATGTTGCTGGACTGGTACCAGCACATTGTGGAGCGACACCACTTTACGGACATCCTTCTCTTCGGGGATTGCCGGGCGATCCATCGTCCCATTCATACTGTTGCTCAATCCCGCGGCTTGCGAGTCCACGTCTTTGAAGAGGGCTACCTTCGTCCTCACTGGATCACGATGGAACTCTACGGAGTCAATGGTCGTTCGCTGCTTCCGCGCGATCCCGCCTGGTATCTTGACCAACGTGAGCACACTCCGCCGGCAGCACCTGGTCAACCGACGGGCTACAACTTATTAGAGCGTGCGTACCACGACATCGCTTATCGTGTTGCCAATGTAGTACATGCACGACGCTTTCCGCACTACAAAAGCCACCGTCCCAAAAACGGCTTCCAAGAGTATGCTGGCCTCGCCTATCGGGCTGTCCAGTCGCGTGTTCATCAAAAAGAAGCCAACCGGGTCACAAGCGATCTAGTCGACCGCAAGCGTAATTATTATCTGTTCCCGCTACAACTGAATTCGGATGCGCAGATCGTTGTGCATTCACCGTTTGAAGGTGTGTGCGAGGCGATATCGACCGTTTTGCGTTCTTTCGCCCGTCACGCTCCGCATGATTCATGGCTTGTCATCAAGAACCACCCACTTGATACGGGTTTGATTGCTTATAGGCAATTTGCGACTGTGTTGGCCAGGGAACTCGGTGTTGACGACCGGCTGTGTTTTATCGACGCAGGCCATCTCCCCACCTTGCTCGATCATGCTCGGGGCGTAATCGTAGTAAACAGCACGGTTGGCTTGTCCGCTGTTCACCATCAGCGCCCACTAATCGCTCTCGGCACTGCGATCTATTCGATTCCTGGTCTGACCTGGCAAGGTGGTCTTGATGATTTCTGGACGCAAGCCGACATTCCCGATACGCGTCTCTATCAAGCTTTCGTCGATTACGTGGTGCACCACACACAGATCAACGGTGATTTCTATACAAAGACGGGCATCGAAATGGCTGTTGGCGGGGTGGTCGCTCGCCTCGAGGGCGAGCATGGTTAAACACATGCCAAGTAATGTCGTCATCACGGGCGCCAGTGCGGGAATTGGCCGCGCGCTCGCGATTGCCTATGCGTCGCCGGGTGTTGTGCTGGGGCTTATCGGCCGTGATGTCGCGCGGCTCGAATCATGCGCAGCGGACTGCCGCGCGCGTGGCGCCGTGGTCGTCTTGAATTCGATCGACGTACGTGATGCCGAGGCGATGCGGGTATGGCTCGACTGCTTCGATGACGAACATCCGATCGACTTGCTTATCGCGAATGCGGGCGTTGCGAGCACCCTTGCGAATTCGCGCGACTGGGAGGGGCGGGAGCGTACCGTGCGCATAGTCGATACCAACTTCTACGGCGTAATCCATGCGGTGTTGCCGGTGATTGACCGGATGAAAGCACGCAAGCGCGGTCACGTCGCCATGGTGGCGTCGCTTGCAGCGCTGCGCGGTATGGCGATTTCGCCAGCCTATTGCGCGAGCAAATCCGCAATCAAGGCGTACGCTGATTCAGTGCGTCCACTTCTGAGGCGCGATGGTATTCGCATCGCCGTGATCTTGCCCGGCTTCGTCAAGACTGCAATGAGCGATGTGTTCCCTGGAGATAAATTATTCATGTGGAGTGCTGACCAGGCAGCTTCCTATATCCGCCGCAAGCTTGGAGCTGGCCGAGCGGAGATCGCATTTCCGGGGTTGCTTGCGTTCGGTATGCGTTTGCTGCCGCTGCTGCCTATCGCGCTTGCGGATGCAATCCTGGACCGGTTGTCGTATCTGCCGTCCGAGGAAGATCCTTCGTGATCGTCGAGTTTGGTTTCGCGTGTGCATTTGCGGCAGGGATCTCGTTTCTGCCGGACCGCCTCGCTGTTCCGCGCGGAGCAGTACGACGTCCGGTGCGTGCATATCTGCTTCACTCATTGGCGGTAGTTTTTCTTACGTCAGTCTTTCTGCTAGTCACTGCCCGTCCAATTTTTTCGGCGTCCATGGCTATTGCAGTCGTCGCACTCGTTGCGCTCGTGAGTAATGCAAAATACGAGTCGCTTCGTGAGCCGTTCGTATTCAGTGATCTCAGTCTCTTTAGTCAGCTGTTTTCGCATCCGCGTCTGTACCTGCCATTTCTGAGCGCTGGCAAAGTAGCGGCAATTGGCGTTGGCCTGCTGGCCGTAGTTGGCTGGTATCTTGCGGAGCTGCCTGTAGCTCCCCGCCCAGCAATCGTGTCGTTGATCGCAGCTAGCTTCGCATTTGTGTTGACACGGCACTATTCAAGGGCGCTGCCGCTGACGCTTGATCCAGGCATTGACCAGCAACGCCATGGCTTTTTTACCGTGTTTGTTGCGTATTTGCTGAATGGCCTGCGTCCCGCGACGTTTGACGCGTTCAGGCGTGCAACTGAGGCGAGTCCATTTGCGTTTGGTATGCGGTCAACGCGCCCCGACGTCATCGTGATCCAGAGCGAATCGTTTTTTGATGCAACGCGCATTTCACCGAGCGTTGTGCCCACATTGTTTGCGAACTTTGATCGCGCATGCAGCGAGGCGGCCAGTTACGGCGCGCTTGCGGTTCCTGCTTGGGGCGCAAATACGATGCGGACCGAGTTCGCAGTGCTGACGGGCGTACCTTCGAGTCAGCTTGGCTACGCGCGCTTTTACCCATACGCTTTTGTACGGCGCGCTTGTGGGTCGATCGCCGCTTGGTTTCGGCAGGAGGGTTATAAAACTGTCGCGGTCCATCCGTACTATGGCGATTTCTTTGGCAGGCGCCGTGTCTTCCCTTTGCTCGGATTTGAGCAATTCCTGGACATCGCATCCTTTGGCGGTGCTCCACGAGCAGGTCCGTATATCGCGGACGCGGCAGTGTTGGACACAGTGATCAACGAACTGGAGGCGCCTCGCGACACGCCGCTGTTCGTATTTGCTATGACGATGGAAAACCACGGGCCGCTGCACCTCGAGCAGGTTTTGCCTGGTGAATCGTCTTCAAGGCATACTCTCGGCGAAGATGCCTCCTGGCGCGATCTGACAGCATATCTGCGACATATTGAAAACGCAGACGCGATGATCGGGCGCTTACTAGATTATTTACGCACCAGCGATCGTGAAACAGTCGTTTGCTTTTACGGCGACCACGTTCCCGCTTTACACCATGTTTTCGAGAAACTAGGCGTTTCTCCGCAGCACAGCGACTACTTCATTTGGCGAAATTACGGCGTAGATACCCCTGAATGCCGGGACTTGGCAGCCGAGGAACTGGGGACGGCACTGCTGAGTGTGGTACAAGACGACGGAAATCGCACGGAACAGCCGTGCGCATCCGAGAAAGCGACATAAAAGATGAACAGTAAGATTGCAATAATTGGGATAGCGTGTCGATTTCCCGGGGGCGCAAACAACCCTGGCGATTTCTGGCAACTGCTGCGCGACGAACGCGACGCAGTAACCGAAATCCCCGCCGACCGCTTCGGCACCGATTTCTACCAGCACCCGTCTAAGCGCGAGCCGGGCAAGAGCTACACGTTCTCGGCCGGCGTCGTCGACAACGTCGCCGGCTTTGATGCCGCGTTCTTCGGCATTTCCCCGCGTGAAGCGGCCCAGATGGACCCCCAGCAGCGCCTGCTGCTCGAACTCGCATGGGAAGCATTCGAGGACGCGGGCGTGCGCCCGGCCGACATGCGCGGCAGCAATTGCGGCGTCTTCGTCGGTGCCGCCAGCATGGATTACGGCAACCGCAACATGGACGATCTGAATGTAATCGATCCATATTCGGCGACCGGCAATACGCTGAGCATCGCGTCGAACCGCGTGTCCTACCTGTTCGACCTGCGCGGCCCAAGCATGTCCGTCGACACGGCATGCTCGTCGTCGCTCGTCGCGCTCCACCAGGCTGTCAAGGCACTGCAATCCGGCGAAGCCGACGTGGCGCTCGCAGGCGGCGTCAACCTGCTGCTGCACCCGTTCGGTTTCGTCAGTTTCTCCAAGGCGTCGATGCTGTCACCGCGCGGCCGTTGCCGCGCGTTCGATGCGACCGGCGACGGCTATGTTCGCTCGGAAGGCGGTGCATTCGTGCTGCTCAAGCCGCTCGATCGCGCGCTCGCCGACGGCGATACGATTCATGCGGTGATCGCCGGCTCCGGCGTGAATTCGGTCGGCCATTCGCCGGGCGGCATCAGCGTGCCGGGCGCGGCCGCACAGGCGTCGCTGCTGCGCAGTGTGTACGCGCGCGCGGGTATCGATCCGCAGTCGCTGGCGTATCTCGAAGCGCACGGCACGGGCACGGCGGTCGGCGATCCGATCGAGGCGCGTGCGCTGATCGACGTCGTGTCGGGCGAGCGCCCGGCGGATCGTCCGCTGCTCATCGGTTCGGTCAAGACCAACATTGGCCATCTCGAAACGGCATCCGGCATGGCCGGGCTGCTGAAGGCCGTGCTGTGCCTGAAGCATCGCGCGGTACCGCGCTCGCTGCACTTCGTTACGCCCAATCCAGGCATCGATTTCGACGGCGGGCGTCTGCGCGTCGTCGATCGCTACATGCCGCTCGACGCAGGCGACGCGCCGCTGACGGTCGGCGTCAACTCGTTCGGCTTCGGCGGAACGAACGCACACGTCGTGCTGACGGAGGCGCCGGCTGCAAACGAGGCGTCGACGGTCGTGCCCGAGCACGAGCCGACGCAAGCGCAACTGTCTCCGCTCGTCCTGACCGCGCGCAGTGCAAATGCGCTCGGCGCGCTCGCGGGCCGCTATCTGGCGATGCTCGACAGCGGCGGTGACTGGCAGGCGCTTGCCGCTGCGGCCGCGCGTCGTCGCCAGTGGCTGGAGCATCGCGCAATCGTTGCACCGGCCGGCGTGGCGGAAGGCCGTGCGGCGCTGGCGGCACTGGCTCAGCCGGCAGCGGAAGGGTTGCCGGCATGCGTGGCAACTGGCCAAGCGCCCACCGACGCGGTGCGCACCGCGCTCGTCTTCTCTGGCAACGGCTGCCAGTGGGTCGGGATGGGCAACGAACTCTATGCGGAGAACGCCGTGTTCCGCGCGGCGCTCGACGAAGTCGACGCGCTGTGGTGCGCCGACGGCAGCCCGTCGCTCGTCGACGTGATGCGCGGCGGCCCGAGCGCGGAATGGCTGGCCGGCGCAGGTGCCGAGTGGCTTGCCGCGACGGAGAACGCTCAGCCGCTGCTGTTTGCGATCCAGGTCGGCATGATTCGCGTGATCGACGCGCGCGGGATGCGTTACGACGCGGCGATCGGCCATAGCGTCGGCGAGATTGCCGCGGCTTGGGTGACGGGCGCGCTGTCGCTCGCCGACGCGGTTCGCGTGATCAAGATCCGCAGCCGCGCGCAGGCGATGACGCGCGGCAGTGGCCGGATGGCGGCCGTCGGTATCGGCGACGCGGCGGCGCGCGAACTGATCGCGCGCCACGGGCTGGCGCGTCGCGTCGAGATCGCTGGCATCAACAGTCCCGATGCAGTAACGCTCGCGGGCGAACTGCAGGGCTTGCAGGCACTCGAGGCCGCGTTGCGCGGCAGCGGCAAGTTCTTCCAGATGCTGGATCTCGACTACGCGTTCCACAGCAGCCACATGGACCGCATCGAGACGGTCGTGCTGGCCGAACTGGCGAGCCTGCGGCCGCAGCCGGGCGACGGCACGTTCGTGTCGACCGTGACCGGCGGCGCGCTGGCCGGCACCGAGCTCGATGCCCGCTACTGGTGGCGCAACATTCGCGAGCCGGTGCGCTTCGGCGACGGCATCGCGCATCTGATCGAGCAGGGCGTCCGGCTGTTCGTCGAGGTCTCGCCGCATTCGATCCTGCGCACATACGTGAAGCAGGCATTCGCGGCCGCCGGCGCGACCGGCGCGGCGCTGCCGACGCTCAAACGCGATCACGGCAGCGCGGCCATGCTGCAGCAAGCGATTCTCGCGGCGATCGCGCACGGCGCGAACGTCGATCCCGGCCGCTTCGCGCCGGGCGAATCGCGTGCTGCATTGCCGTCCTATCCCTGGCAGCGCGACCGCTTTTGGTTGACGCCGACCATCGAAGGCTACGGCCTGGTCAATCGCCGCCGCGAGCATCCGCTGCTCGGCTATCGCCTGCACGAGCACGCATTCGCGTGGGAAAACCAGCTCGATCCGGCGAAGCTACCGATGCTGGCCGATCACGTCGTCGACGGCGGCGTGGCGTTTCCGGGGGCCGGGTACGTGGAAATGGCGCTCGCCGCTGCACGCACCTTCTTCGATACGCCGGATGCTGCGCTCGAAAACGTCGAAATCCGCACGCCGGTGGTATTCCAGCCGCAGCAGGCGAAGCTGTTCCGGCTCGTGATCGAACCGCGTACCGCGACCTTCACGATCGAGACGCGCGACCGGATGTCCGACGGCGCGTGGACGCTGAACGTGACGGGGCGAATGCTGGAAAGCGGCAACACGCTCGGCGATGCGAGCATCGTGCCGTCCGGCGTGCTCGATCGCCTGCTCGCGTTGCCCGCAGCCGACGGCGCCACGCTATATGCAAACACGGCAGCCATCGGCCTCAGCTACGGGCCGGCATTCCGCTGGGTCCGCACCGTGCGGGTCGCCGTGGATGACGGCGCGGCGCTGGCCGACATTGCCGCGCCGGCCATATGCGGCGACGCACGGGCGTTGTCCGCCTATTTGCTGCATCCGGCGCTGATGGACAGCGGGTTTCATCCGCTGTTCGCATTGCTTGCGGCGCACGCGCGCGAAGGCGAGCATCCGGCCTACGTGCCCGTGCAGATCGGCCGGGTCGACTATCTGCGCGGCGACACGGTCGAGCGGGTGCTGGTGCGGATCGACCGTCACAGCCCGCATTCGATCGTCGCGCATTTCGAATTCCTCGACGCACGCGGCGCGATCGTCGCGCGGCTCGGCGCATGCCGGTTCCGGCGCGTCGATCTCGTCGGCCGTCGGCAGAACCTGCCCGCGCGCTTCGTCTACCGCCTTGAGGAAGTGCCGCTGCCCGGCGACGTCAATGCGGCCGGTTTGCCGGCCCCCGACGCGTTGCTCGCGCATGCTGCCGCGCGGCTTGATGCGGCCGGGCACGACGGCCGCCGGACGCAGCATCTGACCGAAATCCTGCCGTTGCTCGATGTGCTGGCGAGCCTCTACGCGCTCCGCGCGTTCGATGCGCTCGGCGCATTCGCCGGTACGTGGCAGCCGGCGGCCGGGCGTGCGGCGTTGGCCACGCGTCTTGCCGACATGCTGGTCGAGGACGGTCTCGCTCATCGCGATGGCGGGCTGCTCGTGCGCGACGACGCGGCGTGCGCAGCGTTGCCGCCGCTCGACGAGCTGTGGCGCGGGTTGCTGGCCGAATCGCCGGGGCACGTGGCCGAGCTGACGCTGCTCGCGCATTGCGGCGCGGCGTTGCCGGAGGTGCTGAACGGCACGAAGGACGGCGCCCGCTTGCTGTCGCCGACCGGGCACAGCCTGGTGGAACAACTCCTTGCCGCGTCGCCGACGTGGCAGCACGTGCATGCGTTGCTGGCCGTGAGTGTCGAGCAGGCGGTCGACGCATGGCAACCGGCACGCCGGTTGCGCGTGCTCGAACTGGGTGCGACGGACGGCGACGTGCTGCAGACGCTCGGCATGCATCTCGCGGCCGCACGTTGCGATCACGCGATCGCCGCGACCGCAGGCCAACTGGCCGGGTTCGACGCGGATGCGGAAGCGGCGGTGCGCACGGTTGCGCTGCAGTCGGGCGAGCGGCTGTCGCTGGCGGCCGACGAAGCCGGCCCTTACGACCTGATCGTCGCGAACCGCGCGTTGAGCGGCCGTCACGATGTGGCCGACGCGTTGAATGCAATGCGGTCATGGCTGGCGCCGGGCGGACTGCTGCTGCTGGCCGAGTCGCGTCGCGGCCGTTTCTCCGACATCGTATCCGGCGCACAGGCTTCGTCGACGGAAGCCGATGCGCCCGTGCCGCTGACACCGGCGGATCTCGATGCCGCACTCGAAGGCGCGGGCTTCGTCGATGTCGTGCGGCACGTCGAGCAATCGCTCGATCTGGACGGCACGCCGACGTTCGTCATCGCGCGCAACCCCGCGAGCGCCGTTGTCGCGCAACGCGGCGAGGATCCGAGCGATCTCGATACGCTTGCGCGCAGCGAGCAATGGCTCGTGATGCACGCACCAGATGCCGCCGGCAGTTTCGGCGGGCGACTGGCCGATGCACTGGCGCGCGCGGGCTATCCGGCCGACATCGTCGACGTCACGCACGCGGCCGACGCGATTGCGTCGTTGCCGGCCGGACGGCCGGCGCATGTCGTCTTCTGCGCGCCGGAAACGCCGCTCGCCGAATCGGCGACGGGCGATGGCCTGATGGACGCGCAGCGTAACGGCGTGATCGCTCTTGCGGCACTCGTTCGCGCGCTCGGTGCGCAGCCGAACGCGGCCACGCGGCTGACCGTCGTCACGCGCGGCGGCGCGCCATTCGCCGGGACCGCGAATGCGCATCCGGAACAGGCCACGCTGTGGGGCCTCGGTCGCGTGCTGGCGAACGAGCATCCCGAACTCGCGTGCCGCCTGATCGACGTCGATCGAGCGGCGGACCGGATCCCCGACGCGCTGATTCACGAGCTGACCGGCGCAGCGGTCGAGGAAGAGGTCGTCCTGGGCGCACACGGGCGGCAGGTGCCGCGCATGCTGACCGCCACGCAGGCTGCGGCCCGCGATGATGGCGCGATCGCGTGTGCGGCCGTGCTCGCGTTCGACGCACCGGGCTCGTTGCGCAATCTCGAATGGTTCGCGTTGCCGGAAAGCCCGCTGGGTGACGATGAGGTGGAGATCGAGCCGGTTGCGACCGGCCTCAATTTCCGCGACGTGATGTATGCGATGGGGCTCTTGTCCGACGAGGCGGTCGAGACCGGCTTCGCGGGCGCGACGATCGGCATGGAACTGTCCGGCCGCGTCGTACGGGTGGGCAACGCCGTGACGGAATTCGCGCCGGGCGATGCGATGCTCGGCTTTGCGCCGGCGTCGTTCGCGACGCGCGTCAGGACGCGCGCGCAAGCGATTGCACTGAAACCCGAGCGGCTGTCGTTCGAGGAAGCGGCGACCGTGCCGACCACGTTCTTCACCGCGTATTACGCGCTTGTCGAACTCGCGCGTCTGCGTCGCGGCGAGCGCGTGCTCGTGCACGGCGGCGCGGGTGGTGTCGGGATCGCCGCGATCCAGCTTGCGCGCCACTTCGGCGCGGAAGTGTTCGCGACGGCCGGCAGCGACGAGAAGCGAGAGTTCGTGCGCCTGCTCGGTGCGGACCATGTGCTCGATTCTCGCAGCCTCGCGTTCGCGGACGAGATTCGTGCGCTGACGGGCGGCCAGGGCATCGACATCGTGCTGAATTCGCTCGCCGGCGAAGCGATGGTGCGCAGCATCGATACGCTGCGGCCGTTCGGTCGTTTCCTCGAGCTTGGCAAGCGGGATTTCTACGAAAACAGCCATATCGGGCTGCGGCCGTTCCGCAACAACATCAGCTATTTCGGTATCGACGCCGACCAGTTGATGGGGGCGCTGCCGGAGCTGACCGCGCGCCTGTTCGGCGAAGTGATGGCGCTGTTCGAGGCAGGCGTGCTGCATCCGCTGCCGTATCGCGCGTTTCCCGCCGAACGGGCGGAGGATGCGTTCCGCTACATGCAGCAGGCGCGGCAGATCGGCAAAGTGCTCGTGACCTATCCGTCCGGCACGCCGGCTCCGACGCGCGGCGTCGCGCGCGCGGGCTCGCTCGCACTCGATCCGCATGGCACGTACCTGGTGGTCGGCGGCACGGGCGGGCTCGGTTTCGCGAGCGCGCGCTGGATGGTCGAGCGCGGCGCACGCCGGCTGACACTGGCGAGCCGTTCCGGCGACCTCGCTGCTGCTGCACGCGAGGAAGTCGAACACTGGCACAAGACGCTCGGCGTCACTGTCGATGTTGTGTCGTGCGATGTGACCGACGCAGCGGCGGTCGATGCGATGATCGACGCGATCGTCCGGCGCGACAGCCCGCTCAAGGGCGTGCTGCATTCGGCGATGTCGATCGACGACGGCCTCGTGCGCAATCTGGACGATGCGCGCATGGCCGCGGTGCTCGCACCGAAGGTGGCCGGCGCGTGGAACCTGCATCGCGCGACGCGCGCGTTGCCGCTCGACCTGTTCGTGGTCTATTCGTCGGCGACAACCTATCTCGGCAATCCGGGGCAATCGAACTACGTCGCGGCCAACAGTTTCCTCGAGGCACTCGTCGAACATCGTCGCGCGGCGGGATTGCCGGGCACGTTCATGGCCTGGGGGCCGCTGGAGGATGTCGGCTTCCTCGCGCGTCACGCGGATACGCGCGAGGCGTTGCAGTCGCGGATCGGCGGTGCGTCGATCACGTCCGACGAGGCGATGGTCGCGCTCGAGCGCGCACTGGTGGCGGGCGCGGCCGGCGAAGCCGTGGTCCGGCTCGACTGGCATGCCGTGGCACGCGGGATGCCGGCCGCGAAGGCGCGCCGGTATTCGTTGCTGCAATCGCATGCGAAGGGCGGTGATGCGCGCGACGGCGGCACGCAACTGCGGGAAGAAGTGCTGGCGTTGCCGCGTGACGAAGCGATCGCGCTGGTTGCCCGGACACTGCAGGGGCAGATCGCGCGGATCCTGCACATGACGCCGGATCGCATCGCGCTCGACAAGTCGGTGCTCGACATGGGCATGGATTCGCTGATGGGAATGGAACTCGGCCTCGCGGTCGAGGAAGCGTTCGAGGTCAAGCTGTCGGTGATGGCAATAGCCGAGGGCGCGTCGGTGACGACGCTGGCCGGACGTATCGTCGATTCGATCGGCGCATCGACCGATGCGGACGCCGGTTCCGCGACGGATGCCGCTCAGGAAGCCGTCGCGGCGCTCGCGGCGAAGCATGCGATCGACGGCGAAGCGCGTGCGATGCTCGATACGCGGCAGGCGCCCGTCGCGGGCCAGGCGTCGCCGACGCTGGAGGTCGCGCGATGAGCGCGCCGTCCGGCTGGGCAACGAGTCAGGGCACGCTGGCACGTCCGCTGGCGATCGACGGTCACGGGCTGCACACGGGGCGCCGGGTGGGCGTGCGGATCCTGCCCGTGCGTCCGGAAGAGGGTGTGACGGGGATCGCGTTCCGTCGCGTCGCGCAGGGGCGCACGCTCGCGACGCTGCCGGTCGATCCCGCGCTGCGCCGCGCGCAGCCGCTGTGCACGATGCTGCGCAACGCCGACGGCGTCGGCGTTCGCACGATCGAGCATCTGCTCGCATCGCTGCTCGCGTGCGAGATCGATCATGCGATCGTCGAGATCGATGCCGAGGAAGTGCCGATTCTCGATGGCAGCGCTGCGCCTTGGGTGGATGCCATCCGCGCGTGCGGCCGGGTCGCGCTCGATGCGCCGAAACGCTTCATCCGCGTGCTGCGGCCCGTCGTCGTCACGGACGGCGAGGGCGACCAGCGGCGCGAAATGCGGATCGAACCGGCGCCGCGTTACGAACTGAGCGTGCGCAACGACCTGCGCGGCTTCGGCGACATGCACTGGGACGGTGCGCTGACGCCGGCCGCATTTGCGACCGAAATCGCGCCGTCGCGCTCGTACGGCCGCGTGAAGTGGGCGGTACCCGCGATCGTCGCCGGTTACCTGCGCGGGGTGCCGATCCTGCGCGGCGCGCGGCCGTCGTGCACCGCGTCCATCGTCGGCAATCGCGTGCTGGGCGGGATGCGGCTGCCGGAAGAGTTCGTCCGGCATCGCGTGCTCGACCTGGTCGGCGATCTGGCGCTGGCCGGCGCGCCGCTGCTGGCGCGCGTGAGCGCGCTGCGGCCGAGCCACGAGATGAATTTCCGGCTGGTGGACGCGCTGCTGGCCGAACCGGATGCGTGGCAGTGGGCCGAGTTTCCCGACGCGTGACACCACGCTTTTTCATGACGCGCGGCGTAACATAGCGTCTTTTCGAGATACAGCGAAGGAAGCAATGGCACTGGGAGAGCATCTTCGCCAGCAACTGGCGGCGAAAGCGCTGAAACGGCAACTGGAGCGCGCAACTGATGCTGCCGCGGCACCGGGCGTGCCGGGCACGCTGGCCGCGCAGACCGCATCGGCGCGCAGCCGCTTCGAATCGATGCCGCAGTATCAGCAGGTCCGGATCATGCGCGAGATGGGCGAGAAGCTGCGGGTCGACTCGCCGTTTTTCCGTGTGCACGACGGCGTGGCCGGTGCGACGACGCAGATCGGCGGCCGCGAGTACCTGAACTTCGCGAACTACAACTACCTCGGCCTGGCCGGCGATCCGGCCGTGTCGTCACGCGCGAAAGCCGCGATCGACCGCTACGGCACGTCGGCTTCCGCGAGCCGGATGGTCGCGGGCGAGCGCCCGGTGCAGCGCGACCTCGAGCGCGCGCTGGCCGCGTTCTACGAGACCGACGACTGTGTCGCGTTCGTGAGCGGCCATGCGACGAACGTGACCGTGATCGGCGCGCTGTTCGGCCCCGGGGATCTGGTCGTCCACGATTCGCTCGCGCACAACAGCATCGTGCAGGGTGCGCAACTGAGCGGCGCGAAGCGGCTGAGCTTCGCGCACAACGACTGGCAGGCGCTCGACGAACTGCTGTCGCGCGTGCGCCGCGAATACCGGCACGTGCTGATCGCGATCGAAGGGCTGTACAGCATGGACGGCGATTTCCCCGACCTGCAGCGCTTCGTCGACGTGAAGACGCGCCACGGTGCCTTCCTGCTGGTCGACGAGGCGCATTCGCTCGGCGTGCTCGGCGCGACCGGCAAGGGTATCCGCGAGCACTGCGGTGTCGCGCCCGACCAGGTCGACATGTGGATGGGCACGATGAGCAAGACGCTGGCCGGTTGTGGCGGTTTCATCGCCGGCTGTCAGCCGCTGGTCGACATGCTGCGCCATCTGGCGCCGGGCTTCCTGTACAGCGTCGGGCTCGCGCCGACGCTCGCCGAAGCATCGCTGGCTGCGCTCGAGCGCCTGCAGGCCGAGCCGCAGCGCGTTGCGCAACTGCAGGCGCGCGGGCGGCAGTTCCTGACCGAGGCGCGTGCCGCGGGGCTGAATACGGGCACGAGCGCCGGGTTCGCGGTCGTGCCGGTGATCACGGGGAGCTCGCTGAAGGCCGCGCAATGGGCCAATGCGATGTTCGACGAAGGGATCAACGTGCAGCCGATCTTCTATCCGGCCGTCGAGGAAAAGGCGGCGCGCCTGCGCTTCTTCATCTGCTCGACGCACGAGCCGGAGCAGATCAGCCGGACGGTCGCCGTGTTGTCGCGTCTCGCGGGGCGCAGCGCATGACGCTGGCCGGCGCGTTCGCGCAAGCGGTTCCGCGCGCCGGTGAGCGCGTGCGGTTTCGCTCGGCCGATGCGGGCGACGCGGCAGCGTGTGCACCGCTTGTGTTTGCGTCCGGCGTGGCCGAATTCGGGTTCTTTCTCGGCGAAAGCGACGCACGCTGCATCGCCTTCCTGCAGCAGGCGTTCCGGTCGCGTCACGGGCGCTTCTCGTGGCGCCGGCATCGTGTCGCGGTCGCCGACGACGGCGCCGTGCTCGCCGTGATGGCGATTCACGACGGGCAGCAGACGATGTTCGACGACGTGCATGTCGTGTGGGCACTGGCGCGTTGCTTCGGCGTGCGCCGCACGATTGGCCAGTTGTTGCGCGGGCTGATCCTCGAAACGGAAATTCCGGCGCCGAAGCGCTCGCAGATCCTCGTCGCGCATTGCGCAACCGACGAGCGGCAGCGCGGCACGGGGATCTTCAGCGCACTGTTTCGCGATGCGCTGGACACCGGCGCATTGCCCGGCGACGGCAGTCGCGACGTCGTGCTCGACGTGCTGACCCGCAACGTGCGGGCCCGCGTGCTGTACGAACGGCTCGGATTCACCGCGCTGCCGCGGCCGCGTGCCCGTTCGCGCCGGCTACCGGCCGAACTCGATTCGATCCGGATGCGGCTTTCTCGCCGCGTCTGACGGCGCGAATGACAGCCCGTTGCGTTACTTGTGCCGCGGGCTGAACGGCCGCTGCTGCACATCGGCGCCGTGCGCGACGATCGCCATGCTTTCCGGTACTTCCTCCCACGCACCCCGCAAGTCGACGAGCGGCTCGGACACGACCATGAACGCGTCGTCGCCGGCTTCGGCGATGCGCGGGTTGTGCGGATACAGCTCGTGCAGGTGCTTGAACGACGTGCTGTGGAACAGCGAACGTGACTGCCGTTCGCTCGAATAGCGCACCGCGATGATCCGTTCGCCGTCCGTCGCGCAGATCGTCATGTTGAGCGGGTCGGCCACGCGATGCCGCGCGGCGGTTTCCTCGACCACGCCGACCATCCGCTCGAGCGCCGGCAGCGGCGTCTGCTCGAGGCCGTAGGTCAGCGCGAGGCGAAACATCAATTCGGAGTCGGTCGAGCCTTCGAGCGTCGGGAACAGCGCGGGATCGACCTTCATCGTCAGGTCGCGGCGCAGCTTGTGAAAGTCGCGGATCAGCCCGTTGTGCGCGAACAGCCAGCGGCCGTGGCGGAACGGGTGGCAGTTGGTTTCCTGCACGGGGGTGTCGGTGGCCGCGCGGATATGCGCGATGAACATCCGCGAACGGATCGCGCGCGCGGCTTCGCGCAGGTTGCGGTCGTTCCACGCGGGATGCACGGAGCGGTAGCGGAACGGGAGTTCTTCGGGGCGCCCGTACCAGCCGATGCCGAAGCCGTCGCCGTTGGTGGTCGTCGCTCCCAGCTCCGAATGCAGGCTCTGGTCGATCAGCGAATGCTTCGCGCGGAACAGTACGGTTTCGAGATGAATCGGATTACCCGTATAAGCGAGCCAGCGGCACATGGAGCGCTCCTTCACGATGGATCGTTCAGCATGGTAGCCGACTTCGCGGCGCATCCGTGCCTGAGCGCACGCGGCCGGTCAATCGGGCAGGTACGCTGGCCAATCTTCATACATCGGTTGCCGGCCCGGATGCGCGACGCGCAACCGGGCGGCCATGCGGCCAATGCGGCCAATGCGGCCGGGCGCCGCCACCTGACGGCAGCGCCGCGGCCGTCAAGCTCACTCGCCGAGCGCGTCCATCACGCGTGCCGAATAGACAAGCGCCGCACCCGCGTTCAGTGCAATTGCCACGCCGAGCGCTTCCGCCACTTCCTCTTTGGTCGCGCCATGCTTGGCCGCTTCCGCGGTGTGCACGGCGATACAGCCGTCGCAGCGCGTCGTGACGGCGACCGCGAGCGCGATCAGTTCGCGCGTCTTCGCGTCGAGATGGCCCGTCTTGGCACCGGCGCCCGACAGCGCCTTGTAGCCGGCCAGCGTATCGGGCGACAGCTTGGCGATCTCGCCGATGCGCGTCGAGAGTTCCTTCCGGTATTCGTTCCAGTTCAGCATGATGCGTCCTTTCGAGTAGGGGTGAGGAAGGCGGCGGGCGCCGCGATCTCGGGCGATGCAGGGCTATTCTGATCGTTCGCGCTGAGGGTTTCGATACGCTAGAGTGTCAATTTTTAGCGCGATCGTCTCATGGATGCGTTGAGTCAACTCCTGTCGCTGGGCCGCAGCCATGTCGAACTCGACGTGCGCTGCCTGCTCGACGGGCCGTTCGCGATGCCGCACGACCCGCTGCCGTCCGGCGAGGCGGCGTTTCACCTGGTGCTGGCCGGAACCTGCCGGCTGCGTACCGCGGACGGGCGCACGCTGCAACTCGCCGAAGGCGATTTCGTGCTGCTGCCCGCAGGTGGCGCGCACGATCTGCTCGACGCAGGGGCCGGCCGGTCGCGGCCGGTTGCGGCGTTGCGCGAACAGGGCGCCGGCGGCGGCGCGGTGCTGCCGGTCAAGTCGAACCTCGATCCGGCCGAACCGGGTGGCGCGAGCGTGGACCTGCTGTGCGGACGGTTCGTCTATGCGCGCGGCGCGGGCGAACTGCTGATGCGCACGCTGCCGCATGTGCTGCATGTCGGGTTGCGCGAGGCGTCGGGGTTCGCGCCGCTGCAACTGCTGACGAGCGTGCTGCGCACCGAGGCATCGAACGGGCAGCCGGGCGCCGGCGCGATCGTGAACGCGCTCGGCCAGGCGCTGCTCGCGTACGCATTGCGGGCATACGGTCGCGGTGCACGCGTACCGTCCGGCTGGCTGGCGCTGGCGGCCGACGCGCGGCTCGGCCCGTCGGTCCAGGCCGTGCTGCAGGCGCCGGAAAAACCGTGGACGGTCGAGTCGCTCGGCGACGCCTCCGCGATGTCGCGCGCGACGTACGCGCGGCATTTCCGCGAGCGGGCCGGGATGAGCGTCGGCGCGTTCGTCGCGCAGATCCGGATGATGCACGCGTGCGCGCTGCTGCTGGACACGCAGCGCGGGCAGGCGGAGATCGGCCAGGCGGTCGGTTACCAGTCCGAGGCCGCCTTCGGCAAGGCGTTTCGCGCGGTGCTCGGCACGACGCCGGGGCGCTGGCGGCGGGCGCAGCGCGAATTGTAAGACTGCAAGCGCGGCGTCTTGCCGCGCACCAAAGCTGCTACCATGCGCGAAACGCAGTTCAACGAAAACGATTTCGAACAAGAAGAAAGAGAGGGCAAAGCAATGAACCAGACCACCATCCAGCAGCCGTCGTTCGCGTTCGTGGCCGCGTCGTGGGCCGCGCTGCTCGCCGGTTTCGCGGCATTCCTGATCGGTCTCTGGAACGCCGGCATGCAGCTCAACGAGAAGGGCTACTACTTCACCGTGCTGGTGTTCGGTCTCTATGCGGCAATCTCGCTGCAGAAAAGCGTCCGCGACCGCGCGGAAGGCATTCCCGTCACCGGCATCTACTACGGCCTCAGCTGGATCGCGCTGCTGCTGTCGATCGCGCTGCTGGTCGTCGGCCTCTTCAACGCGACACTGCAACTGAGCGAGAAGGGCTTCTACGCGATGTCGTTCGTGCTCGCGCTGTTCGGCGCGGTGGCCGTGCAGAAGAACACGCGCGACCTGCAGAACGCGAAGCCGCGCTATACCGACGCCGAATCGGCGCCGTCCGTCCAGGAGTGACGGCACGCGAAGCGGGCGCCATCCAGGCCGCCCGTTTTGCGACGACGGTCGCGGGCGACCCGCATTCGCCGATGCGCCGCGGGCGCTCCGCCCATTCGTTTCATCCATGCCGGTGTGCATGACGATGGAGATATTCCGGATGCCAGACTTCACAGAAACCACGCGGCACACCCGCGCGGCTGCCCGTGCCGTGGCGGCGCAGGCCGCGCTCGTGCTGGAGACGAACAACCTGCGCGGCGGCGCAGGGCTCGCGCAGGCCGTCGACAGCCTGAAGCGCCTCGTATCGGCGCTGTCGAAGCAGACCGTGCCGCCCGCGGCGCTCGCACAATGGATCATCACGCACGACGGGCTGCCGGCCGATGCGTGCGCGGAGATCGCTGCGCTGGCCGGCCGCCCGATCGACTTCGTCGAGATCGGCGCGAGCACCGGCTACTACGATGCGAAGAACGACGGGTTCGATCGCGTCGACGCGGCCCGCTGCGACATCGTCGTGTTCGGCGATGCCGATTGCCGGCCGACCGACGACTGGCTCGAGCACCTGCTCGCACCGTTCGCGCGCGAAGCCGGTGATGCGCCCGTCGCGGTGGCGGGGCGCACCAGCTATGCGCCGAACGTGCTCGGCATCGCGCTGACGTCGATCGATTTCATGTATTTCCCGAGCCCGCTGCGCGACGGCGCGACGCGCAACTTCTACGCGAACAACGTCGCGTTCCGGCGCGAGGTGTTCGCGCAATTCCGCTACGAGCCGCTCGACGGCGTCTATCGCGCGCATTGCCAGGTGATGGGGCTGCGGATGCAGGCAGCCGGCGTGGCCGTCGAGTTCGCACCGGCCGCCCACACCGAACATCGGCTGCCGGACACGCAACGCGAATCGCTGAAGCTGCGCTGGATGCGCGGCGAGGACAGCGTCGGCCTGACACCGTATCTCGTGAACGCGTACCTGCCGCGCGGCTGGCAGTGGCTCGGCCGCAGCGGCCCGCTCGGCCCGTTCTGCGTGATGGCGATGCGGCTCGGCTACAGCCTGCGCGCGCTGAATCGCCAGCAGTTGCCGCCGCTTGGCGCCGCCCGCTATCTCGCGGCCATCGGCGTCACGATCGCGGCGTCCGCCGTGGATACGCTCGGTGCACTCGCGCGCGGTTTCGGTCTCGCCGGGCGTGCATCGGCCCGGCGCGATCTCGAAGCGCTGTCCTATCACCGTCATTGAACCGGCGCCGCGCATCGTGCGCGGCCATGACACACCGACACCCTGCATCCATCCCGACAACGACCATGTCCTCTCTCGCCACCCGTGTTGCCTGCCTCGCCCTGTTTGCCGCCAGCGCCGGCGCCCATGCCGCGCCGGTCGATCATGCGGGGCGCGGGATCTACCACTTCGCATCGCAAAGCGGCTGCCCGTTCGCAAACGCGGCCTCCGCGGACTGCAATCGCGTCGCGCTCGATGCGCCGGACGTTCACGCGAGCATCGATACCGATGCGCACGCGATCGTCTTCTCGAGCGATGCGGCGCGCCGCACGAAGGACGTGCTCGGCGACGTGCTCCTGCAGGGCACGGGTGTCGACGGCGACGGCCGGCGCGTGCCGCTGAGCGTGCACGTGCTGCTGCGTCGCGACGGCGCGAAATGGGACCGCGACGTGTACGTCCACGCGCCCGTGCGCGGCACGTTCACCGAGGTCCGGATCGATCCGTATCGTGTGCGCGTGAAGGAGGGGGAAGGCGAGCGCGACGTGCTCACGCCGGACGAAACGCTGGCGCTGTTCGCGCATCCGTCGCTTGCCTCGCGGCTCGCGCGGCACCTCGTGAAAGTGAGCGCGACCGATCCGAAGCAGCCGTCCGCGGACGACATCACGATCGCGCTCGGCGTCGGCGGCCTGACGAAGTCGGTCGCGCGTGCGAGCTTTACGTCGAACGCGCCGCACGATGCCGACGTCGATCGCGCACTCGCATCCGGCACGTGGACGATTCGTTTCGATGCACTGAGCAATCACATTCCGGTGTGGGTCGCCCAGCGCGAGTTGTTCCTGTTCGGCCTCGACGGCAGCGCGCTCGTGAAGGACATGCGTGCGCGCGGCTTCAGGAAGAACGACCGGATCGAATTCGGCGCGCGTGACGGCAACGGATATCTGCGCGTCAACGGCCGCGAGGAAGCATTTGCGGGCGCGACCGCATCCGCGCACGCGTTCATGCAGGAAAGCTTCATCGGCCTGATCCTCGGATGGCGTCGCGATCCGGCCGCCGCTGCGGCGTCCGCGACGAAATCCGCGTCCGTCCGGGGTGTGCCGGCATGACCGCGGCTGGCGACCTGCCGGCGTCGCCGCATGCGGCGCACGATGCGCGCTTCGACTGTCTCGATGCGCCCGTGCCGCGCGGGGCGGCGCGGGTGCGCGCGTACCTCGTCGATCGCATCAAGCGCGCGGCGATCCGGCAGCTTCATCGCAGCACACATGGCGAGCGCTGGGTGCTGCGCATGTACCTGATCGGCGAGGAAGCGACCGAGTGCGCGTTGCACGAGGACTGGACCGGACAACCGCCGGACTGGCTTGCGCCGCGGATCGAGCAGCATCTCGCGGACGAGCGTCGTCACGCGGCCGCGTTTGCCGATGCGCTGCGCGAACGCGGCGTCGCGCCGTCGACTGTGCCGCATGAGCCCGACTGGCTGAGCCGGCGCAAGATCATGCGATGGCGCCGGCTCGCGCAGCGCCATGCGCCGCATTTCTCGCAAGGCGTGCTCGTGCCGGCCTATGCGACGGGCCTGTGCGCGGAACAGATGGCGATGCGCGTGCTTGCACGTCACTGCGAAACGATCGGCGATGCCCATCCGTTGTACCCGCTGCTCGCGCGCGTGCTTGCCGACGAGACGCGGCATGTGAGGCTCTGCTCGGACACACTGCGTCGTCTCGTTGCGCCGTCCGAGGCCGTGCATCTCGCTGCGTTGCTCGACGAGATCCGCGCGATCGAAGCCGGGTTCGGCGTGACGGGCGCGCTGGCGATGGTTGCGGCGGGCTGGTTCCAGTCGCTTCGTCCGCGCGCATGATGCCGCGCATCGTCTATCTCGCGACGGCCGACGCACGCGGCCACCTGATGCGCGCACAACTGCTCGTGCACGCGCTGCGTGCGGCGGGCGCACAGGTCGACGTGCTGACGACGTCCGATGCGGGGCAGGCGTTCCTGGCTGCGTTCGACATCGACGCAGCCGTGCTGTCCCGTCACTACGCGGTGCAGTTCGACGAACGGCAGAACATGCTGCGCGACGCGACCGATCGGAATGTCGCGCACTACGTGTTCAGGCCGACGCGCATGCTGCGCGACATCGTGCGACTGCGTGTGATCGTCCGCGATGCCGATCTCGTGATCAACGACTCGTTTCATCCGGCGCTGCTGTTCATGGGCGCGATGCCTGGCTGGCGGCGCCGCGTCGTTCATGTATATGGCGGAAGCCTGCGCCGCGCGTTGACCGCGAATTTCGATGCGCGGCTGCCGCGCGCACTGGCGCGTGCTTTTGCGCGGATCGTCGACTGGCAGATCGATTCGGCGCGGTGCTGCATCGAGCACGATTTTGCGTACGATGCCGCCGATGAAGTCCGGCGATCGTGCACGCATTACCGGCTGCCGACACCGGTGCCGATCGTCGCCGAGCGGCCGGCTTCGGAACCGGCTTCAGCAGCCGTCTATCTGAACCCGCACTTCCGTGATATCGCGCTCGCCGATGCGTTGTCGGCCGGCATGCGCGACGCAGGGCTCGCCACACACCGTGTGGGGGAGGGCTATGCCGGGCACGATGGCTGGGCCGGTGTCGACGCCGACTGGGTGACGCGCGCCGCCCATGCACCGCTGATCGTGTCGGCACCCGGCATGGCTGCGCTGTCGATCGCTCGCGTATATCGACGCCCGATCCTGCTCGTGCAGTCCGATCAGCCCGAGCAGGCGAGCAACGCCGAGCGCGCCGCGCGGCTGCAACTCGTGCATCGCGTCGTCACGTGGCGCGGCGATGCGGCCGCGTTCCGGCGGGAAGTCGGGCAGGCTGCAGCCGAACTGATGCGCCATCCTGGAACGCAGGCAGGAACGATCGCTGGCCGCGAGCAGGCGCGTGCGCGCGTCGACGCATGGACGTCGCGCCTCCTCGCGCTGCGTCCGCGTGCGCAGGCGGCCGATACGGATCCGCGATGCGAGGCGCCGGCACCACGATGAATTCGCTGTCGTTTCGTGACGATCGCCGGCCCGATATCCGGCAGATGCTGGCCGCGACGCTCGGCATGGCAGCCGGTCTCGCGATCTTCTTTCTGCTGGAGCGCAGTGTCACGCCGCGCTATGTGTTTGCCACGTCGATCGATGCGCGGATTCCGTTCATCGCGTGGTCGTGGTTCGTCTATGTCGGCTTCTTTCCGTTCGTGATCGCGCTTGCCGCGTATGCGCGACCGCCCGCGTTCGCCGCGTTCAAGGAGGCCGTGCTGATCGCGTTCGTGCTCGGTGTCGTGTGCTTCCTGCTGTTTCCGGAAGCCGTGCCGCGGCCCGACGTCGCGGATATCGGCAATGCGTTCGTGCGCCACCGTCTCGCGCGCATGTGGCAGCTCGATCTCGCGGCCAACGGTTTTCCAAGCCTGCATGTCGCGGTGACGTGTCTTGCCTGCCGGATGCTGGCGGACCGGCGACGGCTCGTGACAGTGGCGGTCGGCCTGCTGATCTGCACGTCGACGCTGACGCTCAAGCAGCATACGGTGGCCGATGTGCTGGGCGGCGTGGCGCTCGCGATGGTCAGTGCGCTGTGGGTCGAGCGGCGTGCGCTGCGCGGGAGGCTCGCGTGACGGATGCCCATGATCACCACGCAGGACCGAATGCGGAGCTTGCGCGGTTCGTGCCCGATCCCGCGTTGTTTCGCGTGAGCGCGTCGCGCGTTGGCGCGGCGCTGGCGGGCGACTGGCTGATGATTGCCGCCGCGTTCGCGGTTGCGATCGCGTTTCCGCATCCGCTCGTGTACGCGTTGGCCGCGATCGTGATCGCGCGCAGCCAGCTTGCGCTCGCGGTCATGATGCACGAAGGCGCGCACGGGCTGCTGGCGCGGAACCGGCGTGTCAACGACGCGCTGGGCCAACTGTTCGCGGCCGGCCCGCTGTGGCTGTCGCTGCGTACGTATCGGGCAGGCCATCTGAAGCACCATCGCGCACCGATGGAGGCGGACGATCCCGTCGCGCTGCTGTTCGGCGTGCATGACTATCCGGTGACGCGCGGGCGGCTGATCGGCCGCCTGCTCGCGTACGCATGCGGGATCGGCTACGTGACGAGTGTCGTGAAGCTCGCACGCGGCGAGTTAGCGCATGCGCTGCCGAAAGTCGGGAAATCGCGTGCGTATGCCGCGTGGGAAGTCGCGTCGATGCTGGCCGGCAACGGTGTGCTGTTCGGCGCGCTCGCATGGGCCGGACATCCGCTGCTGTACGTGACGTTGTGGATCGTGCCGTCCGTCACGCTGCTGCCGCTCGCCGGGCAGGTGCGCGCGATCTTCGAACATGCGGGGCTGCCGGCATGTGCCGACCAGAGCCGCAACGCGCGGACGATCGCCCGGCGTTCGTGGCAGACGTTCCTGTTCGGCCCGCACGCGATTCATTTTCATATCGAACATCACCTGTTCGCGCGGATGCCGTTCCATAACCTGCCGGTCGTGCATCGGCAGCTCGCGCAACGGCAGTTACTGCCTGACGGCAATCTGTACGCGGGATATGGTGGCGTGCTGCGCGACGTGAGCGTGCGCTGATGCGCGGGCGGGGCATTGCGTGCGCTGTCCGGTAGCGGAGTCGGGAGGGTGCGGCTGGGTGGGTTGCGGACATCACCGGGATGCCGCGCGCGACACGGATGCGACAGACGCAAAAAAGCCTCCGCTTGGGAGGCTTTAATTTGCACTATCAAAGATAGTTGGTAGGGTGGGAGGGACTCGAACCCTCGACTCTCTGATTAAAAGTCAGATACTCTAACCAACTGAGTTACCACCCCACGTTCTTGAAACCTGTTCTGTTGGCCCGTTGCTTCAACAACTTGGCAAGCGACCCAAAGAGCAAAAAATTATAGCGGCGGATTGCCAGGCTGTCAACAACCCGCCGCGATAATTATTTGATCGTCTCGAGCTTGCCCTGCGCGGTCTGCGCAGCGTTCGACCCGGCATACTGCGAAACGACCTGCTCGAACGTCTTTTTCGCGGCCGCCTTCTGGCCTTGCTCGAGCTGGTTCGTGCCGATTGCCACGAGGGCGTCGGCTGCGCGCGGATGCTGCGGGAACTTGCTGACGATCCCTTGCCACGTTGCAGTCGAACCGCGGTAGTCGCGCAGCGCGTATTGCGCGTTGCCATACCAGTACTGCGCGGTCGGCTGGTAGGGGCTCTGCGGATACTTCGCGATGAACGCGCGGAACGAAGCCGCCGCCGCCTTGAAGTTGCCGTTGCGGAACTGCTGCTGCGCCGCACTGAGCGCATCCGTTTCACCCGGCTGCACGGTGCCTTCGACACCATCGATCGTCGCCTGCTGCGGCTCGAACTTCTTGAGCCGCGTGTCGAGATCCTGGTAGTACTCCTTCTGCTGCCGCTCGAGCGTCGTCAGCCGGTTCGTCAGGTCCTCGTTCTCGCCGCGCAGCGTCGCGACCTGCTGGTTCAGCTGGTCGAGACGGCCGGATTGATCGAGGATCGTACGCTGGGCGGCCGACAACTGGCTCGCCAGGTTGTCGGTTTTGCTGCGCAGATCGAGCACGGCGCGGCGCGCTTCGTTGTCGTCGAACACGCCGGCGTGCGCCGGCGCGGCCGACCACGCCGCGCCGGCGACGCAGAATGCTGCGGCAACGCGCAGCAGGGATACACGGTGCGTCATACGGCGATTCTTCCGTTACTTACTGTTGGTAGACGAGGTCGGCGCGACGGTTCTGCGCCCACGATGCTTCGTCGTGACCCGCTGCCTGCGGCTTTTCCTTGCCGAGGCTCACGGCTTCCATTTGCGAATCGTTCACGCCGAGCAGTGCCATCGCACGACGGACGGCTTCCGCACGCTTCTGGCCCAGCGCGAGGTTGTACTCGCTCGTGCCGCGTTCGTCGGTGTTGCCCTGGATCAGCACGTGGCGCTGCGGGTGGCTCTTCAGGTACTGAGCGTGCTGCTGCATCAGCGGCTGGTACTCGTCCTTCACCGAATAGCTGTCGAAGTCGAAGTAGATGCTGCGCTTCGCGAGCGGGCTGTTCGGGTCGTTCAGCGGATCGACGTTCACTTGCGCGACGTTGTCGGCGCTCGGTTGCGTGCTGACTGCACCCGCGTTGTTTGCCTTGTCGTCGAGCTTCACGCCCGACTTGCACGCTGCGAGCGCGCTGATCATCATCACGGCCAGGGCCAGACGAGCTTTATTCGACATCATGTTTACTCTCCTTGTGGTCATTGCATGAAGGGCCCCCACGACGGCTCACGTACGGAGCCGCCCTGGACGGACAGGATTTGCGGCGGCGCGCTGCCGTCGGAGGGCACTGCTGCCAGAACATTGCGACCACCCGACTGGGTAGCGTACAGAAGGTACTGGCCGTTTGCCGCGAAGCTCGGCGATTCGTCGCGATTCGTATTCGTGATGGCGTTCGCCGCGCCAGACTGCAGATCCTGAACGTACAGCTTGAAGCCCCCGCCCGTGCGGGAGATGTAGGCAAGCAGCTTGCCGTCCGGGCTGATGCGCGGACTCGTGTTGTAGCTGCCGGTGAAAGTCACGCGCTGCGCAGCACCGGCGCTTTCGCCCTGTGCGGGCATCCGGTAGATCTGCGGCGCGCCGCCGCGATCGCTCGTGAAGTAGATCCAGTGGCCATCCGGCGAGTAGAACGGCTCGGTGTCGATCGAGCTGCTCTGCGTGAGGCGGCGCAGGCCGCCGCCCGTCGAGTTGACCGTATAGATTTGCGTATTGCCCGTCAGCGACAGCGCGACGGCCAGCGTGTTGCTGTCCGGCGACCACGCCGGTGCGCTGTTGTTGCCCTTCTGGTCGGAGACGATGTAGCGACGGCCGGTCGGCAGGTCGTGGATGTAGACGATCGGCTTCTTGCGCTCGAACGACACGTACGCGACCTTCGTGCCGCTCGGCGACCAGGACGGCGAGATGATCGGCTCGGTGCTCGACAGTGCGATACGCGCGTTCTGGCCGTCCGAATCCGAAATCTGCAGCTGGTAGCGGTTACCGGTCTTGATCACGTACGACAGGCGCGTGGCGAACACGCCGCGCACGCCGAGAAGCTTCTGGTAGATGTAGTCGGCGATCTTGTGGCCGGCCGTGCGCAGCGTGGTGTCGGTGGCCGTCAGCGACAGGCCGCCGAGGCTTTGCTGCTTCACGGTGTCGTACAGGATGAAGTTGACCTTGTACTGGCCGTTCGCCTCGCGGTTTACGCTGCCGGCGACGAACGCATTCGCGCCCTTGGCCTTCCATGCGCCGAGATCGACCGATGCGGACTCCGGCACGGGTGTGCTGCCTGCGTCGATGTTGGTGAATTTGCCACTGCGGGCGAGGTCGGCGCGCACGATCGACGTGACCTGCTGCGGCAGGTTCGCCTCGTTCGCGAAATTCGCGGTGGCGATGGGGAACTGGGTCGACCCGACACCGGTGATCAGCACGTTGACCTGGGCGTTAGCGGCGCTGCCCGCCGTAATCAGACACGAGGCCACGAGTGCCCTGAAACCTAGCTTTGTCATCAAACTCATGCTTGTTGCTTCCCGTATGGCTTGGATCGCTGCGCAACGGCAGAGACAGTAAAAATACCCGATTCGTTCCCGTCCGACAGCGACGCCCGGAGTGTAAGCGCATTTCCTTTCACTCCGCTGCCTTGAAGGTAATCGTAATGTCCGACGGGGTACGACCGTTAGAATCGGGCGGCAACGGGACCGATGCGTGGATTGCATTGACCACGGCTTGATCCCACCCCGAATTCCCGCTGGAGCGGGAAACCGATGCGCTCAATACGTCACCGGACGGCGTGCACCGAATCTTGACGACGGTGGTCAGGCCTGCTCGCTCGCCGCCCCAAACGATGTTCGGTTTGACGCGGCGGCGCACCTTGTCGGCATAGCCGGGCGTGGCGGCATTGCCGCCGGAGCCCGTGCCCGTGCCACTTTTCGCGAGGCCTTCGCCGCCGCCTTCACCGGCGCCGGACAGGCCCTGCATCTGTGCCAGGCGTGCGCTGCGCTCGCGGTCGAGCTTGGCGTTCGCTGCCGCATTGGCCTTCGCGCGCGCCGTGGCTTCGGCCTTCGCCTTGGCCTGGGCTTCCGCCTTTGCCTTCGCGGCCGCGTCGGCCTTCGCCTTCGCCGCCTGCTGCGCTTCGAGCTGCGCCTGTTTCTGCTGCTGAAGTTTCTGCTGTTCGAGCTTTTGCTGCTCGGCGAGCTGCTGTTGCTTGAGCTTGTCGGCCTGCTTCTGCTTGTCGCGTTCCGCGGCCTTCTGCGCGGCGAGTGCGGCTGCCTGCTGCGCCGCGAGCTGCGCGCGCCGGGCTTCGTCTTCCTGCTGGGCCTTCAGTTGCTGCGCGCGGCGCTGCTGCTCGAGCAGCGCTTCACGCGCGGCCGCTTCCTGCTGCCGCTTCTTCTGCTGCAGCGCGATGTCGGCCTGCTCGTCGCGCACCGGGGGAGGGGGCGGCGCGACCTTCACGGGCGGTGTGGGTGTGACGACGGGCCGCGGCGCGGGGACATCCGGCACCTCGGTCCACAGCTCGGCTTCGGCGCCGGCCGGCGTGCTGTTCTGCCACTGCACGCCGTGATAGAGAAACAGCGCGAGCAGCACGTGCATCAGCGCGGCGAGCGCGAATGCGCGCCAGGTGCCGCGCTCGCGGGGAGGCTGAGGCGGGTAGGCGGAGCTGCGCGTGGATTGCTGCCGGTTCATTGCGATTTGACGAGGAGGCCGACGCGCTTGACGCCGCGCGCCTTCAGATCGGACATCACGGTCATGACGGCATCGTACTGCACGGTCTTGTCGGCCGCGATCACGACCGGCTGGTCCGGATGGTCAGCCTGCCGGGCGACGATGAAGCTGTCGAGCTCGGCCTTCGTCATCGTGTCTTCCTGGGTCGCGCCCGAGTCGCCCTTGTACTTGACGCTCATCGTGCGGTCGGCCTTGATGTTGACGACGACGGGCGGCGTCTGCTCCTGCGGCGCGGCGTTGCCGACGGTCGGCAGGTTGATGATCGACGGGGCGACGAGCGGTGCGGTGACCATGAAGATCACGAGCAGCACCAGCATCACGTCGATGTACGGCACGACGTTGATGTCGGCCATTGCGCGGCGCGAGCGGCCGCCGCGCATGCTGGAACGGATGGGACTTCCTGCCATGGCGCGCTCCTTACTGGGCCTGACGCTGCAGGATGTTCGAGAACTCTTCGATGAAGGTCTCGAAACGGATCGCGAGGCGGTCGATGTCGTGCGCGTAGCGGTTGTACGCGACCACCGCCGGAATCGCGGCGAACAGGCCGATCGCGGTGGCGACGAGCGCCTCGGCGATGCCCGGTGCGACGTTCGCGAGCGTGGCTTGCTGCACGTTCGCGAGGCCGCGGAACGAGTTCATGATCCCCCAGACCGTGCCGAACAGACCGATGTACGGGCTGACCGAGCCGACCGATGCGAGGAACGCGAGGTTCGCTTCGAGCACGTCCATCTCACGCTGGAACGACGCGCGCATCGCGCGGCGTGCACCGTCGAGCACGAGGCCCGGATCGCTGATGCGCTTTTCCTTCGCCTTCAGGAACTCGCGCATGCCTGATTCGAAGATGCGTTCGAGCGCGCCGATCGTGTGGCGGTTGTTGGCTGCGCTCTGGTACAGCGCCTGCAGGTCGCCGCCCGACCAGAAATCCTTCTCGAAGCGTTCGGTCTGCACGCGTGCGCGGCGGATCGCAAACCACTTGCGGAAGATGAAGGTCCACGACATCAGCGACAGCAGCAACAGCAGCCCCATCACGGCCTGGGCCAGCACGCTCGCGTTGAGGACGAGGGAAATGATCGACAGGTCTTGAGAAGTGTTCATAGAGGTTTGAGTAACGTCCCTTCGGGGGCGCCCGGTATGCGTGTGGCGCGGCGCGCCGGCCATGCCTGACGCCGAACCTTGCTTAGTATCGAATCAGAAAGGCAAGTTCATAGGCTTTGTCTAAACGGGGCTCATGCGAGCTTCGTTGACAGTGCAGTCTGCCCGTCGTCGATGACGGGCCCGCGCTGCAGCGCGTCGAGCACGGCCGGCGGGATGGCCGCGGGCCGGATGCCGGTACGGGCGACGCAGCCGAGACGGATGTGTCCGGCCACGAGCAGCGTGTTTCCGCACCAGGCTTCCTGCGTGAATTCCACCGATGCGCGGCCGATGCGTCCGGGCCGGCTCGTGATCGCCAGTGTGTCGTCGAGTCGCGCCGGTGCGCGGTAGTCGAGCGACGTGCTGCGGACGACGAAGATCGCGTCGGTGTCGTCGGCGAGCTGACGCTGGTCGATGCCGCAAGCGCGCAGCCACTCGGTGCGGGCGCGTTCGAAGAACTTCAGGTAGTTGGCATAGAAGACGATGCCGCCTGCGTCGGTATCCTCGTAGTACACGCGCACCGGCCAGATGAAGCCGGAGGGCGCTTCCGGGGAGCGGGTAGGCTGGGTCATGGCGCGCATTCTACCGGAAGGCAGGAGCCTGATTCGTAACCGATTCGTAACGGAATGTAGTATGCCGTAGCACACTGCGGGCCGGCCCGGAAGGGGCCGGCCCGCGTGGCTTCAGCCGCGGTGGACGGTCGGGCCGCCCGGGGCTTGCGCGATCGGCATCAGCTCGATCGTGTTGACGTTCACATGCGCCGGACGCGTCGCGATCCAGTAGATCGTGTCGGCGATGTCCTCGGGCATCAGCGGCTGGACATTGTTGTAGACGTTCGCCGCTTTGGCGTCGTCGCCGCGATAGCGGATGTTCGAGAATTCGGTGCCGCCGCACAGGCCAGGCTCGATGTCGGTGACGCGCAGCGGCGTGCCGAGCAGGTCGGCGCGCAGGTTCAGGCTGAATTGTCTGACGAAAGCCTTGGTCGCGCCGTAGACGTTGCCGCCCGCATAAGGGTACGAACCCGCGACCGAGCCGATATTGAAGACGTGACCGCGGCCGCGATCGATCATGCCGGGCAGCAGCGCGTGCGTGACCGTGACGAGGCCCGTGCAGTTCGTGTCGATCATCGTGTGCCATTCGTCGAGGCTGGCCTTTTGGGCCGGCTCGACGCCGAGCGCGAGGCCGGCGTTGTTGACGAGCACGTCGAGCGCCGCGAATTCGGCGGGAAGGGCGGCCGGCACGGCCTCGACGGCCGCGCGATCGCGGACGTCGAGCTCGAGCGGCAGAAGGGAATCGCCGAGTTCGGCGGCGAGCGCATCGAGGCGATCCTTGCGGCGCGCGGTCGCGACGACGCGGTGGCCTCCCTTGACGAAGGCACGGGCGATGGCGGCGCCGAAGCCGGCGGACGCGCCTGTGACGAACACGATCATTGCTGCTCCTGGTCGATAACAAAATAGCGAGTGGTATCCCGCAAGCCTACTGAGATTGCCGCACCGCGGCAAGGCGGCAAAGCGTTCCCGCACGGGCGCGTAGAGTCTGGCCCCAATTGCTTCCAGCGCACCGCCGTGCGGTTGCCTATTCATGACGCATCCAATACACTAACGCGCTCATCACCCCCGCGTGACTGGCGATAGAACCCTTCGGGTTCAAGGTGGAGCATCCCACCGTGAAGCGCGGGGCGCCGTTTTTGCCGTTCGCCTGGGCAGCCGTTGTGCGCCGTCGCGTGCATCGCCGGTGGCTGTCCCGCCTCGCGTCATACGGATTCTTCCGCCACGTCGAGCTGGTCCCGCCAGCAGCGCACCGTACTCGGCCGCTCCGGTCAACCTGTACACACTTAACGGAAACCGTATGTTTGACAGAGCCCAAAGCACCATTGCGAACGTCGATCCCGAAATCTTTGCCGCGATCGAGCAGGAAAACCGCCGCCAGGAAGATCACATCGAGCTGATCGCGTCGGAAAACTACACGAGCCCGGCCGTGATGGCTGCGCAGGGTTCGCAACTCACGAACAAGTACGCGGAAGGGTATCCGGGCAAGCGCTACTACGGCGGCTGCGAATACGTGGACGTCGTTGAGCAGCTGGCGATCGACCGCGTGAAGCAGCTGTTCGGCGCGGAAGCGGCGAACGTGCAGCCGAACTCGGGTTCGCAGGCGAACCAGGGCGTGTTCTTCGCGATGCTCAAGCCGGGCGACACGATCATGGGCATGAGCCTCGCGCACGGCGGCCACCTGACGCACGGCTCGCCCGTGAACATGTCGGGCAAGTGGTTCAACGTGGTGAGCTACGGCCTGAACGAAAACGAAGACATCGACTACGAAGCGGCCGAGCAGCTCGCGCAGGAACACAAGCCGAAGCTGATCGTCGCGGGCGCGTCTGCGTTCTCGCTGAAGATCGATTTCGAGCGTCTGGCGAAGATCGCGAAGTCGGTCGGCGCGTACCTGATGGTCGACATGGCCCACTACGCAGGCCTGATCGCAGCGGGCGTGTACCCGAACCCGGTGCCGCACGCGGACTTCGTGACGACGACGACGCACAAGAGCCTGCGCGGCCCGCGCGGCGGCGTGATCCTGATGAAGGCCGAGTACGAGAAGCCGATCAACTCGGCGATCTTCCCGGGGATCCAGGGCGGCCCGCTGATGCACGTGATCGCGGGCAAGGCCGTGGCGTTCAAGGAAGCGCTGTCGCCGGAATTCAAGGCGTACCAGGAGAAGGTGGTCGAGAACGCCCGCGTGCTGGCTGAAACGCTGGTGAAGCGTGGCCTGCGGATCGTGTCGGGCCGTACGGAAAGCCACGTGATGCTGGTGGACCTGCGTGCGAAGCACATCACGGGCAAGGCGGCGGAAGCAGCGCTGGGCGCGGCGCACATCACGGTGAACAAGAACGCGATCCCGAACGATCCGGAAAAGCCGTTCGTGACGAGCGGTGTGCGCCTGGGTTCGCCGGCAATGACGACGCGCGGCTTCGGTCCGGCGGAAGCGGAACAGGTGGGTAACCTGATCGCGGACGTGCTGGACAACCCGGAAGATGCAGCGACGATCGAGCGCGTGCGCGCGCAGGTCGCCGAGCTGACCAAGCGTTTCCCGGTCTATCGCTGATCGACGATGCGCTGCCCGTTCTGCCGGCATGACGACACGCAGGTCGTGGACTCGCGCGTGTCCGAAGATGGCGCCGCGATCCGGCGGCGCCGTCGCTGCTCGGCTTGCGACAAGCGCTTCACGACGTACGAGCGGGTCGAGCTGTCCCTGCCGTTCGTCGTGAAGAAGGACGGCAGCCGCACGGAATTCGACCGTCGCAAGATCGTCGCCAGCATGCAACTCGCGCTGCGCAAGCGGCCGGTTGCTGCCGACGCAATCGACGCGGCGGTCGCCCGCATCGAATATCAACTGCTCGCGACAGGCGAGCGCGAAGTGCGTAGCGAGAAGCTCGGCGAGCTCGTGATGAACGAGTTGCGCGGCCTCGATACGATCGCTTATGTCCGCTTCGCATCGGTGTATCGCCGGTTCGAGGACGTTTCCGAATTTGCCGACGTGATCGAAGAGTTCCGTCGCGCCTCTCCCGCCAAGACTCCGCGTAAGCGCTGACGCGCTGCGTCCGTTCATCGTCTTCTCCGTTGGGTCAGTTCGCGCCGATTGTGTCGGTCGCGATCGCATGCCGCCAGTCGGCCATTCGGCAAATGGTGCGCGTTCGCACGCGCCGCTACAGTCGTCGCATCACCTTGGCGAAGGACGACTGCGATGGGACTGCACGCTCACCCCCTGAAAAACATGTTGCGACGCTCGGGCGGGTTCACGCTCGTCGAGCTGATGGTTGCCATCTCGCTGGCGGCCGGGCTCGCGCTCTATGCGGCGCCCGCGTTCGACCAGTGGCGCATGCGCGAACGTGTGGATGCACGGTCGCGCGCGTTGCTCGGTGCGCTGTCGTTTGCACGTACCGAGGCGACGCGTCTCGGCGTGCGCGTCACGCTGTGCCGGGCCGGGAGCGCCGGCACCTGTCTGCGCGCCGGCGAACGGTGCGATCCGGCCGAATGGTCGTGCGACTGGATCGTCAGCGGGCAGGTCGACGGGCAGTCACGCGTGCTGCGGCGGTATCCGCGCGATGTCGACGTGGCCGTCGCGGGTGCCGCGCACGATCTCGCGTTCGCGCCGCCGGTCGGTCAGGCAATCGGTGGCATCCGCCGTTTCGAATTGCGTCCGCGACGCGATGTGCCGGGGGCTGACGACGCGCATGCATCGCGTTGCGTGCGGATCGCGGCAGGCGGACGGGCGCGGATTGTGACCGGCCGCTGCGACGCGGCATGAGTGCCATGCGCAACGCAGTGCGCGGCACGTCGCTGATCGAAGCGATGCTGGCCATCGCGCTACTCGCGACCGTGATGCTGGCCGTGGCGGGCAGTCAGCTTGCGATGGCGCGTACGCAGCGCGCGACGATCTGGCGTGAACGCGCGCTGTGGCTGGCCGATGCGCGTATCGAGCGCTTGCACGTAGCCGCGGAAGCCGACGATGGCCTCGCGGCGCGGGTCGCAGCGTCGCTGCCCGGCGGCACGATGACGAAAGGTGACGGGCCGGATGGCGTCCGCTACGCGGTTGTCGGCTGGCGGGGCGGCCAGGCAGCTACCGGGCCGCGATGCGAAGCGGCGGGCAGGTCGACGCAGCCGCCGTCGTGCGTCCGGATTCCGTATCGGGAGGCTGACGCCGATGAACGCTGATCGCCGCATGCGTGCGCATACGCTGCTTGAAGTGTTGATTGCGATGACCGTCGGTCTGCTCGTGCTCGCGGCGGCCGGTGCGCTGTACCACGCGCAGCGCGTCGCACAGCGGCGCGCGGACGACGGGTTCCGGATGCGCGATGCTGCTGGCACCGCACTGATGCTGATCGGCCAGCAGATCCAGATGGCCGGATTCCGGCCGCTCGATGGGGAAGGCGTGTGGTCGTTGCCCCCCGTGTTCGGCTGTTCGATGGCACGTGTGAGAGGCGAGGGCGCGCAGGTACGGTGCGAGCCCGTGCGCGGTGTGTCGGACGCGTTGCTGATCGGCTACGTTGGCGATGCGGTGTCGACGTGGCTCACCGTTAGCGGTCAGGTATCGGATTGCCTCGGGCAGGGTGTCGGCGTGTCCGGGGAACGTGCGCCGGTGGAGAACCGCTTCGATGTGCACACCAGTCCGTCGACGGGCGAGCCCGAACTGTATTGCGAAGGAAACGGCCGTCCGGGCACGCCGCAGCCGGTCGTGTCGGGAATCGATCAGTTGCGGATGCGCTATCTTCGCCGCGGTGGCACGCAGTTCGTCGATGCCGATGCATTGCGCGGCGACGACTGGCGCGACGTCGTGGCCGTGCACGTCTGCGTGCGGGCGCGCGGCGAACCGGCGGGCGAGCCGGTGCGGCATGTCGACTGCGACGGCCGCACTGTCGTTGCGCAAGACGGCCGCGCGCGTCTGACGCTCGATCGCATCGTCGCATTGAGGAATTCAGCGCGCGCATCCGAGGATACGTGGCGCGATGCAGCGGATGAACGCGAGGTGCTGCGATGAACGGAGTGGGGCGGTACGCGCGGGGGAGGTCGCGACGCGTCGCGTTACGCAACACGCACGAGCGTATGGCGACAAACGGCCACGTGCCGTGGCTTGCGGCAGGTGCGGAAACCCCGGCAACGAGCCAGCGAGCGCCGCACATACGCTCGCGGTCAGCCAGCCATGATTGGCGTCGCGAAGCGGGCCTTGCATTGCCCGCAGTGATCGCGGTTGGCGCGGCGGTTGCGGCGCTGACAGGCACGTGGTTCGAAGCCGCACTGACGGAATCGCGCCGCACGCGAATGTTGTCCGATCGGCTGGTCGCGTTCCACGCAGCCGATGCCGCGCTGGCCGCGTGCACCGCGCGATTGCGCCGGGGCGCGGCGCCGTACGTGAGCGAAGGCGCGTCGCACGCGGAGCCTGACGCGTGGCGGCGCATGCCGGCGCTGGCGGCCGCCGAAGCGTTCGCGCCGATTGCCGGATGGCCGATGGCTGCGCAACCGCCTCGATGTCTGATCGAAGCGTGGCGCGGGGCAGGGCCGACCGGTGGCCGTGCGTACGTCGTCACCGCGCGTGGCGTCGGTACGCATGCATCGAGCGCCGTCTGGCTGCAGCATCAGGTCGCGATCCGCGACGGACACATCGTCGCCCTGCACTGGCGTCGCGTCGCGACGGTGCTTCGATGATCGGTCGCACGTTTGTGTACCGCTCGGCGGGATTCACGCTGATCGAACTGATGATCGTACTCGCGATCGTCGCGGTGCTGGCCGGATGGGGCATCCCGTCGTATCGCGAGCATGTCGTGCGCGTTCATCGCGCGTCGGCGGTCGCCGCGTTGTACCGAGCGGCTCAATATCTCGAAACACTGGACGGTGGGCCGCCTTCGGCATTGCCGATGGCGCTCACGCAAGCGCCGCCGGACGGGCGCGCGATCTATCGATTGGCGCTCAGGCGGCCGGAGGGCGACGATTCGCCGGTGAGTTATGCACTGGAGGCAATCCCGCTCGACACGGGCCCGATGCACGACGATGCGTGCGGTGCATTCACGCTGCGTTCGGACGGGACGAAAGGCAATGTGCGGAGTGATGGCGCCGATGGACAGGTCGCGGCGTGCTGGGGTGTGCGTTGAGTTCGGCGGGAGGGCGCGCCACGGCGCTTGGCCGTGCGCGCAGGATGCCGACGGTCAGTCGTCGTGCGAGTCGAGCCCGCGCTCGTCGCGGGACTGCTTCCAGATCCGGTAGACCTCCCATGCCGCGAAACCGAGGGTGCCCCACTTCAGCGCGGGCCCCGCACTCGCGCGCAGCAGCGAGCGAACGGGTTTGGCGAGCACGAGCGATGCGAGCGAGCTCAGCATCGGATACTGGTTGACGAGCTGGCCGAGGCTCGTGTTCAGATTCTTGGCAGACTGGCTGAACTTGTTGCTGGACAGGCCGGGGACGAACACCTTGAGCCAGCTGAAGCGCGTGACGGCCTGGCGCATTTCGCCGGCGGCTTCCGCGAGTTCGAGCCGCTCGACTTCGGATCGCAGGATCAGCAGTTCCTTGCGGAGTGCGCGATGCTGCGACGCGCTCCAGTTCGATCGCGACGAATGGGAGCGGGGTGAATTGCCCGTGATGTTCTGGCTCATGGCGCGTCGGCGAAGTAGGTGGGAGGGGTGAGCGCGACTGCGTTCACGGCTTGCCGCGGAACAGTTCGCGGTCTTTCTCGAGTTCGGCGAGCGTCGCCTCGAATACGGTCGGCGCATCGCGCAGGCCCGAGCGGGCCTTCAGTGCGCATGCGATCCCGCCCGCGGCATACAGCGCGGTGATCGCCGCGAGCGACTGCCAGCGATAGGTATCCCAGAACGCGATCGCGATGAGTACGGTCAGGCTGATGAGTGCCATCGTCGCGAGCATCATCGCGGCGAGCCCGAGGAACAGCACGCCCATCAGGCGCTCCTTCTCCTCGGCAAGCTCGATGCCCACCAGTTCGAGGCGCGTTTGCAGAAGTCCGATCGCGGAGCCGACGAGGCGGCGCAGCGGTCCTTGGCCGGACGGCTGCGAGGTGGTGTCTGTCGTCATGGGTGAGGTGCGTGCGCGTGCAGTGTGCAGCTAGGACAAAGCCGGCCGGCGGAAACCGCCAGCTGGCTTCGACGCCCGCAGGCCGCGCGACGCGGCCAACGGGACGAAACGGCGCAGAGCGCGTTACTTGCGGTTGATCAGCAGGCCGATCAGCACGCCGACGCCAGCAGCGACGCCGATCGACGTCCACGGATGCTCGTGCACGTAGTCGTCGGTCGCGCGTGCGGCCTTCTTGCCTTTCTCGACCACCACGACCTGGACGTCGGCTGCCTTTTCCTTGGCCTGCTTCAGGCGCGACATGGCTTTCTCGCGCAGCTCGGCCGCACGGTCGCCCGTGCTGCTCGCAGCTTGCTTGAGCAGGTCTTCGGCGTCCGAGAGAACGGTTTTGATATCCGACATCAGTTTCTCCTTGTTGATTTCCGACATTGCAACTCCCTTCGTGCTGTCATGCTGCAGGTTCACATCGTAGCGAAACGCCTGCCTGCTGGCGAGCCGGGAAGACACACGACGGCCGTGCAAGACCGCATGGTAAACGACTTGTAATCATCAACAGAGCGCCAGACGGGGTGAAAAGTTTCCCGCATGGCCGCCCGTCCCGCACCGACACCGGGCAAAAATGACAAAAAAGTATGAATATCAAACGGAATAATCGTTCGCACGCCCCATTGCTTCCCGTAAGCTGACAGACTTTCCCGCGCCGATCCGGGCGCGGTTTCAACCAGCATCGTTCGAGGAGGGAACATCATGAGTCTGCGTCTTGGCGACATCGCACCGGATTTCGAGCAGGAATCGAGCCTGGGCCCGATCAAGTTTCACGAGTGGCTGGGCGACGGCTGGGGTGTCCTGTTCTCCCATCCGGCCGACTACACGCCGGTGTGCACGACCGAACTCGGGCTGACCTCGAAGCTGAAGGGCGAATTCGAGAAGCGCAACGTCAAAGTGATCGCGCTGTCGGTCGACGGCGTCGAATCGCACAAGGGCTGGATCAACGACATCAACGAAACGCAGTCGACGGTCGTCGGTTTCCCGATCATCGCCGATGCGGACCGCAAGGTTTCGCAGCTGTACGACATGATCCACCCGAACGCGAACGAAACGCTGACGGTGCGTTCGCTGTTCGTGATCGACCCGAACAAGAAGGTGCGACTGACCATCACGTACCCGGCCAGCACGGGGCGCAACTTCGACGAAGTGCTGCGCGTAATCGACTCGCTGCAACTGACCGACAACTACAAGGTCGCGACGCCCGGCAACTGGAAGGATGGCGACGACGTCGTGATCGTGCCGTCGCTGCAGGATCCGGAAGAGCTGAAGAAGCGCTTCCCGAAGGGCTTCAACGCGGTGCGTCCGTATCTGCGCCTCACGCCGCAGCCGAACAAGTAAGCAACGGCTGCACATCAACGCGATACCGGGCCGGCGGCCCGGTGCACGGATCAGATGAAAAACGGCCCGCCCGGCAGTCATGCCGGGCGGGCCGTGTCTTTTGCGCGAACGCGCGCGCGGCGTGGCGGCCGCGCTTTCCGCATCCGGACGATCAGAAGAAGGCCTGGATGCCGGTCTGCGCGCGGCCGAGGATCAGCGCGTGGATGTCGTGCGTGCCTTCGTACGTGTTGACCACTTCGAGATTCACGAGGTGGCGTGCGACGCCGAATTCGTCGGAGATACCGTTGCCGCCGAGCATGTCGCGCGCGAGCCGCGCGATGTCGAGCGACTTGCCGCACGAATTGCGCTTCATGATCGACGTGATCTCGACAGCCGCCGTGCCTTCGTCCTTCATCCGGCCGAGGCGCAGCACGCCTTGCAGGCCGAGTGTGATTTCGGTCTGCATGTCGGCGAGCTTCTTCTGGATCAGCTGGTTCGCGGCGAGCGGCCGGCCGAACTGCTGGCGATCGAGCACGTACTGGCGCGCGGTGTGCCAGCAGGATTCGGCGGCACCGAGTGCGCCCCATGCGATCCCGTAGCGCGCCGAGTTCAGGCATGTGAACGGGCCGCGCAGGCCGCTCACGTTCGGCATCAGGTTCTCTTCCGGAACGAACACTTCGTCGAGGACGATCTCGCCGGTGATCGATGCGCGCAGCCCGACCTTGCCGTGGATCGCCGGTGCCGACAGGCCCTTCCAGCCTTTCTCGAGGATGAAGCCGCGGATCGCGTCCTTGCCGTTCTCTTCGAGCTTCGCCCATACGACGAACACGTCGGCGATCGGCGAGTTCGTGATCCACATCTTCGCGCCGGACAGCGAGTAGCCGCCGGGCACTTTCTTCGCGCGGGTGACCATGCTGCCCGGATCGGAGCCGTGGTTCGGTTCGGTCAGCCCGAAGCAGCCGATCCATTCGCCGGTGGCGAGCTTCGGCAGGTATTTCTGCTTCTGCGCGTCGGAGCCGAATTCGTAGATCGGGACCATCACGAGCGACGACTGCACGGACATCATCGACCGGTAGCCCGAGTCGACGCGCTCGACTTCGCGGGCGATCAGGCCGTAGCTTACGTAATTGAGGCCGGGGCCGCCGTATTCCTCGGGAATCGTCGGGCCGAGCAGGCCGACTTCGCCCATCTCCCGGAAGATTTCGGCGTCGGTGCGCTCGTGGCGGAACGCTTCGGTCACGCGCGGTGCGAGCTTGTCCTGCGCGTACGCCTGCGCGGCATCGCGCACCATCCGCTCTTCTTCGGTCAGTTGCTGGTTGAGCAGCAGCGGATCGTCCCAATGAAAAGTTGCAGCACTCATCGTCTCATCTCCTGTCGACCCGAGTTAGCGCTTTAGCGCTTACTCGGGTCCCATGCTTTGCGGTCGACCCGAGTGAGCACTTCAGCGCTTACTCGGGCCCCATGCTTTGCGGCCGGTCCGAGTCGGCACTTCAGCGCTTACTCGGGTCCCATGCTTTGCGGTCGGCCCGAGTCGGCACTCCAACGCTTTCCCGAGTCCCATGCTTTGCGGTCGGTCCCTGATTCAGCCGGGTTCCATGCCTGAGAGTTTGCTTGACGGAAGTTCCGCTGTGCGGAACAATGTTTTGCAAATCGAACCCAGTGTAGCACCAGATGACACTTTCAACCATCGACGAAACCACGATCGACGAACGCAAGTTCGTCGTCGCGCTCGCGCGCGGGCTCGACCTGTTGCGCGCATTCCGGCCCGGGGAGACGATGCTCGGCAACCGCGATTTCGCGGAGCGCACCGGGCTGCCGAAGGCAACCGTGAACCGGCTCGCCTACACGCTGACCGTGCTCGGCTACCTGCGCTATGACGAGACGCTCGGAAAGTATGCGCTCGACGCCGGCGTGCTGTCGCTCGGCTACGCGCTGCTGTCGGGCTCGGGGACGATCGACCTCGCGCGGCCGCACATGCAGGCGCTCGCACGCGACATCGGCGCGGCCGTGTCGCTCGGCTGCCGCGACGGGCTCGACATGATCTATCTGGAGACGATCCGCAGCGAGACGGCGCTGACGCTCGGGCTCGCGCCCGGTTCGCGGCTGTCGATGCTGACGAGCTCGATGGGGCGTGCGTACCTGGCCGTGCAACCGGAGGACGTGCGCCGCGCGCTCTATGCGGAACTGCATCGCGCGGCCGGCGGCGCGGCCGACGCCGACGCGCTCGTCGCCGCCGCGCAGCAGGCGGTGGCCGAGTTCTCGGCGGGCGGCTGCTGTTATTCGTTCCGGGCGTGGCACATGGACGTCAACGCGGCGGCCGTACCGTTTCGCGAGCCGCGCGAGGGGCGCTGGCTGATCCTGAGCTGCAGCGGCCCCGCATCGTCGATGGACGAGGGTGTGTTCCGTACGCAGGTCGGGCCGAAGCTGAAGGCGCTCGCGCAGCGGCTCGGGCAGACGGCCTGAGCGAAGCGCGCGAGCGGTAGGGGGCCGTCACCGGCTCGGGTGAAAACGCACGAGCGCGACACGGCCGCG
This sequence comes from Burkholderia lata, assembly GCF_000012945.1. Taxonomy (NCBI): domain Bacteria; kingdom Pseudomonadati; phylum Pseudomonadota; class Betaproteobacteria; order Burkholderiales; family Burkholderiaceae; genus Burkholderia; species Burkholderia lata. Next base: position 820,764 of record NC_007510.1, read on the forward strand.
GCCGGTTGTGCCACCGGCGAACCGCGCGCATGATCGTTCGCCAGCTCACCGACGCAGAGGGTTGCCATGTCTCACGCAGAAGCGATGGAAGGCGGATGCGCATGCGGCGCGATCCGGTACCGGATCGTCCATGTTCCGACCGACGCCGGTTTTTGCCACTGCCGGCTCTGCCAGCGCACGACAGGCGCGGCGGTCGTCGCGTCGGCATCGGTGCCGATCGACGCGTTCGAATACCTGCAAGGTGAGCCGACGGTCTATGCGTCGAGCGCGTGGGGCGAGCGGCGTTTCTGCGGCCGTTGTGGTGCGCAGCTCGAATACCGGCTCATCGATGCCCCCAAGACGGTCGAGATCAATTCCGCGACGCTCGACGAGCCGTCGCAGCTGCGTCCGGCCTGGCATGTCTGGTATGGAGATCGCTTCCCGGGCATCGAGATCGGCGACGATCTGCCCAAGTATGACGATGGCGGAAGGGCGTAAGCGGTAGATAACCGCCGACACCGACACCGACACCGACACCGACACCGACATCGAGGCGCGTGCGCGCCCGCGAAGCCGCTCTTTCCACGAGGCCGGCAACCACCCGCCGGACATCGGGCGACGGGGCAAGCCAGGCGGCCCGATCCCCGTCACATCACCGGTATTCCACAGTCGGCACGCGGCGCCCCGCGTGTGCGGAATCCTTTATCCACTCAGGCTCAGGCCGTCACGACCTTCGCAAACACGGGCCCCTGCATGAACCGCACGTCGTGCTGGCGCAGCAGCTCGCACTGCGTTTCGTCGACGACGCCGTCGAAGATCAGCGGAATTCGCACGCGCTGCGCATACGCGACGAGCGCCTTGACCATCCCGTCGCGCAACGCGATGCCCGCATCCATCTTGATGTAGTCCGGGCGCGCCATCTCCGATTCGACCGCGAGGATGCGTCCCGGGTCGGGCAGCTTGTCCGCGACCTTGAAGCCGTGATGCTGGTAGCTGCGCGTCAGGTAGCCGAGGAAGGTCTTGTGTGCGACCGCGACCGCCGGCAGCTCGATCACGATCCGCTCGGTCGGCAGCCCGAAGCGCTGCAGCACCGTCGAGAAATGCTTGCCGTGGTCGTACTTCACGCTCTTCAGCAGCCGTTCGTGCACGCGCAGGAACAGCAGCCCATGGCGCTGCGCGCCAAAGAAATTGATCGCATGCAGCGCGCGCGACAGGCGGTCGATCGCGACGAGCGTCTGGTCATCGACGGCAGAGTCGACCGGATCGTGCGGCGTCCCCGTCACCAGCGTGACGGCCTGGAAACCGAGCTCGTCGCCGTAGCGCTCGATCGTGTCGGCGAACGACGTCGATTGCGGCGCACCGGGCATCGTCACGTCGTAGATCGGTTCGTAGGCGCTGCCGAGCGTGCGCTCGGGCAGGTTCGCGCTTGCAGTGCCGCCATCGGCGAGCGCGAGGTGATCCCGTAGATACGGCAGTTGCCCGGCACGGGCGACCAGCTCGGGAATGGTGGGCGGAATCATCGGCGTAAGAAGGAAAAACGGCGGCCGAACGGGCCGCCTCGTAGCTTGATATTAGCAGCGCCGGCCAAGCTCGGCTTGGCGTTTCGTTCATATGGTTATCCCGTCGTCGACGCTTCGCCTAGGGTTTACGTTTATTTCACTATTCGTAATTGGTTTTACTATTCGTAAATCCAGGATTTGTCGCCGATCAAGAAATGCGGCATGCGGGCGCCGCGAGACGGCGCCGTTACGAATCAACAGGAAGCAAGGAGCGAGACGTGGCGGTTGACAGGAATTGCACGCGGGAGAGCGGCGCACCGGCAGGTGACGGGCGGGATGACGGGCGCCCGGCAGGGTTGAGGAGCGGATGGCGACCATGAGCATCGATTACCAGACGCTGAAGTTCGAATACCGTCCGCGCGCGCAGGACACCGCCGTTCACCCGGTGATCGTCGTCGGCGCGGGCCCGGTGGGCCTTGCGGCGGCGATCGACCTGGCGCAGCAGGGCGTACCCGTCGTGCTGCTCGACGACGACGACACGCTGTCGACCGGCTCGCGCGCGATCTGCTTCGCGAAGCGCACGCTCGAGATCTTCGACCGGCTCGGCTGCGGCGAGCGCTTCGTCGACAAGGGCGTGAGCTGGCACGTCGGCAAGGTGTTCCTGCAGGACGAGCAGCTGTACGCGTTCGACCTGCTGCCCGAGGAAGGGCATGCGCGCCCCGCGTTCATCAACCTGCAGCAGTACTACGTCGAAGGCTACCTGGCCGACCGCGCGTTCGAGCTGCCGAACATCGACATCCGCTGGAAGCACAAGGTGACGGGCATCGACCAGTCAGCCGAACACGCAGTGCTGACGATCGAGACGCCGGAAGGCGTCACGACGCTGCGCGCGCAGTACGTGATCGCGGCCGACGGCTCGCGCAGCCCGATGCGCACGATGATGGGCCTCGAAAGCCACGGCCGCACGTTCAAGGATCGCTTCCTGATCGCCGACGTGAAGATGAAGGCGGAGTTTCCGACCGAGCGCTGGTTCTGGTTCGACCCGCCGTTCCACCCGAATCAGTCGGTGCTGCTGCATCGCCAGCCCGACAACGTGTGGCGCATCGATTTCCAGCTCGGCTGGGATGCCGACCCCGTCGCCGAGAAGCAGCCGGAGCGCGTGATCCCGCGCGTGCGCGCGCTGCTCGGGCCGGACGTCGAGTTCGAACTCGAATGGGTGAGCGTCTATACGTTCCGCTGCCAGCGGATGGAGTCGTTCCGGCACGGCCGCGTGCTGTTCGCGGGCGACTCCGCGCACGGCGTGTCGCCGTTCGGCGCGCGTGGCGCGAACAGCGGCGTGCAGGACGCCGACAACCTCGCATGGAAGCTGAAGCTGGTGCTCGACGGCGGTTCCGCCGACAGCCTGCTCGACACCTATGCGAGTGAGCGCGAGTTCGCGGCCGACGAGAACATCCGCAACTCGACGCGCTCGACCGACTTCATCACGCCGAAGAGCCCGGTGTCGCGCGTGTTCCGCGACGCGACGCTGAAGCTCGCGCGCGACTGCGAGTTCGCGCGCAAGCTCGTGAACAGCGGCCGCCTGTCGGTGCCGGCGGTGCTGGCCGATTCGCCGCTGAACACGCCGGACCGCAACGGCGACGCGTTCGCGGGCGCGATGCGGCCGGGCGCCGCGGCGGCCGATGCGCCGGTGCGTGCGCAGGGCGCGTCGGGCTGGCTGCTGCAACATTTGAGCAGCGGCTTCACCGGCGTGCTGTTCGGGTTGCCGGGCGATGCGGCCGCGCTTGCGCAGGCGCTCGACGGCCTCGCGCTGCCGGTGCGGCCCGTGCTCGTCGTGCCGGCCGGGCACGCGCAGCCGGCCGCGGGTGTCGTCGTCGTGGAGGACGTCGACGGCTTCGCCGCGCAACGCTACGACGCGAAGCCCGGCACGTTCTACCTGCTGCGCCCCGACCAGCATGTCTGCGCGCGGACGCGCACGCTCGACCGTCAGGCGCTGGCCGACGCACTGGCGCGCGCGACCTGCGCACGCTGATAACGATAAAGACACCGGAGACTCCGTCATGCCCCCACTCGACACCCGCCCGCGTCTGGCTGACCCTGACGCGTTCTACGAAGCGCTGATCGACATGCATCGCGACCTGTCCGACGCCGACAGCCAGCTCGTCAACGCGAAGCTGATCCTGCTGCTCGCGAACCAGATCGGCGACGCCGGCGTGCTGCGCGAAGCGATGGCGCTCGCGCGCCAGGGCGTGACACCGCCCGTGCATCCGGCCGCCGAGGTGACGCAATGAGCGCGGCGCCGGCCGACGCGCGCGTGCTCGAAGTCGAGAGCGTGATCGACGACACCCATCGCCCGGGTTTTCACTGGATGCTGCTCGTGTTGTGCGGGCTGTGCCTCGTGATCGACGGTTTCGATGCGCAGGCGATGGGCTACGTCGCGCCGAGCGTGATCGCCGAATGGGGCGTGCCGAAGCAGGCGCTCGGGCCCGTGTTCAGCGCGAGCCTGTTCGGGATGCTGCTCGGCGCGCTCGGGCTGTCGGTGCTGGCCGACCGGATCGGGCGGCGCCCGGTGCTGATCGGCTCGACGCTGTTCTTCGCGGTGACGATGCTCGCGACGCCGTTCGCGGGTTCGATCCCGGTGCTGATGGCGCTGCGCTTCGTCACGGGCCTCGGCCTCGGCTGCATCATGCCGAACGCGATGGCGCTGGTCGGCGAGTTCAGCCCGGCCACGCATCGCGTGAAGCGGATGATGATCGTGTCGTGCGGCTTCACGCTCGGCGCGGCGCTCGGCGGCTTCATCAGCGCCGCGCTGATTCCGGCGCTCGGCTGGCGGTCGGTGTTCTTCGTCGGCGGCGCGGTGCCGCTCGTGCTGACGATCGCGATGGTTGCGCGGCTGCCCGAATCGCTGCAGTTCCTGGTGCTGAAAGGGCGCGTCGCGCAGGCACGCGACTGGCTCGCGCACTTCGCGCCGCAGGCCGGCATCGATGCGAATACGCGGCTCGTGGTACGCGAGCGCGCCGCGACCGGCGCGCCGGTCGCCGAGCTGTTCAGCCACGGCCGCCTGCCGGTCACGCTGCTGTTGTGGGCGATCAGCTTCATGAACCTGATCGATCTGTATTTCCTGTCGAACTGGCTGCCGACCGTGATGCGCGACGCCGGCTATTCGCAGGGCACGGCGGTGATCGTCGGCACGGTGCTGCAGACGGGCGGCGTGATCGGCACGCTGTCGCTCGGCTGGTTCATCGAACGCTACGGCTTCGTGCGCGTGCTGTTCGCATGCTTCGCGTGCGCGGCCGTGTCGGTGGGGCTGATCGGCTCGGTCGCGCATGCGCTGCCGTGGCTGCTGGTGGTGGTGTTCGCGGGCGGGTTCTGCGTGGTCGGCGGGCAGCCGGCCGTGAACGCGCTCGCGGGCCAGTATTACCCGACGTCGCTGCGCTCGACGGGCATCGGCTGGAGCCTCGGCATCGGCCGGATCGGCTCGGTGCTCGGGCCGCTCGTCGGCGGACAACTGATTGCGCTCAACTGGTCGAACGGTGCGCTGTTCCACGCGGCCGCGGTGCCCGTGCTGTGCTCGGCGCTGTTCGTCCTCGGGCTTGCCGGTGTGACGCGGCGCAATGGCGCGCAGGCGCCGAACGCCGCGATGAATTGAGGGAGAAAGGAAACGATGACGCTTGACCTGTCGAAACCGGCGAACGCCGGCTACCAGAGCGGTTTCGCGAACGAATTCGCGACCGAGGCACTGCCCGGCGCGTTGCCGCACGGCCGCAACTCACCGCAGCGCGCGCCGTACGGGCTGTATGCGGAGCAGCTGTCGGGCACCGCGTTTACCGCGCCGCGCGGCCACAACCGCCGCTCGTGGCTGTACCGCATCCGCCCGGCGGCCGTGCACCGGCCGTTCGAGCCGTATGCGGGCCCGCAGCGCCTCGTGTCGGAATTCGGCGACTCGGCCGACGTGCCGCCGACGCCGCCGGACCAGCTGCGCTGGGATCCGCTGCCGATGCCGGTCGAGCCGACCGATTTCGTCGACGGGCTCGTGACGATGGCCGGCAATGGCTCGGCCGCAGCGATGAACGGCTGCGCGATCCACCTGTACGCGGCGAACCGCTCGATGCAGGACCGCTTCTTCTACAGCGCGGACGGCGAACTGCTGATCGTGCCGCAGCAGGGGCGCCTGTTCATCGCGACCGAATTCGGCCGGGTCGAGGTCGAGCCGTTCGAGATCGCGGTGATCCCGCGTGGCGTGCGTTTTTCCGTCACGCTGCCGGACGGCGACGCGCGCGGCTACATCTGCGAAAACTTCGGCGCGCAATTGCGCCTGCCGGATCTCGGCCCGATCGGCTCGAACGGTCTCGCGAACCCGCGCGACTTCCTGACGCCGCAAGCCGCGTACGAAGACCGCGAAGGCGCATTCGAGCTGATCGCGAAGCTGAACGGCCGCCTGTGGCGCGCGGACATCGGTCATTCGCCGCTCGACGTCGTCGCATGGCACGGCAACTACGCGCCTTACAAGTACGACCTGCGCCTGTTCAACACGATCGGCTCGATCAGCTTCGACCATCCCGATCCGTCGATCTTCCTGGTGCTGCAGTCGCAGAGCGACACGCCGGGCGTCGACACGATCGACTTCGTGATCTTCCCGCCGCGCTGGCTCGCGGCCGAGGACACGTTCCGCCCGCCCTGGTTCCACCGCAACGTCGCGAGCGAATTCATGGGGCTCGTGCACGGCGCGTACGACGCGAAGGCCGAAGGCTTCGTGCCGGGCGGCGCGAGCCTGCACAACTGCATGTCGGGCCACGGGCCCGACGCGGATACGTTCGAGAAGGCGTCCGCGAGCGACACGACGAAGCCGCACAAGGTCGACGCGACGATGGCGTTCATGTTCGAAACCCGCACGCTGATCCGGCCGACGCGCTATGCGCTCGACACCGCGCAGCTGCAGGCGGACTACTTCGAATGCTGGCAAGGCATCAAGAAACACTTCAATCCGGAGCAACGATGAGCGATACCCAAGACTGGCGCGCGACGCTCGACCCGGCTCGCAAGAGCTGGGTCGAGACGGCGAACGATTCCGCCTGCGATTTCCCGATCCAGAACCTGCCGTTCGGGATCTTCAGCGATGCGAAACAAGCGTCGCGCCGTGCCGGCGTGGCGCTCGGCGACCAGATCGTCGATCTTGCAGCGCTCGCTCGTGCTGGCCTCGTGACGCTGCCGGCCGGCGCCGATGTGTTTGCCGCACCGACGCTCAACGCGTTCATCGCGCTCGGCCGCGACGCATGGCGCAGCGTGCGCGTGCAGCTGTCGGACCTGTTCTCGCGCGACAACGCGAAGCTGCGTGACGATGCTTCGTTGCGAGCACAGGTGCTCGTCGCGCAGCGCGACGCGACGCTGCATCTGCCGGTCGAGATTCCCGGCTACACCGATTTCTATTCGTCGAAGGAGCACGCGACCAACGTCGGCTCGATGTTCCGTGATCCGAAGAATGCACTGCTGCCGAACTGGTCGGAGATGCCGATCGGCTACAACGGCCGTGCGTCGTCGGTGATCGTGAGCGGTACGCCGGTGCGGCGTCCGAACGGGCAACTGAAGCTGCCCGACCAGGAGCGTCCGGTGTTCGGTGCATGCCGCAAGCTCGACATCGAACTGGAGACAGGTTTCATCGTCGGCCAGGGCAACGCGCTCGGCGAGCCGATCGCGTGCGAGGACGCGGAAGCGCATATCTTCGGGATGGTGCTGCTGAACGACTGGAGCGCGCGCGACATCCAGCAATGGGAATACGTGCCGCTCGGCCCGTTCAATGCGAAGACGTTCGCGACGACGATCTCGCCGTGGATCGTCACGCTCGACGCGCTCGAACCGTTCCGCGTCGCGCAGCCGGAGCAGTCGCCGCAGCCGCTCGCGTATCTGCAGCACGCAGGCAAGCATGCGTTCGACATTGCACTCGAAGTGACGCTGCGCGAGGAAGGGGCGGCCGAAGCGACGTCGATCAGCCGCACGAACTTCAAGCACATGTACTGGACGATGGCGCAGCAGCTCGCGCATCACACGGTCGCGGGCTGCAACACGCGTGTGGGCGACCTGATGGGTTCGGGGACGATCAGCGGGCCGACGAAGGATTCGTTCGGCAGCCTGCTCGAACTGACGTGGAACGGCAAGGAGCCGGTTGCGCTGAACGGCGGCGGCAGCCGCGCGTTCATCGAGGACGGCGACGAGCTCACGCTCGCCGGATGGTGCCAGGGTGATGGCTATCGCGTCGGCTTCGGTGCGTGTGTCGGCAAGATCCTGCCGGCGTTGAAGGCGTAACGCGCAACGTAGCGCGTCCGTGAGCACGACGGCCCGCATTGCGCGGGCCGTCGTCGTTTATGCAGTGTGATCGGCGTATCCGTCGCCGGGCGGCGCGCTTTCGCGCCGTCGTCGTTTGGGCAGCGCGCTTTGGTGTGCTCGCGCGCCGGCATCAGACCGCGCGTTGCAACGCGGCGCGGCGCTCCCACAGCGCGGCGGCGACGAATGCCGCGACGCAGGCGACCAGCACGCCGACCAGCGCGTTGCTGCCCACTTGTTCCATCAACGCGCCGGCTACCAGCGGGCCGCCGAAGCTCGCGGCGCTCCACGATGCCGACACGAGCGAGCTCGCGGTGACGAGCGCCGCACCGCGGAAGCGTTCGCCGCATGCGACGAGCGACAGCGTGTAGATGCTGCCGGCCGCCGCGCCGAGCACGAACAGCAGTGGCCAGCACAGCCACGGATTCGCGATCACGAACGGCAGCAGCGGCAGGCCGGCGAGCACGATCCAGCCCGCGCCGAGGTGCACGCGTTCGCGTCCGAGCTTGTCCGCGAGCCAGCCGATCGGGAACTGCATCGCGGTATCGCCGAACAGCATGATCGACGCGAGCAGCACGGCGGTGGCGCTCGCGACGCCGTGATCCATCGCGTAGAGCGGCAGCAGCGACAGCGCGAGCGTATCGAACAGCGCGAAGAAGCCGGTGCCGATGATCAGCGCGGGCATGCGCGGCAGGATGTCGAGCCAGCGGCCGTGCGCTTCGTGATGCGCGTCGTCGCCGGCGAGCGGCGCGCGCCGGATCGTCGCGAGCGTCGGCAGCGCGAGCAGGAACAGCGCGCCGCACAGCGCGAAGCGGATGCTCGTCGCGCCCGCGATCTGGCTGACGAGCACCGGGCCCGCCATCTGGAACAGCGTGAAGTTGGTCGCGTAGATCGCGACGACGCGGCCGCGCGTCGAATCGTCGGCGAGCTGGTTGACCCACGCCTCGCCGATCGTGAACAGCAGCATCAGCGCGGCGCCGCACAGCACGCGCAGCGCGCCCCACAGGATCAGGTTCGACGTGAACTGCATCAGCGCGGTAGCTGCCGCGAGCAGCACGACCGACACGACGATCGCGCGGCGCGAGCCGATGTGTCGCGCGAGCGCGGTGACGAACGGGACGATCGCGAGGCCGCCGAGCGCCTGCGCGGCCGTCAGCATGCCGACCACGTTGGTGCCGTGTCCGGCCTCGGTCAGCGCGAGTGCGGTGAGCGGCAGCGTGGCGCCGGTGCCGAGACCGACGACCGCGACGCTCAGAATGAGTGCGAGGAAATCGCGATTAAGAATGGCTTTCATCGGCGGGGATGCTACACCGCGGACCTTGAAAGGTCCATGAAGGCCATCAGCTTCGAGTGGAGTTGTGTACGCAACGATTTCGACAGGGTTGCTTTACACGTACTCGGTCGGCACGGATACCGGTCGGCGTTCGAGCGACGCCGACCACAACGTGAGCGCGAGCGCCGCGACAGCCATCGCAATGCCGACCCAAGGCAGGTTGACGAGCGACACGCCCGAGCCGATCGCCATCCCGCCGAGCCACGCACCGGTCGCGTTGCCGAGGTTGAACGCGCCCTGGTTCAGCGTCGACGCGAGGTTCGGCGCGTCGCTGGCACGGTCGACGATCAGGATCTGCAGCGGCGGCACGATCGCGAACGCGAGGATGCCCCACACGAAGATCGTCGCGAGCGCGGCGAACGGCAGGTGCATCGTGCCCGCGAACAGCGCGAGGATCACGCCGATCAGCGCGAGCGTCGCGATCAGCGACGGCATCCGGCGCCAGTCGGCGAGCTTGCCGCCGAGCGTGCCGCCCACCGTCAGCCCGAGGCCGAACAGCAGCAGCACGTAGGTGACCTGGCGCGGCGAGAAGCCCGTCACGTCTTCGAGAATCGGGGTGATGTACGTGAACACGCTGAACAGGCTGGCTGATGCGAGCACGCTGATGCCGAGCACCATCAGCACCTGCGGATGTTTCAGCACGCTGAATTCGCGCGTGATGCTGGTGTCGGGCATGGCCAGGTTCTTCGGCAGGCAGACGGCGAGCGCGGCGGCCGCGGCGATGCCGATGCCGGTGACGGCCCAGAACGTCGCGCGCCAGCCGTATGCCTGGCCGAGCGCGGTGCCGAGCGGCACGCCGAGCACGTTCGCGAGGGTGAGGCCGGTGAACATCAGCGCGATCGCCTGCGCGCGACGGTTCGGCGCGACCAGGTTGCTCGCGACCACCGAGCCGATCCCGAAGAACGCGCCGTGGCAGAACGCGGTGACGACGCGCGCGGCCATCAGCACCGCGTAGCCCGGTGCGATCGCGCAGAACAGGTTGCCCGCGATGAACAGCCCGATCAGGCCCATCAGCGCGCGCTTGCGCGGCATCTTCGCGGTGACGATCGCGAGGATCGGTGCACCGATCGTCACGCCGAGCGCATAGCCCGACACGAGCATGCCGGCGGCCGGGATCGACACGCCGAGGTCGCGCGCGACATTGGGCAGCAGCCCCATGATCACGAACTCGGTGGTACCGATTCCAAATGCGGCGACGGCGAGGGCGAAAAGAGGTAAGGGCATCGCGGTAGGCTCGGGAAAAGCCGCCGCTCGGGCTGGCGCAGGATGCGCGGGACGGGCGGACGGTAAGGCGAACGACAGCCGCGATTCTACTTCAGTGAAAACCCCTATGCTTGGGGCCAAAACGGTTGTTGCCGGCGTGCGACGGGGGAGCGTGCGTGAAGCTCACACTGTGGGATTCGGCGGGGTTTGCGGCGCTGAATGTGTTGGGGGCGGAACGGTGGTGGCGGCGAGGTGCGCGTCAGGCGATGCGTTCGGGGGAGCCGTCGACGTTTGCGGCCGATGCACTTGCGGAATCCGCATCCGCCACGTCCGCTCGCGACGGCGGCGAGCCGGCGGCATCGATCGTGGCCGGATCGTCCCAGCCGTTTTCGAACAGGCACGCCTCGATCGGCATCCGCGCCGCCCAGCGCTCCTGCTCGAGCATCGGCTTCGCGTAGAACGCGTCGACGTGCCCGACGCACAGCACGGCGATCGGTTTCGCGCCGTCGGGCATTCGCAGCAGCGCGCGCAGCGCATCGACGTCGAACAGCGATACCCAGCCCATCCCGAGCCCTTCGGCGCGGGCTGCGAGCCACATGTTCTGGATCGCGCACGCGGCGGACGCGAGATCCATCTCCGGCAATGTGCGACGGCCGAACACGTGGCGCTCGCGGCCGTCGGCGAGCGCGACGACCAGCAGCTCGCCGCATTCGCGCACGCCTTCGACTTTCAGCCGCATGAATTCGTCCTGGCGCTCGCCGAGCGCGTCGGCGGTCGCGCAGCGCTCGGCCTCGACCAGCGCGTGGATCGCGGTGCGCAGCGCCGGATCGGTGATGCGGATGAAGCGCCACGGCTGCATGAAGCCGACGCTCGGCGCGTGATGCGCCGCGCGCAGCAGGCGCGCGAGCACGGCAGACTCGACGGGCGCCGGCGTGAAGTGACGCATGTCGCGCCGTTCGAAAATGGCGCGGTAGACGGCGGCGATGTCGGAATCGTCGAAACGCATGGGCGGCACAAGCAGGGGATGACGTCGGCGCAACGATATCAGACCGCGCGCGAGCCGCGTTACATCATTCGAAACAAAGTGCGGAATTGTTGATGCAAAAGATCGTGTTTTCAGCGGCGGCCAAAAGCAAACGATTGCGGTATCGCTTGCAACCATGAAATAAGCCGGTTTCGTCGATTTCTCAGCGATTCGCGGTCACGACGTTCTGCGGCGTGCCCGCGTGCCACGCCTCGATGTTCAACAGGGTGGTGTGCGCGATCTCGGCGAGCGCCTCGCGCGTGAAGAACGCCTGGTGCGACGTGACGATCACGTTCGGGAACGTCAACAGGCGCGCGAGCACGTCGTCCTGCAGCGGCAGGTCGGAGTGATCCTCGAAGAAGAGCCCGCTTTCCTCTTCGTACACGTCGAGCCCGAGATGGCCGAGCTGGCCGCTCTTGAGCGCGTCGACCAGCGCCTGCGCATCGACGAGGCCGCCGCGCCCGGTGTTGATCAGCATCGCGCCGTGTTTCATCCGCGCGAGCGTCCGTTCGTTGATCAGATGGTGCGTCGACGGCAGCAGCGGGCAGTGCAGGCTGACGATGTCGGCGTGGTGCAGCAACTCGTCCAGCGCGACATAGCGCGCGCCGAACGCGATCAGCTCGTCGTTGTACGGCGGCACCGAGTGCGCCAGCACATGCATCCCGAAGCCCATCATGATCTTCGCGAACACGCTGCCGATGATGCCGGTGCCGATCACGCCGACGGTCTTGCCGTGCAGGTCGAAGCCGAGCAGGCCGTTCAGCGAGAAATCGCCTTCGCGGGTGCGCGCGACGGCGCGCGGCAGGCGGCGGTTGAGCGCGAGGATCAGCGCGACCGCGTGCTCGGCAACCGCGTGCGGTGAATAGGCGGGCACGCGCACGACCGTGATGCCGAGCCGCTCGGCGGCGGCCAGGTCGACGTGGTTGAAGCCCGCCGAGCGCAGCGCGATCAGTCGCGTACCGCCGTCCGCCAGCCGTTCGAGCACGGCCGCGTCGACGGTGTCGTTGACGAACGGGCAGACGACGTCATAGCCATGCGCGAGGATCGCGGTTTCCGCGTCGAGGTGCGACGGCTGGAAGTGCAGCCGATAGCCGAACTGCCGGTTGGCGGCAGCAAACGAATCGTCGTCGTACTGCCGGCTGCTGAACAGGATCACGCGCACGCTGCACCTCCGAAGGCTGACGCGCGCAGTTTACTGCAGCCCGGTGACGATGTCGGAGCGGTCGGGCCCACGCGACGGCCGCATGAAGCCGTAGTCGGTGCGTTCGCGGGCCGGCTGCGCGCTGAAGTGATCGAGCGCGTGCTCGACGAAGCTGCGCGTGCGGGCCGGCACGTACTGGCGGTTCGGGTACACGAGCGACAGCTGCGTGTCGGGGTCGTCGATCCGGTAGCCGGCCATCAGCCGCACGAGCGTGCCGCTGGCGAGCGCGCTGGCGACGCACGGCTCGGGCAGCACCGCGATGCCCGCGCCGGCCACCGCGGCCGCGTGGACGAGCGCGAGCTGGTTGACCGTGCAGGCCGGGCGCACCGTGACGGAATGCGCGACGCCGTCGAGGCCGACCAGTTGCCAGGCGGGCGCATGCTGGTGCGGCGCGAGCGTGACCCAGTCGTGTCCCGGCAGGTCGTCGGGCAGGCGCGGCTCGCCGCGTCGCTCGAGATAGGCCGGTGCCGCGACCGCGACGAACGGGTTCGGTGCGAGCGCGTGGCCGATCAGCGTCGGGTTGCCGTCGAGCCGGGTGCCCGTGACGATGCCGACGTCGTAACCCGAATCGAGCACGTCGAGCGGCCCCTCGGCGACGGTCAGCTGCACGCGCAACTCCGGGTAGCGGTGCCGGAAGCTGCTGACGAGCGGTGTCAGCGCGAGCGGCGACAGCAGGCCCGACGCGACGACGCGCAGCGTACCGGCCGGTTCGCGCACGGCATGCGCGACGGACGATTCGAGGTGATCGAATTCCTCGAGCAGCGCCCGGCACCCGTCGAGGTAGCGCACGCCGGCCTCGGTGAGCGACAGGTTCCGCGTGGTGCGGTGGATCAGCCGGGTGTTCAGGTGGCCCTCGAGCATCGCGATCGAACGCGTGACGAGTGCATTGGACACGCCGAGATGGTGCGCCGCGCGCCGGAAGCTCTGCTGCTCGGCGACGCAGACGAATACACGCATGGTCTGAATCTGGTTCATGGCTTGCGTATTTCTGGCCCGGTTGATTGATTATGGTTGTGGTTTTAAGCCGCGCAACCTCGAAAGCGCATCGCACGGCCCCCAGTTTTTACATCGTATCGAAAAATCGCTTTTTTCGATTCCGCAGACGATTGTTCAATACAGAAGCGATATCCGTCAACCTGAGAAAAGGGGCGGGTTGCGGAAAATCTAAATCGGGAGTAACGCGTTAAACGTTGTGCATGTCTAGCATGCCTGCCGTTCAAAGGCGGAACGGTATTCCGTCAGGTATGGATTGGCTGAATATTTCTTATGTTAATCAATAACTTGTGAACTATTCTGGCAGGCTTGTTTTGGTATTGAAGGGAAGCGTACCCCAATACATGCCGAAATAATGGATGTTTTCTGGGCGGTGCGAAGGTTTTGCGTATCGGATTCCGCTTGGCGATTTTTAGCACGGATCAAGCCTATTTCGTTCGATACAGAAGTCGCGCTGAAGCGGCGATGTCGGCGAATCGCGGGGTTATTGACGAAGTAAATCGTGCGCTTGACGCACGAGTGGAACCGTTTCACCACCTGGATGGCAATCCTTTTTCAATCCGGATGACTGGCGTGCGGGCCGCGCAAGGCCGGCTGGCCCGGTCCGGCGACCGGGCCACCGTCGCGCTGTCCGGTCGCGCGTGCCTCTTGCGCGAGGCGGCGGAACGCGGAATGATCGATCAGTTCGCCATGCAGCGCGGCGGGCGTCCGTGCACTTCCTTTCCTCACCTTTTACCAGCCATGTCCATCGATTACTCGCCGATTCCCTGTCCCGTCGTCGTGCCGCTCGACGCGATCCTGCCCGAAGAACCGCTGCTGATGATGGGGGCCGGCCCGGTTCCGATCCCGGCCGCCGTCGCGAAGGCGAACACGGTCGTGATCAACCACCTCGGCGCGACGATGGCGAAGATCATCGAGCAGGTGAAGGAGATGGCGCGCTACGTGTTCCAGACCCGCACGAAGTGGGTGCTCGGCGTCGCGGGCCCCGGTTCGGCCGCGATGGAAATGGCGATCTCGAACCTCGCATGGCGCGGGACGCGCGTGCTGTCGATCCGCAACGGCTTCTTCAGCGCGCGGATGGCCGAGATGGCCACGCGTGTCGGCGCCGACGTCGCGATGCTCGAAGTGGCCGACCGTGCGGTCGCCAGCCTCGACGAGATCGCGGACGCGATCGCGCGCGAGCGCCCCGAGATCGTCACGATCGTGCAGGGCGAGACGTCGAACACCGTATGGAACCGCGACCTGCGCGACATCGCGGCGCTCGCGAAGGCGGCCGGCGCGTTGGTCGTGGTCGACGCGGTGTGCACGCTGTCGACGATGCCGCTCGAGATGGATGCGTGGGGCATCGACGCGGTGATCACCGGCGGCCAGAAGGGGCTGTCGTCGATTCCGGGCGTATCGCTGATCGCGTTCTCCGACGCCGCGTGGAACCGCATGAAACAGCGTCCCGAGCCGAACGCGCACTGGTGCCTCGACATGGCGCTCGCGGAGAACTTCTGGCACAACGCGGGCTATCACTACACGGCACCCGTGTCGGGCGTGCTCGCGCTGCACGAAGCGCTGCGGCTCGTCTGCGCGGAAACGCTCGAAAGCCGCTTCGCGCGCCACCTGCGCTGCTCGCTCGCGCTGCAGGCGGGCGTCGAGTCGATGGGGCTCAAGCTCTATGCGCCGAAGGACTGCCGGCTCAATTCAGTGGTCGGGATCGAGACGCCGGAAGGGCTCACGCCGGGGATGGTCTGCGGCCATATCTCGAAGCAGTACCAGGTCGAGATTTCGGGCTCGTTCGGCTTGCCGATCGTACGGATCGGGCAGATGGGTGAGCAGTGTCGTGAGCACAACCTGTTCCGCACGCTGCATGCGTTCGGCCGCACGATGGTCGACCTGAAGGTGCCGGTCGACCTGCCGGCCGGCGTCGCGGCGCTCGAACAGGAACTGTCGCGGCGCGGCGCGTAAGCGGGAAAACGAGGAAAGGGGCCGCGCTCAGCGGCCTTGCATTGCGCGCCGGTACGTATTCGGCGTGGTGCCGTGCGCGTCGCGGAAGCGATGGCTGAAATGGCCGGCGTTCGCGTAGCCGCAGTCGGCCGCGATCTGCGCGAGCGGCAGCGCCGTCGTGCGCAGCAGCTCGCGTGCCCGCGCCAGCCGTTGCTCGGCCACCCATGCGTGCGGCGCACGGCCGAACGACAGCCGGAACATCCGCGAGAAGTGGTACTCGGACAGCGCGGCCACGTCGGCGAGTTCGCCGAGCGTCAGCGGTTGCGTCAGGTACGTGTCGATGTAGTCGCGCACGCGGCGGCGCACGGCCGGTGCGAGTCCGCCGCGGAACGACGTGTCGGTGCGGGTCGTGCTCTGCCCGCGCAGCAGCAGGCTCAGCACCTCGTGCGCGGTCTCGTTCACGCGCAGCCGTTCGTCGGCATCGTCCCAGCCGTCCAGCGCGAGCGAGCGCAGCAGCGCGGCGACGCGCGCATCCTCGAAATAGGTGCGGTCGGCGAGCTTCAGCTCGCGCGGCTCGCGGTCGAGTTCGCGGATCGCGCGCTGCGTGAAGTGTTCGGGCAGGAAATACAGGTGGATGAAGTGCATCTCGCCGCGCACCCACCAGCGCGATTCATGGTCGCCCGGCAGCGCGCACAGCAGGCTCGGCGCGCCGTAGCGCGGCACGCGCTGGCGTTCGGTCCGGTAGCCGCCGTCGAGGTAGCACGACAGCGTGTGGTGCCCCGGCTGCTCGTAGACCGTCTCGCTTTCGTCGGTGATCCGCGTCCATTCGGCGATCGCCAGATGGTCGCCGAGCCACGCGAAGCGTTCGAGCGTCGCGTTCGCGTCCGCGAGCGTGCGGCAGACCGACTGCAGGCCGAACGGCAGATCGCCGTCAGTCAGGGCGGCGGGGTGGTCGACGGGGGGCGCGGAGAGGGAGAGGCTCATGATGGGCCGAGTATAAGCGGGCGCGCGGCGCCGCGTGCGGCAGCCCGAAAAAGACCGCAATTCCGGACAATCGGCGCGCGCCGGGCGGGGGCATAGTCGGGATCCGTTTCACCTGCTTTTTGGATCGTTGCCGCCATGAACCTGTCGCTTTATTTCGTCACCGTGCTGATCTGGGGTACCACCTGGATCGCGATCAAGTGGCAGCTCGGCTCCGTGCCGCCGCCCGTGTCGATCGCATGGCGCTTCTGGCTCGCGGCCGCCGTGCTGTTCGCGCTGCTGCGCGTGATGCGCCGGCCGGTGCGCCCGCCGCGCGAAGCGTGGCGCTTTCTCCTGGCGCAGGGCTTCGCGCTGTTCTGCCTGAACTTCCTGTGCTTCTACTATTCGGAACAGGTCGTGCCGAGCGGCCTCGTCGCGGTGATCTTCTCGACCGCGCCGCTGCTGAACTCGATCAACGGCCGGCTGTTCATGGGCCGTCCGCTGCGGCCGTCGGCGATCGCCGGTGCGCTGCTCGGGCTGGCCGGTATCGCGTGCCTGTTCTGGCAGCAGATGGCCGGCCATCTCGACGACCATGCGACGTGGGTGGGGCTCGCGATCGCGTTTGCGGGCACGATGTGCTTCTCGATCGGCAACCTGTTGTCGAGCCGGATGCAGTCGATGGGGCTGCACCCGCTCGTGACCAACGGCTGGGCGATGCTGATCGGCGCGGCGATCCTGACCGTCGGCAGCGTGGTGGCCGGATTGCCGTTCACGCTCGACACGAGCCCGCGCTATCTCGGCGCGCTCGTCTACCTGGCCGTGCCCGGCTCGGTGATCGGCTTTACCGCGTATCTGACCCTCGTCGGCCGGATCGGGCCGGAGCGTGCCGCGTACTGCACGGTGCTGTTCCCGATCGTCGCGCTGGCCGTGTCGACGGTGTTCGAGGGCTACCAGTGGTCGCCGCTCGCGGTGGTCGGGCTGCTGCTGGTGGTGGCCGGCAACCTGGTCGCGTTCGACCTGACGCGTAGGTTGTTTCTCCGGGCCGCCTGACCGGCTTGCCCGCCGCACCGGCCCCGTCCGGATACAAAAACGCCCGCGCGATGCGGGCGTTTTTCATTTGGCGGCCGGCTGCGTGATATCCGCGACCGGCCTCCTTGCAACGAACGGCGCGATCAGGCCGCCGCGCCGCTTCCCTCGACCCGCGCCTGCCGCTGATACAGCACCATCGACAGCGCGACGCCCGCGGCAGCCGCCACCGCCGCGAACAGGAACACCTGCGGATAGCCGAACGCGCCCGCGACATAGCCGGCAAGCGGGCCCGTGATGCCGAGCGACAGGTCGAGGAACACCGAGTACGCGGACAGCGCCGCGCCACGGCTCGCGGGCGGCACGAGCGCGACGGCCTCGACGCCGAGCGCCGGGAAGATCAGTGCGAAGCCGAAGCCGGTCAGCGCGGCGCCGATCAGCGCGACGTGCGGCACGGGCGCGAGCCACAGCAGCACGAGGCCCGAGCATTCGAATGCGAACGACACGATCGCGACGCGGAAGCCGCCGTAGGTCTTGATCGTGTTCGCGAACAGCAGGCGCGCACCGATGAACAGCGTACCGAACACGGTCAGCGACAGTGCGGCGTTCGGCCAGTGGCGCGCCGCGTAGTACAGCGTGACGAAGGTTGCGATCGAGCCGAAGCCGGCCGAGCCGAGCGCGAGGCCGAGGCCGTGCGGCAGCACGCGCGTGAACACGCTCGCGTACGACATCCGCTCGCCGTGCACGAGCGGCACGGAGGCGATCAGCCGCGCGAGGTAGAAGCCGGTTGCGGCCAGCGCGATCACGATCACGCCGATCAGCGCCGGATTCAGCGTATGCGCGATCGCGACGCCGACCGGCGCGCCGAGCGCGAGCGCGCCGTAGGTCGCGATACCGTTCCACGAGATCACCTTCGCGTTGTGTGTGACGCCGACCCGGCCGATGCCCCACAGGATCGCACCGGTGCCGCACAGGCTTTCGCCGACGCCGAGCACGAGCCGGCTCGCGACCAGCAGCACGAGGCTCGCGACCGGCCAGTGCGCGAGCAGCAGCGCGACGAGCAGCAGCACGCCCGACACGCCGCAACCGACCAGCCCGCGCAGTACCGTCTGCTTCGGGCCGAGCGTATCGGCCAGGCGCCCGGCGAGCGGCCGCGACGCGAGCGTCGCGAAATACTGGACGCTGATCGCGCCGCCCGCGACGATCGCGGAAAAGCCGAGGTCGTCATGGACGAAGCCCGGCAGCACCGCGAGCGGCAGGCCGATGGTCAGGTAGCAGATGAACGTGAAGCAGACGACGGACACGATTTGCAGCGTGACCGCGAACCCGCTGCGCGGCGGTGTGGCGGAATCGGTTGACATGGGGTCGGAACGAATGAACGAAACGGACGGAGGACGGCGAAAAAGGGAATCGGGATTTTCCCATGGAACCGGTTTTCACGCAGGTACCATTTAGTTAATCGCGACCTGTTTTTGACGATGGCGGACGGTTGCGGGGGCGCAGGGAAGGGGCGGGGAGCGCCGTGTGGAAAGGCCGCCGGGCGGCCGCGGCGCTCATATCGCGGCAGTTATATGGGCCCCATGCGTGATGGGCTATGGGTTGCGGAATTTGATGGTGATAGCGTGCAAACTGTCAGAAAAACGTCGGTCGAGCGCACTGCGCGGGCCGCCTTGCCCCCCATTTGAAGAACCATCGAGACATGAGTGAGCCGATCCGCTTCTACCATCGTCACGCGATCCGCGAAGTCAGCGGCGCGGACGTTACCCGCACCGTGCTGCAATACCTGCGCGAGGACGCGCATTGCACCGGCACCAAGGAAGGCTGCGCGGAAGGCGACTGCGGCGCGTGCACGGTCGTCGTCGGCGAGCTGACCGATGCCGGCGCGGTCGAGTTCAAGGCCGTCAACGCATGCATCCAGTTCCTGCCGACGCTGGACGGCAAGGCGCTGCTCACGGTCGAGGACCTGCGTCAGCCGGACGGCGCGCTGCATCCGGTGCAGCAGGCGATGGTCGACTGCCACGGTTCGCAATGCGGGTTCTGCACGCCCGGCTTCGTGATGTCGATGTGGGCGCTGTACGAGAAGCACGGCCACGAAGGTTGCGGCAGCGCCGGCACGTGCGCGAAGGCGAAGGACGTGCCGACGCGCACCGAGATCGCCGATGCGCTGACCGGCAACCTGTGCCGCTGCACCGGCTATCGCCCGATCGTCGATGCGGCCGTGCAGATGTTCGATGCGCCCGCACCGTCGGCGCCGGTCGACACCGCCGCGCTGGCTCGCACACTCGCGTCGCTCAAGCGCGACGATACGTTCGACTACACGACGATCAACGGCGCGCGCTTCGCGGCGCCGCGCACGCTCGACGCACTGGCCGCGCTGAAGGTCGAGCGGCCCGACGCGCGCATTCTCGCGGGCAGCACCGACATCGGCCTGTGGGTCACCAAGCAGATGCGCCGGCTCGACGACCTGATCTACGTCGGCCAGATCGCCGAACTGCAGCGCCTCATGGAGCGCGGCGACTGGATCGAGATCGGCGCGGGCGTGACGGTCGAGAAGGCGTATGCGGCGCTGGCCGGCCAGTATCCGGAACTGACCGAGATGTGGAAGCGCTTCGCGTCGCTGCCGATCCGCAACGCGGGCACGATCGGCGGCAACGTCGCGAACGGCTCGCCGATCGGCGATTCGATGCCGGGCCTGATCGCGCTCGGCGCGCGCGTGGTGCTGCGCGGCGGCGACACGGTGCGCGAGCTGCCGCTCGAGGCACTGTACACGGGCTACCAGCAGAAGGACATGGCGCCGCACGAATTCGTCATCGGCCTGAAGGTGCCGACCCGCACCGGCGCGCGCGAGAAGCTGCAGTTCCGCACGTACAAGCTGTCGAAGCGGTTCGACTCCGACATCTCGGCCGTGTGCGCGGCGTTCGCGTTCATCGCGGACGGCGACACGATCCGCGAGCCGCGCATCGCGTTCGGCGGGATGGCCGCGACGCCGAAGCGTGCAACGCACACGGAAGCCGTGCTCGACGGCGCGCAGTGGCACGAAGCCACCGCACAGGCCGCGATGCAGGCGCTCGAGCGCGACTACCAGCCGCTGTCCGACATGCGCGCGACGAGCACGTACCGCCTCGATACCGCGAAGAACCTGATGTACCGATTCTGGCTGGAGACGCGCCCGCACGACCCGCTGCCGCCGCAAGCCCTGAATGTGCGTGAAGTGGCCGCCGAACTCGGCACCGACGCGGCGCGCGTCTGAAGACGGAGAACACCGAACATGAACCAGCAAGCAGAACCGTTCCTGAGCACCCTCGACCCGCAAGCCGACGCGGCGCAGGTCCACGTATCGCGCGCGCACGAATCCGCGCACCTGCACGTCAGCGGGCGTGCCACCTACACCGACGACATCCCGGTCGTCGCGGGCACGCTGCACGCGGCGCTCGGCCTGTCGGCGAAGCCGCACGCGAAGATCGTGTCGATGAACTTCGACGCGGTGCGCGCGACGCCGGGCGTGGTCGCCGTGTTCACGGCCGACGACATCCCGGGCGTCAACGATTGCGGCCCGATCATCCACGACGACCCGGTGCTCGCGAAGGGCATCGTGCAGTTCGTCGGCCAGCCGATGTTCATCGTCGTCGCGACGTCGCATGAAACCGCGCGGCTCGCCGCGCGCCGTGCGCAGGTCGACTACGAGGAGCTGCCGGCGATCCTCACCGCGCAGGAAGCGCGCGCGGCCGAAACCTACGTGATCCCGCCGCTGAAGCTCGCGCGCGGCGATGCGGCCGCGCGGCTCGCCGTCGCGCCGCACCGCGAGTCGGGCGAAATGCTGCTCGGCGGCCAGGAGCAGTTCTACCTCGAAGGGCAGATCGCGTACGCCGTGCCGAAGGACGACGACGGGATGCACGTGTACTGCTCGACGCAGCACCCGAGCGAGATGCAGCACCTCGTCGCGCACGTGCTCGGCGTCGCGTCGCACAACGTGCTCGTCGAATGCCGCCGGATGGGCGGCGGGTTCGGCGGCAAGGAATCGCAGTCGGGCCTGTTCGCCTGCTGCGCGGCGCTCGCGGCGTGGAAGCTGCTGTGCCCGGTGAAGCTGCGTCCGGACCGCGACGACGACATGATGATCACCGGCAAGCGGCACGACTTCCATTACCGCTTCGACGTCGGCTACGACGACGACGGCCGCATCGACGGCGTGGCGCTCGACATGACGTCGCGCTGCGGCTTCTCGGCCGACCTGTCGGGCCCGGTGATGACGCGCGCGGTGTGCCACTTCGACAACGCGT
Source organism: Burkholderia lata (assembly GCF_000012945.1). Classification (NCBI taxonomy): domain Bacteria; kingdom Pseudomonadati; phylum Pseudomonadota; class Betaproteobacteria; order Burkholderiales; family Burkholderiaceae; genus Burkholderia; species Burkholderia lata. The sequence goes on from NC_007510.1 coordinate 842,506, forward strand.
ACTGGCTGGGCGACGTCGATATCGCCGGCTACTGCGGCAAGACCAACACGCAGTCGAACACCGCGTTCCGCGGCTTCGGCGGCCCGCAGGGTGCGTTCGCGATCGAGTACATCCTCGACGACGTCGCGCGTTCGCTCGATCGCGATCCGCTCGATGTCCGTTACGCGAACCTGTACGGCAAGACCGAACGCAACGTCACGCCGTACGGGCAGACGGTCGAGGACAACGTGCTGCAGGAGCTGCTCGGCGAACTCGAAACGACGAGCGACTACCGCGCGCGGCGTGCGGGCGTGCGCGAATTCAACGCACGCAACACGGTGCTGAAGAAGGGCATCGCGATCACGCCGGTGAAGTTCGGCATTGCGTTCAACGTCACGCACTTCAACCAGGCCGGCGCGCTGGTGCACATCTACACTGACGGCTCGGTGCTCGTGAACCACGGCGGCACGGAGATGGGGCAGGGGCTCAACACGAAGGTCGCGCAGGTCGTCGCGCACGAGCTCGGCATCCGCTTCGGCCGGATCCGCGTGACGGCGACCGACACCAGCAAGGTTGCGAACACGTCCGCGACGGCGGCGTCGACGGGCTCGGACCTGAACGGCAAGGCCGCGCAGGATGCGGCGCGCCAGTTGCGCGAGCGGCTCGCGGTGTTCGCGGCGAAGCAGTTCGGCGACGGCAAGGTCGATGCGGCCGACGTGAAGTTCGGCAACGACTTCGTGTGGGTCGGCGGCGCGAGCGTGCCGTTCGGCGAAGTGATCTCGAAGGCGTACCTCGCGCGCGTGCAGCTGTGGTCCGACGGCTTCTACGCGACGCCGAAGCTGTACTGGGATCAGTCGAAGCTGCAAGGCCGGCCGTTCTACTACTACTCGTACGGCGCGGCCGTGTCGGAAGTCGTGATCGACACGCTGACGGGCGAGATGCGCACGCTGCGTGTCGATGCGCTGCACGACGTGGGCGCATCACTGAACCCGGCGCTCGACGTCGGCCAGGTCGAAGGCGCGTTCATCCAGGGGATGGGCTGGCTCACGACCGAGGAGCTGTGGTGGAACAAGGGCGGCAAGCTGATGACGCATGCGCCGTCCACGTACAAGATCCCGACGGTGAACGACACGCCGCCGGAATTCAACGTGCTGCTGTTCAAGAACCGCAACGTCGAGGACAGCATCCACCGTTCGAAGGCCGTCGGCGAGCCGCCGCTGCTGCTGCCGTTCTCGGTGTTCTTCGCGGTGCGCGATGCCGTGGCTGCGGTCGGCGACTACAAGGTGAACCCGCCGCTCGACGCGCCGGCTACCGGCGAGTCGATCCTGCGTGCGGTCAGCGCGGTGCGTGCGGCGAAGGCAGGCTGAGATGAAACGGCCCCCGCGCTCACTTCGTTCACTGTCTACGGGAGTTGGCGCTTCAGCGCTTGCTCCTGTCCCATGCACGGCTCCCCCCGAGGGGGCGGTCAGCCTCCACGGGGCTGACCGGCGGAGACTGACATGAACGGCCCCGCACGCTCGCTCCGCACCGCGTCGCTCCCTGCGTTGGCGCAGGGCACCGGCCAGCGCAACCGCGCGACCGGCACGCCGGCGCCGATGCACATCGTGCTGTTCGGCGCCGGGCACGTCGGTCACGCGCTCGTTACGCTGCTCGGCGCGCTGCCGTGCGTCGTGCAGTGGGTCGATACGCGCGACGAGCTGTTCCCGGACGAATGTCCGCCGAACGTGCAGCCGGAGCCGACCGACACGCCGGAGGCTGTCGTCGACGCGGCGCCGCCCGGCGCGTACTTCCTCGTGATGACGCACAACCACGCGCTCGACTTCTCGCTCGCCGCGCAGATCATGCGGCGGCGCGACTACGCGTACTTCGGGATGATCGGCTCGCGTACCAAGCGCGTGAAGTTCGAGCGCCGGCTTGCGGCGCGCGGCGTCGATCCGGCGCGGCTCGTGGAGATGGTGTGCCCGATCGGTGTCGCGGGCATCGTCGACAAGGCGCCGGGCGCGATCGCGGTGGCCGTGTGCGCGGAGCTGCTGCAGGCGCGCTCGGGCATGCCGGTGGCCGACGCGAAGGCCGCCGCATCGGGGCGCGCGCGCGACGACGTGTCCTGCGCGCGGTAGCACCGCGGGGTCAGCGCAAGGCCGCGCGATTTTGCATACACTGCACGACGACGCGCGGCACCGGGCCGCGCCTTACCGTGCACGCACCATGTCCGATCACCAGGTTTATCTCGACACGCTCGATGCGAGCCTCGTCGCCATCGAGCGCTGGCTGTCCGGCGTCGATACCGCGCCCGAGGCGCTCGATACGCTGCTCGCCGCGTTTTCCGCCGAATTCACGATGATCCTGACCGACGGCCGCGAGGTCGACCGTGACGGTACGCGCGCGCTGTTCGCGAAGCTCGCCGGCGCGAAGCCGGGGCTGCGCATCGCGCTGTCGGACACCCGCGTGCTCGCGGCCGATGCGTCGCATGTGACCGTCACCTATCTCGAAGCGCAGCACGCGGCCTCGGGCGAACTGCCCGCGCGCCGTGCAACCGCCGTGTTCGAGCGCGACACGGCGGGCGTCGTGCGCTGGACCCATCTGCAGGAAACCTTCTGCACGGCCTGAGCGGCCGCGCCGCGTGTTGTGCCGCGGCTCAGCGCTTGCGGCTGCGGGGCACCGTCAACTCGTCGGACACGCTCTGCATCAGCGCGCACAGCCACGCGATGTCGGTCGGGCGGTCGGGCTGCGGATGCGTGAGCAGGTAGCTCTTGATGCGCGGAAACGGCACGGGCGGCGTGACGACCACGAGCGGCAGCAACTGCGCGTAGTGCGTCGCGAAGCGGCGCGTCGTCGTGAAGATCAGGTCCGACTGCAGCAGCACCTGCGGCACGATCCCGAAGTACGGCAGCGTCGTCACGATGCGTCGCGTGAGGCGTGCGCGTGCGAGGCCGATCTCGATCGCATTGCGCTTGTCGCCGGTGTACGGCGTCGGCGCGACGTGCGCGGCCGACGCGTACGCTTCGCGCGTGAGCGGCACGCGCGCGAGCGGGTGCGCATCGCGCATCAGGCACACGATCGTGTCGGAGAACAGGTCCTGGCGCGCGAACTGCGGGTCGGGCTTCGGCCAGTTGCCGATCACGAGATCGAGCGCGCCCGATTCGAGCGCGCCCGCGTGATCGAGTGCGGGATTCAGCGAATCGATTTCCAGATGGGCATGCGGCGCCGCGTCGCGAAAACGCTCGATCAGCGTCGGCATGAAGAAATCGTTCAGGTAATCGGGTGCGGCGACGCGGAACGTGCGTCGTGCGGACGACGGATCGAAGTCGCCGTGCGGCGTCGCGATGAAGTCGACCTCGCGCAGCGCGCGCTGCGCGGCTTCGAGCAGCGACGCGCCGTATTCGGTCGGCACCATTCCGGATTTGCCGCGCACGAGGATCGGGTCGTTCAGCGTCTCGCGCAGCTTGCGCAGCGCGGTGCTGATCGCGGGCTGGGTCTGGTTCAGCCGCAGCGCGGCCTGCGTGACGCTGCGCTCGAGCAGCAGCGTGCGCAACACGCGCACGAGCCAGATATCGAGCGAGGCGGTACGGTCGTCTTCTTCCATCGTAGGGGGTGATTCGGGGGAAGCGTAACCTTACCGCAGCCGCGCGTTGGCGTGCGTGATACCGGCCATCACAGCCGGCCCTTCGGCAGCGTGCTGATCCGCTTGACCTCGCGCGATTCGAGCCAGTTCGGCGTGCGCGCGCAGTACAGCACCATCGGCAGCGCGTCCTCGCCCCAGAACAGCTGCTGGTTCATCCAGAACGTCGGCACGCCGAACACGCCGAGCGCGATCGCATCGGCATTGTTGCGGGCCAGTTGCGCGGTGGTCTCCTCGAATTCGATCAGCTCGTCGCCATGACCGACGCCGACGCGCTCGCACAGTGCCGCGAAGCCTTCCGGTGTCGACGGATCGTTGCCGTCGCGCCAGATGAAGCGGAATATCTCCCGCACGGTCGCGATATCGGCGCGCAGCGCGATCGCGAGGCGCAGCAGCTTGTCCGATTCGAACGGGTGCGCGGGCGGCATCTTGAAGCGGATGCCGAGCTGCTCCGCGCGGAACAGCGCGTGACGGTACGTGAACACGCGCTTGGCCGGCACGTCGGCGCCGGAGCGCTGCCCCCAGTGACGCTGCAGGTCGGGCAGCGACACGGCGACGGGTTCGAACGGCACGTCGGGCCACTTGTCATGCTGTTCGAGGAGCAGGTAGGAGAACGGCGACACGAAGTCGAAGAACCAGGCAGGCTGGGCGGTATCGAGGCCGGTTGTCATGTCGATCTCCAGTGGGTGGGGCGTGCGGCGCCTGGCGGCGGCCTCCATGTTACGCGGCGGCACGCGCATGCGGCAATGATCGCGGATCGTCCGCTCACGCGGAACCGGGAGTCGCCCGAGGGGGATCGCCGGCCGGCGGCGCGGCTTCGGCACTTGCCTGCGGCGGGCCACCGGCGCCCGGCGGGCTGGCCGGCGTGTCCTGGTCGTGCGCGGTGAGCCGTTCGCGCACGAAGCCGATGTGCTCGCGCAGCACGTAGAACTGCCCGGCATAAGCCAGCGGCATCTTCATCCGGTTCACGGCTTCCTCGATGTCGTCGAGCTCGTCGAGCAACTGCACGCGCTCCTCGGCCGTGTGTTCGCCGAGCGCGCTGCGCTCGAGCGCGATCAGCGCACCGTACCAGCGATAGATGCGCGAGCGCACGCGCCAGCCGTACAGCGACGGCACGAGCCGCAGCCCGGGGATCAGCACGACGATCAGCGGCACGACCACGACGAGCAGCCGGTCGACGAGGCTCGCGACCCAGAACGGCAGCCGCCGGTACAGGAAGGTCTTCCCTGATTTGTAGTAGCGCGCGGCGTCGTCGGAGAGCTGGAAGCCGCGCGTGACGGGCGACGGGAATTCGCCCGCGTGCTGCAGGATCGTCGCGTGGCCGTGCACCTCGCGCGCGGCCTCGATCAGCAGGTCGGACAGTGCAGGGTGCAGCGAATCGCGCGCGACGAGTTCGATGGTCGGCGCAACCGTGTGGATGTCGGCGGGCGGGAGATTCTGACCGAGATCGTAGACGCCCATCGGCAGCGTGATCGCGGTCAGGTACGGAAAGCGCCGCGCGTACGCTTCCGCCTGCGTGAACGAATACACGTGCACGCCCGGCGCGCGGAACAGCTTCGCCATCACCGGGATCTGCGTCGAGTCGCCTGACAGGAAGGCCGCGTCGATCTTGCCGTCGAGCAGCGCGGTGGCCGCGTCCTCGCCGGCGGTCGGTAGCAGTTCGGTCGTGCCGCCCGGCACGATGCCGTTCATCTTCAGCAGGGCGAGGCTCAGCTCGCGTGCGCCGCTGCCTTCCGCGCCGAGCGCGAGCCGCTTGCCCTTGAAGTCGGACAGGCGCGCGACGACCGGGCCGCGATACATGATCGCGAGCGGCACGTAGCCGATGCTGCCGAGCGACACGAGGTGTTCGTCGCGCTCCTTCGGGCCGATGCCGCTCTGCACGAAGCCGACGTCGACCGGCGCGTTCGGGTTCGACAGCCGCGCGAGGTTCTGGGCGGACCCTTCGGACGACTGGACGTCGAGCGTGACGCCGTTCTTCGCCAGGATCGTCTTGTATTTCTGCGCGGCGTTCCAGTAGGTGCTGCCGGGCGGCCCGGACGAGATCACGAGCGTGGACGGCGGTGCCGGCTGGATCAGCTTGACCGCGAGCCAGACGGCCGCGATGGCGAGCAGCACGGTCGGGCCGATCGACAGCGCGAGGTCGCGCCACGACACCGCGACGAAGCGGGCGAGGATGCGGCGAGGCGGGCGAGGGCGGGCTGGCTTCATGGGGGTGACGGATGACGCTGGCGTGACGGATCGGTGACGGTCGGACGGCTGTCATGGACGATGCCGATGCTCGCGGCGATGGTACCCGGTTTCGCCATGGGTGCGCGAGTGGGGCGGCCTGGCGCTGCCCGGCGGCGACAGTGGCGGGCGGCCCCGCGTCAAAAGCTTTGCGCTTCCGCGGGCGCTGGATTACATTGTGCGACGCAGCCGCGCCCGATTTGCGCGCGACCCGGCACGCAACAGACCGGGCGCGTCCGGCCGGCGGCTGTCCGGCCCGGTCGGCCCGCTTTCGCGTGCGCCGACCGCCAGCCCGCCTTGCCTCTCTCGTATCGCCGTGGAAAACACCGGCTGTCCCGCCCGTTCGCGCGCGGGCCGGCTGCTTTTGGGGGTAATCGGCCGTACTGTGCACGGCCGTTCCGGAGTGATAAGGAGATAGCATGAAGTCGATCGTGTTGAGAGCGTTGGGCGTCGCCGCCGTGGCGGCCTGTCTGTCGGGCAGCGTGTATGCGCAGTCGAGCGATGCCGCGGCAACGGAAGCGCCCGCGGCCGCGACCAGCGCGCCGAAGGCCGCCGCGAAAACCGCGAAGAAGGCGAACCGCAAGCTCGGCTACGCGGTGCGCAAGGCGATTTCGAAGGAATCGGGCGAGAACGTGTCGAACCTCGTCGTGCGCTCGAAGGGTGGCGCGATCACGCTGGAAGGCACGATGCCGGCCCAGGATCAGATCGACAAGGCCGAAGCCGCAGCCAAGGGCGTGAAGGGCGTCACGTCGGTCACGAACAAGCTGACGGTTCAGCAGCAGTAATGCCGGGCAGCGGCGCGCGAGCGCCGCATGTGCCCGTTTTCAGGCGGGCCCCGGCGTGCCGGGGCCCGTTTGCGCTTGAGAGGCCGCAAGCCGCATGAAGCGGCGGCGGACCGATAACGATATCGAGAGGGCGGCGATGACGAGGCTCGGGTGGGGCAGGCGGATGGTTTTCGGCGCGGCGCTGGCCGCGGTCGCGATACTCGGCGCCTGTAACGGCGACGAGTCGGCCGAGCGCAACCGGTTGCCCGGTTTCGTGTCCGGCAGCGTGCGCACGACAGCCTATGACGGCGCGAGCGACGACCTGCTCACGGCCGGCCTCGGCAAGACGGGCCTCGGCTCGGCGAGCGCCCCCGGCTTTGCGAATGCCGCCCGCCCGACGAGCGCCGAGCTGCGCCGTCTCGCGATCTGGTCGAACTACCGCGCGCTCGTCGACATGAGCGCAAACGGCGGCTACGGCCGCTTCTGGGGGCCTAACGTCGACCTCGACGGCAACGACACGCTCGGCGAAGGCAAGATCCCCGGCACCGAATATCTCGCGTACTCCGACGATGGCAGCGGTAGCAAGAACGTCACGCTGCTCGTGCAGGTGCCCGCCGGCTTCAATCCCGCGCAGCCGTGCATCGTCACCGCGACGTCGTCGGGCTCGCGCGGCGTGTACGGCGCGATTTCCGCAGCCGGCGAATGGGCGCTCAAGCGCGGCTGCGCGGTTGCCTACAACGACAAGGGCGGTGGCAACGGCGCGCACGAACTCATGTCGGACACCATCACGCTGATCGACGGCACGCTCGCCAACGCGGTGCTGGCCGGCACCTCGAGCCTGTTCACCGCGAACGTCACCAGCGGCGATCTCGCGACGTTCAATTCCCGCTTCCCGAACCGCTATGCGTTCAAGCACGCGCATTCGCAGCAGAATCCCGAGCAGGACTGGGGGCACGTGACGCTGCAGTCGGTCGAGTTCGCGTACTGGGCGCTCAACGAGCAGTTCGGACCGCTGATCGACGGTTCGCGTCACGGCGTGCGCTATCGCGCGGGCGACATCATGACGATTGCCGCGTCGGTCAGCAACGGCGGCGGCGCGTCGCTCGCGGCGGCCGAGCAGGACACCCGCGGCTGGATCACCGCGGTCGTGGTCGGCGAGCCGCAGATCAACGTGCGGATGGCGCCGAACGTGGTCGTGCGCTCGGGCGGCCAGCCCGTGCCGTCGTTCGGCCGGCCGCTGGCCGACTACGCGACGCTCGCGAACCTGCTGGAGCCGTGTGCGGCCGCGTCGGCGTCGCTCGCCGGCGCACCGTACCTGAGCGCGCTGCCGGTGGCGACCACGCAGTCGATCCGCACCCAGCGCTGCGCGACGCTCGCCGCGGCCGGGCTCGTGTCGGGCGCCGATACGCAAAGCCAGGCCGCCGACGCGCTCGCGCAGCTCCACGCGGCCGGCTACCTCGCCGATTCCGACCTGCTGCAGGCGCCGATGTGGGATTCGCAGGCGATTCCGGCGATCGCGGTGACCTATGCGAACGCGTACACGCGCTCGCGCGTCACCGACAACCTGTGCAATTTCAGCTTTGCGACCACGAACCCGGCGACCGGCGCCGTCGCCGCGCCCGCCACGTCGCCGATGCCGGCCGTGTTCGGCGTCGGCAACGGCGTGCCGCCGACGGCCGGCATCGACCTCGTGTTCAACACGGGCGCGGGTGTCGACCACCGGCTCGCGACGCCCGATGCAAGCTTTGCGGGCGCGCTGTGCCTGCGCCAGCTCTGGACCAACGGGATGCTCGGCATGCCCGCGAACGTCGACGCGGTGCGCGTGAACGCGAACCTGCAGGGCAAGCCGGCGATCATCGTGCAAGGCCGCAGCGATTCGCTCGTGCCCGTGAACCACGCGTCGCGCGCATACGTCGCGCAGAACGGCATCAGCGAAGCCGGGCGTAGCCAGCTCGTGTTCTACGAGGTGACGAACGGCCAGCACTTCGACGCGTTCCTGCCGGTGCCGGGCTTCGACACGCGCTTCGTGCCGGTCCATTACTACAACCTGCAGGCGCTGAACCTGATGTGGAAGCACCTGAAGAACGGTGCGCCGCTGCCGCCGTCGCAGGTGATCCGCACGGTGCCGCGCGGCGGCACGCCGGGCGCCGCGCCTGCGCTGACGAGCGCGAACCTGCCGCCGATCTCGGCCGCGCCGGGCGCGAACGCGATCACGGTCGGCGCCGGGGCGATCGACGTGCCGCTCTGACGGCGCCCGCCGCGCTGCCTTCACGAAGCCGGACAGCCGTCCGGCTTTTTCTTTTGGCCGGTCTGGAATCGGTCCCGAACTGCCTTTTATCGGAATGGCGAGCGCCGTAACAAATTATTACTTTACGGCGGTAAATCGGGACCCTAATATGCGCCGGTATTTTCACTTAATTTAATAAATTCCAGATACGAGATATTTCTTTCCGTTTAGTTAATCGATCCTTTCGATTTTATTAAATCGGCTCGAGTCGCGATTGATCGTCGTTTTGCGATTAATCGGTATCTCGCCGAGGGGGATTGTTCGTCTGTTCGAAGCGAGGCGCCCTTGTCAGGCCGGCCTCGCGGGGCATGCTTTTGCCGTCGATTTTGTGCGTATGCAAATACGCGGAATGAATTTGTATTGCTGCGGATTATTGAATTGTCGTTCGCAATGGAATTGATTCCATTGTGCAGTCGCAAAAATATGGGTGGGGTAAATCATGCCGGTCGGTATTCGCCGATCCGGTAAAAAACTCGGAGTGCGTCGCATAACGAATGCATTCCCGGTGCGGAGCGCCGGCGCAAATGATCCTTTGCGACCGGCGGTATTTATCGTTCTGTTCGAGAGGCAATAATGACGACACGGAAGTCCTTGAAAGACGGTTTCGCGCTATTCGGAACGACACTGAGCGTGCCGCTCGCTGCAGCCGCGGCCGCCGCGCTGCTCGTCACGGGGTGCGGTGGCGACGACGGGTCGGGCCCGGCCGCTTCGGCCGCCGCCGCGGCCGCGACGTCGGCCGGCGCCAGCACGTCGGCCAACACCAACGCAACGGCCGCCGCGGCCGACCAGCCTTACGTCGACAACGACGTGTACGGCACCGGGCCGAACGACGCGGTCACGGATTCCACGGAAGGGGCGGCTGTCGTGCACCGCACGGTCACGATCGGCGGCAAGACCATCAAGTACACGGCTACCACGGGCCACCTGACGACGATCGATCCGACCACGTCGGCGCCGAACGCGAAGATGTTCTACGTCGCGTACACGCAGGACAATCCGGACCCGTCGAAGCCGCGCCCGGTCACGTTCTTCTACAACGGCGGCCCGGGCTCGTCGTCGGTCTACCTGCTGCTCGGCTCGTACGGGCCGAAGCGCCTGCAGTCGTCGTTCCCGAACTTCACGCCGCCCGCGCCGTACAAGCTGCTCGACAACCCGGACAGCCTGCTCGACCGCACCGACCTCGTGTTCATCAACCCGGTCGGCACCGGTTACTCGACGGCGATCGCCCCGGCGAAGAACAAGGACTTCTGGGGCACCGACCAGGACGCCCGCTCGATCGACCGCTTCATCCAGCGCTACCTGACCAAGTACTCGCGCTGGAATTCGCCGAAGTTCCTGTACGGCGAGTCGTACGGCACCGCGCGCAGCGCAGTCGTGTCGTGGGTGCTGCATGAAGACGGCATCGACCTGAACGGGATCACGCTGCAGTCGTCGATCCTCGACTACGCGAACGCGCTGTCCGCGCCGGGCACGTTCCCGACGCTCGCGGCCGACGCGTTCTACTGGAAGAAGACGACGCTCAACCCGACGCCGACCGATCTCGACGCGTACATGATCCAGGCCCGCAACTATGCGGACAACACGCTCGCGCCGCTCGCGCAGAAGCCGAACCCGCAGGACGGCGGCTTCGTGAACGTGCGCCTGAACCTGAACCTTCAGACCGCGCAGCAGATGGGCTCGTACATCGGCACGGATCCGACGTCGCTGATCCAGACGTTCGGCAACCCGGCCGCGCTCGGCAACGTGCCGTCGTCGGATGACAACCCGCCGTACACGTTCTTCCTGACGCTCGTGCCGGGCACGCAGATCGGCCAGTACGACGGTCGCGCGAACTTCACGGGCAAGGGCATCGCGCCGTACATCCTGCCGAACTCGGGCAGCAACGATCCGTCGATCACGAACGTCGGCGGCGCGTACACGGTGCTGTGGAACAGCTATATCAACACCGACCTCAAGTACACGTCGACGTCGTCGTTCGTGGACCTGAACGACCAGGTCTTCAACAACTGGGACTTCAGCCACACGGACCCGACCGGCGCGAACAAGGGCGGCGGCAATACGCTGTACACGGCCGGCGACCTGGCGTCGACGATGAGCGTGAACCCGGACCTGAAGGTGCTGTCGGCCAACGGCTATTTCGACGCCGTCACGCCGTTCCACCAGACGGAGCTGACGCTCGCGCAGATGCCGCTCGACCCGACGCTCAAGGCGCAGAACCTGACGATCAAGAACTACCCGTCGGGCCACATGATCTACCTGAACGACGCGTCGCGGACCGCGCTGAAGGGCGATCTCGCCAACTTCTACGACGGCATCCTGGCCAACCGCACTGCGCTGCAGCGCGTGCTGAAGCTGCAGATGCGCACGCAGCAGCTCAAGCAGCAGAAGTTGCAGCAGCAGGGGCAGTAAGCGACGGGGGCAGCTTGCGCCGCCTGTCATGACGTAAAGGTGTCGCCGGGTCACGTGCGCCCGCTTTTCGCGTGACGTATGTCGACGTCGATGCCGTTGTCCTCAACGATGCCCCGGGAGCCATGGACTTCCGGGGCATCGTCTTTTCCGAGGAGACGTGGCGCGTGGAAGCCACCCGTGACGGCATTGCGGAATCCTTGAAGAGGGGATGAACAGCCCTCTATTGAGGATTGGCCGGAAATTCAGGCGGTGACGTTCGGTTCCCGAGCGGGACGAGTTGTTCGCCAGGGGTGAGGTCGATCAGTACCCGGCGGGGCGCTCGCGCCGCTTACGCCAGCACGAGCCGGATGCCGACCGCGACGAGCGTCGCGGCGAGCAGGTTGCGCAGCAGCCGCTCCGGCGCGCGCGCCGACAGCAGGCTGCCGAGCACGATGCCGGGCAGCGAGCCGAGCAGCAGCGACAGCAGCATTGACCAGTCGACCGAGCCGAGCAGCCAGTGGCCCATGCCCGCGACGAGCGTGAGCGGCACCGCGTGCGCGATGTCGGAGCCGACGATGCGGGTCGTTGCAAGCGCCGGATAAAGCAGCAGGAGCACGGTCACGCCGATCGCGCCGGCGCCGACCGACGTCATCGACACGAGCACGCCGAGCACGGCGCCCGTCAGCACGGTCGACCACAGCGTGCGCGCGGGGCTCGGCGCGAGCGGGTTGCGCGCGGCGAATGCGGTGAGCTGCGGCCGGAAGATCAGCGCGAGCGACGTGAGCAGCAGCGCGACGCCGAGCACGAGCTGGATCATCCGCGCGGTGCCCGGCGAGTTCATCCCGTGCGTATGCAGCCACCACAGCGTGACGGCCGCGGCCGGGACACTGCCCGCCGCGAGCCGGCCCGTGATGCGCCAGTCGATCGAGCCTTTCAGGCCGTGGACGAGCGTGCCGGTGGCCTTGGTCGCGGCCGCGTACAGCAGGTCGGTGCCGACCGCCGTTGCGGGGTGGACGCCGAACAGCAGCACGAGGATCGGCGTCATCAACGAACCACCGCCAACGCCCGTCAGGCCGACGAGGATGCCGACGAACAGGCCGGACAACGAGTACAGCAGATCGATATGGGGAAGCGACATCGGAAGCAGGCGGTTATGCGGCGACGGTGATGGGATGTTCGGCGGCGGCGCGTGGCCGCGGCGCGCGCGTCAAAGTCCGCCATTGTCGCAAATGTGGCGGGTCGATGTACGACTGCGTTAAAAATCGCTGGGGAAAGCCCGTGGGGTGGGCAACCGGCCTGAAGTCAAACGGGCGTTTGAGCGGAGCGGGGGCATCGCGGCCGTCGTCGGCGCGACCGATCGGCCCGAAATGCCCGATGAACCGAGCGCGGGTGCCGGGCCAGGCACGCGTAAAAAAGGGCGCGACGATGCGCGCCCTGGTTCGATAGCGACGGCGGACGCCGCCAGCCGCCGGCTACCGGTCAGTGCATCGCGGGGCCGACGCCTTCGACCGCTCCCTGCCGCCGGATGCGCAGCGCGAGGCCGATCAGCGCGGCGGCGGCAGCGAATGCCGCGCCGAACGCGAAGGCCGCATGGTAGCCGCCGTTCAGCGCGTCGAGCGGCGCGGCGTTCGCGGCCGCGAGTGCATCGGTGCGGGCGGCGGCGAGGCTCGCGAGCACGGCGAGGCCGAGTGCGCCGCCCATCATGAACGCGGTGTTGACGATCCCCGACGCGAGCCCGGAATCCGCCGGATCGACGTCGCTCATCGCGGCGAGCAGCATCGGATTGAACGCGACGCCCGCGCCGATGCCGAGCAGCGTCATGCCGGGCAGCACGTGCCAGACGAAGCCGCCGTCCACCGGTGCGCGCGAGAACAGCGCGAGGCCGCAGGCCGCGATCAGCAGGCCGGCGGCGATCGGGCCGCGGATCCCGAAGCGCATCACGATGCGTGCCGACAGCCCGAGCGAGAACACGGCCATGATCAGGTTCGCCGGCAGGAACGCGAGGCCGACCTGCAGCGGCCCGTAGCCGAGCACGCGCTGCATGTACAGCGCGGACAGGAAGAACCACGCGAACATCGCGGCCGCCCACAGCACGGCGATCACGTTCGCGAGCGCGACGTTGCGCGAGGCGAACAGCGAGAGCGGCATCAGCGGATGCGCGGCGCGCGCCTCGATCGCGATGAACAGCGCGAGCAGCACGACGGCCGCGCCGATCAGTGAAACGGTCTGCGTCGACAGCCAGCCGGCCTCGTTGCCGCCGACGATCCCGTAGACGGCCAGCATCAGCGATGCAGTGACGGTGATCGCACCCGCGACGTCGAGCCGCGCGGTGCCGGCCGGCGCGCGCAGGCGCGGCAGCAGCGCGACGCACATCGCATAGACCGCGATGCCGATCGGCAGGTTGACGAGGAAGATCCAGTGCCACGACAGCGAGCTCGTCAGCAGCCCGCCGAGCAGCACGCCGATGCTGCCGCCGCCGGCGCAGACGAAGCCGTACACGCCCATCGCGCGGGCGCGCTCGCCGGGCTCGGTGAAGAGATTCATGATCAGCGACAGCGCGACGGCCGATACGACTGCACCGCCGATCCCCTGCACCGCGCGCGCGGCGATCAGCATCGTCTGCGACTGCGCGAGGCCGCACGCAAGCGATGCGAGCGTGAAGACGACGAGGCCGGCGAGGAACATGCGCCGCTGGCCGTACAGGTCGCCGAGCCGTCCGCCGAGCAGCAGGCAGCCGCCGAACGTCAGCAGGTACGCGTTGACGACCCACACGAGGGCCGTCTCGGTGAAGTGGAGGTCGGTGCTGATCGACGGCAGTGCAACGTTCACGATCGTGCTGTCGAGCACGATCATCAGCACGCCGAGGCAGAGGACGATCAGCGCGTACCAGCGCTTCTCGCCGTGAATCCCGTGGGTCATGGGCTTGCAGCCTTCTGATAGTTATTTGAAAGGATGCATTGTAGGCCCCATCGCTGCGGGCTTCCTGCCGGTTTGTGGCAGCAGCGATGCGTAGTCGCGCGTCCGGGCAGGACGCGCGTGACGGTGGATGCGACGGGTGTTACGAGCGAGCCGGCAGCGCGCAGCCATCGGGGCCGCAGGCGGCCGCGTCGCTGCCGTCGAGTTCGACGATGCCGTCGCGCCATGCCTGGTCGAGCGCCTGCGCGAACGCGTCGGCCGGCTGCGCACCCGACACCGCATAGCGGCCACCGAACACGAACAGCGGCACGCCGCGACCGCCGATCTGCGCGGCGCGCGCGGCGTCGGCTTCGACTTCGTTGCGGTACAGGTCGCTGCGCAGCACGGCGTCGACCGCCGAGCGCTCGAGCCCGGCTTCGACCGCGAATTCGGTCAGCTCGGCGTGATCGAACAGCGAGCCGTGCTCGCAGAAATACGCACGGTACAGCCGCTCGGTCAGCGCGTGTGCGCGGCCCGTCGCTTCCGCGAGCTTCACGAGCCGGTGGCCGTCGAGCGTATCGCCGACGAGCGTGCCGGGCAGGTCGTAGCGCAGCCCGACGCTCGCAGCCGCATCGGTCACCTGGCGCAGCATCTGGTCGACCTGCGCGGGCGACATCCGGTACTTGCCGGCCAGCATCGCCTCGACCGGCTCGACGGGCTGGCCGGGCATCAGCCGGTACGCGCGCAGCGCGACGTCGACGCGGTCGGCGTGCGCGAACGCGGCGAGCGCCTCGTCGAAGCGGCGCTTGCCGATCCAGCACCACGGGCAGATCAGGTCGGACCAGATTTCAACGGTCAGGGTCGGGCGGGCAGTCGGGGCGGGAGCGGTCGTCATGGGCGGTTCCGGGCAGCAAAAAAGTGTAACCGGGACTATATCATTTTGTGCTTCGGCGCTTCGTCTTGGCCGGGCGGGCATGGGGTCATATGAAACAGGCGCCCGGCGTATCACAAAGCATAGACACGGAAGCGGCGTCCCGATAGCGATTGCCGATGCGGGAAGTCGCCGCGCGCGCCGGCAAACCGGCCCGCGGCGCGGGTCGCTTACGCGTCGCCCTGGGTTTCCTTCAGGTGCTTGAGGTGCTTGTAGACGGTCGCGCGGCCCATCCCGAGCACGTTCGCGACGTAGTTCGCCGCGCTCTTGCCGCGGAACGCGCCCTCCGCATAAAGCGCTTCGACGAGCTCGCGCCGGTGCTCGCGCGTGAGCCCGTTCAGCCCGACCTGCCGCTCGCGCAGCCAGCCGTGCAGGAACGTGTTGATGCGCTCCTGCCAGTCGTCGCGGAACAGCTCGTCCGGCTGCGCGACGACGCCCGCGCCCTTGATGAACAGGTCGAGCGTCGCGCGCACCTCGTCGAACACCGCGATGTTGAAGTTGATGCACATCATCCCGGCCGGACGGCCTTCGTCGTCGAACAGCACGTTGCTGACGCAGCGCATCCGCCGGCCGTCCCAGTTCAGCTTCTCGTACGGGCCGATCACGCGCTCGCGCGCGGAATGATCGATTTCCTCGAGCGCGGAATCGTCGCCGACCTCGCGCTTCGACAGGTTGTTCGCGAGATACAGCACGGTCTGGTCGTGCAGGTCGTGGATCACGACTTCCGCGTACGGGAAGAACAGCGCGGCGATACCGTCGGCGATCGGCGCATAGCGGGTGAGCAGCAGGTTCTTGACGGGGGATTGCTTCTTGCGCATCGGGTTCGCCATCTCGGGTGGGCGGGGGCCGGGCAGCGCATCGGGCCGGCGTGCCGGCGCACCGTTGGCCGGCATGCCCGTGCGCCCGCGCGCGGCCGCCGCGGCGGTTGCGCCATTGTATCGGCCCCGCGCGCGAGCGCCGCTCATGCGCGTGCCAGGTGCGTGTACAGCGCGTGGGCGATCGCGATGTCCTCGAGCCCGAGGCCGATCGAGCGGAAGAACGCGTGACGCGTGTACGACGGTGCCGGGCAGGTGCCGGCGACGAGCGCGGGGAGGTCGCCGGCGATCCGCGCGGCGTCCCAGCCGTGTTCGGCTGCCGCGATCTGCATCTCGCCGGCGCTCGCGGGCGTCGTGTGCCGGTAGTCGCAGTACACGTCCATGTCGGGCAGCCAGGCGGGCGGGATCTCGTGCGCGCGCGCGACGTTCGTGCTGATCGACGTGACGAGCGCGGGGCGCGTGAGCATCCCGTCGCCGAGCACGGGCGTGCCCGACGACGTGCACAGCATCACGACGTCCGCGTCGCGCACGCACGCTTCGACGCTCGCCGCGGCGCGGGCGCGCGGATCGAGCTGCGCGAGTGCCGCCTGCTGCGCCGCGTCGCCGGCGAGCGCCGGCGAGTACACGCGGATCGTCTCCCAGTCGCGCAAGCCCGCCGTGTGCCGCAGGTGTGCGAGGCCGACCGCGCCGGCGCCGACGATCGCGAGATGGCGTGCGTCGCGCGGCGCGAGGCAGTCGACCGCGAGCGCGGTCGTGCCGGCCGTGCGCTCGACGGTCAGCAGGCCCGCGTCGCACCACATCAGCGGCTGGCCCGTGCGCATCGACATCAGTGCGGTCCACGCGGTGACGATCGGCTTGCCGCCCGTCACGACATACGGCGACAGCTTCGCGCCGAACACCTGCGCGTCGGCGAGCGCGCCGAGATACGTGATGAAGTCGCCGGCCTGGTCGGGAAACAGCGTGAGCGTTTGCGGCGGCTGCACCGCGCGCGTTGCGGCGAGCGACGCGAACATGCTGCGCAGCGTGCCGAGCACGTCGAGCGACGGCAGGGCCGCGCGCACCGCGGCTTCGTCGACGGTCAGCGGCAGGGTCGGGGCGGTTTGCGTCATGGGGACATCTCCGGTCGGGGCTGGACAGGACCGTCTCGATCGACGGTGTCCGGCAGTGTTCGTGATGGACGAAAAGTCTAATATAGACAAACAAAATCGGGAGAATTTTTCTTTTCGAGACTTCGTGGCGTCGCGTGGTTCGAAAAAAACACCGGTAAATCAATGGTATTTCGTGTGACCGACGAATTTTGGACGTCGCGTATCGGGGCACGATTCTCGTATCCCCTATAGTCTATAGTAGACTTTGAGTCTATATTTCGCGTGCAGGACACGACGCGTCGCCGCGTGGCGGCCGCCTGCTTCGAATGGCGATCCGGCGCCCGGCCGGGGCCGTCGTGTACCGATCTTCATCGCCTCAATCCGGAACGGAAGGACCGTCATGAACTGGAAGCTCTCCCTTTGCGCCGCTGCGGCGCTTGCCTGCGCGGCCGTCACGGCCCATGCGGAACAGACCACGTTGCGCTTCGGGATCGAAGCCGCCTATCCGCCGTTCGAGAGCAAGACGCCGGCCGGCCAGTTGCAGGGTTTCGACGTCGACATCGGCAATGCGGTGTGCGCGAAGCTGAACATGAAATGCGTGTGGGTCGAGAATTCGTTCGACGGCCTGATCCCGGCGCTGCAGGCGCGCAAGTTCGACGCGATCAACTCGGCGATGAACATCACGTCGAAGCGCCGGCAGAGCATCGACTTCACGCCGGCGATCTACGTGGTGCCGATCGTGATGATCGCCAAGCACGGCTCGCCGCTGCGGCCCGATGTCGCGAGCCTGCGCGGCAAGCATGTCGGCGTGCTGCAGGGCTCGTCGCAGGAGGATTTCCTGAAGGCACACTGGGCCACTGCGGGCGTGGCCGTCGTGTCGTACCAGGATCAGGACCAGATCTACGCCGATCTCGTCGCGGGGCGTCTCGACGCGGCCGTGCAGGAAGCGCAGACCGCGCAGGACGGTTTCCTCGACAAGCCGGCCGGCCGCGACTACCAGATCGTCGGCGAGCCGCTGAAGGATCCGGCGACGCTCGGCGAAGGCACGGGCTTCGGGATGCGCAAGAACGACAAGGCGCTGCAGGCGAAGATCGTCGGCGCGCTCGATGCGCTGAAGAAGGACGGCACACTCAGCGCGCTGTCGCAGAAGTACTTCAAGCGCGACATCGTTTCGAAGTAGTCACCGCCGTGCGCCGGCCGCCGCGCCGGCGCGTGTCGCATCGAATCTCGACGCAGTACGGAGAACCATGGATTTCGACGTCATCGTTCTGGGGGCCGGCATCGTCGGCGTGTCGTCGGCGCTGCATCTGCAGGATCGCGGGCTGCGCGTCGCGCTCGTCGACCGGCGTGCGCCCGGCGAGGAAACGAGCCACGGCAATGCGGGGCTGATCGAGCGCTCGTCGGTCGTGCCGTACGCGTTTCCGCGCCGGCTCGGCACGCTGCTGCGCTATGCGCGCAACCGCTCGGTCGATCTCTATTGGGACTACCGCGCGCTGCCCGCGTATGCGGGCTGGCTTGCGCGCTTCTGGCGCGAATCGTCGCCGCAGCGGCTCGCGGCCGCCGCGCGCGACCTGTTGCCGCTCGTCGCGGCGAGCGTCGTGGAGCACGACGCGCTGCTCGCGCGCACCGATGCCCAGCCGCTCGTGCACGACGGCGGGTGGATCGAGGCGTTCCGTTCGCCCGCGCTGTTCGATGCGGAAACCCGCGCGCAGCAGCGCGTGGCCGACGCGCACGGGCTGCGGATGACCGTGCTCGACGCACGTGCGTTGCGGGCGCGCGAGCCCGGCGTCAGCGACGCGTTCTGCGGCGCATTCCACTGGCAGGACCCGAAGACCGTGTCGAGCCCGGGCGGGCTGACCAAGGCCTACGCGCGGCTGTTCGAGCGCGACGGCGGCACGTTCGCGCTTGGCGATGCCAGGACGCTCGTGCAGGTGGATGACGGCTGGCAGGTCGGTACCGAACACGGGCCGATTTCGGCGCGCTCCGCCGTGGTTGCGCTCGGGCCGTGGTCCGATCACGTCTTTGAGCCGCTCGGCTACCGGATTCCGCTGCGCGCGAAGCGCGGCTACCACATGCATTACCGGCCGACGCGCGCACCGTTGAACGTGCCCGTGTGCGATACCGAGGAAGGTTTCGTCGTCGCGCCGATGGAAGGCGGCCGCCTGCGGCTCACGACCGGCGTCGAGATCGCGCTGCGCGGCGCACCGCCGACCGGCGTGCAGCTCGCGCGCGCCGAGCCGCTGGCACGCGATGCGTTCGGGATCGGCGAGCGGCTCGATCCCGAGCCGTGGCTCGGGATGCGGCCGTGCACGCCTGACATGCGCCCGGTGATCGGGCCCGCGCCTCGCCATCGCCACCTGTGGTTTGCGTTCGGCCATTGTCATCACGGGCTCACGCTCGGGCCCGCAACCGGACGCCTGCTCGCCGAAATGATGACGGGCGCACCGACCTATATCGATCCCCATCCGTACCGCCCCGCGCGCTTCGGCTGATCCGGCGGCGCGCGCCGCGTCGCGCGTGCCGGCCTTCACAGTGTTTCAGTCTGCTATCCGAATTATCGGAAATCACGCAATCGGAAATGATCTGCGTAATCGGCAAGAAAGATAATCGCGAAATAAAGAAAATCAGCAAATCGGCGATTTATCAATGCATTTTCATATTGCTGAAATGCGTAATGGGCCGCCGCCGGTGACTGTGTAGCACGCCGTCGCGGCGGGTGTTCCCGTGTTACGCGGAATGTACCGGAACACGTTACCACGGGGCTCGCAAACGTTACGTTACATCCGTGTTCCATCGGCCTTTTTCATCAGATGATTCCGGTTCCCGGGCCACGCATTTCGTCTGAAATCGATTAAAAAAGCGTTATTGCCCGTCAATAGGCAGACGAATCAATCCCGTTTTTGGAATTGGCACACTTCGTGCAATCCGTCCCCATGCTTTATCAACGTTGTGCCAACCGAGATGGGGAAAATAAAGATGGGACACAATCTGAAATTGACGGGTGTGGCGCTGTCGGTCGCGACGGTGTTCGGGGTACTGGCTTCGGGTTCCGCGATGGCGGGGGCCCTCGATGCGCTGCCGATTCCGCAAGTAATCGTCAACCCGCCGACGAACAGCGTGTCGGTCGGGTTGGTCGCGACGGGTACGTCGCCGCTGGGCTCGGTCACAGTGGCGGCAGGCGGGGCGGGCGCGATCCAGACGTCGCTTGGCGACCCCGGCCAGGTGCTGTCGGGTGCCGTGGGGGCGGTGACGGGCGCACTCGGCGGTGGCGGCGGCACGGTACAGCCGCTCGCACCGGTCCAGGGCGTGCTGAATCAGGTGACGGGCGCGCTGAGCGGCGGCAACCCGGCGGGTGCGTTGACCGGTGCGCTGAATACGGCGACGGGGACGCTGAGCAATGCGGTTGGCACGGTCACGGGTGCACTGGGTGGTATCGGCGGCGGGTCGAACCCGCTGGCGCCGGTTCAAGGTGTGGTCAATCAAGTAACGGGTGCGCTCGGTGGTGGCAACCCGGCTGGTGCGTTGACGGGTGCGCTTGGCACGGTCACGGGTGCACTGGGCGGTATCGGCGGCGGGTCGAACCCGCTGGCGCCGGTTCAAGGTGTCGTGAATCAAGTGACGGGCGCGCTAGGTAGCGGCAACCCGGCAGGCGCACTGACGGGCGCACTCGGCACGGTCACGGGCGCACTGGGCGGTATCGGCGGTGGCTCGAACCCGCTGGCGCCGGTTCAAGGTGTGGTCAATCAAGTAACGGGCGCGCTTGGTAGCGGCAACCCGGCAGGCGCACTGACCGGTGCACTTGGCACGGTCACGGGTGCACTGGGCGGTATCGGCGGCGGGTCGAGCCCGCTGGCGCCGGTACAAGGCGTCGTGAACCAAGTGACGGGCGCGCTGGGTAGCGGTAACCCGGCAGGCGCACTGACCGGCGCACTTGGCACGGTCACGGGTGCACTGGGTGGTATCGGCGGCGGGTCGAACCCGCTGGCGCCGGTTCAAGGCGTCGTGAACCAAGTGACGGGCGCACTGGGTAGCGGTAACCCGGCAGGCGCACTGACCGGCGCACTCGGCACGGTGACCGGCGCGCTGGGTAATGTCGGCGGCGGTTCGTACCCGCTTGGGGCGGTTCAAGGCGTCGTCAATCAAGTCACGACGGCGCTCAATAACGGCAATCCGGCTAGTGCATTGACGGGCGCACTCGGTACGGTGGCGGGCGAGCTCGGTGCGGGCAATCCGGCAGGTACGGTGACTGGTGCGATCGGCAACGTAACCGGGGCACTGGGCGCATTGGGCGCCATTGGTGGCGGCGCGGATCCGCTGGCGCCGGTCCAGGGCGTCGTGAATCAAGTAACGGGCGCGCTCGGCAGCGGCAACCCGGCAGGCGCACTGACCGGCGCACTCGGCACGGTCACGGGTGCACTGGGCGGCATCGGCGGCGGTTCGAACCCGCTGGCGCCGGTCCAAGGCGTCGTGAACCAAGTGACGGGCGCACTGGGCAGCGGCAACCCGGCAGGCGCACTGACCGGCGCACTCGGCACGGTCACGGGTGCACTGGGCGGCATCGGCGGCGGTTCGAACCCGCTGGCGCCGGTCCAAGGCGTCGTGAACCAAGTGACGGGCGCACTGGGCAGCGGCAACCCGGCCGGCGCACTGACGGGCGCACTCGGCACGGTCACGGGTGCACTGGGTGGTATCGGCGGCGGCTCGAGCCCGCTGGCGCCGGTCCAAGGCGTCGTGAACCAGGTCACGGGCGCACTGGGCGGCATCGGCGGCGGTTCGAACCCGCTGGCGCCGATCCAGAGCGTCGTCGATCAGGTCACGGGTACGCTCGGCAGCGGCAACCCGGCCGGCGCGCTGAGCAACGCGGTCAACACGATCACGGGCACGCTCGGCAACGTGGGTGGAGCGGGGAGCCCGCTGGCGCCGGTGCAAGGTGTCGTCACGCAGCTCGCCGGCACGCTCGGCGGCTCGAATCCGCTGGCGCCGGTGCAAGGCGTCGTGAACCAGGTCGTCGGCACGCTGTCCGGCGCCGGTGGCGGCAGCCCGATCGCGCCGATCACGAACCTCGTCAACGGCCTGCAGAACGCGCTGCCGACGGGCGGCAACGCAGCCGGCGCACTGACCGGCGCACTCGGCTCGGTGACGGGCGCACTCGGCAACCTCGGCGGCTCGAACCCGCTGGCGCCGGTGCAGGGCGTCGTGAATCAGGTCGTCGGCACGCTCAGCAACAACAATGCGGTCGGCACGGCCACGAACGCACTGGGTAACGCGGTCGGCTCCGTCGTGGGCGCACTCGGCAACCTCGGGGCCTCGAACCCGCTGGCGCCGGTGCAAGGCGTCGTGAACCAGGTCGTCGGCACGTTGTCGGGCGCAGCGGGCAACAACCCGATCGCCCCGATCACGAACCTCGTGAGCGGCCTGACGGGCGGCAGCAACCCGGCCGGCGCACTGACCGGTGCGCTCGGTTCGGTGACGGGCGCGCTCGCGAACGGTCCGGTGGCCCTCGGGCAGGCGGCCGGCGCGCTGTCGGGCGCGGCTGGTTCGACGGCAGCAGCGGGCGGCAGCCTGCTCGGCTCGGGCGCGAACGCGGCCGGCGGCACGGCAGGCGCAGTCGGCTCGCTGCTGTCGACGGGCGCCAACGCGACGGCAACGGTCGTCAACGCGGTCGGCACGACGGTGGGCACGGCACTCGGCTCCGCGCCGGGCCTGTCGGTCACGCCGCACTCGGGCAACAGCGCGCCGGGCAACCCGCTCGCACCGGTGTCGTCGCTGCTCCA
Organism: Burkholderia lata; assembly: GCF_000012945.1. Taxonomy (NCBI): domain Bacteria; kingdom Pseudomonadati; phylum Pseudomonadota; class Betaproteobacteria; order Burkholderiales; family Burkholderiaceae; genus Burkholderia; species Burkholderia lata. The sequence goes on from NC_007510.1 coordinate 865,272, forward strand.
GTCGCTGACGGGCGCACTGCCGAAGTAACCGGCCGCACACGCATGGCGGTGCCGGATGGGCCGCCGTGCGCAACGGGTCGCGCAACGCGGCATGACAGCGATGTCATGCCGCGTTGTCTTTGGGGGCCCGCTTTCTTTCGTCGCATGAGTGGCCGCTGCCTGCGCTCGCCGGCCGGCGTGGAATAACCGGTCGCCTCCATCCGTTTACATACCGAATCCCGGCAGCGCCGGCCGGCGGGATAATGGTCGAGACCTGGCCGATCGTCCCGGCCGGTGCCGCCGTGTCGCGATGCCGTGCCAAGGAGAATGGGTATGAAACGGATACTCGTCGCCGCCGCGCTGACGGTGGCAATCGTGCGGCCGGCCGCCGCGGAACCACCGCGAGCCGGCGACGGAAAACTGGTCGACGAAGCGCACATGACGCTGTACGTGTTCGATCGCGATGCGCCCGGCACGAGCGCGTGCGACCGCGCGTGCGCGGCCAACTGGCCGCCTGCGCTTGCCGACGCGTACGACAAGGCAACCGGCGAGCTGAGTCTCGTCGCGCGCGACGACGGCAGCAAGCAATGGGCGTACCGCGGGCACCCGCTGTACCGCTGGAAGCAGGATCGCAAGCCCGGCGACGCGGGCGGCGACGGGATCGGCGGCATGTGGCACGTCGCGCGTCCGTAACTGCACGGCGGTGCGCGAGGCATCCTGATGAGCTACGAATCGGATCTGCTGGTGTGGTTGCCGCATCTCACGCGCTATGCGCGCGCGCTGACGGGCGACCGGGCCTGGGCGGACGATCTCGTGCAGGACACGCTCGAGCGTGCGCTGAACCGCCCGCCGCGCGACTGCGGCAACCTGCGCGCATGGCTGCTGACGCTGCTGCGGCACCGCTTCATCGACCAGTTGCGCGCGCGCCACGAGATCGCGGTCGACGATGCGACGGCACCGTGGCAGACGATGGCCGCGCCGGCCGGCGAAATCGGCGGCCTGGTGCTGCGCGACGTGCAGCGCGCGCTGTACCGGTTGCCGGTCGAACAGCGCGAGGTGCTGCTGCTGGTCGCGCTCGAGGAATTGAGCTATCGCGATGCCGCGGAGGTGCTCGGCGTCCCGGTGGGCACCGTGATGTCGCGGCTCGCACGGGCACGCGGGCAGATGCGCGCGCTGCTGTCGGACGAGCCGTCGGCGCACGGCACGGCTTCACTACGAGTGATCGGGAAGACATGATGGACGATCCGCACAAGCCTTCGAACGAGCGGGACGACGATGCGTCGGCGCAACTGCTGTCCGCGCTGCTGGACGGCGAGCTGTCCGGGCAAGAGCGTCGCGAGGTGCTCGAGCGCGTGCTGGCCGATCCGCAGGAAGCCGAACGATTCGCGCATTACCGCGCGCAGCGCGATGCACTGCAAGCGCTGTTCCCGCTGCCGGGCGCCGCGCCCGCGCTGTTCGTGCAGCGCCGTGCGCCGCGCCGGCGCGCGATTGCCTATGCATTCGCGGGGCTCGCGGCCGGGCTGCTGATCGGCGTCGCGCTGCATGTCGGCTGGGTGACGTTCGGCAGCGAGCCGGCGTTCGCCGCGCGCGCGGATGTCGCGTACGCGACGTACGCGGCCGACCGCGACCATCCGGTCGAGGTCGGGGCGGGCGACCCCGAACGTCTCGTCGCGTGGTTGTCCGCGCGTGTCGGGCGGCCCGTGCGCGCGCCGTCGCTCGACGAATACGGCTACGTGCTGATCGGCGGCCGGCTGCTCCCCGGCGAAGCGGGGCCGGCCGCGCAGCTCATGTACCAGCGCGCGGACGGCGCGCGCGTGACGCTGTACATGACGGCCTACGACGCACGGCGCCTCGCGCCGCAGGCGATGTCGGCCGGCGACCGCTACACGTATTTCTGGTCGGATCGCGGGATGGGCTACGCGTTGTCCGGCCAGGGCGACGAGCGGCGCCTGCGCGAACTCGCGATCGACGCGTGCGGCGACCTCGGCGGCCCGACCGACGCGTGGAAGGGGTGACGCGCGCGGCGCCGGTTCGGAGCAGGCGATGAAGACGACGATGACGAAGGGGCTCGTGCCGATGCTGGTGCCGATGCTGGTGCTGGTGCTGGTGCTGGTGGCGCTCATCGCGGGCAGCGCGCTTGCGCGCGCGGACGGCGACGCGCCGGTGCGCGTGCCCGTCGACGCCGACGGCGTGCAGCGGGTGGCGATCGTCGGCGGCAGCTATTTCTTCCGACCGAACCACGTGATCGTGCGGGCGCACGTGCCGGTCGAGCTGACCGTGTCGGCCGAGCCCGGCCTGGTGCCGCACAGCTTCGAGATCGACGCGCCGCAGGCCGGCATCGCGGTGCACACCGAGCTCGCCACGACACCGAAGACGTTTCGCTTCACGCCGGCGCAGCCGGGCCGGTTCGCCTACTATTGCACGCATCGGCTGCTGTTTTTCAGGAGCCATCGCGAGCGCGGGATGGAAGGCGTGCTCGATGTCGAGGCGGCGCCGTGATCGCCGCGTTGCTGGCCGCGAGCCTGATAGGAGCGAGCATGACCGCCGATCCCGTGACTGTCGCGCAGGCGCATTTCGACCACGTCCGCTCGTACCGCGCGACGATCCGCTCGTCCGCGCGCAGCGGCGAGCACACTGAAATCCGCTACGCGTACCTGAAACCGGGCTTCGTCCGGATGGATTTCGTGTCGCCGCATCACGGCGCGGTGCTCGCCTACGATCCCGGCGACGGCAAGGTGCGGCTGCGTCCGTTCGGTGCGCATGCACCGCCCGCGCTGACGCTGTCGCCGTCCAATCCGCTCGTGCGCGACCGCAGCGGCCACCGGGTCGACCGGTCGGACGTCGGCGAACTGCTGCGCAACGTCCATGCGCTGCAGGAGGGCGGCGCGACGGTGACCGAAGGCGAGGAGGCCGTCGGCGGCCGGACCGCGCTGCGCGTGTCGGTCACGGGCGCCCCCGCGCATGTGGTCGACGGCGTGCATCGCTACCGGCTGTGGCTGGATACCGAGGATGGCTTTCCGCTGAAGGTCGTCAGCTTCGCGGACGATGACGACGTGCCGCTCGAAACCGTGACGCTCGACGACGTCGAGATCGACGTCGCGTTTCCCGAACGCTTCTTCGCGCCCTGAGCGGTGCGCTGACTCATGCCCGTGACGGGCATGCCGGAGGCTGCATGGCGGAATACCGGTTCTCGACGACCTGGCGCGTGGACGCGCCGCTCGCGGTGGTGTGGGACGCGATCTACCAGGTCGACCGCTGGCCCGACTGGTGGAAGGGTGCCGTGAGCACCGTCGAGATCGAGCCGGGCGATGCGCGCGGCGTCGGCGCGCTGCACCGGTACACGTGGAAGGGGGCGCTGCCGTACCGGCTGACCTTCGACATGCGCGTGCGGCGCGTCGAGCCGCCGCATGCGCTCGAAGGTCGTGCGAGCGGCGCGATCGAAGGCGACGGATGCTGGTCGTTCATCGCCGATGGCGCCCGCACGATCGTGCGCTATGACTGGCACATCCGCACGCACGTGCGCTGGATGAACCGGCTGGAGCCGCTCGGTCGCCCGCTGTTCCGATGGAACCATGACGTCGTGATGCGCGAAGGCGCGAAGGGGCTCGCGCGGCTGCTGGGCGCGGCGGTCGAGACGGAGGGCCGGACGTTCCGGCCGTTGTCGGATGCGGGCTGCGCCGATGCCTGAACGCGTGTGAACGCGAGCAGCAGCGCGTAAAGCGCGTAGCGGCGTGCCGCGCCGCTCAGCGCGCGTACGCCATGACCGCGCCATCCACCACCAGTGCGACACGTTCGCCGACGGCCGGACACCGGTGTCCCGGCACGCGTGCGCGCACGAGCACGTCGCCATCGGCATCGAGGCGTACGAGCACGTCGGCGTCCTGGCCCGCGAACTGCGCGGCTTCGACGCGCGCCGTATGGCCGCGCGCCGCGTCGGCGTGCGTGACCGGCACGATGCCGATCTGCTCGGGACGCAGCATCGCATCGGCCGGCCCGTCGGGCAGCGGCGCGACGAGCGGCAGTTCGCCGAGCGCGCAGGCGATGCGCATGCTGCGCACGTGACCGGCGAGCAGCACGGCCTGCCCGACGAACGACGCGACGTCGCGCGTGACGGGCTGCCGGTACAGCATCTGCGGCGCGGCCGTCTGCACGAGCCGGCCGTGCCACATCACGGCCACTTCGTCGCCAAGCGTCATCGCTTCGGGCTGGTCGTGCGTGACGAGAACCGAGGTCGCGCCCGCTGCCGCGAGCGCATCCGCGACCGCGCTGCGCGTTTCGTGGCGCAGCGACGTGTCGAGCGCCGAGAACGGTTCGTCGAGGATCACGAGCGACGGCTCGGGCGCGAGCGCGCGAGCCAGCGCGACGCGCTGCTGCTGTCCGCCGGACAGTTGCTGCGGCGCACGGCTCGCATACGACGCGGGCAGCCCGACCATCTCGAGCAGCTCGTCGACGCGATGATGGCGCCGCCGCGCCGCGCGCGGCAGCCCGAATGCGATGTTGTCGGCCACCGACAGATGCGGAAACAGCGCGCCTTCCTGCGGCACGTAGCCGATCCGGCGCTGTTCGGGCGGCAGGTGCACGTCGGGTGCGGCCACGCGGCGCCCGTCGATTTCGACGGTGCCGCGCTCGGCACGCTCGAAGCCGCACAGCACGCGCAGCAGGGTGGTCTTGCCGCTGCCGGACGGGCCGAGCAGCGCGAGGCGCGAGCCGCGCCGCACCGTGAGGTCGATGTCGTGCAGGACGGTATGCGATCCGAACGATTTCGACAGGCCGTGGATGCGTAGTTCGCTCATGGGCGGTTCCGGGGAAAAAGGGCGGCGCTCAGTCGCGCACCGACGCGCGGCCGAGCAGCAGGAACAGCAGTCCCGATGCACCGAGCGACAGCGCCACGAGCAGCGCGACATAGGGCGCCGCGGCGGCGAACGCGAGTGTCGCCGTATCGCTCCACACCTGCGTCGCGAGCGTGCGGGTGCCGATCGGCGACAACAGCAGCGTCGCGTTGAGTTCCGTCACGACCGAGATGAACACCATCGTCGCGGCCGCGCCGAGGCCGGGCGCCGCGAGCGGCAGCACCACGCGTGTGAGCGTCGCGCGCCAGCCGAGACCGAGCGAGCGCGCGGTTTCCTCGAGCCGCACCTGCACGTGCGACAGCGCGGCGCGCACGCTGACGACCGCGAGCGGCAGGAACAGGATCGCGTACGCGCCGACGAGCGCCGGTGCGCTCTGGTAGAGCGGCTGCAGCAGCCGCACCGTGATCGACACGATTGCCAGCGCGACGACGATGCCCGGCACGCCCTGCACGGTCATCGCGGTACGCTCGAGCAGCGTCGCGACGCGCCCCGGATAACGGACCAGCAGGAACGCGAGCGGCAGCGCGAGCAGCGTGGTGACGGCCGCCGCCATCAGGCCATAGCCGGACGACGCAAGCGTGGCCTGCCACAGCAGCTCGGGCGACACGTCGGCCGGCGTGACGGCGGCCGCGCCCTGTTGCGTGAGCCAGTAGCCGATCATCGCGAGCGGCACGCCGAGCGTCGCGGCCGCGAGCGCGGCGAACGCGACGGTGACGGGGCCGCGCAGATAGCCGAGCGGATAGCGCATCGCGACGCGGCGCGCGGCGCGGTGCGTATGGCCGTAGCGCGCATGGCCGCGCGCGCGTGCCTCGATCGCGAGGCACAGCAGGCACAGCGCGATCAGCACGCAGCCGAGCAGCGACGCGCCACCGCCATCGAACGCGGTGCGGTATTCCGCATAGATCTCGGTCGTGAACGTGCGAAAGCGCAGCAACTGGAATGCGCCGAACTCGGACAGCACGCCGAGCGCGACGAGCAGCATCCCGCCGCACAGCGCGGGGCGCAACTGCGGCAGCACGACGCGGAAGAAGGTATGCCACGGCGAGCAGCCGAGCGTGCGCGCGCTTTCTTCCAGCGCGGGATCGAGTTCGCGCAGCGCGGCGGCCACCGGCAGGTAGACGAGCGGGAAGTACGCGGAAGTCAGCACGATCAGCGCGCCGAGGAAGTCCTGCAGGTCGAGGCTCAGCGACACCCACGCATAGCTCGTGATGAACGGCGGCACCGCGAGCGGCGCGGCCGCGAGCGCGGTCCACAGCGGCCGCGCGGGCAGGTCGGTGCGCTCGATGAACCACGCGAGCGCCGTGCCGAGCAGCGTGCACGCGAGGGTCGCGGCGAGCGTGATCGACAACGTGTTGACCAGCAGTTCGCCGACGAGCGGGCGCCACAGCAGCTCGATCGCGTCGTCGACGCCGAAGGTGGCCGCGCGGTACAGCGTGAAGCCGAGCGGCAGCAGGATCGCGAGCGGCCCGCACGCGGCCGCGGCGACGAGCGCGCGCGACGGGCGGCGCCGTGTCGCGGTGTGCTCGCCGTCGCGTGCGGTGCTTGCCGTGGGGGACACGGCGTCGCTCATGGTCAGAGCAGACCTGCCTGGCGCAGAAGCTTGCCGGCCTGGCTGTCGTCGCCGAGCTGTTCGAACGTCAGCGCCGGCGGGCTCAGTTCGTTGAACGGCTTCAGGATCGGATCGGGTGCGACGCCCGGATGCAGCGGGTACTCGAAGCTGATATGGCCGCCGGCCATGAGTTTCTGCGCGCGCTCGCTGACGAGATATGCGACGAACTTCTGCGCTTCCGGCTGGTGCTTCGATGCCTTCAGCACTGCGGCGCCGGACACGTTGACGGCACCGCCGACGTCGCCTTTGCCGAAGTGGTAGATCGCGCTGCGGGTCGACTTGTCGCCGAGCTCGGCGTGCAGGCGGTCCCAGTAGTAGTTGTTGATGATGCCGGTCAGCACGCCGCCGCGGTTGACGGCCGCCGTCACGCCTTCGTCGTCGTCGAAGATCTGCGCGTTGGCCTTCAGGCCCTTCAGCCATTGCAGCGTCGCGGCTTCGCCGTGCAGTGCGAGCACCGCGCTCACGAGCGGCAGGAAGTCTGCATCGCTCGGCGCGACGCCGACCTTGCCCTTCCATTCGGGCTTCGCGAGATCGAGCAACGATGCGGGCAATTGCTGCGGCTGGATTTTCGCGGTGTTGTAGACGAGCACGTTCTCGCGCGCGAGCACGCCGACCCAGTTGCCGTCCGCCGGGTTGAAGCGCGCGGGCACCGACTGCAGCGTGGCGGCGTCGGTCTTCGCGAACAGGCCCTTGCGGTCGAGCAGCACGAGCTCCGGCGAGTTCTCGGTGAAGTACACGTCGGCCGGCGTGCGGTCGCCTTCCGCGACGAGCTGCGCGGCGAGTGCCGGGCCTTCGCCCGAGCGCACCTTCACGGTGATGCCGCTCTGCGCTTCGAAGTCCTTGACGAGCTGGTTGACGACCTGCTCGTGCTGCGCGTTGTACAGCGTGAGCGTCGCGGCATGCGCGCGCGCGGCGTGCAGCGCGCCGGTCAGCATCAGCGCGGCGGCCGCCGCGGAAATCAGGTGCCGCAGCGGGCGGCTAACGGGTGAAGTATTCATGTGTTTTTTAGCAGGTTGCACCCGGCCGGGGCCGGGAAGGTGTGCCTTGGCTTGCGTTGCGGGCCGTCATGCCTCGAACAGCGCGGCGCCGATGTACGAACCCGGTTGCGCGCCCGGCGGGCACGCGAAGATCGCGCTGCCGACGTGCGTGGTGAACTGGTTCATGATGTCCATCTTTGCGAGCTTCTCGTTGATCGGAATGAAGCCCTTGCGCGGGTCGCGCTGGTGCGCGACGAACATCAGCCCCGCGTCGTACTCGGTCTGCTGGCGCCACGGCGGCCAGCGCTCGATGTAAAAGCTCGTGCTGTCGTTGTACGAGTACGCGCGGCGCAGGATCTGCGCGCCGTTGTTCAACTGCGGCGATGCGAGGCGCGCGTGCGCGTTGTCGGGGATCACCGGGTTGCCGTCCTTGTCGGCCGCGTCGAGATCGAGCGCCTCGAACTCGTGCTTCTGGCCGAGGGGTGCGCCGCTGTACTTGTGACGGCCGACCACCTGCTCCTGGAAGCCGAGCTCCGTGTTGTCCCAGTGCTCGAGCGTGATGCGGATCCGGCGCACGACCGTGTAGGTGCCGCCGTTCATCCATGCCGGGCCTTCGCTGCCGGCCCACACGAATTCATCCATTGCGGCCGGATCGGACATCGGCGGATTCATCGTGCCGTCCTTGAAGCCCATCAGGTTGCGCGGCGTCTCGCCGGGCTTGCCCGACGTGAAGCCGGCCTGGCCCCAGCGCATCTGCGTCGCCTTCGCGCCGAGGCGCACGAGCTGGCGCACCGCGTGGAACGCGACCTGCGCGTCGTCGGCGCACGCCTGGATGAACAGGTCGCCGCCGGTCTTTTCGGGCAGCAACTGGTCGCCATTGAAGCGCGGCAGGTCGACGAGCGCGGCGGGGCGATGCTTCGCGAGGCCGAAGCGGTCCTTGCCGGCGAGCGCGAACATGCCGGGGCCGAAGCCGAACGTGATCGTCAGGCGCGCAGGGCCGAGGCCGAGCGCGTCGCCCCCGTCGGCCGGCGCGACCTCGTCGTTACCCGTCGTGGCGAGCGGCAGCGCGGTGTCGCCGCGCGCCATCCGCGCGGCCGCGTCGGTCCAGGTCTTCAGCAGCGCGATGACGTCCGCGCGCTGGGCCGTCGTCAGGTCGAGCGCCGCGAAATACGCGTGGCGCTGCTGCGGCGTCGCGATGCCGCTCTGGTGTTTGCCGTAGAACGGCTCGACGCCGTCATGCGCGGAAGCGGGCGCGGGTGCGGGTGCGGCGGCGGGTGCATCCGCGGCCTTCGCGGCCGGGATCGACGCCGCCGCGAGGCCGGCGGCCACCGCGGCGCCGCCCGCCTTCAGGAAGCCGCGCCGCGTCGGGCGGGGTGGCTGGTTGGAATCGTCTGCCATGATCGGCTCCCTTACTTCGCGAGCAACAGCGTGTTGACGTCGTCCGCGACGTAGTAGAAGCCGTCGCCTTCAGGCGTCATTGCGATGCCGAACAGGTTGCCGTTGCCGGGGGGCGACTGCGCCTTGTCGGTATTGATCCAGCGCGCGTAGATTTGCTTGCCGGCGACCGGGTCGATCTCGACGACCTGGCCGTTCTGCCCGTTGGTCGTGAGCAGGTGGCCGTTCGGCGCGGTGGCGAGCGCGAGCGGGCGGCGCAGGAAGCCGTCGGCGGTGATCTGGCGGCCGACGCCCGCGCTGGTGTCGCGCGTGAGCGGGTCGTCGATCTCGACGATGCGGTTGCCGATCGCGTCCGACACATACAGTTTCTTCTGGTCGCCGGACAGCGCGAGGCCGGTCGGGCCGACCAGGAACACGCCTTTGTCGGCCTGCGCGCCGAGGCCGCTCGCGACGACCGTTTCCTGCTTGATCACGGGCGGCTTGCCGGCCGGCACGTCGAGGTCGAGACGCAGCACGGTCGCCTGCTTGTAGACGGGCGGATTGCCGTCCGCGCCGCCGACGCCGAAGCCGGCCATGCTGACGAACAGCGTCGCGCTGTCGCCGCGGTCGACCACGGCCATGTTGCCCCACGGGTCGTTGATGTTCGGGGTCGACCACGTCGACGCGATCTTGCCCTGCGGATCGAGCACGATCATGCAGCCGGCGCCCTTGGTGTTGGTCGTGCCGTCGTTGCTCGGCGTGCTGCCGACGATCACCCAGCCCGACTTCAGCATCGTCATCGCCGTCGACAGGCCGACGCCGCCCGGGCACGCCTTCAGGTCGCGCGGAATCGACGCGAACAGGCTCATCTGCTTCGTCGACGGGCGGTAGTTGACGATCGTGCTGCCGGTGCCTTGCAGGTTCGCCGAGTTGTTGAAGTTGTCGACGAGCACGTCGCCCGCCTGGATCGTGCCGGCCGACACCGGCGCGACCGCGATCGCGTACGGATTCTGGTCGCCGTTGTCCGGCACCGTGTTGACGAGCGTGACGTGGCGATGCACGGTCTCGAGGAAACCTTGCGGCTCGGCGAGTGCGCCGGCGGCGGCCGTCAGTGCGGCGGCGGCCAGTGCGCCCGTCGCGAGGCGGCGAAGCGGAGCGGATGGATTCATGTGGGTCTCCTGGGGAGCGCGCCGTCCGGGCGGCGCGCGAAAAGGGTCAGCGTGGGCGCGTCCGCTCAGAACGTGATCGTCGTACGTGCACCGATCACGAACGTGTTGCGCAGCGGCTGGGTCGCGTCGCTCGGGTTCTGGCCGGCACCGGCGTTGAACGTGTACTGCGCGTCGGCCTGGACGATCCACCACGGGTTGACCTGGTACTGGTAGGTCGCTTCGAGGGTCGTCTCGCGGGTGCGTACGCCGTACGGGCCGGTCGCGAACGACTGCGCGGTCTGGTCGAGGTCGGTCACGTGGTTGCCGACCTGGATGTACGTGACGCCGAGGCCGACGCTGTCGTTGTCGCGGCCCTCGAACGGCGCCTTCAGCACGATCCCCGCATTGGCCGACAGGCTCACCAGGTTGCGGTCACCCGGCGCGCCCATCACGCGGGCGAACACGCCGAGGCTTCGCGGGCCGGTCGGGTCGGGGCGCCAGATCATCTGGTCGGCCACCGCGTAGAAGCTGTAGTTGCCGTGCCGCTGCTGCGCGTTGCCGTTCGATGCGGGATCCGAGAGCGACAGCCCGTCGGTGCCCACGTTCTGGTCCGCGAAGCGGCCGTTGTGATACCAGACGCCGATCTTGTAGGTGCCCGGCAGCCCGTTCGAGCGGCCGGTGTCCATTTCACCGTCGGACGGCTGGTTCAGCGCGTACTGCAGTTCGCCGATATAAAGCGCACCGTTGTGCAGGTTGAAGTTGGTGCCGCTGAGGTTGCTCGGGTTGTTGCCGAGCGGATCGCCGTCGAACACGCCCGCGAGTGCGGTGAGCTTCGGCGTGATCTGCGCGCGTACGCGCACGCCGAGGCCCGCGAGCGGATACGCCGGGCCGCCGTTCGGCAGGTCGTACGACGGCAGCGCGGGCCAGCCGAACATCGTGTTGACGAACGTGTTCGCATACGTGCTGACCATGAATTCCTGGTCCAGGCTCTGCTGGCCGATCTTCACGTCGACACGCTTGTCGAGGAACGACTGCTGGTACCACAGCTCCCACAGGCGCGTCGTGCCCTGTGCCTCGATGCCGCTCGCGGTGTTGAGCGTGCCGAGGTTCCGCGTACTCAGGTTGGTGCCGTGGATCTGCAGCGCGCTGACGTTGAACGTGCCGCCGGGCAGGCCGATCGCCTTCTGCGTGTCGACCGTCAAGGTCGCCGTCGTCAGCCCGTCGTACGCGCCGCCGCGGTTCAGGCCGCCGCGCAGGTTCGCAAGGTATTCGCTGGTTTCGGTGATCTGCAGCGTCGCGCCGTACTTGCCGAGCCACGGGCGGATGCCGCCCATGTCGCCGAGCAGGTTCTGGCGGGTCCAGATGCCGGTCCACATGTTGGTCGGCTTCGCCTGGATCGCGAGGTCGGCCTCGGGTGCTTCGGGCTGTGCGTCGACCGGCACGTCGGCGAACGCCGCGCCGCTCGAGAATGACGCGCACGCGAGGATGGCCGCGCAGGCGGCGGGGCGCATCCGGGCACGGACGCTGTCTCCCTGGAACGACGCAAACTTCATATCAAATCCCTGGTTCTAATTAGTGTGGAGTCCTGCTTGTCGGTCGCTGTCCGGACGCTCGGCACCGTTTGGCCAGGGCATGAAGATGAACGCAACGCGGCGCATCGTAGGAGTGTCAAATGGGAAAGTCAATGTAAACGAGAATGATTCGCATCTATATTACTGAATGTAATCCACCTCCTTACGGATGGGGCCTGACACGTGTTTAGTGCCGAGGTAAACCGTAAATATCGGCGTAATGAAAATGAATGCTTCGATGCGGATCGATGGATCCGCGGGGCGGGGCGCAGGAGGCGACCGGCGAGCGCCGGATGGCGCGTGCCGACGGACGAAATCGACGCCGTTACAGAATTTATTAGGTGATGCCGCCGATCGCAGGAACTCCGTGCTTTCCCGGTGTCCAAACGGGGCTGGATGAGATTCCGGAGCCGCGCGGCCCGGCCGGCAAGGCTGGGCGACGCTTGTCAGGGTTTGTTTTGAAAGGGTTTTTTCTTGTCTCCGCGTGCGCTTTGCGCCACGTCCCCGCCCTGAAAATTCGTCCGGTTCCCCTTCTTGAATTTGTCAAAACCCGTCCATATAATTAGCACTCGCTGCACGAGAGTGCTAACAATTCTCTGCCGGGCGATAAGCCGGGCAGATTCCCTAAGCGTTCTTCAATCTCAGTCAAGAGAGGAGTGAATATGAACCTTCGTCCTTTGCACGATCGCGTGATCGTCAAGCGCCTGGATCAGGAAACCAAGACCGCCTCGGGCATCGTGATCCCCGACGCCGCTGCTGAAAAGCCGGACCAGGGCGAAGTCCTGGCCGTCGGCCCGGGCAAGCGCGACGACAAGGGCGCGCCGATCGCGCTCGACGTGAAGGTCGGCGATCGCGTCCTGTTCGGCAAGTACGCAGGCCAGACCGTGAAGGTCGACGGCAACGAACTGCTGGTCATGCGCGAAGAAGACATCATGGCCGTGGTCAACGCGAAGTAAGCGTCCACCGACGGTACATATTCCCAAGAATTCAAGGAGTTAGAAGATGGCAGCTAAAGACGTCGTATTCGGCGATTCCGCCCGTTCGAAGATGGTCGAAGGCGTGAACATTCTCGCCAACGCAGTCAAGGTCACGCTGGGTCCGAAGGGCCGCAACGTGGTGCTCGAGCGCAGCTTCGGCGGCCCGACGGTCACCAAGGACGGTGTGTCGGTCGCGAAGGAAATCGAGCTGAAGGACAAGCTCCAGAACATGGGCGCGCAAATGGTCAAGGAAGTTGCTTCCAAGACCAGCGACAACGCAGGCGACGGCACGACGACGGCAACCGTCCTCGCGCAATCGATCGTTCGCGAAGGCATGAAGTACGTCGCATCGGGCATGAACCCGATGGACCTGAAGCGCGGCATCGACAAGGCAGTCGCAGCGGCTGTCGAAGAGCTGAAGAAGATCAGCAAGCCGTGCACGACGAACAAGGAAATCGCACAGGTCGGCTCGATCTCGGCGAACAGCGACACGTCGATCGGCGATCGCATCGCTGAAGCGATGGACAAGGTCGGCAAGGAAGGCGTCATCACCGTCGAAGACGGCAAGTCGCTGGCTGACGAACTCGACGTCGTCGAAGGCATGCAATTCGACCGCGGCTACCTGTCGCCGTACTTCATCAACAACCCGGAAAAGCAAGTCGCCGTGCTCGACAACCCGTTCGTGCTGCTGCACGACAAGAAGGTGTCGAACATCCGTGATCTGCTGCCGGTACTCGAGCAAGTCGCGAAGGCTGGCCGTCCGCTGCTGATCATCGCTGAAGACATCGAAGGCGAAGCGCTCGCAACGCTGGTCGTCAACAACATCCGCGGCATCCTGAAGACCGTTGCGGTCAAGGCACCGGGCTTCGGCGACCGTCGCAAGGCGATGCTGGAAGACATCGCGATCCTGACCGGCGGCCAGGTGATCGCGGAAGAAACCGGCCTGACGCTCGAGAAGGCAACGCTGGCAGAACTGGGCCAGGCGAAGCGCATCGAAGTGGGCAAGGAAAACACGACGATCATCGACGGCGCAGGCGAAGCCGTGAACATCGAAGCACGCGTGAAGCAAGTGCGCGCGCAAATCGAAGAAGCGACGTCGGACTACGACCGTGAAAAGCTGCAAGAGCGCGTGGCCAAGCTGGCCGGCGGTGTTGCAGTGATCAAGGTCGGTGCAGCGACCGAAGTCGAAATGAAGGAAAAGAAGGCACGTGTCGAAGACGCACTGCACGCAACGCGCGCAGCTGTGGAAGAAGGCATCGTGGCAGGTGGCGGCGTTGCGCTGATCCGCGCTCGCACCGCGATCGCAGCCCTGACCGGCGCTAACGCCGATCAAAACGCCGGCATCAAGATCGTGCTGCGCGCAATGGAAGAGCCGCTGCGCCAGATCGTCACGAACGGCGGCGAAGAAGCCAGCGTCGTGGTGGCGGCAGTTGCTGCAGGTACGGGCAACTACGGCTACAACGCAGCGACGGGCGAGTACGTCGACATGGTCGAAGCCGGTGTTGTCGACCCGACCAAGGTCACGCGTACCGCACTGCAGAACGCAGCTTCGGTTGCAGGCCTGCTGCTGACGACGGACGCAGCGGTTGCTGAACTGCCGAAGGAAGACGCACCGATGCCGGGCGGCATGCCGGGCGGCATGGGCGGCATGGGCATGGACATGTAATCGACTTCGGTCGATGGTGTCCGGAGCGCGCAGCGATGCGCGTTCCAGCCAAAAGAAAAGACCCGCAGCGATGCGGGTCTTTTTTTATGGATTTGCCGGGTGCACGAAATCAGAAGCCCGGCAGGTAGCATGAAGTATCGTCGTCTTCAGCGTGAAGGCCGTAGCTGCACGCGAACGGATCGTGCCAGCCGTTGTTGCGACCGTTGTAGAGATAGACCGTGGTGTCGTTCGATGTCCATGTTAGCGACGCGGCGCCGCTGGAGTAGACGCGCCACCTCCCCGAGCTACCGTCCGGAAACGAAATGGTGCCGTTCGAATGGCAGGGCGAGTAGTAATCGTGCGCGACAAACTTGCCGTCAATTGGCGCGGCTCTCGAAAAGAACCGCTTCAGTTGCGCGACGGTCGGTGTGAATTTCTTGCATGCGCCCCTGGTCAGTGGGTCGTTCGGGGTCGACGTCTGGCCGGATTGCTCGACGGTCACGGTGCTTACCGCTCTGGCATGGCAGAGCGCGATCGGGACGCACAGCACAACCGCCGCGACACATTTGGCTCGAACCATTGCGTCACTCCCACTGTGCCGTGCTTGCCTCGGTGGCGTTCTTGCGCCCGACTTCCGGGTGCCGATATACCTCTCTCATCTCGACGTTCAGCGTCTCGGACAATTCGCGAACAAGCCATTTGAGCGATGAATTCTGTTCGGTCGTGACGCTTTCATAAACCGGTTCCGCGTTTTTCTCGTCGGGGTAGTACATGCCAACGAGTTCGATTCCGATTGCGTCAGAGTTGGATGGATAGCGGTCTGGAAACGCTTTCCTGGATTCGTGGCGATGGGACGCTGCGGGGCCGGTCTGATACGCACGCCTTGCTGCGCGTAGGTCAACGGTCGAGCACTTGAGTGTGCTGATGCAGCGTGACTGCAACTTGCCGACGTGATTCGTGATTCTGTTCAGGGATGCGGTCTGATAGATCGTCCCATCTTTGTCGATCAGGAAATGGGCGCCGTTTGGTACGTGCGCGGAGTTGCTGTAGCTATTGAAGGTGCTTGAGACGGTGGAGCCTCCAGTTTGATGGACGACGATTCCGTTCACGTGTTCCATCGGCCCACGTTCGATGGATGAATATATTCTGAGGATCACGCGCTCGGCATCGACGTGGCCCTGCTTTGAAATGAAAAGCATGACTCCCTCCGATCCTCAGGTCGTTTTGCCGGTTTTGATGTCGTATCCTGCTTCGACAGTTCCGCCGCTCCCTCCTTGGGCGTTCTGAACGACATATTCCTGCCGGATGCCGGCGAATGAAAGTTGGACCTCCTCTCGCGGCCTGACCATGTTCAAATTTGCGGCCGAGTTGACCCGCGTGATCAATACCTTATCCATCGTGATCTTGAGGTATTCCAGGGGCATGCCGCCGGCCTTACGCATTACCAGAACGGCGTTCTCGATGTGATTTCCTTTCAGGCAATGCAGCATGAGAATCGGCGATGCGCGATCAACATAATGTTCAATGGTCAGGTCATTGGCCGTGCATTTGCCACCCGTGCGCGTGGTAGACGACTGATCTGCGGACCAATCCCACGCCAATACGTCGATCTCGTCCAGATGAAAGGCATCTTGAGATTCACCTCTGATGCCGGTCAGTTTCAGGAAAATGTCCTGCGCCATCACATACTCCTTTGCTCGGGTCACATTGAATGGAATGAACCGTAGCAGGGGAGATCACGGCCAATCTATGGGACCGATTCGATTTTCGGCGAGTTTGGGTGTTGAAATGTACGATGTCCACTCATCACTCAACCAAGAATGGACATGAATCGAGTCGGGCTGGCGAGCGCGTGGATTCGGCCACGATGACTGCAGCCGTGTCGGACTGAATGGGCGGGGGCGCGCGGCGGGATGGTCCGGATATCGGACTGCGCGGGCGGGAAGCCGAAGGTTGGGAGAGCGTCGCGCGGAGCCGACGGTCGTTGTCGATACATCGCGTGCATCAGCACTGAATTCCCGATACCGAATTCACGTGCGATTGGCGGATGCTTGCAGTTGAGGGGGAGAGGGCGCGGCGGGCGTTTGACCGTTCAAACGCCCGCGTGGTCCCGGCACCTCAATGCCGGTGCGACGTCCTCGGCACCGAGTCGGCCTTCACGGCCGGCGGCGTATCCGAGTCTTCGTTGCTGCGCGCCCAGAAGAACCGGTCGGGCAGGTACGCCCCCATGCCGGGCCGGAATGCATCACGCACGGCCTGGTACAGGTATTCCTGCGCTTCGCGAACCGCTTCGGGCGGCTCCTGGCCGTTCGCGAGCAGTGCCGCGATGGCCGCGCCCAGCGTGTCGGTGATGCCCATCAGCCGGTGCGGCGAGCGATCCCACATGTCTTCGCGGAGCTGGCCTTCCTCGCCGTACAGCGTGTTGACGAGCCGGTGCGAGCCCGTTTCGGACGACAGGATGTACTCGCAGCCCTGCGACAGCAGGTGCGAGACGGCCGCGTCGAGATTCGGCGCCTCGGCGTCACCGTCCGGCTGCGCGAGCGCGATCAGCGTGGCGTAGTCGGCGACCAGCAGCGTGGTTTGCGGCGCCAGCAGGTCGGCGATCGATTCGCGCAGATCGTCGGCTGCGAGCACGTGTTCGTCGTCGAGCGTGAAGTCCGGTGCGAGCACGAGCGGCACACCGTCGTAGTCGGCGACGACCTCGGCGATGGCGCTCACGACTTCCGCGCGCGTCGCCGCGCCGATCTTGAACGCCGCAACCGGCATGTCTTCGAGCAGCATGCGCGCCTGGGCGGCGACCACGTCGGGATCGAGGCCGGTCACTTCGTCGCAGGCGGCCGAGTCACGCACGGTGTAGCCCGTCAGGACGGACACACCGTGACAGCCCATGCTCGCCAGGGTCAACAGATCGGCTTGAATGCCAGAACCGCCGGTGGGGTCGGACAGGCCGAAGGTGAGGACGATCGGAGGGGCGTTGCTGGACATGTAAAAATGGGGCAAGAGAAAAACGGACAAGCGACGGACATGCGGACGGCGAGGCGAAGTGGGCGTTTTCGGCCCTGTGTTGCCCGGCAGGCCGCACTTTTCAGCCATTATGCGGCGGAATCCGGCCCGCACGACGGATTTTTTAGCGCAGCGCAACGTAGTCGCGTTACTCCAGCGCGATTGCTAGGCAGTCCGGCCCCGACACGGTACCATCATGGCTCCCGAATTTACCGACTTTCCCGACGCGGCTTAAGATGGAATACAAGAGCTGGATGTGCCTGATTTGTGGCTGGATTTACGACGAAGAAGCCGGGCTGCCGGAAGAGGGCATTGCCCCGGGCACGCGCTGGGAAGACGTCCCGATCAACTGGACGTGCCCTGAATGCGGTGCCCGCAAGGAAGACTTCGAGATGGTCCAGATCTGACCGGACCCTTGGCCCACGGACACACCGCTCAGGCCTCGCATCGGCCCGGCGCTCGCGCGTCGAGGTTCGCGCGAGCGACTTGACGATGACAGGCGCGCGTGTCCATGAGGCCAGAACCGGCGAACGTTCCCCACCCTGACGCACTGCCCAACCCGCGTGGCGGGGCCGTGCGCGCGGCCGACGCATGGCTTGCGGCGGCTGCCGACGCCTTCGAGCATCGCGACGACGCGGCCGCGCCGCTCTCCGCTGCGGCGGCCGTGCTGGCGGAAGCCGGCTGGCTGCCGGCCGCGCGTTTCGCGGGGCAGTTGTCGGCGGCCGTGCCGCTCGTCGCCGCCGAGCCGACTTCGGCCGGCTGGCGTGCCGCGCTGCGCGATTTCCGCGCGGCCGTCGCACGCCACAACCTGCGCGAGCTCGCCTGCTCGCCCGTTCTCTTCGACCATTTCCGTGCATTGCGTGCGCAAAGCGCCGCCGACCTGCGCGCGCATGCGCCGTTCGACGCGCTCGCGCTCGTCGGCCGCGCGGTGCCGCCGGCCACGCTGCGTGCGCTGCCCGATGCGTTCGCGACCCGGATTCGTGCCCGCTACGAACAGGCGCTGCTCGGTGTGCTGCGTGCGGAACACGGCGCGCCCGATGCGGCACTCGACGAACTCGATGCGATGCTGGCCGCGCTCGCCGGCGACGATCCCTACGATTTCTGGCGGCTCGCGGCCGCGTGCGTGCGCGCATTGCGCGCCAGCGGCGCGCCCGAGCTGAAGCGCTTTCTCGCGCGGACGAACCTGCTGCTCGGCGAGCACGCGCAGGGCCGACGCAGTGCGCCGCCCGAACTCGTGCGCGAGACGGTGGCGCTGCTGTGGCGCGATTTTGCGCTGTTCGGCGCCGCGGCCGAGGATGTCGCGCTCGTCGACGTGCTGCACGACTACGGGCTGACGGTCGACTGGCATGTCGCCGGCACGCCCGCATCCGAAGCGCTGTGGGAGGCCGATGCTGCCCGCGCCGAGCACGATGCGGTCGCGGCTGCACCGACTCGCGCGCTCGGCGTCGTGACGGTCAATGCCCATGCCTATGAGGATTTCCTGCAGACGGCCGATGCGTCGATGGTGGACCTTGCTGCGGATCCGGCGAGAGCCGACGCGGGTGCCGCATGGCATGCGTCCGGCGCCGCCTACCGGGTCGGTACGGCCGCATGCGCGCTCGGGCTCGGCCACGCGGCGCTCCTGGCCGACACGCTCGGCCTCGCGTGGCGGCGTGCGGCGCACGGCGTGCCGCTCGCCGACGGCGGCCTCGATGCGCACGGCCACGCGTCCGACATGCTGCGCGCGGCGCTGCTGAAGATCGCGGCCGGCGTTGCGCCGCCGGACCTCACCGCGGCGTCCGGCACGCTCGGTGCGGCGCTTGGCCGGGCTTGACGAACAAGGGGACGAACACGCGCCGGCGGCCCTTGCTGCGCGGGCCTGCAACACGCTGCCGACAGCGCCCGCGCGCGTGTTAGAGTGCCGTGTGATCCGTGCGCGCCGTTGCCAGCGCGGCGGGCGTTGCTTGTTGATCGCGGCCCGGTCAGGCCGCGGCGTCTTTGCTAAAATTCAAACCATGTCAAAGCCTTCCGATCGCATCAATCTCACCAACCAGTTCCTGATCGCCATGCCGAACATGGCCGATCCGACGTTCTCGGGAACGGTGGTCTATCTTTGCGATCACAGCGAGCGCGGTGCGCTCGGCCTCGTCATCAATCGTCCTACCGACATCGACCTCGAATCGCTGTTCAACCGCATCGACCTGAAGCTCGACATCGAGCCGCTGCTGCACATCCCGGTGTACTTCGGCGGCCCGGTCCAGACCGAGCGCGGTTTCGTGCTGCACGAGCCGGTGGAGGGCGCAAGCTACAACTCGTCGATGTCCGTCGAGGGCGGGCTGGAGATGACCACGTCGAAGGACGTGCTCGAGGCGGTCGCGACGGGCACCGGCCCGAAGCGCTTCCTGCTGACGCTCGGCCATGCGGGCTGGGGGGCAGGGCAGCTCGAGGAAGAAATTTCCCGCAACGGCTGGCTGACCGTGGCCGCCGATCCGCGCATCGTGTTCGACACGCCGGCCGAAGAGCGCTTCGAAGCCGCACTCGGCCTGCTCGGCGTCAGCTCGTCGATGCTGTCCGGCGAAGCAGGGCACGCATGAGTGGCGCGAGCGCGCGCGATGCGACGCTCCTCGCGTTCGACTACGGTGAAAAACGTATCGGCGTCGCGGTCGGCAATGCGCTGACGCGCTCGGCCCGTGCGCTCGTCGTGATCCAGAACCTGAACCGCGAACACCGCTTCAAGGCGGTCGGCGACCTGCTGGCCGAATGGAGGCCGGACGCGCTCGTCGTCGGCCTGCCGATGCATCCGGACGGCACGCCGCACGACATGACGCAGCAGGCGAAGCGCTTCGGCAACCAGCTGAACGGCCGCTTCGGGCTGCCCGTCACGTGGGTCGACGAGCGCTATTCGTCGGTCGAAGCCGAGGCCGGGCTGCGCGAGCGCAACGTGCGCGGCCGCGCCCGGGCCGAGATGCTCGATGCCGAGGCCGCGCGCGTCATCCTTCAACAGTATCTCGATCAATTGTCCGACCATGAGCACCATTGACGCCGAGGCGCTTTACCGCGTCCTGCTCGACCAGATCCGTGCCGCGTACGGCACGGCTTTCGCCGAACCGGGCGGCCCGCGGCTCGCCGGCATCCACAGCGGCGGCGCATGGCTTGCCGAGCGCCTCGCACGCGATCTCGGCGCGCCGGCGTTCGGCGTCGTGAACGTTGCGCTGCATCGCGACGATTACGCGAAGAAGGGGCTGCACAGCCAGGCCAGCCCGACGTCGCTGCCGTTCGAGATCGACGGCGCGCGCATCGTGCTCGTCGACGACGTGCTGTATACCGGGCGCACCGTGCGCGCGGCGCTCAACGAGCTGTTCGACTACGGCCGTCCGGCCGCGGTCGAGCTCGCGGTGCTCGCCGATCGCGGCGGCCGCGAGCTGCCGGTCGCCGCGCGTTTCGCCGGCGGCGCGCTCGACGTGCCGGCCGACGCGACGCTCGTGCTCGCACGCGACGATGCGCAGTTCACGCTGCGCGTCGAGGCGCACGGCGCCTGAACGACACGCGAACCGTATCCCGGGCCGCTGGTTTGCACCGCGGCCCGTTTGCATAGTTGGAATCACGCACACCATGACCACCGACACCACTGGCCGCACCGGCAATCCCGCTGCGACCGCGAGCCCCGACCGGTTCCGCTACGGCTTCCTGAAGGGCAACCCGCAGCTCACGAAAAACGGCGAGCTGAAGCACCTGCTGTCGATCGAGGGCCTGCCGCGCTCGATCGTCAACCACATCCTCGATACGGCCGAGCAGTTCGTCAGCGTGACGGACCGTGAAGTGAAGAAAGTGCCGCTGCTGCGCGGCAAGTCCGTGTTCAACCTGTTCTTCGAGAACTCGACGCGCACGCGCACGACCTTCGAGATCGCGGCGACGCGCCTGTCGGCCGACGTGCTGAACCTGAACATCAACGCATCGTCGACGAGCAAGGGCGAATCGCTGCTCGACACGATCAACAACCTGTCGGCGATGCATGCCGACCTGTTCGTCGTGCGTCACGCGTCGAGCGGCGCACCGTACCTGATCGCCGAGCACTGCGCACCGCACGTGCACGTGATCAACGCCGGCGACGGCCGCCATGCGCACCCGACGCAGGGCCTGCTCGACATGTACACGATCCGTCACTACAAGCGCGACTTCACGAAGCTGCGCGTGGCGATCGTCGGCGACATCCTGCATTCGCGCGTCGCGCGCTCCGACATTCACGCGCTCACCACGCTCGGCGTGCCGGAAGTGCGCGCGATCGGCCCGCGCACGCTGCTGCCGGGTGGCCTCGAGCAGATGGGCGTGAAGGTGTTCCACAACCTCGACGAAGGGCTGAAGGGCGTCGACGTGATCATCATGCTGCGCCTGCAGAACGAGCGGATGAGCGGCGCGCTGCTGCCGTCGGCGCAGGAATACTTCAAGACCTGGGGCCTGACGCCCGAGCGCCTCGCGCTCGCCGCGCCCGACGCGATCGTGATGCACCCGGGCCCGATGAACCGCGGCGTCGAGATCGATTCGCAGGTCGCCGATGGCCCGCAGTCGGTGATCCTCAACCAGGTCACGTTCGGTATCGCCGTGCGGATGGCGGTGATGGGCATCGTCGCCGGCAACAGCGACTGAGCCCGCTTTCGCGCATCCTTATTCACGCAATCAACGCATTCACAGACAGCGCATGAAGATTCATATCAAAGGCGGCACGCTGATCGACCCGGTCGCCGGCACCGAGCAGCAGGCCGACGTATTCGTCGCAGGCGGCACGATCGCCGCGCTCGGCACGGCGCCGGCCGGTTTCAACGCGGACAAGACGATCGACGCCGCGGGCCTCATCGTCGCACCCGGCCTCGTCGACCTGTGCGCGCGGCTGCGCGAGCCCGGCTACGAGCATAAGGCGACGCTCGCGTCCGAGATGGCCGCAGCCGTCGCGGGCGGCGTCACGACCCTCGTGTGCCCGCCGGATACCGACCCCGTGCTCGACGAGCCGGGCCTCGTCGAGATGCTCAAGTACCGCGCACGCAACCTGCACCAGGCGAACGTGCATCCGCTCGGCGCGCTGACGGTCGGCCTCAAGGGTGAAGTGATCACCGAGATGGTCGCGCTGACCGAGTCCGGCTGCGTCGGCTTCACCCATGCCAACGTGCCGGTGCGCGACACGCAGGTGCTGCTGCGTGCGCTGCAGTACGCGAGCACCTACGACTACACCACGTGGCTGCGCCCGCAAGACGCATTCATCGGCCGCGGCGGCGTCGCCGCGAGCGGCGCGCTGGCGTCGCGGCTCGGGCTGTCCGGCGTGCCGGTCGCGGCCGAGACGATCGCGCTGCACACGATTTTCGAACTGATGCGCGTGACGGGCGCACGCGTGCACCTCGCGCGGCTGTCGTCGTCGGCCGGGCTCGCGCTCGTGCGCGAGGCGAAGGCCGAGGGGCTGCCCGTGACCTGCGACGTCGGCGTGAATCACCTGCATCTGATCGACGTCGACATCGGCTACTTCGATTCGCAGTTCCGGCTCGATCCGCCGCTGCGCAGCGAGCGCGATCGCGAAGCGATTCGCGTGGCGCTCGCCGACGGCACGATCGACGCGATCTGCTCCGACCACACGCCGGTCGACGACGACGAGAAGCTGCTGCCGTTCGGCGAAGCGACGCCGGGCGCGACGGGGCTCGAACTGCTGCTGTCGCTGACGCTGAAGTGGGCCGACGAGACGCGTACGCCGCTTGCGCAGGCGTTGCGCCGCATCACGTCCGCACCGGCCGACGTGCTGAAGCTGCCGGCGGGCCGCCTCACCGAAGGCGGCGCGGCCGACCTGTGCGTGTTCGACCCGCGCGCACACTGGCGCGTCGAGCCGCGTGCGCTGAAGAGCCAGGGCCACAACTCGCCGTTCCTCGGCTACGAACTGCCCGCCAGCGTGCGCACGACGCTCGTCGCCGGGCAGATCGCGTTCGAGCGCTCCTGAACCACGCCGGACCTTCGCCATGATTGCCCTTCGCAAGCTGCGTCTCGTTTTCCACCTGTTGCGCGGCATGGCGATCGTCGCGCTGCGTTTCTCGCACGTCACGCCCGCGCGGCGCGCCGAGATGACGCGCCGCTGGTCGCTCAAGCTGCTGCGGATCTGCGGGATGCGCCTCGTCGTCCACAACGACGGCGCGCGGCTCGACGCGAGCGCGCTCGTGGTCGGCAATCACGTGTCGTGGCTCGACATCTACACGGTCAACGCGTGGCGGCCGACGCCGTTCGTGTCGAAGGCCGAGGTGCGGCAGTGGCCGGTCGTCGGCTGGCTCGCCGAGAAGCTCGACACCGTGTTCCTGCAGCGCGAGAAGCGCACCGAGGCGATGCGGGTCATGCACGAGATGGCCGAGCGCCTGCGTAACGGCGGGCTGATGTGCGTGTTTCCGGAAGGGACGACGACCGACGGGCAGGAACTGCTGCCGTTCCACGCGAACCTGTTCCAGGCCGCGGTATCGGCTGGCTGCGCGGTGCAGCCGATCTGCCTGATGTATGAGGACGGGCAGCGGCGGCAGTCGGTCGCGCCGGCCTACACGGGCGAGCTGGCGCTCGGCAAGTCGCTCGACATGGTGTTGCGCGGCGGCCCGATCGTCGCGCACCTGTACGTGTGCGAACCGATCGCGCCGGGCGGCGACCGGCGGGCGACGTCCGCCGCGGCGCGCGATGCGATCGCGGCTGCGCTCGCGACGCTGCAGGCGAAGGTCGACAAGCCGACGGCCGAGTCGCTTGCGGAATTGCAGAAGCATGCTTATCCGGCGACCGAGGTTGGCGCCGGAGCGGCAGGCGGCGAGGCGGCCGATGCGCCCGTGCCGGGGCGCGAGGGTTGACGCGCTTCCCGGCCCCGCGAATCAGCGCTTAATCACTCTCCTCCCGGCGCGCGGCACGCGTCGCACTGCACCTGCGTGACCGTGCGCTGCGCCGGATCGGCCGTCAGCCGCACGGCCGACAACTGGTTCCCCCACACACATCCCGAATCGAGCGCGACCACGTTCTCGCGCACCATCAGGCCGAGCGCGGCCCAGTGGCCGAACACGACCGTCACGTCCTCCGTGCGGCGCCCCGGTACGTCGAACCACGGCAGGTAGCCGGGCGGCGCGCTGTCGGGGCCGCCGTTCGCCTTGAATTCCATCGCACCGTCGGGCGTGCAGAAGCGCACACGCGTGAATGCGTTGAACGCGACGCGCATCCGGTCGCGTTTCTTCAGATCCGGGCTCCATTGATTCGGCTCGTTGCCGTACAGCTTCTGCAGCGTGTCGCGCCAGTCGGGCGCGCGCAACGCGCGCTGGAGTTCGTCGGCGAGCTCCAGCACGAGCGTCGCATCCCACTGCGGCAGCACGCCCGCATGCACCAGCAGCATCCCGTTCTCCGCATGGACAAACGGCCGGTGGCGGACCCAGTCGAGCAGCGCATCGGCGTCGGGTGCATCGAGGATCTCGCCGATGGTGTCGCCCGGGCGCTCGGTGCGCAGGCCGGCGGAGACCGCGAGCAGGTGCAGGTCGTGATTGCCGAGCACGACGGTCGCGCGCGGGCCGAGGTCGACGAGCGCACGCAGCGCGGCGAGGGAGTCCGGGCCGCGGTTGACGACGTCGCCGGCGATCCACAGCGGCGTGTCGGCGGGCGGGGACAGCTTGTCGAGCAGCGACTGGAGAGCGGAATGACAGCCCTGGATGTCGCCGATTGCGATGGGGGTGCGGGTCATGAGAGGTAGGTTGTTACAAATCCTGACGCGGGTCGAAAAAGGATGCGATCGCTGCAACGCAACTGCGAGCGTATTCGGGGAATTTTAACGTATTGATTTGAATGAAGATTTTTTCGGGGGAGGGTCCGGGGCGCTGTTTCAAGTTGTTAGCGACGTGGATTTTGACCCAACCCGCTTCCTATAATCGATGGCCCCTCAACAAAATTAGCATTTCATGGTTTTGAGGGTTACGGTCAGCAGTTAGAATGCCCGCCTTGGGGGGACGTGCGCGTCATCGTCGCGTCCGGAGTTCGTGGCGGCTCGTGCTTGAGACACGCCATGCATGACTAGAGGGAGCCTCATGATTCTGGTGACGGGCGGCGCGGGTTTTATCGGCGCCAATTTCGTAATCGACTGGCTGTGTCAATCCGACGAGGCCGTGCTCAATGTCGATAAATTGACCTATGCAGGCAACCTTCGCACGCTGCAATCGCTGAACGGAAGCCCGAAGCACGTATTTGCCCGCGTGGACATCTGCGACCGCGCGGCACTCGACGCGCTGTTGGCTGAGCACCGGCCGCGCGCGATCCTGCATTTCGCGGCGGAAAGTCACGTCGATCGCTCGATTCACGGTCCGGCCGAGTTCGTTCAGACCAACGTCGTCGGCACCTTCACGCTGCTCGAGGCCGCGCGCCAGTACTGGAGCGCGTTACCCGACGCGGAGCAGGCCGGCTTCCGGTTCCTGCACGTGTCGACCGACGAAGTGTTCGGTTCGCTGTCCGCGACGGATCCGCAGTTCTCTGAAACGACACCGTACGCACCCAACAGCCCGTACTCGGCGACGAAGGCGGGCTCCGATCACCTGGTGCGCGCGTACCACCATACCTATGGCCTGCCGACGCTCACGACCAACTGCTCGAACAACTACGGCCCGTACCAGTTCCCCGAAAAGCTGATTCCGCTGATGATTGCGAATGCACTCGCGGGCAAGCCGTTGCCGGTCTACGGCGATGGCCAGAACGTGCGCGACTGGCTGTATGTCGGCGATCACTGCAGCGCGATTCGCGAAGTGCTCGCACGCGGCACGCCGGGCGAGACCTACAACGTCGGCGGCTGGAACGAAATGACGAACCTCGACGTCGTGCATACGCTGTGCGATCTGCTCGACGATGCTCGACCCAGGGCACAAGGCACGTATCGCGACCAGATTACGTACGTGAAGGATCGTCCGGGGCACGATCGCCGTTACGCGATCGATGCGCGCAAGCTCGAGCGCGAACTCGGCTGGAAGCCGGACGAGACTTTCGCAACCGGCCTCGCGAAGACGGTCTCCTGGTATCTCGACAACCAGGCGTGGTCGGACGAGGTGGCTTCGGGCGAATACCGCAAGTGGGTCGAGACCAATTACGCAGCGCGCGTTTGACAGGAGAGGCGATGGCACGCAAAGGCATCATTCTCGCCGGCGGTTCAGGCACACGGCTCTATCCGATCACGCATGCAGTATCGAAGCAACTGCTGCCGGTGTACGACAAGCCGATGATCTACTATCCGCTGTCGACGCTGATGATTGCAGGCATCCGGGACGTGCTGATCATCTCGACGCCGCAGGACACCCCGCGCTTCGAGTCGATGCTCGGCGACGGCGGCCAGTGGGGGATGAATATCCGGTATGCGACACAGCCGTCGCCGGACGGGCTTGCGCAAGCGTTCGTCATCGGCCGGGACTTCGTTGGCAACGAGCCGTCGGCGCTCATCCTCGGCGACAACATTTTCTACGGGCACGATCTCGCGAAGCAGCTCGAGCGGGCCAGCGCGAAGGATGCGGGCGCGACCGTATTTGCGTATCACGTTCAGGACCCTGAGCGGTATGGCGTGGTCGAGTTCGACCGCGAATTCCGCGCGATATCGATTGAAGAGAAGCCGGCAAAGCCGCGTTCGAGCTATGCGGTCACGGGGCTGTATTTCTACGACACGCAGGTTTGCGACATCGCAGCCGACATCAAGCCGTCGGCGCGCGGCGAGCTCGAGATCACCGATGTCAATTCGCGCTACCTGGCGGCGGGCCAACTCGACGTCGAGCTCATGGGGCGCGGTTATGCGTGGCTCGATACGGGTACGCACGACTCCTTGATCGAGGCGGCGACGTTCATCGCGACGCTGCAGAAGCGTCAGGGGCTCATGGTCGCGTGCCCCGAAGAGATCGCGTACCGCCGCAACTGGATCGACGCGGAGCAGGTGCTGAAACTGGCACAGCCGCTCGCGAAGAACGCCTACGGGCTGTATCTCCGGAACCTACTCACCCATCAGGTCGCATGGCAATCCACGTAACGGCAACGGCACTGCCCGAAGTCAAGCTTATCGAGCCGAAGGTCTTTGGCGACGCGCGCGGGTATTTCTACGAGAGCTTCAACGCGCGCGAGTTTGCGGAGCACGTCGCTCCGGGTATCGAGTTCGTGCAGGACAATCACTCGCGATCCGCAAAAGGCGTGCTGCGCGGGCTGCACTACCAGATCGAACACACGCAGGGCAAGCTGGTGCGCGTGGTTGAGGGCGAGGTGTTCGACGTCGCAGTCGATGTGCGCCGCAGTTCGCCCAATTTCGGCAAGTGGGTCGGCGTGACGCTGTCCGCCGACAACCATCGGCAGCTTTGGGTTCCGCCGGGGTTCGCGCATGGCTTCCTTGTGGTGTCCGAGTCTGCTCAGTTTCTCTACAAGACGACCGATTATTGGTTTCCCGAGCACGAGCGCAGCATTGTCTGGAACGATCCGGACATCGGAATCGTGTGGCCGCTGGATGGCGAGCCGCTGCTGGCCGTCAAGGATGCCGCGGGCATGCGGTTGATGGACGCTGATCTTTTTGAGTGAGGTCGTGATGAATTCCGAGTCGACGATCCTCGTAACCGGTGTCACGGGTCAGGTAGGCTTTGAACTGCTGCGCTCGCTGCAGGGGCTCGGCCGTGTGGTGGAGTGCGACCGCTCGATGCTCGATCTGTCTGATCTCGACCGGATCCGTGCTGTCGTGCGGGCGTTGCAGCCGGCCTTCATCGTGAATCCGGCTGCCTATACGGCCGTTGATAATGCCGAGGACGACGTCGATGCGGCAAGACGCATAAATGCCGATGTGCCGCGGGTCCTGGCGGAAGAGGCTGCGCGCAGCGGTGCGGTGCTGATTCACTACTCGACCGATTACGTGTTCGACGGAGCCAAGGCGGGCGCGTATACCGAGACCGATGTAGTGAATCCGCTGAACGTGTATGGGATGACCAAGCTTGAGGGCGAGCGTGCGATCGAGAACGCAGGGTGCGCGTACCTGACCTTGCGAACTAGCTGGGTATACGGGCGACGTGGCAGGAATTTCTTGCGTACGATGCTCAAGCTGGGCGCGGAGCGACCCGAATTGCGTGTGGTTGCCGACCAGGTCGGTGCGCCGACCTGGTCGAAAACAATTGCAGCCGCGACTGCGCACATCCTCTCCAAAGGGCTGGCGGCCCATGATGAGGCCTGGTGGCAGGCGCGCTCCGGAACCTATCATCTGAGTGCGGCCGGCGAGACGTCCTGGCACGGTTTCGCCAAGGCGATTCTCGGCATCGCGATGGGGGATGACGCACCCGCTGTGGTGCCGATTTCCGCGAGCGAGTTTCCGGTGCGCGCACGTCGCCCGGCGAATTCGCGCTTGTCCCACGGCAAACTCGCCGAGACGTTCGGCTTGCACCTGCCCGATTGGGAATACGCGCTGGGCCTCTGCATGGCCGACTGAAACGGATCGCCGGTGGTCGAACCCCTGCATCGCCAGGTATTGACCGGGCGCGTCAGGGTAACGGGCAGTCGAGCAAGCGGCGGATCCCGTCACCGAGTTTTACCGTCTTGTCAGCCTTGCATGCCGAAGCGAACCGTGATCGAGCAGGGATAGAGCACTAGCCGAGAATGCCTGTTGCCGCGAAACGGGCGGCCCAGCTGTTTGCGCTCCGGATCCGCGATGCCTCGTCGTGCGTGGTCCGGTATTCGAGTGCCTCGACAACGATTGAAGACAGGTTCCCGGATCCGCTCGAGAGGAATGTACCGGGTTCGTCGCACCGTGTTGCCATTTCTCCGAAGGGGGTCGAGATGACCGGTAATCCAAGCGCTCTGTACTCGTAATACTTGATCGGATCGACACCGTCCGTGAGCGGGTTGCGCAGGAACGGAATCAGGCCGACGTCGAAGTCCGACATCGCGGCGAGAGCGGCGGCGTGTTTCAGCGGCGGAAGAATCTGCACGTTCTCGGGCAGCGCGATTTGCGGGGGATGGAATAACGGCCCGATCAATCGAATCGTGTCTGCGGGGCGGCATTGCGCAAGCGCAGCGAGCCATTGCCAGTCGAACCACGGCCCCATGGTGCCCAAGTAACCCAGTACATGCGGCCCGGCATGATCCGACGTCTTTTCGCGGAACGCCGGAAGGACGGCTGGATCGAGCCCGTTGTGGACCAGTCTGGCGTCAGGCCGAATACTGCTCCAACTCGAGCGTAAGCCCGACGACGATACGAAAACCGTATCGACCTCGCGCGCGACAGCGAGTTCGGTGCGTTTCATCGCCGAGCGCGAAACGCCTCGATAGAACGACGGGAAGTCGTCCATCCTGTCGTAGAGCGACCGGGCAGGACGAGCCGCTTGTAACAAGTCGAGCGCGAGCCCGGACGGCTTCCCGACCGCGAGAAGCGTGTTGCGCTCGGCGCAGAATTGCACGACGCGACGCGTGATGTCACGCCATCCGAATCGATTGATTGCGGTGCCGAGGGGCAGTGGCTCAAGCGGAAGGCTGCGAATGCGGACGACGTCGAGCCAAGGTGGCGTGGCGGTATGCGCGTCGGACTTGCCTTCGCCGGATGGACGGCGCAAGTCTTGAAGCATGGGCAGGCGGGTTGGATACGGATCGATCCAGAGCACACGGCCATGGGTTTCTTGATGAAACCACTCGACGAACTTGTGAGGTCGCTGTGCAAAGCTGCTCCATGGCACCGGCGACAGATAGACGAGTTGTTCGATCACACGCATTGTTCCCGGATGACGTCGAAAATCCGCTGGGCTGCCTTTCCGTCACCGTAGGGCGAGACGCCGCGTGCAACCTTGCTGTATTCGTCGGCGTTGTCGAGCATCAGTTGGACCGCATTGACGATCGTATCGGTTTGAGTGCCGACGAGCCTGACGACACCGGCTTCGACAGCTTCCGGGCGCTCGGTCTCGTCGCGCAACACCAGGACCGGTTTGCCCAGAGCCGGCGCTTCTTCCTGCACGCCGCCCGAGTCGCTGAGGATGAGGTACGAGCGCTGCATGGCGGCGACGAACGGCACATAGTCGAGCGGCGGGCAGAGCCGGATCCGGGCGTGGTGCGACAGCAGTTCGCGCGTCGTACGCTGGACGTGCGGATTGGGATGTACGGGAAACAGCACCTCGATGTCGTCGTTGGCGTCGACAATCTGGCGAATGGCATGGCAGATCCGTTCGAGCGGGGCGCCGAAATTCTCCCGGCGATGCGCGGTGACTAGAATCAGCCGTTTCGTGTCGTCGATATCGACGCCGCAGGACGGATGTGTCCGCAAGACAGTGTGAAGCGCGTCGATGACGGTGTTCCCGGTCACCCAGATCTGGTCGCTGGGGATGTTTTCATGCAAGAGGTTGTCGCGCGAACTCGCTGTCGGCGCGAAATGCAGCCTTGCGAGGCGCCCCGCGAAAACGCGGTTCATCTCTTCAGGAAACGGATTGCCGAGATCGCGGGTACGCAGGCCCGCTTCAATATGACCGAACGGTATATGCCGATAGAAGCATGCAAGCGCCGTGGCCATGACCGTCGTGGTGTCGCCTTGTCCCAGTACGAGATCGGGACGCTTGTCCACGAGCACGGCATCGATACCGTCAAGCAGACGCGACGTCAGGCTGGCAAGCCCCTGATTCGGACGCATGATGTCGAGATCGACATCCGGTTTGATATCGAAACAGGTCAGGATCTGGTCGAGCAGATCGCGGTGTTGCGCGGTCGCGAGCACGTGCACCTTGAATCCCGGATCCGCTCGCAAACGCAGGATGACCGGCGCCATCTTGATGGCCTCCGGTCGCGTACCTACGACGCACAGTATGGTTTTAGACATGCTGTCGCTACGAATCAATCGATGTAGTCCAGATAGAAATGCGGGTAATCGCGCCACTTCTCCTTGAAGTAGTTCGCGTTGCGAAGGAATAGCTTGCGATAGGCGTCGCTGCCGCTGTCGGCGCCGGTCGTTTGATGGGGCTGATGGCGGATTCCGGACAAATCCCGGTAAGTGACCTTCATTCCGAGTGCCTTGACCTGGAAGCACAGGTCCGTATCTTCAAAGCAGGTCGGGTCGTAGAAGGTATCGAATCCTTGCGTCGCATCGAACGTGCGCCGACGCATGAAGAAGCCGCTGGTGCCGAGGAAGCCGATGTCGGCACGATAGCCGTCGCGGATTGCCGCCGCGTTCATCGCCCGATTCGGACAATAGTCGGCGATCATGCCGCCGAGATCGGTGCGCGTGGCGTCGAACCAGCCTGCATTCCATCCGATGACGCCGACGCTCGCGTCGTTTTCCAGGACGTGCAGCGCTTCCTCGAAACCCGACGCGCCCACAAACCACTGATCGCTGTCGAAGAAGACGATGTACTTGCCCGTGCTGTGCTGAACGCCGAGATTGCGTCCCGACGAGCAGCCGTTCTCCGGGTTGCGGACCAGCCTGATGTTGGGAAATTCGCGCTCGACGAGTTCTGCACCACCATCGGAACTTGCGTTGTCGACGACAATCACTTCCGCGATGTACGGCGCAGCATGCTGGAGCAGGGTCTGCAGGCAGCGTGCGATGATGCCCGCGTTGTTGTGAATCAGGATAACGACGCTGACATCGTGCCGGGGCTGCGGTGGGCACAGCTGCTCGATGCGGCCGAGCCAACTGTTGCCCGCAACGAAGATGTCGTCGTTTTGTGTGACGGGTTCTGCCGCGGCGAGTGCGCCGCATTGCGCCGCGAACGACGCAAGGTCCGTGCGAACGTGTAACAGCGGGGTGGCTGTCACGCCAAGTTCCATCGAACACACGACCGGCTTGCGCTGAAGCAGCGCCGCATAAATACCTGCGGTGGAGTCGGCGCTGTGCAGGCTCCGCGCGCCAAGCGGGAAGAACATGAAATCCGCATGGGCGATGTAGGCCGGCACTTCGCTCGTGTGCCGCATGCCAAGCATGACGACGTTATCCGGCAGGCCCGGCGTCAATTGCCCATCGGCGATCACGCAGAACGTGACGTTGACGTTGCGCTCCGCGGTTTCCTTGAGCCACGGGTAATCCACCGAGTCGAGTCCGTCGACCGAGTAGAACAGTGCGACGCTGCGGCGCTTGGACGGCATGTCGCCCGGACGGTTGTACTGCTTGTAGACGTCGAAGACCGTATGAACCGCGGCACCGGGCAGCAACTCGATTTTTTCCCTGGCACGCTGCGGGATGGTGTCTGCAAGTGCCGGCATGCCGACGGTGCATCGATCGGCGTCGACGGCAATCGACTCGAGGATGCGCATGGCCTGGCCATCGTGGCTCCAGTCCTGTGCGACGTCGAGGATTGTTTCGAGCCCGCGATTGCGCGCGAACTCGAAAAAGGGTGTGACCCGCGAGTCGGGCACACCGATGATCAATTTCGCGCTTTCCGATACCTGACCGAAAATGTTCTCGATCTTCGTCGGATCAATATATTCGTGAATCAATCCGGGAATGCGGGGCGTGAGCGGCGCGGGCGTCGATCCCGTATCCGAAGGCGCGACCAGATAGACAACGCGATGGCCCGCGGCGAGCGCCGTCGTGGTCAGTTGTGCGTAGCGATGCCCGGAACCAGCCCAGTCGTACGCGTGAGCGGCGATGACGATGATTTCTTCGCGTTGCAGCTTGGCTGCTGCGCGGAACAAGAGGCGTTGATCTTCCGCAGTCGGCGTGCCGCTTGCCACTTCGATGGCGGCCTGCTGGATCTGCTGCTGTGCTTGCTGATACCGGTAATGGCGTCGTGCAGCAGACACGAGCGCGCGTACGCCGCCATTGCGCAGAATATAGGCGGCACGGCTCATGTAGGTGAGAGGGGCGGACATGTACCGGCGAAAAAGCATAGGGGATCCCGAAGTGGAGTGAATTGCGGCTGCGGCCACATTGGGTTGCGTGAGTGCTTCGGATTCGGCGTGACCCTGCTCGAATTGCCGGATCGTTGCCTTGAGGCTTGAAATTTTATCAGCTTGTTCCTCCGCCACTTTTTGAGCGGAGTCCTTGAGCGTCGTCGTTTGCGCGGCATGCACTTGTGACGCGTGCTTGACGAACGCTTCCGCCGCGACCAGTTTATGGTTCGCCAGTTCCAATCGGTTCTGAAGCTCGGCGACCTGTTCTTCCTGTTGCGCAAGCTGTGCGTCGCGGAAATGCAGCAAATCCACTGTTTTCCCGAGTTCCGTCTCAAGCTGGCCGACCCGTGTGACTTTCTCGGCGAGTTGTGAATCGCGGTAGCGCAGCAGGTCGAGCGCCTTCTCGCTCATGCGAGCGGCGCCATTCTTTTGCCAGACGAGCTGCTCGAGCCATGTGCTCATCCAATCCAGCTGCTGGCTGCTCCAGCGGCGCGGGGCTCCGCCCGACGCGGAGCGAACGGCCGCAAAAGCGTGGTCCAGGACGGTTGAATGTACGCACGCCGAAGCGTTTAGCGCATCGAGCTTTTCCTGCGCGATGATCCAGGGCGCGCCATCCGGGTATGTCAGCCTGCGCACCGCGGCAGTGAAGTCTGCCGCGCCGTCGTTCAGTTGAAGGCGCAGCGACGCTGGAAGGCCCGCCATATCGTGCGCACGCGCCATCTTGACGTCATATTCCAGCGCCGCGACCGGGATCGAATTTCCGAGTGCGAGGATGCTTCCGTGCAGGCGCATCGAGAACGCGGCGTCGCACTCGCCGATAACCGCGAATGCCTCGTCAGGCGTGATCCCGTCAATGATGACACTTTCGATATGGGGCGACACCGCGAGCTTGAGGTGCTCGAGAAAGGATCGATCGGTGAGACGCTCGTGGTCGCCGACGCTCCATTGGAAGCCGAGCCACACGATCGACCAGCTGTCGTCCAGCGCTTCATTCAACGCGGAGACGAGTTTTTCTTCCCAGTTCCGGTTGAACTCCCACGATCGGGCAATGACCGCCAGCTTCTTCTTTGTCCCCAACGGGGCGAGCTTGCCGGAAATGTCGACTTCGGCGGGCGGGTGGCTGACGAATGCCCAGCCCGGATCGGCGCCGACGGGAATGTCCCGACGTACGCCGATATCGTGCAGAAGCGCCTCGGAGTCCGTATCGCGCAGCGAAACGTGATCCGCATGCGTGAACACGTCGCGCGTGATGTCGCGGCTGGCCGGGTTGACCAGCGGTCCGACACCGTGTCCCCAGATGACCGTGCGGACCCCGAACTGCCGAGCCATGTAAAAAATCCGCGCATAGCCCGCGATATCGTTTTGGGTCGGGTCGTAAAGTGCCTCGACGTTGAACGGATGATGATCCTGGAAGATGCCGCCACCGCCGAATACCAGCAGATCGGCGTCGGACAGTGCGCGGCCGACGGCACCGAGATTGAAATAGTCGACGGCGGCGATGCCGTGGGCATGCGTCGTATATTCGGGGTTGATGCTCAGTGCGACGAGCTCGCCGCCGCGCTCCCGAACCTGGCGAGCGAGCAGGCCCAGCAACAATTCGTCGCCGACGTTGGGTGCGCCGTAATAGCCGACCGCGACGACCTTGATGCTGCGCGCTTGCATGGTGTCGTTCTCCGTCATCATTCGAACTCGAACACCGGACACGGCGCGAGCCACCCCGATCCACTG
This sequence comes from Burkholderia lata, assembly GCF_000012945.1. NCBI lineage: Bacteria > Pseudomonadati > Pseudomonadota > Betaproteobacteria > Burkholderiales > Burkholderiaceae > Burkholderia > Burkholderia lata. The sequence continues at coordinate 899,946 of NC_007510.1, forward strand.
TTGTTTTCCGGAAGCACGTCGATGTGGCCACCATAGGGCAGGCGCGCGTGCCGCTTGTATTCGCCGGAGGCGATATCGCCGACGCCGACCGCCAGCACATAGCGGTTGCCAGAGAAGCTCGCGCGCATCTTCCAGGTGAACTGGTACTTTCCGGCGGACAGGGGCGGCAGCGCAATATTCATGTGCTGGGTGGTCGCGCTCCACAGCACGATATCGTCGATGCTTTTGATCTGAAGTCCGAAGCAAGGCTTCGGGTTCGGCTCGGACACGCTGATCGATACGACGACGCGGAACGCTTCATTGAACGAGAAGGTCGTGCGTTCCTTGCCGTTCGCATCCTCGATCTTCACGTCGAGAATCGACGTCCGGTCCGACAAGGCCGTCATGGCATCGCTTACCGCCGAGCTGGCGGGGGAAGCGGTGTCGGTGTGCTGTGTCGGCACCTCGATGTCGATCGCGCTCCCGCCTTCTTCGTCGACGAGGTCGTTCGCATAGAGCTTGACCACGTCGCGGCACGGACCGTCCTTTACCAGCCGGCCCCGCTTCAGGTAGATGGCCCGGTCGCAGTACTCGACGAGGGTGTTGGTGGAGTGTGTGACCAGCAGGATCGTGACGCCTTCCTTCTGCATCTTCCGGATCCGCGTCAGGCATTTGGTCTGAAACGCGGTATCGCCGACCGCAAGTGCCTCGTCGACCACCAGGATATCGGGGGAGACGTGAATGGCTACCGCGAATGCGAGCCGGACGTACATGCCCGACGAGTAGGTCTTGACGGGCTGGTCGATGAATTCGCCGATGTCGGCGAACGCTTCGATTTCGTGAAAACGCGCGCGGATTTCTTCCGACGTGATGCCCATGATCCGTGCAGACAGCATCACGTTCTCGCGGCCGCTGAATTCCGGATTGAACCCGGCGCCGAGTTCCAGCAGTGCGGAGATTCGGCCGTTGACCGTGACCGAGCCGTCGCTCGGCGACAGCGTGCCGGCAATGATTTGCAGCAACGTCGACTTTCCGGAACCGTTTCTGCCAATGATTCCGATGGTCTCGCCCCGCCGGACGGGGAACGAGACGTCGTGCAGCGCCCAAAAATCACGACCGTATTGCCGGGAATTGCTCCCGGGGAGCTTGATGCGAGTCGCGAGCGAGTGCCGCAGCCGGTCTGCCGGTTTGTCGTAGATACGGAAGCACTTGGAGAGGTGCTCGACGTTGACGAGCAGCTGTTCCGTTTGGCTTGTAGGTTCAGGCTCGCGAGTTTGCATGAGGGGGAGCGAGTTAGCTTTCACGTGTTCAGCGCAGGCGGAAAAAAGACGATCGCACAGTAGACTCAGGGGTCGGATGCTGACTCGCCTCGCGGCCACCATGGTGGCACGGCGAGGTCAGCATTCGTTCGGTTACCGCGAATGCATCAGCCTATTGTAGAGGTCCCGTTTGGTGCGAACGCACGCATCGAGATCATACTTGTCCTTCAGGAGCTGACGGGCGTTCGTGGACAGCGTGGCCAGCATCTCGCGATTCTGGGCGAGCTCGATGATCGTGTCGGCAAATTCAGCCGCCGTATCGCAAATGACGATATCCCGACGATTGACGGCGCCCAACCCCTCGCAGCCCTTTGCCGTGCTGAGAACGGGAATGCCGTTGCTCATCGCTTCCAGAATCTTGACGCGCACGCCACCGCCTGAAAGCAGGGGAACAAACAGTAGATGTGCATTCGCCAGAATCGGGTCGAGCGACGGCACGAAGCCGTGAACGAAGATGTGTCGTCCGTCGTGCAGCGCCTTGAGATCGTCCGGCGGGTTGCCTCCGGTGAAATGGAGCTTGATGTTGTGCGTTTCGAGCTTGTCGCGTACCAGTGGGAGAATGTCGCGGACAAACCACGCAACGCCTTCCGCATTCGGATACCACCAGAAGCCACCCATCCAGAGCAGGTTGACCTCGTTGGCCGGCTTCGCTCGGTAGTCGGTGTCCTTGATCGGGAAGCACAGCGGCAGATAGTGCTTTTCCACGGGCGCCTTCACGCGGTTCATGTCTTCGCGTGAAATGAACGTCATGGCGTCGAAGCGCCAGACGTTGTCGATTTCGACGCGTCGGGCATTGCGGCGGCTGATCTCGGCGATGCGCGCGACCGCTGCTTTTTTCCAGCCTGTCAGCTGCGCGGGAATCCAGAACGGGAAGAGATCGGATTCGATGTTGTGACTGACCAGGACGGCCGGCAAGGCCGGGAAGAACTTGCGGAAAAAGGCCAGATGACTGCTGTGCACCTCAAGCATGTCGATCTTCTTTTCCTTGACGATCCGGCGGGCACTGCGAATTGCTGCAGGGCTGAAGTAGCTCGCATCCATGAACGGAAGGCCATGGAAGCAGTGGACCAGTGAATGCCATGCTCGTCCGGGCGTACCCATGTCGGCAGGCATGGCAGCCCGCGGCTCCACGTGGACCGATTTGAAATGTCGATCATATAGCGAACGATTTTCCTCGATCTTCTTCTTTTCCTCGTCTCCACCGATGGTGAACAGATGGAAATCATACTCGTCGACCAGCGGCGCGAGCGTATTCATCACGTAGATCGGGCCCCCCGCGCTGGCAGGAAGCGGCGGGGACAGCGTAAAAACGAGGATGCTCTTTTTCTGCATATTAGCCACGGGATTCGTCAAACACGTCGGTGTCGAAGAAAGGAGAAAAGTCGGTCAGATAGGCAATGTCGGGATTGCGTTGACCGATGATTTTTGCAGGCACACCACCGACTACGGTGAAATCCGGGACGTCCTTCGTGACGACCGCGCCGGCTGCGACGACTGCGCCTTTGCCGATCGTTACACCTGGCAGGATAATGGCGCGCGCGCCCAGCCATGCGTGGTCGTGGATGGTCACGACGCCGCCGATCGACATGAAACCAGGGTGGTTGTGATCGTGATGCAGGCTGAGAAGGCAGCACTGGAACGAGATGTTGACGTTGTTTCCGATCTCGATGCCCGTGCGACCGTCCAGGTAGATCTCACGATTGAGCACGCAGTTGTCGCCGATGCGCACGTTGCAGCGTGTGTGGTACCCGGTGAAGAACTGCCGCATGCTGACGTGCGTTCGTTGGCCGATGACGATACCCAGCACGCGTCGATAGTAGAAGTTGCGGACGCTTTCAATCGGCATGCGCGCAATGAAGTTGTTGCCGATGTAGTACTTGAGCGCGGCCAGAAAAAAATACGTCGACGACGCTAGCAGGCGGGCCTTGATCCTGCTTTTCATGCGGCCTCGGAAGCTTGCATTGGTCATGATGTGAGGGAGCGGTTAATCAGACGGTTGCTGTCGTCGCGCGCCGGAAAGGACGACGACTGCAACCGCCTTTGCGCGATGGCAGAAGGCTAGCTTCGACCGTAGTTGTCGTCGAAGCGGACGATGTCGTCTTCGCCGAGATAGTCGCCGCTCTGGACTTCGATCATCACGAGGTCGACGACGCCCGGATTGGTCAGACGGTGCTTGTGTCCGGCCGGGATATAGGTCGATTCATTGGTGCGCAGGTAAAACTCCTCATCGTTGTTGACGACGAGGGCCATGCCGCTCACCACGATCCAGTGTTCGCTGCGATGATGATGCAACTGCAGGCTGAGGCTTGCGCCCGGTTTGACCTCGATTCGCTTGATCTTGAAGCGTGTGCTTTCTTCGAGAACCGTATACATGCCCCACGGACGGCCTACCGTTCGATGTACCCGGAAGGTTTCGTGGCCTTGCGACTTGAGGGCCGCGTAGACGTGCCGAACGTCTTGCGCGCGATTGCGATCGGCAATGAGGAGTGCGTCGGGGGTGTCGACGACCAGGAGGTCCTTGACGCCTACGGCGCCGACCAGCCGGTTGTCGCTACGGATGTAGCAATTGCTGACATCGTGGAGCAGCGCTTCGCCGTCCACACGATTGCCGTGGTCGTCCGGCTTCAACAGGTCGCCGAGCGCATTCCACGAACCGATATCGCTCCAGCCGATATCGCAGCGCACGACCGCAACCTTGTCGGAGCGCTCCATCAGCGCGTAGTCGATCGAAATATCGGGCGAGCGATTCAGCAGGTCACCGTTCAGTTCGACCAATGACACGCCGCCGCCTTCCGACTGACGAGACTGCGCGATGCATGCACGCGTGGCTTCGAGCACGTCCGGGCAATGTTTTGCCATTTCCGCCAGCAGGAATGCGGCGGTAAAGCAGAACATGCCGGAGTTCCACAGGAACGATCCCGACTCGACGTATTGCCTGGCCACGTCCACCGTCGGCTTTTCCACGAATCGCTTGACCCGCGTGCCGTCTGCCTCGATGTATCCGTATGCGGTTTCCGCAAACGTCGGCGTGATGCCGAAGGTGACCAGCGCACCCTTGAGCGCCAAGGCGGCAGCTTCCTGGACGGCGGTCGCGAAGGCGGCATCGTCTGTCACGAGGTGGTCCGCGGGAAGCACCAGCAGGATTGCATTTTCGCCGAGCGTTGCGGCAACACGCAGCGCGGCGGCAGCGATCGCGACGGCCGTATTGCGGCCGAACGGCTCGAGGATGAACGACGTCGACAGATGCCCGGTATTGACGGTGCTGAATTCGTCGCTTGTCTTGAAGTACAACTCGCGGTTCGTGACGGTCACGACTTCGGTGACGCCCGGAAGCTGGGTGCCGCGCTTGAATGCCTTTTGCAGCAGGCTCTCGCCATCTTCGAGGCGGATGAACGGCTTCGGATGGGATTCGCGCGAAACGGGCCACAGGCGAGAGCCTGCGCCGCCACACAGGATGGTGGGAACTATTTGGGGCTGCGTCGACATGTGCAGAATATCTCCGGTGATTGCTCTATCGCGTCATGATCCGATCGGTCGGCGATCTATCCGCGTGCACGGCAACTGCCACTGATGCAAGGCGGCAGGCGAGCGCGCTGGCATGGATTACAGGACGTCTGCGAATCCCTTTCGGGTCCGCTGGAACCACCAGAATCCGAACCACGCGAGAAGCAGCGATGCGATCATGCAGGTTAGCCAGTTCGTCCAGTCGGGGGGGTGCCCGAAGATCAGCGTGTTGCGTCCCTCTTCGATGATGAACGTAAGGGGGTTGAGTTCGATCCAGGACCGATACTGTGGCGGCAGATTCGACACAGGGTAGAAAACCGGCGACAGGAACATCAGCACTGACGTGATGACACCGGTAATCTGCGCAATGTCTCGAATGTAGACGCCCAAAGCCGACAGAAACCATGCGAGCCCCAGTGAGCCGATGATCAGCGGCAGCATGACGACGGGGAACAGGATGGCGGTCCAGGGCAGCGAGTGGATAAGGATGCACTCGGCGATGATCAGGACCAGCAGGCTGATCGCGCTGTGGAACAGCGCTGACGCGAGCGCGACCACCGGCAGTATCTCGAGCGGGAAAATAACCTTCTTGACGTAGTTGACGTTTGCAAGGATCAACGTCGGTGCCCGGTTGATGCACTCTGCCAGCAGGCTATGGAGGATCAGGCCGACGAACAGGACGATCGCGAAGCTTGCCTTGTCGTCGCTCGTGGTACCCCATCGCGACTTGAAGATGACGGAGAAGAAGAAGGTGTAGACGACGAGCATCAGCACGGGATTGAAGAACGACCACGCAAGACCCATTGCCGACCCGCGATAGCGCCCGACGACCTCGCGTTGAGTCATTTGCAGAATCAGTCCGCGATTACGGTAAATGCTACGGGCGATCGCCATCGGCGATGCCGGGTGCTTCGAGTTCGGATTCATCAAGTTGCGTGTCGTTGCATTCGGATCGGTGATGGAGCCCCCAACCCCTCGCCCACGTGGCGCAGCCATTGTTGCGGGGTGTCGTGAGTCTGAAAAAGGCGGCAATCCAGTTGGCCGCGACGTTTCAATGTGCTCCCGACTTCAATCCTGAGCGATCGGGCAAATAAGGTGCCATCGCCCGCAACGTATTCTAATGCAGGCCATCCGTCCAGCCCTGGACTGAAGCGCTCTTGGCCTTGATCGGCGGCGCTTGGCGACGCTGGGTTGAGACCGGACCGGTACCGACTGACGACCGCTCGCCCATGGAAACCAAGCATGATCGCCGGAATGCCGATGACACGCAATAGATGTTAATGTTTTCACATCTTTTAACAACTAGGCGTCCGGCGGGGGATTGACATGCTCAGGCCTCCTGGTGTTTATGAGATACGGCATTCGGCGCCGCGAGAGAGGTGCGCCCTGGAAGGGGCGCGTATCTCGTGCTGGAACCAGTCCGGCCGTGGCTCGCCCTGGTCGCCGATCAGGGCGCGAACGCGTGGGCCGGAACGGCTTGAGGGCAGCGGTATTGCGCGGCGTCCCGGGACGGGCGCGTCCGGCAAGGGTGCGAGCAGTTAGAATTGCACCCGTATCGCGAGCACGCGGCAGGCATTCCCTGCACGCCTGACAAATGAGTAAGCCCGCTGTCTCCCAGACGGGCCAGCCAACCCATCGCGCTTGCTGCAGTCAAGCGCTTAGCCGAATTCCGGATGAATGTCATAAGCGCCCCACAACGTCAGTCCGATGACGTCGATGGTCTCTCCATTTCCCTGGTCGTATACCGCCCCGATATCGCGCAGCTGCGGCAGACGCTCGACAGCCTCGGCGCAGCGTGCGAGAACCTGCGGGTGGTTTCACCTGAATACCCCGTCGAGCTGTTCCTGGTCGACAACGGCGGACTCTGCGACATTTCGGGGGCGGTCGACCGGCTCAGCGCGCAAGGCGTGGCATGCCGAATATTGACGGGACATGGCAACGTCGGATACGGGCGTGGCCACAATCTTGCGATCGAGCATTCCAGCGGGTCGTTGCACTTGATCCTGAATCCGGATATCGATCTGGATCCGCAGGCACTTGTGTTGGCCCGTACGTTTTTCAAATCGCACGCCGATACGGGCTTGATCGCTCCCTGGGTCGGGGACGGAACAGGCGGGTTTCAGTATCTCTGTCGCCGGTTTCCGTCGATCGTCGACCTGCTGGTTCGCGGCTTCTTGCCGACCTGGGCCAGACGGCCATTCCGGAAGCGACTTGCCCGCTATGAAATGCGCGATACCATCGACGGCACGTCCGTCGTCTGGGATCCCCCAATCATCAGCGGTTGTTTCATGCTGTTTCGAACGAACGTGCTGAAGACGCTAGGGGGCTTTGACCCTCGTTATTTCCTGTATTTCGAGGACTATGACTTGAGCTTGCGCACCCACAATGTCGCGCGTGTTGCCTATGTCCCGTCCATCCGCGTGATTCATCACGGCGGAGGCGCCTCGCGCAAGGGCTTCGCGCACATTCGTATGTTCGCAGTGTCCGCGCTGAAGTTCTATAGCCGGTTCGGCTGGAGGTTGTGGTGAGCCGCATTGTCGTAACCGGTGCGAACGGTTTCGTCGGCCACGCTGTGTGCCGACTTGCGCTGGCGGCGGGGTATACCGTCACGGCGCTGGTGCGCCGGCCGGGTGGGTGTATCGAGGGCGTGCGAGAGTGGGTGCACGACGCACCTGACTTCGAGGGAGTCGCTGGTGCGTGGCCCGAAGATTTGCAGGCCGATTGCGTGATCCATCTGGCCGCGCGGGTACACGTGATGCACGACGAATCCCCCGATCCGGACGCCGCCTTCGATGCGACCAACGTAGCGGGCACGTTGCGGGTTGCCGACGCAGCGCGCATGCATGGTGTGCGCCGGTTCGTCTTCGCGAGCAGCATCAAGGTAGTGGGCGAGGGCGACGCGGGCGTACCGCTCGCGGAGGATGCCGTCCCGGACCCGCAGGATGCATATGGGCGCTCGAAGCTGCGTGCCGAGCAGCAGCTGGCCCGGCTCGGTGAGGCCGGTCTCGAAGTCGTCGTCGTCCGTCCGCCGCTCGTCTACGGGCCGGGGGTACGCGCCAATTTCCTCCGGATGATGGATGCCGTATTCCGCGGTGCGCCCTTGCCATTGGCCGCGATTCCTGCTCGTCGCAGCGTTGTCTATGTCGACAACCTTGCCGATGCCCTGCTGCACTGCGCAATCGATCCGCGTGCGGCGGGCGAGTGCTTCCACGTCGCTGACGACGACGCGCCCTCGGTTGCCGGATTGCTGCGGATGGTCGGTGACGCGCTCGGCAAGCCGGCAAGGCTGTTCCCGGTGCCGGCAGGTGCGTTGCGCGCGCTCGGTCGGCTGACCGGTCGAAGCGCTGTAGTCGATCGCCTGACGGGCAGCCTGCAGCTCGACACGGGGCGCTTGAGGCGGGTACTGAATTGGCATCCGCCATATACGACGCGGCAGGGCCTCGAGGCAACGGCCGCATGGTATCGTTCGCGCCACATACAGAAATAGGCAACATGCACTTCACGATTAACACGTGGTTTGCCGCGGTAGCAGTGGCAACGGGCGCGGCCGTCGCCACGACGACGATCCTGCGCGTGCTGCTCGCCACCGGACTGGCGTGGCGACTTGCCACCGACATCCCAAATGAACGCTCGCTGCATACGCGCCCGACGCCGCGCGTCGGTGGCTGGGGCATCGTGCCGGTCTGCGTTGTCGCATTGCTGTGGCTCGCGCCACAGATGTGGTTCATCGCCGTGGCGGCGGCGGGGCTGGCGGCCCTGTCGCAGCTCGACGATCGGCGCGGGCTACCCGCTCGTGTGCGGTTTGCGGCGCATTTGACCGCGGTCGTGGCGCTGATCGTCATCTACCCGGCCGCCGCCCCATGGTGGCTGCTCGTGGGGATTGGTTTCGTGATGGTCTGGCTGACCAATCTCTACAATTTCATGGACGGAGCGGACGGCCTCGCCGGCGGCATGGCGCTGTTCGGCTTCGGAGCCTACGCCATTGCGGCACTGTCCGGCGCGCAACCGTCCCCGGATCTCGTCGTCGCGGGCGGGGCGATCGCGGGGGCCGCGTTCGGCTTTTTGCTGCTGAACTTCCATCCGGCGCGACTGTTTCTTGGCGACGCAGGTTCGATCCCTCTCGGATTCATGGCCGGCGCGCTCGGCTATTGGGGCTGGCACGGTGGCATTTGGCCGGTCTGGTTTCCGGCGGCGGTGTTCGCCCCGTTTATTGCCGATGCATCTGTAACGCTTCTGAGACGTTTGTTACGCGGAGAAAAGTTCTGGCAAGCGCACCGGGAGCACTATTATCAGAGGATGGTGCGTTCCGGCATGAGTCACGAGCGTACTGCCGTTTATTGGTACCTCATCATGCTCCTGGGCATCGTCGTCGCCTTCTGGGCGCTCGGTCGTCCTGTCCTGCTGCAATGGTTGGTGTTCCTGGCGTGGTATGGCGTGCTGATGTGTATCGGCGTGGCGATCGACATGCGCTGGCGCCGGCTGCGGACGGTCATTGATAACAATTCGTGAGGTCTCTCGCCGATGTTGCGATCCAAAGCATCATGGCTGTCACTCAGTGCTTTCCTGTTCGATCTGCTGGCGGTTGTCGTCGCGTGGTTGTTCGCCTATCTTGTTCGCTTCAACGGTAGCGTTCCGCCCGATTTCCTGAGGGGTTCGCTGACTGCGCTCGCCTGGGTGCTTCCCGTCTATGCGCTGACGTTCCACCTGTTCGGCCTGTATCGCGGACTGTGGGTGTTCGCGAGCCTGCCGGACCTGGTGCGGATTTCGAAGGCGCTTGCGGGCGGCGGCGTGATTGTGATGATCGGCGCCGTGATGTTCCAGCCGTCGCCGATCATCCCGCGTTCCGTGCTGCTGGTCTCCCCGCTGATGCTGTTCCTGATGATGGGCGGCGCTCGTGCGCTGTATCGCGCGATGAAGGAGTTTTACCTGTACGGCGGCCTCGTCGGGCAGGGCAAGCCGGTGCTCGTGATCGGCGCGGGCACGGCAGGCGCGAACCTGGCGCGCGAATTGTCGCGCTCGGGCGAATGGCGTCTCGTCGGCCTGCTGGATGACGACCAGACGAAGCAGGGCCGCGAAATCTACGGCTACAAGGTGCTCGGCTCGCTCGACGACGTCGCGCACTGGACCGAGGCACTGAAGATCGAATACGCGATCGTGGCGATTCCGTCCGCGTCGGTCGAGGTGCAGCGCCGGACGGCGACCCTCTGCGTGCGCGCCGGCTTGAAAGTGATGGTGCTGCCGTCGCTGACCGCACTGATGCCGGGGCAGGGCTTCCTGTCCCAGATCCGTGAGATCGACCTCGAGGATCTGCTCGGCCGCGACGCCGTGACGATCGACACGCCGCACGTCGAGGCGCTGCTTCGCGGTCGTGTCGTGATGGTGACGGGCGCTGGCGGCTCGATCGGTTCCGAGCTATGCCGGCAGATCCTGCGTTTTGCGCCAGCGCAACTCGTCGCGTTCGACCTGTCCGAGTACGCGATGTACCGCCTGACCGAGGAACTGCGCGAGCGCTTCCCCGATCAGCCGGTCGTGCCGATCATCGGCGACGCGAAGGATTCTCTGCTGCTCGATCAGGTGATGTCCCGCCACGTGCCGCATATCGTGTTTCATGCGGCGGCATACAAGCACGTGCCGCTGATGGAGGAGCACAACGCATGGCAGGCGCTGCGCAACAACGTGCTCGGCACGTATCGCGTGGCCCGTGCGGCGATCCGCCACGACGTGCGTCACTTCGTGCTGATCTCGACCGACAAGGCGGTCAATCCGACCAACGTGATGGGCGCGAGCAAGCGCCTCGCGGAAATGGCCTGCCAGGCGTTGCAGCAGACGAGCGGGCGCACTCAATTCGAAACCGTGCGTTTCGGCAACGTGCTGGGCAGCGCGGGCAGCGTGATTCCGAAGTTCCAGCAGCAGATCGCGAAGGGCGGCCCGGTGACGGTCACGCATCCGCAGATCACGCGCTTCTTCATGACGATCCCGGAGGCGTCGCAACTCGTGCTGCAGGCGTCGAGCATGGGGCACGGCGGAGAGATCTTCATTCTCGACATGGGCGAGCCGGTGAAGATCGTCGATCTCGCATGCGACCTGATCCGCCTGTACGGTTTCTCGGAAGATCAGATCCAGATCGAGTTCACCGGGCTGCGGCCCGGCGAGAAGCTCTACGAGGAGCTGCTCGCGGACGACGAGACAACGACGCGCACCCCGCATCCGAAACTGCGGATCGCGCGTGCGCGGGAAGTACCGGACAATTTCCTCGACGAGCTGCTGCCGTGGCTGATGCAGCATCGTGTCCTGCCCGATGACGAAGTGCGGCGAGACCTGCGGCGCTGGGTGCCGGAATACCAAACGGCCGTGCCCCCGACGCTGCAGAGCGTGCCATCGGTGCGCGTCGTATCGAACGGGTAACTTGGCCGGGCGGCGGTTCGAACCGCATGGCAATGACGAAAAAAAACGCCCTACGGGGCGTTTTTTTGATGATGCCGGCGGGCCGTTCAGTGGCTGCGCCGCTCCTTCCTCACCACCATCCACCGCGGCACGCGGAACCGCACGATGCTGAGGTACAACCACACGTAAGTCAGCGCGAACAGCACGACGAACACGAACAGGTGCACCGTGTGCCGCCAGAACAGCGTCGCGGGTATCACCGCGACGAGGCACAGCAGCCACAGGTACGGCGACGTCAGCGAATTGCGGCGCGTGAGGTCGTGCGCGTGTTTCGTGCCGACGGCCCAGCGCATCAGCCGCTTGTACACGAGCATGTGCAGGTGCACGCCGTCCGGAATCCCCGGCGACATCCCACGAATGAATTTCTTCCGGTAGATCGAGAAGCAGGTCTCGAAGATCGGGTACATGAACAGCAGCACCGGGTACCACGCCGACACCTCGCGGTTGCGCATCACGAGCATGATCGCGAGCTCCGCGAGCATGAAGCCGATGAAGTACGCGCCGCCGTCGCCGAGGAAGATCAGCCCGGCCGGGAAATTCCACAGGAAGAAGCCGAGCACGGCGCCCATCATGATGATCGACGCGGACATGACGACCGGGTCGCCGACCTGGAACGCCACGTATGCGAGCGACGCGAACATCATGAAGCTGACCATCGACGCGAGCCCGTTGAAGCCGTCGATGATGTTGACCGCATTCGCGAGCGCCGCGACAGCGAGCACGGTGATGAACGCCGAAATGACCGCGTAATGGAGCAGGAAATCGAGCGGCGGCACGCTGATGCGCGTGACCGCGATGTCCATCAGCCAGAACGCGAGCGCGGCCGCGCCCATCGTGCAGAGCAGCCGCGCGCGCGGCGACACGCGTTTGGTCAGGTCTTCGACGAGGCCCGACAGGAACGCCGGCATGCCGCAGGCGGTGATGCCCAGGATGCTGCCGGCGATCGTCGGATAGCGTTCGAGCAGGATCAGTGCCGATGCAACGACGCCCGCGAGGATCCCGATGCCCCCGACCCGCGGCACGGGCCGCACGTGGAATTTCTGCACGCCGGCCAGATCGCTGTCGACCGAGAATTTCTCGTGAAGGTGCGCATAGCGCACGATGAACAGCGTGACGAGCAGGGAGACGATAAAGCCGGACGCGAAGCTGAGCATGGGATCGCTCGAAAAATGGACAGCGGATTATACAAAACCGCGCGGGTTCCCCTCCTGCCATCGCCAGTGATCGGCACACATTTCTTCGATGCCGAGCGTCGCGCGCCAGCCGATGATGTCGGCCGCGGCCTGCGGGTTCGCATAGCACTCGGCGATGTCGCCCGGGCGGCGCGCGACGAGCTCGTACGGCACCGGGCGGCCCGACGCCTTTTCGAACGCGCGCACGACTTCCAGCACGCTGTAGCCCTGGCCCGTGCCGAGGTTCACGATGAAGCTCGCGTCGCGTTTCGCGAGCGCGTCGAGCGCGGCGATGTGCCCCTTCGCCAGATCGACGACGTGGATGTAGTCGCGCACGCCGGTGCCGTCCGGTGTCGCGTAGTCGGAGCCGAACACGCGCAGCCGCTCCAGCTTGCCGACCGCGACCTGCGCGACATACGGCATCAGGTTGTTCGGGATGCCGGCCGGATCCTCGCCGATCAGCCCGCTCGCGTGCGCGCCGACCGGGTTGAAGTAGCGCAGCGTGGCGATTCGCCACGACGGGTCGGAAACCTCGAGATCGCGCAGGATCTGCTCGGCGATCAGCTTCGACTGGCCGTACGGGTTCGTCGCGGACAGCGGGAACGATTCGTCGATCGGCGAGCGCTCGGGCACGCCGTACACGGTCGCGGACGAACTGAACACGAACTGCCTGACGTTGCGCTCGCGCATCACCTTGAGCACGGCGAGCAGGCCGCCGATGTTGTTCTGGTAGTACTCGAGCGGCTTTGCGACCGATTCGCCGACGGCCTTGAGCGCCGCGAAATGGATCGTGCCGGTGATCGGGTGTGCATCGAATACCTTGGCGAGCGCGGCTTCGTCGCACACGTCGACCTGATGGAACGCGGGCGTCTTGCCCGTGATCCGCTCGATGCGGCGCACGGATTCGGCCTTGCTGTTGACGAGGTTGTCGACGATCACGACATCGTAGCCGTTGTCGAGCAGCTCGACGGCGGTGTGCGAGCCGATGTAGCCCGCGCCGCCGGTAACGAGGATGGTGCCTTTAGCGGTCATTGCAGATGCGCTCCTTCAGAGTGTGAATCCGGTCAACGAATGGATGGTCTCCCTATAGCGCTCGACGACCTGTTGCTCGTCGAACTCCGACGCGACCTTGTGCCGGCCGCGTTCGCCCAACGCCGCCCGGCCTTCCGGTCCGAGCGCGATCATGCGATTCAGTTGCTCCGCGAGGCTCGCGCTGTCGCGCACGCGGCACAGGAAGCCTGTTTCGCCATCGGCGACGACGTCGCGGCAGCCCGGCACGTCGGTCGCGACGATCGGGCGGCCCATCGCCGACGCTTCCATCAGCGTGCGCGGCACGCCTTCGCGGTACGACGGCAGCACGACGCAGTCGGCCGCCGCGATATGCGGGCGCACGTCGTGCGCCTCGCCGAGATATTCGATCACGCCTTCGCCGACCCACGCATCGACATCCGCGCGGCCGATCGCGCTCGGATTGTCGACGCCGAGCGGCCCGAGTAGCTGGAAGCGCGCGTTCGGGACACGCGCGCGCACGATGCGCGCGGCCTCCACGTATTCGCGCACACCCTTGTCCCACAGCAGCCGGCCGATCAGGATGAAGACGGGGGCGTCGCCAGCGGGCAGCGGCACGGGCGCGAACTGTTCGAGGTCGACGCCTTCGCCGTGCAGCAGCCGCGCGCGATCGGGATGCGCGAGCAACTGCTCGTCGGTGAAGGTCGCGAGATCGTCGCGGTTCAGGAACCACACTTCACGCGGGAAGCGGAACGCGAACCGGTACAGGCGCTTCGCGACGCTTGCCGCGCGGCTTTTCTGGATGAAGACGTAGCCGAGGCCCGTCGTCACCGCGATCGACGGCACGCGCGCGAGCCACGCGGCGACCGAGCCGTAGATGTTCGGCTTGATCGTGTAATGGAACACGAGATCGGGCTTCAGCGCGCGGTAGTGACGCACCAGCGCGGCGAGCGTGCCGAGATCCTCGCGCGGGCTCGTGCCTTTCGACGCGACCGCGAGCGCCACGTAGCGGCAGCCCATCTGCTCGAGCAACGGCACCGTGCGGTCGTGCGGCGCGATCACGATGACCTCGGCGCCGCGCGCGACGAGCGCACGGATCAGCCCGTGGCGATACGTGTAGATCGCCCAGGCCGTGTTGCAGACGAGCGCGATGCGCAGCGGGGAAGTGGCGGACATGAAAAAAAAGAATAAATAAAGCGTCGTAAATGCCGGATACGCCGAATCGGCGTCACGCGGACGGCCGCGCGGCGAACAGCGTCTGCTTGATTCGCTGCAACGTACGGTACGGCGTCACGAAATGCAGCAGGTTCTTGGCGAGGCCGGCCCAGTCGTACGGGTTCAGCACGTTGAAGTGGCTCAGCAGCAGCGTGAGCGTCGACACCAGCTGGCGCCGGCGCTTGGTCGCACTGATCCCGCCCTCGTTCAATTCGTAATAGAGGCCCAGTTCCGGCAGGTTCGCGCAATCGTAGCGTTGCATTAACCGCAAAAAAAGATCGAGATCCTCGGCCGCACGGTATTTCGCACGATAGTTCCCCACTTCACGCACGGCGTCGATGCGCAACATGACCGACGGGTGCACGAGCGGCGAGCGCAGGAAGCGCGTGCGGCGCAGCGTATCCGGATCGGCGGGCGGGGTCAGCATGAAGCGCGGCTCGCCGGCGTGGGACACGACTTGCGTCCACATGCCGACGCAGGCCACGCGCGGGTGGGCGCCGAGATACGCGCGCTCCTTCGCGAGGCGCAGCGGTGCGGCGAGATCGCCCGCGTCGATGCGCGCCGCATAGCGGAAGCCTCGTGCGGCGAGCGCGTCGATGCCGGCCGCGAGCGCACGCTCGATGCCGCCGTTCTGCGGCATGCGCAGCACGTCGATCGCGAGGCCGGGCAGGTCGGGCGCGACGATCGGCGGCGTGCTGCCGTCATCGACGATCAGCACGTGCACGGGCGTGTCCTCGCGAAACGAGGCGAGGGTCCGAACGACGTCGTCGTGCCCGTTGTAGGCCGGCATCAGCACGGCCATGTCGTCGAGCGGGGTCGGGCAATCAGGGGACGTCATGGTCGCAGCTTGAAACGGATGTAATAAAAATTAACGGCGGCGGCGGCCAGGTAGCCGGCCGCCAACCCGACGAGCGCGCCGTACAGGCCGAGCCGCGGGATGGCGAACAGGTTGACGAGCGCGGCGATCGCGAGCGCGAGCAGCCATTTCGACAGCAACACGAATTTTGCTTGATATTTGAGAACGATAAGATTGCCTATCGCCTCGATGCCGGCCGGTACCGACAGCCAGACCGCCCAGCGGAAGATGTCGACCGATGCCTCGTAGCCGCGGCCGAACACCTTGCCGACGATCAGCGGGGCGGCGGCGTCGAGCACAAGCGCGCCGGCCGTCATCAGGCAGGCCGTCATCGCGATCAGCCGGACGATGTTGCGGCGCAGCCGCGCGACGTCCTGCACGCGATAGACGAAGGCGGGCGCGATCGTCTGCGCGAGCATCAGCGCGAGCGTGATCCAGTTCTCGTTGAGCTGCTGCGCGGCCGAGTAGCGGCCGAGATCGGCGAACGATACGTGGCGCTCGAGCATCAGGCGGTCGAGCTTCAGGAACAGGTACATGCAGATGAGGCCGAGCCAGAACACGGTGCCGGCCGTCGCAAAGTGCCTGAACAGCGGCTTGTCGAACGTCCAGCCGAGCGCGCCGCCGTTACGATGCCGGTAGTACAGCAGCAGCGCGAAGCCGATGGCGGCGGCCTCGAGCGCCCACAGCCACGCGAAGCGGGCGGGGCCCGCGGCCGCACGGACCAGCAGCCAGACGAGCAGCGCCTTCACCAGCGCGGTGACCATGCTGGTGACGAGCTGCGGCTTGCTGTAGGTCATGCTCTGCAGCCACGCGTTGATGACGCCGACGAACGGCTCGCGGAACACCATCGTGACCGCGAGGCCCGCGAGCATCGCGCCGACCAGCGGATCGAAGGCGCCCGCGGCGATCGCGATCCAGGTCACGACGAGCGCGGCGACGGAGACGGCGATGCGCAGCGCGAATGCGCTGCCGAGCACCGCGCCGAGCTGGGCGGGCGGGCGCTGGACGATGGTCGGGACGAGGATTTCCGCGCCGCACACCCAGGTGAGCGGCGCCAGTACCAGGAGGAGCGTATTCGCATACTGCCATTTGCCGAACACATCTGGCCCGAAATAACGGGCCAGCAGGCCGCTGATCGCGATCGCGACGCCGATCTGCGTCAGCCGTTCGAGCCCCAGCCAGACGAGATTCGCGACGGCCTTCGCGACATCCGGGTTGCCGAAGCGCTTCAGCATGCGCGGCAGCGGCGTGCGCGCAAGGCGGCCGGCAGGGCGCCCGGGGGCTGCAGGTTGGCGGCGACGGGACGGCTAGGCATTAAAATGGGCGGCATGCGCGTCATCAAAACCCGCGATTATAAGTGGGATCGGGGTCGCTCCCGCCGTTCCGCGTCAGCGGTTTCACTCCGTGCCGGGCCAGCCTGTATCATGCGCGGCACCGGCGAGCGGCGGCCAGGCAAGCCAGACAATTTTCCATGCACGCAACTGAGAGAAGAGAATCGATGATCTCCCAATCCATCTTCAAGGCATATGACATTCGTGGTGTGGTCGGCAAGACGCTCGACACCGACACCGCGCGCGCGATCGGCCGGGCGTTCGGCAGCGAAGTGCGCGCGCAGGGCGGCGATGCGGTGGTCGTCGCGCGCGACGGCCGCCTGTCCGGGCCGGACCTCGTCGGCGCGCTGGCCGACGGCCTGCGTGCGGCGGGCGTCGACGTCGTCGACGTCGGCATGGTGCCCACGCCGGTCGGCTATTTCGCGGCGAACGTCCCGCTCGCGCTGAAGGACGGCGAGCGCCGCGTCGATTCGTGCATCGTCGTCACGGGCAGCCACAACCCGCCCGACTACAACGGCTTCAAGATGGTGCTGCGCGGCGCCGCGATCTACGGCGAGCAGATCCAGGCGCTGTATCAGCGCATCGTCGACGAGCGTTTCGAGACGGGCAACGGCTCGTACGAACAGTTCGACGTGGCCGATCAATACATCGCACGCATCGTCGGCGACATCAAGCCGGCCCGCCCGATGAAGCTCGTCGTCGACGCCGGCAACGGCGTGGCCGGCCCGCTCGCGACGCGCCTGTTCAAGGCGCTCGGCTGCGAGCTGGTGGAGCGTTTCACCGACATCGACGGCACGTTCCCGAACCATCACCCCGATCCCGCCCACCCGGAAAACCTGCAGGACGTGATCCAGGCGCTGAAGGACACCGACGCCGAGATCGGCTTCGCGTTCGACGGCGATGGCGACCGGCTCGGCGTCGTCACGAAGGATGGCCAGATCATCTATCCGGACCGCCAGCTGATGCTGTTCGCGGAAGAGGTGCTGTCGCGCAACCCGGGCGCGCAGATCATCTATGACGTGAAGTGCACGCGCCACCTCGCGCAGTGGATCAAGTCGAAGGGTGGCGAGCCGCTGATGTGGAAGACGGGCCACTCGCTCGTGAAGGCGAAGCTGCGCGAGACGGGTGCGCCGCTCGCCGGCGAAATGAGCGGCCACGTGTTCTTCAAGGATCGCTGGTACGGCTTCGACGACGGTCTCTACACGGGCGCACGCCTGCTCGAGATCCTCACGAAGACGGCCGATCCGAGCGCGCTGCTGAACGGGCTGCCGGACGCGATGAGCACGCCCGAACTGCAGCTGTGGCTCGACGAAGGCGAGAACTTCCGCCTGATCGACAAGCTGCAGAAAGAGGCGAAGTTCGACGGTGCAGAGGAAGTCGTGACGATCGACGGCCTGCGTGTCGAGTACCCGGACGGCTTCGGCCTCGCGCGTTCGTCGAACACGACGCCGGTCGTCGTGATGCGTTTCGAGTCGGAGACGCAGGAAGGGCTCAAGCGCATCCAGGAGGACTTCCGCCGCGTGCTGACGGCCGCGAAGCCGGACGTCAAGCTGCCGTTCTGAGTGCAGGTGGCGGCGCGGCCGCCACTGGTGCTAAACGCCCCCAGGGCTCGGTCCGAAAAGCGGCGCACGCGCATCGCGTGAGGCCGCTTTTCGCACTGTGTGCGGCGAGACTGCAATTCCAGTCGCAACGGGGCGGGTTAGTCCTTGTGCCGCAAGCATTCGATGTGATTTTGAGGTCCCGGTTTCTGTCTACGGCCAGGCCTGCCTGATCAGATCGAGTGCGTTGCATTGGGCGTGGCGGTAATGTCGAAGGTCGGTGCCCGGTCCGGGCAGCGACAAATGTGGCGCATGATGCCGCCCAGCTCAGCCATCAGCGTGGAGAGGCAGTGGACGGGCGTTGTGGTTGACCACCTTGTCTTGCGCTTGCGGCGGACGCTGCGTCGGTGTCACCGGGTTGCATGCGGCCTTGGCTGCTTGCTCGGTGTCGGCGAACATCAGCTCACGCTGGAGCGTGTTACGAACCTTGCTTCAGATGGTGCATGACCTGCGAGAACTGTTGCGCGTGTGCGATGGATGCAAAGCTCAACCCAGTGCAATGATCCCGGACAGCTTCGCGTTTCGTGTTGCTGCCCAGACATTGGGTAGTCGAGTGCAGCTTCGACTGTCTGATGCACACCCAAATCATCGACTTCATTTATATAGGTTCATATCGGATCCAGAATCCAAGCGGGCCAGATAGCGCGCAAATACGGGAAAATCTGTGTATTCGACGAGCCTAAAGGCTCCCGGACTGGCGTTCATGGCTATTCCGAATATCTGACTCATCCGATCGATGTGGAATATACCGATAAGGCGGCTAAGAGACGGTTTTAAAAAGACGCGTAGCTACTGTTAACTTTTCTCTTGACCTGTTAACCAGAGCCGTCGTGACAACCGGATCAGGGAGATGGGCAAGCGGATCATTGACGACGAGTTGTGGAAGCCAATCGAGCCACTTCTACCACCAGCCAAGCCCCGTCGGTTCAAGTACCCGGATCGCAAGCCCGTGCCGAATCGCGCAGCGCTGACGGGCATTCTGTTCGTGCTGAAGACCGGCATTCGCTGGCGCGATCTTCCTGCAGAAACGGGATGTGGCTCGGGCGTGAGTTGCTGGCGGCGGCTGCGGGACTGGCAAGAGGCTGGCGTGTGGGATGCATTGCACGCGTTGCTGTTGACCAAACTACGCGCGGCAAACCAGATCGACTTCTCACGTGTGGTCGTCGACTCCTCGTCGATTCGTGCGGTTGGGGCGAGCGAAAAACTGGCCCGAACCCCAATGATCGAGCGCGACCCGGTTCCAAACACCACCTCGCCACCGACGCCAACGGCACACCGATCGCGGCAATCTTGACCGGCGCCAACCGCAATGACGTCACGTAACTGATCCCCCTGATCGAGGCGATCGCGCCGATCAAAGGCGTTCGCGGTCGGCCACTGAGCCGGCCCAAACGCGTCTATGCGGATCGAGGCTACGATCACGACAAGTACCGGCGCATCCTGCACGAGCGAGGCATTCCCACCAGCATTGCCCGACGTGGACAACCACACGGCAGCGGTCTTGGGAAGGTTCGATGGGGCGTTGTGCGTACGCATGCCTGGATGCACCACTTTCGACGTCTCCGTATCCGATTCGAACGACGTGCCGACATTCATGAAGCGTTCCTCAAACTCGGTTGCTCCATGATCTGCTGGAACATTTTGCAGCGGACTCGGTAGCCTTTATGAAACCGTCTCTAATGCAGAGACGGGTTTGCGCCCTATCATCACTGCGTTGATTGGTGCAATTCGGAAATAGCGGAGGATGCTATACAATGTCCTGACCGAACATTCCCACCAGCTGTCAACAGAGCATTGACATATGGAAACCATTGCCGCAGGAATGAGGTTTGATTCGCCATATATAAATCAGGAGACAATCACCGAAGCGACGAGGCGCGTCGACGAGGAGGGCCGACGTCTCGGCGTCGGCGGCGGAGGTCTTCATTTCGATACGAGGCGTTTCGCGCTGACGGTCGAATACATGAAAGCGTTCGAGCTTCACCGAGGGTATTGTGTCGAAATCGGTAGCCTCGAATACTTGAGCTCCAAAGTGATATGGTCGTTCTTTCCAGGCTCAACCGTCCGCGGTACCGAAAGCGATCTGCGATATGATCCGCTTCCTTTTGCCGATAATTCAGTCGACAACGTAATCTGTACCGAAGTCATCGAGCATATTTCGGACATTTCTTATCGGCAGGCTACGACGCTGAACGGAATATTCTTTTTCCTCGATGAGGTCTACAGGGTTCTTCGAGTTGGGGGGCGTGCGCTAATCTCAACTCCGAATGCGACCAGCCTATGGGCAATTCAGCGGGCGATGATGCAACGTGCGCCATTGATGTATGACTGGCACTTCCGTGAATTCACGAAACACGAAATGCGTCAGATCGTTGAATATGCCGGATTTGAGGTCGTTGAACATAACGCCGAGTTTGTATGGCATTTATGGGATTTCAGTCCGGTTGAAGAGTTCATGAGGAACTCAAACTACGAATTGTCCGACCGGGGGGATGATCAGTTCATGATCATCGAGAAGCCGGCCCAGCGAATCCGGAGGCCGCACAATCTCAATCTGCCGTCCAAGAAAATCTGGAAGGAAGGTGGCCTACGGCTGGTCAGGAATCAAATTCGACGGAAGTTATATAACCTCGACCTTAGGCTAAAGCTTGCAGCGAGGCGATTCGCTGGGCGTAATTGATTTACGAAATCAGATGTTCCTGCGGGGATAAAATCGGCGTAAGCATCCCGCCGCTCGCCAGTGTCTAATCAGGCCCCTTGATACGGCCACGTCTCGAGATCCTGCGCGCAACCGAACGAGACGGTATGCCGCAACGGTTCTGCAGCCGATTGTGGTCCGCGCACTACGAGCGAACCAGGGACGATTCGCGATGTGAGAAAATTGGCGCAACCCGCAACATGCGATTGCGCCCCTTCCCGATTCGACCCGTCAACATGCTCGGAGCACTCCGCACTTTTCTTGCGCTGATCGTCATGGCCGCTCATCTTGGGCGATGGACTGATCTCACGGCAACCTATGCTGTGTCGACGTTCTTTGTGATCAGTGGCTATCTGATGACCGCAACGCTCCATCGCAATTATGGGTTCGGATCATCGGGATTCTTTCGGTTCTTCCTGAACCGCTTCCTGAGGCTCTATCCGATGTACTGGATTGCAGCTGGCATGTCGGTCTTGCTGATTGTCCTTGAGCCCACGCTTGCGGAGGCATATCACCGAAATTTTCTGCTGCCCGATTCGCTGCGATCGTGGGCTAGCCTGGCCATGAACTGGTACTGGCGCCCGGATTTCCCCCTGCCCGGCAAGCCGAGCGTATCGCACATCGTGCCGCCGGCATGGGCGCTAGCCGTTGAATTTGCCATGTACGTGGTGCTCGCATTGGGCGCTGCGCGCAACATCAAAACCGGCGTGCTGTGCCTGCTTGTCGGCGTGTCGTTCCATGTTGCGATGGCTCATGACGTGAACGAGCGGATCTATGCGATACCTGCGGCTGCACTTCCGTACGGCATCGGAATATGCCTCTATTTCGCAATCAAGGCATGTCGGGCTTCCGTCACTACGTATGCCTCGGTTACCGCTACGCTCCTGTACGCAGGATTTATATGTGCGCTGCATTTCCTCCCGCTCGATGCTGCAGGAATCCCTTACTACCTGAATCTGGCGGGATTCGCGGTGGCATTCTTCTTCATCGCATCCGCGACGGAAGGGGGCTATTTCAGATGGATTGATCGAAATATCGGAGGCCTGTCTTACCCGATCTATCTCATCCACTATCAGGCTGCCTTTGCCATTCAGCTCCTTCTTTCTACGAAGGCAGCTGGTTGGACGTTATTCTGGTTCACGCTCCCCTTGGCCGTGGCATTATCGGCGGCGCTCGAATACTTGAACAGGCAGATAGTTGACCCTTGCAGAAATGTGGTCCGCGCAAAAGGTGGCGTCCTGTCTGGCGGCGCACCGAACATGAGCCAATCAGGCACCAGGTGAATTTAATGTGTCTTGCGGAAACTGGGCAGCGTAAGACGCCCATCGTGGATCAACTGGCGCAGGATCATCCGCAGGTTGTGCGTGGCGCCGCACGGCACTGCGTGGATCGCGTCACCCAGCGCGCCCTTGAGTCAGTTCCGGTTGAGTTTGCTGTCGATGGCACGTCCTTGTAGTCGCGATCGGCCGGTGATCTCGGACGTGTCAGGAATTTCGTGTGCTGAGGTCGGTTAAGAAATCTCAACTGATGGCGGCAGTGAATCGCTCGCCGAACAGAATGGCGAACTGATTGACTGCTTGCCGCCAAGTGATAGGCGGCATCTTCCAATCCTTTTCGATGATGCGTAAGGCGAGAAACAGCAGTTTGCTGGCAGCTTCGTCGCTCGGGAAGTGGCCGCGATTCTTCACGATCTTGCGCAACTGCATGTGCATGCTCTCGATGGCGTTGGTCGTATAGACGATTCGACGCACCTCGGGCGGATAGGCGAAGAAGGGAATCACCTGCTCCCATTGGCGCTGCCACATGGCCGCGACGGTAGGGAATTTGCGGCCCCACTCGCTCTGTGCAAAGGTATCGAGCAGCCGCTGCTGCGGCCTCGGCCGTGGCGGCCTGGAGATCGGCTTGATCGCGGCCGCCAGCGGCTTGCGGTCCTTCCAGCTCGCGAGATTCAGCGACTTGCGGATCAGATGCACGATGCCGGTCTGGATTTGCGCGGCCGGGTAGACCGCCTCGATCGCTTCGGGGAAGCCGCGCAAGCCGTCGACTAGATCGGCGGCTCCGTCTGCAAATACGTTTCATCGGTAACGACCTGCCAGTACAGGCCCTCGCGCCATTGCCGGACTAAGTCCTCGTCCGGGAGGTCGAAGGCATACGGCAGGTGCGGCAATCCCGTGATCAGGCGTGGCGAACCGACGGATGCGCCAAGTTGATCTGCTCGCGCAACGGTTGGCGGAAGAACTCTCCCTCCGTCACCGACGTCTTCGGCCCCATCCTCGCCTTGTAGAGAGTTGCAGGTTTTACGCGCCAATATGCCCGTTCACTGCAACTCCCGTATCGTCTCGATCTTGCAGCCTTGCTGTATATGCTTTCAAGGATTGTTCAGGGTCGACTACTTTCTCGGTTGAGTCGGTGAAGGCGACCAGGAATTCCATCGAGAACCTCAGAAAGTACAAGCAGCCATGCTGTCCCGTCGACAGTCATCTGTTCGCCAACACCGCACCTTCGCTCACCAGTGTCGCGGACAGCTTTGCATAGTCGATGTTTTGAACACTGCTTCGCGAATCTATGGCGAGCGCTGCGGCGGCTCCGGCCGCCTGACCGGTAATCATGAGCGTCGGCTCGACGCGTATCGATGAATACGCGACGTGCGACGCAGACAGTGCAACCGGCACGAGCAAATTCCGGATCTCGCTGTACTTGGGGACAATCGATCGATACGAGATCGGGTACGGACGCGGCAGCGGCTGCCAAATGGCGCCTTCGGTACCGACCTGTCCGTCTACCGCAATACGATTGACCGTATGCTGATCGATCGGGAATGCACCAAGACCGATGGGATCCGGGATCCGGGTTTCCGTGTACAGATCGTGCTGTGTCATCACATAGCTACCGACCATCCGGCGACTTTGCCGTACGTAAAGACGCCATGGGAACCCGCCGTTATCCTGGAACTCGTCCTTGCAGAATCCCCACGAGCGAACGTCATCGCGTACGTTTGGCGGAATGCGGGGATCCGTCGCGAGAAACGTCAGGAGCGCCAGCGTATAACGCTTGTGCTCCGCCTCGATTTGGCGACGACCGTTCGCATTCGCATTGGCATACTCCGCGCTTCCCTCGATCTCGTCCGTCGATAGCAGGCCGAGGCTATTGACGTCGAACTTGTTGTTGGGAATCGGAACGTTCGCGATGTAGTTGAACGTCTTGACGATTTCCGGGTGAGCCAGGGCGACGCGCCCCAGTAGTTCGAATTCCTTGGGATCGTAGTTGGCCGGTTTGACGACGGGAATCTGGTTTCCCTTATCCGCAGTGAGGCAAAGCCGATAGCCATATGCCTGCACGGCCGAGTCTGCCGTTCCCGGGGCGCCGAGATTGTTGGGCGCTACATGCGGAAGCAATCCGCTGCTCGGTTGACCTGGCACAACGTAGGGATCCACGCGCGCGCCGTCCTTGATGGAAATGGGGCCAACGCCGGCGAGGGGTTCGCCATATTGTGACTTCGCTTCGCGCCCGAGCGTATGGTCGACGCCGGCCTTCTCGAGCAAATCGCCTTCGTAGCTCGCATCGATGAACATCTTTGCCGCGTAACTATGTCCGTTGCTCGTCTGGACGGCCTTGATCTCGTGATTATTGGTTTGAACGCTCGCCAGTTCGGCTCCGTATTCGACGGAAACGGACGGGGCGTCGGCAAGCATCTGCAGCAGAATGCTCTCGGCGACATGCGGCTCGTGAAATATGCCGCCCATCGTCCAGGTCTTTCCGTAGCGCGCGTTTACCGTGTCGACGAAGCGATGCGCGAAACCGCCCATTGCCCATAGACGATCCTGGGGATAGGCGTCTGTCACGCTGATCCCGCTCGTCGTCATGCCACCGACGTGTTTCGTCGGTTCCAGAATGACGACCCGCTTGTTCAGTTTCGCGGCTTCCAGTGCCGCGGATATACCGCCCGGCGTCGCACCGTAGACGAGGACATCCGCAGGGTCGGATCCTGGTGCGGGCACCGGCATGGCGACGGGCGGAGCGGGCGTCCCGTGTGGTTGGTCGTCGGTACCGTGGCCGCATGCCGCGAGAATGAGCACCGAACCGACCAGCAGCAATCTGCTTGCAACATTATCGAATACTACGAACATGTGACCGCGAGTGTTAGAGAAACAGGGTTAGATGAATCGAGCGACAAGGAGCCGGGCTCGGCGAGCGCCTTCAATGTTACGACGTATTAAAAAAGTTACGATGTATTACGAAAGGTGCGCGGAGTTTATCACTTGCGGATGACACAAAACTATCGACTGGAACCCTGCGGATCCTTGCCGCGCGAGGAGCGGCGAAACGGGGCAGGAGGTGGTGAGGGTCAGATCAAGATGCTGACAAACCGGGGGGGCGACGAAGGCCGGCAAGCTGAAAGATGTCGTCGACCGTCAACGGAAGCCGCTGACAGAAGTGGAGGCCGAGCTGGCACAGGTCAAGCGTTGGCTGGTCGAGGTCAGAACGGAGCGCGCTCTCCTCAAAAGGTTCGCGACGTACTTCGCGAAGGAGTCGAGGTGAGGTGCGGATTGAACAAATGCGACGAGACTACCCCCGTGCCGCCAATGTGCCGAGTGCTGGGCGTACACGTGAGCGGCCACCATGTGTGGCGCAAGCGCAAGTCACCCGAAAGAGCGTGGCAGGAACCTCGCCCTGGAAGCGGAGGTGCTCACGGTCCACCGGCGAATCCGGGAAAGTTTCAGGCCGGAGCGCCTGCGGCGACATCGGGTGGAGAGGGGCGTGCGAATCGGCTTGCACCGGGTCAGGAGACTGCGCAGAAAATCGGGATAGCGCTGCAAGCAGAAGCGCCGGATCAAGGCCACGACGAATTCGAAGCACGACGTGCCTGTCGCGTCGAATCCGCTGAACCAAGATGTCTCGGTGACGGTGCCCAATCAAGTCTGGTGTGGTGACGTCACCTCTTTTGCGATCGATAAGGGTGTGTTGTGTCCTGCCGGCCTGAGGTGCCTGCAGCCCGGTGAAATCGCCGGTTACGCGATGAGCGATCGGATGACGAAACATCTGGTCACGCAGGCCTTGCTTCGCGCTGTCGCGACTCGCTGGCCGCCTGCAGGTCTGATCCGCCACACCGATCGCGGGTCGTAACACCGTGCGTTGGCCTATCAACTGCTCGTGAACCGGTTGACTGCTACTAATTCAGTCCGACCTCAGTTTTTCGCCTGATCGGCTCCCCGGGCGGGATAAAATCCCCCCTTTATGCTTGTCGCCGGCTGCCTGCCGGCGTTTTTTCAGCGTGCAAAAGATCCTGATCGTGCGCGTGTCGTCGCTGGGCGACGTCGTGCACAACATGCCGGTGATCGCCGATATCCGGCGCCGCCACCCCAATGCGCAGATCGACTGGCTCGTCGAGGAAAGCTTCGTCGACCTGGTCAAGCTCGTCGACGGCGTGCGCAACGTGCTGCCGTTCTCGCTGCGCCGCTGGCGCAAGAAGCCGTTCTCGGGCGCCACGTGGCGCGAGATCCGTGCGTTCCGCCAGCGCCTCGCGGCCGAGCAGTACGACCTCGTGATCGACTGTCAGGGCCTCATCAAGACGGCCTGGGTCGCCAGCTGGGCGCGTGGCCCGCTCGTCGGGCTCGGCAACCGCACCGACGGCGCCGGCTACGAGTGGCCCGTGCGCTTCTTCTATCGCAAGCGCGTGCCGATCGCGCCGCGCACGCACGTCGTCGAGCGCTCGCGGCAACTCGTCGCGGCCGCGCTGGACGACCCGGCGCCGACGCCGGCCGATCCGGTCGACTTCGGCCTCGATACGCGCGCGGCGGCGCTCGCGGTGGCCGCGCTCGGCCTGAACCTGCCGGTGCCGTACGTGGTGTTCGTCCACGCGACGTCGCGTGCCGACAAGCAATGGCCGGACGCCGCGTGGATCGAGCTCGGCCAGGCCCTCGTGCGGCGCGGCGCGTCGCTCGTGCTGCCGTGGGGCAACGACGCGGAACGCGCGACCAGCGAGCGGCTCGCAAAAGAGTTCGGCGCGGCGGCGATCGTGCCGCCGCGGCTGTCGCTGCCGGCGGTGGTCGGGCTGATCGACGGCGCGGCCGCCACCGTCGGGGTTGATACAGGTCTGGTTCACATCGCGGCCGCGCTGAAGCGTCCGACGGTCGAACTGTACAATTTCGCGACGGCCTGGCGGACCGGCGGCTACTGGTCGCCGAACGTCGTCAATCTCGGCACGGCGGGGCAACCCCCGTCGATCGCGCAGGTGAAGTCGGCGCTCGCGGGCTTCGGTCTCCTGTAACGCTGTCACACGTGCGAACCCGCGCGAACCCACGCGAACCGAACATGAGCGAATCCCAGATCATCGAAGTCCCGTCCGCCGACTGGAGCGGACACAACCTGTCGGCGCCGCGCGAGCAGCTGCTGGCCGCCGTCGAGGAAGGCAAGGTGCTGTATTTCCCGCACCTGCGCTTCGCGATCGAAGGCGGCGAGGAAGCGCTGCTCGATCCGGCGCTCGCCGACCCGAAACGCAAGAACATCAGCCTCGCGCCGAACGGCGGCGCGCTCGCCGGCGTGCTCGGCGACAACGTCACGCAGTCGGCGGTGCGCGCGCTCGTCGCGCGCTTCCAGCAGCAGGCCGGCACGCTCGTCGACGGCCTCTTTCCCGAATACCGCGGCAAGCTGCGCGTCGCGCCGACGAGCCTGCGGCTGATGCAGGTCGAGACGCGCCAGACGTCGTGGCGCAAGGACGACAGCCGGCTGCACGTCGACGCATTCCCGTCGCGGCCCAACTACGGCGAGCGCATCCTGCGCGTGTTCACGAACGTGAACCCGGTCGGCGTGCCGCGCGTGTGGCGCGTCGGCGAGCCGTTCGAGGACGTCGCGAAGCGCTTCCTGCCGCACATCAAGCCGCAGTTGCCGGGCGCCGCATGGCTGCTGAACCTGCTGCACGTGACGAAGTCGCCGCGCAGCGCGTACGACCACCTGATGCTGAACCTGCACGACAGCATGAAGGCCGATCTCGACTACCAGAAGACGGCTCCGCAGCAGACGATGCCGTTTCCGCCGGGCTGCGTGTGGATATGTTTCTCGGATCAGACTTCGCACGCTGTGATGTCCGGCCAGTTCATGCTCGAACAGACCTTCTTCCTGCCGGTCGACGCGATGGTGCGCCGCGAATGCGCGCCGCTCGGCATTCTCGAACGCCTGAAGGGCAGGGCGCTGGTTTGAGCGCGCCTCTTCTCCGTTGCAACATGAGGGTCGCCGCATGCTGAGGGTGATCTATCGCGCGCTGTGGTGGCTCGTCGCACCGATCGCCGTCATCCGGCTTTACGTGCGCTCGCGCAAGGAGCGTGGCTATCGCGAGCACATCGGCGAACGTTTCGGCCACGTGGCCGGCCGCTCGCGCGACGACCGCGCGCCGCTGATCTGGGTGCATGCGGTATCCGTCGGCGAGACCCGCGCGGCGCAGCCGCTGATCGACGCGCTGATGCATGCCCGCCCCGATGCGCGCATCCTGCTCACGCACATGACGCCGAGCGGCCGCGCGACCGGCGAACAGATCTTCGGCGATCGCGTGCTGCGCTGCTATCTGCCGTACGACATGCCCGGCGCGGTACGACGCTTCCTGCGCGCGTGGCGGCCGACGCTCGGCCTCGTGATGGAAACCGAGGTGTGGCCCACGCTGATCGACGAGTGCCGCCGCGCGGACGTGCCGCTGGTGCTGACCAATGCGCGCATGTCCGCGCGTTCGTTCCGGCGTGCATCGAAGTTCGGCGCGGCGACGCACGACGTGTTCGGCGGCTTCTCGCGCGTGCTCGCGCAGAGCCCGGCCGATGCGGAGCGGCTGTCGTCGCTCGGCGCGCGCAACGTGACCGTGCTCGGCAACCTGAAGTTCGACATGACGACGCCGCCGGAACTCGCGGCGCGTGGCCATGCGTGGCGCGAGGCGATCGGCGCGCGGCCCGTGTGGGTGGCCGCGAGCACGCGCGAGAACGAGGAGGCGCTGGTGCTCGACGCATTCACGGCGATGCGCACGCCCGGCGCGCTGCTGGTGCTCGTACCGCGTCATCCGCAGCGCTTCGCCGAGGTCGAGGCGCTCGTCGAGCGCAGCGGGCTCAAGTGCGTGCGACGCTCGGTGTGGGCGGCCGACAAGGCCGCGCTCGCGGCCGGACGGCCGGCTGCCGAGCCGCTGCCGGACGACGTATCGGTGTTGCTCGGCGATTCGATGGGCGAGCTCGGCGCGTATTACGCGGCGGCCGACATCGCGTTCATCGGCGGCAGCCTGTTGCCGCTCGGCGGCCAGAACCTGATCGAGGCGTGCGCGGTTGGCGTGCCGGTGCTGATCGGCAAGCACGTGTTCAACTTCACGCAGGCGACCGCCGATGCGGTCGCGGCCGGCGCGGCGCTGCAGGTCGAGGATCCGCTCGATCTCGCGCACGTGCTCGACGCGCTGTTCGCCGACAAGGCGCGGCGCATCGCGATGGGCGCGGCCGGCGCCGCATTCGCGTCGCGTCACCGCGGCGCGACCGCACGCACGGTCGACGTGCTCGCGGCACTGCTGCCGCCCGCCGAGCGTGGCGTGCGCACGCTGCAGGACGCTTCCGACGACTAGGCGAAGGCGGCGCAATGCCGCCATGAGCACGCGTGGCGGCACCGTATGGCGCCGCCACGCCGCTCAGACCGTCAGCAACCCCTTCTTCTCGATGAACGCGATCACGTCCGCGACGCCTTCGAGCGCCTTCAGGTTCGTCATCACGTAAGGCCGCTCGCCACGCATCTTCTTCGTGTCGGACGCCATCACGTCGAGGTTCGCACCGACCAGCGGCGCGAGATCCGTCTTGTTGATCACGAGCAGGTCGGATTTCGTGATGCCTGGGCCGCCCTTGCGCGGAATCTTCTCGCCGCCCGCGACGTCGATCACGTAGATCGTCAGGTCCGACAGCTCGGGGCTGAAGGTCGCCGCGAGATTGTCTCCGCCCGATTCGATGAACACGATGTCGGCGTCGGGGAAGCGCGACAGCATCCGGTCGACGGCCTCGAGGTTGATCGACGCATCCTCGCGGATCGCCGTGTGCGGGCAGCCGCCCGTCTCGACGCCCATGATGCGCTCCTCGGGCAGTGCGCCCGCGACCGTCAGCAGCCGCTGGTCTTCCTTCGTATAGATGTCGTTGGTGATCGCGACGAGGTCGTACCGGTCGCGCATCGCCTTGCACAGCATTTCGAGCAGCGTGGTCTTGCCGGAGCCGACGGGGCCGCCGATGCCGACGCGCAGCGGCGGCAGTTTCTTCGTGCGGCGGGCAGAGGAGGGAGCAGGTGCGTTCATGGCGGATAAGCGTCGGGTTCAGGAGCGGAACAACCGCGAATACTGGGTTTCGTGCCGCGCGGACAGGATGCCGAGCTGCGGCGCGAACGTGTTGACGGCGTCGGGCGGCGTCGCGAGCGCGCGGCGCACGGCTGCGTCGATCGCACCGCGCAGCGCGACGATGATGCGTTGCCCGGCGAGCTGGCCGAGCGGCACGGCCTTCAGCGCGGCGGACGTCTGGTTCTCGACCCAGCCGAATGCGTATGCGGCGAGCACGGCGTCGGCGCTCGCGTCGTGCGCGGCGGCTGCGTACGCGAACGCGGTGGGCAGCGCGATCGGCGTCATCGCCGCGAGCGTCGCGCGGCGCGCGGCATCGCCCCATTCGAGCGACGCGCAGAGCTGCGCGAGCGACCAGCCCATCTGTTCGGTCTCGCGGCGCAGTTCGGCCGATTCGCGGCTCGCGATGAACCACGCATTCTCGGTGACGAGCGCCGGCGTGTCGTGCGCGTGCCAGCGCGCGAGCTGGTGCGCGAGGAACGGCAGCTCGCCGTGCGCGAGCACGTCGGTCAGGCCGCTCGCGATCCAGTCGCGCGCGGTATCCGCGTCGTGGATCAGGTTTGCGTCGAGCGCCGCTTCAAGCCCCTGTGAATAGCTGTACGCGCCGATCGGCAGCGCCGGCGATGCAAGGTGCAGCAGCGCGACGAGTTCAGTGGTGGTCATGGCCGTGGCCGTGCGCGCAACCGGGACCATGCTGATGGTCGTGGTCGTGGTCGTGGTCGTGGTCGTGCGAATGCGAATGCGAATGAGCGTGACCGTGGTGCTCGCCGAACACCTGCTGCGCGAGTGCGTAATCCTCGGCGAACGTCGCGTCGTGCCCGTGCTTGTGGCCGCCGCCGTACGCGCCGGCTTCCGGCTGAAACGGCGCGAGGGTCTCCTCGACCTGCGTGCCGAGCCGGCGCAGCATGTCAGCGAGCACCGGGTCGGCTTCGAGCTTCAGATAGCCGTCGCCGATCTCGACCGGCGTGTGACGGTTGCCGAGGTGGTACGCGGCGCGCATCAGCGTGAGCGGATCGGCGGCGCGCACGCGCAGCACGGTCTCGGGCGCCGCGGCAATGCGCACGAGCGCGCCGTCGTCGGCGACGAGCACGTCGCCGTCGCGCAGGATCGTGCCGCGCGGCAGCAGGACCGCGACGTCCTCGCCGGTGTCGAGCGTCGCCGCGAGGCGGCTCTTGCAGCGGGCGTCGTAGGCGAGCGTGAGCGTCGGCGCGCGCGCGACGAGCGACGCGGCGAGTTTCACGTTCGGGGCAATGCGTTTGTCGAGGGTGCGCATGAGTCGAAAACCGGCAATCAGGTCAGAACAGGAAATAGCGCTGCGCCATCGGCAGCACCGTGGCCGGCTCGCAGGTGAGCAACTGGCCGTCGGCGATCACGTCGTAGGTTTCGGGGTCGACGCTGATCGACGGGCGCCACGCGTTGTGGATCATGTCGGCCTTCGTCACGTTGCGGCAGTTGCGCACGGGCACGATCCGCTTCGCGAGGCCATAGCGTTCCGCGATGCCCGCATCGGCGGCCATCTGCGACACGAAGGTCAGCGACGTGCGCGCGAGCGCACCGCCGCGCGTGGCGAACATCTCGCGATAGTGGACCGGCTGCGGTGTCGGGATCGACGCGTTCGGGTCGCCCATCTGCGCCATCGCGATCATTCCGCCCTTCAGGATCATCGACGGCTTGATCCCGAAGAACGCCGGCTCCCACAGCACCAGGTCGGCCCACTTGCCGGGCTCGATCGAGCCGACTTCGTGCGCAATTCCGTGCGTGAGCGCCGGGTTGATCGTGTACTTCGCGACGTAGCGCTTCGCACGGAAGTTGTCGTTGCGCGTGTTGTCTTCCGGCAGCGCGCCGCGTTGCACCTTCATCTTGTGCGCGGTCTGCCACGTGCGGATGATCACCTCGCCGACGCGGCCCATCGCCTGCGAATCGGACGACAGCATCGACAGCGCGCCGAGATCGTGCAGGATGTCCTCGGCCGCGATCGTCTCGCGGCGGATCCGCGATTCGGCGAACGCGAGATCCTCGGCGATCGACGGATCGAGGTGATGGCACACCATCAGCATGTCGAGATGCTCGTCGAGCGTGTTGATCGTGTACGGGCGCGTCGGGTTGGTCGACGACGGCAGCACGTTCGACTCGCCGCACACCTTCAGGATGTCGGGCGCATGGCCGCCGCCCGCGCCTTCGGTGTGGTACGTGTGGATCGTGCGGCCCTTGAACGCGGCGACCGTCGATTCGACGAAGCCGCCTTCGTTCAGCGTGTCGGTGTGGATCGCGACCTGCGTGTCGGTGTCGTCGGCAACGGAAAGACAGTTGTCGATCGCCGCGGGGGTCGTGCCCCAGTCCTCGTGCAGCTTCAGCCCGATTGCGCCGGCCGCGATCTGCTCGACGAGCGGCTGCGGCAGGCTCGCGTTGCCCTTGCCGAGAAAGCCGAGATTGATCGGCCAGCCGTCGGCGGCCTGCAGCATCCGCTCCATGTGCCACGGGCCCGGCGTGCAGGTCGTCGCGTTGGTGCCGGTGGCCGGCCCCGTGCCGCCGCCGAGCATCGTCGTGACGCCCGACGCGAGCGCCTCGTCGATCTGCTGCGGGCTGATGAAGTGGATGTGCGTGTCGATGCCGCCGGCCGTCACGATCAGCCCTTCGCCGGCGATCACTTCAGTCGCGGCGCCGATCGCGATCGTCACGCCCGGCTGGATGTCCGGATTGCCGGCCTTGCCGATCGCGGCGATGCGGCCGTGCTTGATCGCGATGTCGGCCTTCACGATGCCCCAGTGATCGAGGATCACCGCGTTCGTGATGATTGTGTCGGGCACGTCGGCGGCCACGCGCTGCGACTGGCCCATGCCGTCGCGGATCACTTTCCCGCCGCCGAATTTCACTTCCTCGCCGTAGGTCGTGAAATCGCGTTCGATCTCGATCAGCAGTTCGGTGTCGGCGAGCCGGACGCGGTCGCCCGTCGTCGGCCCGAACATTTCCGCGTACGCGCGGCGGCTCAAGCGTAGTGTCATGGTGCTGTTCCTGAAGAGCGGGGCGCGGCTTACAGCGGCCCCATCACCTTGCCCTGAAAACCGTAGACGGCGCGATCGCCCGCGAGTGCGACCAGCTCGACGGTGCGCGTCTGGCCCGGCTCGAAGCGCACGGCGGTGCCGGCCGCGATGTTCAGGCGAAAGCCGCGCGCGGCCGCGCGATCGAACGACAGCGCGTCGTTGACTTCGAAGAAGTGGTAGTGCGAGCCGACCTGCACCGGGCGGTCGCCGGTGTTCGCGACGACGAGCGTCAGCGTCGCGCGGCCCGCGTTCAGTACGTGTTCGCCGTCGTCGGTGAGGATTTCGCCGGGGATCATGCGGGGCCTCACGGAATCGGGTGATGGACGGTCACGAGCTTCGTGCCGTCGGGGAAGGTCGCCTCGACCTGGATGTCGGGAATCATCTCCGGCACGCCGTCCATCACGTCGTCGCGCGTGAGCAGCGTCGTGCCGTAATGCATCACCTCGGCGACCGTCTTGCCGTCGCGCGCGGCTTCCATCAACGCGGCGGTGATGAAGGCGACCGCCTCCGGATAGTTGAGCTTCAGGCCGCGTGCGCGACGGCGCTCGGCCAGCAGCGCCGCCGTGAAGATCAGCAGCTTGTCCTTCTCGCGGGGAGTCAGTTTCATGAAGGAAAACGTTCAGTAAAACGTAATTTTTATCGGTGCGCGCGCAACGATGCGAACGCGCGGGTCATCGTAGCATCGCGCTGTTTTGCGTGCGTCGTGTAGCGGTTATGTAAGCAGCAAGGCGCGTGCCATGTGCATGGAACGCCGTGCGATGCGCGCTCGTGGTGCGCGATGCATGGGCAATGTGCAGCGCCGGTCGCGACGCTGCGCCGAAACGGTGCGTGGCGCGACCGCGCTCAGGTTTGCCAGAGGCGCAGCGGCCGTGCGTCGACACCGTGCACGATCGGCCGCAGATGCAGCCAGCAGTCGGTGAAGTGGCGTTGCAGCGCTTCCATCGACGTCGACAGCGCGCGGACGAGCACGACGCCCGGCGTCACGCAGGTCGCGCCCGCGCGCAGCGTGGCATCGAACGGCATCCGCGCGGCGAGCGATTCCGCGAGTGCGGCGTCGCATGCGGCGCCGGCCGCCCACAGCGTGCCGTACGCGGGAAAGCCGGCGAGACCCTGCAGCGCGCCGCGCAGCGGGTCGTGCGCATCGAGCAGCGCGCGTTCGGTCCATAGCGGCCGGCCGTCGGCATCGACGAGCGCGGAGGTCGACGCGACGCGGCCCGCCGACCAGGTTTCGCCGGCCGCCTGCCGGCCGAGCTGCGACGCGTCCCAGCCGATCGCAGTCGCACCCGTGCCGAGTTTTACCGTGAAGTCGAGCGAAGCATGCGCCGCGTCGAAGAACAGGTTGTTCTGCGGCAGCCAGTCGAGTTTCGCGTGTTCGCCGACCGTGATGCCGATGCGCTGTGTCGCGTCCAGCCCGTTCGACTTGTACCACTTGGTCGCGCCGGGTGTCGTCAGCACCGCATGCGTGCCGTCGCCGAGCGCGATGTCGATGTCGAGCCGGTCGCCGCCGGCGACGCCGCCCGGCGGGTGCACGATCACCGCGTGGCAGATCGCGTCGCCTTCCGGATACAGCGGGCGCTGCACGCGCAGCGGGCCGTCGTGCAGACGGTGCGCGAGCGTCGTGCGCATGCCGTGCCGTTCGAAGCCGAGTTCGAGGCGGCCGTGCCACGACTTGGCGACGGCGGGGCGGGACAGCGGGGCACGGGAATCGGGGGCGGACATCGGCGGGAAGCAGGGGACGGGCGCGGGGAACGAGGATGCTACCGCAACAATATACGCTTCGGTACCGGCGTTGCCGGAGGCTGCAACGCTACGCTCAGGCCGTGCCGTTTCGCTGGCGTGCGCCCGGCATGCGCCATTCGGCGAGGCGCCGGATCGATCGCCGGAAGCGGTGCCGTTCCGGGCCACCTTTCCCGCTACACCGCGATCAGCTCCCGCACACCGTTCGCTTCCATCTCGTGCGCGTCGCCGCCCGCGACGATCTCGCCACGGCTCATCACCCAGTAGCAGTCGGCGATCGACTGGGCGAAGTCGTAATACTGCTCGACGAGCAGCACGGTCATCTTCGATTCGTCGACGAGCTGGCGCAGCGTGCGGCCGATGTCCTGGATGATCGACGGCTGGATGCCTTCGGTCGGCTCGTCGAGGATCAGCAACTGCGGTTCGCTCATCAGCGCGCGGCCGATCGCGAGCTGCTGCTGCTGGCCGCCCGACAGGTCGCCTCCGCGCCGAGCGCGCATGTCCTTCAGCACCGGGAACAGGTCGTAGATGCGGTCGGGCACCTTCGACGGCGCCTTGCGGCTCGCCGCGCCGACGAGCAGGTTCTCCTCGACGGTCAGCCGCGGAAAGATGTCGCGGCCCTGCGGCACATACGCGAGCCCGGCCGCGACGCGCGCATACGGCGGCATCGCGCCGAGCGCCGTGCCGCGCCACGACACGCTGCCGCTTTTCGCGGCGACGACGCCCATCAGGCAGCGCAGCAGCGTGCTCTTGCCGACGCCGTTGCGGCCGAGCAGCACGGTGAGCTTGCCGTCGTCGGCGGCGAGGCTCACGTTGCGCAGGATATGGCTGCCGCCGTAGTACTGGTTCAGTGCATCGATCTTCAGCATCGCATCATCGTCCAAGGTAAGACTCGATCACCGCGTCGTCGCGCTTGACCTGGTCGAGCGTGCCCTGCGCGAGCACCGCGCCCTCGGCCATCACCGTCACGCGGCCCGTGTCGCCCGCGAGCGCCGCGACGAATTCCATGTCGTGCTCGACGACCATCATCGAGCAGGTGCCGCGCAGCGTGTTCAGCAGTTCGGCGAGTTCCATCGTCTCGTGGTCGGTCATCCCGGCCGCCGGCTCGTCGAGCAGCAGCAGCGCGGGGCGCTGCATCAGCAGCATGCCGATCTCGAGTCGCTGCTTCTGCCCGTGCGACAGTTCGCCGGCCGCGCGGAAGGCATGGCTCTCGAGGCCGATCAGCGCGAGCGTCTCCTCGATCTTCGCCTGCGCGGTGCGGTCGAGCCGCGCGCGCAGCGACGCGAGCCAGCCCTTGTCGGTCTGCATCGCGAGCTCGAGGTTCTCCCACACCGGATGCTGTTCGAACACGGTCGGCTTCTGGAACTTGCGGCCGATGCCCGCGCGCGCGATCTCGGGCTCGTTCATCCGCGCGAGGTCGATCGTCTGGCCGAGAAACACCTTGCCTGCATCGGGGCGTGTCTTGCCGGTGATCACGTCCATCATCGTCGTCTTGCCGGCGCCGTTCGGGCCGATCACGCAGCGCAGCTCGCCCGCGTCGATCGCCAGCGACAGCTTCTTCAGCGCGCGGAAACCGTCGAAGCTCACCTCAATATCCTCGAGGTAGAGGATCGTGCCGTGCGACGTGTCGATGCCGGGCGGCACCACGCGCCCCATCGATGCGGTGCCGCTGACGGCCAGCCCTTCGTCTTCGGGCGGCGGCGTGAACTGGTACAGGGCCGTTCCGTTCATGCGCGTTTCCCCTTCGCGATCAAGGTTTCGACGAGGCCCATGATCCCGCGCGGCAACAGCAGCGGCACGAGCACGAAGATCAGGCCGAGGAAGAACAGCCAGTATTCGGCGAAGTACGCGGTAAAAACGCTCTTCGCGCCGTTCACCGCGAACGCGCCGACGATCGGTCCGATCAGCGTGCCGCGCCCGCCCACCGCGACCCAGATCGCCATCTCGATCGAGTTGCCGGGCGACATCTCGCCGGGGTTGATGATGCCGACCTGCGGCACGTACAACGCGCCCGCGATGCCGCACAGCACGGCCGACACGGTCCACACGAACAGCTTGTATGCGAGCGGGCTGTAACCGAGGAACATCAGCCGCGTCTCGCCATCGCGCACCGCGGTGACGACACGCCCGAGCTTGCTGGTGACGATCGCACGCGCGGCGATGAACGCGAGCACGAGCGTCGCGAACGTCATCAGCAACAGCACCGTGCGCGTGCCGGGCGACGTGATCGCAAAGCCTGCGATGCGCTTGAAGTCGGTGAAGCCGTTGTTGCCGCCGAAGCCCGTCTCGTTACGATAGAACAGCAGCATCGCGGCGAACGTCATGGCCTGCGTGATGATCGACAGGTACACGCCCTTCACGCGCGAGCGGAACGTGAAGAAGCCGAACACCCACGCGAGCACGGCCGGCACGAGCACGACGAGTGCGAGCGCCCACGCGAGATGCTGCGTGCCGCTCCAGTACCACGGCAACTGGTGCCAGTCGAGGAACACCATGAAATCGGGTAGGTCGCTGCCGTACTTGCCGTCGCGGCCGATTTCGCGCATCAGATACATTCCGATCGCATAGCCGCCGAGCGCGAAGAACAGCCCGTGGCCGAGGCTCAGGATCCCGCAGTAGCCCCACACGAGATCGAGCGCGAGTGCGGCGATCGCGTAGCACATCAGCTTGCCGGTGAGCGTCATCGCGTACGCGGACAGATGGAACGCGCTCGACTCGGGCGCGACGAGCGCGGCGAGCGGCACGCCGATGCCGATCGCGACGCACAGCGCGATCAGCGCGAGCCACGCGCGTCGCGACAGCAGCGCGGGGCGGGGCGGCAGGCCGAGCGCGAAGCGCTCTTCCGTGCGTGCGGCGGCAGCCGGCTTCGGCGCATCGGCGGCCGGATTGGACAACGAGTGGGTGAATGAAGTCACGTCAAGCCTCCGCACTGCGGCCCTTCGGGGCAAACATGCCCTGCGGACGTTTCTGGATGAACAGCACGATCATCACGAGCACCGCGATCTTCGCGAGCACGGCGCCCCAGAACGGCTCGATCGCCTTGCTCGCGAGGCCGAGCCCGAAGCCGCCGAGCACGGTGCCGGCGATCTGCCCGACACCGCCGAGCACGACCGCCATGAACGAATCGATGATGTAGTTCTGGCCAAGGTCGGGGCCCACGTTGCCGATCTGCGACAGCGCACAGCCGCCGAGGCCCGCGATGCCCGCGCCGAATGCGAACGCATACGCGTCGACGCGCGCGGTCTTCACGCCGACGCAGGCGGCCATCCGGCGGTTCTGCGTGACGGCGCGCACGAACAGGCCGAGCCGCGTCTTCGTCAGCACCGCCCACGCGACGAATACCACCGCGAGTGCGAACGCGAGGATCGCGAGCCGGTTGTACGGCAGGATCAGGTTCTGCATCACGGTCACGCCGCCGCTCATCCACGACGGGTTCACGACCTGCACGTTCTGCGCGCCGAACAGCATGCGCGTCGCCTGGATCAGGATCAGGCTCACGCCGAACGTCGCGAGCAACGTCTCGAGCGGGCGGCCATACAGGTGCCGCAGCACGAGCCGTTCGAGCACGATGCCGACGAGCGCGGCCGTCACGAACGACACCGGCACCGCGACGAGCGGATACCAGTCGAACGCGCCGGGCGCGTAGCGCTGGATCAGCGTCTGCACGACATAGGTTGCGTACGCACCGATCATCAGGAATTCGCCGTGCGCCATGTTGATCACGCCGATCAGCCCGTACGTGATCGCGAGGCCGAGCGCGGCGAGCAGCAGCACACTGCCGAGCGACAGGCCCGCGAACAAGGTGCCGACGATCTCGCCGCGGCGCTGCAGCGTGTGCAATGCGTCGAGTCCTTGCTGCGCGGCGGCGCGCACGCGCGCGTCGGGTTCCGCGTAGCTGCCGTCGGCATTCTTCGCGACGAGCGGGCGCAACTGTTCGATCATGTCGAGGTCGCGGCGTGCAGCCACCACCTGCACGGCTTCGAGGCGCTTCGCCGGATCGGCATCGTGCAGCGCGGCGATCGCCCACAGTGCGTCGAGGCGGCGCTTCAGCGCGGGATCGGTTTCCTTCGCACGCGCGCGGTCGATCATCGGCTTGAGCGCCGGGTCGGGCGATTTCAGCAATGCATCGATCGCGTCGCGACGCGCGGCGACGTCGGGCGACGCGAGCGCGAGCCCCGACAGCGCACCAGTTATCTTCGTGCGCAGCAGGTTGTTCAGCATCACGGGCTGCGCGTCGCCGGCCGGCGTCGTGGCCTGCGTGAGCGCATCGTGCGCGGTGTCGCCGGTCTGGATCAGCAGGCGGCCGTCACCGGTCGCGAGCGCGTCGCCGGTCGACAGCGCATTGAGCAGCGCGACGGCGCGTGGGTCGGAGTCGGCGGCGAGCCGTTCGATCGCGGTCGTCTTTGCGTCGAAGTCGTCGCCGGCGAGCGCGGCGGTATCGGTCGCCGTCAGCGCGAACGCGGCGCGTGGCAGCCCGCCCGCGAGGGCGGCGCACGCGACGATCGCGACGGCGGCTCGGCGAAAGCGTGTAGGCATCGGGAAATCCTGTCGGGCGTGGGGAAGCGGATGCGTGCGGCGATGCGCGGGCGCGTGCGGTTCATCTCGGCAAGCGCGGACGGCACATCGGGTTCGGCATCGGCGCGCGAGCGGCGCGTCGCGTGTGAAGCGCGACGCGCCACCCTGCATCAGGCGAGCGCCGCGCGCTGCCGGCGCAGGAAGGCCGGGATCGACGTGACGATGTCCGGCTTGCCCTGGTTGCCCGCGATGAACGGGCTCCACGGTTGCGCGCGCACCGCGGTCTTGGTTTTCCACACGACGTTGAATTGCCCGTCGCCGCGGATCTCGCCGATCATCACCGGCTTGTGCAGGTGATGGTTGCCGTCCATCGCGAGCGTGAAGCCCGACGGCGCGGCGACGGTCTGGCCGACCATCGCGACGCGCACCTTGTCGACGTCGGTGCTCTTCGCCTTCTCGACGGCCTGCTTCCACATGTGGATGCCGACGTAGGTCGCTTCCATCGGGTCGTTGGTCACGCGCTTCGCGCCGCCGGGCAGGTTGTTCGCCTTCACCCACGCGGCGAACTGGTCCTTGAACTTCGTGTTGGTCGGGTTCTTCACCGACATGAAGTAATTCCACGCGGCGAGGTGACCGACGAGCGGCTTCGTGTCGATCCCGCGCAGCTCTTCCTCGCCGACCGAGAACGCGACGACCGGCACGTCGGTCGCCTTGATCCCCTGGTTGCCGAGCTCCTTGTAGAACGGCACGTTCGAGTCGCCGTTGATCGTCGAGATCACGGTCGTCTTGCCGCCTTGCGAGAAGTTCTTGATGTTCGCGACGATGGTCTGGTAATCGCTGTGGCCGAACGGCGTGTAGACCTCCTGAATGTCGGCGTCCTTCACGCCCTTCGATTTCAGGAACGCACGCAGGATCTTGTTGGTCGTGCGCGGATACACGTAGTCGGTGCCGAGCAGGAAGAAGCGCTTCGCGCCGCCGCCTTCCGCGCTCATCAGGTACTCGACGGCCGGGATCGCCTGCTGGTTCGGTGCGGCGCCCGTGTAGAACACGTTGCGCGACATTTCCTCGCCTTCGTACTGCACCGGGTAATAGAGCAGCCCGTTCAGCTCCTCGAACACCGGCAGCACCGACTTGCGCGACACCGACGTCCAGCAGCCGAACACGCACGCGACCTTGTCCTGCGTGAGCAGCTGGCGCGCCTTCTCGGCGAACAGCGGCCAGTTCGACGCGGGATCGACCACCACGGGTTCGAGCTTGCGGCCCATCACGCCGCCGCTCTTGTTGATGTCGGCGATCGTCATCAGCGCGGTGTCCTTCAGCGACGTCTCCGAGATCGCCATCGTGCCCGACAGCGAATGCAGGATGCCGACCTTGATCGGGCCGGTGCCCGCGTCGGCCGCGTGAGCGAACGGGCTCTTGCCCGCGAGCGCGAGTGCGCCGGCCATCGAACCGAACTTCAACAGACTGCGACGTTTCATCGGGTTCCCCTTGACGTGTTGGATATGCGTGCGCCTTGAAGGCGCTGGCCAACGGGTAACGCAAGGCATGTGCCAGTCGTGCGGATGCACGTCTGGCGTGCCTGCGCGGGGCGGTGCGTGGTGTCGGGACGGTGCGCGTGACGCGTCGTGCAGCATGCGCGGTCCGTCACGGTGCAGGGGCACGGGCGTAAATGGTGCACGGTCGGGGTTCCCCGTTCCGGCGCCTGCACTTGAACGCGGGGCGGGAACCGTCGTGCACCATGACTTCGCGCCACGCGGGCAGGACAAGTCACGGACGCCGCGCAGCGCCGCTGTCGGTCATCGAGACGACGCTGAAGTGATTAACCGGAGCGGAAAAGAGAAACGGGCACGCGATGCGTGCCCGTTCGGGGGAATCAGTGCGGCCGGCGGCAGTGTGCCGATCGGCGAGGCGGCGCGTGATGCGCCGCCGACAGGATCAGTAACGCGGCACGGACGGATCGACGTCGCGCGACCACGCGTCGATCCCGCCTTGCAGGTTGTACAGCTTCGTGAAGCCGCGCGATTCGAGGAACATCGCGACTTGCGCGCTGCGCATCCCGTGATGGCACACGCAGACGATTTCCGCTTCGTCGTCGAGCTCTTCGCTGCGCGCGGGAATCTGCTGCATCGGGATCGACACGCTGCCCGCGATATGCGCGGTCGCGATTTCCCACGGTTCGCGCACGTCGAGCACGACCGGCGCGGGGCGTGCCTTGTCGCCGAGCCATTCCGCGAGCATCGCGGCCGTCAGGATCTGCATGGTGGCTCCGTCGCTCAGAACTTGAAGCGCGACGGCTCGATCGCGTTGACGAGGTGGTCGATATACGTTTCGAACACGTCGGCGACGCGGTACTGCTTGTCGTCGATGCGCGTGATGATCTGTGCCTTCATCACCGGACGGCCGCCGACGAATGCCGCGAGGCGGCCGCCGACCTTCAGCTGTTCGAGCATTTCCTGCGGCACGACGGGCAGGCCGCCCGCGACGCAGATCACGTCATACGGCGCCTTGCCGGCCCAGCCGCGCGAACCGTCGCCGAGGACGACTTCCGCGTTGGTCACGCCGTCGTTGCGCAGGTTGTCTTCCGCGAACTTCGCGTTGGTCGGATCGATCTCGACGGCCGTCACGTGCTGCGCGCGGTGCGCGAACAGCGCAGCCAGGTAGCCCGAGCCGGCGCCGATGATGAGCACGTTCTCGTGCTTCTTGACCGTCAGCTCCTGCAGCACGCGCGCTTCGACGCGCGGGAACAGCATCTTGCTGTTGCCGCCGGGCAGCGGGAGTTCGAGATCGGCGAACGCGAGATCGCGGTATTCGGCCGGAACGTAGTTTTCACGCTTGACGATCGACAGCAGGCCCAGGACGTCGAGATCCAGCACGTCCCACGGCCGGATCTGTTGTTCGATCATGTTGAAACGCGCGTTTTCGATATTCATGGTGTGGTCACGCAGCCTGGTCGGCCATCAGCGGGGATAGAGAAACTTCGTGATTGTACCAAACGGGGCGGCCGCGAAGCCTTCAGGCGGCCTGCAACAGACCTTTACCCCTTGCTCTTCTTGATCTGCGCCTCGAACGCGAGGTCGAGCTTGCTCGCCTTGCGCGGTTTTTTGGGGCCGAATTCGTCGACGAACTTGACGAACTCGTCGAGCGGCAGCGGCTCGCAGCGCTTCTCGGTGGTGCCGCCGGAGCGGTCGACGAGATAGAACAGGCCGCCCGCCATCGCGACGGCCGCGAATTGCGGGTTGCCGGAGCGGGTTTTCAGGCGTTCGACCGCGTGGGTCGCTTTGGTGGTGCGCATCGTGCGGAATCTGGCGGGGCGTAAGCCCCACACTGTATCAAACCGGCCGCCCGCGTGCGGCCGGTGGCCTGGGAGCCGTCTGGCCCTAGACCGTGCGCGAATAGCGCTGCTGCTGCGTCTGGCCGAGATACGCGTCGAACGCCATCGCGATGTTGCGCACGACCATCCGGCCGGCCGGGTGGATCGTCAGGCGGTCGGCCGCGATCGTCAGCAGCCCGTCCCGCTCGAACGGGCGCAGCGCGTCGAGTTCGCGCGCGAAATGATCGGCGAAGCGGATGCCGTGCGCGGCCTCGACATGCGAGAACGGCAGGTCGAGGTTGCACATCAGTTGCGTGATCACGTCGCGGCGCAGCCGGTCGTCGGGCGTGAGCCGCACGCCGCGCGCGATCGGCAGCCGGCCCGCGTCGAGCGCGGCGCCGTAGGCGGGCAGGTCTTTCGCGTTCTGCGCGTAGACGTCGCCGACCTTGCCGATCGACGACACGCCGAACCCGACGAGATCGGTATCCGCACGCGTGCTGTAGCCCTGGAAATTGCGCTGCAGCGTGCCGTTCTTCTGCGCGCGCACGAGTTCGTCGGACGGCCGCGCGAAGTGGTCCATCCCGATGTACACGTAGCCGGCCGACGTCAGCATGTCGATCGCGAGGCCGAGCAGCGCGATGCGCGTTTCCGGCGGCGGCAGCGTCGCGTCGTCGATCTGACGCTGCATCTTGAACAGGTGCGGCATGTGCGCGTAGCCGAACACCGACAGCCGGTCGGGCGCGAGTTCGATGATCGTTTCGAGCGTGCGCGCGAATACGGACACGGTCTGGTGCGGCAGCCCGTAGATCAGGTCGACGCTGACCGAATGAAAGCCCGTCGTGCGCGCGGCGGAGAGCAGGTCGGCCGTCATCGCGAGCGGCTGGATGCGGTTGATCGCCTGCTGCACGACCGGATCGAAATCCTGCACGCCGAGGCTCAGCCGGTTGAAGCCGATGGTGCGCAGGTGGACGAGCGTCGCGGGCGTGACCGTGCGCGGGTCGATCTCGATCGAGAACTCGGCGTCGGCATCCGGCGCGAGCGCGAAGTGCTCGCGCGTGGCCGCCATCAGCTCGGCCGTTTCGTCGTCGGACAGGAAGGTAGGCGTGCCGCCGCCCCAGTGCAGTTGCGTGACCGGGCGCGCGGGATCGAACAGCGCGGCCTGCAGCGCCATCTCGCGCTTGAGCTGGTCGAGATACGGGCGCGCGCGGCGGTGGTTGTTGGTCGCGATCTTGTTGCAGCCGCAGTAGAAGCACGCGGTGTTGCAGAACGGAATGTGGAAGTACAGCGACAGCTCGCTCGACGATGCGCCGGGGTCGCTCGCGGCGCGCAAATAGTCGGCCGGGTCG
The DNA here is from genome assembly GCF_000012945.1 of Burkholderia lata. NCBI lineage: Bacteria > Pseudomonadati > Pseudomonadota > Betaproteobacteria > Burkholderiales > Burkholderiaceae > Burkholderia > Burkholderia lata. The sequence continues at coordinate 944,347 of NC_007510.1, forward strand.
AAATCGTCGCGGAACTGGAGCGCGGTGGGGTACGACGTATAGCGCGGCCCGTTCGCGCCGTACTTCGCGAGCAAATCGGGACGGAACAGTGTGTCGGCAGAACCTGAACGCATGACAACCTCGCGCTTTTTAGATGCTTTCGAGTATATAAACGCGCGATTCGGCTGCATTGTGTAATAACGTCGCAGCCGGGGATGGCACAATGCGGAGTGGGGCTGCCGGCACCGCGTCCGGTTGCCGCACCGTTTTTTGTTGTTCGTTCGAGAGAGCCGAGTGTCCGTCGAATTGCCTGTCCGCCCGGCACCAGCCGATGTCCCGCCGCCGCACGCGTGCCGCGAGGGCTGCGGCGCGTGCTGCATCGCGCCGTCGATTTCCAGCCCGATTCCGGGCATGCCTGATGGCAAGCCGGCCGGCGTGCGCTGCGTGCAGCTCGGTGACGACCTCCGCTGCCGGATCTTCGGCCGCCCCGAGCGGCCCGCGTGCTGTTCCGGGTTGCAGCCGGCCGCGGACATGTGCGGCGCGTCGCGCGACGACGCGCTCGCGTGGCTCACGCGTCTCGAGGCCGCGACGCGGCCGTCGCAACCAGGAGAGTGTTCAGCATGACCGCACCTTGCGCGCCCGGCCGGCGCCGTTTTCTCGCCGCAACCGTCGGCGCCATCGGCGTGACGCTCTCGCTTGCCGCGTGCGCGTCGACGTTCCCGTTCATCCCCGATCACTACACGTTCTCGCGCGGTGACGTGCAGAAAGCCGTCGCGCGCAAGTTCCCGTACCAGAAGACGGTCGCGCAGGTCGTCGACGTGTCGCTCGCGAACCCGGCCGTCAACTTGCTGCCCGACCAGAATCGCGTCGCCGTGCAGCTCGACGCGCATTTCGTGAGCCCGTTCCTGCGTGCGCCCGTCAGCGGCAAGTTCACCGTGTCGGGCCAGCTCGCGTACGACGCGCCCAGCCGCTCGGTCGTGCTGAAGTCGCCGGCCGTCGACAGCCTCGCGCTCGACGGCGACGCGCAGATGTACGCGCAACAGGTTGGCGCGGCCGCCGGCCTGCTCGCGACGCAGTTGCTGACCAACTATCCGATCTACACGTTCAAGCCCGAACAACTGCAATTTGCCGGAGTGAACTACGAACCCGGTACAATTACGATTCTTACAAACGGCATACGCGTGGCGATCGTCGAAAAGTGACGACGAACCGCGCTCGGCCGGAGGGGGGCCGCGCGTGGAAGAGTGGCCCATTCATTCGACCATTTCGGAGTTGGGCCACGGATGGACTGGATCCTGATCTGCAAGGCTTTGATCCTCGGCGTCGTCGAGGGGCTGACGGAATTCCTGCCGGTATCGAGTACCGGTCACCTGATCGTCGCGGGCAGCTTCCTGAATTTCAACGATTCACATGCGAAGACGTTCGACGTCGTGATCCAGTTCGGTGCGATCCTCGCGGTCTGCTGGGAATACCGGCAACGGATCGCGTCCATCGTGTCCGGGCTGCCGAGCCGGCCCGATGCGCGGCGCTTCACGCTGAACGTCGTGATCGCGACGATTCCCGCGATCGCACTCGGCCTTCTGTTCGAGAAGAAGATCAAGGCCGTGCTGTTCTCGCCGGTGCCCGTCGCGTTCGCGCTCGTCGTGGGCGGCGCGATCATCCTGTGGGCCGAGGCGCGGCAGCGCGAGCGCCGCGAGCCGCCGCGCGTGATGTCGGTCGATGAACTGACGCCGCTCGACGCGCTCAAGGTCGGTATCGCGCAGTGCTTCGCGCTGATTCCCGGCATGTCGCGCTCGGGTTCGACGATCATCGGCGGGATGCTGTTCGGCCTCGACCGGCGCGTCGCCACCGAATTCTCGTTCTTCCTCGCGATCCCGATCATCTTCGGCGCGACGCTCTATGAAACCGTGAAGGACTGGCAGGCGTTCACCGTCGATTCGCTCGGCCTGTTCGTGCTGGGCGCCGTCGCGGCATTCGTCAGCGCGTTCGTGTGCGTGCGCTGGCTGCTGCGCTATGTCGCGTCGCACGATTTCACGGTGTTCGCGTGGTACCGGATCGCATTCGGGCTGTTCGTGCTGCTGGTCGGGTACAGCGGCTGGCTGAACTGGGCGTGACGCGAACCCGAAGGCGGGCGCGCCTCGCATGAAAAAAGCCCGATCGGCATAGGCCGGTCGGGCTTTTTCTTGTCCGGAGCGGAGCGACGTGCGCTGCCGCAGCAGGAGAACTCAGGCTGCGCGCTTACGGAACACCAGGTCCCACACGCCGTGGCCGAGCCGCAGCCCGCGCCGTTCGAACTTCGTCACCGGGCGGTAGTCGGGGCGCGGTGCGTAGTCGGCGGCCGTGTTTTCGAGCGTCGGCTCCGCGCCGAGCACTTCGAGCATCTGCTCCGCATAGTTCTGCCAGTCGGTCGCGCAGTGAATGTACGCACCGGGCTTCAGGCGCGATACGAGATGCGCGACGAGCGGCGGCTGGATCAGCCGGCGCTTGTGGTGGCGCGCCTTGTGCCACGGATCGGGGAAGAAGATGTGCACGCCGTCGAGGCTTTCCGGTGCGAGCATGTGCTCGAGCACTTCGACCGCGTCGTGCTGGATGATGCGGATGTTCGACAGGTCCTGCTCGCCGATCAGCTTCAGCAGCGCGCCGACGCCCGGTTCGTGCACTTCGACGCCGAGGAAGTCGTCACCCGGGCGGTTCGCGGCGATTTCCGCGGTCGATGCGCCCATCCCGAAGCCGATCTCGAGGATGCGCGGTGCACTGCGGCCGAACACCGCGTTCCAGTCGGGCAGCTCCGGCGCATACGGCACCACGAAGCGCGGGCCGAGTTCGTCCATCGCGCGGCGCTGGCCAGTCGACACACGGCCGGCGCGCGTCACGAAGCTGCGGATGCGGCGGTGGTGCAGCGGATTGACTGCGTCGGCGCCTTCGGCGGCTTCGTCGGGAATGGCGTCGTCGTGCGGCGGCAGGCCGGCTTCGTTCGGATCGTCGTGCATCATCGGTGACAGAGAAAGGCTCGGTTGCGGGCGAGGGCCCGTTGCGCGCAGCAGTGGGCCGGGGGAACCGGCACATGGTACAAAAAAGCCGCCTTCGACGAGGCGGCTCATGCGCAGGCTGCGATGCAGCCGGAAAGTGGAGCGGGCGATGGGAATCGAACCCACGTCATCAGCTTGGGAAGCTGAGGTAATGGCCATTATACGACGCCCGCAGAACGCGCAATTCTACAGGGGTTCGGGTGGGGATGGCAAGCGGGAGGTTTTGGGCGGTCGCAGCGAGACGGGCATCGCTCGATGCTGGAGCGGTGGCGTCGCCGGCGGTGTCGGGCGAGCCCGCTGCCATTCACGGGACCTACCGTCCAGGCGCAAGGCACATCCGTTCTGCGCGCTGTCGTATCGGGGCCGAACTTCAACGGCCCGACGGATGTGCCGAATACGCTTCTCGAGCGATTCGTATGTGAGCGGCAGGTTCGACATGTTGCCGGCCCTGGCGGGCGACATTCTCACGACTTGCCGGCTCCGCTACAATTCCGCCGACATAACCGGGGAGCCGTCCTCGTGAGAGCGCAAGCCACCCGTAGGCTTGCAACAAATAAGAAGATGGATAACGCATGAACATGACTGAATTAGCTCAGGCTATTCGTGGTGGCCTGATCCAACAAGATCGATTGCTCAAGACGGACGTACCGTCGTTGCCGGACAATGCGCTCATCCCGCGCCGGGTCGTGACCTGTTCCGAGCTCGGTCGCGACTTCAGCGTCACGCTCGACATGGTATCCACGGCGGGCGACATCGAACTCAAGGCGTTGATCGCTCAACCGATGACGCTGTGGATTCAGCAGGCGAACAAGTCTTATCTGCCAGTCAACGGTTATATCCACACGGCGCGCAGGCTGGGCAGTGACGGCAGCCTTTCCAGCTATCAGCTTGTCGTCGCGCCATGGATGTACTTCCTCAAATTTCGGCGCGACATGCGGTACTGGCAGGACAACAGCGTCGACCGCATCATCGCTGACGTATTCGATGTGCATCCGCAGGCTCGTGGACAGTATCAATTTGCGCTGTCGAAACCGCTGCCCTCGCGCTCGTACTGCCGTCAGAGCGAAACCGACTGGAATTTTGTCCATCGGCTGATGGAAGAAGAGGGCCTGTTCGGCTTTTGGCGCCAGGGCAAGGACGGCAAGTCGCATACGCTGGTCGTGACCGACGATATTCATGCGCTGGACGAGGTGTCGCCCAACCCGATCGGATTCAATCGGTCGGGCACCGGCAGCGACACGGATGCGTTCACGCAGTGGGCGGGTTCGCGAACTCTGCAAAGCACCGTCCATACGACCCGCACGTTCGACTACAAGGCGCCGTCGTCCGCCGACAGTCCGAACGGAACGTCGTTGCCGACGAAGGCCGGCCAGGGAAATCTGCCGGAACGGGCCGAAGTCTACGAGTACACGGGCGCCTACACCTATGGACGTCAGGACCGAGGCGAGCACCTGTCGAAAATCCATCTGGAAGAATGGGAGTCGCGCGCCAAGCGATTCGTCGGAAGCGGGGGAGCGCGCGGGATCGATGCCGGCCTGCGCTTCACGTTGACGGGCCATCCGGAACACGATCGCGATTCGGCCGAGCAACGCGAGTTTGCCGCGATCAAGGTTCGACGCTACATCGAGAACAACCTGCCGCTGTCGGATCACGAGACCCGCTTTCCCCATAGCATGCAATCCAACCTGGAGCGTGTGAAAGCAGGGTACACGGGTGCGTCAATTCACCACGATGACGGTTCGGCCGGCTTCTATCTGATCGAAGTGGAGGCGCAACGCACCACGGTTCCGTATCGCAGCCCGTTCGAGCACGCGAAGCCGGAGATGCATCTCGAGACGGCGATCGTCGTTGGGCCGCAGGGGGAAGAGGTCCATACCGACGAGCTGAACCGTGTGAAGGTGATGTTCGTCTGGGACCGGCAGAACCCGGGAGATGCCGGCGCGTCGTGCTGGATCAGAGTGGCGCAATCGGATACCGGCGGCGGCTACGGCGGTGTGCATATTCCGCGAGTCGGCGAGGAAGTCATCGTCGGTTACGTCGGCGGCGATTGTGATCGGCCCATCGTGCTGCATCGCGTCTACAACGGTGCGGTCAGCCCGCAATGGCATAGCGACGGGATCCTGTCGGGCCATCGCTCGAAAGAGTATGGCGGCAGCGGTTATAACCAGATGGTGATGGACGACGCGACGGGCCAGAACCGCGTGCAGTTGATGAGCAGCAGCGCGAACAGTGTGCTGCATCTGGGCTATCTCATCGAACAAAGCGGCAATACTCGCGGTGCCTATCTCGGATCGGGCTTCGATCTGCGGACGGATACATACGGCGCCGTGCGTGCTTCGCGGGGGCTGTATGTGTCGACGTATCCCAAGTCGGCGAACAGCCAACCGCTCGACGTTCGCGAAGCGCAACAGCAGCTCGTCAATGCCGAGAGCATGATCGAGGCCATGTCGCAGGTCAGCACGATGCATCAGGCGGAAAGCCTGGGAGAAGGGCATGACGCGCTGAAGACGTTTACCGATGCGACGCAAAGCAGCGTGCAAGGCTCGCAGTCGGGCGGGCGGACGGCGGGAGGCGGTGCCGGGAGTGTGAACGCGTTCAAGACACCCGTCATGCTGGTGGCGAGTCCTGCCGGGATCGCACTGTCGACGCAGGCATCCGTGCATGTGTCGAGCGATCAGCAAACGAATCTGGTGAGCGGCCAGAGCACGTTCATCGCCAGCGGGAAGTCACTGGTTGCGAGTGTGGCGGAGAAGATCAGCCTGTTTGCGCAAAACGCCGGGATGAAGCTGTTTGCGGCCAAGGGCAAGGTGGAGGTTCAGGCGCATTCGGACAATATCGAAATAACGGCCCAGAAAACGGTCAAGGTCCTGTCGTCCACCGAGAAGATCGAGGTGGCGGCGCAGCAGGAGATTCTGCTTACCTCGGGGGGCGCCTATATCCGGCTCAAGGGCGGCAACATCGAGATTCACGCGCCGGGAACGATCGATGTGAAGGGGGGGCAGCATGCATTCAGCGGGCCGACGCGGATCGACTATCCGCTGTCGCCTGCGCCGACCTCCCGTGGTGTTGCAGCGCTGCAATACCATTACCACGACGACACGCCCGTGCAGGGCGCCAAGTTCACTATCCACTACGACAACGGCGCGACCTTTTCCGGCACCGTCGACAGCAAAGGCATGGCAGATCTGACGGGGGCGCCGCAAGGACCGGGGCGCATCGAGTTGGGCGAGGACAGCCGACCCTACGAAATCAAGGCTACCGAGAAAAATCCCAGCTACAAGGCTGATTGGGACGAATTCGACATGCAAGCCTCCCTGGACCGGATGCAAGGAGGTCGGGCATGAGCAGCAGTTGGGTCAGCCAGGCGGCATCCGAGGTCGGTGACTATATCTGGAGCGGCGCGACTACAGTCGGCGATACCGTCGTCGGCGTCGTCGCGGGGGAGTTCTCGCAAAAGCGCAATACGGGCTCGATCATCATCGATGCCGTCATCAGCATGTTCCCTGTCGCCGGAGAGGTCACGGCCGCGCGCGATGCGATCGCCATCGCGCTTCGCATGTGCGACGACCCGAAGGTCCGGCACGACGGGTGGGAGTGGGTGGCGCTCGTGCTTTGCCTTGTCGCGGTCGTTCCGGTGGTCGGAGGTTTGCTCAAGGGCATCGGCAAGTTGTTGATGCGAGCGGTCAGCAAATCCGAAGATCTGGTCAAGCTATGCCAGGAAATCCTGGCCTTGATCCGCAAGGCCGGCTTTGGCAATGCCGTGGAGTGGCTCAGGAAACTGGACTTCAACAAGTATCAGGCTGCCGTGAAAAACGCGTTCGGCATGTTGCTGGATCGCATCGGCAAGGCGTTGCATTTCATTCTGAACCGCCTCGGGTCTGTTATCCCGGCGCGGGTGGAGAGTTACATCCGGAAGCTGCTGCCGATGCTGGAGGAGCTGCGCAAGCTGGGGGACACGCAAATCGCGCTGGCCTTCAAGGATCTGATGCAGTTGCTGGAGCGTGTGCGAGGCCATATGGTGGAGGGCACCTGGGCGGATGTGAAGGTGGGGAGCGGCACCACTCGGACGATGACCGAGGAGGCGCGCCTGGCTCACCTGGCCGAGGAGACGAAGAGCCTGGGGCACAAGCCGATGACCCTCAAGCAATACGTACATAAAGAAGGGTGGTCCGACCTTCGCACCTTTGAAGTGGGGGAGGCCATCGGTACGTTCAGCTCCAAGGTGCCGATTGAAGCGATTACTCGAGCGCCGGGCGAGGTGATGATTCGTGTGGTCGACACGCGTTACCTGGCCAGCCCACGGACAATCCCAGGCAAATTTTGGACCGATACTCTTGCTCCAAACGGACTCTGGTGGCGTATCTATAGCGCGATCAAGCACGCGTGGAGCATGAATGGCAGCTATGTGAAGATAAAGGTGCCGACGCGCGAGGCAATGGAAAAGCTCGGCATCGAAGTCCCAGCTGGATGGAACGGGATGCGCCTGTGGAAGGGGCGGATTGCGGAGCAATGGGACGACGAAAAGGAGGTTGCCACCATGCGCTTGCTGGTCGGGGGTGACCTTCAATTCTTCGTGGACTTTGACAACAAGTTCAATGCACCCGTGAAAAAATGGATAGATGCACAGCTCGCGAACGGGCAGCTCAAGGCGCTTCGGACGCATTGGACTGACGTTAAGCTACCCGATCAAGCAACTGCACGAGCGCTCATGCTGGCCGAGCGTGAGCGATCGGCCAAGATCAGGCAGGAAGGTTACGCGCGGAGAGCGATATCCGATGCAGGCAAACAATTGACGGACGAACAGGTTCCATGATGTTGAATATTTTGACCATGACCCCGGAGCAGGAACAGGATGCGCGAGCAAAGGCGTTTTATCTGCTCAAGAAGTGGACGAGTTTCACGTTCCTGGAATACGCCGTTGGACTATATCGGGACTTTCTCGGCGCGTACGCAAAACAACTGGACACACCGAGCCCAAATCAGGTGGAGCTTGAGGAAGCCTACGTACATGATTTCCTGGGGGCACTGGTGCAAATGGATCAAGGCATCGATGCATTGCGCCGAGGTCTTGACAAACGAGCAGCATACGACGCGTTGGTTATAGGAAGCCAGCAAGGTGGCGACCTGTTGTTTGGACGGAGTGCGCTTGAAATCGGTCGTAAATACGATCCTTTTTTTCATTCACTGGGACTGAAGGACACCAATTTTTCGGACCCGGTGTATGCCACTGGCTTCGCGGAGGGGGTGTGGATCGAGAGATTGATTTGCTACGCGCTCAAGTGCTCGGTCGGATTCGGTTATATCGGGATGCTTGCATACGGAACACGTGAGGATGGCGGAACCCGCGTTTTTGAGCATTGGACCTATGAATCCATGTTCGAAAATGCACCGCTTCCGGCTTGGCGGTATTGGCCACCCGGTCGCACCTATCCCGCATCGCTTCCGCCCTGTCCGCCGAAGAACGAATCCGCAAGCGGCGAGATTTACAGCGATCAGGAGATTCCCGTCGAGGGTATCTGGGAGCCATGGTTACCGTCCGGCAAGGTGGGCTGTCCGAGCTACTTCCTCAGAGGCAGTGTTGCCCACCAGTACCTGCTGGAAGGGTCCAACGACGAACAGGTGGTGCGCTGGCGACTGCTGTGGGAAGACAAGCGTTATCGGGACGGCAGCATCCCGGCGGAGGAAGAAACGTACTTCCCCAAGCCCGTCGCACAACCGAGGCTACGGGTGCTGCCCGGCGAGCCTTGTCCGCGCACCGGTTACTGGCAAAGCCCGGCGGTGAAAGATTCGGTTCATGTCGAGGCCGGAGCGCCTATGCCGGGGCCGCAGCGCACTGCGTGGGGCATGGTCATTTGGCATTATGCCGATCCTCAACCGGACAATTGAATAACTGCTGAGCCACGAGGGTATTCGCACGTGCAACAGGTTGTGCTGTGTGACGCGGATCTTGGATGACTGACATTCAATGTCACATCGTTGCTGCGTGACGACAAGGGGCCGGGTATTTCTACGTCGATCGGTTCCGCAAGAACCAGGATCCGGCACAGCCTGAGCACGTGGTGCACCTCAAGATGATCACGTTGGATAGGGAAGACCAACCACCGAGCAGATTCATCTGGCGGTGGCAGTTCACGAAGACTTCAGATCCGATCTCTCGCGAGCAGCTTTCATTGACGGCGTCCTGTTACTTCTCGAAGACATTCCGGGACTCGAGGCAGGCAAGGTGGAGGAGAGGATTATCGAATTGGCGTGGGCGCTATACATCGGCCTCCCGCACGAATCCTGAGATATCCACTCCCGCACCAGCTCAGCCACTTCTCCATAGAGCGTTTCTCGGTACGTGTGAGCGTCGTCCGAGAAATGAAGCCGCTGATGGCAGGGCAGTTTGGGCAAACGGAGAACGCATTTGTCACCGTGTCCGATTCACTGTCCGTCAGCTTGCGGAGATGATGAGTGTCGAGAAATGGGAATCCATCCGCTCCCGAGTACGTCGCGGGATGGCCACAAGCCTCGCAAGTTGTCTCCGCTCGATCAAGCAGCGATAGCCGATGCCGGCAAACAATCGACTGAAAAACAGAACCCATGATGCTGAATACCCTGACCATGACTCCTGAGCAGGAGCTGGACGCGCGCGCCAAAGCGTTTTACCTGCTCAAGAAATGGACAAGCGTTACGTTCCTGGATCATGCAGTTGATCTGTTCAGGGATTTTCTTCACGCGTACGCCAGGCAATTGGACACGCCGAGCCCCAATCAGGCTGAATTGGAGGCAGCGTATGTCAGCGATTTCCTGAATGCGTTGGTGAGGATGGATCAAGGGATCGAGACATTGCGACAAGGCGCCAACAAGCGATCGGCATACGTTGCGCTCATCTCCGGTAGCGAGAAGGGGGGCGAGCTTTTGTTCGGGCGGAGTGCGCACGAGGTCGGTCGAACATACGACCCGTTTTTCCACGCGCTTGGCGTGAGGGATACGGATTATTCGGATTTCGAATATGCAACGGGGTATGCGGAAGGGGCGTGGATTGAAGAGTTGAGCTGTCTGGCGCTCAAGTGCACTGTCGGGCTCAATTTTTCCGAATACCTGACCTATGGCAAGCGTGCCGACGGCGGCACTCGGGTGTTCAAGCATTGGACGTATGAATCGTTGTTTCAGGATCCGTTTTTTCCTGCATGGCGATATTGGCCACCCGGTCGCAGCTATCCCGCATCGCTTCCTCCCTGTCCGCCGAAGAACGAATCCGCAAGCGGCGAGATTTACAGCGATCAGGAGATTCCAGTCGAGGGTATCTGGGAGCCGTGGTTTCCGGCCGGCAAGGTGGGCTGTCCGAGCTACTTCCTCAAAGGCAGTGTTGCCCACCAATACCTGCTGGAAGGGACCAACGACGAACAGGTGGTGCGCTGGCGGCTGCTGTGGGAAGACAGGCGTTACCGGGACGGCAGCATTCCGGCGGAGGAGGAAACTTACTTCCCCAAGCCCGTCGCGTAATTGAGGCTACGGGTGCTGCCCGGCGAGCCTTGCCCGCGCGGCGTTTACCGGCAAAGCCCGGCGGTGAAAGATTCGGTTCATGCCGGGGCCGCAGCGCACAGCGTGGGGCATGGACATTTGGCATTGTGCCGATCCTCAACCGGACAATTGAATAACCGCCGAGGCGGAGTGCCCTCACGCGGGCCGGTGTCGAAAATAGACGAGTCAGCGTCGGAAGCATACAAGTCCCCACCACGCTTTCGAACTAACGTGACAGGCCTCTTACACGATCGTTAGTCTGGAGCCGACATGTCCGATTTCATCACCGTTCTGCGCAAAACCTGCCCGACCCCCGTCCTCGATGCGACCAAGTGGAAGCGCATCGGTGGCGATCCGCACACCGTGAACCTGAACGCCTACGTCTCGAAGGACGGCAGCAAGATCATGGGCACCTGGATTTGCACGCCGGGCAAGTTCGAGGTGAACTACGAGAAATGGGAGTACTGCCACTTCCTCGACGGCTACTGCATCATCACGCCGGAAGGCGAGGAAGCGGTGCACCTGAAAGCCGGCGATGTGTTCGTGATCGAACCCGGCATGAAAGGGACGTGGGAAGTGGTGGAAACGGTGCGCAAGTACTTCGTGTTCGCCTGAGCGGGCCGGTCAATTCGAGCCACGCATACTGTCGTCGCTCGATACTCTCCCGGTTCACGGAGCCGGGAGGGTCAGCGGGAGATTCCGACTCGATAAAGTTCGCTCCGGTCCGGATGCAGGACCATGTGGCCGAGTTCGTGTGCAGCAGTAAAGCGGCACTTCCTACTTAGGTTGCCGGGGGCGCCTCACCGATAAACGGGCATCGCCCGATGGGCGGCTCCGGTCGCACCACGTTACCCCCGCTCCTTCACCCGCTTCCGATGCGCGGCCGCTTTCGCGCGATTGCCGCAAATCGCCATGCTGCACCACCGCCGCGCGTGCCCGCGCGTGTGATCCGCGAACATCAGCGTGCACCGCGGGCCCTCGCATGCCTTCACATACGTGAAGTCCTCGTCGCAAACGAGCTTCGTGAGCGCTTGCGCGATCGGCATCAGAAGCGACTCCGGCGATCGCCAGCGCCGTTTTTCCCGAAGTGCAAAACCGTTCGCGTCGTCCGCGACGAGTTCTTCATATCGTTCGTCCCGCTCCAGCAGCTGATTCAGCCGCTCGAGTTCGCTCAGGTCCGCGGCAGCCAGCGGCCGTCCTTTCCGTGCGCGGACGAATGCCCTGAACCATTCGCGTAGCGCACGCGCCTGCGCCGCGACCGCGTCGAACTCGGCCGGCGTCGAATGCGACCGCAGTGCCGCGAGTGCGTCCGCCGGCACCATGCCGGCCTGTTCCAGCCACGCCAGCAAGCCTTCGCCGTCGCGGATCCAGTCAACCTCCTGATCCACCGGCGTTGCGACGGAGTTCAGGAAGTCGAGGCCAGGCGCGTCGGCGACGAAGATCGCGGGAATCGGCAGGTAGTCCATGACGGGGGAGGCAGGCGAAGGTGATGACGCATCGTAACCACTAAAAACCGCCTTGACAAGTTACTCTCGCTTTGAGTAACCTGATTGTGAATATCAAGGCGGTTACTTTAGTGCGTCATTCAGCTTTCTCAAAGGAGCGGGAGATGTCATACGGCAACGTGAGTGCAGTGCTCGTGCACGGCGCATGGGCGGACGGGTCGAGCTGGGGCGCGGTCATCGAGCGTCTCCAGCGGCAGGGGATCAACGCAATCGCGGCGCCGTTGCCGCTGACTTCGCTGGGCGATGACATCGCCGCGCTCGACCGGGTGCTCGAACGGATCGACGGCCCTGTCGTGCTGGCCGGCCACGCATATGCCGGTGCGGTGATCGGGGCGACGCGGGCGGCCAATGTCGCGGGGCTGGTCTATGTCGCCGCACTCGCGCCGGATGAAGGCGAAACGGTCGGCGATGTATTCCATCGTGGCGAGCCGCATCCGCAGGCGCCGCAGCTCGCGCCGGATCGGCACGGCTTCATCTGGCTGCCGACGGACGCGTCTCCACGGGCTTTCGCGCAGCACGCAACGCCGCAGCAACTCGCGGTGCTCGCGGCAGTGCAGCGACCGATTGCGGCGGCGTGCATCGGCGAGGCGGTCGGGCGTCCGCTGTGGCGCGACCGTCCGAGCTGGTTCCTGATCGCCGAGCAGGACCGGATGATCGATCCGGCCACGCAGCGATTCACCGCAGAGCGCATGAAGGCACGCGTGAATTCGCACGCTGTCGACCACACGCCGATCGTGACGGCGCCCGACATCGTGACCCACGTGATCGTCGACGCGCTGCGGACGGTTGCTGCCCGCTGACGTCCGTTCACTTTCCCCGAGCACTGTTCCTCAAGGAGACAGACCATGGCTGCCATCACCTACCGTCGCGCCGACGTTGACGGCTTCAACGTGTTCTACCGCGAGTCCGCGCTGCCCGGCGCGCCGAAGCTGTTGCTGCTGCACGGCTTCCCGAGCGCGAGCCACATGTTCCGCGACCTGATCCCGGCGCTGGCCGACCGCTTCCATATCGTCGCGCCGGATCTGCCCGGCTTCGGGCAGTCGGACATGCCTGCCAGAGACGCCTTTACGTATACGTTCGACAACATCGCGAACGTGATCGAGCGCTTCACGGAAGTGATCGGCTTCGATCGCTTCGCGGTCTACGTGTTCGACTACGGCGCACCGACCGGCTTCCGGCTCGCGCTGCGGCATCCAGAGCGGATCACCGCGATCGTGTCGCAGAACGGCAATGCGTACGAAGAAGGCCTGAGCGACGGCTGGAACCCGATCCGCACGTACTGGCACGATCCGTCGGCCGCGAACCGGGATGCGCTTCGCGCGCTGCTCGCACGTGACACGACGATCTGGCAGTACACGCACGGCACGCCCGATCCGGCCGCGGTGTCGCCCGACGGCTACTCGCTCGACTACTACTACCTGGGCCGGCCCGGTGCGCACGAGGTCCAGCTCGACCTGTTCCGCGACTACCGAAGCAACGTCGCGCTGTACCCGGCGTTCCAGGAATACTTCCGCACGCACCGTCCGCCGTTCCTCGCCGTGTGGGGGAAGAACGATCCGTTCTTTCTGCCGGCCGGCGCGCTGGCGTTCCGGCGCGACCTCCCGGACGCCGACGTACGGTTTTTCGACACTGGCCATTTCGCGCTGGAAACGCATGCGGCGGAGATCGCCGAGGCGATGTCGGCATTCCTCGTTCGCTGATCCGTTCCGACCCAGGAGAAACATCATGTCCGACAGAGTGGCCATCGTGACCGGCGCGAGCCAGGGGATCGGCCGTTCGACCGCGGTCCGGCTCGCACGGGATTTCGACGCGATCACGCTCGTCGCGCGCAACCGCGCGAATCTCGAGCAGACTGCGATCGACGTGAAAGCGGCCGGTGCCGCGTGTCTCGTGATTGACGTCGATCTTGCCGCGCCGGAGGCGGCGCAGCGCGTGGTCGACGACACACTCGGCGCGTTCGGCCGGATCGACGCGCTGCTGAACATCGCGGGCGCGGTCCCGCAGATCGACGTGTTCGAGATGACCGACGCGCAGTGGGAGCAAGGCCTGGCGCTGAAGCTGCACGGCGCGCGGCGCCTGACGATTGCCGCGTGGCCGTCGCTGAAGGCCAGCGCGGGCTCGGTCGTGCTGATGTCCGGCAACTCGGCGCTGTTTCCGAAGGCGCCGTATGCGGCGGTCGGCACGATCAACGCGGCGATCATCGCGCTCGCGAAGGCATTCTCCGATCGCGGCATCACCGATGGCGTACAGGTCAACAGCGTACTGCCGGGGCCGGTGATGACGGGCCGCCGGCGTTCGTACCTCGAGCATTGGGCGCCGCTGCACGGCATGAGCGTCGACGAGGCGACGGCCCGGTTTCCGGTCGATGCGGGCATCGCACGGTACGGCACGCCGGAGGAGATCGCGGAACTGATCGCGTTCGTCGTGTCGCCGGCCGCGCACTGGATGACGGGTTCGGCGCTGCGGATGGACGGCGGGGAAGTGAAGTCGGTCTGATGTCGAGGTTCGCCATGGGCGAACCCCGTTTCGTTTCCGCACCTGAACGTTACTGCTGACTGCGATCCGCCGATGGCTGCAGTGTTCACGCGAATCAGGCAGCAGCGACGCGCGCCGTTCGTCGCATGGCCCGGCATCGCGCCCGGTGCGGCGACCGGATACCCGTTGCCACCCGCCCGCGCGATTGCGCCATTGCGCGGCCCCAGTGTTAATCTTCCGCCAATCCCCGCAGCCGCCCCCGACCCCAAAGGCCTCCCATGGAAAGCTGGACGATCGGCATCCTGCTCGGCATGACCACGATCCTCATGCACACCGCGGCGATGGTCGGGCTGGCGGTCGTTGCGCGCCGCCTTCGCGAAGCGCTCGACGTGCGTCGCGACGATATCCACGAACAACTGCGCAAGGTGACGGGCATCATCGCGCTGATCTGCATCGCGCTCGGGCTGCTGCATACGCTGGAAGCGATCGCGTGGGGCGCGACCTTCGTGCAGGTCGGTGCGATCGGCTCGTTCAGCGATGCACTGTTCTTCTCGATCGACACGATGTCGACGCGCGGCGCGTCGGGCATCGTCCCGGCCGCGAACTGGCGGATGCTCGGTGCAATTGAAGCATCGTGCGGCGTGCTGCTGTTCGGGATGTCGACCGCGTTCATCTTCGCGGTGATCCAGGCGGACTTCTCCGCGATCACGCAGCGGCTGCAGCGCGATCGTCCGCCACGGTAGCGCACGCCTGCAGCCCGCGGCGACAGCGCCTATGATGCAGCGGTCCGGCCGCATCGCATCCCTCGTTCGCCTGCGCGTCGGCCGCCACCTCCGGAACCCCGACCATGCGCATCACCGCGATTCACGAACAAGCGATTCCCGTGTCCCGTTACGCCGACCCGGCGATCCCGTCCGGCGGCCTGACGACGAGTGTCGTCGCGGTCGTCACCGACGTCGTACGCGACGGCCGCCCGGTGACGGGCTACGGCTACGCGTCGATCGGCCGTTTCGCGCAGGGCGGCCTGATTCGCGAACGGTTCGCGCCGCGCCTGCTGGCCGCTGCCGACACGCTCGCCGACGAAGCCGGCACGAACCTCGACCCGTTCCGCGCGTGGCGCGCGATGATGGCCGGCGAAAAGCCGGGCGGGCACGGAGAACGATGCGTCGCAGTCGGCACGCTCGACATGGCGATCTGGGATGCCGCCGCGAAGATCGCCGGCCTGCCGCTCCATCGCTTTCTCGCTGACCGACTTGCACGCACGGCCGCACCGCGCGTGCGCGTGTACGCGGGCGGTGGCTACCGCTATCCGCATGACGATCTCGCGCGCTTGTCGGACGAGATGCGCCGCGTCGCCGATCTCGGCTACACGCACGCGAAGATAAAGATCGGCGGCGCGGATCTCGATCAGGACCGCAGGCGCATCGAAGCGGCTGCCGCGCAATTGGCGGACAGTTCGCATCTCGCGGTCGACGCGATGAACTCGTACGACGCGACGACCGCCGGCGCGGCCGCCGCGATGCTCGCGCCGTTCGATCTCTGGTGGTTCGAGGACATCTGCGATCCGCTCGACCTGCCGCTGCAGGCGGACATCGCCACCCGCTACGCCCCGCCGATCGCCGCCGGCGAGGCGCTGTTCTCACTCGCGGAAGCGAAGCTGCTCGACCGCTACGGCGGCCTGCGCCCCGAGCGCGACATGCTCGTATTCGATCCGGTGCATGGCTACGGGCTGCCGGGCTATCTGCAGATCGTCGAGCACTTCGCATCGCGCGGCTGGCGGCGCGACGCGTTCTGGCCGCACGGCGGCCACCTGTTCTCGCTGCACGTCGTCGCGGCGCTCGGGCTCGGCGGTGCGGAAGTCAGCCCGTTCGCGTTTCATCCGTTCAGCGGACTGGCCGACGGCGCAAGCATCGACGCCGGATACGCACGCGTTCCGCAAGCGCCGGGCATCGGCTTCGAACTGCATGCCGGCGCGCACGACGTGTTTCGCACGTTATCGAGCCGCTGACGCCTGAAGCGCGTCGATCGCGAAACGCACCGCGAAGCCGAGCATCATCGCCGCGACGAAGAAATCGAGCACGCGCCATGCGAGCGTACGGGCGAACCATGCGCGGCACGCACGCGCGCCATAGGCGAGCATCAGGAACCACGCGAGCGAAGCCGTCATCGCGCCAAACGCAAACGGCGCACGTGCGGCGGGCGTGTGGCTCACGATCACGGTGCCGAGCAGCAGCACGGTGTCGATCCACGCATACGGATTGAGCAACGAGACGGCGGCAGTCGCGAGCACCGTGCGCGCACGCGTGGGTTCGCTGCCCGTGCGCGGACCGTCGACGTGCTCAGGCTGTCGCCGTCGGATCGCCGAACGCAGCGCGAGCAGGCCATAGCCGGCGAGATACGCGATGCCGGCCCACAGCGCGGCCGACACCACGCCGGGATGTCGCGATAGCAGCGACGACAACCCGTGCGCGCCGAGCGCGATCAGCAACGCGTCGCTGCCTGCGCAGACGAGGGCAATGGAAAGCAGATGGGGGCTCGAGATCGAGCGCTTGATGACGAATGCGTCCTTGGGGCCGACGGACGTGAACAGTCCGGCGCCAAGCAGCAGGCCTTCGATGAAGGCAGAGGTGTCGAGCACGAGCGGGCCGACAACCTCTTAAGCTGAACCGGTGATGGTTACGATGGGAGCAACGTTAAGGGGCGTCGGGGGGCGTTGTCAATGTCTCCCCGATGCCCGCGTGCCGGCAACCGGTGGTGATCGCGGTCAGTGCGTCGCCGCGTCGCCGAGGTTGAGCGCGACAAGCGCACACACGGTCAGCGCGATGCCGGCGAGCTTCAGCGACGATGTCGATTCGTCGAAGCAGACGATGCCGATCACAGCCGTGGCCGCGGTGCTGGCGGCGGCCCAGCTTGCATATGCGAGCCCCATTTCGAGGCGTTTCGTCGCGAGCGCCATCAGCCAGACCGCGCATGCGTAACAGACGACGGTGAGTGCGGAGGGGAGCGGGCGGGAAAAGCCGGCCGAATATTTCAGGCCGACGGAGCCGAGTACTTCGGCGAGGACACTGACGCCCAGCAGAAGCCAGGCAGACTGGAGCGGGGACACGAACGGCCTCCTTCCCCCGACGCTTATACCGAGCGGTGAGGAGAAGTGGGGGTGTCAGCGGTACCCAGGATGAACGAAGCTTAGTCCGCGCGCCTTCGCAGCACAAGGAAGGGGCAAGGCACGCGGCGCCCCGGTCACGCACGGCCGGCCTGCCCGGCCGCCCACTCGGGCCGCTGCCCGAGCGTGTCGAACAGCCGGACGATCTCGGCTTTCACTTTCTGCACCGCGTTGCTGACGAGCGCCGTATCGTGCCAGCACAGCGACAGGTCGCGCGCGAACAGCCGATGCGCGACCGTCGACAGCTTGAGCTTGCGCTCCTCGATCTCGACGTGCGCGGCCGTCCACGGCAGGATCGTCACGCCGAGCTGCGCCATCACGGCCGCGAACAGCAGCCCGGTCGAGCTCGCCTCGAAGCTGATCTCGTACGACAGCCCGGCCTCGCGCATCGCCCAGTCGACGCGGTTGCGGATCGTGTTCGGCGCGCTCGGCAGTACGAGCGGCATCTGCGCGATCGCGTCGAGCGGCACGGGATCGCCCGGCACCTGGAACCCGGGCCACGTGATCAGGTACAGCGTTTCCGTCAGCAGCCGGTGGATCGCGATGCCGCGCGTGTCGACCGCGTCGACGACGATCGCGAGATCGAGCCGCGTGCGTTCGAGCAACGTGTCGAGATCGGCGCTCGGCGCCTCGATCAGCTCCAGCATGATGCCCGGATAGCGGTCGCGCACCGCGCGGGCGAGCGGAATGGCCAGCACGCGCGCGGTGCTCGACGGCATCCCGACCGTCACGCGGCCCTGCGGTGTGTCGGCGTCGCGGCGCAGCAACTCGCGCGTGCCGTCGGCCTGGCGCAGCAGCTCGAGCGCGTGCTGGTACAGCGTGCGGCCGGCGGCGGTGGGCGCAACGCCGCGCACGCTGCGTTCGAGCAACTGCATCCCGAGATCCTGTTCGAGATTGCGCATCTGCTGGCTGACCGCCGGCTGCGCGACATGCAGCGCCTCGCTCGCATGCGTGACGTTGCCGCATTCGACGACCTTCACGAAATAGCGCAACTGCCTCAAGTCCATCGCCGCCGCCTCCCGATTCGAGCCATAAGCCAATCCGATCGAGCAAGATGAATATCATATTTTTCTCCGATCGATGGTGTTTCTATACTCGTCTCACAAAAGAGCCAGCCTCCCGGCCATCCCGGACCGGACGCGGCAAAAGCGCCGGCCTCGCCGGCAAGGAGACGAAGATGTTCAAGGCGATCGACGCGCCGGCGGCCGGCGCGAAGCCGCGGCGCACGCCGCTCACGCGCGAGCAGGTCAAGGGCTTCTGGGCCGTGTACGCGGGCTGGGTGCTCGACGGCGTGGATTCGGTGATCTACGCGCTGGTGCTGATTCCCGCGTTGACCGAGCTGCTGCCGGCGTCCGGCATCGCGGCGACGCCCGCGAATCTCGGGATGTACGGCTCGATCCTGTTCGCGCTGTTCCTGATCGGCTGGGGGCTGTCGTTCATCTGGGGGCCGCTCGCCGACCGCTTCGGCCGCGTTCGTACGCTCGCCGCGAGCATCCTGATCTACTCGGTGTTCACCGGCGCGGCCGCATTCGTGCACGACGTGTGGGCACTGGCCGCGTGCCGGCTGATCGCCGGGATCGGTGTCGGCGGCGAATGGGCGCTGGCGGGCACCTACGTCGCCGAGAGCTGGCCGGAAGACCGTCGCAAGATGGGCGCCGGCTACCTGCAGACGGGCTACTACTTCGGCTTCTTCATCGCGGCGTGCCTGAACTACACGATCGGTGCGACCTACGGCTGGCGCGCGATGTTCCTGTGCGGGCTCGCGCCGGCGCTGCTCGCGGTGTTCACCGTGATGCGCGTGAAGGAGCCCGGCCAGTGGCGCCGGCATGACGCACGCGACGGCGACGTGGCCGACGCACGACGCGCCCATCCGATGCGCGAGATCTTCGCGCCGGCCTTCCTGCGCCGCACGGTGACGAGCGCGAGCCTCGTCGGCGTCGCGATCGTCGGGCTGTGGGCCGGCTCCGTCTACGAGGCGAGTGCGGTCAGCACGCTGGCGGCGCGCGCGGGCATCGATCACATCGGCGCGATGCGGCTGGCATCGATCGGCGCGGCGATCCTGTCGTGCGCGACGATCGCCGGCTGCCTGGTTGCGCCCTGGCTGTCCGAACGGCTCGGCCGCCGCACTGCGCTCGGCGTGTATTTCGCGGGCATGGCCGCATCGATCGTGTTTGCGTTCGGCTGGGCGTTCTACCAGCCGAACGGGCTCGCGGCGTTCATGGTGTCGCTCGCGTTCCTCGGTTTCTTCGGCGGCAATTTCGCGATCTTCTCGCTGTGGCTGCCCGAGCAGTACCCGACGCGCGTGCGGGCCACCGCGTTCGCGTTCAACGCGTCGGTCGGCCGCTTCATCGGCGCGGGCGTGAACTTCCTGCTCGGCGCCGCGATACACGGTTACGGATCGCTCGGCGTGCCGGTCGCATGGACCGCGGCCGTGTTCGGGCTCGGCATCCTGATCCTGCCGTTCGCGGTCGAAACCCGCCACCAGACGCTGCCCGAATGAGCGGCACGCCGCGATCGTTCGGCAACAAGCCACACCCAGTCATCAATATCAGGAGTCCGGAATGCAGGCATTACAAGGAATCAGGGTCGTCGATCTGAGCCGCGCGCTGTCGGGGCCGTTCTGCTCGATGGTGCTCGCCGATCTCGGCGCCGACGTGATCAAGGTCGAGTCGGGGCCGCACGGCGACATGAGCCGCGCATGGGGGCCGTTCGATCGCGGCGTGAGCACGTACTACCTCTCCTGCAACCGCAACAAGCGCGGCATCTGCGTGGATTTCCGGCAGCCGGCCGGCCTCGACGTCGTGCGGCGGCTGATCGCGCAGGCCGACGTCGTGATCGAGAATTTCAAGGCCGGCACGATGGATGCGATGGGGCTCGGCTATGCGACGCTGAGCGCGCGCGATCCGCGGCTCGTGATGGGCAGCGTCACCGCGTTCGGCCCGCGCGGCCCGTTGCGCGACTGGCCGGGCTTCGACCAGATCGCGCAGGGTTATGCGGGGCTGATGAGCCTCACCGGTTTTCCCGACGGCGAGCCGACCCGCACGGGCACCGCGATCGGCGATCTCAGCTCGGGGATGTGGGTCGCGACCGGCGTGATGGCCGCGCTTTACGAGCGCGAGCGCACGGGGCGCGGGCAGCATGTCGGCACGTCGCTGCTCGAAAGCCTCGTGTCGCTGCTGAGCGTGCACGGGCAACGCTACCTGAGCCTCGGCGACGTGCCGCGCCGCACCGGCAATGCGCATGCGGTGATCGCACCGTACGGCGTGTTCGAGACGGCCGACGGGCCGCTCAACCTCGCGCCGATCACGACCGACATGTGGCTGCGGCTGTGCCAGTTGCTGGATCTGCCCGAGCTGCCGAACGATCCGCGTTTCGCCACCAACGACGCGCGTGTCGCGCACCGCGACGACCTGAAAGCGTTGCTCGAAAGCCGGCTGCGCACGCGCGGCAAGCGCGAATGGACGCAGCGTTTCGTCGACGCCGGGCTGCCGGCCGGGCCGATCAACACGCTCGACGAAGTGTTCGACGACCCGCAGCTCGCGCATTGCGGGCTGGTCGAGCCGGTCGCGCACCCGACGCTCGGCACGCTGCGCCAGGTCGTGACGCCGCTCGGCGGGATGGGTGACGACATGCCGACGCCGCGCACGCGCCATGCGCCGCCGCTGCTCGGCGAGCATACGGTCGACGTGCTGCGCGAAGCGGGCTATGGCGACGACGCGATCGACACACTGCTGGCCGAGCGCGCGATCTTCCAGGCGGAAGCCGTGGCGGAGGCCGTGCAATGAGCGACACGACGAAACACGACAGCGCGTCGCACGTGACGGTCGACATGGTCGGCGAGCGGATCGCGCGTGTGCGGTTCGCGAATCCGGCGCGACGCCATGCGCTCGACGCGCCATTGCTCGATGCGCTCGTCGCGTGCCTCGACGCGCTGGCCGAACACCGTCCGCCGCCCGTCGTGATCCTGTCGAACGACGGCAGCGGCGACGTGTGGAGTGCGGGGCACGACCTGCGAGAACTGGCCGACGATCGCGATCCGCTTGCGTACGGCAAGCCGCTCGAACGGGCGCTGCGACGCGTGCGGACCTACCCGGGCGCGGTGATCGCGGCGGTGGCGGGCTCGGCGTGGGGCGGGGCGGTCGATCTGGTGATGAGCTGCGACCTGGTGGTCGCGGCGCGCGACGCGCGTTTCGCGATGACGCCCGCGAACATCGGCCTGCCGTATTCGACGAGCGGCCTGCTGCGCTTCTACGACAACCTGCCGATCCACGTGCTGAAGGAGATGTTCTTCTGCGCGCAGCCGCTCGATGCGGAGCGCGCCGCGCATCACGGGCTCGTGAACCGGCTGGCCGACGCGGGCGGTGTCGACGATGCGGCGCTCGACGTTGCGCGCACGATTGCTGCGAAGGCGCCGCTCGCGGTGCACGCGGTGAAGGAGCAGTTGCGCGTGCTGCAGGACGCGCGGCCGTTGCCGGCCGACGCTTTCGAACGGATTGCCGAGCTGCGCCGGCAAGCGTGCGAAGGCGCGGACTTCAGCGAAGGGTTGCGCGCGTTTGCGGCGCGCCGCGCGCCGGTGTTTCGCGGCGTCTAGGCGACGGGTTGCGCGAGCCGGGCGCACAAGCGGCTGACAGCGTGCGGAGGCGCTCGCGCCGCTGGGCGGATATCGGCTGCGTCGTTCGCGGCCGCCCGCGCACGCCGCGTTGCCGCGCGTCACATGCCGAGCGTGTGCACGCCGACCAGCAGCAGCGCGCCGATCGCGATCAGCAGCAGCGCATGAACGCGCGTATACATCACGCACAGCGTCGACGCGACCGCGATCGCGCGCGCGGCCCAGCCGCCGTCGAGCGCCTGCAGCAGCACCCACACCGACGCGAGGATCATGCCGGCCGCGACCGGGCGCAGGCCGGCCTCGAGCGCGATCTGCCAGCGTGCACCCTGGTGCCGCCGCCACAGATGCGCGACGCCGTAGATCAGGAAAGCAGTCGGGCCGAACAGCGCGAGCGTCGCGATCACCGCACCCCAGAAGCCGGCCACCTGCCAGCCGATCAGCGTCGCCAGCAGCGAGCCGGGGCCCGGTGCCATCCGCGCGATCGCGAAATCGTTCACGAATTGCGTGGCGGTCATCCAGTGATGCACGTCGACCACTTGCCGCTGGATGTCGGCGATGATCGCCTGTCCGCCGCCGATCGTCGCGATCGACAGCGGCGCGAATACGCCGAACAGCGCGGCGTAGCGTTGCGATACGGTCATGGCGTGTCGTTCCCGGCTGGCGTCGCGGCCGTGCGGCGATATTCGAGCGCGACGCTCAGCGTGCCGCCGACCAGCACGGTCCACACGAGCGGCCAGTGCAGCACGGCCACCGACACGAAGGTGAGCGCCATCACCGCAAACGGCAGCGCGCGGCGTGGCAGCCGGCGCACGGCGGTGATCGCCATCGAGATCGACAGCCCGATCGCTGCCGCCGCCGCGCCGGCGAGCGCGACATGCGTGAGCGGAAAGCGCGTGAGGGTCGAAAACGCGATGCCGAACAGCACGATCAGCACGGCCGGCGGCGCGATGATGCCGGTGAAGCCGGCCACCGCGCCGCGCCATCCGGCGAGCCGGTAGCCGATCCAGATCGCGAGGTTCTTCACGTTGACACCCGGCAGCGCCTGCGACAGCGCGAGGCCGTTGAGGAACGCCTCCTCGTCGAGCCAGCGCCGCTCGTAGACGAAGTCGCGCATCATCCGCCCGCTGAGCCCGCCGCCGAAGCTGGTCAGGCCGATCTGCGAGAACGCGATGAACAGCGCGAGGACGCCGGGTGGTGGTGCGTCGCCTGCTGGCGGTGCAGGTGAGGTGGCGGCGGAGGGCGGGGGCATCGGGCGGGCGGCGCGTGGCGGTTGGGCGTGCGCCCATGTTAGCAAGCGGACGCTGTCAGCACGCTGACATGGGCTCAGCGGTGGTGTGATGGAAGACCGCTGCTGAGTCGGCGGGCGTGTTTCGGTGCATCCGGGACATCCGGGACATCCGGGACATCCGGGACATCCGGGACATCCGGGACATCCCGCACACCCCGCACACCCCGCACACCCCGCACACCCCGCACACCCCGCACACCCCGCACACCCCGCACACCCCGCGCGGGCGCACCCCGCCGCCGCTACGCGCGCACGACCGTCACGCCTGCCGCCTCAATAGGCTTCGTCAGCGCGGCGTCGGTTTCCTTTTCGACCACCACGGTGTGCGCCAGCGTGAGCTCGCCGATCACGAACTGCGACGCCGCGCGCAGCTTCGACTGCGACGCGAGCACGACCGTCTCGGCCGCGCGTTCGGCGAGCGCGCGCTTGATCGCCGCTTCCTCGAAATCGCCGGTGCTGAGCCCCGCGACCGGATGCACGCCCGTGACGCCCATGAAGTACAGGTCCGCATGGATGCGCGCAATGCCTTCCATCGCCGCCGCGCCGACGGCGACGATCGAATGCTTGTAGAGCCGCCCGCCGATCAGGATCACGTCGATCGATGGATGCGCGGCCAGCGCCACCGCGACACTCGGGCTGTGCGTGACGATCGTCGCACGCAGGTCGGCCGGCAACTGGCTGACGAGCAGCGCCGAGGTCGTGCCGCCGTCGACGATCGCTACCTGCCCGGGCGCGATCATCTCCGCGGCCCGCCGCGCGATGCGCCGCTTTTCCGCCGTCTCGAGCGCCTCGCGCTGCGCGAACGGCGCAATGGCCGGCGACGCCGGCAGCGCGCCGCCATGCACGCGCTGCAGCAGGCCTTCGGCCGCGAGCTCGCGCAGGTCGCGGCGGACCGTGTCTTCGGACACGCCGAATTGCGCGCTCAGCTCGACCGCCAGCACCTGGCCGTCGCGCGCGAGTGCGTCGAGGATCGCTTTCTTGCGTTGTGTCGTCAACATCGTGTCTGCACGAATTTTCTTGAAGTTGCACGAATATGCACGTTACCATGGGCGCCGTCTTTTGTCGAACCGGAGGCTGGGATGGCTGCAACGCGGGACCGTGTCCGCATCGTCGATACGACGGTGCTGTCCGATGACTGGTATGTGCTGAAGAAGGTGACGTTCGATTTCCTGCGCCGCGACGGAACGTGGCAGCGCCTGAGCCGCGAGACCTACGATCGCGGCAATGGCGCGACGATCCTGCTGCGCAATGCCGAGACGGGCGACGTGCTGCTGACGCGGCAGTTCCGGATGCCGGTGTTCGTCAGCGGGCATGACGGCATGCTGCTCGAGGCCGCCGCCGGCCTGCTCGACGACGCGACGCCCGAAGCGCGCATCCGCGCGGAGGCCGAGGAGGAGACCGGCTATCGCGTGCGCGGCGTGCGCAAGGTATTCGAGGCGTTCATGAGCCCGGGCTCGGTGACGGAGAAGCTGCACTTCTTCGTCGGTGAATACGACGCATCGTTGCGCACCGGCGATGGCGGCGGCGTCGCGGAAGAGGGCGAGGATCTCGAGGTCGTCGAGATGCCGCTGCCGGCGGCGCTGGACGCGATCGAGCGCGGCGAGATCGTCGACGGGAAGACGATCATGCTGCTCCAGTACGTCGCGCTGCGGGAAACCGCCGGCGCGCGCCCGTCATGACGCCGCTGCTCGTGCTGGTCGCCGGCCCTTATCGCAGCGGCACGGACGGCGACCCCGCGCGCATCGCCGCGAACCTGCACCGGCTGGAGGAGGCGGCGCTCGCCGTGTATCGCCGTGGACACATGCCGATGATCGGCGAGTGGGTGTCGCTGCCGCTTGCCGTCGCGGCCGGGTCGCGACAGGTCGGCGACGCGATCAGCGAGGCGTTCCTGTATCCGGCCGCGCACCGGCTGCTGCGCCGCTGCGATGCGGTGCTGCGTATCGACGGCGCGTCGCGCGGGGCGGACATGGACGTCGGTCTTGCCAGGCAGCTCGGCAAGCCGGTCTATTTCGCGGCCGACGACATTCCGGTCGCACAGGACGATTCGGATAGCTGATCAGGCGGGGAGGCACCCGGCTGCGGCGCCTCCCTGTATCGGTCGGACGCCCGCGCCGACCGCGGCCGGGCGAGCATCGCGTCATGCCGTTGCATCGCGCATGCCGCGCCGCGCGCGAACCGGCGTATGATCGCGACGCCACTCGCGCACCGCCCGACGCTATCGCCGCCCCATCATGCCGCTTTCCGATTCCGTGGACTCCACCGCTGCGGCCGCCGCCGCGCAACTGCCGGCCGACCTCGTCGCTTCCGCCGTTGCTGCGCTCGCGCGCGCCGACGCATTGCTCGTGACGGCCGGTGCCGGTATCGGCGTCGATTCCGGGTTGCCCGATTTTCGCGGTACGGACGGCTTCTGGCGTGCGTATCCGGCGCTGCGCCACGAGCGTTTCGAATTCCACGAGATCGCCTCGCCGCACGCGTTCCGTGCGCGCGCGCAACTCGCGTGGGGCTTCTACGGACACCGCCTCGCGCTCTATCGTGCGACGGTGCCGCATGCGGGCTTCGCGATCCTGCGCCGCTGGATCGACGCGATGCCGAACGGCGGCTTCGTGCTGACGAGCAATGTCGACGGCCAGTTCCAGAAAGCCGGCTTCGATCCGGCGCGGATCGTCGAGATCCACGGCTCGATCCATGCGATGCAGTGCCTGCGTCCCTGTTCGGACGATACATGGGAGGCGGCGCCGTTCGTACCGGACGTCGACGAAGCCACCTGCCGCCTCGTCGGTGACATGCCGCGGTGCCCGCACTGCGGCGGCCTCGCGCGGCCGAACATCCTGATGTTCGGCGA
This sequence comes from Burkholderia lata, assembly GCF_000012945.1. Lineage (NCBI taxonomy): Bacteria > Pseudomonadati > Pseudomonadota > Betaproteobacteria > Burkholderiales > Burkholderiaceae > Burkholderia > Burkholderia lata. Next base: position 970,743 of record NC_007510.1, read on the forward strand.
TACCGGCTGGCTTGGTGCGCGCTACGACGCGCAGGAGCGTGCGCTGGAAGACTGGCTCGCGCAGGCCGGGCGCGTCGCCGTGGTGGAGATCGGCGCGGGCACCGCGATCCCGACCGTGCGCCTGCTGAGCGAACGCCTCGGCGCCGACGTGATCCGCATCAACGCTCGCGAAGCGCATGCGCGTCGTGCGGACGTGATCGGCTTGAAGGGCGGCGCGCTGGCGACGCTGAGCGCGCTCGACGCGGCCTGGCCAAGCGCGTGAGCCTGCGGGCGGGCAAGACGATCCGAACGGGCCGGCATCCTGCAGACGGTCGCCGTTGCAGGGGCGCGGTGAATCCGCATACAGTTCAGCGTGTGCCGCCCGCGCACGCGCCACAAGCGTCCGGGAGCGGACCACGCCCCGGGCAATCGGGGGCCGGCGGCTGACTCCAGCCGCATCATCGACCGGGAGCGCCCTTGTTCTATTCGATCGTCGCGATCTTCGTCGGCGCCGGGCTCGGCGCGTTGCTGCGCTGGTTCCTGAGTCTCGCGCTCAACGAATTTTTTCCCGCGGTGCCGCTCGGCACGCTCGCCGCGAACCTGATCGGCGGCTACGTGATCGGCATCGCCGCCGTCGTGTTCACGACCCGCGTCGGGCTCCCGCCCGAGTGGCGGCTGTTCGTGATCACGGGCTTTCTCGGCGGCCTCACGACGTTCTCGACCTATTCGGTCGAAGTGATGACGCATGCGGTGCAGGGCGAATTCGGATGGGCGTTTGCGGTGGCTGCCCTACACTTGACTGGATCGTTCGCGCTGACGGCGCTCGGCATGTGGACCGCGCGCGCGTGGCTCGCGGCGGCCTGAGCGTGCCGCCATCGGAGGGTGCGATGGACAAGATCTTCCTGCGCTTCTATGTGCACGAGAAGCACCGGCTGCACTGGAAACCGCTATGGGAATGGCTGCTGGAGGAGGCGAACCGGATGGGCGTCGCGGGCGGTTCCGCGTTTCGCGCGATGGCCGGGTTCGGCCAGCATCGCGTGCTGCACGAGGACCGCTTCTTCGAACTGCAGGGGTCGCTTGCGATCGAGGTCGAATTCATCGTCACCGAGGACGAGGCGCAGCGCTTGCTCGACCGGTTGTCGCACGAGAAGGTGCGCGTGTGCTACGCGATGATGCCGGCGCGCTTCGGCGTGATCGACACGCTCGGCGCACCGCCGGCGCAGGGGCCGGCGGCGTAGGGTACGGCGTCAGATCCCGAACATCGTCAGCGACACGGCGGCACGCGTGACGATCATCAGCAGCACCTGCACGATCACGAACAGCAGGATCGGCGACAGGTCGATGCCGCCGAGGTTCGGGATGATGCGGCGCAGCGGATTCAGGAACGGCGCGGTGAGCTGGAAGAGGATCGGCATCGCCGGCGAACGCGGGTTGAGCCACGACAGCAGCGCCATCAGGATCGTCATCCAGATCACGAGATTGAGCGCCCACTTCACGACGGTGAGCAGCGCGACCACGACGAGCGTCGCGATCACCGAGGCCGGGTCGAAGCCGGCCATCACGACCATCAGCACGACGTAGACGAGCGCGGTGAGCAGCGCGGCGACCACGCTGGCCCAGTCGATGCCGCGTACGCCGGCGATCACGCGGCGCAGCGGCAGCACGAGCCAGTTGGTCGCCTGCAGCACGGCCTGCGTAACGGGGTTGTACGGCGGCACGCGGACGGCCTGCATCCAGACGCGCAGGATCAGCGCGGCGCCGAACAGCGTGAAGACGGTATTGAGCAGAAAACGGGCGATCTCGCCGAACATCGTTGGCATCCTTTTTATACAGTCAGTAGCGTGCGGCCGCCAACGCCGGATGGCGGCGCATCGGCCGACACCTTATCACGCCTCGTCTCGCGACGGGGAGGGGTGCGCGGCCGTGCGCGCGAGCGACGTTTCGACGGCTTCGGCGAGCGCCGGCAGCGACGTCGGCGGCGTGGCGCGTTGCGCCGCGAGCGCGACTGCGCGGCGCGTCAGCAGCGCGTACAGCGTCGCGTGATCGCCGCCGCGCGTTTCAAGCAGTGCCAACTGGCGTTCGACGATGCCCGTGTCGCCGCGCGACACCGGGCCGGAGAGCGCGTTCGCGAGCCCCTTGTCGCGCGCGGTCTCGATCGTGCCGGCCAGCATCGGCAGCAGCGCGCGCAGCGCGGCGTCTTCGTCGAATCCGAGGCCGCGCCACAGCTCGACGGCCTCCGCCAGCCCGCACAGCGCGAAGCTCGCCGCGTAGTGCGCGGCCGCGTGATAGAGCATCCGGCCGCCGGCCGGAATCGACAACGGATGGCAGCCGAGTGCGGCAGCAAGTCGCATCAGCGTCTCATGCAATGCGCCGTCGGCTTCGATCGTGACCGAACAGCCGTCGATGCGGGCGAGGTCGGCGTCGGTGCCGCCGAACAGGTAGAGCGGATGGAAGCCGCCGGTGGCCGCGCCTTGCTGCTTCGCCGGATCGAGCAGGGCGACCGCCGACGCGCCGCTGCAGTGAACGACGGCTTGCCGCGCGGCGCGCGACGCGTCGAAGTGCAGCGCCGCGGCGGTCGACGCGAGATGGTCGTCGGGCACCGTCAGGAAGATCAGGTCCGCGGCGTCGGCAACCTGCTGCGGCGTGTCGACCGCCTGGCAGCCGTCGATGCGCGCGGCGAGCGCCGCGGCCGACGCGGGCGTGCGGCTCGCGATCGCGACGACTGGAAAGCCGGCCTGCGCGAAGCGCTGCGCGACGCAGCGCGCGAGACGGCCGGCGCCGATGAAGCCGAGGCGGGGTGTGTCGGGGAGGGACATGGCAGCGGACGTAAGCGAAAACGAAGCAACCGCCAGTATCGCAGGAATGACGGCGAGGCCGCGAAAGGCCCCTGTCCGTGCGGACAGGGGCGTGAATTACCGGCATGCGGTGCGCTCGACGCGTGTATCGGCGCCCGGCGTCACGGTCGATTCACGATCGTGGAATCCGACCCCGAAACATATCGCACCCGTATCCGGCTTGAAATGTCGGCATCTTGTCTCAAATTTGTAATCGTTCATTACGGTCGCGTGCCCGCAGCGTGCGCTGTATCCGGTAAGACTGACCGGCCATGATGTTGCGACCCGACTCGTCGGACGGAATCGCTCGATCCGCAAGGGTCCCCGCCGGTGCAGCGAGCCACGCCGCACGGTGCCGTCGCCCGCGTGCAATTGCAATTTGCAACAAATGCACGATACGCGTGGGGCGGGTTTTCGCTACATTGCTTCCATGCGACGTGCATGTCCGCCGTTGCCGACAGGGGCGCATAAAATACCGCTCCAGCAGGAGAATCGAAGTGAAAAAGCTCATTCCGTTCATCGCCGCCGCCGCGCTGGGCCTGGGTGCCGCAAGCGCTGCGCAGGCTCACGTGTCGATCGGGGTCGGCATCGGTATCCCGGTCGCGCCCGCGTATCCCGTCTATGCACCGCCGCCGCCCGTGTACTACGCGCCGCCGCCTCCGCCCGTCTATTACGCACCGGCGCCGGCCTACTACGCGCCGCCGCCCGCAGTGGTGGTCGGCGGCTACTATGGCCGTCCGTACTGGCGTCATGGCTACTATGGTGGCGGCTGGGGCCATCACGGCTACTGGCGTCGCTGATTCGTGCCGCGCGGCTTGACCGCGCTTGGCAAAACGGCGCAACGTCCCGCGAGGGGCGCTGCGCCGTTTTTTCTTTGGAGCCGTGGCCTGACCTCGGTGAGCTACCCGTGCAGGCCGGCTTCGATTACGCCGCGTGCACGATCAGGTCGCGGTAGCCGCCGACGATCACGCTGTACGAGAAATACGCGAACAGCAGCGCCGACGCGATGTGACACGCGCGCATCAGCCCGGCGCCCGCGCGCTTGCGGCCCTGGCTCGCGAGCGTGCACATGAAGAGGGTCCACGCGAGGCCGCCGAGGAAAAAGCCCGACAGGAACACCGACGCGGTCGCCGGCGTGGTCGCGCCGGTCTTCGCGATCAGCGCGCCGCCGACCGCCGCGAACCACAGGATCGCGCTGGGCGACGACATCGCGAGCAGCATCCCGCGCAGGAAACTGCGTCGTGCGCTGGCGCGCGGCTGCGGCGCGTCCTCGGCATCGTCGCCGGCCGCCTTGGCCGGCGTGAGCGCTTCGCGCGCCATCTTCCACGTGAGGAACAGCAGCACGGCACCGCCGCCGATCCACACGATCCAGCGCACCGGCTCGAATTGCAGCAGCACGGCCATCCCTGCGAGCGCCAGCGCCGCATAGACGAGATCGCCGACACACGAGCCGATGCCGAGCCAGAAGCCCGGCCGGAAGCCGTGCGACAGCGTCAGCGACAGCATCGCGACGTTCACGAGGCCGATGTCGAGACACAACGACAGCGACAGAAAAAAACCGTCGGACAGCATGGAGGCGGGCGGAAAAGTCATCTTCGTTGTTCTTGTCGCGATGGCAGTCCACGGGCCGGCAGGCGCCGGCCGCATGGTGTCAGAGACCGATCTCCTGCCAGAGCCGGTCGACGCGCGCCTTCACGGCCGCATCCATCTCGATCGGGCGGCCCCATTCGCGGTTGGTCTCGCCGGGCCACTTGTTGGTCGCGTCCAGCCCCATCTTCGAACCGAGGCCGGCGACCGGCGACGCGAAGTCGAGATAGTCGATCGGCGTGCTGTCGACCATCACGGTGTCGCGCACGGGGTCGACGCGCGTCGTGATCGCCCAGATCACTTCCTTCCAGTCGCGGATGTTCACGTCCTCGTCGACGACCACGATGAACTTCGTATACATGAACTGCCGCAGGAAGCTCCACACGCCGAACATCACGCGCTTCGCGTGGCCCGCGTAGCTCTTCTTCATCTGGACGATGGCCATCCGGTAGCTACAGCCTTCGGGCGGCAGGTAGAAGTCGGTGATCTCGGTGAACTGCTTCTGCAGCAGCGGCACGAACACCTCGTTGAGCGCGACGCCGAGCACCGCGGGCTCGTCAGGCGGCTTGCCCGTGTAGGTCGAGTGGTAGATCGCGTCGCGGCGCATCGTGATGCGCTCGACGGTGAACACCGGGAACCACTCCTGCTCGTTGTAATAGCCGGTGTGGTCGCCGTACGGGCCTTCGAGCGCGTGCTCGTACTTGGCCGATGCGTTGCCGGCCGGGCGCGGCGGTGCGCCGGCCGGAGCAGGGGCGGGGGCGCCTTCCTGCGGATAGATGAAGCCTTCGAGCACGATCTCCGCGCGCGCGGGCACCTGCAGCGTGTCGACGCCGGGCGTCAGGCACTTCGCGAGCTCCGTGCGGCTGCCGCGCAGCAGGCCGGCGAACTGGTACTCGGACAGCGAATCGGGCACGGGCGTCACCGCGCCGAGCGTCGTGGCCGGATCGGCGCCGAGCACGACCGCGACCGGATACGGCTTGCCGGGGTTCTGCAGCGCGAATTCGCGGAAGTCGAGCGCGCCGCCGCGATGCGCGAGCCAGCGCATGATCAGCTTGTTGCGGCCGATCAGCTGCTGACGGTAGATCCCGAGGTTCTGCCGCGACTTGTTCGGCCCGCGCGTGACCGTCAGGCCCCACGTGACGAGCGGCCCTGCGTCGCCGGGCCAGCAGGTCTGGATCGGCAGCCGGTTCAGGTCGACGTCGGCGCCTTCCCAGACGATCTCCTGGCACGGTGGCGACGATACCGACTTCGGCGCCATGTCCCACACGGCCTTCGCGAGCGACAGCAGCTTGCCGGCGTCCTTCAGGCTCTTCGGCGGATCGGGTTCCTTCAGCGCGGACAGCAGGCGCCCGAGATCGCGCAGCGAATCGAGCGCGGCGTCGTCGCCCGCATCGACGCCCATGCCGAGCGCGACGCGGCGCGGCGTGCCGAACAGGTTGCCCAGCACCGGGAAGTCGTAGCCAGTCGGTGCGTTGAACAGCAGCGCAGGGCCGCCGGCGCGCAGCACGCGGTCGCACAGCTCGGTCATTTCGAGCACGGGCGACACGGGCTGCGTGACGCGCCGCAGTTCGCCGAGCGCCTCGAGGCGCTGGATGAAATCGCGTAAGTCTTTGTATTTCATGAAGATGGTCCGGGCCACCCGCCAGGCGGGCAGCGATGGGTGGGCACAGCGGCTGGCTGTGACCCCGAATCGACCGACGATTTTACCCGCGCCGCCGCATGCCCGCCCGGCGGAGAAAAAAGTCGACTGCGCGCAAACCCCCTACGGCACGGGGCTTGCGATCTGAAGAGCGCCGTTAAATTACTTTTTGTTATGATTTCAATGTTTTATAGTGTTGACGATCTATAAAACCCTGCTAGAATCCGCTCACATTGGCTGCAGGGTAAAAGGCTTCGAGCCGCCAATCACCGATCTTTGACGCAGCGCGTCACCGTCCGCCGAATCCTGCACGGCGTATCCGACGGCTTGAGTTGTAGTCCCGGCCAGCGCCACCAGACGCTGGTTTTTTACGTGGGTGCCACCGCGTATGCCCGCCTCGCCCAGTGTGCGAAGGCGCCGGCCCTCTTACACCGTGGCCTCGAACGGTACTTATACCGTTTCCCCGATGCTTGCACGCCCCAACCAAAGCGTGCGGCGTCGTGATTCCGCGGCGCGTTACCTGTCTCGCCATCGAGCTGAGCGAGCCGCACGAGTCATGTTCATGGGAGATGATCTGAATGAACGCTTGGTTATCGTGGCGTCCTAGTGAGCAGCATGCGCAGTTCGTGCGCAGCATGCTGCGTCGCGGGACGCGTGTCAGTCACCATCTTTTCAGCGTTGTCGGCTGTCTCGCTGTCGCAGTTGCACTTGCACTGTGGCTGCTGCCAACCGTCCGCGGCACGCTTGCCGCGAAGCTGATGCCGGTCGTATCCGCGGCCGTGCAAGCTGGCCCGGCCCGTCTGCTGACCGGCCATCCGCTGCCGAACTTCGCGCCCGCCGGCGCGCAGCCGCAGCAGGAAGACAACAGCCCCGAAACGGACGCGCTTGCGGTCGGCCTCGACGTCGCACCGGAAGCCGCCGCCGCGCAGGGCGATGCGTCCGATCCGGCCCGTAACGGCCCGTCGCCCGTCGCGCTTGCGAAGCTGATCCCGACCCAGCGCGTGGCAGCCGATGCGCGTGACGACCGTGCGCTCGCATCGAATCGCGAACAGGCGCTCGTCGCGACCTACCTGTCGCGCCGTTACCGTGTCGCCCAGGAGCCGCTTGGCCAGCTCGTCAAGGCTGCGTTCCAGACCGGCCGTGACGTCGGCCTCGATCCGCTGCTGCTGCTGTCCGTGATGGCGATCGAATCGGGCTTCAACCCGTACGCGGAAAGCGGCGTCGGCGCGAAGGGCCTGATGCAGGTCATGTCGAAGGTCCATTCCGACAAGTTCGAGTATTTCGGCGGCACCGATACCGCGCTGCAGCCGCTCGCGAACCTCCAGGTCGGCGCACTCGTGCTGAAGGACTGCATCGCACGTGGCGGCTCGCTCGCGACGGGCCTGCGCATGTACAACGGCTCGACGAACCCCGAGGACAACGGCTACGGTTCGAAGGTGATGGCCGAGCGCGGTCGCCTGCGTGACGTCGCGCGTGGCCGTAGCGTGCCGGTCAATGCACCGCAGGCACCGGCGAAGCCGATCGTCACGGCCGCTGCCGTGACGGCAGCCGCAGGCGGCGCGAAGCGCGTGCATGCGACGCTCGAAACGTCGGCGAAGTCGACGGCATCGAAGGAAGCCACGTCGCAGGACGACGCGAGCGTCGATACCGCGAAGCAGGCGCACAGCGACCATTCGGAGCTGGGCGCGTAACTTACGCATCGCTCCGGCAGGCAGGAAAGGAAAAAGGCACCCGATCCGGGTGCCTTTTTGTTTTTACGGTACGCGGAATGGCCGCCGCACCGCCGCGTGTCAGTGCTGCCCGAACAGCGTCGCGAGTCGGTCGACCGCTTCCTCGAGCCGCGAGTAGGCGGTCGCATAGGACAGGCGGATATAGTCGCGTGGCGCATGGACGCCGAAGTCCATGCCGGGCACCAGCACGACGCCCGCGTCGTGCAGCATCGCCGTCGTGAGTGCGGCGCTGTCGCCGGCTGCCGGGTGGGCGACGCCGCCGCAGTGCGCATAGACATAGAACGCGCCGTCCGGCATCACGGGCACCGTGAAGCCGAGCCGCTCGAGCGCCGGTGCGATGAAGTCGCGGCGGCGCTTGAATTCGAGGCGGCGCGCTTCGTAGATATCGAGCGCGGCCGGCTCGAAGCACGCGAGCGCCGCGTGCTGCGCGAGCGCGGACGGGCAGATGAACAGGTTCTGCGCCAGCTTCTCGAACGTGCCGACCAGCGCGGGCGGCACGACCAGCCAGCCGAGCCGCCAGCCCGTCATGCTGAAATACTTGGAGAAGCTGTTCACGGTGACGACGTCGTCGCCGAACGACAGCGCCGACACGGGCGCCGCGTCGTAGCTGAGCCCCTGGTAGATCTCGTCGACGATCGTGAAGCCGCCGCGTGCGCGCACGGCTTCGACGATCCGTTTCAGTTCGTCGGGTTCGAGCGACGTGCCGGTCGGGTTCGACGGCGACGCGAGCAGCACGCCGCGCGTGCGGTCGCCCCAGCGCGTACGGACGTCATCCTCGGTGAGCTGGAAGCGCGCGTCCGGGCCGCTCGGCACGAGCACCGCACGGCCTTCGGCCGCCGCGACGAAGTGCCGGTTGCACGGATACGACGGGTCGGGCATCAGCACCTCGTCGTCACGCCCGACGAGCGCGAGGCACGCGAGCAGCAGCGCGGCAGACGCGCCGGCCGTCACGACGATCCGTTCCGGACTGATCGTGAGGCCGTACGCGCGCGCGTAGTGCGCGGCGATCGCCTCGCGCAGCGGCGCAATGCCGAGCGCGCTCGTATATTGGGTGACGCCGCGGCGCAGTGCAGCCGCGGCCGCTTCGACGACCGGCTCCGGCGCGGTGAAATCCGGCTCGCCGATGCCCATGTGGATAACATCGCGCCCGGAGGACTCGAGACGCTGTGCCTCCTTCATCAATTCCATCACGTAGAAGGGCTGGATCGCGTCGACACGTGCGGCGAGTCTGACGAGCGAATCGGTGGCGGTATTCATCGGGCGGGCAGGGCGAGGGAGGCGAGGCAAAAGAAAAAACGGGCGCATGCGCGCCCGTTCCGGACCAACGGGTTCAGCCGTTGCGGCGCGCCTGCGTTTCGGCGGGGCGCAGCTTCGCGGCGAGCTTGTCGAGCACGCCGTTCACGTACTTGTAGCCGTCGGAGCCACCGAACGTCTTCGCGAGTTCGACAGCTTCGTTGATGATCACGCGGTACGGCGTTTCGACGTGGTGCGTGAGCTCGAACGTCGCGATCAGCAGCACGGCGCGTTCGACCGGCGACAGCTGCTCGATCGGGCGGTCGAGCGACGGCGTCAGCGCTTCGACGAGCGTCGCGTGCTCGCGGATCACGCCGTGCAGGATCGCCTCGAGCAGCTCCTTGTCAGCCTTGTCGTAGCCGAGCGCGCCGCGCAGTTGCGCGTCGATCTCACCGGAGGACGCGTTCGACAGCAGCCACTGGTACAGCCCCTGCGTCGCCAGCTCGCGCGATTGTCGGCGGGCGCTCTTCTTCATGCGCGCTCCTCTTCGTCGTCTTCGTCTTCCTCTTCGTCCTCGTCGTCATCGCCGAGCTGGTCGAGTGCCATCGTCAGGTTGGCCATCTCGACGGCGACGCGTGCGGCGTCACGACCCTTTTCGGTCATGCGCGCGACGGCCTGCTCGTCGTTTTCGGTCGTCAGGACCGCGTTCGCGATCGGCAGGTTGAAGTCGAGGCCGATGCGGGTGATGCCCGCGCCGCTCTCGTTCGACACGAGTTCGAAGTGGTAGGTCTCGCCGCGGATCACTGCGCCGAGCGCGATCAGCGCGTCGAACTGGCCGCTTTCCGCGAGCTTCTGCAGCGCGAGCGGGATTTCCAGCGCGCCGGGCACCGACACGAGCAGCACGTCTTCACCGGTGACGCCGAGGCGTTCCAGTTCCTCGACGCACGCGTCGGCGAGGCCGTTGCACACGGGCTCGTTGAAGCGCGATTGCACGATGCCGATACGCAGGCCGTCGCCTTCGAGATTCGGTTGGTATTGTCCGATTTCCATGATCTTGTCCGTGGTGTGGATGAACGGTTATAGGGCGAAAGCGCCGTGGCGGGTTACGCGTTGGACGCCGGGCAGGACTTGGCTTCGCCGCCGGGCATCGGAATGAAGCCCGTGACTTCCAGGCCGTAGCCGGACATGCTGCCCAGCTTGCGCGGATTCGACAGCACCTGCATCTTGCTGACGCCGACATCGCGCAGGATCTGCGCGCCGATGCCGAACGTCTTGAAATCAACCGGCCGGCGCTTGAGCGCAGCGGCCTTTTCTTCCTCGTCGAACGCCTTGAAGACGTCGATCAGGTGTTCCTTCGTGTCGCCGCAGTTGAGCAGCACGATCACGCCGAGGTCGCGTTCCGCGATCTCGCGCATGGCGGCGTCGAGCGTCCACGAGTGCGTCGACACGCCCGTCTCGAGCAGGTCGAGCACCGACAGCGGCTCGTGCACGCGCACCGGCGTATCGACGTCCGGCGACGGCGCACCGCGCACCAGCGCGATGTGCGGCGAGCCGCTCGGCTGGTCGCGGTACAGCACCGCGCGGAACGTGCCGTGCGCGGTCTGCATCGTGCGCTCGGCGATCCGCTCGATGATCGATTCGGTGCGGCTGCGGTACTGGATCAGGTCGGCGATCGTGCCGATCTTCAGGTTGTGTTCCTGCGCGAACTCGATCAGGTCGGGCAGGCGCGCCATCGTGCCGTCGTCCTTGATGATCTCGCAGATCACCGCGGCCGGCGTGAGGCCCGCAAGCGCGGTGAAGTCGCAACCGGCCTCGGTATGGCCCGCGCGGACGAGCACGCCACCCGGCTGCGCCATGATCGGGAACACGTGGCCCGGCTGCACGATGTGCTCGGGACGCACGTCATGCGCGACCGCCGTGGCGATCGTGCGCGCACGGTCGGCGGCCGAGATGCCGGTCGTCACGCCTTCGGCCGCTTCGATGCTGACCGTGAAGGCGGTGCCGTACTGCGTGCCGTTGCGGTAGGTCATCAGCGGCAGGTGCAGCTGCTTGCAGCGTTCCTGCGTCAACGTCAGACAAACCAGGCCGCGGCCGTACTTGGCCATGAAGTTGATCGCTTCCGGCGTGACGAATTCGGCGGCGATCACGAGGTCGCCCTCGTTTTCGCGGTCTTCTTCGTCGACCAGGATCACCATCCGGCCGGCTTTCAGCTCGGCGATGATGTCGAGCGTGGAGGCGAGCGTCATAAGGGGGCGTGAAAGAGGAAAGTGCGTATTTTACGCCAGCCGGACGACGTTTCGGCTGGCATGGGCCGCGCGCGGCCGGCAAGCGCTCCGGAAAGCGCCGCGGCCGGCCTTCGCGGCAGGCCTGGCATGGCCGCCGCGCGTGGTGCGCCCGGGTGCGGACGGTAGCAGGCCGGGCTTTGCCCGGCCGCGCGTCACGTGTGCTGGTCGCGCCCGCCCAGGTAGTCGAGCTTGCCGAGCTCGACGCCGCTGTGGCGCAGGATGTCGTACGCGGTCGTCACGTGGAAGAAGAAATTGGGCAGCACGAAATTCAGCAGGTACGACTGGCCGCTGAACTCGATCGGGCCGACGCGCATCTTCAGCACGATCTGGCGCGCCTCGCTGCCGTCGATCTGCGCGGCGTCGAAGCTTTTCAGGTAGTCGATCGTCTTCTGGATGCGTGCGTGCAGTTCGTCGAAGGTCTGCTCGACGTCCGGGTAGCTCGGGATCTCGACATCGGCGAGGCGCGCGGCGCAGCCCTTGGCCGTGTCGGTCGCGATGTAGACCTGGCGGACGAGCGGCAGCATGTCCGGGTACAGGCGGGCGCCGACGAACACCGACGGATCGATCTGCTTTTCGGTCGCATGAGCCTGCGCCTTGCCGAGGATGTGCTGCAGGTTGGTCAGGCCACGGATCAGCACGGGCAGCGAAGCCTGGTACATCGAGATGGACATGGGGACGACTCCTGGTGGAAAAGAGGGCGGCTGGTACGCGACGTGCGTCGCGGCGCCGAATCCGCTGCCGTTGCATCTTAGCGCGACGGGACGGCCCGTGCGCGTCGTTGGCTGTCAGGCCAGGTGCGCGATACATCAGGGCCAGCGAGCGGATGCGAAGAGCATCATTTGATCGGCCGCGGCAGTCGGCGTTGACCGGTCGGTGGACTCTGTATGACGCAGGGTTGGATGCGAGCTACACGCATCGGCTGTGGCGTGATGGACATCGGGAAGGCCGAGCATTCGCCAGCGCAGATGAAAGAATGCATCGTGCGTCAGTTCGTCCGGTACCCATGCGTGACCGGCACGATGACCGGCAAGTGACGGAAAGGCTGCGGTGCCCGGACCATACCAGACCGAGCCGCCAGTCTGCTTTCCGAAGGGAACCGAACGAAACCCGCAGCAATCATCCTGATGGACGCCGTGCGATGCCGGCATTATCTGCTCGACATACCCTCAAAGATTATGTTGTGAGTCTCACCGGGAGCGTTTGCCTCACGTAAGGATCGGCTTAGAAGGTTGTTGGGATGCCGTCAAAACCACGGTCAAATAGTAACGTTTGCGTTCTAAACGGTTCCTTAGAAGATGTGCCTAGCAGATCCGATGTAAGGCTGGTGGGCAGGAGTATCGGTCATAAGAGTCATTTGTCTCCTTCAGCTGCTTCAAAAGACTTTGCCTGCGCCACATTTGTTGCGATGAGCAACGGAAAAGACCGTTCGTAAAAATGAACTTTGGCGTCACGGGCCTGCCCCGACAAGATCATGTCCTTACAATCACTCACTTGCTGCACGAGTGTGAAATTTTCGAGTAGGCGTTTGCATTCATCAAGGCCGGCCTTCGTTAGTGCCATTGCGTTTGGATCGTTTCGCATAACGCGCAGATATTGCGTTTGCAGCCACGTGGCGATCTCTTGTCGAGGAATCAGGAAGCTCAAAATCGGATACGGCATGGGCCGAGCCATTCCCAACTCAATGGCGCCTGATACGCCCTGCGCCACACACATCGACGCCAAAATATGCGCCCGGCGCTGCTGCTCAGGGAACGTCAGGACGTCTTCATGCCTAAAGAGCATCATGCGTGGGCTCGGGCCCGTGCCGACTGTCGCTGGGCTGCTGGCATTCGTGGCGTTGCCGGCGCTTGCAGTTGCTTGCTCTGCGCCGACGCTGTCAGGGCCGTGCGTCATTATTTGCGATTCTAATCGCGCTTTCAGTTCATCCCACGCTTCATTACTCAATATCCCGGCTCTCGAGAGAGGACTCTCCATATCTTGGAAAAAGCTGCCGAATTCCTTCCATTCAATCTGCTTTGTGCGGCCTCCGCCGCCAGCGCGTGCTTCCGTTCGAACTATTCCGGTTACGCGCTGGAGAATCTGATCTTGGGCCGATGCAGTTAGGCCAACAGCCTCGCGCATACGTAAGAACTCTTTGCCAGACACCGACCAGTTCGAAATATTTCCGACCTGTCGCAACGATGGTGATGGCCAGACGAAGGCCGTCAAGTCGCCGCCTTGGTTGCCATGTTCATACCAACTCGCAGGATTGAAGCAATCCTCGGCACTCGCAATGAAGTTCGAAAGCGTTGAATGGTAGCTCACGACTAGCTCTTTTTTTGCACGGGTTAGTGCTACGTAGAGCTTACATAATTCTCGATATGATTCGTGTTCGGGTAAATTTGGGTGAGGAATCACACCGTCACGACAATTCAATACGATCATCAGGTCGAATTCGAAACCTTTAGTCTGCTCCAAATCGGAAACAAAGAGCGACTGTGCTGACACGTCGGTTGTACCACAGAGCGCGGATAGCCCGAGACTCGTCGCCATTTGTTCAATGGCTGGCTGGGAGTAGCCACAGACGGCTATGCATATCTTGTGGCTCGGCATGCCCTGGAGATTGTCGCGCGCGTAGGCAAGTGCGAATGACAATTCCTCACTTATGGACCTGGCTCGTAAGAGAAGCGGCTTGGCGGATGAGAAGTTGGCGAACTCGGGCTGTAGGATTTCGAGGTCGACTGTGCCGGTGGGAATTTTCCCGAACGATCGAGTCAAGACCTCATACGCAGCGGTGAGAATCTGACGGCTATTCCTATAATTTTGATTCAAGCGGATCCAGCGTTGTGAGGGAAGATCAACACCGGCGTCCTTCATATGCAAATACTTCGTATGTACGGTCTGTGCGGCGTCTCCGCAGAGGAATAGGTCGTTTTCTCCTTCACGTGTCAACCGGCGAACAATGCGAAGCTCTAGCGTTCCTAGATCCTGCACCTCATCTACTAAGACGTGATCAAATTCTGGTTGCAGCGCTTCCAGATGCGGCGACAATGCGGTAACGATGCCTCCGTCATCAATCGCCCCTACAGCGGCCATCTTCTTTTCCCAACCAGCTAGGCCGCGCAGGACAGCCTCGCGATAGCGTCCTTCCAAACCAATTACCCGTCCAACCCGATCCATTCCGAGATACGCATCGCGCTCTCCTGGCCCGAATGCGCTCCGTGCATAGTCCAGCTCCTGTCGGAGGTAGTCTTGGGGCAAGACGCCACGAGCAAGAAGCGTGCGAACAACATCAAACATAACATCCGCGTCTTGGTTATTGGCTTGGCAGTGAAAGTATTCTTCCCAAATATCGTCAATATGTTCTGCTGCGGCGAATTCATTGCGTTGCACAATTCGTTTGCCATAGTAGTCCCGCTTGCCAGGGTCTAGTGTTATCAATTTTTCTCGGCACAGCGCAAAGACAGACTTCACGCGTAAGTTTTTTGGTCGTGCGGGACCACACTCAGCATCAATGAGTTCGTCGATCAGTCTCGCAAGTGCCTCATTCAGCGTGAGCACGAGCACTTGCTTCTCCGGGGCGACTCTGGCTAGACGTAACGCGCGATGGATCACCACACATGTCTTGCCCGAACCGGACACGCCTGCTAGCCGGGTAGGTCCAGGAAAGTCGCGATCGACGAACTCACGCTGTCTAGGATGCAGATAGAGCATCCATTGCTTGAAATCAGCGGTCTTGACGAAATGCTCGAACAAGATTGGATCGATATCTTGTACGCGTACTGTTGCGTCCCCGGATACAATTTTTTCAGTTTCTGCGTTGGTGAGCGTCTCGACTTTTCTCGCTTCATTATCCATCAGATCGATGCGCGACTTAGCTCGTACAAGATCTCCGGATCGTAATGCTAGTAGGACGTCCAAAACGGCATCAGCCTGATTTTGGTGTTCGATCTTGCTAGCGATTTCGAGGATGAAATCTTCTGAAGTATCCGATTCAACATGGTGAATGTGAGTCAACACTTCTTCGTTCAATCCGACCAGAAGGCGGGTTCTGTAGCGCCCGGGCAACTGATCAATGACTGGACCGCTGCTCATCCAATCGATCTCGGAATGAACTAGACCCTTTCTTCCCTCTTGGCGATCCGAAACGTACACTGGTGCAACGCTAAAACCGCCATCCTGTTCTCGGGCAATAAAATCCAGTCCTTTGTTGGTATCGAGCCAGTTGTCGACTGTCTCGTGATCGCCGGCAAATAGAAAAATGCACAGGTTGTTGCTGTATGCCGTTACAAGTCGAGCGTATCCGGTGAGGTCAAATTTCCGGCAATGCATGATCCTTGATTCGCCGCGAGTTGTCAGCGTGAGACCGTCGAAAACGGAAGCGAAAGTCGATTCTCCGATCCGTGCTTTACCCCAAGCCTGAAACACGCGTTCTCCGGCCTTCTGATACTGCCCCCCCTTCTGATACAGCTTCTTGAGCGATGCGGTGAAATCCGCCCCCTGTATGAATTCAATCTTGTTCTGTGTCATTTCTGGTCTGATCCCCGTTGTGGCAATCGCCTCAAATAGCAGCATAAATGCGATCGTTTCGCTGCCATTTTGCCATCGTCGTAACGGTACAGAAAAGACAAATGTATGCAGCCCGCCATCTTCGCGGCTCCCATCAGGGCAGCGCGTGCGTAGCGCATCGATCAACCTCTGACAGCGGAGGGCTAGTGAAGGCCGTCGGAGGTCGGTCTGGCCGCACGGAACTGTAGCCTGCGCCGGATATGTAGGGCCTTGGGCGCATTAGGCTCGCTCGAAATGGAAGTGTATGCAGTCCCCGACAAGGCATGGGAGCATACGAGCGAAAACCCGTGTAACGAGGCCACTGGTCCACCGGAAGGTGCCAGTGAAGCATTGACAACCTCCGTTCCGTAATGAGCTCGCGGCAAGCCTGCGTCAACCTGTCGGCAGTTGGGCTGTATCGGGCGCGTGGCGGGAGGGGCGGATACGCGAGCCTTCTCGGCGCTACAATCTTGGTGAAACGATCACGCGCCTCACGACGAAGCGTCGTTGACGCAGCGAATTGGACGAATGCTCTGCGGGCGTTAAAACGTTCGCCGGCGGTTCGTAACCTGATCGCGTCGACCGGCGCTATCGGCGTGCTGTATCCTTACAACTACGACAAATGTCCCGCAACCCACATGGGTCCGCAAATGAATACGCGATTGTACTTCTCACAGAGATTCGAGCGGAAGGCAGACTTGCTCGATAACTCAGTCCAACCTCGGCTACGGAATCGACTCTCCGCTATCGAGGCTGCCCCGATTGACGTGTTGATTACCCAATCTCATAAGCTAGAGCAGCCACGCTTTCATCGAGAGAATGACGATCGCGGCCAATTGTGGGTTACCAGATTGTTTGACGACTATCGGATGATTTTTCGCCGAACCGAGAGAGATGCAATCGAATTGGTTGATATCGCGGCTCACGCTGATCTGCGAAAATTCGCGGGGGGAGTCAGGTGAAAGGCTTCAAACAGTTTAGCTTTGATAAAACGCTCCTCCGGACCGAGTGTGACATTTTGAAGAATACCCTCAAGAAGGGTCAAAATCTGTCGCTGGACGAGGACGCTCATCTTTCTCCGATTTTTAAAAAATCCCCGAACCTTGTATCGATTATTGCCTCGGCATTCGGCGGTGTTGCGGATCCCAACCTAATTGCATCGGAATATTGGATTCTTGATAAACTTCGATGCGACTTCGCTGTTGCAAATTTCCGCCACAAGAAATTTTGCTTCATAGAGATTGAGGACGCCAAGCAGAACAGTATTTTTGTTGAGCGCAAGCCGGACCAGTTCAATGGGCTCATGGGAAAGTCTCCATACTTCGACTGGGCACAGCGATTCGAGCATGGAACGAGTCAGATGGTCGATTGGATTCGGATTTTGAAAGATGAAGAGAAGACTGACAACTTCCGAGCGCATTTTGGTTCATCGAACGACTTCGAGGCAGAATTCGTTTTAGTGATCGGTCGCGACGAGTTCCTCGATGACAATCAGAGACAACGTCTTGCTTGGAGATCGAAGAACGTCTTAACCGCCGGGCATAAAGTGAAAAGTATTACGTACGACGAGGTAGTGTCCGAGGCTGAGTGGGAGCTCGATACTTACGGCCCCGCGGCAGATGCCGATGCATCCATTGCCGACGCGTCGGTTGCAGTAGCTTTGGATGGACCACTGAAGGATGGTGGGTCGGCGTGACGAGTTTTAGTTTTAGTGAGTTGGTGGCACAGTTGAATCACTAAAATACTAACTATTTCGATGTCATATGGCTGTCCTTAGCCGCGCTCATCATTCGTTCGACATACCGCGCGATCATGTCGACTTTGAGATTGACCTTGTCGCCGGCTTTCACGTGCCGCAGCGTCGTGACCTCGACCGTATGCGGAATCAGGTTGATCGAGAACTCGCAGCCGTCCGCGCGATCGTCGATCGTGTTGACGGTCAGGCTCACGCCGTTGACCGTGATCGACCCCTTGTACGCGAGATAGCGGCCGAGTTCGCGCGGCGCGACGATGCGCAGTTCGTGCGATTCGCCGACGGGCTCGAACCGCGACACCGTGCCGAGTCCGTCCACATGACCCGACACGATGTGCCCGCCGAGGCGGTCGTGCGCGCGCAATGCCTTCTCGAGGTTCACGTCGCCGGGTGTTGCGAGGCCGACTGTGCGGTTCAGGCTTTCGCGCGACACGTCGACGTCGAACGCGGCGTCGGATTTTTCGATCACCGTCATGCATGCGCCCTGGATCGCGATGCTGTCGCCGAGCGCCACATCGGCGAGGTCGAGCCCGCCGGCCAGCACGGTGAGGCGCACACCCGCATCGGCCGACGCGCCGAGCGGCTGGATCGATTCGATACGGCCGACGGCCGCGACAATGCCGCTAAACATCGTGACGCTCCCGTTCAGTGAGCGGCGTCGGGCGGCGCGAAGCGCGCGAGGATTCGCAGATCGTCGCCGACCCGCTCGAACCCGTGGAACGACAACCGCGTACGTGCGTCGAGGTTCGCCGGAGCCGCGAGGTCGAACATGCCGGCCGCATCGGCGCCCAGCAGGCTCGGCGCGAGGTAGACGAGCAATTCGTCGACGCACTGCTCGCGCAGCAGCGAGCCGTTCAGCTTGTGGCCCGCCTCGACGTGCAGCTCGTTGACGCCGCGCGCGCCGAGCGCTGCCAGCATCGCGGGCAGGTCGACCTTGCCTTGCGCATTCGCGATCGGCACGATTTCCGCGCCACGGGCCTTCAGCACGTTCGCACGTAATTCACTGGCGGCGTCGAGCCGGCCGCAGAAGATCAGCAGCGGCGCGCCTTCGAGCAGCCGCGCATCGAGCGGCAGGTCGAGGCGGCTGTCCACCAGGATGCGCTGCGGCTGGCGCGGCGTGTCGATGCCGCGCACGGTCAGCAGCGGATTGTCTTCGCGCACGGTGCCGATGCCGGTGAGGATCGCGCAGGCGCGCGCACGCCACGCATGCCCGTCGAGGCGCGCGGCCTCGCCGGTGATCCACTGGCTTTCGCCGGACGGCAGCGCGGTGCGGCCGTCGAGCGACGCGGCGGTCTTCATCCGCACCCACGGGCGGCCGCGCGTCATCCGCGACACGAAGCCGATGTTCAGCTCACCGGCTTCATGCGCGAGCAGCCCGCAGCGCACGTCGATGCCCGCGTCGCGCAGCATCCCGAGACCGCGCCCCGATACCTGCGGGTTCGGGTCTTCCATCGCGGCGACGACCTTCGCGACGCGTGCTTCGATCAGCGCGTTCGCGCACGGCGGCGTGCGGCCGAAATGGCTGCACGGCTCGAGCGTCACGTAGACGGTCGAACCGGCAACGTCGTAGCCGCGGGCACGCGCGTCCTTCAGCGCCTGCACTTCAGCGTGATCCTGGCCGGCCGGCTGCGTGAAGCCTTCGCCGATCACCTCGCCGTCCTTGACGATCACGCAGCCGACACGCGGGTTCGGCGCCGTCGTATACATGCCGCGCGCGGCGAGCGTCAGCGCGCGCTGCATGTGGGCGAAATCGATATCCGAGAACATGCGCGCGGACCCGGGTCAGGCAGCGAGTGCCGCGAATGCGCGGCGCGCGGCCGCGAGCGTCGCGTCGATCACCGCGTCGTCGTGCGTGCTCGACACGAAGCCGGCCTCGTACGCGGACGGCGCGAAGTACACGCCTTCGTCGAGCATCAGGTGGAAGAAGCGGTTGAAGCGCTCGGTATCGCTCTTCGTCACTTCGGCGAAGCTGGTCGGCACGCGTTCGGTGAAGTAGAGGCCGAACATCGCGCCGATCGAGTCGGCCACGAACGGCACGCCGGCCGCACGCGCTTCGGCCGCGAGGCCGTCGGCGAGCCGCTTCGTCTGCGCGGTGAGCGCGTCGTAGAAGCCAGGTGCCTGGATCAACTGCAGCGTCTTCAAGCCCGCGGCGACCGCGATCGGGTTGCCCGACAGCGTGCCGGCCTGGTAGACGCCGCCGAGCGGCGCGAGGTGGGCCATGATGTCGCGGCGGCCGCCGAACGCGGCAGCCGGCATCCCGCCGCCGATCACCTTGCCGAGGCAGGTGAGGTCGGCCGTGATCCCGTAATGTTGCTGTGCGCCGCCGAGCGCGACGCGGAACCCGCACATCACTTCGTCGAAGATCAGCACGGCGCCGTGCTTCGTGCACAGCGCGCGCAGCGCGTTCAGGAATTCCGGCGTGCCGCGCACGAGGTTCATGTTGCCCGCGACCGGCTCGACGATCACGGCGGCGATCTCGTCGCCGAACGCGCCGAACGCTTCTTCGAGCGCGGCGACGTTGTTGTATTCGAGGACGGTCGTGTGTTTAGCGATGTCGGCGGGCACGCCGGCCGACGTCGGGTTGCCGAACGTCAGCAGGCCCGAGCCGGCCTTCACGAGCAGGCTGTCCGCGTGGCCGTGGTAGCAGCCCTCGAACTTGACGATGCGGCTGCGGCCGGTGAAGCCGCGCGCGAGACGCAGCGCGCTCATCGTGGCCTCGGTGCCGCTCGACACCATCCGCACCTGCTCGATCGACGGCACGAGCTTGCAGATTTCCTCGGCGATCTCGATCTCGGCTTCGGTCGGCGCGCCGAACGAGAAACCATCGGCGAGCACGTTCTGCACGGCCGACAGCACTTCCGGATGGACGTGGCCGACGATCATCGGGCCCCACGAGCCGATGTAGTCGATGTACTGCTTGCCGTCGGCATCCCAGAAATACGGGCCTTGCGCGCGCGCGACGAAGCGCGGCGTGCCGCCGACCGAACGGAATGCGCGCACCGGCGAGTTGACGCCGCCGGGAATGGTCTTCTGGGCGCGTTCGAAGAGGATCTGATTGTTGGACATGGACGAAACCTGCGAGAGAGGGGCGCGGGGGCCTGTGCACGGGCCGCGGCGCCTGGGCGGAACGATCGTCCGATTGTACCGGAGACGCGCGCGGCGAGCCCGCGGCGCGGTCTGCGGCGTATCGGCGCGCGAGGGATCATCACGCGAGCCTGGAAGGAAGAGCGAGCGATTCGGCCCCGTTATCGATCCGGCAAGGGCGGCGGCTTGCGCTTGCCGGTCAGCTCGGCCCAGCGCTTCTCGAGCGGGCCTTCGACCATCGGCTTGATCACCGTGCCGGAGCTCTGCGCATCCCAGGTCTGCACCGAGTACGGATGGACGCGCAACGCGTCGCGCGCGATCACCACGTCCTGGTGCGCATCGACCAGCCAGTCGTATACGAAGTCGATGCACAGCCGGTAGCCGCGCTTCGTCGACGGATCGGGCACCTCGTACGGCGCGCGCGTCACGTAGCCGGAGCCGAACACGCCCTTGGGTTCCTTCGCGACGCGATGCAGGAACACGCGGTCGCCCGGCAGGATGCCGCGCGCGAAGCCGCAGCCCCACACGTCATGCACGGCCTCGCCGGCCTTCACGCGCGCGGCGACGTCGGGCAGTTCGGGCCACGGCCATTTCTTGGGGCTCCAGATCAACAGGAAAGCGGTCATCGGTTCGGTCGGGCGTCGTATTGGTCAGACAAGAGGGGCGAGGAGCTGCAAGCTTAATCGAATCCCCGCGCGCGATCCCGCGTGGCCGGCGCCACGCCGGTGCTTTTCGGCCCGTCGTGCACTCGCGCCGCCAGCACGAAAAAAAGTTGCGCGTACAATCATGGGCCTGGGCGCACCGTTCGCGGCGCGGCCTCCCGTCTTCACCGCCACGCGCGCCCCGATGCGCACGGGCTCCATTCCGGATACCCATGTCTCACGTCATCCGACGCCGGCCCGATGCCCGGCTGATCCTGTTGCTCGGCGCGCTCGCCGCCTGCGGGCCGATCGCTACCGACATGTACCTGCCGAGCCTGCCGTCGATCGCCGACGGCTTCTCCGTCAGCCCCGGCGCCGCGCAGCGCACGCTGACGAGCTTCATGGCCGGCTTCTCGGTCGGCATGCTGCTGTACGGCCCGCTGTCCGACACGTGGGGCCGACGCCCCGTGCTGCTCGGCGGCATCGCGCTGTTCACGCTCGCGAGCATCGGCTGCTTCGTGTCGACTTCGATCGACATGCTGATCATCGTGCGCTTCCTGCAGGCACTTGGCGCCGGCGCGGCGTCGGTGCTGTCGCGAGCGATCGCGCGCGACGCGCACGAGCCGACCGACGCCGCGAAGGTGCTGTCGATGGTCGCGATCGTCACCGCGGTGGGGCCGTTGCTTGCGCCGCTGATCGGCGGGCAGATCCTGCGCTTCTCCGGTTGGCGCGGCGTGTTCGTCGTGCTGGCCGTGTTCGGCGCGGTGTGCGCGGCGACCGCGTACCTGCGCGTGCCCGAAACCTGGCCGAAGGAGCGGCGCAAGAGCGCGGCCGTGCTCGCGTCGTTCGCGTCGTACGGGCGCATCCTGTCCGACCCCGTTGCCTGGGGCCACATGCTGTGCGGCGGGATGGCATTTGCGTCGATGTTCTCGTACATCACCGCCACGCCATTCGTGTACATCGAGTATTTCCACGTGTCGCCGCAACACTACGGGCTGCTGTTCGGCCTGAACGTCGTCGGCATCATGATCGGCAACTTCGCGAACACGCGGCTCGTCGGCCGCATCGGTTCGCTGCGCATCATCGCGGCCGCGTCGCTCGTGAGCTGCATCGCGTCGCTCGCGGTCGCGCTCGTCGCGCTGACGGGGTGGGGCGGGCTGTGGTCGATCGTCGTGTGCCTGTTCTTCGTGGTCGGCGTGGTCGGGATCCTGTCCGCGAACTGCACGACCGACCTCATGCATCGCTATCCGCACAACGCGGGCGCGTCGGCGGCCGTGTTCGGCGCGATGCAGCTGGCGCTCGGCGCGCTCGCGAGCGTCGCGATCGGCGCACTCGCGGACGGCACGCCGTTCGCGATGGGCGTGACGATCGGCATCTCGGGCGTGCTGTGTTTCGCCGGCCGCTACCTCGTGCTGCGCTGGCACGGGCGGCCCGTCAAGGCGGGCGCCTGAACCGCGGCCTGACGGCAAAATGAAAAACGCCACCGCGCGCGCTGCGCCGGTGGCGTTTTTGTTTCGAACGCGGGAAGCGGCTGCCGCCGCACCGCGTCAATCCCGCGCGACGTCCTTCGCCGCCGGCGATGCACCGTGGCTCAGCCAGTCGAGCACGTCGGCCGTTTCGTCGTCGCTCGCACGGGCCTTCGCCTGCGCGACGGCCTCGGGCAGTTCGCCGTTCGTCGATGCACGACGGATCGCGACGCCCACCGCGAGGATGTCGATCATCAGCAGATGCAGGATCCGCGAGATCATCGACAGCTGCGACTCGCGCATCTCGATGTGGTCGGTTTCGAGCGCGACGGTCGCGCGCTTTGCGAGCGGCGTGTTGCTCGACGTGATCGCGATCACCTTCGCGCCGGCCTGCATCGCGACGTCGAGCACGCGCAGCAGCTCGGGCGCGCGCCCCGACTTCGACACCGCGACGATCACGTCGCCCTTGCCGAGCAGCGCGGCCGATGCGGCCTGCATGTACAGGTCGCCGTACGCGATCGTCGGGATCCCGAAGCGGAAGAACTTGTAATGCGCGTCCTGCGCGACGATGTTCGAGTTGCCGAGCCCGTAGAACTCGATGCGCCGCGCGCCGTTCAGGATCTCGATCGCGTTCTCGACGTGCTCGAAATTCAGGTGCTCGCGCAACTGCAGGATCGCGGACACCGTGTTGTCGAGCACCTTCGCGCCGAAGTCGGTGGCCGTGTCGCCGAGATGCACCTGGCTGTGGCTCATCGGGATCGTGCCGGTGAGGCCGGTGGCGAGCTTCAGCTTGAAGTCCGACAGCCCCTGGCAGCCGAGCGAGCGGCAGAAGCGGATCACGGTCGGCTGGCTCACGTCGGCCTTGCGTGCGATGTCGACGATCGGATCGTTGATGATCGAGCGCGGGTGGTTCAGTGCGAGATCGGCGACGCGGCGCTCGGCCGGCGTCAGTGCGTCGCGCATCTGGCGGATCCGCTCGAACACGGCCGACGACGCACCGCCCGAGCGGTTCGACAGCTGCTCCGCGAGGATCGCCGATACGCCGAGGAACGCCGGGTATTCGGCGGTGATCAGGTAGGTCGGGATGTTCTCGAGGTAGTGCGTGAAGCGGCCCTTTGCCTCGAAGCGCGCGCGGAACGACGAGCGCGTGAACAGTTCGCCGAGCTTCAGCGCGACACCGCCGCCGATGTACACGCCGCCGAGCGCGCCGAGCGTCAGCGCGACGCTGCCCGCGAACGCGCCGAGAATTCCGCAGAAGCATTCAACCGTCTCGAGCGCGAGTGCGTCGCCCGCATGCGCGCGTTCGACGATCTCGACCGTGTCGACGGTCGCGGCCACGCGCTTCTTGTCGCGCGCGGCGAGCGCGCGATAGATGATCTCCATGCCGGGGCCCGCGCACACGCGTTCGAACGACACGTGCGGAAACTTCTTGCGCGCGTACTGCAGCACCAGGTCCTCGCGCTCGTCCTGCGGTGCGAACGATGCGTGGCCGCCTTCGCTGCCGAGCGCGATCCAGCGGTCGTCGGCCGGAATCAGCCCCGACACGCCGAGCCCGGTGCCG
Source organism: Burkholderia lata (assembly GCF_000012945.1). Lineage (NCBI taxonomy): Bacteria > Pseudomonadati > Pseudomonadota > Betaproteobacteria > Burkholderiales > Burkholderiaceae > Burkholderia > Burkholderia lata. Next base: position 995,062 of record NC_007510.1, read on the forward strand.
GGCCCGAGCAGCCCGATCACGCTGTTCTGGCGGCGCGCGCCGCCGCCGATCTGCACGCGCTGCGCGTCGGTCAGGCCCGGCAGCGCCATCGCGAGCGCGGTGAAATCGTTGACGACGAGCAGCGTGTCGAAGCCGAGCGCGCGGCGCGTCGCCTCGATCGAGAAGCTCCAGTCGTGGTTGGTCATCGTGACCTGGTCGCCGTCGACCGGATTGGCGATCGCGATCGCCGCGTGGTTCACGCGGGTGATCTTCACGTCCTTCAGGTATTTGCGGATCGCGTCGGTGAGCGTCGGATAGTCGGCGCCGGGATACACGCGGATCTGCGTGATGTCGCCCGGGCCGGTTTCCAGCGCGAAGCGCGCGTTGGTGCCGCCGACGTCCGCGAGCAGGCGCGGGCCGTCGGCATGCTGGCCTGCGACGGCCGCCTTACTTTGCGCACCAGTAGACATCGAGCTGGGTCCCCTTGTCGTTGGCCAGTTGGGAAATCGCGTTCTTCTGCAACGATGCGGCTGCGGCGTCGAGCACCGCGCGCTTCGCGTTGCCCGCGATCAGCAGGAACAGCCGGTCAATGCGCTTGAGCGCATCGAGCGAGAAGCTCACGCGCGCATGCGGCGCGACGCCGGGATGGACGGCGACGAAACGCTCGGGCGTCGCGATCGCGTGATCCCATTCGGGCGCATCGGCGAAGATCGACGCGGTATGGCCGTCCTCGCCCATGCCGAGCACGGCGACGGTCGGCACGCGGTAGTCGGCGTTCGCGTTCAGCGCGGCGACGTGCGCGTCGAGCGCGGCGCGCGTATCGACGAGCGGCAGGAAGCGGGCAGGGGCGGCTGCATGCTGCAGCAGCGTGTCGCGCACGAGGTGCGCGTTGCTGGCTGCATCGTCCTCCGGCACCCAGCGGTCGTCGACCAGCGTCACGTCGACGCCGGCCCAGTCGAGCGCCGTGTGCGACAGCGTTTGCAGGAACGGGCGCGGGCTCGTGCCGCCCGACACCGCGAGCGTCGGGCGCGCGGGGCCGGCGAGCGCGGCGCGCAGCGCATCGCCGACGGCGCGCGCGAGCGCTTCGCTTTGCGCTTCCTGGGTGTCGAAAGCGTGAATCTCGATCACATCTCCTCCGGACTGCTTTGTCTGTTCAAATCGTACGAATCGCGGGGCACGTTGCCGCGTACGGTGGCGTGCGCGGCAACGGTTTGCATCAGTTCTCTTCTTCGAGCCAGCAGGTGTCGTGCTGCGCGAGCATCGCGCTCGCCGCGGCCGGCCCCCACGTGCCCGCCGCGTACGGCTTCGGCGGCTTCAGCGAGCGTGCCCATTCGTTCAGGATAGGCTCGACCCAGCGCCATGCGGCTTCTTGTTCGTCGCGGCGCACGAAGAGGGCGAGACGGCCGTTGATCACGTCGAGCAGCAGGCGCTGGTACGCCTCCATCTGCCCTTCCTTGAAGAACTGGTCGAACGCGAGGTCGAGGTGCACGCTCGCGAGGTTCATCCCTTCGCCGGGCTGCTTCGCGAGGCAGTACAGGCGGATCGTCTCGTTCGGCTGCAGCCGGATCACGAGGCGGTTCGAGCCGGGACGCAGCGCGGTGGGCCCGAGCGCCGAATGCGGCACCGGGCGGAAATTGACGACGATCTCCGCGACGCGATCGGCGAGCCGCTTGCCGGTGCGCAGGAAGAACGGCACGCCGGCCCAGCGCCAGTTCTCGATCTCGACCTTCAGCGCGACGAAGGTTTCGGTCTGGCTGTCGGGCTTCACGCCCGGCTCGGTTGCGTACGCCGGCACCTGCGCGCCCTTGATCACGCCCGCATGATACTGGCCGCGCACGGCAACCTTGCCGATGTCGCGCGGATCGACCGGTTTCAGCGCGCGCAGCACGCGCAGCTTCTCGTCGCGCACCGAATCCGAATCCATCGAATGCGGCGGCTCCATTGCGACGATCGACAGCAGCTGCAGCAGGTGGTTCTGCACCATGTCGCGCAGCGCGCCCGTATTGTCATAGAAATCGCCGCGCGCCTCGACGCCGAGCTCCTCGGCGATCGTGATCTGGATGCTCTCGACCCATTCGCGGCGCCACAGCGGCTCGAACAGCGCATTGCCGAAGCGCAGCGCGAGCAGGTTCTGCACGGGTTCCTTGCCGAGATAGTGGTCGATCCGGTAGATCTGGCCTTCCGCGAAGATCTCGCCGACCGCGTCGTTGATCGCGTTCGACGACTTCAGGTCGTAGCCGAGCGGCTTCTCGAGCACGATGCGCGAGCCTTCGTTCAGGCCGACCGACGCGAGCGCCTTGCAGATCGGCACGAACAGCGACGGGCCCGTCGCCAGATAGAACACGCGGATGCCGGGCAGCGAGGCCACCGCGTCGCGCAGCACGCCGTAGTCTTCCGCGCGGCCGAGATCGAGGTGCACGTACTCGATGCGATCGAGGAAGGATTTCCACGCAGCTTCGTCGAACGCCTTGCCGGCGGCCTTGGCCGCGTGCGGCTTCACGTGGGTGTCGACCCATTCCAGATAGGACGCCCGATCCGATTCATGACGCGCCACGGCAACGATCCGGCCGCTCTCCGCCAGCATGTTCGCACGGTGCGCCTCGAACAGCGCGGGCAGGATCTTGCGCATCGACAGATCGCCGGTGCCGCCGAAAAGTACGAAGGTAAAGCTGGAATCGGTATGCATGTGTCTCCGCCGGGTTGGGGTGCTGGGAAGCGATCCGTAGTGCGATAAAAATATTTTTGACACTGAATTGTAGTTTAACTACAATCCGCCGCAAGGGGTAGCACCTGGGTGAAGAAAAAAAGAAGTGCGGTCGATGAACTGCGCGAGCTTCGCCTTCGGGAACGCCTTGTGCCGAATGTTATCGGACATTGACGGCGCGCATCGTCAGCGCGACGTCGGCCCCGGGCTCGCGCCGCATCATTGCGGCGGGCCAGAAACACAAAGAGGAGACACGCCGTTGAATCTCGATTCACGCTTTCTGTAAGAGCCCGGCCGGTCATCGGCCCCGTACGCTGCATGCGTCCCGCGGCTCGATTTCCCCGTCGTTATCAAGAAGCCGGTTCCCCGTCAGGGAACCTCACGAGTTGATTCAGTCTGGAGGAGATAAGTAATGAAAGTTCGCTCGATCATGGGTGCGCTCTGCGCGGCAGGTCTGATGGCTGGCGCCGTGGCGGCGCAGGCAGCCGAGAATGTAACGGTGCTGCACTGGTGGACCTCGGGCGGCGAGTCGAAGGCCGTCGGCGTGCTGAAGGACGACCTGCAGAAGCAGGGCTACGTGTGGAAGGACTTCGCGGTCGCGGGCGGCGCCGGCGCCGCGGCAATGACCGCGCTGAAGACCAAGGTGATCAGCGGCGACTCACCGTCGGCCGCGCAGATCAAGGGCCCGCTGATCCAGGACTGGGCCGACCAGGGCGTGCTCGTCAACATCGACTCCGCTGCCGGCGACTGGAAGCAGAACCTGCCGCCGGAAATCGACAAGATCATCAAGTACAAGGGCCACACCGTCGCGGCGCCGTTCTCGGTGCACCGCGTGAACTGGCTGTACATCAACAAGGCCGCGCTCGACAAGGTCGGCGCGAAGGTGCCGACCACCTGGCCTGAATTCTTCGCGGTGGCCGACAAGCTGAAGGCCGCGGGCATCCAGCCGGTCGCGATGGGCGGCCAGCCGTGGCAGGACCTGACGCTGTGGGAAGACGTCGTGCTGTCGCAGGGCCCGGCGTTCTACAAGAAGGCGCTGGTCGACCTCGACCAGGCGACGCTGACCTCGCCGCAGATGCTGTCCGTGTTCGACACGGTGCGCAAGATCCAGGGCTACTTCGATGCCGGCCGTAACGGCCGCGACTGGAACCTCGCGACCGCGATGGTGATCAACGGCAAGGCCGGCATGCAGTTCATGGGCGACTGGGCGAAGGGCGAGTTCGAGAACGCCGGCAAGAAGTCGGGCAAGGACTACATCTGCGCACCGGTGCCGGGCACGGCGAATGCTTACACGTTCAACGTCGACTCGTTCGTGTTCTTCCAGCAGAAGGGCGAGAAGGCGGCGACGCCGGGCCAGCTCGCGCTCGCGAAGACGATCATGACGCCGGACTTCCAGGAACAGTTCAGCCTGCTGAAGGGTTCGGTGCCGGTCCGTCTCGGCGTGAAGATGGACAAGTTCGACGACTGCGCGAAGAAGTCGTATGCCGACGAGCAGACCGCGATCAAGTCGGGCGGCTTCGTTCCGTCGCTCGCGCACGGGATGGCGCAGAGCGATGCGACCGCCGGTGCGATCACGGACGTCGTGACGAAGTTCATGAACTCGCAGCAGGATTCGAAGAGCGCGGTTGCCGCGCTCGCGAAGGCCGCGAAGGTCAAGTAACGCGCGACAGGCGCCCGGCCGGAAACGCTTCATCGGCCGGGCGTTTTTGCATGTGCAGCAAACGGGCTCGCCCGCGGGCTCGTGCCGTACCTGGCGCCGGCCCGGCCTGCGTCGCCCTCGTTCCAGGAGTCGAATCAAGTGGCTGCCCCTCTTAGCGGAAACGGATCCGGCGCTGCCGCCGCACGGCGTACGTCGCCGATGTCGGCCTTCGCCGATCGCTGGATTCCGAAGCTCGTGCTTGCGCCGAGCGTCGCGATCGCCGTGGTGTTCATCTACGGCTTCATCCTGATTACCGGCTATCTGTCGCTGACCAATTCGCGGCTGTTGCCGAACTACGAATTCGACGGCTTCGGCCGTTACACGGACCTGTTCCAGAACGACGTGTGGTGGACTTCCGCCGCGAACCTCGGCTGGTTCGGGATTCCGTTCATCGCGATCTGCGTCGCGCTCGGGCTGTTCCTCGCGATCCTGCTCGACCAGCGGATTCGCAACGAAGGCGCGCTGCGCGCGGTCTTCCTGTACCCGATGGCGCTGTCGTTCATCGTCACCGGCACCGCGTGGCAGTGGATCCTGAACCCGGGCCTCGGCCTCGAGAAGGTGATGCACGACTGGGGCTGGACGAGCTTCTCGTTCGACTGGCTCGGCGATCCGGACAAGGCGATCTTCTGCGTGGTGATCGCGGCCGTGTGGCAGTCGACCGGCTTCGTGATGGCGCTGTTCCTCGCAGGGCTGCGCGGTGTCGATGCGGAGATCTTCAAGGCCGCGCAGGTGGACGGCGCGACGCTGCCGACCATCTACCGCAAGATCGTGATCCCGAGCATGCGCCCGGTGTTCTTCTCGGTGCTGCTGATCCTCTGCCACATCACGATCAAGACCTTCGACCTGGTCGTCGCGCTGACGGCGGGCGGCCCGGGCACGTCGTCGTCGCTGCCGGCCATGTTCATGTACACGTTTTCGTTCAACCGCGGCCAGCTCGGGCTCGGCGCGGCGTCCTCGGTGATGATGCTCGCGACCGTGGTCGCAGTGCTGGTGCCGCTGATGTATATGGAATCGAGGAGCACCCGCAATGCAGCCTAAGATGACGATCAGCCGGGCAGTGATCTATGCGGCATTGATCCTGTTCGCGCTGTATTTCCTGTTCCCGATCTACGTGATGCTGTCGACGTCGTTCAAGGATCTCGACCAGTTGCGCACCGGCAACCTGCTGACGCCGCCCACCACGTGGACCGTCGACCCGTGGGTGAAGGCCTGGAGCGGCGCGTGCACCGGCGTGCGCTGCGACGGCATGAAGCCGTTCTTCCTGAACTCGCTCGAGATGGTGATCCCGGCCGTGCTGATCTCGTCGCTGATCGGCGCGTTCAACGGCTACGTGCTCACGCACTGGCGCTTTCGCGGCGCCGACGCGCTGTTCACGATGATGCTGGTCGGCTGCTTCATCCCGTTCCAGGTGATCCTGCTGCCGATGGCGCGCCTGCAGGGGATGCTCGGCCTCGCCAACACGATTCCGGGCCTCGTGTTCGTGCACGTCGTGTACGGCATCGCGTTCACGACGATGTTCTTCCGCAACTTCTACGTGAGCGTGCCGGCCGAGCTCGTGAAGGCCGCGCGCATCGACGGCGCGGGCTTCTTCACGATCTTCACGAAGATCCTGCTGCCGGTGTCGCTGCCGATCTTCATGGTGTGCCTGATCTGGCAGTTCACGCAGATCTGGAACGACTTCCTGTTCGGGATCGTGTTCTCCGGCGTCGATTCGATGCCGATCACGGTTGCGCTGAACAACCTCGTCAACACGTCGACGGGCGTGAAGGAATACAACGTCGACATGGCCGGCGCGATCATCGCCGCGCTGCCGACGCTGCTCGTCTACATCGTCGCCGGCCGCTACTTCGTGCGCGGGCTGACGGCGGGCGCGGTGAAGGGGTAAGCGCGGCTTCATCCGATACGACGAACCGGCCGCGCCTCGCGCGCGGCGCATCGAAACGAACCCGACGCGGCGCCGGAGTGCGCCGCGCGAGACGAGACAGAGGATTCACAGCATGGCAAGCCTTTCCATCCGTGACGTGTACAAGACCTACCCGAACGGGGTGCCGGTCCTGAAGGGTGTCGACATCGAGATCGAGGACGGACAGTTCCTGATCCTGGTCGGCGGGTCGGGCTGCGGGAAGTCGACGCTGCTCAACATGATCGCCGGGCTCGAGACCGTGACGAGCGGCGAGATCTGCATCGACGGCAAGGTCGTCAACGACCTGTCGCCGAAGGATCGCGACATCGCGATGGTATTCCAGTCGTACGCGCTGTATCCGTCGATGACGGTGCGCGAGAACATCTCGTTCGGCCTGAACATCCGCAAGGTGCCGAAGAGCGAGCAGCAGCAGATCGTCGACCGCGTGTCGCAGATGCTGCAGATCCAGCACCTGCTCGACCGCAAGCCGGGCCAGCTGTCGGGCGGCCAGCGCCAGCGCGTCGCGATGGGCCGTGCGCTCGCTCGCGATCCGTCGCTGTTCCTGTTCGACGAGCCGCTGTCGAACCTCGACGCGAAGCTGCGCATCGAGATGCGCGCGGAAATCAAGCTGCTGCACCAGCGTCTCGGCACGACGATCGTCTACGTGACGCACGACCAGATCGAGGCGATGACGCTCGGCGACCGGATCGCTGTGATGAAGGACGGCGTGGTGCAGCAATTCGGCGCGCCGCAGGACATCTACGATTCGCCGTCGAACCTGTTCGTCGCGGGCTTCATCGGCGCGCCGCCGATGAACTTCATCAACGGCAAGCTGGTCGAGCAGGGCAGCGGGATCGCGCTCGAGATCGACACGGGCCTCGCGCGCAGCGCGCTGAACCTGCCGTTCGACGCGGCGAAGTTGAAGGCGCACGTCGGCCGCGAGGTGATTCTCGGCCTGCGTCCGGAGCGCATCACCGACGCGCGCAACGCGCACAACGGCGAGGCGTCGAACCTGCAGCCGATCGACGTGCGCGTCGACGTGACCGAGCCGACCGGGCCGGATACGCACGTGTTCGCGCAGGTGAACGGCAAGCGGATCGTGAGCCGTGTGCATCCGGCCGCGAACCCGCAGCCGGGGCAGACCCAGTCGCTGCTGTTCGACGTGTCGAAGGCGGTGCTGTTCGATCCGGCGTCGGAAGAGCGGATCGCGTGATGTCGCGCGGGCGCTGAACGAAGCAAAAAGGGGCCGTCTTCGGACGGCCCCTTTGTTTTTGCGCTCCGACTGTCGCTGCTTTGGCAGTCAGTGCGGCAGCCGCACGTCGAACTTGAACGTCGCGAGCCGCGCGACGAGGATGAAGCCGGTCGCGAGCAGCACGCTGTACACCGAGTCGAACTGCAGCCACACGAGCAGCAGGTAGAACCAGCAGCCGACGAACGCGCAGGTCGCGTAAGGCCGCGAATCGCGCAGGATCAGCGGGATATCGTTGCACAGCACGTCGCGGATGATCCCGCCGACCACGCCCGTGATCACGCCCATCATCACCGCGATGAAGCGCGGCATCTCGGCATCGAGCGCGATCGCCGTGCCCGAGATGCTGAAGATCCCCAGCCCGATCGCATCGGCGACGAGCAGCAACCGCTCGGCCGACAGTCGCGACAGCATTCGCAGCACGAACGGCGCGAACAGCGCGAGCACGAAGATCGCGATCACGTAGTCGTCGTGCACGACCCAGTAGAACGGCCGGCGTTCGAGCAGGATGTCGCGCAGCGTGCCGCCGCCGAACGCGGTGGCGAGCGCGACGACGAACGTGCCGACCGAGTCGAGGCGGTTCTTGCGCGCCTCGATGAAGCCCGAGATCGCAAAGGCCAGCGTGGCGATCGCCTCCAGTATCGCGATCGCGAGCGTCAGCCTAGGATGCGGCACGCGGCCCCCGGTCGCCGGGCGCCGCGAACGGTTGCAGCAGCACCAGAACCGCGCCCGCGCCGCCGTCGTTGCCGCGTGCCTCGCAGAACGCGATAACTTCTTCCTTCTGCACGAGCCACGCGCGGACCTTGCCTTTCAGCACCGGTTCCTTGCCGATCGAGCCGAGCCCCTTGCCGTGGATCACGCGCAGGCAGCGCAGCCCTTTCTTGCCGGCTTCGCGGATGAATTCTGCGAGCGCGTCGCGCGCTTCGTCGCGCCGCATCCCGTGCAGGTCGATCTGCGCCTGCACGATCCACGCGCCGCTGCGCAGCTTGCGCACGACGTCGCGGCTGACGCCGGGGCGGTGGTAGTACAGCGAGTCGTCGCTGTCGAGCAGCGTTTCAGGATCGAATTCGTCGGACAGCGTCGCGTTCAGCACGGCTTCCTCGTCGCGCTGCGTCTGCTTCGGCACCGGGTCGGGCGGCGTGCGGCCGGCCGCTGCGCGCGGTGGCGCCTTGAGCGGCTGGATGGTGCCGACCTCGTTGCGGAACACGTTCGCGTCGGCTTCCGCCTTGCGCTCGGCCTTGGCCGTTTCGATGCGCTCGCGGTCGCGGCGATCGGCTTCGCCTTGCAGCGACTTGCGCAGCGCGCCGAGGCCCGCGAGCCCCTGGCCGCGCAACGCGGCGGGATCGGGCGCGGGCGCCGGCGCGACGGGCGCGGGGTTTGCGGGACGGGCGGCGATCTGCCGCTTCGCGGGATCGCTCGGATGGGGCTGGTTCTTCGCCATGATTCGGTACGCAGGGCAGGCGCGTTCGGGCGCGCGGGCAAAAAAAAGCCGCTGCACGGCGGCAGCGGCTTGTCCGGCCAGACCCGCATCGCGGCAGCGGACGCCATTGTAGCGCCCGGCGCGACAGGTCTCGCGGCTTACTTCTTGTCGTGCAGGCTTTCGAGGTAGCGCTGCGCGTCGAGCGCGGCCATGCAGCCCGTGCCGGCGCTGGTGATCGCCTGGCGGTACACGTTGTCCTGCACGTCGCCCGCGGCGAACACGCCGGCGACGCTCGTCGACGTCGCGTTGCCGTGCAGGCCGCTCTTCGTCAGGATGTAGCCGTCCTTCATCTCGAGCTGACCCTGGAACAGGTCGGTGTTCGGCTTGTGGCCGATCGCGACGAACACGCCTTGCACGGCGAGATCTTCCGTCGCGCCGGTCTTCACGTTCTTGATGCGCAGGCCCGTGACGCCCGAATCTTCGCCGGTGACTTCGTCGAGCACGTGATCCCACTTGATCACGACGGCGCCTTCCTTTTCCTTCTCCAGCAGGCGGTCGATCAGGATCGGCTCCGCGCGGAACTTGTCGCGACGGTGGATCACCGTGACCTTCTTCGCGATGCCAGTGAGGTAGAGCGCTTCCTCGACGGCCGTGTTGCCGCCGCCGATCACCGCGACTTCCTGGCCGCGATAGAAGAAGCCGTCGCAGGTCGCGCAGGCCGACACGCCCTTGCCCATGAACAATTCTTCGGACGGCAGGCCGAGATACTGCGCGGACGCGCCGGTCGCGATGATCAGCGAGTCGCACGTGTATTCGCCCGAGTCGCCGATCAGGCGGATCGGCTGCTCGTGCAGCTTCGCGGTGTGGATGTGGTCGAAGATGATTTCGGTGTTGAAGCGCTCGGCGTGCTCGAGGAAGCGGGCCATCAGCTCCGGACCCTGCACGCCTTTCGCGTCTGCCGGCCAGTTTTCGACGTCGGTCGTGGTCATCAGCTGGCCGCCCTGCGCGATGCCGGTGATCAGCACCGGGGACAGGTTGGCGCGTGCCGCGTATACGGCAGCCGTGTAGCCGGCGGGGCCGGAACCGAGAATCAGGACTTTGGCGTGTTTGGGCGTGGACATGTGCGAATCCGTAAAAGGCGGCCGCGGCGGGCGGGGTAGGGCTCGCCGTACGATCCGGGGTGACCGGGATGCCGTCATAGATGGGTATCAGACGCGCATTATAAAGGCCCCGTTGCTGCGTTGCCGAACGAGAGTTTCAATCGTGGCGATAGTGTCGGGCAGTGCAACGGCCGCGCACGCGGGGTGGGCGGGGCGCGCGGCGGCGCGTTGCCGCACGGGCGCGGCGCGGCCTGGCACCGGCTCGGGGGGCGCCGCGACAGTGCCCGACGGGGCCGGCCGGGCCAGGGCGAACGGGCCGCTGCGGCGCGCGTCCGGCGAGCCGGCCGTACCCCGGCCCTGTTATGTAACCGTCATTTACACTTGGCGGCCCGGTGCAGCGTTTACAATAAGCGGGATCGAACGACAGGCGGGCGCATGGCCCGTCCTCTTTATACGGATTCATGGCAAAAGCTCCTTATTCCGCCCAGGCACAGGCGTTGCCGCACCGGATGTCGAAGCTCCTCACGGAGATCCGCTGGATTCTCCAGGTCGCGCTCTGCGCATTTCTGGTGATGGCCCTGCTGAGCTACAGCCGGCGCGATCCGAGCTGGACGCACGCCGCCCAGGTGGACCACATCACGAACTGGGCCGGCCGCGTCGGCGCCTGGACGGCCGACATCATCCTGCTGCTGTTCGGCCTGTCGGCCTACTGGTTGATCGTGCCGCTCGCGCGGCGCATCGCCGTCAACTATCGCCGCATCACGCGCCATGAGGCGGTCCCGGACGAACCCGAGCGGCCGATTGGCTGGCTCACCGAAATCCTCGCGTTCGTGCTCGTCGTGCTGGCATGCGACGGCATCGAGGCGCTGCGCATGTGGTCGCTGAAGGTGCAGTTGCCGCGTGCGCCGGGCGGCGTCGTCGGCGAGGCCGTCGCGGGCGCGATGTCGCACGCGTTCGGTTTCACGGGCGGCACGCTGCTGCTGCTGATCGCACTGGCGATCGGCCTGTCGCTGTATTTCCGCTTCTCGTGGCTGTCGGTCGCCGAGCGTGTCGGCGGTGCGATCCTGTCCGCCGTCAACGTCGCGAAGCTGCGCCGCGAGGCCGAGCGCGACCGCAAGCTCGGCGAGGCCGCGGCCGTGCGCCGCGAAGGCAAGGTCGAAGAAGAGCGCGTGCGCATCGAGGATCACGAGCCCGTGACGATCGTGCCGCCGGTCGTCACGCCTGCCAAGTCCGAGCGCGTCGAGCGCGAGCGCCAGGTGCCGCTCTTCACCGACCTGCCGGGCGATTCGACGCTGCCGGCGGTATCGCTGCTCGACCCGGAGCCGAAGGCGCAGGAGGCGATTTCCGCCGACACGCTCGAATTCACGTCGCGCCTGATCGAGAAGAAGCTGAAGGACTTCGGCGTCGAGGCGAGTGTCGTCGCCGCGTATCCGGGCCCGGTCGTCACGCGCTACGAGATCGAGCCGGCCACCGGCGTGAAGGGCAGCCAGATCGTCAACCTCGCGAAGGATCTCGCGCGCTCGCTGTCGCTCGTGTCGATCCGCGTCGTCGAGACGATTCCCGGCAAGAACTACATGGCGCTCGAGCTGCCGAACCAGCGCCGCCAGACGGTCCACCTGTCCGAGATCATCGGTTCCGAGGTGTACGCGGCCGCCTCGTCGGCGCTGACGCTGAGCCTCGGCAAGGACATCGGCGGCAAGCCGGTGTGCGCGGATCTCGCGAAGATGCCGCACCTGCTGGTGGCCGGCACGACCGGTTCGGGCAAGTCGGTCGGGATCAACGCGATGATCCTGTCGCTGCTGTATAAAGCGACCGCCGAGCAGGTACGCCTGATCCTGATCGATCCGAAGATGCTCGAAATGAGCGTCTACGAAGGCATTCCGCACCTGCTGTGCCCGGTCGTCACCGACATGCGCCAGGCCGGCAACGCGCTGAACTGGACGGTCGCGGAGATGGAGCGCCGCTACAAGCTGATGAGCAAGCTCGGCGTGCGCAATCTCGCGGGCTACAACAACAAGATCGACGAGGCCGCGAAGCGCGAGGAGAAGCTGCCGAATCCGTTCAGCCTGACGCCGGAAGATCCTGAGCCGCTCGGCCGCCTGCCGAACATCGTCGTCGTGATCGACGAGCTGGCCGACCTGATGATGGTCGTCGGCAAGAAGGTCGAGGAACTGATTGCACGGATCGCGCAGAAGGCGCGCGCGGCCGGCATCCACCTGATCCTCGCGACGCAGCGTCCGTCGGTCGACGTGATCACCGGCCTCATCAAGGCCAACGTGCCGACGCGGATCGCGTTCCAGGTGTCGTCGAAGATCGACTCGCGCACGATTCTCGACCAGATGGGCGCCGAATCGCTGCTCGGGATGGGCGACATGCTGTATCTGGCGCCGGGCACCGGGCTGCCGGTGCGCGTGCACGGCGCGTTCGTCGCGGATGACGAAGTGCACCGCGTCGTCGAGAAGCTCAAGGAGCAGGGCGAGCCGAACTACATCGAGGGCCTGCTCGAAGGCGGCACCGCCGACGGCGACGAGGGCTCGGCCGGTGCGGGAACCGGCGAAGGCGGCGACGAGTCTGATCCGCTGTACGACCAGGCGGTCGAGATCGTCATCAAGAACCGCCGCGCGTCGATCTCGCTCGTGCAGCGCCACCTGCGGATCGGCTATAACCGCGCGGCGCGGCTGCTCGAGCAGATGGAGCAGTCGGGGCTCGTGTCGGCGATGTCGTCGAGCGGCAACCGCGAAATTCTTGTGCCGGCGCGCGACGCGGAATGAGTCCGCGGCGTTCGCAGCGCCGGCCACCCAGGGAGAAAACCGCAATATGCAGCAACATTCGTTCGCAATGTCCCTTCGTTCGACGCGGCGCTGGCTCGGCGCGGCGCTCGCCGGCGCATCGCTGATGCTCGCGGCGACGCACGCGTTCGCGGGCGGCACCGAGCAACTTAAGGCGTTCGTGTCGCAGGTGCGTTCGGCGAAGGGCGACTTCACGCAACAGATCGTCAAGGCGCCGGCGAAGGGCGCAAGCGCCGTGCAGGCCGTGCCGAAGCCCACCGACAACTCGAGCGGCACGTTCGTGTTCGCGCGCCCGGGCAAGTTCATCTGGACGTACCAGAAGCCTTATCAGCAGGTGCTGCAGGCCGACGGCGAGAAGCTTTACGTATACGACCGCGACCTGAACCAGGTCACCGAGCGCAAGCTGAACGGCGCGCTGGGCGCGAGCCCGGCCGCGATCCTGTTCGGCAGCAACGATCTCGACAAGAACTACACGCTGCGCGATGCCGGCGAGAAGGGCGGCATCGAGTGGCTCGAGATGCTGCCGAAGGCGCAGGACACGCAGTTCCAGCGGATTGGCATCGGCTTCAAGAACGGCACGCTCGCCGCGATGGAGCTGCATGACGTGTTCGGCAACGTCACGCTGCTGACGTTTACGAACATCCAGACGAATCCGCCGCTGAAGGGCGATACGTTCAAGTTCGTCGTGCCGAAGGGCGCCGACGTGATTACCGGCTGACCGGCGCCGCGCGCTGCTCTTCCGCAACGGGCCTGCCGGCGACGGCAGGCCCGTGTTGTTTCTGGGCACCGGGCGCAGGCACGGCGGTGCTTTCGCGCCGCTGTCATAATGTCGGGTCCGGCGGCCGGTTCGGCCGCCATTGTTTGATGTGGAGCGAGGGTTCATGTCCGACCTGTTTCAAGTCGAGCCGCGCCGCCCGCTCGCCGAGGCGCTGCGGCCGAAGACGCTCGCCGAGGTGATCGGCCAGACGCATTTGCTGGGCGAAGGCAAGCCGCTGCGGCTCGCGTTCGAATCGGGCAAGCCGCATTCGATGATCCTGTGGGGGCCGCCCGGCGTCGGCAAGACGACGCTCGCCCGGCTCACCGCGCTCGCGTTCGACTGCGAGTTCATTGCGCTGTCCGCGGTGCTCGGCGGCGTGAAGGACATTCGCGAGTCGATGGAGCAGGCAAAGGACACGCTGAACCGCACCGGCCGCCACACGATCCTGTTCGTCGACGAAATCCACCGCTTCAACAAGGGGCAGCAGGACGCGTTGCTGCCGTTCGTCGAGTCGGGGCTCGTGACCTTCATCGGCGCGACGACCGAGAACCCGAGCTTCGAGGTCAACTCGGCCTTGCTGTCACGTGCGCAGGTGTACGTGCTGAAGTCGCTGGACGATGACGAGATGCGCCAGTTGCTGAAGCGCGCACAGGAAATCGCGCTCGACGGCCTGTCGTTCGACGAAAAGGCGATCGATACGCTGGTCGGCTATGCGGACGGCGACGCGCGGCGCTTCCTGAACCTGCTCGAGCAGGCGCAGACGGCAGCCACGTCGGCCGGCACCGCGACGATCGATGCCGAATTCGTCAGCAGCGCGATGACGCTGAACGCCCGGCGCTTCGACAAGGGCGGCGACAACTTCTACGACCAGATCTCGGCGCTGCACAAGTCGGTGCGCGGGTCGAGCCCGGACGGCGCGCTGTACTGGTTCTGCCGGATGATCGACGGCGGCGCGGATCCGAAGTATCTCGCGCGGCGGATCGTGCGGATGGCGTGGGAAGACATCGGCCTGGCCGATCCGCGCGCGCTGCAGATGGCGAACGACGCGGCCGAAACCTACGAGCGGCTCGGCTCGCCGGAAGGCGAGCTCGCACTCGGGCAAGCGGTCATCTATCTCGCATGCGCGGCGAAGAGCAACGCGGGCTACAACGCGTTCAACCAGGCGATGGCGTTCGTGAAGCAGGACAAGTCGCGCGAGGTGCCCGTGCATCTGCGCAACGCGCCGACCAAGCTGATGAAGGAACTCGGCTACGGTCACGCTTACCGTTACGCGCACGACGAGCCGAACGCGTATGCGGCCGGCGAGACGTACCTGCCGGACGGGATGCGCGAGCCGCGTTGGTACAAGCCGGTGCCGCGCGGGCTCGAATCGAAGATCGCCGACAAGCTCGCGTGGCTGCGCGACCTCGATCGCGAGGCCGGCAAGAAGGACTGACGGGAAGGCGCGCGGTGCAGCCCGGCCGGCGCCGTCGCGAACGCGTCAGCGCTTGCGGGCCGGCTGCTTCTTCCAGTAGCCGAACGGCTCCTGATGGCACTCGATGTCGAGTTCGGTGACGCGTGCGTGCAAGCTCTGCTGCGCATCGGCGATCGCGAGGTTGTAGATCGCGGGCGCGATTTCCTCGACGAAGAAGTGCAGCAGCGCGCCGGCCTGGATGTTGCCGATCGGCTCGTCCATGTTCTCTGTGAAATAGCGTTGCAGCGACGCGATCGCGCGGTCGCGTACGTCCTTGTCCAGTTCGATGGCCATCGGGTTCCTCAGGTAGCTGTGACGGGTGGCGGGTGCCTCGTGCGATGCGCTGCTGCGGGCGCGCACGGGCGTTTCGCGATCCGCGGCGCGGCGCTGCCGCGTAATTTCGCGGGGGGCGACGGGCGGACCGGCAAGGCGATACTGCCACGGCCGTCGCACCACGGTCATCGCCCGTTTGCAGCATAGTCCGTCCGGCCAGTGCCGTGGCGGCCCCGCGGTGCGTTAGAATTCCCGTCTTACACAACGATTCTCCAAGTCCTCCCATGCTCGACATCCAGTTGCTGCGCAAAGACCTCGACGGCGTCGCCCAGCGCCTCGCCGATCGCGGCTACACCCTCGACGTCGCCGCGTTTTCCGCCCTCGAAGCGGAACGCCGCGCGATCCAGACCCGCACCGAAGAGCTCCAGGCGCGCCGCAACAGCCTGTCGAAGCAGATCGGCGCGATGAAGGGGAAGGGCGAGGACACGTCGGCCGTGATGGCCGAGGTCGGCGGGATCGGCGACGAAATGAAGGCGGGAGAGGCCAAGCTCGGCGAAATCCAGGCGCGCCTGTCCGACCTGATGCTGGGCATGCCGAACGTCGCGCATGAAAGCGTGCCGGTCGGCAAGGACGAAGCCGACAACGTCGAGGCGCGCCGCTGGGGCACGCCGCGCCAGTTCGATTTCGAAGTGAAGGATCACGTCGACGTCGGCACGCCGCTCGGCCTCGATTTCGAAACCGGCGCGAAGCTCGCCGGCGCGCGCTTCACGATGCTGCGCGGCTCGATCGCACGCCTGCACCGCGCGCTCGCGCAGTTCATGATCGACACGCACACGCTGCAGCACGGCTATACCGAGACGTATACGCCGTACATCGTGAACCCCGAGATCCTGTACGGCACGGGCCAGTTGCCGAAGTTCGCGGACGACATGTTCCGCGTCGAGAAGGGCGGCGAGGAGAACAAGGTCACGCAATACCTGATCTCCACGTCGGAAATCTCGCTGACGAACACCGTGCGCGAGTCGATCGTCGACGCGTCCGCGCTGCCGATCAAGCTGACCGCGCATTCCCCGTGCTTCCGCTCGGAAGCCGGTTCGTACGGCCGCGACACGCGCGGCATGATCCGCCAGCACCAGTTCGACAAGGTCGAGATGGTGCAGGTTGTCGCACCGGAAGCGTCGTACGCGGCGCTCGACGAGATGGTCGGCCATGCGGAAGCGATCCTGCAGAAGCTCGGCCTGCCGTACCGCGTGATCACGCTGTGCACGGGCGACATGGGCTTCTCGGCGGCGAAGACGTTCGACCTCGAAGTGTGGCTGCCTGCGCAGAACACCTATCGCGAGATCTCGAGCTGCTCGAACACCGAAGCGTTCCAGGCGCGCCGGATGCAGGCGCGTTTCCGCAACGCGCAGGGCAAGCCCGAGCTCGTGCATACGCTGAACGGTTCGGGTCTCGCGGTCGGCCGCACGCTCGTCGCGGTTCTGGAGAACTACCAGAACGCGGACGGTTCGGTCACGGTGCCGGAAGCGCTGCGTCCGTACATGGGCGGCATCGAGCGCATCGACGCGCCGGCACAGGCGTCGTAAGCGCGCGTTCCGGCAAACTCTCGAATGCCCCGCAAAAAATTTGCAAAAAGGGCTTGTGAGAGGCGAAGAGATCGTTCTATAATCTTTTCTTTCGCGGAAACGACCAACCGCGAAATGCAGTAAAGCAGCAAGGAAGGAGAGGTGGCAGAGTGGTCGAATGTACCTGACTCGAAATCAGGCGTACGGTTTCCCCGTACCGTGGGTTCGAATCCCACCCTCTCCGCCAAAATACGAAGCCCCGTGATCCGGAAGGATCACGGGGTTTTTCGTTTTGGGTTCGCGGAATGCGTGTCGTGTCGCACGCCGTTGTCGTGGCAACCGCTCGACCATCGACACATCGGATCGTGCTGATACGATGCGACCCACAGCGTGCATGATCGTGCCGCGTCCCCATGCCGCCGTGCTGAATGGCAAACATCGCGATCCCATGACGAACCGAGTGCCGAAAGTCCTGACGAGCATTGCGCTGCTGACTGCCGTCATTGCCGTCGCGGACATCCGCGGCGCGCATGGCAACGGCATGGCGCTGGCGCTCGGTCACGCGGCGCATTTCGCGGGGCTGGCAGGATGCGCGGCCATCGCAGTGGCGGCAGCATTGATCGTGCTGTCGCACACACCGCGCTACCGCGAGCGCTCGCTCGCCTGGCGATGGCGCGAATGGGCGCTCGCGTTGCTGTGCGTCGTGACGATCGCGGCCTTCAGCCAGGCGATCGTGGTACTCGACTACTTGTGCGTGGCGCTTGCCCCGCCGTCGATCGAAGCCGATCTCGTCCGGTTCGATGCGTTGCTCGGCTTTCACTGGCCCGACCTGTATCGCTGGGTGAGGGCACATGCCGAGCTGCAGCGTGCACTGGCGGTCGCATATCACGGCAGCATCGTGCAGCTGATCGCCGTCCCGTTCATTCTCTCGACCGCGCGGCGACACGACGACCTCGCCGAATTCATGGTGATGTTCGCAGTCGCGTTGCTCGTCGTTGTCGTCGTCTCGACGCCATTTCCCGCACAAAGCGCATTCGTCCATTTCGGCATCGCCGATGCGAACACCGCGTCGACCGTGTCTCACTACGACCTGCTGCGCAGCGGGCAGCTTCGGCTATTCAGCCTGTCCGAATCGCAGGGGCTCGTGTCGTTGCCGTCGTTTCACGTGATGCTGGCGCTGCTGTTCGCGTATGCGGTCCGGCACGTCCGTTACGTGTTTCCCGCGTCGATCGGGCTGAATGTCGCGATGATCGTGTCGACGCCGACACAGGGCGGCCACTACCTGGCCGACGTGATCGCCGGGATCGTATTCGGCGCGCTGTCGATCGTTGTCGTGCGCCGCTGGATGGCGGGCCCGCGCAGCGCCGCGACCACCGGGCCGCGCGCGACGCATCCGACCTGACCGGATTGGCGGCCGGCGTTTTCGCACGGCCCGAGCCTTTCCCGCTTTCTTCAGCTTTAAGCCCGCGCTTCCCGCGCCGTTAACACGGGGCGGCGGCCGGCGCCCGTGCCGGACCGCTTCGTTCCCCGTCGATCCAAGGTCCCATGAAGCTGAGCTACAAGATTCCCCTCGCATTCGCCGTCGCGCTGCTGCT
Source organism: Burkholderia lata (assembly GCF_000012945.1). NCBI lineage: Bacteria > Pseudomonadati > Pseudomonadota > Betaproteobacteria > Burkholderiales > Burkholderiaceae > Burkholderia > Burkholderia lata. Next base: position 1,013,548 of record NC_007510.1, read on the forward strand.
GATGTTCTGTGGCGCGCTGTACGGTATCCATATTCTCAATCGGTCGATCGATACGTTCGCCGAAGACGTGCAGACGAACGTCGGCGACGAACGGCTCGTGTCGGCCACGCTCGTCCAGTTCAAGCTGCAAGTGCAGGAATGGAAGGACACGCTGTTGCGCGGCAAGCAGCCCGGCAAGCTCGACCAGTACTGGCAGGCGTTCCAGACGCGCGAGCGGACGGTCGATACGCTCGCCGCGCAGCTCGTTCACCAGTTGCCGCCCGGCGAGAGCCGCTCGCTCGTCGAGCAGTTCATGCGCGCGCACACGGCGATGGGCGAAGGTTACCGGCGCGGGTTCGACGCATTCAAGGCTGCCGGCTTCGAGCCGTCGGCCGGCGATGCCGCGGTGGCGGGCGTCGACCGCGAACCGGCGGCGCTGCTGGAGCGGGCCGCGAAGTCGATCGCCGACGAGAGTGCCGCCGTGTCGGCGCAGGCGAGCCGCGACGCGCAGCACGCGACCACCGCGAGCCTCGTGCTGATGCTGGTCGTGCTCGGCGTCGCGATGGTCGGCGCGTTCCTGTTCAGCCGCGCGATCCTGCGTCCGCTCGACCGTGCGGTGGCGTGCGCGCAGGCCGTCGCCGAAGGCGACCTGACGCGCGACGTCGACACGGCCGGCCGCGACGAGATCGCCGATCTGCTGCGCGCGTTGCAGACGATGCAGGCGAGCCTGTCGGGCGTCGTGCTCGAAGTGCGTACGCACGCCGAAGCCGTCGCGACGGCGAGCGCACAGATCGCGTCGGGCAACCACGACCTGTCGGCGCGTACCGAGGCGCAGGCTGCATCGCTCGAGGAGACCGCCGCCAGCATGACCGAGCTCACGGGCATCGTCCGCCAGTCGGCCGAACACGCGCAGCACGCGGCGCAATTGGCGCACGACGCGTCGAACATCGCCGCGGCGGGCGGCGGCGTGATGACGGATGCCGTCGGCACGATGAACGGCATCGCCGACAGCTCCGCAAAGGTCGGCGAGATCATCGCGGTGATCGACGGCATCGCGTTCCAGACCAACATCCTCGCGCTGAACGCGGCGGTCGAGGCGGCTCGCGCGGGCGAACAGGGGCGCGGCTTCGCCGTCGTCGCGGCGGAAGTGCGTACGCTCGCGCAACGCAGCGCCGCCGCGGCGAAGGAGATCAAGGGACTCATCGAGCAGTCGACGAAGCGGGTCGACGAGGGTGCCGTGCTGATCGGCCGTGCGGGCGAATCGATTCACGAGATCGTCGGCGCGGTGCAGCGCGTCACGACGATCGTCGGCGAGATCTCGTCCGCATCGCAGGAGCAGAGCGGCGGCATCCAGCAGGTGAACATCGCGGTGACGCAGATGGACGAAGCGACGCAGCGCAACGCCGCGCTCGTCGAGCAGGCCTCGGCCGCGACGCAGGCGCTGGCCGAGCAGGCGAGCGCGCTGCGGCACGCGGTGGCCGTGTTCAGGCTGCCGGAAATGGCGTGACGGCTGCGCCGTCGCGCCGGACTTCGACGGAACCGGGGGCCGGCGCGTCGGCGCCGGTTTCCCCCGGCCCGTCTCCCGCGATCACGCCGCGGCCGGATATTGCGCGAGCACCCGGGCGCGGATCGACGGCTTGATGTTCGATTGCGCCATGTCGCCGCCGTAGTGCGCGACGACGCGCGGATTCATCACGCGATACCAGAGCGGCGGCACGTACGCGAACAGGATCATCGTCGCGTAGCCGGCCGGCAGTTGCGGCGCGTCGTCGAAATGGCGCAGCGCCTGGTACGAGCGCGTCGGATTCGCATGATGGTCGGCGTGGCGCTGCAACTGGTACAGGAACAGGTTGGTGACGACGTGATTGCTGTTCCAAGAGTGCTGCGGCGTGCAGCGTTCGTAGCGGCCGCTCGGCAGCTTGCGGCGGCCGAGCCCGTAATGCTCGACGTAGTTCACGACTTCGAGCAGCGACGCGCCGTAGATGGCCTGGATCACGAGGAACGGAATCACGACCTTGCCGGCCATCGCGATCGCCATGCCCCACACGACGACGGTCATCGCCCACGCGTGCAGCACCTCGTTGCGCCAGGTCCATGGCGAATGCCCGAGCCGTTCGAGGCGGGCCTTCTCCAGCCGCCACGCCGAGCGGATGCTGCCGGTCACGGTGCGCGGCAGGAACGCCCAGAACGATTCGCCATAGCGCGCGCTCGCCGGATCCTCGGCCGTCGCGACGCGTACATGGTGCCCGCGGTTGTGCTCGACGTAGAAGTGGCCGTATGCGACCGGCGCGAGCGTGATCTTCGCGAGCCAGCGCTCGAAGCGGTTGGTCTTGTGCCCGAGTTCGTGCGCGGTATTGATCGAGATGCCCGTCGCGGCGCCGAGCGACAGCGCGAAGCCGACGTAGTCGTACCAGGCGAGCGCATGCGTGCCGACGATCCACACGCACGCGAAGAACGCGACGTATTCGACGAGGGTCGCGAGATAGACGATCAGCCGGTAGTAGCGCTCCCGTTCGAGGAGCGGCACAACGTCCTCGGGCGGGTTGTCGCGATCGTCGCCGATCAGCGTGTCGAGGATCGGGATCACGCCGAACGCGAACAGCGGGCCGAACCACCAGAACACGTGCAGGCCCGTCGACAGCGCGAGCTGGGCGGCGAGGATCGGCAGCGTGATCGTCAGCGCGCCGAGCAACCACAGGTAACGCTTGCCATCCGACCAGCTCGAGGCCGATCCGTCGGTCATTGCCATTGTCTCCCTCCTGCCGGCCGGCCCGAAGGCGGCCGCCTGTACGGTTGTTCGAATTCTCGTTGGTCCGCGATGCGCGCGCGGTTGTGCCGGATCGTCACCCGGTTCTGCCTGTTATACGACCCGCGCGCACGCTTGCCAAACTCCGGCACTAGTCGCGCGGCTCCAAACGGAGGGGCGCGTGCGGCGCAGGCAGGGAAGGGCCCGCGCAAGCTGATTGAAACATGCCGGGATCGCCGGATCGTTCCGCTCGGGCGGCCGGTTTGTCAGACGGAAGGCACGCCGTGACGCGTGCGGGTGTCGGTGCCGCCAGTCCGCAACAAATGTTGCAATGCAATATTCGGAGGGAGACAGGTACCCGAGATACATGCTTTCGGGGTTACCAATCTTACGGATCATTACGACTTCCACGCTGAAATCCACCGGCCCCGACGGGCAACTGCCGCATGTCGCAAGGCGACCGGCACCATGCGTCGAACGAAGCCGCCGCAACCGTCTTTCGGCGGCACGCATCGACATCGCAATGCTGCACCTGCACACCAACTGGCCGCACGGCTGCCGGCGGTGCATGCTGCCTTTCGATTCGCGCTGTCATTTGAAAATAACGATTTGACTCATGCCCCGCTTTCGGTTGAAGCTAATAGCTTGCTGTCCGAAGGGGGCTGTGCCTGCATGAGTTCGACCTTGACCGTTCGTCGTATCGTTGCCGATCAGGGCAGCGTGTATCGCGAACTCCGCGCCGCATCGCTGCGCGAGCCCTACGCGCCCGGCGAAGCGCCGGAGGCCGAATTGCTGAACGTCGAAACGGACGCAGCGTCGGCGATTGCCGCGCAGCGCGCCGTGTCCGACGAGTCGACGACTTTCCTGCTGTATACCGAAGGCCATCCGGCCGGCATGATCGGCGCGTATTTCGACAATACGCCCGATCGGCGCGCGTTCGTCAGCGAGCTGTGGGTGGCGCACGCGGTGCGTCATCTGCGCGGCGGCGTGCTGCTGCTGGAGACGGCCACCGAATGGCTCGCCGAGCGTGGCGCCCAGGACGTCTACGCCTGGATTGCCGATGCGAACCGCAACGCGATCCGCTTCTACGAGCGGGCGGGTTTCGGCAACACCGGCGAACATGCGCCGATCGCGCGGATGCCCGGCGCGATGAAATCGCTGTTCGTGTCGCAGACGAAGCACTGACGTGACGTCAGAACGCGGGCCGCGCGGCGCGATGAAGGTCCGGTCGCCCGCTTGCCTGCCCGCCTGCCGGTTGCGCGCCCGCCCGGGCCGCCGCCCCCCGGTTCCCCAAAAATAATGGCCGCGCGCGTGGACGCCTGTAAAATACGCAAAAAATTTTTGCAGAGTGTCCATGTCGCTTAAAAAATCGCCATTCTTCGAGCTGCGCAGCGGATCGGTCGATACGTTGCTGTTCACCGTGAAGACGACCGATCTCGATGCGTTGCGTACCGAACTGGTCAAGCGCTTCGAAGCGACTCCCGAGTTTTTCGCCGACGATGTCGTCGCGATCGACGTCCGCCGCCTGGCTGACGGCGAACGCGTCGCGCTGGCGGACATCCGCCAGATGCTGAACGACGTGCGGATGCGCCCGGTGGGCGTCGTCGCGCTGGCAACGCAGGGCTGGGCGGGGGAAGCCGGCCTGCCGTTGCTCGAGGCGCGCGATCGCCGCACGCCGGCCGCGAAGCACGCCGACGAAGCGGAACCGGCGCCGGCGCCCGTCGTCGAAGCTGCCGCCGCTCCGGCAGCGGAATCGGCGCAGGAGCCCGCACCGACGCTGTTGCACGCGGGCGGCCGGACGCTCGTGATCGACCGGCCGTTGCGTTCGGGGCAGCAGATTTACGCGAAAGGAGACCTCGTGGTGCTCGCGCCGGTCAGTCACGGCGCGGAGATCATCGCGGAAGGCAATATCCACATCTACGCGCCGTTGCGCGGCCGCGCACTCGCGGGCGTGCACGGCAATCACGACGCGCGCATTTTCTGCACGTGTCTCGAGCCGGAACTGATTTCGATCGCGGGTATCTATCGAACAACCGAGAACCCGTTGCCCGCCGAAGTACTGGGCAAATCGGTGCAGATCCGGCTCGAAGAGGAAAAACTGATGATCGAACCGCTGCGCCTGACGTAATCCACGCGGTGCGCTCCGGAGCGATCGGCTCTCATTGACGAACACAGGGTATTGGGTAAATGGCAAAAATCATCGTGGTGACCTCGGGCAAGGGCGGCGTGGGCAAGACGACGACGAGCGCGAGCTTTGCGTCCGGTCTCGCGCTGCGCGGCCACAAGACGGCCGTCATCGACTTCGACGTCGGCCTGCGCAACCTCGATCTGATCATGGGCTGCGAGCGCCGCGTGGTGTACGACCTCGTGAACGTGATCCAGGGCGAAGCGAACCTGAACCAGGCGCTGATCAAGGACAAGAAGTGCGAGAACCTGTTCATCCTGCCGGCGTCGCAGACGCGCGACAAGGATGCGCTCACGCGTGACGGCGTCGAGAAGGTGCTGAACGACCTCGCCGCGATGGACTTCGAATTCATCGTCTGCGATTCGCCGGCCGGTATCGAGGCCGGTGCGCTGCACGCGATGTACTTCGCGGATGAAGCGCTGATCGTCACGAACCCGGAAGTGTCGTCGGTGCGCGACTCGGACCGCATTCTCGGCATCCTGTCGTCGAAGACGAAGCGCGCGACCGAAGGCAAGGATCCGATCAAGGAACACCTGCTGATCACCCGCTACAGCCCGAAGCGCGTCAGCGAAGGCGAGATGCTGTCGCTCGAGGACATCAGCGAGATCCTGCGCATCAAGCTGATCGGCGTGGTGCCCGAGTCGGAAGCCGTGCTGCATGCGTCGAACCAGGGTCTGCCGGCCGTGCATATCGACGGCACCGACGTTGCGGAAGCGTACAAGGACGTCGTCGCGCGTTTCCTCGGCGACGACAAGCCGCTGCGCTTCACGGATTACCAGAAGCCGGGCCTGCTGCAGCGCCTCTTCGGCAGCAAGTAACGGAGGCCGTCCATGTCCATCCTTTCGTTTCTCCTCGGCGAGAAGAAGAAGTCCGCATCGGTCGCGAAGGAGCGCCTGCAGCTCATCATCGCGCACGAGCGCGTCGGCGGCCGGCCGCCGGCCGATTACCTGCCGGCGCTGCAGAAGGAGCTGGTCGCGGTCATTTCGAAGTACGTCCATATTTCGAACGATGACATCCGCGTGAGCCTCGAGCGCCAGGACGATCTCGAAGTCCTCGAAGTGAAGATCGAGATCCCGCAAGCCTGACCGTTGCAGGTCTCCCTCCGCACGGCGGCATTCGCCGCCGTGCGCGTCTTACGCCCTGTTGCACTTTCGGGCATGCCGTAACACGGCGTCTGTCGGCCGTTACCGCGCCTCCCGCATTGAACGAATACGCTCGCGTAACTTGTTCAACCAGGAGGTTGTGATGGCTGTCTCTACTGTTCAACGTCGTATCGTTTCGCTCGCACTGCTTGCCGCGAGCCTGTCAGCCGTCGTCGCGCCGCTTGCCGCGCATGCTGACGAGATTCTCGTCGGCACCCCCGTGATCGTGCCGCAGGGCCGCGTGGTCGTTGCCGAGCCGGTCGCCGTGCGCACCGAGGAAATCGTCGTCGTCGCGCCGAATGCGCCGCCGCCGGTGCGCTACGAGGTCGTGCCGGCCTCGCGCGTGGGCTACGTGTGGGATCGCGGGCACTGGCACTGGGAGCATGGCCGCTACGTGTGGATCGGCGGACACTGGGAAGCCGAGCGCGTCGGTATGCAATGGGTGCCGGGCCATTGGGACCAGCGCGGTCCGAACTGGTTCTGGACCCGTGGCCACTGGGCGTGATGGAGGCGGACGATGAAAAGAACCGCAATCGCAATCGCGCTCGTCGCGATCACGCTGGCCGGATGCATCGTCGTGCCGGCCCGGCCCGTGTACTACCGGCCGGCACCCGTCGTGATCTACTGAGCGTCGCGCGGGCCGGGCTGCGCCGGGCGCTTCGTCCCGGCCGCGGCCGGCTCGTCGTCGTGCGGCGCCGGGGCATGCGCTGCGCCTTCGGCCGGCGCGGCGGCAGCCGGCGCTTCGCCGCGCAGCGTGTCGAGCGGATCGGCGGGTGCCGCGGCCGCATCCTGCGGCTCGGTGACGCCGGTTGCCACCGTCGCGCTCGCCGCGGCGGCCGCAGCCGGTTCCGCGGCCGCGACGGGCGGCGCGAGATAGCGCTGGGCGAGCGTTTCGTAGAGCGGCGGCGCGAAAAAGCGCGACACGCGGCTCGACACCAACGCGGTAGCCATCAGTGAAATCACGAGCGCGTGACCGTTGATCATCTCCATCACGATCACGAACGACGTGATCGGCGACTGCGTGACGGCCGCCATGTAGCCGACCATCGCGAGCGCGATCAGCATCGGCAGGCTCATGTTGCTGAACACGATGTGCAGCAGGTTGCCGAACCCGGCGCCGATCGACAGCGACGGCGCGAAGATCCCGCCCGGGATGCCCGGCAGGTACGACGCGACCATCGAAATCATCTTCAGGAACGGATAGAACACCGACAGATGCTGGCTGCCGTCGAGCAGGCCGCGCGCCTCGGCGTAGCCGCTGCCGAAGGTCGTGCCGCCCGATATAAGGCCGACGACGGCGATCGTGAAGCCGCACAGCGCGGCGAACGTGATCGGCCGCTCGCGATACAGGCCCAGCAGCCGCGCGGGCAGCCAGCGCCCCGTGTTGAGCAGCAGCCAGCAGAACAGGCCACCGGCGATCCCCGTGACGATCGCGGTGACCAGCACGGCGAGCGCCAGCAGTTTCGGGAAATGGGGGCCGGCATCGATCGTGCCGAAATACGTGTAGTTGCCGTTCAGGCCGAGCGCGACGACGCCGGCGAGGATGATCGCGGTGATCAGCACGCCGCTGGCGCGCGCGGAGAAGCTGCGCGTCAGCTCCTCGATCGCGAACACGATCCCGGCGAGTGGGGTATTGAACGCGGCCGACAGCCCGGCCGCCGCGCCGGCGAGCACCAGCTGGCGTTCGATCTGCGCGTTCGAGCGCGGGTAGAAGCGTCGCAGGTTGAACATCAGTGCCGCGCCGACCTGCACGGTCGGCCCTTCGCGGCCGATCGTGAAGCCGCCCAGGATGCCGAGGAACGACACCAGCACCTTGCCGAACAGGATGCGCAGCGTCAGCAGCCGGGAGCCGAACGCGCTCGGGCGCGCATGCAGCGTCGCGATCACCTGCGGGATACCGCTGCCCTCGGCGCCACGGAAGAAGCGGCGCGTGATCCATACCGACACCGCGGCGATGGCCGGCGTGAGCAGCAGCGGCAGCCACGCGGCGTGATCGCGCATCGTGCGGAAGGTTTCGTAGCCCCAGTCGATCAGTCGCGCGTAAAGTACGGCAGTGAGGCCGACGACGATCGCACCGAGCCAGAAAACGCCGTACTGGCGCCAGATCCTCAGCGAACGACGGGTGAGGGCGGGAAACAGGGCGGGAAGGGCGGGGCGTTGCATCGACGCGGGCCGGTAGGCAAAGATCGAATTATAAAAAGAACCGGATGCGGGCGGGGCGCGAGAATGTTCCCGAAAGGAGATGCATTTTGTTGCAAAAGTAATTTTCACGTAATGTTGGCGCATGTAACCATCGTTAGCATGCCAAATTGGCCCGTCTATCCCCACACATCGTGAAACGTATCCTCATCGTGAAAGTGACGTCGCTCGGCGACGTCGTCCAGACGCTACCGGTCGTTGCGGATCTGCATCGCGCCTTTCCCGGCGTAACGGTCGACTGGGCGGTGGACGAATCGTGCGCGGAGGTCGTGCGCTGGCATCCGGGCGTCAGCCATGTCCTTTGCGCGCCGCTGCGCCGCTTCAAGAAGATGCGCAATCGCGGCGACCTGAAGGCGATCACGGCGTCGATCAGCGCGCTGCGGGCACACCGCTACGATGCGGTGATCGACCTGCACGGCGTCTACAAGAGCGCGATCATTTCGGCGCTCGCACGCGCCGCGCGCCGCGTCGGCTACCAGACGCAGGATCTCGGCGAAACGGGTGCACGCTTCGCGTATTCGCATCGCTTCGGCCCGCGGCCGGACTGCGACGCGTGGCACGGGATGCGCGTGAGCGCCGGCGAGGCGCTCGGCTACGCGCCCGAGGGCATCGCCACGTACGGCATCGTCCCGCCGCGGGACGTGAACCTGCCGGCGGCCGTGACCGACGGCGCACCGTTCATGCTGCTGTTCCATGCGACGTCGAACCCCGACAAGAAATGGCCGGCCGACCACTGGGCCGCGCTCGCCACGCAGATGATGGCGCGTGGCGTACGCGTGCTGTTGCCGTGGGGATCGGCCGCCGAGCACGACGATGCACAGGACATTGCCGCACGCGCGCCGGGTTCGGTCGTGCTGCCCGCGATGACGGTGCGCGAGCTCGGCGCGGCGCTCGGCCGGGCTGCGCTCGTGGTGGGGGTCGATACGGGGTTCGTGCACATGGCGCACGCGCTGAAGCGGCCGACCGTGATGATTTTCGTCGCGACGTCGCGGCACCATTGCGGCATCGGCGGCGCGCCGAATGCACTGTCGATCGGCGAGCCGGGCACGATGCCGTCCGTCGACGAGGCGCTGGATGCGATCGATGCGGTCGGGCCGGCCTACGGCGCGCTGCGCGCGCGGCTGACCGCCTGACGAAGCGACGCGTGCCGGCTCAGGTGGCTCAGGCGAGCAGCGCCTCGACCGTGACGACGGCGGCGATGGCCGCCAGATTCGCCAGCAGCGCTTCGAACACGAGGCCGCGCCACGTCTTCGGCCGGAAGCGCAGTGCGAGCAGGATCGCGCCACCCAGCGCAAGCGCGAGGATCAGGACGAGATCGGCATTGCCGAGGCGGATGTTCATGGCGGCGGCTCCTTCGGGGCGGGATCCCGGGGGCGCGCGGCGGCGCACCCAGGATCGAGTATAGGCAGCGCCGGCCACCGCACAACCCGGGTCGCCCCGGAGTCTCAGACGAGCGATGCGTCGCGCGTTTCGCGCATCAGCAGCACACCAATCAGGCTGATTGCTGCCGCAACCGAAACATAGCCGCCAACCCACGACAGCCCGCCGCGCGCTGCCAGCAGCTGCGCGATATACGGCGCGATCGACGCGCCGAGAATCCCGCCGAGGTTGTACGCGACGCCCGCGCCCGTATAGCGGACGTTGGTCGGGAACAGCTCCGGCAGCAGCGCGCCCATCGGCGCGAACGTCACGCCCATCAGGAACAGCTCGATCGTCAGGAACAGCGCGACCAGCGGCATCGAGCCGCTGCCGAGCAGCGGCTCCATCGCGAAACCCGACAGCAGCGCGGCGATCGCGCCGACGACGAGCACCGGCTTGCGGCCGAAGCGGTCGGATGCCCATGCGGACAGCGGCGTCGCGAGTCCCATGAACACGACCGCGAAACACAGCAGGCCGAGGAAGCTCTGGCGCGGAATATGCAGCGCCGACACGCCGTACGACAGCGAGAACACCGTCGAGATGTAGAACAGCGTGTAGCAGACGACCATGGCGAGCGCACCGAGCAGCGTCGGCCGCCAGTGTTGCGTGATCAGTGTCGCGACCGGCACGCGCACGCGCTCGTTGCGATCGAGCGCGGCCTGGAACGCCGGCGTTTCGGTGATCTTGAGCCGCACGTACAGGCCGAGCGCGACGAGCACCGCACTGACCAGGAACGGGATGCGCCAGCCCCAGCTGCGGAACTGATCGTCCGACAGCGACAGCGCGAGCGCAAAGAACAGCCCGTTCGACATCAGGAAGCCGACCGACGGCCCGAGCTGCGGGAACATCCCGAACCAGCCGCGCTTGCCCTGCGGCGCGTGCTCGGTCGCGAGCAGCGCGGCGCCGCCCCATTCGCCGCCGAGGCCGATCCCCTGGCCAAAGCGCAGCACGCACAGCAGCACCGGCGCGAGCGCGCCGATCGCGTCGTAGCCGGGCACGAAGCCGATCGCGGTGGTGGACACGCCCATCACGAGCAGCGACGCGACGAGCGTCGATTTGCGGCCGATGCGGTCGCCGAAGTGCCCGAACAGGAACGAACCGATCGGGCGTGCGATGAACGCGATGCCGAACGTGACGAACGCGGACAGCGCCTGTGCGGTCGCGGAGCCGTGCGGGAAGAACACGGGGCCGATGACGAGCGCGGCGGCCGTTGCGTACACGTAGAAATCGTAGAACTCGATCGCGGTGCCGATGAAGCTCGCGAACACGATGCGCCGGTGGCTGACGGCGCCGGCCGAACCGGTTGCGTGTGCAACGGTCGGGGGGGATGCGGACATGGATGTCTCCGTTTTGTCGTTGGGGCGGTCGGCTGAGCGTGCGGTCAGGCAGGCGGACGCCTGCCGGGGGCAGCCGAGCGGATGATGCGGTGGCGGCGTGGACGCGCGCCGTGGCGCGGACGTCACCCGCCGGTCGACGATGGAGACGGGTACGTCGCCGCCGCCCGGTGCCGGCGTGGTCGGCTCGCATGCCGGGTGGGGCGCGCGAACGCGCGCGCGGCGTGATGGCCGCGCGATTGCGGAAAATTATAGCCAGCGCCGCCGCGCACCGGCAATCGCCGTGCGGCGACCGGTCAGTCGATCGATTGCGCCTGCGCCGACGCGGTGCTTTGCAGCTGGAAGTGGCCGTCGTCGTTGAAGAGCCAGCCTTCCATCATTTCGAGCCGGCCGTTGCCGTCGAGCAGTCGCGACGGTGGCGGCGGCAGCGGCGCCGAGCGGCGCAGCGACGCGAGCGCGAGTGCTTCCGCTTCGCTGTCGCCGTTGCTGCGATAGACGGACGCGTTGACGAGTCGGCCGCTGCCATCGACGGTGAAGGCCACGACGACGAGCGAGCGGAGCATGGCCTGTGGTGTGCCATGCAGCATGCCGGACGGATTGCGTTCGGCGACACGCTGCGCGACTTCGACGCGGTACTGGTCGAGGCTGCCGCTACGGGTGATCGATGGAATCGTCAGGATCGAATGCAGCGACGGAGGCGGCGTGATCGTGCACGCCGCGAGCATGGCGACGACGGCCAGCGCAACTGCACGCAGCCGGTCGACACGCAATCGGGGAAGGGGGCGCATGGGAGGCTAGCCAGAAGTGACTATAAAAAAATGATAGGCGCACGGACGCGAGTCGATATCGGGAGAAACGCATAACGGGCGATGCCGGACGATGCGATCGCTGATGACGAGCAGGCGCGCGCTCGCGCATCGCGATGTGACGTGACATGTGACAGCACGCTCGCGTGGCTGCCGTCCGTGTGCGCCCCGGCGTGCGCGTGTGCCTGTTGCAAGCTTGAAAGAAAGGCGCGGAACGCGCGTGGCACGCAGGCACGTGGCGATGGTCCGGCCGGGCGCAGTGGGTTGCCGCAGGCAGCGCCGCGGTAGCCGCTCGCGCAATCGTCAGCGATGCGTGCCACCCGGGTCAGAAGCCGTGCGTGACGAGCGACAGGATCGACAGGTCGGGGTGCGTGCCGTCGATGATGCTCTTGCCGATGTGCACGGCTTCATGGACGGCTTCATCTAGGCTCGCGAAGCTCTCCTCGCCGTCCGCGTGGAATGGCACCGCGTGGCCGGGCAATGCGGGATTCGCGCCCGGATGGCACACGTAGCCGGTGTAGGTGTAGCGCGTGTCGCTGCCGGGCACGGTGGCCGGCACGACATGGACCTCGAAGCCTTCGTAATCGACGTGTTCCGCCGGTGTCGACAGTTCGGTCATGGCGATCTCCGTGTACCGCACGCAGGGGTGGCGCGCGCGGCATCGAGTACGCGGCGGCGGTCGTGTCGCCGTGTTGATCGAATTCTAGGTGATCGAGCGGCCGGCCGGGAGGCTTCCGGCGCAGTGCGACAGCGGCAGTTGCGCGGATCCGGTGGTGCACTGCCGCGGACGCGCGTTCCGTCCCGACGGGCGGCGTCGCGCGCATGGCTGCATCATTGCTTGCAGCGCGCGTCCTTGCGTTGCACGACGATGATCACCGGGTATTTCTGCCCGTGGTCGAGCTCCACGCGTGCCACGACGGTCAGCGTTGCCGGATCGGAGTCGTCGTACACGCTGACCTGTTCGTTCCGGAGATAGGTCACGCCGGTACAGTTCGACGTGCGGCCGTCGTCACCCACCTTGCACTGGAGGTCGTTTTCCTTCAGGTAGTTGTAGGGCGACGGGCTTGCAAGGTATTCGCGCAGGCCGCGCGGCGAGCCGCCGACGCCGCTCACGTAGGCGATCGCGCACGACGCTTGTGCATCGCTGCCGGCGGCGGTGTCGGCCGTCGCCTGCGTGCTGACGGCAACCAGCAGCGCGGCGAGCGACGAGACGATGAAGGGCTTCATGACGTGGGTTTCCCGTTTCGCGAATCGGAGCGCCGGATTGTAACGGCATCCGGCAAGGCGCGTCCGGAAGTGACGGCACGGCCACGAGAGTGGTCGACGATTTGACTGTAGAATCGCGGCCTGAGAGCGCCAGCCACCATCTGGTGAAAAAACGACGGCAAAAGAAGCAATAAAGGGATTGGAATGAGTGCGCAGGATATCGTGCGGGCGCTTCAAGGGGGGCTGATCCAGCAGGACCGCTTGCTGAAACTCGACACTCCGCTTGGGCCCGACGTGTTGTTGCCGCAGCGTGCGGCGGGACTTTCGCGGATCGGCCGGCATTACGACTTCACGCTCGATGTGCTGTCGACGCGCAGCGACGTCAAGCTGAAGAGCCTGATCGGGCAGCCCGTTACCCTGTGGATCCAGCAGCCGAACCAGTCGTATCTGCCCCGTCACGGCTATGTCCATATGGTGCGACGGCTCGGATCGGAAGGCGGTCTGACCAGCTACCAGCTCGGTTTCGCGTCATGGATGCATTTCCTCAAGTTCCGCCGCGATCAGCGCATCTGGCAGGACAAGCCGGTCGACGAAATCCTGCGGGACGTGTTCAACGCGCACCCGCAGGCGAAAGGCCGATTCGAGTTCGCGCTGTCGAAGCCGCTGTCGCCTCGATCGTATTGCACCCAGTACGAGGACGATTGGACCTTCGCGCACCGGCTGATGGAGGAAGAAGGCCTGTTCGGCATCTGGAAGCAGGCCGATGACGGTCAGTCCCACACCCTGACCGTGACGGATGGCGTGGATACCTGCGCGCCGCTTGCCGCGAGGACCATGCGATTTTCCCGTTATGGCGCGAACCGCGAGGTCGACGCGCTGGTTCGATGGTCCGACTTGCGCACGCTGCACAGTGCCGCGCTCACTACCCGTACGTTCGACTACAAGAGTCCGTCACCCCTGGCGAATCCGAAGGGGACGCACATGCCGACGGTATCGCACGAACTGCCCGAGCAGCTCGAGATGTATGAATATACGGGCCCGTACACTTATCTGAAGCAGGAGCGCGGCGATCACCTGACCAAGGTGCGGATGGAAGAGTGGGAGTCGCGTGCCAAGCGGTTCTACGGCGCGGGCGGCTTGCGCGGCGTCGATGCGGGTGTGTGGTTCGAACTCGCGGGGCACCCCGAGCACGACCGGGAATCCGGCGACCGGCGACAGTTCGTCGTCGTCGAGACTGTCTGGCTGATCCAGAACAACCTGCCGGGCTCGAGCCATCACGCGAACTTCGCACACAGCCTGCGGCACCGGATCGACGAAGCGGTCGCGCAGCAGGGCGGAGAGCCAACCGGGTTGAGCGTGTCGCATCACGACGGTTCCGAGGGCTTCTTCCTGACGGAAATCGAGGCGCAGCGCAAATCCGTTCCGTATCGCAGTCCGTTCGAACACCACAAACCGGTCATGCAGATGCAGACGGCCACCGTGGTAGGCCAGCAGGGCAACGCGATCCATACGGACGAGATGGGGCGCGTCAAGGTGCAGTTCCACTGGGACCGCGTCGGCCAGCGCGACGAGCGCAGCTCGTGCTGGATGCGTGTCAGCCAGCCGTGGGGCGGGCAGGGGTTCGGGATGATCCATGTGCCTCGGATCGGGGACGAAGTCATCGTTTCGTTCCTGGACGGATGCCCGGACCGGCCCGTCATCACGGGCCGCGTGACCAACGGCATCAACGTCGTACAGTGGAAGCTGCCGGACAACCAGGCACTGTCGGGCCTGCGCTCGCGCGATATCGGCGGTGCACAGGCGAACCAGGTCGTGGCCGACGATACGCCCGGCCGGTTGCAGGTGCAGGTGTCGAGCGACCACGAGCAGTCGCGCCTCGTGGTCGGCTACAACACGCGTATCGACGGCCATGCGGGGCGCGCGAGCGGGCGCGGGACCGGATGGGAGCTGGCCACCGACGCGTGGGGCGTGCTGCGTGCGAATCGCGGCATGCTGGTGACGACCGAAGCGCGTACCGGCGCGAGCGCGCCGGTGAAAGATCTCGGCGAGACGGTGCAGCGTCTGGCGCAGGCGCGCGAGTTGCATGACACGCTTGCCAAGGCCGCGATCCAGGCCCAGGCGCAGGACGGACAGGATCAGCCCGCGGTGGTCGAGGCGCTTCGGAAGCAAGGTGACGAGATCGGCGGGCAGGGCGGTGGAGATTACCCGGAGCTGTCGAAGCCGCATCTGGTCGTCGCGTCGCCGGCCGGAATCGAAGCGACCACGGCGGGCAGTACGCACATTGCGAGCGCGGAGCATACGGCGCTCACCGGCGGCGGCCATGTCAGCGTGAGCAGCGGCAGCAGTCTGCTGGCCACCGCCCGCAACGCGATTCGTTTCTTCGCCTACAAGCTGGGCATCCGGATGATCTCCTATGCCGGCGACATCGACATCAAGGCGCTGCAGAAGAACCTGAATCTGCTGGCGAAGCTGGAGATCACACAGAGCGCGAACCGGATCACGATCCGCGCGACCGAGGAGGTGATGCTTCACGGCGGCGACAGCTATATCAGCCTGAAGAGCGGCAAGATCACGGTCGGCGGCGAGTTGTACGAGGTCAACGCCCAGGCGCAAAACATGCCGCCGAAACCTATGGGCGTGAGCCCGAACGGGTTGCCCGACGTTCAGGCGAACGACCAGCGGTTCAGGGTGCTGTCTCCGACGGGCAAGCCGCTTCCCGGGGTGGACTATCGGCTCACGACGCCGTCCGGCGGCCATATCTTCGCGACGGACGGTCTGGGGCGCTCGCCGATGGTGAATACGGCAGAACAGGAAAATGCGGAGTTCCAGTTGCACTGGGACGACTTTGCAGCGGCGTCCGACCGCGCAGGTGCGTAACGGAACACGGGAACTCGACTAGGAGCGGAAGGCTTTGGCAGACAATCTGAAGGCAACGGCGCAGACCAACCCGGAATCGAAGGTCTGCGTGGACGCGCAGTGCAATTGCAACATCATCTGGTCGCTCGCGCAGCAGTTCTCCATGCGGCAGATCGTGACGAATGCGCGTTCGCACAATCACATGCCCGACTATCGCGAAGGCGAAGGGCACGTGTCCGGGCAGCAGGTCGAGACCCAGGCGCCGGCGTTCGTCAGCGACCCGGAGGTCAGGGCTCGCCGTATCGCCGCCGCCTATGCGCGCGTGTTTCTCGAACAGTTCCACCTGGGCGATACGAGCAAGGTCGGCCGCTTCTACTGGCTGGGACTCGGTGCATTCGCGTCGAAGCAGGTCGCCGCGACGCTCGCGCTGTGGCAGGTGCGATATGCCGGGCGCTGGACCGAATTGCGGGCGGGGCTGGGCCGCGGCAATCTCTGGCTCTTCAACGACGTGCTGGCGTGGTTCTACGCGTATGCCGCCGGGTCCGATACGTTCGACAAGTGCGTGCAATCGCGTGACAGCACCCAGTTCGTCAAGCAGGTGGCCGTCAACTTCACGCGACAGGTTGGGTACGACGAAGCGATCGACAAGGTGCCGTTCGAAATCGACGGAGAAACCGGCGCCAAGCAAAAGCAGCTGGGCTATCTCAAGTCCACGTCGATCATTGTTGCAGGATTCAACAAGATAAAGCAGTGGGAAGCGGGCGATGAGCAAAGCCGGGCGATCTGGGCTTTCCAGCACCTGGTTTTGATTGCGCAACACGAGCAGGGCGAGGTGTTGCAGGGGCTGATCTACGAAAACAAGAAGTTCAAACGATGGCTTGGCGTGCAGCGCGGCGCACTGGCGTCTTCGGACGATACGGCGATCAACAACTCGGTCGAATCGATGCAGCACGGCCTGTCGGACGGTTCCGAGATTGCGCTGGCACCGGTCATTCGCGCGCTGGTTCCCAGCCTTCAACTCGTGCTCACGTCCGATGACAAGACGGACAGCATCGAATTCAGGTCGGATGCGCCGGACCGCCTGGTTCTGGAGGACTATCAGAAGCGCATGGACTGGATCCAGACGGCAGCAACGAAGTACGACGGGTTGATGCAGGGGCCCAGGAGGCAAGTCATGCTCGATTATCTCGGAACGATCAAAAGCTGGGGCGACAGACCCGATACCTGATGAAAAAGACTCATTTCTTTGTACTGATCCTCGGGGCGCTCCTGCTGGGCGTCGTACTCGCATCGCACAACGGGAATGCCCGCTCAACCCTCGACAACCGCAACGGCATGAATTCATCACTTACAGTTATCCGGCTCGGCGATCCCAAGGACTCCGATCTCAACGGTCCGGGCGCGTCCGTCGACAATCATCCGTCAGGTACGAGCTTTTATCAGCATGACTGGATGCGCGGCAATCTCGGCACGGTGAAGTTCATGCAGGGGACGCATGGCTTCGTGCTGGATAACGTGCTGTCCGCGGTGGGTTCAGCGGACAAGGATGTGCCGGGCGGCATCTACACGTGGAATATTAATTTTGGCGTCAGCCCCGAGCAGGCCGACACGCACGAGGCCGCATTGGCGCGCATGACGAAACTGTTTCAGGATCTGCGCGCGAACGGCTGGGTCCGGTACATCGACGTCAGCAATCCGCGCCTGACCGGCAAGCAGGCGTGGGACTACATGAAGACGTATTCGATCTATTCCCTCGATTCCGGTTACACACCGACGATCGAGGAGTGGAAGGCCGCCGTGAAGGAAATGCCGAGATGGGTGTTTTATGCCGACGGCGCCTATCTGGAGATTTCGCTGTCGGAGAAGAACATGGGCGGCTTTGTCGGGAAGACGACCTATCTTCTGACGGCTCGCATCAGGAACGAGTATGCGTTCTACGGGTTGGGGTATTTCCCCGGGAACGCCGAAAAAATTCGCAACTGGAAGACGCTGTTGCCCGCGGAACTGCAGAAGTACCACGCGAAGCGCATCGCGACCGAGGCTGCCCTGAAGGGGCAGGGCTATACGATCGACACGGCCTACCAGGATCCGCCCATCCAGGCGTTGAAGTGACGTGTCCGCCCATTCGTGACGAGGTGATGCAGGTGATGCGAGCAACAGTAGGCGGGAAGGCGCAGATCGTGGTGGGCGACACGACCAGTCATGGCGGGCGGGTGATTTCCGGCAGCCCTTCTTCGACATGGGGGCGCGCGGCGATTCCGATCGCGCGCAAAGGCGACAAGGTGACCTGTCCGATTTGCGCACCTCATGTCTTCGAGATCGCGGAGGGTTGTGCGAACAGTCTGGATTTCGGTGCGCCGGTTGCGCTGGAAGGGCACACGACGACGTGCGGCGCGGTGCTGCTGGCCCAGCCCGGCGGTGCCGAGTCGTGAACGGCACCGCCGATTGTGCGTGACCACGCACACGAATCGTGTCGACGATGCACCGTGAGCCGCGCAGGCGGATGTCCGCGAGCGGCTGATCGCTGTCGGAAATGAAAAACGGGCCGAGCGGCCCGTTTTCTTTGAAGCTCTGGCGGAAGCGGTGAGATTCGAACTCACGGACAGTTTCCCGTCGCCGGTTTTCAAGACCGGTGCCTTAAACCGCTCGGCCACGCTTCCACACGAGGCGGCATTGTAACCGAAATGCCGCGAGGTTCATTCCTTCAATCGTCGCGCAGGAACAATTCCTGCAGGTCGTTGAGGAAACGCTGGCCCAGCGGCGTCGGCGCGATCTGCGCGAAATCGCGCGCGATCAGCCCGCGTCGTTCCGCTTCCTGCAGCGCCGGCTCGATCGTGCTCATCGGCAGGCCCGTGCGTTCGGCGAAGTTGTGCACGGGGAAGCCCTCGACGAGCCGCAGCGTGTTCAGCATGAACTCGAACGGCAGGTCGCGCGCGCCGACTTCACGCTCTTCCTGCACGGCCGTGCCGGCCATCGCCTGCTCGATGAAGGTTGCCGGATGCTTGTAGCGTGCCTGCCGCAGGATCCGGTTCGGGAACGACAGCTTCGTGTGTGCGCCCGCACCGATTCCGAGATAGTCGCCGAAGCGCCAGTAGTTCAGGTTGTGCTTGCACTGATGATTCGGCTTCGCATACGCGGAGACTTCGTAGTGTCCGTAACCGGCCTCGGCCGTGCGCGCGTGAATCCATTCCTGCATGTCGGCCGACGCGTCGTCGTCGGGCACGACCGGCGGGAACTTCGCGAACAGCGTATTCGGCTCGAGCGTCAGGTGATACAGCGACAGATGCGGCGGCGCGTACGACAGCGCGGTTTCGACGTCGGTGCGGCATTCGTCGAGCGTCTGGTTCGGCAGCGCGAACATCAGGTCGAGGTTGAAGTTGTCGAAGTTCTTCGCGGCGATCTCGACAGCGGCGCGTGCCTGCGTGGTGTCGTGAATCCGGCCGAGCGCCTTCAGGTGCGTCTCGTTGAAGCTCTGGATGCCGACCGACAGGCGATTCACGCCGCTCGCGCGGAACTGCGCGAACTTCGCGGCCTCGAACGTGCCCGGATTGGCCTCGAGCGTGATCTCCGCATCGGCGTCGAGCGGCAGCAGCGCGCGCACGTCGGACAGCATCCGGTCGAGACCGGCCGCCGACAGCAGGCTCGGCGTGCCGCCGCCGATGAATATCGTATGCACCTGCCGGCCCCACACGAGCGGCAGCGCCTGCTCGAGATCGGCGCGCAGCGCGTCGAGATACTCGGTTTCCGGAAACCGCTCGCCCTTCCACTCGTGCGAGTTGAAATCGCAGTACGGGCACTTGCGCACGCACCACGGGAAATGCACGTACAGCGCGAGCGGCGGCAGCGACGTGAGCCGCACCTGGCCGGGCGACGTGAAGGTCGCGACAACGCGCGCGCCGGTTTCCGCGGCCTGGCTCATGCAACCTCCGTCGGCGAACGGGTATCGGGCATGCTCATGCTTCCTCCGCGAGCCGCGCCAGCAGCGCCTTCAGCGCCAGCGCGCGATGGCTGTGCGTGTTCTTCACGGCCGGCTCGAGTTCGGCGGCCGTCGCGCCGAGCGACGGCAGGTAGAAATACGGGTCGTAGCCGAATCCGTGCTCGCCGCGCGGCGTGTCGACGATCTCGCCCGACCAGCGCCCTTCGGCGAACAGCGGTTCGGGGTCGTCCGCATGGCGCACGAGCGCGAGCACGCAGCAGTAGTATGCGCGCCGGTCGTCGACGCCGCGCAGTTGCTCGACGAGATACGCGTTGTTCGCCGCGTCGCCCTTGTCGCGGCCCGCGCGCTGCGCGTAGCGCGCCGAATAGACGCCCGGCGCGCCGCGCAGCACGCGCACGCACAGGCCCGAATCGTCGGCGATCGCCGGCAGCCCGGTGAGCCGCGACGCGTGGCGCGCTTTCGTCAGCGCATTCTCGATGAAGGTGCCGAACGGTTCTTCCGCCTCGGGCACCGCGAGGTCGCCCTGCGGGACGATCTCGATGCCGACCGTCGAGAACAGCGCGGTGAATTCGCGCAGCTTGCCGGCGTTGTTCGACGCGAGAACGATGCGCGACAGCGGCGCGATGGTGTGGTCGTCCGGCATGTCAGGCGCCCAGCACGTCTTTCTGGAGCTGCACGAGCTCGGCGATCCCGCCTTGCGCGAGGTCGAGCAGCGCATTCATCTCGGCGCGCGAGAACGGCACGCCTTCGGCCGTGCCCTGGACTTCGACGAAGCCGCCGGCGCCGGTCATCACGACGTTCATGTCGGTGTCGCACTGCGAATCTTCCGCGTAATCGAGGTCGAGCACGGGCGCGCCTTCGTACACGCCGACCGAGATCGCGGCGACGTGGTCGGTGATCGGCGAGCGCGTGATCTTGCCGGCCGCGATCAGCTTCGACACGGCGTCGTGCGCGGCCACAAACGCGCCGGTGATGCTCGCCGTGCGCGTGCCGCCGTCGGCCTGGATCACGTCGCAGTCGATGTGGATCGTGCGCGGGCCGAGCGCCTCGAGGTCGAACACCGCGCGCAGCGCGCGGCCGATCAGGCGCTGAATTTCCTGCGTGCGGCCGGTCTGCTTGCCGCGGGCGGCTTCGCGGTCGCTGCGCGTGTGCGTCGCGCGCGGCAGCATCCCGTATTCGGCGGTCAGCCAGCCTTGCCCGCGGTCGCGCAGGAAGTCGGGGACGCGTTCGGAGACGCTCGCGGTGCAGAGCACCTTGGTGTCGCCGAATTCGACCAGCACCGAGCCTTCGGCATGTTTCGTGTAGTGGCGCGTAAGGGCGACCTTGCGCAGTGCGTCGGCGCGGCGGCCGCTCGGGCGGGAAACGGAGGACGTCATGTGGGAGTCGCGGAACGAGAGGAAACCCCGATTTTAGCGCCGAACGGCGGGTGTGCCCGGCGGGATGGTCCGCAAAAATGGGATAATGCGCGCTTCCCGCCCCGCGCTTTACGATGCGCCGGGCGCCTCGACATATTCCTGCCCGCGAGGGCACCCAGACGGCGAGACGAACCATGATCTACAGCATGACGGGCTACGCGAGCGCGACGCGCGAACTCGCGACGGCCACCGGCAACGGCGGCACCAGCGTGTCGGTCGAACTGCGCACCGTGAACTCGCGCTTTCTCGACCTGAATTTCCGGATGCCGGACGACGTGCGCGCGTGCGAACCCGCGCTGCGCGAAATGCTGATGAACAAGCTGTCGCGCGGCAAGGTCGACATCCGCATCAACCTGCAGCGCGGCGAGCAGAGCATCGGCGCGGGCGCGCTGAACCAGTCCGCGCTCGGCCAGCTCGCCGAGCTCGAACGCTCGGTGCTCGACTCGTTCCCGGGTGTCGGTCGCCTGCGCGCGGGCGAGATCCTGCGCTGGCCCGGCGTGATCGCTGAGAGCGGCGTGTCGGCTGACGCGATCCGCGAGGCGGTGCTCGCGTGCGGCAAGGAAGCGATCGGCGAGCTCGTCGTCGTGCGCTCGCGCGAAGGTGCCCAACTGGCGACGATGCTGCTGTCGAACGTCACCGAGATGGAGGCGATCGTCGCGCGCATCACGCCGCTCGTGCCGGAGCTGATCGCGAAGCACCAGCAGAAGATCGTCGAACGGCTGCAGGAGGCGCTCGGCATCGCGGCGCCCGAAGGCAGCTCGACGATCGTCACGCGCGAGGAAGCCGCGGAGCGCATTCGTCAGGAAGTGACGATGTACGGGATCCGGATCGACATCGCGGAAGAGCTGTCGCGGCTCACCGCGCACCTGAACGAAACGCGTCACGTGATCGAGAAGGGCGGCCGCGTCGGCAAGCGTCTCGACTTCATGATGCAGGAACTGAATCGAGAAGCAAACACGCTCGGCTCGAAGGCGGCGGCGAAGGAACTCGCCGACGCATCGATGGCGCTCAAGCTGTTGATCGAGCAGATGCGCGAGCAAGTGCAAAACCTGGAGTAAAGCAACATGACCCAATCCACCCACGACGGCCACGCCGCGCATTCGCTGCACGGCGGCGTCTATCCCGGCAACCTGTTCATGGTCGTCGCGCCGTCGGGCGCCGGCAAGTCGACGCTCGTGAATGCGCTGCTGTCGAAGGACAGCGACATCTGCCTGTCGATCTCGTACACGACGCGCAAACCGCGCCCGGGCGAGCAGGACGGCCAGCACTATCACTTCACGACGGTCGAGGATTTCCGCACGCGTCACGCGGCGCATGAATTCCTCGAGAGCGCGGAAGTGCACGGCAACTACTACGGCACGTCGCGCGTCTGGATCGAAGAGCAGATGAAGAACGGCCACGACGTGCTGCTCGAAATCGACTGGCAGGGTGCGCTGCAGGTGAAGAAGCAGTTCCGCAACGCGGTCGGCATCTTCATCCTGCCGCCGTCGCTCGACGCGCTCGAGGAGCGCCTGAAGAAGCGCGGCCAGGACGAACCGAAAGTGATCACGCGCCGCCTGCTGGCCGCCGGCAGCGAGATCGCGCACGCGCCCGAAGCGGAATACGTGGTGATCAACGAGAATTTCGAGCGTGCGCTCGCGGAGCTCGAATGCATCGTCGCGGCCACGCGCCTGCGCTTTGCTTCGCAGTACGCGCGACACACGGAGCTGTTCATCGAGCTCGGCATCCATCTGCCCCACGCGGAATGACGCGGGGGACGAGGGACATAAGGTAGAATAAGGACTATATTCAGAAGGAATTACCAACATGGCTCGCATTACCGTCGAAGACTGCCTGAAGCAAATCCCGAACCGCTTCGAACTGGCGCTCGCCGCCACCTATCGCGCGCGGCAGCTCGCGCAAGGCCATACGCCGAAGATCGAAAGCCGCGACAAGCCGACCGTCGTCGCGCTGCGCGAAATCGCTGCCGGCCAGGTCGGCGTCGAGATGCTGAAGAAGGTGCCGGTGTAACGCGCATCCGGCCCGTTCCAGCCATGTAATCCACGCGCGCAACGACTCGACCTGGAGGCGAATATGAGCACCACCCCATCGTCCGCCTCCGCGGATTCGACCACCGAAGCCACGGCCCAGTCGCCTGCGCGCCAGTACATCGACGCGGTCCTCGAACAGTCCTTCCGGCATCTGTTCGGGCCGACCGCGACACCGGAGCAGCCTCGCAAGCACGGCGTCGTTTCGATCGCGAAACTGACGGCCGCGCTTGCCGAGTATCTTCCTCCGGAAGAAATCAAAGAGGTCAAGGCGGCATTCCACTTCAGCGACGAAGCCCACCTCGGTCAATATCGCCAGAGCGGCGAGCCCTACATCACCCATCCTGTCGCCGTTGCGGAAATCTGCGCCGGCTGGAAGCTCGACGCGCAGGCCGTGATGGCAGCGCTCCTGCACGACGTGATGGAAGATCAGGGCGTGACCAAGAGCGAGCTGGCCGAACGGTTCGGCCCGAAGGTCGCCGAACTGGTCGACGGCCTGTCGAAGCTCGACAAGATGGAGTTCCGCAGCCGCGAGGAAGCGCAGGCGGAAAACTTCCGCAAGATGCTGCTCGCGATGGCACGCGACGTGCGCGTCATTCTCGTCAAGCTCGCCGACCGCCTGCACAACATGCGCACGCTCGGCGCGGTGCCGATGGAAAAGCGCCGCCGCGTCGCGCGGGAAACGCTCGACATCTACGCGCCGATCGCGCACCGCCTCGGGTTGAACAACACGTATCGCGAGCTGCAGGACATGAGCTTCGCGAACTTCAACCCGCATCGCTACGCGACGCTCGAGAAGGCCGTGAAGGCCGCGCGCGGCAATCGCCGCGAAGTGATCAGCAAGATCCTCGAGGCCGCGCAGCGCGCGATGGCCGACGCGAAGATCGACGCCGAGATCACCGGCCGCGAAAAGACCATCTACAGCGTGTACCGCAAGATGCGCGACAAGCAGCTGTCGTTCTCGCAGGTGCTCGACGTGTACGGCTTTCGCGTCGTCGTCGACAGCCCGCTCGACTGCTACACGTGCATCGGCGCGCTGCACGCGCTGTACAAGCCCGTGCCCGGCAAGTTCAAGGACTACATCGCGATCCCGAAGATCAACGGCTATCAGTCGCTGCACACGACGCTCGTCGGCCCGTTCGGCGCGCCGATCGAGTTCCAGGTGCGCACGCGCAAGATGCACGAGATCGCCGAGGCGGGGGGCGCCGCGCACTGGCTGTACAAGAACGGCAGCGCGGATCTCAGCGACGTGCAGAAGCGCGCGCACCAGTGGCTGAAGTCGCTGCTCGACATCCAGAGCGAAGCCGGCGATTCGAGCGAATTCCTCGAGCACGTGAAGATCGACCTGTTCCCGGATGCGGTCTACGTGTTCACGCCGAAGTCGAAGATCATGGCGCTGCCGCGCGGCGCGACGGCACTCGATTTCGCGTATTCGATCCACAGCGATCTCGGCAACCAGTGCGTGGCCGTGAAGATCAACAACGAACTGCTGCCGCTGCGCACCGAGCTGAAGAGCGGCGACATCGTCGAGGTGATCACCGCGCCGTATTCGAAGCCGAACCCAGCGTGGCTCGGCTTCGTGCGTACCGGCAAGGCGCGCTCGGCGATCCGGCACTACCTGAAGACGATGCGCCTGAACGAATCGGTGCAGCTTGGCGAGCGGCTGGTCGACCAGAGCCTGAAGGGCTACGGTCTTGCGCTGGCCGATGTCGAGCCGGAAGTGTGGGAGAAGCTCGTGCAGTGGACGGGCAACAAGAGCCGTCAGGAAATCTTCGCGGACATCGGCCTCGGCCGTCGCGTGGCCGCGGTGATGGCCAAGCGCATCGAGGTGCTGATGAGCGGCCGCGATGCGGACGACGATCTGCCGAAGTCCGAGCGGCATCCCGCGCACCATGCGCCGCCGGTCGTGATTACCGGCACCGAAGGGATGTCCGTGCAGTTGTCCGCGTGCTGCCGGCCGATTCCGGGCGACGCGATCATGGGCTATATCGGCATTGGCCTGGGGATGGCGATTCATACGACCGATTGCCGCGTGGCGCAGCGTATTCATCGCCGCGATCCGGGCCGCTGGATCGATGTCGAATGGGCGCCGCAGCCGGGCCGCCTGTTCGATGTCGCCGTGAAGGCGCTCGTGAAGAACACGAAGGGCATCTTTGCGCGCGTGGCGGCGGATATCACGTCGGCCGATGCGAACATCGTGCACATTGCGATGGACGAGGATCTGACGCACGAATCGACGGTGCTGCGCTTCGTGATCCAGGTCAGCGATCGCGTGCATCTCGCGAACGTGATGCGGCGCGTGCGCACCAATCCGGATGTGATGCGGATCATGCGCGAGCGTTCGACCGACGACGGCGCGCATGCGCGCCACGACGGTGGCATGCGCATCGAGCGCGAGCGGCAGGATTATTGACGCTACGCCCGCGTGGGCGATCGATCGACGGCGGCCAATGGCCGCCGTTTTCATTTGTGCCGCAGGGGAGGCGAACGTGCGGCGTGGCCGACGTTCTTCCGAAAGGCGCGCAACCGTACGTTGCCGTGCCGTGAGCAAGGGAAGGGGAGGCGGAAAAGAAAAAGGGCCTTCCCGGAGGAAAGCCCTTTTAAGGTGGCGCGGCTGGCAGGATTCGAACCCACGACCCCTTGGTTCGTAGCCAAGTACTCTATCCAACTGAGCTACAGCCGCACGCAAAACGGTACTGCTTAACTGACGGAACCTTCTGCGATGGGAAGGCACCCAAAAAAGTGGCGCGGCTGGCAGGATTCGAACCCACGACCCCTTGGTTCGTAGCCAAGTACTCTATCCAACTGAGCTACAGCCGCACGCAAAACAAAACTTCTACTGCTTCGAACTGAAAGGGCCTTCGGTTCGGAAGGCCCTCGAAAAAAGTGGCGCGGCTGGCAGGATTCGAACCCACGACCCCTTGGTTCGTAGCCAAGTACTCTATCCAACTGAGCTACAGCCGCACGCAGAAGCGGAAGTATAGCAGGGTTGTATAAAAAGGGAAGCCTTAATCGCAAATTAGGTGCATGGCCTTGCCGGGGCGCCCTTCGTGTACCCTTGGAGCATCAGTCATCCATGTTGAACCCGCATCATGAACAAGGCGTTTGTCAAAGAGTCGGACGGCGACGACGACGATCTGGACCAGGCCCAGCCGGCGATTCCGGCGGGCTCGAAGAACTACATCACACCGGCTGGTCACAAGCGGCTGAGGGACGAACTGCTGAACCTGATCGACGTCGAGCGTCCCGAGGTCGTGCGGCTCGTGTCCTGGGCCGCGTCGAACGGCGACCGGTCGGAGAACGGCGACTATATCTACGGCAAGCGGCGGCTTCGCGAGATCGATCGCCGCATCCGCTTCCTGACGAAGCGGCTCGATCTGGCCGAAGTCGTCGATGCGAGCCGGCAGGAGAACGTCGACCAGGTGTTTTTCGGTGCAACGGTCGATTACGAAACGCCGGACGGCGAGGATCACACGATCACGATCGTCGGGATCGACGAGGTCGATCTCGATCACGGTTGTGTCAGCTGGATTTCGCCGGTCGCGCGGGCGCTGATCAAGGCGAAGATCGGCGATACCGTCATGCTGATGACGCCGGCCGGCCCGCAGCCGATCGACGTGCTCGACGTCCGTTACCCGGCGTCGGGCAACGCCTGAGCGGCGCTCGACGCAGCCCGGCAAAGAAAAAGCGCCCCGATGGGGCGCTTCGTCTTCCGGCGTGCAGCCGATGTGCCTGTTGTTCAGAAGCGGTGGCGCATGCCGGCCGTGACCGCGATCTGCTTGTTGGTCGATGACGCGGCGCCCAGCCCGTTGATGTTGGCGCCGAGATCGAGGCCGTCGTTGTTGACCTTCTGGAATTCGCCCTGCAGGTAGACGTCGGTGCGCTTCGACAGCGCATAGTCGGCTTGCAGGTTGAACTGGTGCCAGGTCGGCTTGTCGCCGGCCAGGCGGCCCTGCGTGTACGTGTAGGAGCCGGCGAGCGACAGCGCCGGCGTCAGCGCGTAGCGTCCGTTGAGTTCGTAGTTGCTGAAGCGCGCGGTTCCGCCGAGGCCCGTGATGCCGCCGGACACACCGGACTGCGACGCGCTGATCGCGCGGATGCCGGTCAGGCGCGTCTGGGTGAACACGAAGCCGACCGTGGCCGGGCCGAACCCGTAATTCAGGCCGGCGCCCCAGGTGCGCTGCACGCGCGACGCGAAGGTCCAGTCGCCGGTCACGGCTCCCGGATCGGACGCGGCCTGCGCGAGCGCGTTCACGTCGCTGTTCAACTGCAAGTAGGCCGCGGCGAAGTTGAAGCCGAGGTAGCTGTACGACACGCCGCCGCTATAGGCGCGGTTGTTCGCGAAAGCCGTCGAGTTCGAGAACCCGTACAACGCACCGAACTTGAGGCCGCCGTAGTTCGCGCTCTGATACTTGACCGAGTTGTTGATCCGGAACGAATTGTTCAGGTTGTCGTTGTCGAACGGGTGGGCAAACTGCGTGCCGCCGTACTGGGTACCCGTCAGCGACAGCGGCCCGAGGTAGTCGACGACGCTGTCGTACTGCCGGCCCAGCGTCAGCGAACCGTAGCTGTCATGGGCGAGGCCGACAAACGCTTGCCGGCCGAATTCGCGGCCGTTCTGCTTCAGCGCGCCGTTATTGATGCCGAAACCATTTTCCAGCGTGAAGATCGCTTTCAGGCCGCCGCCGAGATCTTCGGTGCCGCGCAAGCCCCAGCGGCTGCCGTTGACCGAACCGCTCGTTTCCTGCCAGGCGCTATGGCCGCCCTGATTGTTCGTGTAGGTGATGCCTGCGTCGATCAGGCCATAGAGCGTCACACTGCTTTGGGCGTGAGCTGCCGTAACGAATACTCCCGACAACGCGGCGACGATCAGGGTTTTTTTCATGGATCTGTCTCCAAACAGGATGATGTCGATCGAACCTGCTGCGGACTGGCATGTTTTGCTTGACGCTGCGGCCGGTCCGGCAGAGCGGCGGTGCGCTTATCAAAAAGCCATCTGCAGTGTACGGAGGGCGTGGAGCGGGGGAGGGATGCGCTTTAAGCAATAATATATTTTGGAATCCGCAAAGATAGGTAATGTGGCGCAAACGATTACCCATCAAGGGTTTGCCGCGGTGCAGCGAAGAAAAATGGCGATCAGGACTCCGTAGCGGGCGTTGCGCGATCGCGACAGGCAGTCAGCGGCAGGCGGGGATGGTCGTAATCCGATTATTGACACATCGGCAATAGAGGTTTGTGTGGAGCATGGCTAATGAAAGGTTGTTCTCTCGCTATACTGCGATCTCTGCTTTCCGAAGCAGACTTTTTCGTTGACGGAAAAGATCTCCAAACCTTTGTCGGCGCGACTTCCCAGTCGCGCTTTTTTTTTGCCTCGTCGGTCCGCGCGCTATTGCGCGAACGAGCGCCGCTTGCGCTTGGCCGCAGGCGCGGCCTCCTTGGCTTCGTTGGGCGGTGGCGTGTATGTCCAGTCTTCCATCACGTAGTGACGGGCATCGAGCGGCGATGAGAGCAGGTTCTGCCAGTGATCGCCGTGCCAGGTCGTATCGAATTCGGTGTCGCACGGCGCTTCACGCGAGGACGCGGACTCGGCAAGGGCGCGGGACTTGCGGCGTACGCGTCCGAGCCGGCTCGCGAAGCGCTTGATTCCGTCCAGCCACATGACCTTCTCCTTCCTTCCGACGTTAGGTGAGCATCGCAATGTCCCCGGATTTCCGCAACCCGGAAAAAACCCGAGGATTTTACCGACCCGATTTGTCCCCGGTAGGAATTTCATGGATGAAAATATCGGGACTCTGATCCCGGTAATATTGACAGGTTTTTGATGCGAATCAATTAATTAAATGCGGCGGTGTACCGATTCCAATGGCATTAGCTCTTTTTTGATAAAACGATCGTCAAAAATTTCCTTGACGCACCCGGATTGTCCAATTTATAAAGTCAGCACTCCGTCCTCGGGCGGCGTGCTGGTGCGGGTGCTGGCGCAATGTTTCGGGATTTCGGGAAACGGCTATAAAAATAGCTTTTTTGATCTAATCGAGTGGGGAACGAAGACATGGATACCGGTATCGTGAAATGGTTTAACGATGCTAAAGGTTTTGGTTTTATTACGTCGGACAATGGTGGTGAAGATTTGTTTGCACACTTTTCCGAAATCAAGATGGACGGCTTCAAGACGCTGAAGGAAAACCAGCGTGTTTCGTTCGACGTGAAAGTCGGGCCGAAAGGCAAGCAGGCAGCGAATATCCAGGCGGTCTGACGCGCCACGCATTGCCGATCACGTCCGGCCCCCGCATGGCGGGGGCTTTTCGTTTTTCGGGGACGAAGCATCCCGGTTCGGGCTGGCCGCGAACGGGGATGCCGGTGCATACTCACGGAAGCACCGTTTCCCAGTCTTTTCATGTCTGATTTCCCCCGTCCGTCCGATCCCGCCAGCGAACAGCCGCTCGTCTTCGTCGACCTTGAAACCACTGGCGGCTCGCCCGCCGAACACCGCATCACCGAAATCGGCGTCGTCGAAATCGGCCCGCTCGGCGTATCGACGTGGACGACGCTCGTCAATCCGGGGCAGCCGATTCCGCCGTTCATCCAGCAACTGACGGGTATTTCGGACGAGATGGTGCGCGATGCGCCGTCGTTTGCGTCGCTGGCGCCGGCGTTGTTCGAGCGGCTCGACGGCAAGCTTTTCGTCGCGCACAACGCGAGCTTCGACCGCGGCTTCCTGCGGGCCGAATTCGAGCGCGCCGGCTTCGCGTTCAATCCCGATGTGCTGTGTACGGTGCGGCTGTCGCGCGCGCTGTTCCCGCGTGAAACGCGGCACGGGCTCGACGCGTTGATCGAGCGGCACGGCCTCGTGCCGGCTGCGCGCCACCGGGCGCTGGCGGATGCCGACCTGCTATTGCAGTTCTGGCGCCTGTTGCACGACATCGTGCCGCTCGAGCGGCTGCGCGACCAGATCGCGCGCACGACGCGCCACTTCCGTCTGGGCGGCGACCTGACTGAAGCCTGGCTCGATACCGCGCCGGCCGGGTGCGGCGCGTACGCGCTGTTCGGGGAGGAGGACGCGCCGCTGTATGTCGGTCGCAGCGTGCGGGTGCGGCAACGGCTGCGTGCGTTGCTGACGGGGGAGCGCCGTTCGTCGAAGGAAATGCGGCTTGCGCAGCAGGTAAGGCGGGTCGAATGGCGCGAGACCGGTAACGAGCTGGGGGCGATGCTCGCCGAAGCGCAATGGATCGCCCGGCTGCGACCGTCGTACAACCGGCGTCCCGTGGCCGACGCCCGTGCCGGCGTTGCGCCCTGGCCGTTCGAAGGCGCTGTCGCGTTCGAGGCGAGCGGCGAGCGCCGCCTGTTTCATGTGATCGATGGCTGGCGCTATCTCGGTGCGGCGGAATCGCTCGACGCGGCCGCGCGGCTCGCGGCCGACGGGACGGACGGTGCGTTCGAACCCTTCACCCACCGCCTGCTGCAGACGCACCTCGCGCGCGGTCTGCAACTCATTCCGCTCGCCGCGCTCACGCCTGAGGGGCAGGCGGGCTAATCAGGCGCGGTCGCGCGACCCGCGCCCGTTGTCGTCAGCCGATCGCGCTTGCGCCGCCGGCCGAGCAGACGTGCGACAGCGCGGTGTCGAGTGCCTGCGTTTGCGTGGAGTCGTAGCGCGTGAGCGTCTTCCAGTTGGCGATGCTGCGCGCGAGCCGCGCCTGGCAATCAGGCGCATCGCGCAGCGGTGCAACCTGCGCGAGCCCCGCGAGCATTTTCTGCGTCAGCCGGTCGAGCGCCGGGCGCGTGCTGGTCGCGAGATCGGGCGGCGTGCCTTCCGGCGGCCGCGTCGCGCGCCAGGTCGCGAACAGCGCGTTCTGCACATCCTTGCTCGCGGTGATCTGATCCTCGAAGAACGTCCGTGCGAACGCGGGATCGACGCCGGCCTGTGCCGCGCGCTTCTCGACCGATACGAGCAGCTCCGCTTCGCGCGGCCGGTCCTCGATTGCCTTGTGATTCGCCCATTTCCAGCGAGCGACCGGTTCGGCAAGCGCGAGGCGCTGCGACGCGAGCGCGACGATGTTGGTGAGGGCGGTGTCGTCGCCGTCTGCATTGGCGATGCGCGGGGACGAAAAGAGGGCGACGCCGAGCGCGGCGACAGCGAGGCTGGCACGAATGGCTTGCTTCATCGGAACGATCAGGAGAGCCGGGCGGGCCGGAGGTGGAAAACCAGAAGGATAGACGAAGACAGTCGCGCGGCGTAGCGCTGCGACCGGAGAATCAGCAGGCGAGCTGATCCGGCACCGTCAGGCTGTTGCGGCCCGGGTGCGAGGCGAATTGCGCGCGATGCGCAGAGATGAACCGCACGATAGCGATGATCGACACGTGGCGGTTACAGAACCGAACAGGCGTTCACTTCGGCGAGTACAGCTTGTGCTGCTCGTCGAAGAATGCCCGCACGTGGTCGGGCAATTCGGCGAGGAATTCCACGCCGACGGGTTCCGGATCCGGGCTCATCACTTGCTCCGGCGGTGGCATGCGAGTTGGTCTTTCGTCCATGGTCATTTCTCCAGCAGGTTCGATGATTATCAACCTCGCGCTTGGATTTATGCCAGTGGCGAATCGTTAGATTTTGTCTCTGTTGTATTAACGGCACATGCCCTCTGACGCGCGTTCCGATGCCGACTCTTGCCTCGTGCGGAATCGGCAACAATCGGGCCGCTTGTTATACTTGCGCGCACTTTTTCTGGACCGCAATGAAACGAACGACGCGATGGATCGGCCTCGTATGGCTGGCGCTGGTACTGAACGTACTGTCGCCCGTCATCGGCTATGCGCGTCTTGCGTCGAGCGGCTCCGGCGAGCTCACGCTCGAGTTGTGCAGTGCAGCGGGCGCCCGCCAGGTCGTGCTCGCGCAGGCGGGCGGCGAACACGATACGTCGTCGTTCGACCATGCCGGCGTGTCGCACTGCGTGTACTGTCCCGGCTTCGCGGCGAACGTGGCGCTCGGGTCGAGCCAGCCCCCGCTGCCGGGCTTCGTGCGGACGTTCGCCTATCGCGCGGCCCCGCCGGCCATTCCCGAATTGCCCCGCAAGGGCATCCGTCTCGCGCAGCCTCGCGCCCCGCCTGAAAACGCTCCGATCTGATTGATGTCGTCCGCGCGCCCCGGTGGCGCGCGTGCCGTCCGCGGCCGGGCCGCGTGCCGCGCCGTCCGTGCGCGGCGCGTGCGCTCGTGTCCGGCGGCGTCCGATCACGTTTTCAGGAATTCACTCATGTCCTCTCCCTTCGCCGCGCGGCCGTCGCGCGGCCGGCTGGCGCTCGCATGCGCGGCCGCCTTTGCGTGGCCTGCCGCCCATGCGGCCTCGACGGACGATGCACGCGGCGCCACCGCGCGCGGTGGCGTCGAGCGTGCCGCCGATGCCGCCGCTCCCGCTTCGGCCGTCGCAACCGTGCCGCCAGCGCCGGTAGCCGGCGATACGCTGACCGCCGTCAGTGTGACCGCGCAGCGGCAACCGGTCGATCCCGATACGCCGGCCGTCGTCACGTCGATCACGCGCGAGCAGATCGAATCGCACACCAACGTCACCACCGAGGACGCGCTGAAGTACGCGCCTAACCTGATGGTCCGCAAGCGCTATATCGGCGACCGCAACAGCGTGTTCGCAGGCCGCGACTTCAACGAACTGCAGAGTGCGCGCGGACTCGTCTATGCCGACGGCGTGCTGCTGTCGAACCTGCTCGGCTCGAGCTACGCGTACCCGCCGCGCTGGTCGCTGATTCCGCCCGACGATATCGCGCGCGTCGACGTGCTCTATGGCCCCTTTTCCGCGCTGTATCCGGGCAACTCGATCGGCTCGACCGTGCTGCTCACCACGCGTCGCCCGGAAAAGCTCGAGGCGTCGCTGTCGACGCAGTTCTTCACGCAGCGCTACCACGACGGCTACGGATTCGCGGACAGCTTCGGCGGCAATCACCAGACCGCGCGGATTGCGAACCGCGTCGGCCGGTTCTGGTTCGCGCTGTCGCTCGACCGGCTCGAGAACAACGGTCAGCCGATGCAGTATGCGAGCCCCAATTCGGCGTACAACCCGAAGCTCGGCACGGCCGTGCCCGTGACGGGCGCCGCGACCGACATCGGGCCCAATGGCCGGCCGCGGACGATCGTCGGCGCGCAGACGATCGAGCGGACCGAGCAGCTCAACGAGACGGTGCGGATGGGCTATGCGTTCACCGACCACGTCGATGCGACGCTCACGCTCGGGCATTGGGAGAACCATTACCGGCAGCACGGCGAGACCTTCCTGCGCGATGCGGCCGGCAATCCGGTCTACGGCGGCAACGTGTCGATCGGCGGCCAGAACATGACCGTCGCGCCGAACGCATTCGCGCCGCAGCGCGGCGACCAGGAGAACTGGCTGTACGCGCTCGGCCTGAACGGCCGGCTCGATTCCGGCTGGCGCCTGTCGGGCGTCGTGTCCGCGTACGACGTGTCGCGCGACGTGCAGCGCTCGGCGTCGACCGTGCAGGGAGGTGCAGGCACGCTGTTCCAGGGCGACGGCACCGGCTGGCGCACGCTCGACCTGAAGGCCGAGGCGCCGGAAGTGAAGGGCCATACGTTCACGTTCGGCTATCACTACGACAACTACTTCCTGCGCAACGTCACGTTCAACACGGCCGACTGGCTGGCCGGGCCGACCACGTCGCTGTCGAGCGTCTATCGCGGCGACACGCGCACGCAGGCGCTGTTCGGACAGGACGCGTGGCGCTTCGCGCCGGGCTGGCTCGCAACGCTGGGGCTGCGCTACGAGCGCTGGGATGCATACGGCGGCGCGCTCGGCAATGCGAGCGGCACGCTCGGCTACGCGGACCGCAGCGCGAATGCGCTGTCGCCGAAGGTCGCACTGCAATGGGATGCGACCGACGTCTGGCGCTTCCGGCTGTCGTTTGCGACCGGCACGCGTTTCCCGACGGTCGGCGAACTGTTCCAGGGCACGATCTCGAACAACGCGATCGTCAACAACAACCCGAACCTGCGGCCGGAAAAGGCGATCGACTGGGACTTCACGGCCGAACGCGACGTGGGCGTCGGCGTCGTGCGTGCCAGCGTGTTCCAGAGCGATCTGCGCGATTCGATCTACAGCCAGACGACGGTGTCGGGCGCGACGACGGTGACCAACATCTCGAACGTCGATCGCGTGCGCGTGCGCGGCGTCGAACTCGCGTTCAGCGGCGAGAACGTCGGTTTGAAGGGGCTCGCGATCGACGCGAACGTGTCGGCGAGCAACGCGCAGATCCTCGCCGATGCGGCGAATCCCGCGTATGTCGGCTCGCGCTTTCCGCGAATTCCGCGCATGCGTGCGAACCTGCTCGCGTCGTATCGCTTCGACGAGCACTGGCTGGCGAGCGTCGGCGTGCGCTACTCGGGCCGCCAGTTCAACACGCTCGACAACAGCGACGTGAATCCGGACGTCTACGGCGGCACGAGCTCGTTCACGGTCGTCGACCTGAAGGCGCGCTACCGCTTCGACCATCACTGGACCGCGTCGCTCGGTATCGACAACCTGACGGACCGCCGCTACTACGTGTTCCACCCGTATCCGGGCCGTACTTTCTATGGAGAACTGAAATGGTCGCTGTGAGATCGCTCGCGGCAGGCGTCGCGCTGTGGTTCGCGTCGCTGTCGCCGGCCGGCGCGCACGATGCGCACGACGTGCCGAAGGCCGCCGATTCGCACGCCGCGCACATGAGCATGCAGGCCGCGCCCGCGCAGCAGAAGCAGCCGCTCGCGACGGGGGTGGCATTCGACACGCATCACCGGCTGTGGGTCGCGTGGGTCGAGGGCGCGCATGTCGTCGTCGCGCATTCCGACGACACGGGCCGCACGCTGTCCGCGCCCGTGACCGTCAACGCGATGCCGGAGCCGATCTACACGAGCGCCGAGAATCGCCCGAAGATCGCCACGAGTCCGGACGGGCGTGCGGTGTACGTGTCGTGGTCGATGCCGCTCGATGCGCCGTACACGGGCATGGTGCGTTTCGCACGATCACTCGACGGCGGTGTGACGTGGAGCGTGCCCATGACCGTGCATCGCGACCGGCAGGCCATCACGCACCGCTTCGACATGATGGCCGTCGATCCGGCCGGCAACATCGCGATCGCGTGGATCGACAAGCGCGATCTCGTCGCGGCGAAAGCGGCGGGGCAGGCGTATGAAGGCGCGGCCGTCTACTACGCGGTATCGCGCGACGGCGGCGCATCGTTCGAAGCCGAACGCAAGGTGACCGACCATACGTGCGAATGCTGTCGCATCGCGATGGCGATCGATCCGGCCGGACGTATCGAGACCGCATGGCGCAACGTGTTCCCGGGGCAGATTCGCGATCATGCGCTCGCCGCGTTGCCCGTCGCTGCGTCGGAATCGATCGTCCCGGTGCGCGCGACGTTCTCGAACTGGCACGTCGAGGCGTGCCCCGAGCATGGGCCGGCGCTGGCGATCACGCCGGACGGCACGCGCCATCTCGTCTGGTTCGGTGTCGTCGGCGGCCGGGCCGACGTGTTCTATTCGCGCATCGGCGCCGATGGCCAGCCGCGCGGCACGCCGTGGGCATTCGGCGCGAATCCCGCGGTGCCAGG
The DNA here is from genome assembly GCF_000012945.1 of Burkholderia lata. Lineage (NCBI taxonomy): Bacteria > Pseudomonadati > Pseudomonadota > Betaproteobacteria > Burkholderiales > Burkholderiaceae > Burkholderia > Burkholderia lata. Next base: position 1,049,405 of record NC_007510.1, read on the forward strand.
CGAGCAGGCGTCGCATGCGGCACTCGTCGCGCGTGGCGACATCGTGTGGCTCGCCTGGAAGGCGTTCGACGGCGACACGATGCAGATCAAGCTGCGCCGGTCGGACGATCGCGGCGAGCACTGGTCGGCGCCGCGCGTGATCGCAGCGACATCGGGTGCAAGCGACAACCCGCAGTTGCTCGACGATGCGGGGCGAATCTATTTGTCGTGGCGCACGCGTAACGACGGCTATCGGCTGATCGCCGTGGAGGCGGTGAAATGAAGCGGCTGATTGCATTGCTGGGCATCGTGCTCGCGAGCGTGCCGGCGTGGGCCGGCGGCGAGTTGCAGCCGCTGCGCGCCGCCGACGTCGCGCGCCTGTATTCGACTGCGCACGAGCGGCCACTGGTGGTCGAGATCTGGTCGCTCGATTGCGGATACTGTCGCGAGAACGCCGCGCATCTGGTCGCGTGGCAGCGTCGTCATCCGGACGTGCAGCTCGCGATGGTTGCGATGGATACATATGACGACAGCGGTGCGGCGATCTCGCAGGCGCTCGCGCAGATGAACTTGCCGCCGCAGGTCGCGCAGTACGCGAACGCGGAGCCGATGCCCGAGCGTCTGCGGGCGGTGCTCGATGCGGGATGGAGAGGGGAGATGCCGCGCACCGTGTGGATCGGGCGCGATGGCGCACGGGAAGCGCGCAGCGGATTGCTGACGGCCGATGTGCTCGACGGCTGGTTGCAGCGCGCCAAGCGCTGAACGGGCCGACGGCGCGCGGCGAACGGGCCGCGCGCCGGCCTGATGCGAAAACGCGCCCGAAGGCGCGTGGAGAGAAGCGTCAGGCCGCTCGCTTGAATAGCCGGATCACGAACAGCAGGATCACCGCTCCGACGACGGCGACGATCACCGAACCGATGAAGCCGCTGCCGACGCTGATGCCGAGCATCCCGGCGAGCCAGCCGCCGATCACTGCGCCGACGATCCCGACGATGATGTCGACGATCAGCCCGAAGCCGCCGCCCTTGACGAGCAAGCCGGCAAGCCAGCCGGCAATCGCACCGATGATGAGCCACATAATCAAGCCATGAGCCATGGTTGTCCTCTCCTTGAGTTGTGTCGAATGACCGGACGTCGGCTGTGTCGCCGCAAGCTGAATGAAGGCGGCATTGCGACCCGCCGCGCCGCCCACGCAATGTAACGCGATAGACGGGTCGGAATCGTTAAGTAATGTTATGCACCCTTAACGGGATTTTCCAGGGAATTCGTCTGCATACGGTGAGGCTCGCGCACGGGCAATACGCGGCGAAATGAATCTGTAAGAAAGGCCGGCGGTGAAGCCGGTCGGCCATGCGTGTCATCGTTCGTGCGTCGACGCCTGCATGCCCGCGTCGGGCAATCCGTCGCCTGCGTCGGCGATCAGCCGTGCGACGGTCGCGGAATCGCCGATCGCCTCGATCGACAGCCACGCGAAGCGGGCGAGAAAGAGCGACGCATCGGCTTCGCCGATCCGCGTCATCGTGCGGCACAGGTCGGTGTAGAGCGTGTCGCGTTCGGTATCCGTCATCATGCGGTCTCCTGAGGATCGGTTGATGCGCACGGATGGAGTGCGCGTTCGAGCGCGGCGGTCACGTCGCTGGCGCGAGCGTCGTGCCAGCGGCCGAGTACGTGACCGTCCGGACGCACGAGATAGACGGTGCCGTCGCGCGCGCCGTACATGTCGAACAGCCGGCCGTCGTCGTCATGGCCGCCACAGCGCGGTTGTTGCGGCGCCGCATGCCGTGCGAGCGTGACGAGTGCGAACGGTATCCGTGAAGCCTGCAGACGCCGTTCGAGATCGGCCAGCGCCGGATCGGGCTCGCCGTCGGACGTGAAGCAGAACGCGGTGAAGCGCGGGGCGACGAGATCGGTCAGGTGGCCGCGGCGCATGTCGCTGCCGTGGGCCGTGTACAGCATCAGCGGACATTCGGCGAGCACCGTGCCGGGCGCGGGGCCGGCTGAAAACGTGTCGCGTTCGGCTGCGTTGAGCGGCGACGTTGCATACGCGATCGCCGTCGTCTGGCGCGGATTGATCAGCGAGCGCAGCGCCGGATGCCGGACCGCGAGCGACAGCACGGCCTTGCGCATCAGTTCGAAGGCAAACGACGGCGGCGCCATGAACTCGGTGCTCTTCGTGCCGTAGCGCAGGTTCTCGTGCGTCGCGAACACGCGTTCGTCCGAGTAGCTGTCGAGCAGCGTGTCCGATGCGAGCCCGCGCGTCACGTACGCGAGTTTCCATGCAAGGTTGTCGGCATCGTCGATGCCCGAATTCGCACCGCGCACGCCGAAGATCGGCACGAGATGCGCGGCGTCGCCGCAGAACAGCACGCGGCCGTGCCGATAGCGTTCGAGCGTCAGCGCGTTCGCCTTGTAGATCGTGATCCAGATCGGCGACCAGTCGCCGCGCTCGCCCATCATGTCGAGCAGGTTCTGCACGCGCGGGATCACGTTCTCCGGCTTGACGGCCGCTTCGGGATCCTCATCGTCGCGCAACTGGTAGTCGATGCGCCACACGTTGTCGGGCTGCTTGTGGACGAGCACCGTCGAGCCCGGGTTCGACGACGGATCGAAGTACGCGAGCCGTTCGGTCGGCCGGTCGCTGTCGAGCGCGATGTCGACGATCACGTAGCGGCCCTCGTAGCTCGTGCCCTGCAGCGACAGGCCGAGCGCTTCACGCATCGTGCTGCGTCCGCCGTCACACGCGACGACCCAGGCGGCGTCGAGTGCGTAGCCGCCGAGCGGCGTGTCGACGTCGACGCGCACACCGTCCGGTTGCCGGGTCACGCCGGTGACTTTCGCCTGCCAGCGAATCTCGATGAGTTCGGGGCGGCGCTGCACGGCATCGAGCAGGAACTGCTCGATGTGATACTGCGCGAGATTGATCATCGGCGGCAGCTTCTGGTTTTCGTCCTGCGGCATCGTGAAATGCAGCACTTCGTCGCGACGGTAGAAGCTGCGCCCGCCGGTCCACGGCAGTCCCGTGCGCAGGAAATCGTCGAGCGCGCCGAGCCGCTCGATGATTTCGAGGCTGCGCCGCGAGATGCAGATGGCGCGGCTGCCGTGGCAGACCGCATCGTCGGCCTCGATCAGCACGCTGTGGATACCGTGGTTCGCGAGACCGAGCGCGACGGCGAGGCCGACGGGGCCGCCGCCGACGATCGCCACGCGATGCCGGTGCGTATCGATACTGTCGTCGCAGGCTGGCAGATGCGCGGGATGGCGCTCGGCGACGAACGGGTAGGGCTTGAAGTCGATATCCATCGTTGGCTTCCAGGGGAGGGCAGTTCGACGTGCACGCGCGCCGGGGCAACGTGTGCAGGCAGTCGAAGCAGTATGGAAGCCGGGCGGAAATCCGCTGTCCCCATTCCGGGTACAGCAAGCCGACCGGGATTTACCCGGATTCGGTCATCACCGGCCCGGTTGGTTCAGGGCTGCAGGCAGAGCGCGAACAGCTGGCGCTGGCTCGAGATGCCCAGGCGCCGGTATGCGCGTTTCTGGTACGTGACGACACTCGACGCCTTCACGCCGATCGTCTCGCCGATCTCGTGCGCGGTCTGGCCTTCGAGCACGCCGCGCAGCACGTCGAGTTCACGCTTGGACAGCGCCGGGCATGCGCGGCGTAGCCGCGCGAGCATCAGTTGCGGGATCCCGATCTGCGCCGCACCGGCGAGCGCGTAGTGATGCTTCGCGGCCTGCGCGATCAGCGGCGCGAGCGCTTCGATTTCCGCGATCTCACGCGGCTGGAACGCACCGCTGCGATGCGCACGGTACAGGTTGATCGACATCCAGCTCGCATCGTTGGGCTGCATCAGCAGCGACAGCCGGTCGGACACGTCTGGCCCGCGGTAGCAGGCCGCGCGATACGCTTCATGATCGATCTCGTCGCCGGCCTGCTGGTGCAGCAGCAGGTCGTGGCGGCGCGCGCCGCGATGCGCGCTCGACACGATCTTCTGGTTGCCGTCGAGCGCGTAGAAGTGTCGCGCGTAGGTGTCGGCGACGTCGCGCAGGTAACGGCCGCCGCGATGGTCGGCGACGGATAGCGTGCGCGGGCGGTTGCCGAACTCGTACGCGAAGATCGTGCATTGCGTGACCGACAGCGCGTCGTCGAACAGCTTCAGCACTTCGGCTGCGAATGCGTTTGGTTCGCTGTCGCCGATCGCGGCGACGAGGCGCGTCGCACGCGATACGTCCAGTTGCCCGGTGAGGTTCGGTCGCTCGAGACGCCAGGTGCGCATGATGCTCGGAAAGGGCGGAGTGGTTCGTCGATTGTAATCGGCGGGGTACGGCGCGGGAGTCGGGTGATGCCCGCAAGCGGAGCGGACGCGGAGAGAAGGCGGGCAGCGCACGATTTGGCGCCTGGAATGAGAAAAGGGCTGACAAGCATGCTTGTCAGCCCTTTATAACTTGGTGCCGGAGATAGGAGTCGAACCTACGACCTTCGCATTACGAATGCGCTGCTCTACCAACTGAGCTACACCGGCATCAGAGAAACGAAATTATAAGGTGAAATCTGAATCCTTGGCAATAGGTTTTGCGAATTTTTTTCAGCTTGCTGCTGCTGTTTCGCGAAACTCATCGACTCGGCAAACTTCCCGCTTCGTTTCACTGCGATACGACCCGGTGGGGTCACATCGAGAGCCGCGATTCTACGTACGTCGCGCGACACTGTCTAGTGCTGCAGTGCAAATTTATTGCTTTTCCTGGTGGTAGCCCGTCACGCGATCGACTTCGTTCTTCGAACCGAGGAACACCGGGACGCGCTGATGCAGGCCTGTCGGCTGCACTTCCATGATGCGCTGCGTGCCGGTCGTCGCGGCGCCGCCTGCCTGCTCGACGATGAACGACATCGGGTTCGCTTCGTACATCAGGCGCAGCTTGCCCGGACGATCCGGCGTGCGCTTGTCGGCCGGGTACATGAAGACGCCGCCGCGGTTCAGGATCCGGTGCACGTCTGACACCATCGATGCGATCCAGCGCATGTTGAAGTTGTCGCCGCGCGGGCCGTCCTTGCCGGCATTCAGTTCGTCGACGTAGCGCTTGACCGGGTCGTACCAGTGACGCGCGTTCGATGCGTTGATCGCGTATTCGCGCGTGTCGGCCGGGATCTGCATGTTGCTCTGCGTGAGCACCCACGAGCCGACTTCGCGGTCGAGCGTGAAGCAGTTCACGCCGTTGCCGGTCGTCAGCACGAACACCGTCTGCGGGCCGTACACGGCGTAGCCGGCCGCAACCTGCTGCGTGCCGGGCTGCAGGAACGATTCCTCGGTGGCCTGCTTGCCGTCCGGGCAGCGCAGCACCGAGAAGATCGTGCCGATCGACACGTTCACGTCGATGTTCGACGAGCCGTCGAGCGGATCGAACACGAGCAGGTATTCGCCGCGCGGGTAGTTCGCCGGGATCGGGAAGAACGTTTCCATTTCTTCCGATGCCATCGCGGCGAGGTTGCCGCCCCATTCGTTCGCGTCGAGCAGGATCTCGTTCGACAGGATGTCGAGCTTCTTCTGCACTTCGCCCTGGACGTTCTCGCTGCCGGCGGTGCCGAGCGCTTCGCCAAGCGCGCCCTTCGACACGTTGTAGCTGATCGCCTTGCACGCGCGTGCGACGACTTCGATCAGCAGGCGCAGGTCGGCGGGGAGGTTGTTGGTCTCACGTTGCTGTTCGATCAGGAACTTCGACAGCGTGGTGCGGCGGGCAATGGACATGACAGACTCCAGAAGGCCAAAAGAATCCTTGAATGGCCGCAATTTTACCCGTCGCACCTCCCGAGCCGCCGGGTTTTTTCGTCCGGTTACATGGCCGGGCGGCCGGACCGGCCCGGTTTCCGGTGGTGGAGACGGGCGGGACGCGCGTTGCGGCGGCGGCCGGCGGCGCGGTCAGACCCCGCGATTGCGCCTGGTTACAGCCGTGTTCACACAATAAAAAAGCCGGTGCCGCGACGGGCGGCACCGGCTGTCTCGCGCGGGCGCGATGCGGGCGATCGCGTTACGCGAGCGCCTTCTCGACGATCTCGCGCACGTCGCGCGATTTCGCGCCGGCGGCGACCTGCTCGAGCGCTTCGCGCATCCGGTCGCGCAGTGGCGGCGTGAAGCGGCGCCACAGTTCGAGCGAGCGGGCGAGGCGTGCCGCGACCTGCGGGTTGATCGCGTCGAGCGCGAGCACCTGTTCGGCCCAGAACGCGTAACCCGAGCCGTCCGCCGCGTGGAATTGCGCGGGGTTGGCCGCGCAGAAGCTGAAGATCAGCGAGCGTGCGCGGTTCGGATTCTTCAGGTTGAACGCCGGATGCGCGAACAGCTTGCGAACCTTCGCGAGCGTCGGCTGTGCGGCCGTACCGCGCTGTGCGGCCTGCATCGCGAACCACTTGTCGATCACGAGCGCTTCCTTCTCGAAGCGGCGATAGAAATCGTCGAGTGCGTGCTCGGCCGGTTCGTTCGCACCGGCGGCCGCGGCGGACAGCAGCGCGCCGAGTGCCGCCGCGCGATCGGTCATGTTGTTTGCCGCATCGTATTGCGCGGTCGCGAGGCGCACGGCATCGGCCGGATCCTCGAGTTCGGCGAGATACGCGAGCGCGAGGTTCTTCAGCGCGCGACGGCCGGAGGCCTCCGGCGTCGGTTCGTAGGTGCCGGGCGTCTGGTGCTGCTCGTATGCGGCGAGCCAGTCGGCGCGCAGTGCGGTGGCAAGCTGGCGGCGCACGAACTGGCGCGCGCGATGCACGGCGGCCGGATCGGCTTCCGCCATCTGGTCGGCGAGGTAGGTTTCCGACGGCAGCGTCAGCGCGAGTTCGCGGAACGCCGGCGACAGCGTCGCGTCGGTCAGCACGCGGCGGAATGCGGCGACGAAGTTCTCGCCGAGCGTGAGCGGCTCGTTAGCGGCGGCACGCGAGGCGAGCGTCAGCAGCGCGCGCGTCGCGAGGCGCTGGCCGGCCTCCCAGCGGTTGAACGGGTCGCTGTCGTGCGCGAGCAGGAATGCGAGGTCGTCGTCGCTGTAGTCGTACTCGACGATCACCGGCGACGAGAAATTGCGCAGCAGCGACGGCAGCGGTTGCTCCGGTACGTCGACGAACGTGAAGGTCTGCTCGGTGTCGGTGAAGTCGAGCACGCGCGTCGTGCCTGCGGCGGCGGCTTCGCCGTCGAGACGCAGCGGCAGGTCGCGGCCGTCGCGACCGATCAGGCCGATCGCGAACGGGATCAGCAGCGGCCCTTGCTGCGTTTCACGTGCGGCCGGCGACCCGTCGCCGTAGCCCTGCGCGAGCGTGACCGTATAGCGGCGCGCGGCCGCGTCGTACGCGGTGCGCACCGACACGCGCGGCGTGCCCGCCTGGCTGTACCAGCGTTCGAACTGCGCGAGGTCGCGCCCGTTCGCGTCGGCCATCGCGTGACGGAAGTCGTCGCAGGTCACCGCATGGCCGTCATGGCGCTTGAAGTACAGGTCCATCCCCTTGCGGAAGCCGTCGCGGCCGAACAGCGTCTGGTACATCCGCACGACTTCCGAGCCTTTCTCGTAGACGGTCATCGTGTAGAAGTTGTTGATCTCGACGTAGCTTTCCGGGCGTACCGGGTGCGCCATCGGGCCCGCGTCCTCGGCGAACTGCAGCTGGCGCAGCACGCGCACGTCCTCGATGCGCTTGACCGCGCGGGCCGCCGATTCGATGTCGTCGCCCGCAGCCATGTCGGCCGAGAATTCCTGGTCGCGGAACACCGTCAGGCCTTCCTTCAGGCTCAGCTGGAACCAGTCGCGGCAGGTCACGCGGTTGCCGGTCCAGTTGTGGAAGTACTCGTGGCCGACCACCGATTCGATGTTCGCGAAGTCGGTATCGGTCGCGGTCTCGGGGTTCGCCAGCACGTACTTCGTGTTGAAGATGTTGAGCCCCTTGTTCTCCATCGCGCCCATGTTGAAGTCGCCGACCGCGACGATCATGAAGCGGTCGAGATCGAGCTCGAGGCCGAAGCGCTTCTCGTCCCAGCGGATCGAGTGGATCAGCGAATCCATCGCATGACGCGTCTTGTCGAGGTCGGCCGGCTCGACCCACACCTGCAGCAGCTTTTCCTTGCCGGAGCCGGTCGTGATCTTTTCCTCGATCGCGACGAGCTTGCCCGCGACCAGCGCGAACAGGTAGCTCGGCTTGCGGAACGGGTCTTCCCACTTCGCGAAGTGGCGGCCGTCGGGCAGGTCGCCGGAGTCGACGAGGTTGCCGTTCGACAGCAGCACCGGGTACGCGGCCTTGTCGGCGCGCAGCGTCACCGTGTACGACGCCATCACGTCGGGGCGATCGAGGAAGTAGGTGATGCGGCGGAAACCTTCGGCTTCGCACTGCGTGAAGAAGTTGCCGCTCGACACATAGAGGCCGGACAGCGTCGTATTCTGGTCGGGTGCGCATGCGCTTTCGAGCGTCAGCTCGAACGCGTCGGGGACGTTCTCGACGGTCAGCCCGTGTTCGTGTGCACGCACGGCGCCATGCGGCGCGCCGTCCAGGTGTGCGCCGAGGAATTCGAGCGCTTCGCCCATCAGCTCCAGGTGCGGCGCGGGCGCGGCGTCCGGATTGCGGCGCACGCGCATCGTGTTCCTGACGATCGTACGGGCCGGCGCGAGATCGAATTCGAGCGCGACGGAATCGATGAGGAAGGCCGGCGGCGTGTAGTCGGCGCGGCGGATCACGGTGGAAGAGGCGTTGTCGGACATGGTCGTCGAGATCGGTGGAGTGGGGGACGGGCCCGTGGCACGGGCCGGGCGAACCGGGCCATTGTACAAAGGCTGACGGCCGCGTGCCGGGCGAACTTTTTACCGGTTCCGGGAGTCCGCGTATTATCGGCATCCCGTTACGGTTCGCGCGGTGCGACGAACGGGTGACGGATCGAAGAGGATCAACATGAAACGCGAATGGATTCAACGCGGTGCGGGCTGGGCGGCGGTGCTGTGCGTGGCACTGCTGACCGGCTGCACCAGCTACGTGACGACCCAGGTCACGGCCTTTTCCGACTGGAGCGGCAGCGACGCGACACGCACCTATGCGTTCACGCGCACCGATGCGCAGAAGAACAGCATCGAGCAGTCGACCTACGAGCCGATCGTCGCGAACGAACTGTCCACGTATGCGTTCCGGCAGGTGCCGCAGGCGCAGGCGCGGTACCTCGTCGGGCTGACCTATGCGGTCGGCAGCGATCTCGTGACGGTGCCGCAGCCGGTCTATTACGATCCGTGGTTTGCGCCCGGGCCGTACTGGCGGCGCGGGCCGTGGGGCCCGTGGGGGCCCTGGGGGCCGATGCCGGCCGGCTACGTCGCGCAGACGTACCAGGTGTTCGACTACACGCTCGGCATCCGCATCACCGAACGCGCGACGGGCAAGGAGGTGTACAACGTGTCCGCGCGCACGACCGGTGACAACGGCACGCTGCTGTACGCGATGCCGTTCCTCGCGCGCAGCGCGCTCGCCGATTTCCCGCTGTCGAACGGTGCGGTCCGTTCGGTCCGGCTACCGGTCGACAAGCGCGGCGGCCCGGCGGCGCCGGCCGCCAACGAGCGCGCGGTGCCGGCGGCGCCCGCTTCGGGGCCCGCCGCCACGAAGTAACGCAGCGTCAGTCTCGGCGCGGCCGTCCGGCCGCGCCCGCCATTTTCCTCCCCGTCAGACCCCGATGCCCAGCAGCGCCAGCGCGCCGAGCACGACGAACAGCACGGCCGCGATGCCGTGCACGAGCTTCGTCGGCAGGCGGTGCGCGAAGCGGTCGCCCAGCAGGATCGCGGGCACGTTCGCGAGCATCATCCCGAACGTCGTGCCGGCCACGACACCGATGTAGTCCTGGAAGCGCGCGGCCAGCGCGACGGTCGCGATTTGCGTCTTGTCGCCCATTTCCGCGAGAAAGAATGCGACGAGGGTCGCACCGAACACGCCGAGCCGCGAACGGTTCGTATTGGCTTCGTCGTCGTCGAGCTTGTCCGGCACGAGGATCCACAACCCCATCGCGATGAACGAGAATGCGAGCGCCCAGCGCATGATCGACGGCGTGACGAGCACGCCGAGCCATTCGCCGAGCGCGCCGGCGAAACCGTGGTTCACGAGTGTCGCGACGAGCACGCCAAGAATGATCGGCACCGGCTTGCGATAGCGCGCGGCCAGTACGAGGGAAAGCAGTTGGGTCTTGTCGCCGATTTCAGCGAGGGCGACGGCGCCGGTGGAGATCAGGAAGGCTTGGGACACGGATGGGGTTCCACGGGCCGATGTTGTGCGTGCGAGCGACGATCCACCGCGCGCCGGGCCCTGATGCGGCGCGCTGTGAACCATCGGTCTCGCCAGGCCAACGTGGCTGCGTCCGCCATGGCCTGACGGCCAAGTCTGTTGACGGACGCCTCCGTCACGATGCGCGCCGGGAGCGCGGGACATCGAGCGGAGCGGCTACTCCCCAATGAGCGGCGAATTCTAGCACGGCGCGTCGCGCGCGGGAAAGCCGTTGGAGGGCGCTGCGCGTGGCGTCGGGGTGGGATCGGCGGACGGCAATCTCCGGCGGGACGGGAGGCCCGGCAGGCACGGTGGCGGATGCCCGCGCCTGCCGGGAAACGCGCCCGGAACGCTGTTACGCGGCCGCGCGGCGTGCCGCGCCGCGCTCGTGAACGAGTTTGCCGGCCGCATAGGTGCGGTACACCGCGCGGTCGTCGCCGAGCAGTGCGAATGCGAACAGCAGCTCCTCGAGCGAATCCGCGCGCTTCGTGCGGCGCGCGAGCAGCGGCGTGGCCTGCGGATCGAGCACGACGAAGTCGGCCTCGGTGCGCGGCGCGAGCGTGCCGACCGTATCGGTAAGGTCGAGTGCCTGCGCGGCGCCGGCCGTCGCGAGCCAGAACATCCGCGTCGCGGTCAGGTGGTGGCCCGACAGCCGCGCGACCTTGTGCGCCTCGTTCATCGTCTGCAGCATCGAGAACGACGTGCCGCCGCCGACGTCGGTCGCGAGCGTGACGGGCACGTCGTATTCACCGGCCTTGTCGAAATCGAACAGCCCGCTGCCGAGGAAGAAGTTCGAGGTCGGGCAGTGTGCGACGACCGTGCGCGTCTCGGCCATCCGGCGGCGGTCCTCGTCGTCGAGGTGGATGCAGTGGCCGTACACCGCGCGCGGGCGCAGCAGACCGTAGCGGTCGTAGATGTCGAGATAGCTGCGATGGCCGGGGAACAGCTCGGCCACCCATTTCACTTCGTCGACGTTTTCCGCGACGTGGCTCTGCACGAACACGTCCGGATGGCGGCGCGCGAGCTCGCTGCACGCCTCGAGCTGCGCTTCGGTCGACGTCGGCGCGAAGCGCGGCGTGAGCGCGTACATCTGGCGGCCCTTGCCGTGCCAGCGGTCGATCAGCTCGGCGCTGTCGTCGTAACCCGATTGCGCGGTATCGCGCAGGAATTCGGGGCAGTTGCGGTCCATCAGCACCTTGCCCGCGATCATCCGCAGGTCGCGTGCGTCGCTCGACGCGAACAGCGCATCGGCCGACTGCTTGTGCACCGTGCAGTAGACGAGCGCGCTCGTCGTGCCGCAGGCGAGCAGTTCGTCGACGAAGAAGTCGGCGACTTCGCGCGCATGCTCGGGATCGCCGAACTGGCGCTCGGTCGGGAACGTGTACTTGTCCAGCCACGGCAGCAGGCCCGGCGCCGGCGACGCGATCATGTCCGTCTGCGGATAGTGGATGTGCGTGTCGATGAAGCCGGGCACGATCAGCTTGTCGCGCAGGTCGTGGACGATCGTGTCGCGCGCGAGCGTCGCGGCGAGCTGCGCGTACGGGCCGGCCGCGACGACCTTGCCGTCGTCGACGATCAGGAGGCCGTCGGTCTCGTAGTTCGCGGCCTGGCTCGATTGCGCCGGGTCGCCGTTGAAGGTCAGCAGCTGGGAACGAAAAGCGGTTTGCGTCATGACGAATGGTCCTGCATCAAGGTAAGGCGAACAGAAGAAAACGAGCGACGCCGCACGAGGGCAAGGCGGCGCCTGGCGAGCGGGTGCGGCACACTGCGTGCGGCACGACCGGATGCGATAGCGCGGGCGAACGTGGCGGCCGAAGCCGCCAGCGAGTGGTTGCCGGCGGGCCTCGCAGCCGTTGCGCTCGCGACCGATGCGGTGGCGAGCGCAACAGCAAATCGCGACGGCAGGCACGCGCGCGCGACGACGAACAACGCCGTCGCCGTGCGCTCACGCGCGCGGTCGTCCCGGCGCAAGGCCGGGCCGGTGGTCGCGAAGCGGATGCCGTTGCCGTGTTTCATCTGTCAGCGTTCCTCGATGCCGGCCGTCACGCGGCCTGCCAGTACGCGTCGAGGCGCGCGTACAGTGCGTCGCGCTGCGCCGGTTCGATGAACGACGCCTCGAAGCCGTTGCGGATCACCGCATGGACTTCGGCATCCGTGAGTTGCAGCCCTTCGGCCGTCGCGAAGTAGTTTTCGTTGACGTAGCCGCCGAAATAAGCCGGATCGTCGGAGTTGATCGTCACCGCGACGCCGCGATCGAGCAGCGCCTTCAGCGTGTGCTTCGCCATGTCGTCGAACACGCAAAGCTTCAGGTTCGACAGCGGGCACACGGTGAGCGCCGTGCGCGTTTTCGCGAGGCGCTCGACGAGTGCCGCGTCCTCGATGCTGCGCACGCCGTGGTCGATCCGGTCGACCTTCAGCACGTCGAGCGCTTCGTAGATGTACGCGGGCGGGCCTTCCTCGCCCGCGTGCGCGACGAGCTTCAGCCCGAGCGCGCGTGCCTTCTCGAACACGCGGGCGAACTTCGTCGGCGGATGGCCCAGCTCGGACGAGTCGAGGCCCACGCCGATCAGGCGATGGCGATAGCGTTCGAACAGCGGCAGCGCGGATTCGAACGTCGCGAGCGCGTCCTCTTCGGACAGGTGGCGCAGGAAGCACAGGATCAGCTTGCTCGACAGCCCGCGTTGTTCGGCATCGGCGAGTGCACGCTCGATGCCCGCGACGACCGTGTCGATCGGCACGCCACGTTCGGTGTGCGTCTGCGGATCGAAGAACAGCTCGGTGTGGACGACGTTGTCGGCGAGTGCGCGTTCGCAGTACGCGGCCGTCATGTCGTAGAAATCCTGCTCGGTCAGCAGCACGCTCGCACCGGCGTAATAGATGTCGAGGAACGATTGCAGGTCGGTGAATGCGTACGCGGCGCGCAGCGCGTCGATCGAGTCGTACGCGAGCTTCACGCCGTTGCGCTGTGCGAGCGCAAAAATCAGTTCGGGCTCGAGCGAGCCTTCGATATGGATGTGCAGCTCCGCTTTCGGCGCGCGGGCAATCTTGTCCTTGAATGTCGGGGTCATGGCGTCGTTCTTGGTCGGTCAGTAGGTAGGGGAAGCCTGTGCGGACGCATTCGCGTTTGCCTCGACGGCCTGCAGCAATTGCGCCGCCACCGAGATCGCGATCACTTCAGGTGCCTTGTCGATGATGCCTTCGACACCGATCGGGCAGCGCATCCGCGCGACCTGGGCCGGGTCGAAGCCGATCGCTGCGAGGCGATGATCGAACTGCACGCGTTTCGCGTGCGAGCCGGTCATCCCGAAGTACGCATAGTCGCCGCGTCGCAGGATGCGCTCGGCCAGCACGAAATCGAGTGCGTGGTCGTGCGTCATCACGACGAAGTAGGACTGCGGCGGTGCGGCGTCGACCGCGTCGGCCGGGGCAGCGGCCGCTTCGATCGCGAGGTTGCCGATGCCGGCGAGCGCGTCGGCCGGCGGGAACACCGCATCGGGCCCGTCGATCCAGCGCACGTGGCACGGCAGCGTCGCCAGCACCTTCACGAGCGCGGTGCCGATGTGCCCGGCGCCGAACAGCACGACGGGGAACGCAAACGGCGCGATCGTTTCGGTCATCAGCGACACGCCGCCGGTTTCCCACAGCAGGCAGTCGGCACGCGCGGCTTCCGATTCGGGCTCGCTCAACAGCGGCGCGCCCGGCGAGGGGCCGAATGATACGCTACGCACGGTCGCGGCGCCGGCCGCGACACGCTTCGCGAGCGACATGATCCAGCCGAGATCGCCGACGTCGAGCCGCTCGAACGCGAGCACCACGGCGCCGCCGCAGCACTGGCCGAGGCTCGGGCCGAGCGCGAGCCGTTCGAGCCGGCGCGCGTGCGGCACGTGCGCGCCATCCTTCAGCAGATGCCGCGCGATCTCGATCGCCTTCCATTCCAGATGACCGCCGCCGATCGTATGGCGGGCCATGTCGCGCGTGACGAGCATCTTGGTGCCGGCTTCGCGCGGTGCGGAGCCATCGGTGTGCGCGACCGTCACGAGCACGGCCGCTTCGCCATGCGCGAGCAGTTGCTGCAGATCGCCGAGCCAGGCTTCCATCAGCACGCTCCGTTCGGGACGACGTGGCACGGCACGCGGCGCGGGCTGGCGAGCGTGACGGCAACGATGACGGACGGGAGCGGAGCGGGCCGGCCGCACGGCCGATGCGGTGCGGCGGCAGCGCGCGAACGGCGCGCGCGGACGGCACCGCCGGATGCGCGGACGCCATGAGGGTGACGGATGCGGATGGTTTGCGTTGTCATGATGAATCCAGTCGACATTGCGGATCGGGCGCGCGTTACGCAGGGGTGGTGAGACCGCCTGGCCTCGCGCACGTAGATCGCCATCCAGTCACGAAGATAGCACCGCAGGGCGACGGGAACATCGCGGGGCGGTGATCCGGGCTATCAGGAGGCGATCATGTCGATCATAGGCCCGCCGCGCGGGATCAGGGTGCCGATGCGTGATCATCGGGCCGAAACGCAGGCGTGGCGGGGCTGGGCGCGGAAGTCGCGCGATGCGCGTTCGCCCGGAGATCCGGGCGGCGGCGGAGTAGGTGTTTACGCTTGACGGGCCGGATGCGGCCCGCCGGGTTGGGCCGGCGAGCGCACCGGGGCCGGGCGGTCGCCGGCCGCTGCGGGGCGGCCCGGGCGAGCGGGCCGCGCGCAGGCCGGTCGAGACCGTCCGGTCAGCCCACGAGCTTGCGGCGATGGCGCCAGAGGCTCGCGACGACCGCGATCAGGATCACGGCGAAGCCGATCAGCGACCAGCCGGGCAGCAGGATGCCGAAGATCGGCGGGTAGACGGTTTCACACAGCCCGGCGACCTTGAACATGCCGGGGAACCACTGCGCGGGCGGCAGGCTGTCGACGATCGGCTGCAGCGTGTCGAAGCCGCAGCTGAAGCCCGGATTCATCTGGATCGTCAGGTGCCGTGCGGCCGTACCGACGCCGCCGGCCGCGGCGATCGCGATCAGCAGCTCGAGCACCCAGACGCCGCGCCAGTTGCGGATCCCGGCGGCCAGGAACGCGAAGATCCCGATCGCGCAGAAGAAGTAGCGCTGGATGATGCACAGCGGGCACGGATCTTCGTTCTTCACGTACTGCAGGTACAGCGCACCGGCCAGCAGGGCGATGCACACCCATCCGAGCAGCATCAGCAGGCGGCGTTCGCGGCGGATGGCGAGCGTGTAGTCGTTCATGTCGGCGGGGTTCCTCGTGGGTCGGTCCGGAAAACAATCGCGCGATTTTAGCGCGAACGGTCTGGCACGAAACTGACAGCGCGCGTGCGGCAACCTGCCGCACCGCGCGTCCTGTCCGCCGGCGGTCGTTCGGCTGCGCTCAGCGGATCGTGTTCAGCACGGCCTCGACCGCCTGGCCGATCGCGAGCAGCGCGTCGTCGCGATGCGGTGCGGCCGCGAGCATCAGGCCGACCGGCGCCGCGTCGCGCGGATGGCAGGGCAGCGACAGCGCGCACGCGTCGAGGAAGTTGAACGCGCTCGGGTTGCGCAGGATCAGCGCGTTGGTGCGTGTGAACGCGGCGTCGTCCGTTTCGAGTTCGGCGATGCGCGGCGGCACGACCGGCACCGTCGGCGCGACGAGTGCATCGAAGCGCGCCCAGACCGTGTGGGCGGCTTCGTCGAGCATCGCCGCGCGTGCGGCGAGCAGGTCAAGATAGTCGGCCGCGGTCGCGGGTTCGCCCTTCAGGATCCGCGTGAGCACGCGCGGGTCGTACTGGTCGCGGTGCTTGGCGAGCAGCGGGCGATGCCACGCGTAGGCCTCGATCGGCGAAAAGCCGAAGCGGTTGACGTCCGGCAGCCGGTCGAGCGCCGGGAAACGCACTTCGGTGACGATCGCGCCGGCCGCTTCGAGATGCTTGAGCGCGGCGTCGAGCGCGGCCGCGACGTCGGCATCGACACCGTCCGTCACATAGTTCGTCAGCACGCCGAGCCGCACGCCTTCGAGCGGCCGGGCGGCCGGCACGTGCGGTTCGAGGCCCGCGAGCATTCGGTCGACGAGCGCGCAGCACGCGACCGTCAGGCCGATCGGGCCGAACGAGTCGAGCGTCGTCGACAGCGGCACGCCGCCTTGTGTCGGGATCCGGCTGGCGGTCGGCTTGAAGCCCGTCAGCCCGCACAGCGCGGCCGGAATGCGGATCGAGCCGCCGGTGTCGGTGCCGAGCGCGACGGCGGCCATCCCGTCGGCGACGGACGCGGCGGCGCCGGACGACGAGCCGCCGGAGATCCGCGCGTCGCCCGGCACGTCGCGGTGGTATGGCGAGCGCGGATGGCCGAAGTGCGGATTCAGCCCGAGCCCCGAGAACGCGAACTCGCTCATGTTGGTGCGGCCGACCAGCACCGCGCCCGCGCGCTTGAGCCGCGCGACGGCGACCGCATCGGTGCGGGCGGCCGGCGCGCCGTCGAGCACGCGCGAACCCGCGCGCGTCACCTGGCCCGCGACGTCGAACAGGTCCTTGACCGACACGGGAATGCCCGCGAGCGGCGACAGCACGGTGCTGGCGGCGCGCAGCCGGTCATGCGCGTCGGCGGCCGCGCGCGCGTTGTCGGCATCGACTTCGGTGAAGACGACCGCACCCTGGCCCGACGGATCGGCGATCCGGTCGAGCGCGGTATCGACGAGTGCGCGGCTCGTGGTCCGGCCGGCGGCGAGGTCGGCGGCGAGCTGGGCGAGCGGGGGGAAGGGCGTGAAAGTGGTCATGGGCGGCTCAGGGGCGAAGATGTTGAAGAAGCGTGGAGCGGAACGAATCGATATGGCTTTCGACGGCCGCGCGCGCGCCGGCGGCGTCACGCGCGGATAGCCGATCGAACAGTTCGCGATGCTCGTGCTGGACGTCGGCGAGATGGTGGGGTTCGGACAGCGTGACGAACCAGAAGCGCAGCGAGCGCTCGTGCAGCGCGCGCAGGATGTCGGCAAGCACCGCATTGCGCGCGGCCGTGGCGATCGCCTGATGGAACGCGCGGTCGAGTTCCATCATGCCTTCGACGTTGTGCGTGTCGACGCACGCCTGCCCGGCGTCGAGCAGCGCGGCCAGGCGCGCGAGATCGTCGGGGGTCGCATGGCGCGCGGCGAGTTCCGCGCAATGCGCTTCGTTGATGCGCCTCACGTCGATCACCGCGACGATGTCGTCGAGCGACAGCGGCTGCACCATCAATCCCTTGCGCGGCATCACGGACAGCAGCCCTTCGAGCACGAGCCGATGCACGGCCTGGTGCACTGGTGTGCGGCCGATGCTGGTGCGGGCGACGAGGTCGGCTTCGTTGAGGGCGGCGCCGGGCTTCAGGCGCATCGTGATGATGTCGCGCTGGATCAGCGTGTACGCGCGGTCGGCGAGGCTGCCTGCCGGTGCGGCTGGGCGCTCGAGGGTGACATCGGTCGGGGCATTCATGCGGGTTGCGGCGCGGCGGCCGGACGGGGCGCGATCATGGCGCAGGCGATCGGGAGCGTGGACGATGCTTGGATATTATTGTGATATATCACTGGTGTCCAGTACCGGCGGTGATGCGTCGGCGTTGCCCGTACGCGGGCGGGGACGCTCCCCGACGCGGTTTGCCGCCAACTTGCAACAATTTCGACAGGATGTTGCAGGTTTGCCGCTCGATCGTGCGCTGAAGCATAATGAATCCTCGTTTATCCATACGCGTGAGCGACGTACCAGACCATCGTCATGAGCGAAAACACGCCTTCCCCGGCCGGTCTGCCCGGCACCTCCTCCGTTTCTTCCGATTCCCCCCGTACCGATCCGGCGAAAGCGCCCGATGCGCCGGCAGCCCAGGCCGCTGCGCAGAACGTCGCTGCTGACGGCGCGTCACCGGTGACGGCTGCGTCCGAGCCGGGTGCGCCCGGTGCGACAGGCGCCGCCATCGATGGCGTTGCTGCCGCCGCGCCGCCGAAGGCTGGAACGCCACCACCCGGATTCGGTGCGCAGCCCGATTTCGACTCGCCGCGCCCGCCGCCCGCGAGCGCGCAGAATGCGCCGCCGGCTTACCTGAAGCAGAGCGACACGCCGTGGTCGGTGTTCGGCCGGATCGTGGCCGCGCGCGCGCCGGCTGTTTGACCGTGCCGGCCAGCGCATCACGCAGCGCACGCTGCGCATCGGCGTGTCGGCGCGGATCTTCCATCCGGAACCGGGTGCGAAGGGGCTGCGGGGCAAGACGCTGCAGTATCTCGAGGAATCGATCGCGCACTGGGTGATGTCGCGCGACGTGCTCGTGTTCATGATCCCGACCGTCGGTCACCAGGGCATGATTCACCCGAGCAACATCCGCCTGCGCGACTACGCGAAGCATCTCGACGGCCTGTTGCTGCAGGGTGGCGCCGACGTATCGCCGCAAACCTATGCTGCGTCCGACGCCCGCCCCGAATGGCCGGGCGATCGCGTGCGCGACATGTACGAGCTCGAGCTGCTGCATGAGTTCGTCGAATCCGGCAAACCCGTCCTCGGCGTGTGCCGCGGCTGCCAGCTGATCAACGTCGCGTTCGGCGGCTCGCTGTACCAGGACATCGCCACCGATGTGCCGACCGCGAATGCGCACGTGAGCGAGCATTACGACCAGCATCGTCACGCGATCCGCTTCCCGGATTCGTCGACGCTCGCGAGCATGTTCCCCGGGCGCAGCGAAGCGATCGTCAACTCGATTCACCATCAGGCGATCCGCGATCTCGGCCGCGATCTGAACATCGAGGCCGTGTCGGCGGGCGACGGGATCATCGAAGGCATTCGCCATCGGCGTTCGCCGTTCGTCGTCGGCGTGCAGTGGCACCCCGAGTTCCATCGTGCCGGCGGCTCGGAGCTGCTCGACTGTACGCCGCTGCTCGATGCATTCCTGCGCGCGGCGCGCGAAACTCGCCTGTAGCGAGCTGCATGCTTCACGTCATACGCAGGCCGGCCGCGTCCCGATAAATTCGAGATGCGGCCGTTTCGTTTTGAACGATAATCGCGAGTCCCGATTCGTTCGCCGGAGTCTGACGTTGGCTTTCCGAAATTTTTCCCCTGCACGATGCGCGACGTGGATCGTTGCGCTGGCTGCCTGCGCGCAAGCGGGCGCGGCCTGGTCCGCCGACGCGACCGCGCCCGCCGCCGGCACGCGTCCGGCGGTCACGAGCCTGCGCGGCGACGCGGCGGCATCCAATGCGGCTGCGACGGATGCGGCCGCGCAAGGCAACGTCGCCGAGCTGACGCAGATGCTGCACGATGGCCGCATCGTCGAGATGCGTACGACGTACAACGGCAGCTACGGTGCGAGCCTGATGCTCGATCCGCGCGAGATGACGTACTACGTCGCGCTGTTCCAGGACAAGCACCTGTGGCGCGTGATCCGGTCGCAGGAAAAGAATCGCGCGGAGATGGTGTACGCGAACTTCGTTCAGCAGACCGTACAACTTGCCGACATCGAGATCCGCCGTACCGAGCTGGAGGCGCAGAAGGCGTTTCTCGAGCGGGTGATCGCGCTGCAGGCGAATCGTGCGCAGCAGTTGCAGGCCGACCTGAGCGTTGCGCGCAGCCAGCAGGCTGAAGTCGCGCAGCGGCAGCGTTCGGCGCAGGAGCAGGCGCAAGCGCTGCAGGTCGAGAAGCGGGCCGCGCAGTTGCAGCTGCGCGATCTGCAGGAGCAGGTGCGACAGCTCGAGAAGCAGACCGAGACAGGGCTGCCCGCGCACAAGTAACGATTCGTCAGACGGACGCGGAGACGAGCAAAACCCGGCGAAGCGAGCTTCGCCGGGTTTTTTTATGGCCGGGCCGTCAGCGCGCGAATGCGTCCGGCGTATCGGTCAGGCGGCGATGGGACAGTTGCGCCGTCCAGTCCAGGCCGGTGGCGGGCGCGTGCGTTGCGCGGGCAGGCTGGGTCGTGCGCAGCGCGTTCGCCATCGCGATCAGCGTGAGCGGATCTTCGAGCGAGTCGCGCGTATCGCCGGTGGCACGCGGCGATGCGGCAAGCCGATCGCGTGTGCGGGCGTCGACCGTGCTGCTCCGGGGCGGCGGGCGCGTGGCCAGCCGCGACACGGCGGGTGTTCGGGCCGGCGCAGCCGCCATGCGCTTGCCACTCGAACGAGGCGACGCTGCCGTGGCTGTCGGCGGCACGCTGGATGTTGCCTTCGGACGAAGCGACGCGGGACGACGCTTGACGTGGTGCGTGGCCGGCGGTGACTCGGCCGTTGTCGCGACAGGCGCGGCCATCTTGCGCTGCGGTGGCGCGCTCGTCGACGTATGTGGCTGAACCGCAGCGACCCGCACGGTACCGGACGACGACGTAGCGTGATCCGGTACGCCACCGGCCGCGTGAATCGCGTATGCAGGCCCGAACCCCGCAATGGGTTCATGCGCGGCAATCAGCCAGCCGATGATGCCGAGCGCGCCGATACTCCAGCAGATTGCATACTTCGCACGCCGGTCGCGAAAGCCGCCGGCGAAACGGCGGGAACACGGGGCGGCAGCGGCAGGCCGTGCAACCACCGACCCGGCAAGAGTCGGTGCCGGCGCTGCCATGGGCAGCGGCTTCCAGTGGCATGCGCGGTGCGGCCGGCCCACGTCGATGCAGGACGTCGCCAGTGTCGCGAGGCAGTGCTTGCCGGGCCGCGCACCGGGTGCGCCGCGAAAGGTCCAGTCGCGGCCGAACGACGGTACGTGATCGAGCGGAGCGACGCGAGGGCGGGCGAGCACGCCTGCCACGGGGACAAGGGACGATGGGATCATGAGGGCGGTGCGCCATGCGACACGGGCAACCGTGCCGGTGCGGCGCGGAACTGTCGTTGCAAATCGAGACATTGTGGTCAGCCGGCGAAGGCCGGTCGATCAGATCAATCTGATTTTTGCTTCCGTTTCGGGGCGACTCGTACGAGGAGAACGCTGCGACGGCAACGGCAGGGGCGACACAAGGCAAATGTCGGGTTGGCGTGGCATGATGCGCGAACCATGCCGGTGCGCGTGTCGTTGCGCGGTGCGCCGCCGGCGGGCAGCGATGCCCGTGCGCGCCGGCGGCGCGCCGCGTGCGTCGTCGGATCCATGCGGCGCGGATTCGCGCCATCCGAGCTGAGCGAGAAAAACATGTCCACAGCGTCACACGCCATCGCGCAGGAATCCAAAGTCCGCACCGTATTCCGGGTCGTCAGCGGCAACTTCCTGGAAATGTACGACTTCATGGTCTACGGCTATTACGCGTCGGCCATCGCGAAAACCTACTTTCCGAGCGGCAACGCATTCGCGTCGCTGATGCTGTCGCTGTCGGTGTTCGGCGCGGGCTTCCTGATGCGGCCGGTCGGCGCGATCGTGCTCGGCGCGTACATTGACCATCACGGCCGCCGCAAGGGGCTGATCCTGACGCTCGGGCTGATGGCGATCGGCACGCTCGCGGTGGCCGCGATACCGGGCTATGCGACGATCGGCGTGCTCGCGCCGGTGCTCGTGCTGCTCGGCCGGCTGCTGCAGGGCTTCTCGGCCGGCGTCGAACTCGGCGGCGTGTCGGTCTACCTGTCGGAGATCGCGACGAAGGGGCACAAGGGGTTCTATACGTCGTGGCAGTCGGGCAGCCAGCAGGTGGCCGTCGTGTTCGCCGCGCTCGTCGGCGTGCTGCTGAACCGCGTACTGCCGGCCGAGGAGATGACCGCGTGGGGCTGGCGCATTCCGTTCCTGATCGGCTGCCTGATCGTGCCGTTCCTGTTCCTGATCCGCCGTTCGCTGAAGGAGACCGACGAATTCCTCGCGAAGCGTCATCGTCCGACGATGGGCGAGATCATGCGCTCGATGCTCGACAACTGGGGCATCGTGGTGGCGGGCATGGGGATGGTAATCATGACGACGGTGTCGTTCTACATGATCACCGCCTATACGCCGACGTTCGGCAAGGAAGTGCTGCACCTGTCGTCGCTCGACGCGCTCGTCGTAACCGTCTGCGTGGGGATCTCGAATCTCGTGTGGCTGCCGCTGTCCGGTGCGTTGTCCGACCGCATCGGCCGCCGCCCGGTGCTGATCGCGTTCACCGTGCTGACGCTGTTGACGGCTTACCCGGCCGTGCTGTGGCTCGTCGGCGATCCGTCGTTCCTGCGGTTGCTCGCGGTCGAGCTGTGGCTGTCGTTCCTGTACGCGTCGTACAACGGGGCGATGGTCGTCGCGTTGACCGAAGTGATGCCGGCCGACGTGCGCACGGCCGGGTTCTCGCTCGCATACAGCCTGGCGACGACGATCGGCGGCTTCACGCCCGCGATCTCGACGCTGCTGATTCATCAGACCGGGAACAAGGCGGCGCCGGGGCTGTGGCTGAGCGTTGCCGCGATTTGCGGACTGATCGCGACACTCGTGCTGTATCGCACGCCCGAGGCGCGCAACCAGTACAAGGCGGCCTGACCGGCATCCGGTTGGCGCGCGGCGCCGGCCGCACGCGTTGCACTGAAAAAGGGAGCGCGCCGCGCTCCCTTTTTTGTCTGCGTTCAGGCTTCGCGCAGCATGCCGGCGACTTCGACCGCCACATCGAGCCATTCGCCCGGCGCGGGCTGGCGGGCGAGCCTGGCCTGCGGATACCACGGGCAGTCGTCGCCGGTAAACCAGCGCCAGTCGGGCGCGAACGGCAGCATGACCCACAGCGGCTTGCCGAGCGCGCCGGCAAGGTGCGCGACTGCCGTATCGATCGTGACGACGCCGTCGAGCCGCTCGATCAGCGCGGCCGTGTCGGCAAAGTCGTTCAGGCGGCCGTCGAGCCGGTGCACGCGCGGATGCGCGTCGACGTGCGCGCGTTCGTCGTCGTCGAGTGCGGGTTGCAGCACGATCCAGTCGATATCCGGCAGCGCGAGCAGCGGCGCGAGCGCGTCGAACGGCATCGAGCGGTTTTCCTGCGCCTGCCGGCGCCCCGACCATGCGAGGCCGAACTTGCGCTTCGACTGCCCGCCGAGCGAGCCGCGAAAGCGCCTGCCGGCGCCGTCGGGCGTATCGAGGTAGCGCGAGCTCGCGACGATGTCCTCTTCCGTCTGAAGCCCGAGCAGGAACGGCAGGCTCATCAGCGTGCATGCGACATCCGCGGCAGGCGGTTTCGCGGCGCCCAGCGCGACGAGCGTCACGCGCCAGCGCGACGCGGCGGGCGCCAGCAGCGCAACGAGTTCCGGCTGGACTTCGAGCACGACGCGCGCGCAGCGGGCGCGGGCGAGCGGCACGAAGCGGACGAACTGCAGTGTGTCGCCGAAGCCCTGTTCCGCGCGGATCAGCAGCGTGCGCGATGCAATCGGCTCGCCTTGCCAGCGCGGCAGCGTGCCGAGCGGCGTCGCGCCCGGCGTGTCGTGGCGCGCTTCGTAGGCGGGCAGGCCGCGCGTGAAATCGCCGAGCGTCAGCAGCGTGACCGCGCGGTGCAGCCGCGCCAGCGTGAGATCGGGTGCGACGCGCAGCGCCTGGTCGAATGCGCGCAGCGCCATCTCGTGCGCACCGAGTGCGTGATGTGCGTTGCCGAGGTTCAGCCAGGCCAGGCTGAACGACGGATCGAGACCGACGGCGCGCTCGTAGTAGGGTAGCGCGTCGCGGTGGCGTGCCTGCGCGCTCAGTGCGTTCGCGAGCCCGAACAGCGCGAGCGGAAACGGCGGATGGAGCGCGAGCGCGGCTTCGAACGCAGCCGCCGCCTCGGCATGCCGGCCGACCGCATCGAACGTGTTGCCGAGATTGAAATGGGCGGCGACGAAGCGTGGCTGCGCGGCGATCGCGGCCTGGAAGTGCGCGATCGCGTCGTCCGCGTGGCCCATTGCGTTCAGCGCCATCGCAAGATTGTTGTGCGCCCCCGCATGCCCGGGCCGCAGCTCGAGCGCACGATGGAACGCGGCGAGCGCGTCGTCGTGGCGGCCGAGCGCGTTCAGCGCGTTGCCGAGATTGTTATGGATCGATGCATCGTCGGGCGTGAGCCGGAGCGCACGGCTGAACGCATCGATCGCATCGTCGTGGCGCTGCAGCGCCGCATACGCGTTGCCGAGGTTGTAGTGCGCGAGCGGAAATTCGGGCGCGAGCGTCAGCGCGTTGCGGAACCGGTCGACCGCTTCGTCGAGCCGACCGAGCGCCTTCAGCGCGTTGCCGAGGTTGAGCTGCAGCGCGGCATCGCCCGGCCGCAGCGCGACGGCGCGGCCGACGAGATCGGCTGCCTCGGCGTGCTGGCCCTGCTGGTGCCGCAGCACGCCGAACAGATGCAGCGCGTCGGCGTCGGCGGGATTGGAGGCGAGCGCGTTGCGATAGCCGTGCTCGGCCTCGGCGAGGCGGCCCGCGCGGTGTGCGGCATACGCCCGGTCGAATGCGGAATCCATAACGCGAAAACTGACGGAAAGCGCGTATTTTCCCACACCGCGCGGCGGTGCCGCGGATCGGCCGATCGGCATATGGCCCCGTCACGCTGAGCGGCGTAGACTTGCAGGGTCGCGTGTCATCGAGGTTCTCATGGCTGACACACTGTCCGATATCCCGCCCGTGCTGATCGTCGGCGCGGGGCCGACCGGCCTTGCCGCGGCGATGAGCCTCGCGCGGGCCCGCGTGCCGGTGCGCATCATCGATCGGCTCGCTACGCCTGCGCCGCATTCGCGCGCGATCGGCATCCAGGCGCGCACGCTCGAACTGCTGGAGCAGCATCGCGCGGTCGAACCGTTTCTCGCGCTCGGTCATCGTGCGCATGCGGCCGCGCTGCATGCCGACGGCCGCGTGATCGCGCGGCTCGATTTCGATCCGCTGCAAACGCGCTATCCGTATCTGCTGTTTCTCGACCAGACCGTCACCGAGCGCCTGCTTGCCGAGCACCTGGCCCGGCTCGGCGTGACGGTCGAGCGCGGCGCGACGCTGACCGCGTGCGATGCGGGCGGCGCGTCGCTCGACGTGTCGGTCCGCCGCGCCGACGGCCGCGACGAATCGTTCGCGCCGTCGTACCTGATCGCTGCCGACGGCGCGCACAGCACGGTCAGGCATCTGCTCGGCCTGGGCTTCACCGGGCATGCGTTCGAACAGACCTTCCTGCTGGCCGATTTCGCGGCGATACCCGACTGGCCGGACGAAGAGATCCACCTGTTCACGACATCCGAAGGTATTGCGGGCCTGTTTCCGATGGGCGGCGGCCGTTACCGGCTCGTGGCCGACCGGCCGCCCGGCAGCGATGCGTCGCCCGATGCGCCAACCCCGTCGCTCGCGGAATGCGACGCGATCGTGCGTACCCGTGCCGGCGCGTCGATCTCGCCGAGCGATCTCGCGTGGTCGTCCTATTTCCACCTGCACACCCGGATGATCGACCGGCTGCGTCACGGCCGCGTGTTCTTCGCCGGCGACGCCGCGCACGTCCACAGCCCGGCCGGCGCGCAGGGCATGAACACCGGCATCCAGGAGGCGTTCAATCTCGGCTGGAAGCTCGCGCGCGTGCTTGGCGCGGGCACGCCCGAGCGGCTGCTCGACACGTATCACGCGGAGCGTCATCCGATCGAGCGCGACGGGTTGCGGCAGACCGGTTTCGTCACGCAGATCGTCGAAGCCGAGCGTGGTGCGATGAAGCTGCTGCGCGATCACGTCGTGCCGGTGCTGGCGTCGTTCGGGCCGATGCGGGACGCGGTGCGGCGCACGGTCAGCGAGCTCGGCGTGCAGTACCGGAAGAGTCCGCTCACGCTGGAGCGTGTGCTCGACGGCGGGCCGCGCGCAGGCGAGCGGGCGCCGGACGCGCTCGTGCGGGTGCTCGACGGGCCGCTCGGTCAGGCGCCCGGAACGGCGCGGCTATACGACCTGCACGATCCGGCGAGTTTTACGTTGCTGCTGCTGGAGGAGCCGGTGAATGCCGACGGCGCGGTGCCGCCGATGCCGGCCGATGCGCAGGCGCTCGTGCAGGGGCTCGAACGGATCATGCCGGATGCGGTGCGCGCGTGGCGCGTCACCGATGCCGAAGGCGGCGATGGCGGGCTTGCGCAGGAATACGGCCGCTCGCGACCGTCGTTTTACCTGCTACGGCCGGATGGTTACGTCGCCGCGCGCGGGCGCACGGCGACCGATGCGAACGCGCTGCTGCGCCACTGCGAAAGCTGGTTCGCGGGCATGTCGCAGTCAGCGTAGCGGTGCGGTCAGGCGCTCGCCGCGGCAGGGACGAGCGACGCGCGGTGCACGGCGATCGCGTCGCGCACGATCGGCGCCGCGCGTTGCGCGGCTTCGCCCGACGGATCGTCGAGTGCCGCGAGAAACGCACGGCGCATCCGCGGCTCCCAGAAGCGCCGGATGTGGTCGGCGATGCCGGTCAGCGCTTCGTCGCGATCGGGCATCGATTCGAAGAATGCGCCGATCTGGTTGGCCATGTCGATCAGGTGTCCGTTGTCCATCGCTTCCTCACTTGCCTGTCGTCACGGTGGCGGTCGCGGCGGCGCGGCGCTCGAGCAGGTCGAGCTGCTCCGCGTTGAAGCGCGCATACGCTTGCTGCCAGTCGGACGGCTGCGCGACGGGCAGCACCTGCACGGCCGTCACCTTGTACTCGGGGCAATTCGTCGCCCAGTCCGAGCTGTCCGTCGTGATCACGTTCGCGCCCGATTCGGGGAAGTGGAACGTCGTATAGACGACGCCCGGCTGCATGCGTTCGGTCACGAGCGCGCGCAACACCGTCTGCCCCGCACGCGATTCGATGCCCACCCAGTCGCCGCTGCGGATACCGCGATCCTGCGCGTCGTGCGGATGAATCTCGAGGCGATCCTCTTCGTGCCACTGCACGTTCTCGGTGCGGCGGGTCTGCGCGCCGACGTTGTACTGAGACAGGATGCGACCCGTCGTCAGGATCAGCGGATAGCGTTGCGTGACCTTCTCCGGCGACGCGATGAACTGCGTGATCACGAACTTGCCCTTGCCGCGCACGAATGCGTCGATATGCATCGTCGGCGTGCCTTCCGGCGCGTGCTCGTTGCACGGCCACTGAATGCTGCCGAGCGTGTCGAGCTTCGCGTACGACACACCCGAGAAGGTCGGCGTGAGTCGCGCGATCTCGTCCATGATTTCCGACGGATGCGCATAGTCCATCTCGTAGCCGAGCGCACGCGACAGCATCAGCGTGACTTCCCAGTCCGCGTAGCCCGCGAGCGGCGGCATCACCTTGCGCACGCGTGAGATGCGGCGTTCCGCGTTCGTGAACGTGCCGTCCTTCTCGAGGAACGACGAGCCGGGCAGCAGCACGTGCGCGTATTTCGCGGTCTCGTTCAGGAAGATGTCCTGCACGACGATGCATTCCATTTCCGACAGCGCGGCCGCGACGTGCTGCGTATTCGGGTCCGACTGGACGATGTCCTCGCCCTGGCAGTAGAGCCCCTTGAAGCTGCCGTCGAGCGCCGCATCGAACATGTTCGGGATGCGCAGCCCCGGTTCCGGTTGCAGTTTCGCCGACCATGCAGCTTCGAACTGCGCGCGCACGACCTCGTCGCCGATGTGGCGGTAGCCGGGCAGTTCGTGCGGGAACGAGCCCATGTCGCACGAGCCCTGCACGTTGTTCTGGCCGCGCAGCGGATTGACGCCGACGCCTTCGCGGCCAATGTTGCCGGTCGCCATCGCGAGGTTCGCGATGCCCATCACCGTCGTCGAGCCCTGCGCGTGTTCGGTCACGCCCAGCCCGTAGTAGATCGCGGCATTGCCGCCCGTCGCGTAGAGGCGCGCGGCTTCGCGTACCGACTCGGCCGGCACGCCCGTCACGCCGGCGGTCGCCTCGGGCGAGTTGTCGGCACGCGACACGAAGTCGCGCCATTGCTCGAATGCGCGCGTCTCGCAGCGCTCGGCGACGAATGCGTCGGCGACGAGCCCTTCGGTGACGATCACGTGCGCGAGCGCGTTGACGATCGCGACGTTGGTGCCGGGGCGCAACTGGAGGTGGTGGGTGGCTTTCACGTGCGGGCCGTCGACGACGTCGATGCGGCGCGGGTCGATCACGATCAGTTTTGCGCCTTCACGTACGCGCCGTTTCAGCCGTGAGCCGAACACCGGGTGGCCGTCGGTCGGGTTCGCACCCATCACGACGATCACGTCGGCCTGGCCGACCGACGCGAATGTCTGCGTGCCGGCCGATTCGCCGAGCGTCGTCTTGAGGCCATAGCCCGTCGGCGAGTGGCACACGCGTGCGCAGGTGTCGACGTTGTTGTTGCCGAACGCGGCGCGCACCAGCTTCTGCACGAGGTAGGTTTCCTCGTTCGTGCAGCGCGACGACGTGATGCCGCCGATGGAATCGCGGCCGTACTTGTCCTGCAGCTTGCGGAATTGCGTGGCCGCGTAGGTGAGCGCTTCGTCCCAGCTGACTTCGCGCCACGGGTCGGTGATCTTCTCGCGGATCATCGGCTTCGTGATGCGGTCTTTGTGCGTCGCATAGCCCCACGCGAAGCGGCCCTTCACGCACGCGTGGCCCTCGTTCGCGAGGCCGTTCTTGTGCGGCGTCATGCGCACGACCTGCGTGCCCTTCATCTCCGCCTTGAACGAGCAGCCCACGCCGCAATACGCGCAGGTCGTGACGACCGAGTGTTCGGCCTGCCCGAGTTGCACGACGGATTTTTCCTGCAGCGTGGCCGTCGGACATGCGGCAACGCATGCGCCGCACGACACGCATTCCGATGCCATGAACGATTCGCTTTCGCCTGCGGCGACGCGCGATTCGAAGCCGCGTGCGGCGATCGTCAGCGCGAACGTGCCCTGCGTTTCCTCGCAGGCGCGCACGCAGCGGTTGCAGACGATGCACTTCGACGGGTCGTACGTGAAGTACGGATTCGACTCGTCCTTTTTGTCGCGCAGATGATTTGCGCCGTCGAAGCCGTACCGCACCTCGCGCAGCCCGACGACGCCCGCCATGTCCTGCAGCTCGCAGTCGCCGTTGGCCGGGCAGGTGAGGCAGTCGAGCGGATGGTCGGAGATGTACAGCTCCATCACGTTGCGACGCAGCGACTGCAGCCGGTCCGACTGCGTGCGCACCTTCATGCCCGCTTCGGCAGGTGTTGTGCACGACGCCGGATAACCGCGCCGGCCTTCGATCTCGACGAGGCACAGCCGGCACGAGCCGAACGGTTCGAGCGAATCGGTCGCGCAGAGCTTCGGGACGTTCACGCCGGCTTCGATCGCCGCGCGCATCACCGACGTGCCGGCCGGCACCGTGACCGGTTGGCCGTCGATTTCGAGCGTGACATCGGTATCGGCATGCCGCTGGGGCGTGCCGTAATCGGTATCGTCGAACGGGTTGCCGGCACGCGCCTGCGCGGCGCTCTTGCACGCGCATTGGCCCGAGCCGCAGCCGCCTTGGCGGACGTTGTTCGTGTCGAGGGACATGCAGGGCTCCTTCTGGGTCAGGCCGCAGCCTTGACCGGACCCGACGCGGCATCTTTGCCGGCAGCGAGCCCGAAATCTTCGGGGAAATGGTCGAGCGCGGACAGCACCGGGTAGGGTGTCATGCCGCCCATTGCGCATAGCGAACCGGCCAGCATCGTGTCGCACAGGTCGCGCAGCAGCGTGACCTGCCGCTCCGACGTGTCGCCGTCGCGGATGCGCGCGATCGTCTCGACACCACGTGTCGAACCGATCCGGCACGGCGTGCACTTGCCGCACGACTCGATCGCGCAGAACTTCATCGAGTATTCGGCCAGCTCGGCGAGGTTCGACGTGTCGTCGTGCAGCACGATGCCGCCGTGGCCGACCACCGCGCCGATCGCCGTATACGCTTCGTAGTCGAGCGGCACGTCCCACTGGTGATCGGGCAGGTAGGTGCCGAGCGGGCCGCCCACCTGCGCCGCACGTGCGGGCCGGCCGCTTGCCGTGCCGCCGCCGAAATCGAACAGCAGCTCGCGCAGCGTGACGCCGAACGAGAGCTCGACCAGGCCGCCGTGGCGGATGTTGCCCGCGAGCTGGAACGGCAGCGTGCCGCGCGAGCGGCCCATCCCGTAGTCGCGATAGAACGCGGCGCCGCGCGCGAATATCACGGGCGCCGTCGCGAGCGTGATCACGTTGTTGATGACGGTCGGCTGGCCGTACAGGCCGGCGAGCGCGGGCAGTGGCGGTTTCGCACGCACGACGCCGCGCTTGCCTTCGAGCGATTCGAGCAGCGCCGTTTCCTCGCCGCACACGTACGAGCCCGCGCCTTTCGCGACGTGCAGCTCGAACGCATGTGCGGAGCCGAGCACGTGCTCGCCGAGCCAGCCGGCTTCGCGTGCGCGGACGATCGCGGCTTCGAGCGTCGCGATCGCATGCGGGTATTCGCTGCGCACGTAGATGTAGCCGACCGTCGCGCCGGTCGCGACGCCCGCGATGATCATCCCTTCGATCAGGCAGTACGGATCGCACTCCATGATCAGGCGGTCGGAGAACGTGCCCGAATCGCCTTCGTCTGCATTGCAGACGATGTACTTCTGCGTGGCGCTCGCTTGCCGGACCGTGCGCCACTTGATGCCGGCCGGGAACGCCGCGCCACCGCGGCCGCGCAACCCCGATTCGATCAGCGCTTCGCATACGGCATCGCCGTCGAGCGCGAGGACGTTCTTCAAGCCGGCGAGGCCTTCGTATTGCAGGTAGTCGTCGATCGACAGCGGATCGGTCAGGCCGATGCGCGCGAACGTGAGGCGCTGCTGGCGTGCGAGATAGGGCAGTGCGTCGACGAGGCCGACACCGCTCGGATGCGCGCCGCCTTCGAGCCAGTTTGCGTCGAACAGGGCCAGCACGTCGGCGGCCGACAGGTTCGCATAGCCGACGCGGCCGGCGGCCGTGCCGACCTCGACGAGCGGCTCGAGCCACAGCAGCCCGCGCGAACCGTTGCGGACCAGTTCGACGGCGACGCCGCGCCGTTCGGCTTCCGCAGCAATCGCGGCGGCGAGCGCGTCGGCGCCGAGCGCCAGTGCGGACGAGTCGCGCGGGACGTAGATGCGGGTCGTCATGCGGCCTCCGGGGTGTGGGCGGCGGCCTCGGCAAGCAGCGCGTCGAATTTCTCCGGCGTGACCCTGGCATGCAGCACGCCGTTGACCGTTAGCGACGGCGACTGCGCGCACAGCCCGAGGCAGTAGACCGATTCGAGTGCGACGTCACCGGGCGCATGCGCATCGGCGGCATCGCCGTGCGCCGCGTCGAACCGGCAGCCCGTGCGGGCTTCCGCATGCGCGGCCAGCGCTTCGCAGCCCATGCTGCGGCACGCTTCGGCGCGACACATCTGGATCGTCACGCGCGCGGGCGGCGCGGTGCGGAAGTGGTGGTAGTAAGTCAGGACGCCGTGCACTTCCGCGCGCGACAGGTTGAGTGCGCGGGCGAGCGGCGCGACGCAGCCTGGCGGCACGTAACCCGCGTCGTCCTGGATCGCGTGCAGGATCGCCACGAGCGACCGGCCGGCGCGTGCATGGCGCTCGACGAGCGCGTCGGGCGCGTGGGAATTCGGGGACATCAGTTGTGCTCCTCCAAAGTCTCATATGCGCTCGAGATTCATATAGTGCGCATCGCGACTTCGTTCTGATTGATTTTGACCAACGATAAGCGGAAGATTTGGCGGTCGCAATAGGAAATCGGAGTGCATAATTGATTCGAATCGAATGCGACGCGTATCTGACCGTACGCGACACGGAAGGCCGCGCGGCCAGCCTGTCGGACGTCGCTCCGTTGCTGGAACTCGTGGCCGACACGGGCAGCATTGCGCAGGCCGCGCAAGCGAAAGGGCTGTCCTACCGGCACGCATGGGGCATGCTGCGCGCGCTGGAGGCGTGCATCGGCGGGGAACTGATCGAAACCGCGCGCGGCAAGGGCTCGACGCTGTCGGCGCTCGGGCAGGCCGTCGTCGATGCGCAGCGTCTCGCACGCAGTCGGCTCGACGGGAACCTGCGCACGCTGGCGGCCGAAGTGGCGAGCGACCTGAACCGGCGGCTCGCGCAGCGCGACGGCGCCGTGCGCATCCACGCGTCGCACGGCTATGCGGTCGCTACACTCGTCTCCGCGCTCGTCGATGCGCAGGCGGCTGTCGACATCAAGTATCGCGAGAGTGTCGAGGCCGTGCAGGCGCTTGCTCGCGGCGAGTGCGACCTGGCCGGCTTCCATCTTCCGCGCGGCGCCTTTCGCGCGCAGTGCGCGCAGATCTACCGGCCGTGGCTCGACGAGACGCGCCATGTGCTGATCCACCTGACGCGGCGCCAGCAGGGGCTGTTCGTTCCGCGCGGCAACCCGAAGCAGGTTCGCGGGCTCGCGGATCTCGCGCGCAATGACATCCGCTTCGTCAACCGCCAGCCGGGGTCGGGCACGCGCATGCTGCTGGATCTTGCACTGCGCGCGATCGGCATCGATCCCGAGCGCATCGACGGCTACGCGTCGGCCGAGCTCACGCATTCGGCGATCGCGGCGTTCGTCGCGAGCGGAATGGCCGATCTCGGCTTCGGCGTCGAGCCGGCCGCCCATCATTTCGGGCTCGATTTCATCCCCGTCGTCGACGAAGACTATTACTTTGCATGCGAACGCGCGCGGCTCGACGCGCGGCCGCTTGCCGGCGTACTGGCGCTGCTGCGCGATGCGCGCTTCGTCGAGCGCGTCGCGCATCTCGACGGCTACGATCCGGCCGCGTGCGGAACGCTGACGAGCATCGCGACGGGGCTGGCCGGCGGCGACGGCGCGAGCGTGCCGGAGGGCAATTCCCGGTAACGCAGGCGCAATCGCACCGCGATGCAGCAGCGAGGGATTTGCGCTACGCTTGCCGCTTGACCAACGTTCTAACAAGCACGCCGTTCAAGCGTCATCCCGCCATGAAATTTTCCTTTCCCCTCGCCGCGGCAGCGTTGACCGCGGGGCTGCTGGTCGCTGTTTCGCCGTTTGCGCTTGCGCAGAATTCCCCCGGTGTACCCGGCGGTATCCTGAGCGAACAGTTTCGCCTGAACGAGCATCCGCAGATGCCGTTCGCAGCGTCGACGCCGTCGCAGAAATACCAGAGCGGCAAGAAGTCCGCGTTGCGCCGTAAAGGCGACTTGGGCGATCCGAACGGCTGCAACCTGAAGTGTCCGATGGATACGCAGTAACCCGGCAGGCGGGCGTGTCCGCACGATAGTCATGCGGCACCGGTTCGACTGGCGGGCATCGCGCCCGCGCACCGGCCTGGCCGGCTGACTGGCCACTGCCGGAATCCCGTGCGATTCCGATTCTGTCCGAGCCCCGCGAAGCGTTGCCGCTTCGCGGGGCTTTTGCTTTCCGTCGAATCTTCATGCGATTCGACGCCGGGCGATGCCCGTACGTGCGCATCGCCGGCCTGGCAGGCGATCTAGGGTTAACCCGTAAATCAGGAAGGATGTCTTCCAGAAACCTGCCTTATTCTTAAGCATCCGCCTACATAAACTTCGGGTTGTCAGCGATGAACAAGGTGTTCACCGCGAACACAGACAAATCTGGAGGTAGGTCATCATGAAGTCGCTCGTTCAAGCTGTTGTCGTTGCTGCCGCTCTCGTTGCCCCGGTCGTGTCGTTCGCCCAGTCGGGTTCGACGATCACCCGCGCGCAGGTTCGTGCCGAACTGGTCCAGCTGCAGCAGGCAGGTTACAACTCCGCTCGCGGTGAAGATCCGCATTACCCGGAAGCGATCCAGGCTGCGACGGCGCGTGTTGCAGAGCAACAGCGCAGCGCGCTGGCGCAAGCGCAAGGCGCCGACGCTAGCGGGTACGGTGCACAGGCACAGGGCGCATCGGCATCGGGTTCGCGTGCAATGGGCGTGCGTCCGGCCACCGCTGAAGAAATGAAGTCACTGTATCGCGGCAGCTAAATCGCGCATTGCCCCGGTGTGCGTGAATGCCGGGTGCGACGACGCGTCGCGCCCGACACTGCAGCGCCCGGGCTGGCCGCTGCCTGGCGCGATCGATGATTGCGCGGGCGTGGCAGGACATCCGTCACCTCCTGTCGCTGGAAGTCCGGCGGCATTCCGCCCGGCCCACCCGTGGCTGGGCGCTTTTTCGGACGGGGAGGGGCGCATGCGTTTCGCCGGCAACAAAAAACCCCGCAGACTTGCGTCATGCGGGGTTCGTGCGGCGAGCGCGGAATTTGGTGGAGGCGGCGGGAATCGAACCCGCGTCCAGAAGCGCTCCACGACTAGTTCTACATGTTTAGTTCAGTCATTTGATTTAACCGCAGCGACGCGGACGAACACGCTGCACTACGGCGATTCGCTAGGTTTTCGACCCTGGCGTCGCGACGCCGACAGGGCTTAACTGACGTAAATGACCTCTGGCGGTATTGCTACCGGTCTTGCGACACTAGCCCGTCAGTGAACTAGGCAGAGGACGGCGGCCGTTAGGCTGCCAGTGCGAACGTATCGTCGTTTGCAGTTACGATTTTCCCATTGATTAACGAGGTGACGGGTCCTCGACATGCCCTAGCCGCTTCACAACCCCTGTCGAAACCAGGTCGCCCCCGCGGATAAGATCGACCATTATAGCCCAACATCGCGCAGCAGTTCGCGCAGTTGCTGCGTCGTGTCGACGAGATGTTGCGCTTGCCAGTCGGATGGCGCGGCGCCGTCGCCGCAATAGCCATACGCGGCCGCGACCGTTGCCATGCCGGCGGCGCTGCCGGCCTGAATGTCGCGCAGGTCGTCGCCGACGTAGACGATGCGCGCAGGCGCGAGCGTCAGCTGGTCGGCCGCATGCAGCAGCGGGGCCGGGTGCGGCTTCGGGTGCGGCGTTGTGTCGCCCCCGACGACGCAGGCGGCACGCGGCGCGAGGCCGAGCAGGTCGACGAGCGGCGCCGTGAGCCGCATCGCCTTGTTCGTGACGATGCCCCAGCGCACGCCGCGCGCATCGAGTTCGTCGAGCACGTCGCCGATGCCGGGGAACAGCGTCGTGTGCACGCACAGATCCGTCGCGTAGTTGGCCAGGAATTCGTCGCGCATCGCTTCATAGCCGGGCGTCTGCGGATCGATGCCGAACGCGCCGCCGAGCAGGCCGCGTGCGCCGGCCGAGGCCAGCGGCCGCAACACGTCGAGCGGCGTTTCGGGCAGGTCGCGCACGCGTTGCATCTTGTTGACGGCAGCCGCGAGATCGGGGGCCGTGTCGGCGAGCGTGCCGTCCAGATCGAACAGCACGGCATCGCAGTGCAGCAGGCGCGGTTCGTCGAGTGCAGCCCGCGCGGTCGAGAGGGGAGTCGTCATGCCGGTTGGAAGGTCACGCGCCGCGGCGGCACGCGACGAGGTAGTTGATGTCGGTGTCGTTCGACAGCGCGAAGCGCTTGCCGATCGGGTGATACGTGATGCCCTTGATCTCCACGATGTGCAGATCGGTTGCCCGCACGAAGCCGGCCAGTTCCGACGGGCGGATGAAGCGCGCGTAGTCGTGCGTGCCCTTCGGCAGCATTTGCGCGATGTACTCCGCGCCGATCACGGCGAACAGGTAGGCCTTCAGGTTGCGGTTCAGCGTCGAGAAGAACACCCAGCCACCCGGCTTCACGAGCGTCGCGCACGCGGCGACGATGTCGCCCGGCGACGGCACGTGCTCGAGCATCTCCATGCACGTGACCACATCGTAGGTGCCCGGTTCGCGCGCGGCGATCGCTTCGGCGGCGATGGCCTCGTAGTCGACCGTGATGCCGCTCTCGAGGCTGTGCAGGTCGGCGACGCCGAGCGCTTCGGTCGACAGGTCGATCCCCTTCACCTGCGCGCCGAGTCCGGCCATCGATTCGGACAGGATGCCGCCGCCGCAGCCGATGTCGAGTGCGCGCTTGCCGGCAAGGTGCGCATGCGCATCGATCCAGCCGAGCCGGACCGGGTTCAGGTCGTGCAGCGGCTTGAATTCGGCGTTCGGATCCCACCACCGATGGGCGAGGTCGCTGAATTTCTGGAGTTCGTGCGGATCGGCGTTGGTCATGTCGGCAAACGGGCTACGGGAGGAGGGCGGTGCTGCGGTTCGTCAGCCCCGAGTATATAAGAAGCGGACGAGCGGCGAAGCGGCGAGCGCCTGGACGGGCGTCAAAGGCGGCGTCAAAGAAAAAAGCCCCGCCGGAGCGGGGCTTTGAAGCAGTCGAAAACCGCGGCTTAGTTTGCCGGAACGGTCGTCTTCTGGACTTCTTGCGTACCAACCACTTCGACTTCCACGCGGCGATCCGGTGCGAGGCAGGCGATGAGTTGCTTGCGGTTCTTCTGGTTGCAGCCAGTCGTAACCGGGTTGCGCTTGCCCTTGCCTTCCGTGTAGATCTTGTTGGCCGGCACACCCTTGCTGACCAGGTACGACTTCACGGCTTGCGCACGGCGCAGCGACAGACGGTCGTTGTACTTGTCCGAACCGATGCGGTCCGTGTAGCCCGTTGCGACGACCACTTCCGTGTTCATGCCTTCGATCTTCGAAGCCAGTTCGTCCAGCTTTTGCTTGCCCAGCGGCTTGAGCGTTGCCTTGTCGAAGTCGAACAGTGCGTCAGCTTGATACGTGATCTTCTGGCTCGTGATTGCCGGAGCGACCGGAGCGACCGGCGGCTGCGGTGCCTGGGCGACCAGTGCGCCATCGCACTTCGCGTTGGCGGTGGCCGGCGTCCAGAACGCATCGCGCCAGCAGAGCTCGTTCGTGCCGTTCATCCACACCCATTCGCCCGTGCCGTTCACCCAGTTGTCATTGACGGCTTGACGCGACGCCGGCACCGACTGTGCCGAAGCGGATGCAGCCATAACTGCGGTAGCTGCAATGAACGCGAGCTTTGAAAGTTTATTCATATTTCTCCTCTCGAAATTGAGATTACCGCAGGTTTACTGCGAGCCTGTTGACGGTGACAAGTCATACATTGCTCGAAGTATAACATTGGTGCGGCACAAAAAACGCGGCGCCGCCTCTGTGTAGACTTCGAGCAGCGTCTAACTTTCAGTGCGTTGGCATTTTGCCATATCGTTCCCTTCCTACGAAAAAAAATCCTCCCCACCCTAAGATCGCTTCGACTTTGTGGCGCATGCGCAACACCGACCTGCCGTAACTTTTAGAAATTGTCAAGAGTGTGGCGGCGAAATTGCGCCGATGAATGCAGTTGTTTACTCGTGCGCGAGAAACAAGTGACGCTGCAATCGTCCGTGATGCCGAGTCGGGTGCAATTGCGGCGTGCAATTCCCGGCCGATTCGCCGCCGCCGCGATTTTCGCTATTTATATATAGAGGGGGAGGCGAATTGGCGGCTGATGGGCGCATGTTAGAATCTCGCGTTGCGTTGCGCATGCAGCGCCCACGCGAAAGGCGTTCGCCGTCTTCGCTCCGAAACGATACGGATACATGGATCAATTCGCCAAAGAGACCCTGCCCACCTCCCTAGAGGAGGAAATGCGCCGTTCGTATCTCGATTACGCGATGAGCGTGATCGTCGGACGTGCCCTCCCGGATGTCCGCGATGGCCTGAAACCCGTGCACCGGCGCGTGTTGTTCGCGATGCACGAACTGAACAACGACTGGAACCGCGCGTACAAGAAGTCGGCGCGTATCGTCGGCGACGTGATCGGTAAGTACCACCCTCACGGCGATACCGCGGTCTACGACACGATCGTGCGGATGGCGCAGGACTTCTCGCTGCGCTACATGCTGATCGACGGGCAGGGCAACTTCGGTTCGATCGACGGCGACAATGCCGCGGCGATGCGGTACACCGAAATTCGCATGGCGAAGATCGGTCACGAGCTGCTCGCCGACATCGACAAGGAAACGGTCGATTTCGAGCCGAACTATGACGGCAACGAAATGCAGCCGTCGGTCCTGCCATCGCGCATCCCGAACCTGCTGATCAACGGCTCGTCGGGTATTGCGGTCGGCATGGCGACCAACATCCCGCCGCACAACCTGAACGAAGTCGTCGACGCGTGCCAGCACCTGCTGGGCAACCCGGAAGCGACGATCGACGAGCTGATCGAGATCATCCCGGCGCCGGATTTCCCGACGGCCGGCATCATCTACGGCGTCGCCGGCGTGCGCGACGGCTACCGTACCGGGCGCGGCCGCGTCGTGATGCGCGCGGCCACGCACTTCGAGGAGATCGACCGCGGCCAGCGGATGGCGATCATCGTCGACGAGCTGCCGTACCAGGTGAACAAGCGTTCGCTGCTCGAGCGGATCGCCGAGCTTGTCAACGAGAAGAAGCTCGAGGGCATCTCCGACATCCGCGACGAGTCCGACAAGAGCGGCATGCGTGTCGTGATCGAGCTCAAGCGCGGTGAAGTGCCGGAAGTGGTGCTGAACAACCTGTACAAGGCGACGCAGCTCCAGGATACGTTCGGCATGAACATGGTCGCGCTCGTCGACGGCCAGCCGAAGCTGCTGAACCTGAAGGAAATCCTGCAGTGCTTCCTGTCGCATCGACGCGAAGTGCTGACGCGCCGCACGATCTACGAACTGCGCAAGGCCCGCGAACGCGGCCACGTGCTCGAAGGTCTCGCGGTCGCGCTCGCGAACATCGACGAGTTCATCGCGATCATCAAGGCCGCGCCGACGCCGCCGATCGCGAAGGCGGAGTTGATGGCGAAGCCGTGGGATTCGTCGCTCGTGCGCGAGATGCTCACGCGCGCCGAGAGCGAGAACGCGGCGGCCGGCGGCCGTTCCGCGTATCGTCCGGAAGGCCTGAACCCGGCGTTCGGCATGCAGGTCGACGGGCTGTACCGCCTGTCCGACACGCAGGCGCAGGAAATCCTGCAGATGCGTCTGCAGCGCCTGACCGGCCTCGAGCAGGACAAGATCATCGGCGAGTACCGCGAAGTGATGGCGCAAATCGCCGACCTGCTGGACATCCTCGCGCGCCCCGAGCGGATCACGACGATGATCGGCGAGGAACTGACGTCGGTGAAGGCCGAGTTCGGCGACGCACGCCGCTCGAAGATCGAGCTGAACGCAACCGAGCTGAACACCGAAGACCTGATCACGCCGCAGGACATGGTCGTCACGATGTCGCATGCGGGCTACGTGAAGTCGCAGCCGCTGTCCGAATACCGTGCGCAGAAGCGCGGCGGTCGCGGCAAGCAGGCGACGCAGATGAAGGAAGACGACTGGATCGAGACGCTGTTCATCGCGAACACGCACGACTACATCCTGTGCTTCTCGAACCGCGGGCGCGTGTACTGGGTCAAGGTCTACGAAGTGCCGCAGGGCTCGCGCAACTCGCGCGGCCGTCCGATCGTCAACATGTTCCCGCTGCAGGAAGGCGAGAAGATCAACGTCGTGCTGCCGGTCAAGGAATTCTCGGCCGACAAGTTCATCTTCATGGCGACGTCGCTCGGCACCGTGAAGAAGACGCCGCTCGAGGCATTCAGCCGTCCGATGAAGAAGGGCATCATCGCGGTCGGCCTCGACGAAGGCGACTACCTGATCGGCGCGTCGATCACCGACGGCGCGCACGACGTGATGCTGTTCTCGGACTCCGGCAAGGCCGTGCGCTTCGACGAGAACGACGTGCGTCCGATGGGTCGCGAGGCGCGCGGTGTGCGCGGCATGCAGCTTGAAGACGGGCAGCAGGTCATCGCGTTGCTGGTTGCCGGCAGTGAAGAGCAGACGGTGCTCACCGCGACCGAGAACGGTTACGGCAAGCGCACGCCGATCACCGAGTACACGCGTCACGGCCGCGGCACGAAGGGTATGATCGCGATCCAGACGTCCGAGCGCAACGGCAAGGTCGTGGCTGCAACGCTCGTCGATGCCGAAGATCAGATCATGCTGATCACGACGGCCGGTGTGTTGATTCGCACCCGTGTGTCGGAGATTCGCGAGATGGGGCGTGCCACGCAAGGTGTTACACTCATCAGTCTCGATGAGGGTACCAAGCTCTCTGGCCTGCAGCAGATCGCGGAGGCCGAAGAGGGTGAAGGCGAGGCCGACGAGGCGTCGGACGGCGAAGCCTGAAGAACGGATGAGACTCTAGCCGCCGCAGGCGCGAAGCGCCGCGGCCGGCGAGCAACCATTCATATTTCCAAAAGGGAGTGATGATGCAAAAGCAATTCAAGCAACTGGTTCTGCTGGCTGCACTGGTGCCGACGTTCGCGATGGCGCAAGCGCTGTCGAATTCCGCACCGGCAGCTCCGGCGGCAGCTGCGCCGATCGACGCCGACAAGAAGGCAGCGATCAAGGATCTGCTCGACGCGATCGACGCGCCGAAGCTCGTGTCGGCAATCGGCAACAGCGCCGAAATGCAGGCCAAGCAACTCGTCCCGGCGATCCTGTCGGACGCGCTGTCGGAAAACAAGACGCTGAACGACAAGCAGAAGCAGGCTGCCGTTCCGACGCTGCAGAAGAACGCGGTGCCGAAGCTGGTTGACGGCGCAGGCAAGGTGTTCGGTACGCAACAGTTCCAGAACGACGCGATGTCGGCTCAGTACGACGCCTACGCGAAGTACTACAGCACGTCGGAGATCAAGGATCTGACGACGTTCTACAAGAGCCCGACGGGCCGCAAGTTCATCCAGGTTCAGGATCAGGTCGGTCGCGACGTGGTCAACGGCCTGATGCAGAAGTACATGCCGCAAGCTATCCAGGCAACGCGCACGCAGGCTGACAAGGAAGTCGCAGCAGTCAAGCCGGGCAAGTAAAGCCGTCCGGGCACGCCCCCGGCCGTTCGGCCGGGTTTGGCGGGAGCCTGACGACAGTGCGATAATGGCCGTTTGCGCGCGAGCGCAAGCGGCCATTTCTTTTTTGGCGCGTTCTGCCGGCGGCGAGCCGGTCGCGTCCCTCCGAGGTTTTCACGATGCGCGTCTTTAATTTCTCCGCCGGCCCTGCGGCGATGCCCGAGGAAGTGCTGCGGCAAGCTGCCGACGAAATGCTCGACTGGCACGGCAGCGGCATGAGCGTGATGGAGATGAGCCATCGCGGCAAGGAATTCATGTCGATCCACGAGGCCGCGCTGACCGACCTGCGCGACCTGCTCGGTGTGCCGGCCAGCCACCGGATCCTGTTCCTGCAGGGCGGCGGTATCGCGGAAAACGCAATCGTGCCGATGAACCTGCTCGGGTCGCGCAAGACGGCCGACTTCGTCGTCACGGGCTCGTGGTCGCAGAAATCGTTCACCGAAGCGAAGAAATACGGCACGCCGCATCTCGCCGCGACCGGCAAGACGGAAGACGGCTATACGCGTGCGCCCGTGCGCGCCGAATGGCAGCTGTCGGACGATCCGGCCTACGTGCATCTGTGTACCAACGAGACGATCGACGGTGTCGAGACGTTCGAGATTCCCGATCTCGGCGATGTGCCGCTGGTCGCGGATGTGTCGTCGCACATCCTGTCGCGCCCGATGGACGTCGCGAAATACGGCGTGCTGTTCGGCGGCGCGCAGAAGAACATCGGGATGGCCGGCGTGACGCTCGTGATCGTGCGCGAGGACCTGCTCGACCGTGCGCTGTCGATCTG
The DNA here is from genome assembly GCF_000012945.1 of Burkholderia lata. Classification (NCBI taxonomy): domain Bacteria; kingdom Pseudomonadati; phylum Pseudomonadota; class Betaproteobacteria; order Burkholderiales; family Burkholderiaceae; genus Burkholderia; species Burkholderia lata. The sequence goes on from NC_007510.1 coordinate 1,090,943, forward strand.
CCCGTCCGCGTTCGAATGGAAGACCATCGCCGCGAACAACTCGCTGTACAACACGCCGCCCACCTACGCGATCTACATCGCGGGCCTGGTGTTCCAGTGGCTGAAGCGGCAGGGTGGCCTCGAAGCGATCGAGGCCCGCAATATCGAAAAAGCGAAGCTGCTCTACGACACGATCGATTCGAGCAGTTTCTATCTGAACAAGGTCGAGCCGGCAGCACGTTCGCGGATGAACGTGCCGTTTTTCCTGGCCGACGAAACGCGCAATGAAGACTTCCTTGCCGGCGCAAAGGCGCGCGGGCTGCTGCAGCTGAAGGGCCACAAGTCCGTCGGCGGCATGCGGGCGTCGATCTACAACGCGGTGCCGCTCGAGGGCGTGAAAGCGCTCGTCGAGTACATGAAGGACTTCGAGCAGCGCGGCGCCTGACGGCGGCGCTGTTCAAACAGCACGGCAAAACGCATGGACGACGAACTGAATTCCCGCCTGAAACCGCTGCGCGATCGCATCGACGCGATCGACGCGCAGCTGATCGCGCTCCTGAACCAGCGCGCCGCGGTGGCGCTGGAGGTGGGAGAGGTCAAGAAGCATTTCAACGCACCGGTGTTCCGGCCGGAGCGCGAGCTGCAGGTGATCGCCCGGCTGCAGGACATGAGCGCGGGGCCGCTCGCGAGCGAGCACATCAGCGCCATCTGGCGCGAGATCATGGCCGCGAGCCGCGCGCTCGAACAGACGATCCACGTCGCGTTCCTCGGGCCGGTCGGCACGTATAGCGAGCAGGCGATGCTCGAGTACTTTGGCCAGTCGATCGAAGGGCTGCCATGCCCGTCGATCGACGAGGTGTTCCGCTCGGTCGAGGCCGGCGCGTCCGCGTTCGGCATAGCGCCGGTCGAGAATTCGACCGAAGGCGCCGTGTCGCGCACGCTCGACCTGTTGCTGCAGACGCAACTGCTGATCAGCGGAGAGCTCGCGCTGCCGATCCATCACAACCTGCTGACGCAAAGCGGCACGCTCGACGGCGTGAAACGCGTTTGCGCGCATGCGCAGGCGCTTGCGCAATGCCAGCAGTGGCTCGCGGCGAACGCACCGCAGCTTGAGCGGCAGGCGGTGGCGAGCAACGCGGAGGCTGCGCGTCTCGCGGCGGCCGATCCGACGGTCGCGGCGATCGCGGGCGATCGCGCGGCTGCGCACTACGGCCTGCAGATCGCGTTCTCGCTGATCCAGGACGATCCGCACAACCGCACGCGCTTCGTGATCGTCGGCAAGCAGCCGGCGGGGCAAAGCGGTCACGACCAGACGTCGCTGATCGTGTCGGTGAAGAATGAGCCGGGCGCCGTGTTCAAGCTGCTCGAGCCGCTTGCGCGGCACGGCGTGTCGATGACGCGCTTCGAGTCGCGCCCGGCGCGCGTCGGCACGTGGGAGTACTACTTCTACATCGACATCGAAGGGCACCGGGACGATGCGTCGGTTGCAGCCGCGCTCGCGGAACTCGGCCAGAAGGCCGCGTTCCTGAAGATACTCGGTTCGTATCCGCGCGCACGCTGATGCGCGGCGGCCCGTCGCCTGTTCGCGCAGGTGTTGGGGCCAGGCGGGCAGGGCAGGCCGGTCGGCGCTGCCGAAGGCGGGTTCGGGCGGCATGCAGCACAGCTTGTGCTGCATGCGGGCCCGTTGCCCGGAATCTGGAATTCCGCGTGCGGGGCGTCGTCCCGCGCGCGTAACTTGGCTCTTGTCGTGTCAGGCTTTGCATTCAACAAACTGGTCATCTTCGGCGTCGGCCTGATCGGCGGATCGCTGGCTCGCGCGCTGCGCGAGCGCGCGCCGGGCGGCGCGGGCGAGGTCGTCGGCGTGGGCCGTTCGCGTGCGTCGGTCGAGCGCGCGCTCGCGCTCGGCGTGATCGACCGCGCGGCGGCGCTCGACGACGATGCGCAATTGCGCGACGCGCTGGCAGGCGCCGATCTCGTGCTGCTGGCGGCGCCCGTCGCGCAGACGGGCCCGTTGCTCGCGCGCATCGCACCGTGGCTTGAAGCGGCGACGATCGTCACCGATGCGGGCAGCACCAAGTCCGATGTCGTCGCGGCCGCGCGCGAAGCGCTCGGTGCGCGGATCGCGCAGTTCGTGCCGGGGCATCCGATCGCCGGTCGCGAGTCGAGCGGCGTCGAGGCCGCGTTGCCGGATCTGTACGTCGGCCGCAACGTCGTGCTGTGTCCGCTTCCGGAAAACGCACCCGAATCGGTCGCGCGGATCGACGCGATGTGGCGCGCGACCGGCGCCGACGTGCGCACGATGAGCACGGAGCAGCACGATCGGGTGTTTGCGTCGATCAGCCATCTGCCGCACGTGCTGTCGTTCGCGCTCGTCGAGCAGATTCTCGGCGAGGCTGACGCGGAACTGAAATTCTCGTACGCGGCGGGCGGTTTCCGCGATTTCACGCGCATCGCGGCGTCGAGCCCGGAGATGTGGCGCGACGTGTGCGTCGCGAACCGCGCGGCGCTGCTCGATGAACTCGACGGCTATACGCGCGTGCTCACGCGGCTTCGCGCAGCGATCGACGCCGGCGATGGCGCGGCGCTCGAAGCGGTGTTCACGCGCTCGCGCGCTGCGCGCAAGGCATGGCAGGAGCGCGGTGGTACGCCCGCTGCCGAACCGGTCAAGAAATAACAGGACGATTCCCATGGACTATCTCGATCTCGGCCCGTACTCCAGCGCATCGGGCACCGTGCGCCTGCCCGGCTCGAAGAGCATTTCGAACCGCGTGCTGCTGCTCGCGGCGCTTGCCGAAGGCGAAACGACGATCACCAACCTGCTCGACTCCGACGACACGCGCGTGATGCTCGACGCACTCGGCACGCTCGGCGTGAAGCTCGCGCGCGACGGCGACACCTGTGTCGTCACGGGCACGCGCGGCGCATTCACCGCGAAGACGGCCGACCTGTTCCTCGGCAATGCGGGCACGGCCGTGCGGCCGCTGACCGCCGCGCTCGCGGTGAACGGCGGCGACTATCGCGTGCACGGCGTGCCGCGCATGCACGAGCGGCCGATCGGCGACCTCGTCGACGGCCTGCGGCAGATCGGCGCGCAGATCGACTACGAGCTGAACGAAGGCTACCCGCCGCTGCGGATCAAACCCGCGAACATTTCCGTCGACGCGCCGATTCGCGTGCGCGGCGACGTGTCGAGCCAGTTCCTCACGGCACTGCTGATGACGCTGCCGCTCGTGAAGGCGAAGGACGGCAAGATCGTCGTCGAGGTCGATGGCGAGCTGATCTCGAAGCCGTACATCGACATCACGATCCGGCTGATGGAACGCTTCGGCGTGACCGTCGAGCGGGATGGCTGGCAGCGCTTCGTTGTGCCGGCCGGCGTCCGATATCGCTCGCCGGGGCGAATCATGGTCGAGGGCGATGCGTCGTCCGCATCGTACTTCCTCGCGGCCGGCGCGCTTGGCGGCGGGCCGCTGCGTGTCGAAGGCGTGGGGCGTGCGAGCATTCAGGGCGATGTCGGCTTCGCGAACGCGCTGATGCAGATGGGCGCGAACGTGACCATGGGCGACGACTGGATCGACGTGCGCGGTATCGGCCACGACCACGGCAAGCTCGAGCCGATCGACATGGACTTCAACCTGATCCCCGATGCGGCGATGACCATCGCGGTCGCTGCGCTGTTCGCGAACGGCACAAGCACGCTGCGCAACATCGCGAGCTGGCGCGTGAAGGAAACCGACCGCATCGCTGCGATGGCGACCGAGTTGCGCAAGGTCGGCGCGATCATCGAGGAAGGTCCTGACTACCTTGTCGTCACGCCGCCGGAAAAGCTCACGCCGAACGCGGCGATCGACACGTACGACGATCACCGGATGGCGATGTGCTTCTCGCTCGTCAGCCTGGGCGGCGTGCCCGTGCGGATCAACGATCCGAAGTGCGTCGGCAAGACGTTCCCCGACTATTTCGACCGCTTCGCCGCGCTCGCCAAAGCCTGACCCCACTGTTCTGATGAAATCGACCCGACCCTTTCACCCGACTCCCGTCATCACGATCGACGGCCCGACTGCTTCCGGCAAGGGCACCGTCGCCGCGCTCGTTGCCGCGCATCTTGGCTTCCACCTGCTCGACAGCGGCGCGTTGTACCGGCTTGCCGCGCTCGCGAGCGTGCGCTACGGCATCGAGGCGGAGGATATCGACGCGCTGGTGAAGCTGATCGACGATCTCCACATCACGTTCCGCGAAGGCTGCGCGCAGCTCGACGGCGTCGATGTGTCGAACGACATCCGCGCCGAAGTGGTCGGCAACCGCGCATCGGCGATTGCCGTGCACGGGCCCGTGCGCACCGCGCTCGTCGCGCGCCAGCGCGCGTTCCGCAAGACGCCGGGCCTCGTTGCAGACGGGCGCGACATGGGCACCGTGATCTTCCCGGACGCCGTGCTGAAGGTGTTTCTGACGGCCAGTGCCGAGGCGCGCGCGACCAGACGGCATAAGCAATTGATGCAAAAAGGTTTTTCTGCTAATATAGATGACTTGCTCCGGGATCTTCGTGAACGTGACGCGCGCGACAGCAATCGCGCAGCCGCGCCGCTGAAGCCCGCGGCAGATGCCAAGCTGCTCGATACGTCGGCGCTTTCGGTCGATGAAGCGGTCGACCAGGTGCTGCAGTGGTACCGGGCGCTCGGCCAGCCCGCCTGAGAAGGCGGGTCGCGGTAGGTGCTCCACGCCGTAAGCGCGGAGCGTGTTTCGAACCCTTAACCCCGTGTGGTCATCGATCTGGCCCTTTCAGCCTGCCATTCCGGCCGGCGTGGCACAGCGATCCATGCACAATCAGATTTTTATGTCCGACCTGCAAACCTCTACCCCGAATACTGAATCTTTCGCGGCTCTGTTCGAAGAGTCGCTGACCCGCCAAGACATGCGCGCCGGCGAAGTGATTTCCGCCGAAGTCGTGCGCGTCGACCACAACTTCGTGGTCGTCAATGCAGGCCTCAAGTCCGAGGCTTACATTCCGATCGAGGAATTCCTGAACGATCAGGGCGAGGTTGAGGTGCAGTCGGGCGATTTCGTGTCCGTCGCAATCGACGCACTCGAAAACGGCTACGGCGACACGATCCTGTCGCGCGACAAGGCGAAGCGCCTTGCATCGTGGCTGTCGCTGGAAAAGGCTCTCGACAACAACGAACTCGTCACCGGCACGATCACCGGCAAGGTGAAGGGCGGCATGACCGTGATGGTCAACGGCATCCGCGCGTTCCTGCCGGGTTCGCTGGTCGACACGCGTCCGGTCAAGGACACGACCCCGTACGAAGGCAAGACGCTCGAGTTCCGCGTGATCAAGCTCGATCGCAAGCGTAACAACGTCGTGCTGTCGCGTCGTGCAGTGATCGAAGCAACCCAAGGCGAAGAGCGCGCGAAGCTGCTCGAGACGCTGAAGGAAGGCGCGATCGTCAACGGCGTGGTCAAGAACATCACCGACTACGGCGCGTTCGTCGACCTCGGCGGCATCGACGGCCTGCTGCACATCACCGACATCGCATGGCGTCGTGTGCGTCACCCGAGCGAAGTCCTGTCGGTTGGCCAGGAAGTCACCGCGAAGATCCTCAAGTTCGATCAAGAGAAGAACCGCGTCTCGCTGGGCATCAAGCAACTGGGCGACGATCCGTGGGAAGGCATCTCGCGCCGTTACCCGTCGGGCACGCGCCTGTTCGGCAAGGTCACGAACATCACCGACTACGGCGCATTCGTCGAAGTGGAATCGGGCATCGAAGGCCTTGTCCACGTGTCGGAAATGGACTGGACCAACAAGAACGTTGCTCCGTCGAAGGTTGTCCAGCTGGGCGACGAAGTCGAAGTCATGGTCCTCGAGATCGACGAAGACCGTCGTCGTATCAGCCTCGGCATGAAGCAGTGCAAGCCGAATCCGTGGGATGACTTCAGCCGCAACTTCAAGAAGGGCGACAAGATCACGGGCGCAATCAAGTCGATCACCGACTTCGGCGTGTTCATCGGTCTGCCGGGCGGCATCGACGGCCTGGTCCACCTGTCGGACCTGTCGTGGAGCGAAACTGGCGAAGAAGCGGTTCGCAAGTACAAGAAGGGCGACGAAGTCGAAGCAATCGTGCTCGGTATCGACGTCGAGAAGGAACGCATTTCGCTCGGCATCAAGCAGCTCGAAGGCGACCCGTTCAGCAACTACGTTGCAATGAACGACAAGGGCTCGATCGTCGACGGCGTCGTGAAGACGGTCGATGCGAAGGGTGCGGTCGTCACGCTGACGGGTGACATCGAAGGCTACCTGCGTGCGTCGGAAATCTCGCAAGATCGCGTCGAAGATGCTCGCAACGTGCTGAAGGAAGGCGACAAGGTCAACGCGATGGTGATCAACATCGATCGCAAGTCGCGCGGCATCAACCTGTCGATCAAGGCGAAGGATTCGGCTGAACAACAGGAAGCGATCCGCGGCCTGCAGTCGGACTCCAGCGCTGCTGCGACCGGTACGACCAACCTCGGCGCGCTGCTGAAGGCGAAGCTCGACGGCCAGAACCAGTAAGCCTCACGAGGTCTGCTGAAGTATGACCAAATCCGAGTTGGTCGCGCAGCTGGCATCGCGATTTCCGCAACTTGTCCTCAAGGATGCGGATTTCGCGGTGAAAACGATGCTCGATGCGATGTCTGACGCCCTGGCGAAAGGGCATCGCATTGAAATTCGGGGTTTCGGCAGCTTTGGCCTCAACCGTCGGCCGGCGCGCGTCGGACGCAACCCGAAGTCAGGGGAGAAAGTGCAGGTGCCCGAGAAGTTCGTGCCGCACTTCAAGCCAGGCAAGGAATTGCGTGAACGCGTCGACGGCCGCGCCGGTGAACCGCTGAAGGCTGACGATCCGGACGACGAGCGTTAAACGTCATCCGGTTTGCCCGGAACCCATCCGGCGAAGGCTGAAAAGAAAAGCGCCCCTTGCGGGCGCTTTTTTCATTTCCGGCGATCGCCGCGCAACGGGGGCACGCAGGATCTGCGCAGCCGCGGAAACGCATCCTTTACAATACGGGTCGATTCGGTGCGACGCAGGGGAGTCGCGCGCCGCGGCAAACCTCAACAAAGAGAGGGCTTCATGAAGTTTATCGTCTGGCTGATCCGGGTATTGGTGTTCGTACTGCTGCTGGTGCTTGCGCTGGCCAATACGCAAACCGCGACGCTGAATTTCGTTGCCGGCTATTCATGGCAAGCGCCGCTGATCCTGATCGGCCTGGCGTTCTTCGCCGTGGGGCTGCTGGCCGGCCTGCTGTCCGCGCTGCCTTCGATCTTCCGCCTGCGTCTCGAGAACGGGCGCCTGAAGCGCGATCTGCGTGCGGCGCGCGAAACGCCGGCCGTCATCGACCAGCCGCCGATGCCGCCCGTCATTTAACACGGACGCCGCGCGATCATCGCGCGGTTTTCGTCTCTGCTTCGATATTTCGCATGGATCTGGATTTCTGGTGGTTGCTCGCGATTCCGGTCGCGTTCGCGCTTGGTTGGGCGGCGTCACGCTATGACCTGAAGAATCTCCTGTCGGAGAGTGCCAACCTGCCGCGATCGTATTTTCGCGGCCTGAATTTTCTGTTGAACGAACAACCCGACAAGGCGATCGACGCGTTCATCGAGGTCGCCAAGCTCGATCCCGAGACGGTCGAGCTGCACTTCGCGCTCGGCAACCTGTTTCGCCGCCGCGGCGAGACCGATCGTGCGATCCGCGTGCACCAGAACCTGCTGAGCCGCACGGACCTGCCGGTCAACGAGCGCGACCACGCGCTATACGAGCTCGGCCAGGATTTCCTGAAAGCCGGCCTGCTCGATCGTGCCGAAGAGGCGTTTCACAAGCTCGCCGACGGCGATTACGCGCTCGGCGCGCAGCGAGCGCTGCTGACGATCTACGAGATCGAGAAGGACTGGAACAAGTCGATCGATACGGCGAAGCGCATCGAGTCGATGAGCGACAAGCCGCTCGGTGTCGAAATTGCCCAGTTCCACTGCGAACTCGCGCAGGATGCGCTGCAGCGCAAGAACGCGGCAGCGGCAGCCGAACAGCTGCGCCTGGCGCTGACCGTGAATCCGCAGAATGTTCGCGCGACGGTCCTGTCCGGCGACGCGGCGGAAGCGGAGGGCAACCACGCGGCCGCGATCGAGCACTGGAAGCGCGTCGAAGCGCAGAATCCGGCGTATCTGCCGCTCGTCGCCGACAAGCTGATGAAGGCGTATGTCGCGCTCGGCAAGAACGCCGAAGGCGCCGAGCTGCTGATGGGCTATATCGACCGGTATCCGTCGAACGACCTGCTCGACATTGCGTACCAGCACATCGCGGGGTTGCGTGGCCAGGATGCGGCGCACACGCTCGCGCGTACGCAGATGGAGAAGTCGCCGAACCTGTCGGGGATGCTGCATCTGCTCGATGCGCAAATCGCCGCGGCCGACGAACCGCGTCGTAAGGAACTTGAAATGATGCGTGCGCTGATCAAGCAGCGCACGAAGAATCTGCCACGGTATACGTGCCAGAATTGCGGTTTCCGGGCACGGCTCTTCTATTGGCAGTGCCCTGGATGCAGCGGCTGGGAAACCTATGCGCCGCGCCGCGTCGAACCTGCGATGCCGGGCTGATCCCGGCACGCGGAGCCAACGCGCTGCGGTTGCCGCCGGGCTCGTCCCGGCGGCCAAGTTAGTCAATTACCGGGAAGTACCGGAACATCTATGAAAATCACCATCATCGGCACCGGCTATGTCGGTCTCGTCACGGGCGCCTGCCTCGCAGAGATCGGTCACGACGTCTTCTGTCTCGACGTCGATCCGCGCAAGATCGACATCCTGAACAACGGCGGGATGCCGATTCACGAACCGGGGCTGCTGGACATCATCGCGCGCAACCGCGCGGCCGGGCGCCTGCGCTTCTCGACCGACATCGAGTCGAGCGTCGCGCACGGCGAGATCCAGTTCATCGCCGTCGGCACGCCGCCCGACGAGGACGGCTCGGCCGACCTGCAGTACGTGCTCGAAGCCGCGCGCAACATCGGCCGCCACATGACGGGCTTCAAGGTGATCGTCGACAAGTCGACGGTGCCGGTCGGCACTGCGCAGCGCGTGCGCGGCGTGGTCGACGAGGCGCTTGCCGCCCGCGGTCTGGCAGGCAGCGTCGCGCATCGCTTCTCGGTCGTGTCGAACCCGGAGTTCCTGAAGGAAGGCGCCGCGGTCGAAGACTTCATGCGTCCGGACCGGATTATCATCGGCGTCGACGACGACGAGACGGGTACGATCGCACGCGAGAAGATGAAGAAGCTTTACGCGCCGTTCAACCGCAACCACGAGCGCACGATCTACATGGACGTGCGTTCGGCCGAGTTCGCGAAATATGCGGCGAATGCGATGCTCGCAACGCGCATTTCGTTCATGAACGAGATGTCGAATCTCGCCGACAAGGTCGGCGCGGACATCGAGGCCGTGCGCCGCGGGATCGGCTCCGATCCGCGCATCGGCTATCACTTCCTGTACGCCGGCGTCGGCTACGGCGGCTCGTGCTTCCCGAAGGACGTCCAGGCGCTGATTCGCACCGCAGGCGAGAACGGCCAGCCGCTGCGTATCCTGGAAGCCGTCGAAGCGGCCAACCATGCGCAGAAGGACGTGCTGATCGGCAAGATCGAGCAGCGTTTCGGCGCCGACCTGACCGGCCGCGAGTTCGCGGTCTGGGGCCTGGCGTTCAAGCCGAACACCGACGACATGCGCGAGGCGCCGAGCCGTCGCCTGATCGCCGCGCTGCTCGAACGCGGCGCGACCGTGCGTGCGTACGATCCGGTCGCGGTCGACGAGGCGCAGCGCGTGTTTGCGCTCGATTTCGGCACCGATCCGGACACGCTGGCGCGGCTGCATCTCGTCGAGACGCAGGACATCGCCGTGACGGGTGCGGACGCGCTCGTGATCGTGACCGAGTGGAAGGAATTCCGGAGCCCCGACTTCACGCGCCTGAAGGCCGAACTGAAGGCGCCGGTGATCTTCGACGGGCGCAACCTCTACGAGCCGGATGCGATGGCCGAACTGGGCATCGACTACTACGCGATCGGCCGGCCGTATGTCGATCCCCAGTCGTCCACCCGTGGCTGACCACACGATGAATACTCTCCGCGAAGTCGTTCCGGTGCCGCGCGAACAGCTCGCGCGCTCGCGCGTGCTTGTCGTCGGCGACGTGATGCTCGACCGTTACTGGTTCGGCAACGTCGATCGCATTTCGCCTGAGGCGCCGGTGCCGGTCGTGCACGTGCAGCGTCAGGAGGAGCGCCTCGGCGGTGCAGCGAACGTCGCGCGCAATGCCGTGACGCTCGGCGGCCAGGCCGGGTTGCTGTGTGTCGTCGGTTGCGACGAACCCGGCGAGCGGATCGTCGAGCTGCTCGGCAGCAGCGGCGTGACGCCGCATCTCGAGCGCGACCCGGCGCTGCCGACCACGATCAAGCTGCGCGTGCTCGCGCGCCAGCAGCAATTGCTGCGCGTCGACTTCGAAGCCATGCCGACGCACGAGGTGCTGCTCGCGGGGCTCGCGCGCTTCGATGCGCTGCTGCCGCAGCACGACGTCGTGCTGATGTCGGATTACGCGAAAGGCGGTCTGACGCACGTCACGACGATGATCGAGAAGGCGCGTGCGGCCGGCAAGTCCGTCCTCGTCGACCCGAAGGGCGACGACTGGGCACGCTATCGCGGCGCGTCGCTGATCACGCCGAATCGCGCGGAACTGCGCGAGGTGGTCGGGCAGTGGAAGTCGGAAGACGATCTGCGCGCGCGCGTTGCGAAGCTGCGCGCGGAACTCGGCATCGACGCGCTGCTGCTCACGCGTTCGGAAGAAGGGATGACGCTGTTTTCCGCCACCGGCGAATTGCACGCACCGGCGCTCGCGCGCGAGGTGTTCGACGTGTCGGGCGCGGGCGATACCGTGATCGCGACGGTCGCGACGATGCTCGGCGCAGGCGTGCCGCTCGTCGATGCCGTCGTGCTCGCGAATCGCGCGGCAGGCATCGTGGTCGGCAAGCTCGGCACGGCCACGGTGGACTACGACGAACTGTTTCACTGAGCGCATGCGGTGGCGCGACGAGCGCGCCGCACGCATGGCTCGCACTTTTCAGGCAGGACGATCATGACCCTCATCGTCACCGGCGCAGCCGGTTTTATCGGCGCGAACATCGTCAAGGCGCTCAACGAGCGCGGCGAGACGCGCATCATCGCGGTCGACAACCTGACGCGCGCGGACAAGTTCCGGAACCTCGTCGATTGCGAGATCGACGACTATCTGGACAAGACGGAATTCGTCGAACGCTTCGCACGCGGCGATTTCGGCAAGGTACGCGCAGTGTTCCACGAAGGCGCCTGTTCGGACACGATGGAAACCGACGGCCGCTACATGATGGACAACAACTTCCGCTACAGCCGCGCGGTGCTCGACACCTGCCTCGCGCAGGGCACGCAGTTCCTGTACGCGTCGTCGGCGGCGATCTACGGCGGCTCGACGCGTTTTGTCGAAGAGCGTGACGTCGAGGCGCCGCTGAATGTCTACGGCTATTCGAAATTCCTGTTCGACCAGGTGATCCGTCGCGTGCTGCCGACGGCGAAGAGCCAGATCGCCGGCTTCCGCTATTTCAACGTGTACGGCCCGCGCGAAACGCACAAGGGGCGCATGGCGTCGGTCGCGTTCCACAACTTCAACCAGTTCCGCGCGGAAGGCAAGGTGAAGCTGTTCGGCGAGTACAACGGCTATGCACCGGGCGAGCAGACGCGCGACTTCGTGTCGGTCGAGGACGTGACGAAGGTGAACCTGTTCTTCTTCGATCATCCGGAGAAGTCGGGCATCTTCAACCTCGGCACGGGCCGTGCGCAGCCGTTCAACGATATCGCGTCGACGGTCGTGAATACGTTGCGTGCGCTCGACAACCAGCCGCCGCTGACGCTTGCGCAGCAGGTCGAGCAGGGGCTGATCGAATACGTGCCGTTCCCCGATGCATTGCGCGGCAAGTACCAGTGCTTCACGCAGGCCGACCAGACGAAGCTGCGCGCGGCTGGCTACGACGCACCGTTCCTGACCGTGCAGGAAGGCGTCGACCGCTACGTGCGTTGGCTATCCGGCCAGGTTTAAGCGGAAGCGTTGCATCGATAGACTGGGTCTCACGGTCGGCAGCCGCCGGCCGTATTCATCGGAGATCCAGCACATGATCAGGAAATGGTTGGCCGCAGCGGCAATGCTCGGCACGATCGCGTCGGCCTGGGCGGCCGTCGACGTCAACACCGCGAACGAGGACGCGCTCGTCGGCATCAAGGGCATCGGCCCGGCACGAGCGAAGGCGATTCTCGACGAACGCGGCGCACGCGGTCCGTTCAGGAATGCGGACGATCTCGCATCACGCGTGAAAGGCATGGGCGGCCATACCGTCGAGCGGCTTCAGCGGGAAGGGCTGACGATCGGCGCGGCCGGTACGAGTGCCGCGCTGCCGGCCGAGGGCAAGAAGCCGGCGAAGCCCGCGACTCCACCCGCACGCACCGTACAGAAGTAGCGCGCCACGCGCGGCCGGCAACGAGCTCCTTCAGTCGCCGTCGTTGCGACGGCTTCCCGCGGCATGCCGCGGGTTTTTTGCGTGGGCACGGCGCAGGGCGGCCACGCGTTGCATGCCACGCGTATTCCATCGTCGCAATGGGGTTGCCGGCGCGAGCAGCGGTGCTGGTTTACAATCGTTTGATTGATCGGCCTCGTACTCACGGTATATCCATGGCTTACAAAACTATCGAAGACACGATCGGCAATACGCCGCTCGTCCAACTGGTCCGCTTGCCGGACGACGAAATCCGCGCGCGCAACAACGTGGTGCTCGCGAAGCTCGAAGGCAACAATCCGGCCGGTTCGGTGAAGGATCGTCCGGCACTGTCGATGATCAGCAAGGCCGAGGCGCGCGGGCGCATCAAGCCGGGCGATACGCTGATCGAGGCGACCAGCGGCAACACGGGTATCGCACTCGCGATGGCAGCGGCGATCCGCGGCTACAAGATGGTGCTGATCATGCCGGAGGACCTGTCGGTCGAGCGCCGCCAGAGCATGGCCGCCTACGGTGCCGAGATCATCCTGACGCCGGTGAAGGGCGGGATGGAACTGGCACGCGATCTCGCGGACCAGATGCAGCGCGAAGGCAAGGGCGTGATCCTCGACCAGTTCGCGAACCCCGACAATCCGATTGCGCACTACGAAGCGACGGGCCCGGAAATCTGGCGCGATACCGAAGGGCGCATCACGCACTTCGTATCGGCCATGGGCACGACGGGCACGATCATGGGCACGTCGCACTATCTGAAGGAACAGAATCCGGCGATCGAGATCGTCGGTGCGCAGCCGGAAGACGGTTCGCGCATTCCGGGCATCCGCAAGTGGCCGGAAGCGTACATGCCGACCATCTTCGATCGCAGCCGCGTCGACCGCGTCGAGAACGTGAGCCAGGCCGCGGCGGAAACGATGGCGCGCCGGCTCGCGTCGGTCGAAGGCATTTTCGCGGGCATTTCGTCGGGCGGCGCATGTGAAGTCGCGATGCGCATCGCGCGTCAGGTCGAGAATGCGACGATCGTGTTCATCGTCTGCGATCGCGGCGACCGCTACCTGTCCACGGGCGTGTTTCCTGCCTGAGCGCGGGCAGGCGCGCGTCGTGCGCGTGAGATAAAAAAAGCGCCGCATCTGCGGCGCTTTTTCTTTGGGCGGTCGGTGCTTACTGCGACTCGGTGTCGGCAGTGGCCGGCTGGAGTGCGCCGCTCGCTTCCATCTGTGCCTTCACGGCCTCGCCAAGCTGGTACACGGTGAGCGCGTAGAAGAAGCTGCGGTTGTAGCGAGTCAGCACATAGAAATTCTTGAGACCGAGCATGTATTCGGTCGCACGTCCCGGCGACGGCAGGTCGACCACCGTCACGGGCGTGCCGGCTTCAGTGGTGATGTTGACCGCCGGCTCGTTCAGCGTCATGCCCGCGCGCAGCAGTTGCGACAGCGCCCAGTGCGGTTCGGGCTGGCCGTCGGCGGCGGCCTGGGCGATCCCCAGGCTGCCCGTATCGGGCGTGATCTGCCAGACCACCGGGCGGTCGGTTTCCCAGCCGTGCTGCTTCAGGTAGTTCGCGACGCTCCCGATCGCATCGACAGGACTGCTGCGCAGGTCGACATGGCCCGTGCCGTCGAAGTCGACCGCATATTCGCGGATGCTGCTCGGCAGGAACTGCGGAATCCCGATCGCGCCCGTATACGAGCCGAGCACGGTGGTCGGGTCGAGCTGGTTGTCGCGCGTCCAGACCAGGAAGTCCTCGAGGTTCTTGCGGAACGTCGCCTGGCGGCTGTCGCGATTCGGCGTGTCCGGATAGTCGAACGAGAGCGTCGTCAGCGCGTCGAGCACGCGGAAATTGCCCATGTAGCGGCCGTAGATCGTCTCGACGCCGATGATGCCGACGATCACTTCGGGCGGTACGCCGAACTGTTCGGATGCGCGCTGCAGCGTGGCCTGGTTCGCCTTCCAGAATTTCACGCCCGCGTTGATACGGATCGGTTCGATGAAGCGCGAGCGATAGACGCGCCAGTTCTTGACCGTCGGCGACGCAGCCGGCTTCACGAGCTTGACGGCCGTCGCCGAATAGCTGATGCGCGAGAACAGCGCATGCAGGCTGGTGGAGTCGAAGCCGTTGCGGCTCACCATCTCGTCGATGAACGCGTCGACCTTCGCGTTGTTCGCGTAACGCTGCGGAACAATTTCCTCTTCGAAGGTCTGGCCTTGCGGCGTCGGCTGCTGCGGCTGGGCCTGTGCGACGAGCTTGCCCGCGGACTTCGCGGGTTGCGTCTGCGCGCCGGCAGGCGCGGTGCCGAGGGCCGCGACCACCGCGGCCGCAACGAGCGGCACGCGAACACGGAACAGCGCGGAGAGAAGGGCGGCAGGCTTGCTGGAATTCATGTCGAAGCGGGCGGACAAGGCGATTGGGTACGGCGCAGTATACCCGACGGATCCGGCGCACCGGGGCGTGGCAGGCCCCCGTTGTGGTAAGTTAGCGGCGAATTCGCGGCAGACGATGGACATCATTGATGGAGACCTGCGGCGCACCGTGCGCCGTGGATGACAGCTTATGGCAACCGCTTTCTATACGCACCCCGACTGCATGCTGCACGAGATGGGGGAATGGCATCCGGAATGCCCGGCTCGCCTGTCGGCGATCCAGGATCAACTGATCGCGAGCCGCATCGACGACCTGATCGTGCACGAAACCGCGCCGTTCGCGAGCGAGGTGGCGCTGGGTCGGGTGCATACGCAGGCGCACATCGACTACATCCGGAGCATGACGCCGGTCGACGGCTACGTCGAGATCGATCCCGATACGCTGATGAACCGCGATACGTGGCGCGCTGCGCTGCGTGCGGCCGGTGCCGCGATTGCTGCGACCGACGCGGTGATCGAAGGCCGCTATGCGAATGCATTCTGCGGCGTGCGCCCGCCCGGTCACCATGCGGAGCCTGCGCGCGCGATGGGTTTCTGCTTCTTCAACAACGTCGCGATCGCCGCGCGACATGCGCTCGACGTACACGGTCTCGAGCGAGTCGCGATCATCGATTTCGACGTGCATCACGGCAACGGCACCGAGGCCGCATTCGCGAATGACGAGCGCGTGCTGATGTGCAGCTTCTTCCAGCATCCGCTGTACCCGTTCTCGGGCGTCGATCACCAGGCGCCGAACATGGTCAACCTGCCGATGCCGGCGCGCAGCAACGGGATGGCGATCCGGGAAGCCGTCGACATGTTCTGGCTGCCGCGGCTCGATGCGTTCAAGCCGCAGATGCTGTTCGTGTCGGCGGGTTTCGATGCGCATCGCGAGGACGACATCGGCAACCTCGGCCTCGTCGAAGCCGACTTCGAATGGCTGACCGCGCAGATCGTCGACGTGGCGCGCCGGCATGCGCAGGGCCGCATCGTGAGCTGCCTCGAAGGCGGCTACAACCTGTCCGCACTCGGGCGCAGCGTCGTGGCCCACCTGCGCGTGCTGGCCGGCATCTGATTACCGATTGACCGGGGCCGGGCCGGGCACGCTCAGCGCGCCGGCGCGCGTGCGTGAATCCACGCGATCAGCGCGTCGATCACGCGGTCGCGTTCGAGATCGTTCATCGTTTCGTGAAAGCCGCCTTCGTACAGCGTCAGCGTGCGATCGGGCGAGCCGACGCGCGCGCCGAACGCCCGGCTGCCGTCGGGCTCGGTCAGCTTGTCTTCGGTGCCGTGATAGACGAGCACCGGAACGCGCAACCCACCACGGCCGCTTTCGATGCGTGCCATCGCGTCGAGAATCTCCGCACCGGTGCGTGCGGGCACCGCGCCGTGATGCACGAGCGGATCGGCGCGATTGGCCGCGACGATGGCCGGATCGCGCGACAGCAGCGCCGCATCGATCTTGATGGCAGGGAAGGTCGGCCATACGCGGCTGATGACGCGGCTCACCGCGAGCATCCAGCGCGGCACGTCGCGCCCCGGCGCGAGCGCCGGGCTCGACAGCACGAGGCCCGTCAATGCGTGGCCACGTGTCGGCGCGCGCTCGATTGCGTACAGCGCCGCGACCGCGCCACCCATGCTGTGCCCCATCAGGAACAGCGGCGAATTGCCGCGTGCGGCTTCCGCGACCAGCGCATCCGCATCGTTCAGGTAGCCGTCGAAACGCTCGACCCAGGCGCGCTTGCCGGGTGACTGGCCATGGCCGCGCAGGTCGATCGCGAGCACGTCGATGCCGGCCGCATTCAACCGGCCGGCGAGTGCGGCATAGCGGCCCGCGTGTTCGGCGAGGCCGTGCACGAGCGCGATCGTCGCGCGCGGTGGCGCGGTGCCGCCTCCGGCGGGCCACCGGTACGACGCCAGTTCGAGCCCGTCCACGGTACGGAGCCGGCCCATGGTCGGCGCGGGCGACGACGAAGGTGCCGGTCCGGCGGTGGCGGGTGCGGCGGCCGGCGTAGTGGTGGCGGTCATCTGGCGTGTCCCCTGTCGGTTGGCATGTGTGTTCCGGATCATAGTCGCGGCACCGTCGTGACGCGCCAGCGGCGCTCCTCTAATTTCGTGTGGTTATGAAAAGATCGAAATCGATTATTAAGGGGAATGAGGGGTTTGCGGTAAAATCGCCGGTTATTCCAGATGCATCGGCGGCCGACTGGCGGGCCAACTCGCCAGCCGGCCGCCGTTTTGTTTACATGATCGAATTACGCAATCTTTCGCAGCGATTTCCCGGGCCGGGTGGCTGGGTCGAGGCGCTGCGCAACATCAACCTGACGATCCCGCAGGGCGAGGTGTTCGGCATCATCGGCCGAAGCGGCGCCGGCAAGAGCACGCTCGTGCGCACCATCAACCTGCTCACGCGGCCGACCGAAGGCAATGTCGTCGTCGGCGGGCGCGACCTCACGATGCTGCCGGCTGGCGCGCTGCGCGAGGCGCGCCGCGAGATCGGCATGATCTTCCAGCACTTCAACCTGCTGTCGTCGCGCACGGTGTTCGACAACGTCGCGCTGCCGCTCGAGCTGGCCGGTGCAAGCCGTGCCGAGATCGACGCCGCCGTGCTGCCGCTGCTCGACCTCGTCGGGCTGTCTGCGCAAAAGGATCGCTATCCGTCGCAGATCAGCGGCGGGCAGAAGCAGCGCGTCGGTATTGCCCGCGCGCTCGCGAGCCAGCCCAAGGTGCTGCTGTCGGACGAGGCGACGTCCGCGCTCGACCCCGAGACCACGCGTTCGATCCTCGACCTGCTGAAGCGCATCAATCGCGAACTCGGCCTGACGATCGTGCTGATCACGCACCAGATGGAAGTGATCAAGCAGGTGTGCGATCGCGTCGCGGTGCTCGATGCGGGGCGCGTGGTCGAGGAAGGCCGCGTGATCGACGTGTTCCTGCAGCCGCATCACGAAGTGACGCGCGCGCTGATCGGCGACGTGATCGCGCAGGAGCTACCTCCCGCGCTGAAGGCGCGCGTGGCCGAGCGGCTGAAGACCGGTCGCGGGCATCTGCTGCGGCTTGCGTTCACGGGCTCGGGTGTCGACCAGCCGATCCTGTCGGAGACGATCCGCCGGTACGAACTCGATTTCAACATCCTGCACGGCCAGATCGACGAGATCCAGGGGCAGGCATTCGGTTCGCTCGCGGTGCTCGCGGGCGGCGAGCCGGGCAAGGTCGGGCAGGCACTCGCGTTCCTGCGCGAGCAAGGTGTGGTGGTAGAGGAGCTTTCGTATGTTGAGTGAGATGTTCGATATGTTCGTGCAGTCGTTCTGGGAGACGCTGATCATGGTCGGCATCTCCGGAGTGGTTGGCGCGCTCGTCGGCCTGCCGCTCGGCGTGCTGCTCTACCTGACCGATCGCCAGGGCGTGCTGCAGAATCTCGCGGTGAATCGCGTGCTCGGCGGCATCGTGAATGCGGTCCGCTCGACGCCGTTCATCATCCTGCTGGTCGCGGTGATTCCGTTTACGCGGCTCGTCACGGGTTCGTCGATCGGCACGGCCGCGGCGGTCGTGCCGCTGACGCTCGCGGCCGCGCCGTTCATCGCGCGTCTCGTCGAGACGGCGCTGCGCGAAGTCGACCGCGGGCTGATCGAGGCTGCGCAGTCGATGGGCGCGACCACGTCGCAGATCGTCTTCAAGGTGCTGCTGCCCGAATCGCTGCCGGGCGTCGTCGCGGGCCTGACGATCACGTTCGTGTCGCTGGTCGGCTATTCGGCGATGGCGGGCGCGATCGGTGGTGGCGGCCTCGGCGATCTCGGGATCCGCTACGGCTACCAGCGTTATCTGCCCGAAGTGATGTGGACGGTGGTCGCGATCCTGATCGTATTCGTGCAGATCGTGCAGTCGTTCGGCGACTGGCTCGTCCGCCGGCTGAGCCACAAGTAAAACAAGATTGATCCGTTAGGGGACACACGATGCAACGACGCTTCATGCTGAAATTCGCGGCGGCACTGGGCGCAGCCGCGCTGTTCTCGGGCGCGCACGCGCAGGCCGAAACCATCAAGGTGGGCGTAACGGGCGGGCCGCACGCGCAGATCATGGAAGCGGTGAAGAAGGCCGCGGCGAAGAGCGGCCTCGACATCCGCATCGTCGAATTCTCGGATTACGTGCAGCCGAACGCCGCGCTCGCGTCGGGCGACCTCGACGCGAACAGCTACCAGCACGATCCGTATCTGCAGGCGCAGGTGAAGGATCGCGGCTACAAACTGATCAAGGTCGCGGATACCGTCACGTTCCCGATGGGCATCTATTCGAAGCGCGTGAAGTCGCTGGCCGAACTGAAGCCGGGCGCGCGCATCGCGGTTCCGAACGATCCGACCAACGGCGGCCGTGCGCTGCTGTTGCTGCAAAAGCAGGGCCTGCTGAAGCTGCGCGCGGACGCGGGGCTGAAGGCGACGCCGCTCGATATCGTCGACAATCCGCGCAAGCTGAAGATCGTCGAACTGGATGCGGCGCAGATTCCGCGCTCGCTCGGCGACGTCGACGCGGCCGCGATCAACACCAACTACGCGATGGAAGCGGGGTTGAAACCGAAACAGGACGCGATCGCGATCGAGGGTCCGAATGGCCCGTACGCGAACATCCTCGCGATCCGCGAGGCGGACCGGAGCAAGCCGTGGGTCGCGAAACTGGTCGCGGCCTATCATTCGGCCGAGGTGAAGCAGTTCATCGAAGGCAAGTTCGGCGGCGCGGTCATTGCCGCCTGGTAACAGGCGAAGCACGGCGTGCCCGGCAAGATTAGAGTCGATGATCGAAAACCCGGGCTTTGCGTCCGGGTTTTTTCTCTTTTAAAATAGAACGACCGTTCGCTATCATTGGCGCGTCGCCAAGAAGCGGTATCCTCGACAACCACGAAGGTTGGGTCCGCTTGGCCGCGCAGTCATGAGGCCTCGCTATAGAATGGCCTCTGGTCGTATTCGTAACTTTGGAGCGTGTGCATGAAAATCCTGGTGCCAGTGAAAAGAGTGGTCGATTACAACGTGAAGGTCCGCGTGAAGTCGGACAACACGGGTGTCGACATCGCGAACGTGAAGATGTCGATGAACCCGTTCGACGAAATCGCGGTTGAAGAAGCCGTGCGCCTGAAGGAAGCCGGTGTGGCGACTGAAGTGATCGCCGTGTCGGTGGGCGTCGCGCAAGCGCAGGAAACGCTGCGTACGGCGCTGGCGATCGGAGCGGATCGCGCGATCCTCGTCGAGTCGAACGATGGCGTCGAGCCGCTGGGCGTCGCGAAGATCCTGAAGGCGCTGGTCGACAAGGAACAGCCGCAACTGGTGATCCTCGGCAAGCAGGCCATCGACGACGATTCGAACCAGACGGGCCAGATGCTGGCCGCGCTGGCAGGCCTGCCGCAAGCGACGTTCGCATCGAAGGTCACGGTGGCCGACGGCAAGGCAACGGTCGCACGCGAAGTCGACGGCGGCGCGGAAACGCTGTCGCTGTCGCTGCCGGCGGTGATCACGACCGACCTGCGCCTGAACGAGCCGCGTTACGTGACGCTGCCGAACATCATGAAGGCGAAGAAGAAGCCGCTTGAAACCGTGAAGCCGGAAGACCTGGGCGTGGACGTCGCGCCGCGTCTGAAGACGCTGAAGGTGGTCGAGCCGCCGAAGCGCGCAGCCGGCGTGAAGGTGCCGGACGTGAAGACGCTGGTCGAGAAGCTGAAGACCGAAGCCAAGGTGCTGTAAGAGGGAGCGGAAAGAAATGACGATTCTGGTGATTGCAGAACACGACAACGCGTCGATCAAGGCCGCGACGCTGAACACGGTGGCGGCGGCAGCGAAGATCGGCGGCGATATTCACGTGCTGGTCGCGGGCCACAACGCGCAAGCGGCTGCGGACGCAGCAGCGAAGATCGCAGGTGTGTCGAAGGTACTCCTGGCCGACGCGCCGCAACTCGAAGCGGGCCTCGCGGAGAACGTCGAAGCCACCGCGCTGAACATCGCGAAGGACTACTCGCACATCCTCGCGCCGGCTACCGCCTACGGCAAGAACATTGCGCCGCGTATCGCCGCGAAGCTGGACGTCGCGCAGATCTCGGACATCACGGCGGTCGATTCGGCCGACACGTTCGAGCGCCCGATCTACGCAGGCAACGCGATCGCGACGGTGCAGTCGAGCGATCCGATCAAGGTGATCACGGTGCGTGCGACGGGTTTCGATCCGGTCGCAGCGGAAGGCGGTAGCGCATCGGTCGACAAGATCGAAGCGGCAGCCGATGCCGGCAAGTCGCAGTTCGTGAGCCGTGAAGTGACGAAGCTGGACCGTCCGGAACTCACCAGCGCGAAGATCATCGTGTCGGGCGGCCGCGGTCTGGGCAGCGGCGAAAACTACACGAAGGTGCTGGAGCCGCTGGCGGACAAGCTGAGCGCGGCACTGGGCGCGTCGCGCGCGGCAGTCGACGCCGGCTACGTGCCGAACGACTACCAGGTCGGCCAGACCGGCAAGATCGTCGCACCGCAGCTGTACATCGCGGTCGGCATCTCGGGTGCGATCCAGCACCTGGCAGGCATGAAGGATTCGAAGGTGATCGTCGCGATCAACAAGGATCCGGAAGCACCGATCTTCAGCGTGGCCGACTACGGCCTCGTCGGCGATCTGTTCGCGCTCGTGCCGGAGCTCGTCGCCGAGCTCGGCTAAAGCAGTGTGACGCTTCGGCGGTAAGCACACGAGAAGAGGGGCGCGACGAGCGCCCCTTTTTTTTTCGCCATCGACAGAAGAGAGAAGAGGGAGACACACCATGAGCTATCACGCCCCCGTCAAGGACATGCTGTTCGTGCTGAAGGAACTGGCCGGCATCGACGCCGTTGCGCAGTTGCCGGGCTTCGAGGATGCCGGTTACGACACGGCGCAGGCCGTGCTCGACGAGTCCGCGAAGTTCTGCGGCGAGGTGCTGGCCCCGCTGAACGTCGAAGGCGACCGCAACCCGAGCAGCTGGAAGGACGGCGTCGTGACCGCGACGCCGGGCTTCGGCGAAGCGTTCCGCCAGTTCGTCGAAGGCGGCTGGCAGGGGCTGCAGCATCCGTCCGAATACGACGGCCAGGGGCTGCCGAAGCTGATCGCGACGCCGTGCATCGAGATGCTCAACGCATCGAACCTGTCGTTCGCGCTGTGTCCGCTGTTGACCGACGGCGCGATCGAAGCGCTGCTGACGGCCGGCACCGACGAACAGAAGCAACGCTACGTGCCGAAGCTGATCTCGGGCGAATGGACCGGCACGATGAACCTGACCGAGCCGCAGGCCGGCTCCGATCTCGCGCTGGTGCGCTCGCGCGCCGAGCCGCAGGGCGACGGCACGTACAAGGTGTTCGGCACGAAGATCTTCATCACGTGGGGCGAGCACGACATGGCGGACAACATCGTCCACCTGGTGCTGGCGCGCACGCCGAACGCGCCGGAAGGCGTGAAGGGCATCTCGCTGTTCATCGTGCCAAAGTTCATGGTCAACGAAGACGGCTCGCTGGGCGCACGCAACGACGTGCACTGCGTGTCGATCGAGCACAAGCTCGGGATCAAGGCGAGCCCGACGGCGGTGCTGCAATACGGTGACCACGGCGGCGCGATCGGCTACCTGGTCGGCGAGGAAAACCGCGGCCTCGAATACATGTTCATCATGATGAACGCGGCGCGCTTCGGTGTCGGCATGCAGGGGATCGGCGTGGCCGACCGTGCGTACCAGAAGGCCGCGGAATTCGCGAAGGAGCGCGTGCAGAGCCGCCCGGTCGATGGTTCGGCCAGGCAGTCGGTGACGATCATCCATCACCCGGACGTGCGCCGCATGCTCGGCACGATGCGCGCGCTGACCGAAGGCGCACGTGCGCTGGCCTACGTGGCCGCCGCGCACAGCGACATTGCCCACCGCCATTCGGACGAGGCGACGCGGGCGCGTCATCAGGCAATCTACGAGTATCTGGTGCCGGTGGTGAAGGGCTGGAGCACGGAGATGGTGAACGACGTGGCGAGCCTGGGCGTGCAGGTACACGGCGGGATGGGCTTCATCGAGGAGACGGGCGCAGCGCAGTATTACCGCGATGCACGTATCCTTGCGATCTACGAAGGCACGACGGCGATCCAGGCGAACGACCTGGTGGGCCGCAAGACGATGCGCGACGGCGGCGCGGTGGCGAAGGCGCTGATCGCGGAGATCGGCGAGACGGTGGCGGCGCTGGGCAAGCTGGACGGTGCGGCGGCCGCATCGGTGAAGGCGCAACTGGAGAAGGGCGCGAAGGCGCTGTCGTCGGTGGTCGATTACGTGGTGGCCAACGTGAAGCAGGACCCGAACGCGGTGTTCGCGGGCAGCGTGCCGTACCTGAAGCTGGCGGGCGTGGTGCTGTGCGGGTGGCAGATGGGCCGCGCGCTGGTGGCGGCGCAGGCGAACCGCGCGAGCGATCCGGCGTTCTTCGATGCGAAGATCGCGATCGCGCAATGCTATGCGGAGCACGTGCTGGTGCAGGCAGGCGCATTCGAAGCGTCGATTGTCGGCACGAAGGGCAACGAGGGCGTGCTCGCGTTGACGGAAGACCAGTTCTGATTCCGCCACGCATCCGGTGAAACGAAAAAGGCGCCCCGAGGGGCGCCTTTTTCATGCTGGCCCGCATTGCTGCAGGCACCCGCGGCTTATGCGTATGCCGGACGCGTCTGGCCGGCCACGTCCTTCAGGTAACGATGCACCGACAGGTCGTCGGCCTGGATCGCGGGCATCTTGCCCGAGATCAGGTCGGCGAGCAGCTGGCCCGAGCCGCACGACATCGTCCAGCCAAGCGTGCCGTGACCGGTGTTCAGGAACAGGTTCGACACCGGCGTGCGGCCAACGATCGGCGTACCGTCCGGCGTCATCGGGCGCAGGCCCGTCCAGAACGTTGCCTTCGACGTGTCGCCGCCGCCCGGGAACAGGTCGTTCACGCACATTTCGAGCGTTTCGCGGCGCGCGGCACGTAGCTTCTTGTCGAAGCCGACGATTTCCGCCATGCCGCCGACGCGGATGCGCTGGTCGAAACGCGTGATTGCGATCTTGTAGGTTTCGTCGAGCACGGTCGACACGGGCGCGGCCGCTTCGTTGACGATCGGCGCGGTGATCGAATAGCCCTTCAGCGGATAGACGGGGATCTTCATCAGGTTCGAGATGAAGCTGGTCGAGTACGAGCCGAGCGCGACGACGTAAGCGTCCGCGCGCACCGTCTCGCTGCCGCATTGCACGCCGGCGATCTTGCCGCCCGCGATTGCGAGTGCATCGATCGGCGTGTTGTAGCGGAACTTCACGCCAAGCGATTCGGCGAGCGCTGCAAGGCGCGTCGTGAACAGCTGGCAGTCGCCCGTTTCGTCACCCGGCAGGCGCAGGCCGCCCGTCAGCTTGTGCGAGACGGCGGCAAGCGCCGGTTCGGCTTTCTTCAGGTCGGCCGGCGACAGCAGTTCGAACGGCACGTTCGCTTCCTGCAGGACGGCGATGTCCTTCGCCGCGCCGTCGAGTTGCTGCTGCGTGCGGAACAGTTGCAGCGTGCCGCCCGTGCGGCCTTCGTACTGGATGCCGGTATCGGCGCGCAGTGCCTGCAGGCAGTCGCGGCTGTATTCGGCGAGGCGGACCATGCGGCCCTTGTTGACCGCATAGCGCTCGGCCGTGCAGTTGCGCAGCATCTGGTACATCCACTGGAGCTGGAAGCGCGTGCCGTCGAGGCGGATCGCGAGCGGCGCGTGTTTTTCGAACATCCACTTGACGGCCTTCAGCGGCACGCCGGGTGCGGCCCACGGCGCGGCATAGCCGGGGGAGATCTGGCCTGCGTTCGCGAAGCTCGTCTCGAGCGCCGGGCCGGCCTCCCGGTCGATCACCGTGACTTCATGACCGGCGCGCGCGAGGTAATACGCGCTTGCCACGCCCACCACACCGCTGCCCAGAATGACGACTCGCATAGCTGCTCCAGATGGAAGGGACCAGATCGAGGCCGGGCGCACCTGCGTCTCCGTGTAACCTCTAGCTGATCTAGTTTTTTGCGCTATGGTATTGTCGAATGTGTAGGTTTTGTTATCGTATTTTTCAGGTTTTCAGCATAAACAAATGAGAACGCAACGTCAGCCCGTACGCTCGCTCGACAAGCTCGACCGACGCATCCTGAAACTGCTCCAGGACGACGGCCGGATGGCGATGAAAGACCTCGCGGAACAGGTTGGACTGACCGTCACGCCGTGTATCGAGCGCGTGCGGCGCATGGAGCGGGATGGCGTGATCACCGGCTATCACGCGCGGGTCGACCCGCACCAGCTGGATGCCGCGTTGCTGGTGTTCGTCGAGATCACGCTCGGCCACAAGGGCGGCAACATGTTCGAGCAATTCCGCCGGGAAGTGATGAAGATCGACGAGGTGCTCGAGTGTCATCTCGTGTCCGGCGATTTCGACTACCTGATCAAGGCGCGGATCGGCGAGATGGCCGACTACCGGAAGCTGCTCGGCGATATCCTGCTGCAGTTGCCCGGCGCCGTGCAGTCGAAGAGCTATGTCGTGATGGAAGAAATCAAGGAGACGCTGACGATCGCCGTGGGCGACTGACGCGCCTGCGGCAGGCTGTCGGCCCCTTTATCCCGCCCTTGGCATGCTGCGCCCAATACTGTATAAATGTACAGTATTGGGCGCAGGCGAATGGGTGGGTACATGGACGATCGATCCGACAACGAATTTCCGGTAGCGCCGCCCGTGCCCCGCAAGGGGCGCGGTGCGGTCGACAACCTGCAGGGGCGATACGAAATCGCGCAGCGCGAAGCGGTCGACGACGGCTGGACGCACGAGTCGGACGATACCGATTTCCCCGCGCCGCTGCGCACGCAGGTCTTCGAGGAGCGTGCGAAGAGCATCCTGACGCACAACCAGTCGCCCGACATTCCGTTCAGCGTATCGCTCAATCCGTATCGCGGCTGCGAGCACGGCTGCATCTATTGCTTCGCGCGGCCGACGCACAGTTATCTCGGCCTGTCGCCGGGGCTCGATTTCGAAAGCCGCATCTATGCGAAGGTCAACGCGGCCGAACTGCTCGAGCGCGAGATTTCACGCAAGCGCTACGTGCCGGAGCCGATCGCGCTCGGCGTCAACACCGATGCCTACCAGCCGGTCGAGCGCGACCTGCGCATCACGCGCAGCGTGATCCAGGTGATGCACGATCGCGGGTTGCCGTTCGCCGCGATCACGAAGTCGTCGCTGATCGAGCGCGATCTCGACCTGCTCGCGCCGATGGCCGAACGCGGGCAGGTGATGGCGGCGGTCACGATCACGACGCTCGATGCCGATCTCGCGCGCACGCTCGAGCCGCGCGCGGCAACACCGGCGCGCCGGTTGCGCACGATTCGTGCGCTGAGCGAGGCGGGCGTGCCGGTCGGCGTGAGCATTGCCCCGGTGATTCCGTTCGTCACCGAGCCCGACATGGAGCGCTTGCTCGAGGCGTGCGCGGAAGCCGGCGCGACGCATGCGAGTTACATCATCCTGAGGTTGCCGTGGGAAGTCGCGCCGCTGTTCAAGAACTGGCTTGCCGCGCATTTTCCCGATCGCGCGGAGCGCGTGATGAACCGCGTGCGCGACATGCGCGGCGGGAAAGATTACGACTCGGATTTCTCGAAACGGATGAAGGGCGAAGGGATCTGGGCCGACCTGCTACGGCAGCGCTTCCGCCAGGCCGTCAAGCGGCTCGGGCTGAACGAGCGCACGAACGGCATTCTCGATCTGTCGCAGTTTCGCGGTGCGCCGGCCGCCGCGGCGCCGGCGCCGCGCGTTGCTGTTCGTTCAGCCGGCACGCGGTCGGCGCAACCGCGCGACGACATGCAATTGAACCTGTTCTGACCGGCGTGCCAAACCGGCTCGGAGCGCCGGTGCGTAGCGGCCGTTACGCTTACTGCGAAATCTGCTTGGCCGCTTCGACCTGCGACTCGAAATACGTCTGGAACGACAGCGCGAGCGCGGTCATCAGCAGGAAGGCGCCGATCAGCAGCGAGAAGATCACCACGAAGATCACGGTCCAGCCCGACTTGCTGTGCTTGCCCGTCTCCGCATTGAATTGCGCGTCCCATTTTTCGTCGGGGCGGAGCCCGTAGACGAGCGCGGCGAGGAACGCTGCCAGCAGCGAGATCGCGCCGGGAACCGAGAGCCACCAGCCGAGGCCGGCGCTGCGCTGGGTCGCGGCGAGCAGGAGGAAGCCCGGGATGCCGACGATCGTTGCGAGCAGGTGCGCCCAGCCGAACACGTCGCGGAAGCCATACAGATAGAAGCGGTGCGCGCCGAGCGATCCGAACAGGAACGCGAGGGCGGCGGTGAGCGTCTTGGAGCGAAAGCGGCGGGACGGTGCGGTGCTGCTGGACATGGATGGCGGCGTATTGTCGTTGGCATGGGCGGCCGGCGGGCCGGCGCGGGCGCGCGGCCCGGCACGCATTCTACGACGCCCGGTCGGGCCCGGTCACCCCTGTCCTGCGTCAAGGTGCCGCATAGGTCACGCGGTAGATCGCGCCCGCGTAGTCGTCGCTGACGAGCAGCGAGCCGTCCGGTAGCTGCAACACGTCGGCCGGACGCCCCCAAACCGTGCCGTCGGGCCGCAGCCAGCCCGTGACGAACGGGGTCTGGCGCGCCTGGCTGCCGTCCGCCGAAACGACGACGCGCATCACGCGGTAGCCGACCTTCGTGCTGCGATTCCACGAGCCGTGTTCGGCGATGAAGATGTTATTGCGATACGACGCCGGAAACATCGGCCCTGTATAGAAGCGCATGCCGAGTGCCGCGACATGCGCGCCGAGTTTCAAAACGGGCGGCACATAGCGGCGGCATACGTCGGCGCTGCCGAATTCGGGGTCGGGCGTGTCGCCGCCATGGCAGTAAGGAAAGCCGAAGTCGAGGCCGGCGCGTGGCGCGCGGTTCAGCTTGTCGTCGGGCACGTCGTCGCCCATCATGTCGCGCCCGTTGTCGGTAAACCAAAGCTCGCCCGAATCGGGATGCCACGCGAAGCCGACCGTATTGCGTACGCCGCGGGCAACAACCTCGCTCCCGCTGCCGTCCGCCTTCATGCGTGCGATGATCGCGTAGCGGCTGCGATCGGCGAGACAGACGTTGCACGGTGCGCCGGTCGGCACATACAACTTGCCGTCGGGGCCGAACGCGATGAATTTCCAGCCGTGATGGTGTTCGGTCGGCAGCGCGTCAGTGACGACGGCGGGGGCGGGCGGCGTCGCGAGCCGGTCGTCGATATGATCGAGACGCAGGATGCGCGATACCGCGGATATATAGAGTGCGCCGCCACGGTAGGCGACGCCGACGGGCATGTCGAGCCCGGATGCGATCACGTAGCGCGCGCTGATCCGGCCCTCATGCATCACGAACGCATGCACGCGGCCTTCCCGTGTACCGACATACAGGATGCCGCGCGGCGACCACGCCATTTCGCGGGCGGTCGGCACCGCGTCGGTCAGCACTTCGACGTGGAAGCCGGGCGGCACGACGAGTTCACCCAACGGCAACGGCGCGGCAAACGCCAGTGCGGACGCGAGGCAGGCAAGGCCGGCAAGCAGCGCCGCAAAACGGTGCTGCACGCGGCGCATCGAGGCGGCGCGAAGGGGCGGCATGACGGTGTGGAACGTCCCGGACACGACGATTGTATGCCCGGCGGATAGCCCGCCTCCGGATTTTTTCCGCGTAAGTGTTTGTTGTACCTCTGGTTTCCGGCTATAATCGCGTGTTTCAGTAGTTTCGAACCCGGTTTTCCCGAAGGACATCATATGGTTATCATCCGTCTGGCTCGTGGCGGCTCGAAGAAGCGCCCGTTCTACAACATCGTTGCTACCGATTCGCGCAACCGTCGTGACGGCCGCTTCATCGAGCGCGTCGGCTTCTACAACCCGGTCGCTACGAAGGGCGAATCGCTGCGTATCGCTCAGGATCGTCTGACGTACTGGCAAGGCGTTGGCGCGCAACTGTCGCCGACCGTCCAGCGTCTCGTGAAGGAAGCGCAAAAGGCGCAACCGGCTGCCTAACATGGCACGGTGTGCCGGTCGTGCCGGCTTTGAGGTGCATTAATGGCGGGTCACGATTCCGGTAATGCAAGGCGCGGGCGTGCGTCGTTTGGCGCATTCGTCCGCAAGCCGGTCGAGCGCGACGCTGTCGCGAACGCCGGTCAGGCTGCCGAACAGGGCAGTCTCGAAGAGGCGCAAGCCTGGCCCGACGATGCCGTCGAGGTCGGGGCGGTGGTCGACGCCTATGGCCTGAAGGGCTGGGTCAAGGTGGCGACGCACGCCGACGCCGGTCGCGGCGGCGATGCACTGCTCAAGGCGCGCCACTGGTGGCTGGAACGCGGTGCGGAGCGGCTTTCGGTCCGCATCATGCAGTCGAAGGCGCACAGCGACACCGTCGTTGCGCAACCCGCGGGCGTCAGCGACCGCGATGCCGCGTTCGCTATGCGCGGTTTTCGCGTGTTCGTGCGCCGGGAAGATTTCCCGGCATTGGCCGCGGACGAATTCTATTGGGTCGACCTGATCGGTCTCGACGTCGTCAACGAGCAATCGGTGGCACTCGGGAAGGTGAGCGGGATGATCGACAATGGCGTGCATTCGATCATGCGTGTCGAGTATCCGGCGACTGGTAAAGACGGTCAGCCGACCACCGACGAGCGGTTGATTCCGTTCGTCGGCGTATATGTCAAAACGGTGGATCAGGCGGCGCGTCGCATCGTCGTCGACTGGGAAGCCGATTACTGAAATGAACCAGGTTACCGAGAGCGCGGTGCAGTTCGACGTCGTCTCGCTCTTTCCCGAGATGTTCCGTGCACTGACCGACTGGGGGATCACCAGCCGGGCCGTCAAGCAAGGGCGCTTCGGGCTGCGCACCTGGAATCCGCGTGATTTCACGACGGACAACTACCGTACGGTCGACGATCGTCCGTACGGCGGTGGTCCGGGCATGGTGATGCTGGCCAGGCCGCTCGAAGCCGCGATCGATGCCGCGAAAGCGGCACAGGCGGAACAGGGTATCGCGAGCACGCGTGTCGTGATGATGTCGCCGCAGGGCGCGCCGCTCACGCACGATCGTGCGGTGCGGATGGCGCAGGAGCCCGGTGTCGTCGTGCTGTGCGGCCGCTATGAAGCGATCGACCAGCGCCTGCTCGATCGTTGCGTCGACGAGGAAATCAGCCTCGGCGATTTCGTCCTGTCCGGCGGAGAATTGCCGGCGATGGCGATGATGGATGCAGTCGTGCGGTTGCTGCCCGGTGTGCTGAACGATTCGCTGTCGGCCGTGCAGGACAGTTTCGCCGACGGCCTGCTCGATTGTCCGCACTACACGCGCCCCGAGGAATACGACGGCGTGCGTGTGCCGGACGTGCTGCTCGGCGGGCATCATGCCGAGATCGAGCGGTGGCGGCGCCAGGAAGCATTGAGAAATACGTTGCGGAAGCGGCCGGACCTGATCGTCCGGGCGCGCCGCGAGAAGTTGTTGAGCCGTGCCGACGAGGCGTGGCTTGCGAACCTCGCACGCGAAGCGAAGGACGCCTCCTGAGGCGGCTGCGCGGGCGGGAATTGGCGGTGCCGTGCATGCGTGCGCGGCGCCTGATGTGAATCCATCCTCTATCGGGGCCAGGCCTGGAAGCAGGCGGGTGCCAACGCCGACACGATGGCATAAGGAGTCAGTAATGAATCTGATCGCAAAACTTGAGCAGGAAGAAATCGAGCGCGCGCTCGCCGGCAAGACGATCCCCGAATTCGCCCCGGGCGATACGGTTATCGTGAACGTGAACGTGGTTGAAGGTAACCGCAAGCGCGTTCAGGCTTACGAAGGCGTCGTGATCGCGATTCGCAGCCGTGGCCTGAACTCGAACTTCATCGTCCGCAAGATTTCGTCGGGCGAAGGCGTCGAGCGTACGTTCCAGACGTACTCGCCGCTGCTGGCAAGCATCGTCGTGAAGCGCCGCGGTGATGTGCGTCGTGCGAAGCTGTACTACCTGCGCGAGCGTTCGGGCAAGTCGGCTCGTATCAAGGAAAAGCTGGTGTCGAAGGATCGCACCGCAGCAGCTTCCCAAGAGTAAGAGCTGTAAGGAAAAAGCACCCAACCGGGTGCTTTTTTCATTCTGGCGCGAGAATATGCTCGATACGACACGAACCCGAGAGCCCCATTGAATCGCCGCCCCATCATCGATCCCGAAGTCCTGCCGGTCGAAGGCACCGGCGCCGGCCTGCCGGCCATCGATTCCCGACTGATGACGCCGTCCGGCCTGCGCGACCGATTCGCGCGCACGCTCGAATGGAGCGTCGAGCCTGGCGAAGCGCGGCTGCAGAAGGGCGTCGATCTGCGTAGCGCGGCCGTTCTCGTGCCACTGGTCGTCCGCGAGTCCGGCCTCACCGTGCTGCTGACCCAGCGCGCCGACCACCTGAACGATCACGCCGGACAGATTAGCTTCCCCGGCGGTCGTCGCGAACCGTTCGATCGCGATGCAACCGCAACCGCGTTGCGCGAGGCGAAGGAAGAGATCGGGCTGGCCGACAAGCGTGTCGAGATCCTCGGCGCGCTGCCCGACTACCTGACCGGTACGGGCTTCTGCGTGACGCCGGTAGTTGGCCTCGTGCATCCACCGTTCACCGTGCAGGCCGACACGTTCGAAGTGGCCGAGATTTTCGAGGTGCCGCTCGCGTTCCTGATGAATCCCGCGAACCATCAGGTCCGTGTGTTTCGCTGGGAAGGCGGCGAGCGTCGTTTTTTTGCGATGCCCTATCCGAATGGCGAACCCGGCGGGCATTACTTCATCTGGGGCGCAACTGCCGGCATGTTGCGCAATCTGTACCGCTTCTTGGCCGCCGGCTAGGCGCACACGGCGTCTGGGGCGCGCGGCCGGCCGCCGGGCGACCGCACCGGCAGCCATCCGGTGCTTACGCTGTGCTATCGTTATGCAAAAAATGACATAACTCCGAAGACGGCGCCACGCATGACTTTCTTTTCGGTTCTCCTCGCCCTCATCATTGAACAGGTCCGCGCGTTGTCGCCGAACAATCCGGTGTTCGCGCTGTTCCAGTTTCATGCGGAAACCGTCGCGCATGGTCTCGACGCAGGCAAGCAGAAGCACGGCATCCTCGCCTGGCTCGCGGTCGTGCTGCCGTGGGTGCTGATCGTCGCGCTGATCTATTTCCTGCTGTTCAAGGTGAGCTTCGTGCTCGCATTCATCTGGAACGTCGTCGTCGTGTATTTCACGCTCGGCTTCCGTCAGTTCAGCCATTACTTCACCGACATCCACCTCGCGCTCAATAATGACGACGTGCCGCGTGCACGCGAAATCCTGCACGAGTGGACAGGCATCGACACGGTCGACATGCCGGTCGGCGAAATCGTTCGCCATACGCTGATTCACGCCGTTGTCGCATCGCATCGCCACGTGTTCGGCGTGTTCTTCTGGTACGTGCTGCCGATCGGCCCGGCCGGCGCCGTGCTGTACCGGATTTCCGAATACCTCGCGCGCAGCTGGTCGACGCCGGGCGACGACCGCACGGCGGCGTTCTCGACGTTCGCGCAGCGCGCGTTCTTCGTGATCGACTGGATTCCCGCGCGATTGACCGCGCTCGGCTTCGCGATCGTCGGCAATTTTGAGGACGCGATCTATGCTTGGCGCAACCATACGCGCCAGTGGCCCGATCCGAACGATGGCGTCCTGCTGGCAGCCGGCAGCGGAGCGCTCGGCGCACGCCTCGCCGGGCCGCTCGCGGAGCCGTCGAGCCTCGATGCGCTGGCAGTTGGCGACAGCGGTCCGCTGACGGTCGGTGACGATTGCACGCCGCGTACGCTGCAATCCGCGGTCGGCCTCGTCTGGCGTGCGGTGATCCTGTGGATGATTCTGCTGCTGATGCTGACGCTCGCCGTCTGGGTGTCCTGACGGGGCAGTGCGGTACCCGATGAAAGGCAGAAGGCCGGCTTGAAGCCGGCCTTTTTGCTGTGGGTCAGTCGTCTAGCGGATCGCGCACGGCGCCGCATTGCCAGCACGCGGTGAACTGGGCTTCGAGCGCCTCGCCGCACTGCCGGCAGCGCCACGGTGCGGCGCCAGCCGACGGGCCGTGCGACGCGGCATCGAGGAGCCGGCGCGCGAGTGCGTCGTCGCGTTCGTCGTCGAGCCACAGTTCGGGCGTGCACGCGTCGGCGGGCAGGCCGCCGAGTGCGCCGGTTGCGTAGCAGTTATGCAGCTCGCAACCGATGCCGGCCACCTGAAGCACGTTGGCCCAATGCTGCGCCGTCGCAAGATCGGGTGCCTTGAAACGCATCGCGGCTCCTGTCGGTGAAAGCCGGCCCGGATGGCACCGGCTGGCCGCCGCGCGCGTGCCGCGCGATCAGCGGACGATCTGGCTCGCCTCGTGCACGAGCTGCGCATACAACGCATGCCGCGACGGTGCGATTCGGCCGTCGGCGACGGCTTCGAGAATCGCGCAGCCGGGCTCGTGCAGATGATGGCAATTATAGAAACGGCAGTCGGCGAGCAGCGGCCGGAACTCCGGAAAGGCGCGCTCGAGACGACCTTCCGTCAGGTGGTAGAGGCCGAATTCCTGGAAGCCCGGCGAATCGATCAGCGCGCCGCCGCCCTCCAATGGGTAGAGGCGCGTGAACGTCGTCGTGTGACGGCCGCTGTTGAGCGCAGCCGAAATCTCGCGCGTCGCGGCTTCGGCATCGGGAACGAGCAGGTTCACGAGCGTCGACTTGCCCATCCCGGACTGGCCGAGCAGGATCGTCGAATGTCCGGTGAGGTGCGGCATCAATTGTGCGCGCGCGTCGTCGGGCGAGCCCTTCACCGACAGCTCGAGCACGTCGTAGCCAAGGGCGCGGTAGGGTGCGAGGCGCTCGCGCGCGACCGGCAGCGCGGCTTCGACGTCGATCTTGTTCAGCACGACGAGCGGCTTCAGCTCGTTTGCCTCGGCGGCGATCAGCGCACGGCCGAGCAAGTCCTCGCTGAAGTAGGGCTCGGTCGCGAGCACGATCAGCAACTGGTCGAGGTTGGCCGCGAACAGCTTCGACTTGAACTGGTCGGAACGGTACAGCAGGTTGCGCCGTTCGCCGATCTCGACGATGACGCCCTGGTCGGCCGATGCGAGTTCGTACACGACACGGTCGCCGACCGCGATATCGCTCTTCTTGCCGCGCGGGAAGCACTGCAGCATCGGGCCGCCATCGTCAGGCGCGACGATGTAGTGGCGACCGTGCGCCGCGATCACGCGGCCTTCGACCCGTTGCGCATTCGACGCGCGCGGGGCCGGCTTGCGGGAGGTCGGCCGGCTCATGCGTGCTGCATCAGGCGGTCGATCCGCTGCGACGCAGGCGGATGCGAGTAGTAGAAAGCCGTGTAGACGGGGTCGGGCGTCAGCGTCGACGCGTTGTCCTCATAGAGCTTCACGAGTGCGCTGACGAGATCCTGCGCGTCGGTCTGGCTGGCCGCGAATGCGTCGGCCTCGAATTCGTGCTTGCGCGACGTGAGGCTGCCGAACGGCGTCGCGAAGAACAGGAACACGGGAATCGCGAGGAAGAACAGCACGAGCGCGGCACCCGCGTTGCTCGTGTCGAGCGACGGCGTGACGCCGAGCCCCGTGTAGAACCACGTGCGTTGTGCAAGCCAGCCGAGCAGCGCGAGCAGCACGAGGCTCAGCACGAACGACACGAGCATCCGCTTCATTACGTGGCGGCGCTTGAAGTGGCCGAGTTCGTGCGCGAGCACGGCCTCGATTTCCTGGCCGGACAGGCGCGCGAGCAGCGTGTCGAAGAACACGATCCGCTTCGACGCGCCGAAGCCCGTGAAGTACGCGTTGCCGTGCGCGGAGCGGCGGCTGCCGTCCATCACGAACAGCCCCTTCGCCGCAAAGCCGCAGCGCTTCATCAGCGACTCGATGCGCGCGCGCAGTGCGTCGTCCTTCAGCGGTTCGAACTTGTTGAAGATCGGTGCGATGAAGGTCGGATAGATCAGCAGGACAAGCATCTGGAACGCGACCCAGACGATCCAGGTCCACAGCCACCACAGGCTGCCGGCCTGGTTCATCAGCCACAGCACGACGAACAGCAGCGGCAGGCCGAGTGCGGCGCCGAGCAGCGAATTCTTCAGCATGTCGGTGAAGAACAGCCGCTTCGTCATCCGGTTGAAGCCGAAACGCTGTTCGATCCCGAACTGTCGGTAATACTCGAACGGGACGTCGATGACGCTCGTGATCACGAGCACCGCCGCGACGAGCGCGACCTGCTGCCCGTAGCCGCGGCCGATCCAGCCGGTGAGCAGCGTGTCGAGTGCGCCGACGCCGCCGAGCAGCGTGAGGCCGACCAGCACGGCCGCGCTGACGACGATTTCGAGCATCGTCAGCCGGGTGCGCTCGACCGTATAGTCGGCCGCGCGCTGGTGGGCGGTCAGCGGAATGGTTGCGCTGAACTGCGCGGGGACGCCGTTGCGGTGCGCCGCGACGAAGCGGATCTGCCGCGACGCGAGCCACAGCTTGGTGACGACCATCGCGAGCACGGCGAGCGCGAACAGCAGGGTGAACGAAAAGGGTGACATCGAAGGCGCCAAAGGGTTCTATGCGAGAATTATATGTTCTTGCGGACCGGCCCCGCTGATGCGATGCCGGCCGCCCGGGCGGCGCCGCGCGCCGTCCGCCATTTTCCAGGATGACTCATGACCGATACCGCCGCTTCCACCAGCCAGCCCGCGCTCGTGCGCAACGAGTTGAACCTCGTCTGGCTCGACATGGAGATGACGGGCCTCGACCCGGATAACGACCGCATCATCGAGATCGCGGTCGTCGTGACCAATTCCACGCTCGATATCGCCGTCGAAGGCCCGGTGTTCGCGATCCACCAGAGCGACGAAACGCTCGCGAAGATGGACGACTGGAACAAGTCGACGCACGGCCGCTCGGGCCTGATCGACCGCGTGCGTGCATCGACCGTGACCGAAGCGGAAGCCGCCGAGCAACTGCAGGCCTTCCTCGCGCAGTACGTGTCGCCCGGCAAGTCGCCGATGTGCGGCAACTCGATCTGCCAGGACCGCCGCTTCATGGCGCGCTGGATGCCCGAATTCGAGCGGTTCTTCCACTACCGCAACCTCGACGTCAGCACGCTCAAGGAGCTGTGCCGCCGCTGGCAGCCCGCGATCTACAAGGGCTTCCAGAAGCGGGCAATGCACACGGCGCTCGCGGACATCCACGAGTCGATCGACGAGCTGAAGTACTACCGCGAGCATTTCCTGATTCCGGCCGCGTCTGCTTCGGCCGGCGAGTCCGCGCCGGCCGCCTGAGCGGGCCGGCACACGCTTAGCGCGGTGCGCGCTGAGCGCTTTTCGGCCGGAACGCCGCGACCACCGCGGCGTCGGTCTCGATGTAGGGGCCGCCGATCAGGTCGATGCAGTAAGGCACCGCGGCGAAGATGCCGGGCACGGTCGACTTGCCGTCGGCATCGCGCAGCCCTTCGAGCGTTTCCCGGATCGACTTCGGCTGGCCTGGCAGGTTGACGATCAGCGCCGCATGGTCGGCCGTCTCGCGGATCACCGCGACCTGCCGCGACAGGATCGCGGTCGGCACGAAATTCAGGCTGATCTGCCGCATCTGTTCGCCGAATCCCGGCATTTCCTTCGTCGCCACGGCCAGCGTGGCCTCGGGCGTCACGTCGCGGCGCGCGGGGCCCGTGCCGCCCGTCGTCAGCACGAGGTCGCATCCCGCGACGTCGACGAGCTCGGCGAGCGTGGCGGAGATCGTGGGCGCATCGTCCTGGATCAGGCGCGTTTCGGCGCGCCACGGCGACACCAGCGCGCCGGCGAGCCATTCCTGCAGCGCGGGAATGCCTTTGTCCTCGTAGACACCCGTGCTCGCGCGGTCGCTGATCGACACGAGGCCGACGACGAGCTCGTCCGGGTGGTTACGCTTCGTCGTCGTCATGGTCGTCTCCGGCGTCGTCCGCCGCTTCGTCGTCCGCATTGGACGTGCCGCCGGCGGTCTTGATCCACTGGAACAGCTCGCGGAAATAGCGCGGCGGCTTGCCTTGCTGCGCTTCCTTGCGTGCGTTGCGGATCAGCGTGCGGCCTTCCTGGATATCGGCTTCCGGGTGCTGGCGCAGGAATTCGGTCAGTGCGTCGTCGTTCGCGAGCAACTGTTCGCGGGTGCGTTCGATCCAGTGCAGGCGGGCCGTCGCGGCCTTGTTCACGCCGCGTTGCGCGTCGAGCGCGGTGCGCAGCGCGGCCGTCTCGTCGTCGGTCAGCGAGCGCATCACGCGGCCGACGTACTGGAGCTGGCGGCGCTTGCCTTCGTGATCGGTGATTCGGCGCGCCTCGCGCACGGCGTCCGCGAGGCTTTCGGGCATCGGCATGCGTTTCAGCGCGTCTTTCGGCAGATCGACGAGTGCCTGGCCGAGCACCTGCAGCTCGTGCATCTCGCGCTTCAACTGGGATTTGCTGGGGCGATCGTAGCCATTGTCGTCGTCTTCGGCGGCATGCTCGATCGGCTGGATTCGGGTTTTGCGTGTCATGGACGGCATTGTATCGCGCCGCGGACACCCCAAGCTTGTCGGTGCCCGGCCCCGGACCTTGCTATGATCGCGGGATACGCAACATTTTGAACATGCGGGCGCCCGCCCGCCACCGGATATCTAGACGATGGCAGCCAATCTCGACGTACAAGCGCGCTATTTCCCGCACACGCAGGACCAGCTCAAAGAAATCGCCTCGGACATCCTTCGCCATGCGAAGGCACTCGGCGCGACGGACGCCGCGACCGAAATCTCCGAGGGCGACGGCCTGTCGGTGTCGGTGCGCCGCGGCGAGGTCGAAACGATCGAGCACAACCGCGACAAGATGGTCGGCGTGACCGTGTTCATCGGCAAGAAGCGCGGCAACGCGAGCACGTCGGATTTTTCGCCGGGCGCGATCAAGGATACCGTCGCCGCCGCGTACAACATCGCACGCTTCACGGCCGAGGACGAAGCGGCCGGCCTGGCCGAGGCCGAACTGCTCGAAACCGACCCGCGTGACCTCGACCTGTACCACCCGTGGGCGCTGACGGCCGACGAGGCGGTCGAGCTCGCCCGCCGCGCGGAAGACGCCGCATTCGCGGTCAGCCCGCAGATCCGCAATTCGGAAGGCGCAAGCGTGTCGGCCCAGCATTCGCAATTCGTGCTGGCCACGTCGCGCGGCTTCCTGTCCGGCTACCCGTACTCGCGCCACTACATCGCATGCGCACCGATCGCGGGCAGCGGGCGTCACATGCAGCGCGACGACTGGTATTCGTCGAAGCGCAGCGCGATCGATCTCGCGGCACCCGAAGCGGTAGGCCGTTACGCGGCCGAGCGTGCGCTGGCGCGGATGGGCGCACGCCGCCTCGACACCCGCAAGGTGCCCGTGCTGTTCGAGGCGCCGCTCGCGGCCGGCCTGCTCGGCGCATTCGTGCAGGCGGTGAGCGGCGGCGCGCTGTACCGCAAGACGTCGTTCCTCGTCGACAGCCTCGGCAAGCCGGTGTTCGCACCGCACATCCAGGTCGTCGAGGATCCGCACGTGCCGCGCGCGATGGGCAGCGCGCCGTTCGACGAGGAAGGCGTGCGCACGCGTGCGCGCAGCGTCGTCAAGGATGGCGTCGTCGAAGGCTACTTCCTGTCGACCTATTCGGCGCGCAAGCTCGGCACGCAGACCACCGGCAACGCGGGCGGCTCGCACAACCTCGCGCTGCGCAGCTCGAACACGCAGGCAGGCGACGATTTCGACGCGATGCTGAAGAAGCTCGGCACGGGCCTGTTGCTGACCGAGCTGATGGGGCAGGGCGTGAACTACGTGACGGGTGACTATTCGCGCGGTGCGGCGGGCTTCTGGGTCGAGAACGGCGTAATCCAGTATCCGGTCGAGGAAATCACCGTCGCGAGCACGCTGCAGGAAATGTTCCGGCATATCGTTGCGATCGGCGCCGATTCGATCGTGCGCGGCACGAAGGAAACGGGCTCGGTGCTGATCGAGCAGATGACGATCGCCGGGCAGTAAGCGGCGCGCGGCATCGGCCGCCATCAAACAAAAAGCCCGACCGGCATGAGCCGGTCGGGCTTTTTTCATGGCGCGTGATGCGTCAGCCGCGCTTGCGCTCGTAGACGACGAACGCGTAGCCGAACGTGTTCGGTGCGGCCGCGTGGTGCGCATCGCGCGACACTTCCTGCCACTGCGCGGCGTCGGGCGCCGGGAACGAGGCGTCCCCATCGAAGTCGGCATCGATCTCGGTGACGACCAGCTTGTCGGCGAGTGCGAGACCTTCCGTGTAGAGCTGCGCGCCGCCGATCAGGAACGCTTCGGGCGCGCCGTCGCGCGCGGCGAGCGCCAGCGCATCGGCGAGCGACGTGACCGTGTCGCAGCCGTCGAAGCGACGCGTCGCGTCGCGCGTGACGACGATATTGCGGCGGCCCGGCAGCGGCCGGCCGATCGACTCGTGGGTCTTGCGGCCCATCACGATCGGTGCGCCCATCGTCGTGCGCTTGAAGAAGGCGAGATCTTCGGGAAGTTTCCAGGGCAACTGGTTGTCGCGGCCGATGATGCCGTTGCGGGCACGCGCGACGATCAGGGTCAACGTCGTCATGAAGGTCGGGGAAAGGAAAACCGGAATGGCGCCGATTCTACCGGAACGGCGGCGCGCGCCGGTTCCGGGTGCGCGTATCCGCTCCTGCACTGCGCGCCGCGACGCTCGAGGCAATGCGTCGCGGCGACGGAATGAATAAAAAGAGTGCCCGCCGGGGGACGGAGCACAAAAACCGTTTCGTGTTGCGAGATCGACGATGCCGGCATCCGATCGATGCAATCCGGTTCGCTCAAATCAATACGTCATCCTTATCAAATGAATCGGCTTGTGCATCATTGATGTGTGCTGCCTTGCGCGGTGCCTTCCATCGCGTGCTGCACATCGCCCGGCTGCGGTGCCGGGAGCGGCATCGGCAATTGAGGCGGCGGCGGGATTTCGTCCCACAGCGTCACCGACGTCCTGCCGGCCGTTAGCGGTTGCGGTGACGACACGGTCACGATGCCGAACCCGTTGCCGTGCTGCATGCTCGGCGCGTTGGCCGCAAGCAGCATGGCGCGATCCGGATTCGTGTTGTCGTCTGCGCGTGCGGGCGTAGGCGGGCCGGCGGCCGCGACCGCAATGGCCATCGGCACGAAAGAAAGTAAAAGATGTTTGCGCATGGTCGCTGTCTCCGACGGTTTCCATGTTCAGCGAAATGCATGCCATCGCGCCGGGACCGTTGTCGAGACTGCGATTCGTGCTCAAGCGTTGCGAATTGTGTCGGAAAACGACGGAAAATGTTTCAGGCCTGAAACGAGGGGGCTCGGGAATACTGCGGATTCAATCGATACGCTTCAAGGATGAAAATCGTCGCAAGTGTTGATGACAGAACGTATCGCTGCGCGGGTGCTATGTGCAGACGATTGACATGCATCGACCTCCTGAGCGATACGGCCGCATCGCTCACCGCGCTGAAATCGGATTGTCGTATTCAGTGCCTATAACTAAGCTGTCTTGATCAAAATAACTGGACGCAAGATAAGCGCCATCATGCGAGGCTTTGTCGTCGCGCATCGGCATGGCGAATCGAGCCACCTTCGGCTGACCCGATTCGATCCTTTTCGCACGTGATCTGGCGTGCACGGCAATCGTTAGACGGTTGATGAACGGGGTGAGCATATGGGAGCCGATCAGCGGCACGTGATCTACTATTCGCGCGAACCGAACGACGCGTTGCGCGGCCATTTCGACGAGTGCGGTTGGCGTGTCGATCTCGCGGAGACCGTGCGAGACGTACGGCGCGTCGTACAGCATGGCGTCGCAACTGCCGGGCTGCTCGATTTTTCGCCGGGCTTCAAGCCCTCGGACCTGCGCGAACTCGAAACCTGTCTGAGCATTCAGCACATCGGCTGGATCGCGGCGACGCGCCGCGGCCAGTTGCAGGACGCTACGCTGCGCCATCTCATTCGCGACTACTGTTTCGACTACGTGACGATGCCGTACGAGACGTCGCGGATCGTCGAGACCGTCGGTCATGCACACGGGATGGTCGCGCTGACCGAACCCGTTGCACCGCCTGTCGGCGCCGGACGCAGCGAAGGCGAAATGGTCGGAACCTGCGATGCGATGCTCGGGCTCTTCAG
Organism: Burkholderia lata; assembly: GCF_000012945.1. Lineage (NCBI taxonomy): Bacteria > Pseudomonadati > Pseudomonadota > Betaproteobacteria > Burkholderiales > Burkholderiaceae > Burkholderia > Burkholderia lata. Next base: position 1,132,048 of record NC_007510.1, read on the forward strand.
GACGATTCGTCGCGTCGCGGCAACCGACGCGCCGGTGTTCATCTCCGGCGAATCGGGTACGGGCAAGGAACTGACGGCGGTTGCGATTCACGAGCGTTCGTCGCGTGCGCAAGCGCCGTTCATCGCGATCAATTGCGGCGCGATCCCGTCGACGCTGCTGCAGGCCGAACTGTTCGGCTATGAGCGCGGCGCATTCACCGGCGCGAACCAGCGCAAGATCGGCCGCGTCGAGGCCGCCAACGGCGGCACGCTGTTTCTCGATGAAATCGGCGATTTGCCGCTCGAAAGCCAGGCAAGCCTGCTGCGCTTCCTGCAGGAAGGCAAGATCGAGCGGCTGGGTGCCCATGTGTCGGTGCCGGTCGATGTGCGCGTGATCTGCGCGACCCACGTGGACATGGAAGCGGCGCTGCGCGAAGGGCGGTTCCGCGAGGACCTGTTCCACCGCCTGTGCGTGCTGAAGATCGAGGAGCCGCCGCTGCGCGCGCGCGGCAAGGACATCGAGGTGCTCGCGCGCCACATGCTCGAGCGTTTCAAGGGCGATGCGCATCGTCGCTTGCGCGGCTTTTCCCCTGACGCGGTCGCGTCGCTGTACGGCTATTCGTGGCCGGGCAACGTGCGCGAGCTGATCAATCGCGTGCGTCGCGCGATCGTCATGTCGGAGGGCCGGATGATCACCGCGGCCGATCTCGAGCTGAACGACTTTGCGACGCTCGCGCCCGTGTCGTTGCTGGAGGCGCGCGAGGCGGCCGAACGGCAGGCAATCGAGCAGGCGCTGTTGCGACATCGCGGCCGTTTCGCGGATGCCGCGCGCGAACTCGGCGTGTCGCGCGTCACGCTCTACCGGCTGATGTGCGCACACGGGATGCGCGACCGCGGCGACACGCTGGCAGGGTTTTCGGCGCCGTTACCGGAGCTTCCGCATCACGCTTGCTAAAATTGGCGGGTACGGCCGCCCTCGCGGCCGAAGGAACCCGCATGAAACAGTATCTCGACCTCGTTCGTACCATTCTCGATACCGGCACCTGGCAGGAGAACCGCACGGGAATCCGCACCATCAGCATGCCGGGCGCGATGCTGCGCTTCGACCTGCAGCAAGGCTTCCCGGCCGTGACGACCAAGAAGCTCGCGTTCAAGTCCGCGATCGGTGAACTGGTCGGCTTCCTGCGCGCGTCGCGCAGCGCGGCCGATTTCCGCGCTCTCGGCTGCAAGGTGTGGGACGCGAACGCGAACGAGAACGCGCAATGGCTCGCGAACCCGTATCGCCAGGGCGTCGACGATCTCGGTGACGTGTACGGCGTGCAATGGCGCCAGTGGCCGGGCTACAAGGTGCTCGACGCGGGTGCCGATGCGCAGATCGACGATGCGACGCGCCGCGGCTTCCGGATCGTCACGCGTTTCGACGAAGACGGCGCGCCGAAGGTGCTGCTTTACAAGGCGATCGACCAGTTGCGCCAGTGCCTGGATACGATCATGGAGAACCCGGCCGACCGTCGCATCCTGTTTCACGCGTGGAATCCGGCCGTGCTCGACCAGATCGCGCTGCCCGCATGCCATCTGCTGTACCAGTTCCTGCCGAATGCGACGAAGCGCGAAATCTCGCTGTGCCTGTACATCCGCAGCAACGACGTCGGCCTCGGCACGCCGTTCAACCTGACGGAAGGGGCCGCGCTGCTGGAACTCGTCGGCCGGCTGACGGGCTATACGCCGCGCTGGTTCACGTACTTCATCGGCGACGCCCATATCTACGAGAACCAGCTCGACATGCTGCAGCGCCAGCTCACGCGCGAGCCTTACGACAGCCCGCGGCTCGAGATTGCCGAGCGCGTGCCGGAATACGCGAAGACGGGCGTCTACGCGCCCGAGTGGCTGGAGCAGATCGAGCCGTCCGATTTCTCGCTCGTCGGCTACCGCCACCATGAGCCGCTGACCGCGCCGATGGCGGTCTGATCGCGCGACTCGGGCCGCGCGGATGCATCGATCCGCGCCCCGCAGGAACAAGGCCCGACCGGCTGATACCGGTCGGGCCTTTTTGTTTCACGTTTGCGGCACTTACTGGCGATGCCGCTCTTCGTGACCGCCTTGCGGCGGCGGGTTGCTCGGGTGTGGCGCCTCGACGTGCGGCGCCGGTTGCGGCCGCGGTTCCATGTGCGGTGCTGGCATCGACGGGCGTGGTTCCATGCGTGGCGCCGGTTGCGGTCGTGGCTCCATACGCGGCGCGGGTTGTGGCCGCGGCTCCATGCGCGGCGCCTGCGGTTGCGGGCGCGGCATGTCATGCACGGCGGGGGCCGGCGGACGGTACTCGTTCACACGTGGCGGCGCGACTTCGCGATGCGGCGCCGGTTGCGCGAATTCGGGGTGAGGTTGCGGCGCAGGGGCCGCCCGTTCCGATTGCGGTTGCCCATGCTGGGTCGGCGTCTGGAAATCGGGGCGCGGACGCGGCTGAGGAATCTGTGCCGTGTTGTCCAGCCGCGGTTGCGGCAGGGCGCGCGGCGCTTCGTTCCGGCTGCCGGGCTGCGCGCCCTGCGGTGTCGGCACGCCTTCCGGATGCGGCACCGCTGCGCTGCGCACCGGCGGCAGCGCATTCTGTCCCGCCGCGTGGAGCGCGGTCGGCGGAGCAGGGCGTTGACGTTCCATCGGTGTGTGCGGCTGCATCCACGCGGGCGATGGAGCCTCGGCTGCGTGCGCATTGCCGATGCCCGCCGCACCGATGGTCGTGACCGGCGGATGCGGGACGCCGTTGCCGGGCCCGGCTGCCGGGTGCGGCGTCGGGTTGCCGGGGGCCTGCGGCATGCCGCCGTTGGCGAAACGCGCTGCGTTGGGGTTTTCGCCGTTCGCCGGCCGCGCGACATTCGGCATGCCCGGCATCGGTGCGCCCGGCCGCCCGGCCTGTACGGCAGCCGGCTGGCCTTCGCGAGGAGCATGACCCGGCTGCACGACGGGGCCGTGCGGATTCACGAGCTGAACGTTGTGCATCGCCCATGCACCGCCGCCCGGCTCGCCCGGAACGCGGACCGGGCGAGCCGTATAGTCGCCCGGCACGTTCGTCTTCACGACAGGGACGCCGGCACCCGGTACACGCCCGCCTTGCTGCGCGAGGTGGGCCGCGGCCTGGTCGCGATACGCGGCCGGCACGGCAGGATTGCGCGTCGCGACGTACGGGTGCTGGGCGATCGCTGCAGGCGGACGGTAGCTCGCATTGCGCAGCCCGCCCGTGAAGCTCTGGCGCACCGGCGCAATGCCCGGTGTCCCCGGCGTGACGTGTGCGTTGCGCCATTGCTGCGGATCGACGTGCTGCGAGAAGTGCGCGACCGGCTGGCCGTGCACGAACGCAGATGCCGGTACGGCCGTGATCGCATGCGGCGCGCGGAAGTTCACGTACGTCTTGTTGATGTTGGTGATATTGGTGATGTTCGTCACGTTCACGGTCTTGTTCACGTTGACGTTGTTCACCACGAAGTTGCGGTTCACGCGGTCGTAGTAGTGCGGGCTCCAGCCGCCCCAGCCCGGATGCCACGGTTCGCCCGGGCCGAGCGCGAACCACGCGCAACCGGCCGCGGCGACGCCGCCCACCGTGAGCGCGACGCTCCAGTCGGGGCCGCCGCCACCGCCCACGAACGCGACGAGTGCCGGTGCATAGACCGGCGGCTGGCTGACGACCAGCGGGCCCGGTACCCAGGCCCAGCTATCGTCCACGTATGCCCAGCGGCCGTAGTGATACGGTGCGAAACCCCACGGCGCGTCGTCGACCCACGTCCAGCCCCACGGTGCCTGCCAGATCCAGTGGCCGTCGTGATACGGCGCCCAGTCGGCCGGCGTGTCGTTCGGTACCCATACCTGGCCGTAATTCGGGGTTTCGCGCCACGTGCCGTTCGCGTCGAGATCCTGGTAGCCGGGAATGTCGCGGGACACATAACGGGCCGACACCGAGCGCTCCTCGGCCGCGTCGCGGCTGGCGGCCCACTGGTCGAGCGGATCGGGGCCCGGGGCGGCCGATTGCTGCGCGACCTGCAGGTCAGTGCCCGTGAACACGACCTGCTGTCCGGGCGAAAGCGGGTACTGGCCGTTGCTGCCGTAGACGGTCGCACTGCCGCTACGCACCGTGACCGTCGTGCTCGCACCGTTCGGTGCGACGTCGACGCGATAGTCGCCGGGGCCCGTGATGCCGAGCGCGAGATTGGGCGTGTCGATTTCGTATGATCCGCCGGCCGGCAGATCGCGCACGTGCGTCGATACGGTGCCGAGCCCCACTTTCAGCTGGGTCGTCGTGTCGTCGAGATTCAGCACCGACAGGCTCGTCGACTCGCCGAGCCGCACCGCGCTCGAGCCAATGTGCAGTTCTGAGCGTGCACCGGCATCGTTCCAGAGCTGGTCGCCGGTCGTCAGCGGCCGGTTCACGGCGGCATACGACCACGTATCGGTGCCGGCCGGCTCTGTCGTCACGGCGCCCGACAGGTAATTGAGTCGCGCGACACGGCTGGGCGGATCGCCGCCCGCTTGCCGTGCCGCGGCCGCATAGGGCGGGGCGCCGGCCGATTGCGCGAATGCGGGGGGCAGTGCCGCAAGCGCGACGAACGCGAGCAGCGTGCAGCGAGCGGTTCGCTTGAGCGTGAACAGGGTGGCCATGGTGAGCGTCTTCGTCTTTATCGCGGCGCGTCGATTCGTGCCGTTGAGTTCACAATATCCGCTCGGCCTGTTTCAATGCTCGGTGTTTTGTAAGTCGAATGGCACGCGATGTAACAAAACCTGTCGATCGCGCGCCGTTGTCGTGCAGACGCAATCCGGGCGTCAAGCGGACGTAAGCCACCCGTCGAAAACCTGCTGTCCGGGCACGGTGACGCGCAGCACGCGCGGCCGTGCGGAGCGCTCGATCCAGCCGTGCGCGCAGAAGCTCTCGAGCAGCGCTGCGCCGAGTGCGCCGCCGAGATGCGAGCGCCGTTCGCTCCAGTCGAGGCAGCCGCACGCGAAGCGGCGCCGGCGCGTGCGCTGCTGCGCGACGTCGATGCCCCATTGCGCGAGCGCCTGGGTGCCGAGTTCGGTGGTCTCGATCGCATCGCCGTCGGCCAGCAGCCAGCCGCGCGCGGTGAGCCCGTCGAAGATGCGCACCGCGAGTTCGCCGGCCATGTGGTCGTAGCAGGTGCGCGCATAGCGCAATTCGGCCGGGACCGTGCGGGACGGCGCCGGAACCGGGCGATGCGGCGCGGCCGCGCGGGCGACGTTCGCGAGCGCCTCGAGCGAGGCCGCGATGTCGGCCGATGCGATCCGGTAGTAGCGGTGCCGGCCGCGCACGTCGAGCGCGAGCAGGCCGCCTTCGGTCAAGCGCGCGAGGTGGGCGCTTGCGGCGGACGGCGACAGCCCCGCGATCATTGTCAGTTCGCCTGCGGGTCGCGCGCTGCCGTCCATCAGCACCCACAGCATCGCGGCGCGCCCGGGGTCGGCGATCAGCGAGCCGATGCGGCTCAGGCCCGGGAAGTGGTGGTCGTCTTGGTCGGTCATCGTCGTGTCTCGTCAGGCGGGATGAGCTTCAGTGTAGTGGGCGCGCGCATTCGATGTTTCGCTTTTGGTTGAAATGTCGAATGCAGTGGCGCCGGCGTCGTCGATGCGGCGGAACCGGGCTGCGGCGGCTTGCCGGGCGCGCGTAGAATGGCCGAAAGCGGCCGCAGCGGGCGGCCGCACGTGACACGATGCAACGATGAAGACGATTTTCTGTTTGCTGGCGGCCGCGCTTGTTTGTGCGGCCTGCGCGCAGGGCGGTGCGGGTACGGCCGGCGAGCGCGGCGGCAGCATCGAGATGTACGGAACGATCGATCAGGGCATCACGGTGCGCCGCTGACCGGTGCCGGCCGTGCGCGCGCCGGCCGCAGCCCCGGCAGCCGCGCCACACGGGGCGCTCCGCGGCGCGTTGCCGCAGTGCAACGTATAATGGCCCGATTACAGCGCCCCTGCCGCCTGGAGCCAACAAGATGTCCCAACCGTCCCCCGTACCGGCCGCCCTCGACCGCACCGAAACCGTATTCCGCTTCCTCGCCGAGCCGTCCTCCGTGAACTTCGGCGGCAAGGTGCATGGCGGCGCGCTGATGAAGTGGATCGACGAGGTCGCGTATGCGTGCGCGGCCGTCTGGTCGAGCCGCTATTGCGTGACGGTCAGCGTCGGCAACATCCGTTTCCAGCGTCCGATCATGGTCGGCAACCTGGTCGAGCTGAAGGCGCGCGTCGTTGCGACGGGCCGTACCAGCATGCACATCCATGTGTCCGTGCATGCCGGCGATCCGAAGGGCGGCATGCTGCGCCAGACGACCGATTGCCTCGTCGTGTTCGTCGCGGTCGACGAGAACGGCAACCCGGTGCCGGTGCCGCCGTTCGTGCCCGAGACCGACGAGCAGAGGGTGCTCGCGAAATATGCGGCCGACGTGCGGGCCGCGCTCGACAAGATCGTCGAGATGAAACCGGAAGAGGTCGCGAAGGGCGCGGTCTGACCGCTGCGGGCGCCGCGCATCGCGCCGCGCCCGTCGTCCTGCCGTTACTGCGACCCGATCATCTGTTCGGGTCGTACCCACGCATCGAATTCCGCCTCGGTCAGGTAGCCGAGCGCGAGCGCGGCCGCCTTCAGCGTCGTGCCTTCCTTGTGCGCCTTCTTCGCGATCTGCGCCGACTTGTCGTAGCCGATGTGCGGATTGAGCGCCGTCACGAGCATCAGCGATTCGTTCAGCAGCAGGTCGATCCGCGAGCGGTTCGGCTCGATGCCCACCGCGCAGTGATCGTTGAAGCTCTGTGCGCCATCGGCGAGCAGCCGCACCGATTGCAGCACGTTGTGCGCGATCATCGGCCGGAACACGTTCAGCTCGAAATTGCCGCTCGCGCCGCCGACGTTGACCGCGACGTCGTTGCCGAACACCTGGCAGCACAGCATCGTCACGGCTTCGGACTGCGTCGGGTTCACCTTGCCCGGCATGATCGAGCTGCCCGGCTCGTTCTCGGGAATCGACAGCTCGCCGAGCCCGCAGCGCGGCCCGCTCGCGAGCCAGCGAACGTCGTTCGCGATCTTCATCAGGCCGGCTGCGACCGTCTTCAGCGCGCCGTGCGCGAACACCAGCGCGTCGGCGGCCGCCATCACCTCGAACTTGCTCGGCGCCGTCACGAACGGCAGCTTCGCGAGCCGGCCGATTTCATCGGCGACGCGCACCGCGAACTCCGGATGCGCGTTCAGCCCCGTGCCGACCGCCGTGCCGCCGAGCGCGAGTTCGTACAGGTGCGGCAGCGCAGATTCGACGTGACGGATGCTCTGGTCGAGCTGCGCGACGTAGCCGGAAAACTCCTGGCCGAGCGTGAGCGGCGTCGCGTCCTGCAGGTGCGTGCGGCCGATCTTCACGATGTCCGCGAACGCCTTCGACTTCGCGTCGAGTGTCGTGCGCAGCGTACGCAGCGCCGGCAGCAGGTGGTTGACGATCGCGTACGCGGCCGCGACGTGCATCGCGGTCGGGAACACGTCGTTCGACGACTGGCCGCGGTTGACGTCGTCGTTCGGATGAACCTTGCGCGCTTCGCCGCGCTCGCCGCCCATCAGTTCGCTCGCGCGATTCGCGATCACCTCGTTGAGGTTCATGTTGGTCTGCGTGCCGGAGCCCGTCTGCCACACGGCGAGCGGGAATTCACGCGGATGCTTGCCGGCGATGATCTCGTCGGCCGCGTCGATGATCGCGCGCGCCTTGTCGTCGGCCAGCACGCCGAGCGACTGGTTCACGGCCGCTGCGGCGCGCTTGACGATCGCGAGCGCGTGGATCAGCTCGGGCGACTGCTTCTCGGTCGAGATCCGGAAATTCTGCAGCGAGCGCTCGGTCTGCGCGCCCCAGAGCCGGTCGGCCGGCACGGCGATCTCGCCAAACGTATCGCGTTCCATCCGAACTGCTTCGTTCATGATCCACTCCTCCAGGAAAGGGGAAAGGCCGCGCGTGGTCGCGCGACATCAGACGTAATCAGACGTATCGTGAGGCAGTCGCGCCGCTCGCGCGGCGTCTTGATGTCTTCAGCCGACTAGCATAGCGCCGGCCCGGATTTCGCGTCTTGTCGCGCTCAGTGCGGCGACGTCACGAACGACGCGCTCTTCAGATGGAAGCGCCATGCCATCAGCACGGCCACGCTGGCGAGGCCGGCCGCGAGGCCCCACCAGAGGCCGCGGGCACCGAGGCCCACGTGGAACGCGAACCAGTAGCCGGTCGGAAAACCGATGCCCCAGTAGCCGAGGGTCGCCGCGAGCATCGGGATGCGCGTGTCCTTCAGGCCGCGCAGCGCACCCGACGCAACGGTCTGCGCGCCGTCGACGATCTGGAACACCGCGGCGATGCCGAGCAGCGACGCGGCGAGCGACACGGTGGCCGCGTTGGCCGGATCGTCGAGGTTCAGGTACAGGCCGACGATCGCATGCGGTGCGACGATCAGCACGATGCCCGACAGCGTCATGAACGCGACCCCGAGGCCGAGTGCGACGAAGCCCGCATGCCGCGCGGCGACCGGCGCCCCTGCGCCGACCCAGTAACCGACCCGCACGTTGGCGGCCTGGCCGATCGCGAGCGGCACCATGAACGCCACCGACGCGACGTTCAGCGCGATCTGGTGGGCGGCCAGCGACGTCGCGCCGAGCACGCCGATCGTCAGGCCGGTCGCGAGGAACAGCGTCGATTCGACGCCGTACGTGATCGCAACGGGCCAGCCGATGCCGATCAGTTCGCCCATCATCGGCAGCTTCGGGCGCGCGGCCGTGACGAAATGACGGAAGCGTTGCCGGCCGTGCAGCAGCCAGATCAGTGCGAGTGCGGTAAGCCAGATCGTGATCGTCGTTGCGACCGCCGAACCGAGGAAGCCGAGGCGCGGCAGCCCGAACGCGCCGTGGATCAGCCCGTAGTTCAGCACGCCGTTGACGCCGACGCCGCCGATCGACACCCACAGCAGCCGGCGCGCCGCGCCGATCGCCGGCAGGAATGCGCGCATCAGCCCGACGCCGATCAGGCTGCCGAGCGCGGCGAAGCGCAGGATGCCGGTGTATTCGCCGACGTGATGCGCGAGCAATGGCGGCTCGTGGAACATCAGCAGGATCGGTTCGGACAGCGACAGCGCGATGATGGCCGGAATCGCGAGCAGTACGGACAGCGCGAAACCGGTCCAGTAGATGTGGGGCACGCGCTCGTCGGCCTTGGCGCCGCGCGCGTGCGCGACGCTGACGCTGACGGACGACAGCACGCCTTGCAGCACGGTCACGATGACGAAGAAGAAGTTCGCGCCGAGCCCGCCCGCCGCGAGCGAATCGGGGCCGAGCGAGCCGAGCAGCACGGTATCGGTGACGCTCATCGCCATCTGCGAGAGCTGCGCGATCGCGAGCGGCGCGGCGAGGCGCGCGGTATCGGCGGCGTGACTGGACAGGGACGGCGGCGCGGCGGCCGTCCGCGTAAGACCGGAATGCGACATGGAATGGGCGCTCGCGCGGGTGCGGGCCCGCGCTATATGTATTTATTTTGAGAGACGGCTAGCTTACGGCTTTATTCGAACCGTGTCGAACGCGCGCGCCGATGGCCATGTCGCAGGCAGGGGGAACCGTCGGCCCTAGGCTTCGCGCACGGCAATGCGCGTGTCGCCGAGCAGGACGACCTGGCCCGCGCGGATCTTGCAGGTCTTGCGCAGCTCGACCGCGCCGTCGACTTTCACCGCGCCGGACGCGACGATCAGCTTCGCGGTGCCGCCGCTGTCCGCGAGGCCGGTGATCTTGAGAAGGTTGTGCAGCTCGACGTATTCGCCGGTCAGCGTGAAATCCAGGTTGGGCATGACGAAGAGGGTGCGCAATGCGCGGGAGGAATCGCCTCGCATCATACGGCACCGCGGGCCGGCGCGCGAGCGCGGCCGGCCGCCGGAGGCAGATGTTAGGGAGTGTGAGCCATTCGTCAGCAAATGAAACGGTGGGTAACAGTCTGAGAGATTCGCGAACCGGCCGTGCCGGCCGCGGGTCTTTTGTCGTACCTGCTGCGTGTTGCGGCGGGAACGCAACGGACCGCATCGCTGCGGTTCGGGCTCACAACTTCCTGAGGAGAATTGCCATGTCCAAGATTCGTACGATGCTGATCGGTGCCGCGCTGACGGCGTTCGCCACTTCGGCCGCATTTGCCCAGACGGGCACGGCGGTACAGGGCGCTGCCGGTGCCGGCGTACAGGCGCAGACGCCGGCTGCGGGCGCTGGTGCCGGCATGCAGGGCAGTGCGGGCGCGAATGCGTCGGGTAACGCGGCTGGCGGTGCAACCGATGCGGTCGGCGCGGCAGCCGACGGCGCGAAGGATACCGCGTCGTCGGCCGTCCATTCGGCCAAGAAGCACACGAAGCATGCCGCGAAGTCGGCCAAGAGCCATGTCGGCTCGGCCAAGGCGAAGGCCGGTGAAGCGACCGAAGGCGGCGCGTCGGTCGGCGCGGAAGGCGGTGCATCGGCCCAGGGCGCCACGCAGTAAGCGGTGCCCGACGCCGCGCGACGCTCGTCCCGGAGGGGGCGTCGCGACGGTGGCCATCCCACGGCCCGGTTCGCATTGCGCGAATCGGGCCGCTTTCATGTGTCGATGCGATCGGGCGTGCCGTTACGGTCGCCGTTGGCTTTGCCCTTGTCCCTGGCCCTGCGCCGGCCGCGCGGCAGCCGGGGTGAATACGCTGCGCAGCCACGCGGCGAGGCGGGCGAAGACGTCGTACGGTTCCTCGACGAAGATCTCCGGCTTCAGCAGCCGCAGGTACTCCATGATCTGCTGCGCTTCCTGCTTCTGGAACGAGCCGTGCGAGAGCCCGAGCCGCAGCAGTCCGCGCAGTTCGCCGAGCTTGTCGCGCGCGGTGCTGCCGACGCTCATCTCGCACGCGAGCTTGGCCTCGTAGACTCGTTGTCGCAGCGATTCCGCGAGCCGCCACGCAGGCGTCTGCATCAGTTCCTCGAGCGTCTGGATGTCTTGCGCCGCCCCCTTGATCTGCGAAGCGAGCGGATCGATCAGCGATGGGTCGCCCTGGGCTTCGGCGACGATCGCTTTTGCCCAATCGCGGCAAGCCTTCGCGAGTTCGTCGGGGGTCCATTCGGAGCGCGACGCGAAGCCGAAGCCGAATTCGCCGGCCTGTCGCATCAGGATCGCGACGACGTCCGGAAATTCCTTGTCGAGCGTGCGTTTTGCCCACGCGTACTGACCGCCCTGCAGCATCCGCTGCACTGCGTGCTCGGTCAGCGGCACCATGTTGTCGAGCAGTTTGGCGCGCAGGAAATCCTCGAACGACGGCGTCGCGAACTGCGGGTCGAGTTTCAGCGACACGCGGACGAACGCGTCGTAGTCCTTGCGCAGGGACTCGAGCGTGTCGTCCTTGAGGGAAAGGGTGATCTGGCCCATGAATCGTCTCGATGGCGGCCCGCGCAAGCCGATGGCCGGCACGGCGCACCGGGACGGGCGCAGCGTCGACTGACCGGTGCGCGCCGAGGCCGGTGGCGGGTCTTCATTCCCTATATCGGCGTACCGGGCGGAAACTTGAGCGCGCGCAACCGAGCGTGTACTCAGGCGGGCAGCCAGTGGGGCAGCACGACCCCTTGCCAGAAAAAGAACACCGCGAGCCCCGCCGCGATCGTCACGAGCGGGCGGCGGGTGGCGGCCGACACGAGCACGGCAGCGAGCGCGCCGACGAGCTGCGGATTGCGCCAGGTCAGCTCGGCCGTGCCGCCGTGCGGCGAGACGGCCATCGGCACGATGATCGCGGTCAGCACGGTGACGGGCACGAAGCCGAGCGCGGTCCGCACGAGGGGCGGGAAGGTCAGCCGTTCGCCGAACAGGAACAGCGTCGAGCGGATCGCGTAGGTGATGACGGCCATCCCGAGAATCAGCAGCGCGTAGCTCACGATGCAGCCTCCGTGCGTGAGCCGGCGCGCGTGCGTTCGTGCAGCAGCGTGAGCGCGACGCCGATCGCGACGCCGGCGGCGACTGCGCCGAGCAGCCCGAGCTTGTACGGCCAGCCCTGCCAGAAGTACGCGAGCGTGCCGGCCGTCACGGCCGCCGCGAAATAGCGCAGCGTGCCGAGTTGCGGGACGACGATCGCAATGAAGGTCGCCGCCATCGCGAAATCGAGACCGAGCGACTGCAGGCCCGGGAAGGCCGCGCCGAAGCCGATCCCCGCGAGCGTCCAGACCTGCCAGTTCAGGTACATCGCGAGCCCCGAGCCGAAGAAGTAGTGGGGGCCGATCGCGCCCGGCGGGAAATGCCGGTAGTGCGCATAGGCGACCGCGAACACCTCGTCGGTCATCAGTGCGCCGAGCGTCGCACGCCAGCGCAGCGGCAGGTGGGCGACATAGGGTGCGAGCGTTGCGCTGTACAGCAGGTGACGCAGGTTCACGATCAGCGTGGTCGCGAGCACGACGACGAAGCTCGCACTGCCCGCGATCAGGCCGAGCGCGATGAACTGCGCGGAGCCCGCGAACACGGCGAGCGACATCAGCGCACCATGCCACGCGGCGAGCGGGCCGCCGCCAACGAGCGTGCCGAAAATCACGCCGAACGGGGCGGCGCCGATCATCATCGGGATCGTGTCGCGTGCGCCGTCGAGCCATTCGTTCAATGGGCGGCGGGCAGGCGATGCGGGTGTCGGGTTCAAAGGGTGCTCCTCCATGAACTGGAGGATAGCGGGCAGGGGGTGTGCCGGCTTGTATGTTCTTGCGCTTGCGGGAGGCAGCGGTGCCGGCGGTATCGCGGCGATGGGCCGGACGCTGCGCGTCAGCTCGCCTGCCAGCGCCCGGGCGGCACGCCGAACATGCGTTTGAAATGCCGGGTGAAGTGGCTTTGGTCGACGAAACCGCTGGCCGCCGCGACGTCGGCGACGGGCACGCCCGCGCGCAGCGGCGCCAGCGCACGCTGCAAGCGCAACTGGTTGCGCCACGCGTGCGGCGGCATGCCGGTCGTGCGGGTGAACAGGCGCGCTGCATGGAACGGCGACAGGCCGGCCGCCTGTGCGACTTCGTCCAGCGTGACCGTGCACATGAGATCGGCGGCGAGGCACTCGCGCATCGCGTCGACGCGCGGTTCGTCCGCTGCGAGCGGCGCGGGTCGCGGCAGTGCGTCGGCATGGCGCACGATCAGCGTCGACAACGCATCCAGCATCGCCGTTTCGGCGGCGAGCGGATCGTAGATGCGCGGTACGCCCGTCATCGGATAGTCAGCCGGCTGCCCGTGCGGCTGCGACGGCAGGGAGTGCTCGCTGCCGGCCTCCATCATCCGGTGCGCCAGCGCGAGCCTGGCTGCGAGATCGGCATCGCGAATCACGTCGGGCGCAAACCACGGCGCGTCCTGCGGGCGGCCGGCGATCGCGCTGGTGAGTTCGCGGATGAATTCGACCGGCATGTAGCTGACGCGATAGCACCAGCCCTCGTCGGCCGCGCGCGAACCCGTATGCACCTCACCGGGATTGATGACGGGCACGGAGCCGGTTTCGGCGACATAGCCGCTGCCGCGATAGGTGAAGCGTTCCGCGCCTTCGAGAATCACGGGGATCGTGTACGCATCGTGCCAGTGGGGCGCGAACGTGTGGTCGCGATAGGTGGCCGTGACGAGATCCGCATCCGGCAGCAGCGGCGTGCGCCAGTAGCGTGCGGAGTCTGGAAGGCGGGTGGCGGACATGATCGGGCGCGGAAGCGGTCGAACCGACAGTGTATCGCTCGCGCGCCCGGCAGGCGCAGGCTTTACTTGACCGGAATCGTCGTGCCAGCCGGCATCGGTACGGCGGTGACGGCGTTCTTCGGGCTGCCGCTGACGATGCGGTCGCTGTAGGTCAGGTAGACGATCGTGTTGCGCTTCGCGTCGACCACGCGCACGACGTGCAGGGTCTTGAAGATGAACGACATGCGCTCGCTGAACACGTCGGTCTGCTGCTTGAGCGGCTCCTTGAAGCTGATCGGGCCGACCTGCCGGCATGCGATCGACGCTTCGCTCGGATCCTCGGCGACGCCGAGCGTGCCCTTGATCCCGCCGGTGCGGGCGCGCGACACGTAGCAGGTCACGCCGTTCACGACCGGATCGTCATACGCCTCGACGACCACGCGATCGGAGCCGGTGACGCGGAAATGGGTGTTGACGCTGCCGACTTCCTCCGCGTGCGCGAGCGGTGCCGCGGCGAATGCGGAAAGCAGGAGGGCGAAGGGGGCTGAGCGGAGGAGACGGTGCTTCATCGACGGAACCGGATGCGAATGCGGGACAGAGACTCTAGCATGCGCGCGACCGGACGATGAAAGCGTCAAGGCGGGCCGGAAAAACAAAAGGCCCGTCGATTGACGGGCCTTTCGCTATTTGGCTCCCCGACCTGGGCTCGAACCAGGGACCTACGGATTAACAGTCCGGCGCTCTACCGACTGAGCTATCGGGGAATAAATCGGTACATCTGCATGCTTGTTTGTCTACCAGCAAAAAGCCCGTCCACTTTCAACGGGCCTTTGCGTTTTTGGCTCCCCGACCTGGGCTCGAACCAGGGACCTACGGATTAACAGTCCGGCGCTCTACCGACTGAGCTATCGGGGAACAAACAACAACAGCAGAGAAACGAGATTATATGGGGCGTTGATCAGGTCGTCAACACTTTTGAGCCGCGGCGCACAAAAAATTTCTGCGGCCGCCGCGCGATCAGCGCTCGAGCAGGTGCAGCTTGTCCTGCACGTCCTTCCACTCGTCCGCGTCGGCCGGTGCCGGCTTGGTCTTCGTGATCGACGGCCAGTCCTTCGCCAGCTCGGCGTTCAGCGCGGTGAACTGCTGCTGGTCGCCCGGAACGTCTTCTTCGGCATAGATCGCATTGGTCGGGCACTCGGCGACGCACACGGCGCAGTCGATGCACTCGTCCGGATCGATGGCGAGAAAGTTGGGACCTTCACGGAAGCAATCCACCGGGCACACATCCACGCAGTCCGTGTATTTGCACTTGATGCAGCCTTCGGTCACAACGTGAGTCATTAAAACGCTCCTGCTTGGCGGTATATATGGGGTGGCGTTTGCGCCAAAACCGGCATTGTAACTGAAGCGCAAAACCCGCATGGCGTGGTCGGCTATCCGGCTTATATCGTTTCGTGATTAGTTTATGGGGCCCGCGCAGGGGGCCGCCGAGGGGATGCACCAACGGGCGCGCGTACCGAACGCCGGCAGGGCGGCGGGGCGGCCGGCGCCGGGCGGCCGGCGGTTTCACGATGGTCGGGCCCGCATTCGGGTAACATGGCCGACAGACCGGGCGGCGCGCGGTGCGCCGGGGCCCTGTCACGATATTGGCGGTGCCGTAAATCATGATCATCACTTCGCTGCTCGACACGGATCTCTACAAGTTCACGATGATGCAGGTCGTCCTGCATCACTTCCCCGCTGCAAGCGTCGAATACCGTTTCCGCTGCCGCACGCCCGGCGTCGATCTCGTGCCGTACATCGACGAGATCCGCGACGAGGTGCGCGGCCTGTGCGCGCTGCGTTTTTCCGACGTCGAACTCGACTACCTGCGGCGGATGCGCTTCATCAAAAGCGATTTCGTCGATTTCCTCGCGCTGTTCCACCTGAACGAGAAGTACATCTCGATCACGCCGTCGCCGAAGGGCAACGGCGAAATCGACATCGAGATCATCGGGCCGTGGCTGCACACGATCCTGTTCGAGATCCCGGTGCTCGCGATCGTCAACGAAGTGTATTTCCGCAACACGCAGCGCGAGCCCGACTATCGCGAAGGCCGCGAACGGCTGTGCGAGAAAATCAAGCTGCTCGGTGCGAAGCCCGAGTTCGCCGACTGCAAGATCGCCGACTACGGCACGCGCCGGCGCTTCTCGAAGGTCTGGCACGAGGAAGTCGCGCTCACCCTGCGCGACGGCCTCGGCCCGCAGTTCGCGGGCACGAGCAACGTGCTTTATGCGATGAAGCACGGCATCACGCCGCTCGGCACGATGGCGCACGAGTACCTGCAGGCGTGCCAGGCGCTCGGCCCGCGGCTGCGCGATTCGCAGATCTACGGCTTCGAGATGTGGGCGAAGGAATACCGCGGCGACCTCGGGATCGCGCTATCGGACGTCTACGGGATGGATGCATTCCTGAACGACTTCGACATGTACTTCTGCAAGCTGTTCGACGGCGCGCGCCACGATTCGGGCGATCCGTTCGAATGGGGCGAGCGGATGCTGCGCCATTACGAGTCGAACCGTTGCGACCCGCGGACCAAGGTGCTCGTGTTCTCGGACGCGCTCGACATCCCGAAGGTCATGCAGTTGTACGAACGGTTCCGCGGCCGCTGCAAGCTCGCGTTCGGTGTCGGCACGAACCTCACCAACGATCTCGGCTACGTGCCGCTGCAGATCGTGATCAAGATGGTCCGCTGCAACGGCCAGCCGGTCGCGAAACTGTCGGATTCGCCGGGCAAGAGCATGTGCGACGACAAGGCGTATCTCGCATACCTGCGCCAGGTGTTCGGCATCGCGCAGCCGGTCGAGGAAGACGCGTCGAAGTAAGCGTCGGCCGAACGGCCAAAACTGCGTGGCGGCGAGGTCGGCCGGTATAATCCGACGTATCGCCCGCCAACGTCACGAGGACCGTTCATGGACACTTCCGCTGCCCGTCGCCAGATCCTCGCGCGCATCCGCGCGGCGCAGGGGCGTGCGGCCGAACCCGATGCGGCTGAGCGCGAAGGCGTTGCCGACTATCTTGCCCGTCATCCGGAAGGCCCGCGCCCGCCGGCGCCGGCCGATCTCGTCGCGGCATTCGTCGACGAAGCGGCGCGCCTGTCGACAACCGTCGACGAAGTCGCGACACTTGCCGAGGTACCGGCCGCCGCGGCGCGCTACCTTTCCGCTCAGGGCCTGCCGACGCAGGCCGTTGCGTGGCGCACGCTCGCCGATTTCGACTGGGCGGGCGCAGGCCTGTCGGTCGAATGCCGCAAGCCGCGCGACGGCGATCTGGTCGGCCTCACCGGCTGTTTTTGCGCGACCGCCGAAACGGGCTCGCTGGTGCTGCTGTCCGGCCCCGACACCTATGCATCGGCCGGCCTGCTGCCGGAAACCCACATCGCAATCGTTCCCGCGTCGCGGATCGTCGCCGGTCATGAAGACGCATTTGCGCTGATCCGCTCGGAGCGCGGCGAATTGCCGCGCGCGGTCAATTTCGTGTCGGGCCCGTCGCGCACGGGCGATATCGAGCAGACCATCGTACTGGGCGCGCACGGCCCGTACCGCGTACACGTGATCGTCGTACGGGGCGCATGACGCGCCCGCTGCATCCACTACCACTCGAACAAGGAAGTTCTGCATGAAACGACATGCCGCCTGGGCGGGCATGGCGTCGGGGATCGCGCTTGGCGCCGTTCCCGCGCTTGCATCGGCCGCAACGCTCGACGGTGCCACGCTGTCTGCACTCTGGGGTATCCCGTTCGCCGGGATCCTGCTGTCCATCGCACTGTTCCCGCTCGTCGCCCCCGTGTTCTGGCATCACCACTTCGGCAAGATTGCGGCCGGGTGGGCGGCCCTGTTCCTGATCCCGTTCGCGTTCGCGTTCGGCGCGGGCACCGCGTTCGGCACGCTCGTGCATGCACTGCTCGAGGAATACATCCCCTTCATCGTGCTGCTCACCGCGCTCTATACGGTCGCGGGCGGCATCTGCGTGAACGGCAACCTGCACGGCACGCCGAAGCTGAACACCGCGATCCTCGCGCTCGGCACGCTGCTCGCGAGCGTGATGGGCACGACGGGCGCTGCGATGCTGCTGATCCGGCCGCTGCTGCGCGCCAACGACAACCGCAAGCATGTCGTGCACGTCGTGATCTTCTTCATCTTCCTCGTCGCGAACGCGGGCGGCTCGCTGTCGCCGCTCGGCGATCCGCCGCTGTTCCTCGGTTTCCTGAATGGCGTGAGCTTCTTCTGGACGACCACGCATCTTGCACTGCCGATGCTGTTCATCTGCGTCGTGCTGCTGACGCTGTTCTTCATGCTCGATACGTACTTCTACCGGAAGGGCGGCGAGGAGCGGCCGGCCGTGCTCGACCCGACGCCCGACAACGACAGGCTGTCGATCGACGGCAAGATCAATTTCGTGCTGCTCGTAGCCGTGATCGGCCTGGTGCTGATGAGCGGCGTATGGAAGCCGGGCATCACGTTCGACGTGTGGGGCACGCACGTCGCGCTGCAGAACCTCGTACGCGACGTCGCGCTCGTGGGCGTCACGCTCGCGTCGCTCGCGCTGACGCCGCGCTCCGCGCGCGAGGGCAACGCGTTCAACTGGGCGCCGATCGAGGAAGTCGCGAAGCTGTTCGCGGGGATCTTCGTGACGATCGCACCGGTGATCGTGATCCTGCGCGCCGGTGCCGACGGCGCATTCGCGCAGATCGTCCATCTCGTCACGGGGCCGGACGGCAAGCCGATCGACGCGATGTACTTCTGGGCGACGGGCATCCTGTCGTCGTTCCTCGACAACGCGCCGACCTATCTCGTGTTCTTCAACCTCGCGGGTGGCGATGCGCAGTCGCTGATGACGACCGGCGCGTCGACGCTCGCCGCGATTTCCGCGGGCGCGGTGTTCATGGGCGCGAACAGCTATATCGGCAACGCGCCGAACTTCATGGTGAAGGCGATCGCCGAATCGCGCGGCGTGAAGATGCCGAGCTTCTTCGCGTATCTCGGCTGGGCGCTGGTCGTGCTGATACCGGTATTCCTGCTGACGTCGTGGATCTTCTTCACGGCGTAAGCTGACGATTTTCAACCTAGAGCGGGCGGTCCCGGCGGCGCATGGCGTGCTGCGATCCGTCCGCGGCATGCGGAGATGGCGATGCAGAAGATCCTGGTCGCGCGTCCGATCTTTCCGGACGTGATCGAGCGGCTCAAGCAGTATTTCGATGTCGACTGGCACAACGGCGACGCACTCGCTCCCGACGCGCTCGCCGCGCGTCTGGCCGACAAGGACGGCGCGCTGACGGCAGGGGACCTGGTCGGCGCGGCCGAGCTCGCGGCGGCGCCGCGCCTGCGCGTCGTGGCGAACATGGCGGTCGGCTACAACAATTTCGACATGGCCGCGTTCAACGCGGCGAACGTGCTCGGCACCAACACGCCCGACGTACTGAACGAGTCGACTGCCGATTTCGGCTGGGCGCTGATGATGGCCGCAGCACGCCGGATCGCCGAATCCGAGCACTGGCTGCGGGCCGGCCACTGGCAAAAGTGGGCGTACGACGGTTTCCTCGGCAGCGACATTTACGGCTCGACGCTCGGCGTCATCGGGATGGGGCGCATCGGCCAGGCGCTCGCGCGTCGCGCGCGCGGCTTCGGGATGCAGGTGATCTATCACAACCGGTCGCGCGTCGCGCCCGAGATCGAGGCCGAGCTGAATGCCGAATACGTGTCGAAGGATGCGCTGCTTGCGCGTGCCGATCACGTCGTGCTCGTGCTGCCGTACACGAAGGAGAACCATCACACGATCGGCGCGGCCGAGCTCGCGAAGATGAAGCCCACCGCGACGCTCACCAACATCGCACGTGGCGGGATCGTCGACGACGCGGCGCTGGCCGTCGCGCTGCGCGACGGGACGATCGCCGCGGCCGGCCTCGACGTGTACGAAGGCGAGCCGACCGTCCATCCGGCGCTGCTCGAAGTGCCGAACGTCGTGCTGACGCCGCATATCGCGAGCGCGACCGAGAAAACGCGCCGCGCGATGGCGAACCTCGCCGCCGACAATCTGATTGCCGCGCTGGGCGAAGGGCCGCGCGCCGGGCAGCCGCCGAATCCGATCAACCCTGACGTGATCGGGAAGCCGCGCGCATGACAATGACGTTGTTGCTTGCGGCGGTCGTCGTGCTGGCCGTCGCGCTTGCGGTGGCGATCGTCGCGCTCGTGCGTGGCGGTGGCCGCCACGACGATGCGGCAGTACTGGGTGACCAGATCGAGGACGCCGCGCATGCGCAGGCGCGCGCGGTCGAGCGGCTCGAACGCGAATTGCGCGGCGAGATCGTCGAGAACGCGCGCGGCTCGCGCACCGAGCTGGCCGGCAGTTTCGCGCAGCTTCAACAGACGCTCGCCGCGCAGCTGACGAGCGTGGCGACCGTACAGAACAACCAGATCGAAGGTTTTGCGCAGCAGCTCGGCAAGCTCGTCGCCGGCAATGCGCAGCAGTTCGACGCGATGCGCGAGAGCGTGCAGCGCCAGGCGCAGCAGGCGCGCGAGGAGCAGACGGGCGCGCTCAGGCTGTTCGGCGACACGTTGAACCGCCAGCTCACGCAACTGACCGAGGCGAACGACCGCCGGATCGGCGAGGTGCGCGCGACGCTCGAACAGCGGCTGAAGGAAATCGAGACGAACAACGCGGCGAAGCTCGAGGAGATGCGCCGCACCGTCGACGAGAAACTGCACGCGACGCTCGAGCACCGGCTCGGCGAATCGTTCAAGCTCGTGTCGGACCGGCTCGAGCAGGTGCATCGCGGGCTCGGCGAGATGCAGACGCTCGCGGCGGGTGTCGGCGACTTGAAGAAAGTGCTGACCAACGTGAAGACGCGCGGCACCTGGGGTGAAGTGCAGCTCGAGGCGCTGCTCGAGCAGATGCTGACGCCCGAGCAGTACGCGAAGAACGTTGCGACCGTGCCGAAGAGCAGCGAGCGCGTCGAGTTCGCGATCCGGCTGCCGGGGCGCGAGGCCGGCACGCGCGACGCGCCGCCCGTGTGGCTGCCGATCGACGCAAAATTTCCGCGCGAAGACTACGAGCGGCTGATCGACGCGCAGGAGCGTGCCGATGCGGTGGCGGTCGAGGAAGCGGCCCGCGCGCTCGAAGCACGCGTGCGGCTGGAGGCGCGCACGATCGCCGAGAAGTACGTCGCGCCGCCGCACACGACCGATTTCGCGCTGCTGTTCCTGCCGACCGAAGGGCTCTATGCGGAGATCCTGCGTCGCCCGGGGCTGACCGACCTGCTGCAGCGCGACTATCGCGTGACGGTTGCCGGCCCGACGACGCTTACCGCACTGTTGAACAGCCTGCAGATGGGCTTCCGTACGCTCGCGATCGAGCAACGGTCGAGCGAGGTGTGGCAGGTGCTCGGCGCGGTGAAGACGGAGTTCGGCAAGTTCGGCGACGTGCTTGCGCGCACGAAGTCGCAGCTCGAAACGGTCACGCGTTCGATCGAGGCCGCCGAGCAGCGCACGCGCGTGATGAACCGCAAGCTGAAGCAGGTCGAGGCACTGCCGGGCGATACGGCGGCAGGGCTGCTCGGCGCGGAAGGGTCAGACGGTGCCGATGCGGACGACGCATGACGCACATGGCCGACATCGGCCGGAAAGCAAAAACGGGCGCTGCGGCGCCCGTTTTCTTTTGAAGCGCTTGCCGGCGTGGTCGGCCCGCGGTCAATGGCCGGCGAGCGTATCCAGTGCGTCGCCCGTGACGCGTACGATGCGCCAGTCGGGCAGCACGGTTGCGCCCATCTTTTCGTAGAAATCGATCGCCGGCTGGTTCCAGTCGAGGACCGACCATTCGAAGCGCCCGCAACGGCGCTCGACGGCCAGCGCCGCGAGGTGGCGCAGCATCGCGGTGCCGAGGCCCGTGCCGCGCTGCGACGGCTGCACGTACAGATCCTCGAGATAGAGGCCGCGACGGCCGAGGAACGTCGAATAATTGTGGAAGAACAGCGCATACGCGACGATCGCGCCGTCGTGCTCGGCCACTCGCGCCTCGGCGGCAGGCTGCTCGCCGAACAGCGCGTCGGCGAGATCGGCCTCGGTCGCGACGAACAGGTGCGTGAGCTTCTCGAACTCGGCCAGCTCGCGCATCAGCGCGAGGATCACGCCGACGTCGTGTGCTTGGGCCGCGCGGATCAGCGGTGCGCCGCTCACGCTTCCTCCGGCGGATCGGACAGCACGATCTCGATGCCGCCGAAGCGCGATGCGACCCAGTTGTACGCGTGGCATGCGATCCACAGCAGCACGAAGCCGAGGATCGCGTTCAGCAGCAGTGCGCTCAGGATCGTGCTCAGTTCGACCATGCCGTAACGAATGTACGCGACGAGAATGCCGAGCAGCACGATCGGCACGCTGAACGTCAGGTAGACCAGGATCAGCGCCTTTGCGGTCTGCCCCGCGGCGATCGACGAAATTTGCTTCTTCATGTGTGGATTGCCCCCGTAGAGATATACCGATAGTGGAATTCAGATCAGGCCGTCGAGCGGCAGGATGTCGACCGGGGTGCCCGCGTCGACTGCCGCGGTATCGTGGCCCAGGACGATGAAACAGTTGGCGGCCGACAGGCCGCTCAGCGATGCGGAACTCTGCGAGCCGGCCGGCGCGACGTGCCAGCGGCCGTCGGCGGCGCGTGTCGCGATGCCGCGCAGGTAGTCGGTGCGGCCCGGGCGCGTCTTCAGCGCATGCGTGCTGAGTGCTGTATGCATCGACGGCGGCTGGGCCTGTGCGCCGGCCAGCGTCAGCAGCGCGGGGCGCACGATCGCGTAGAACGTCACGGCAGACGCGACCGGGTTGCCGGGCAGCCCGAAAAACAGTGTGTGACCGGCGCCATCGGCCGCGCGTGCGAGCGTGCCGCACGCGAGCGGCCGGCCGGGACGCAGCGCGAGGCTCGCGAACGTCACGTCGCCGAGCCGGGCCATGACGTCGCGCGTGAAGTCGGCTTCGCCGACCGATACGCCGCCCGACGTGATCACCGCATCGGCCTGCGCGGCGACGGCACCGCGCAATGCGGCTTCGAGCGCGGCGGGATCGTCGCGGACGATCCCGAGATCGACCGCGTCGACATGCAGCCTTTCGAGCATCGCGATCAGCATCCCGCGATTGCTGTCGTACAGTGCGCCGGGGCCGAGCGGCTCGCCGGGCTCGCGCAGTTCGTCGCCGGTGGAGAACACGGCGACGCGCACGCGCCGGCGCACCGAAACCTCGGTGACACCGAACGACGCAAGCAGGCCGAGATCGGACGGCCGCAGGATGCGGCCCGCGGCAAGCGCGCACGCGCCGCGCGCGAGATCCTCGCCGGCCTTGCGGCAGTTCGCGCCGCGCGCGATGTCGTGCGAGGAGAAGTGGATCGTGTCGCCGTCGGCGCGCACGCGTTCCTGCGGAATCACCGTATCGCAGCCGGCCGGCATCGGCGCGCCCGTCATGATGCGCACGCATGATCCGGACGCCACGGCGCCGTCGAACGGATGGCCGGCGAGCGCGGTGCCGGCGACCGTCAGCGCGACCTCCGCTGGCTGCGATGCATGCGTGCCGGCGCTGCCGTCGAACGCATAGCCGTCCATCGCCGAGTTGTCGTATGCGGGAATGTCGAACGGTGCGTTCACGTTGGCCGCGAGCACGCGGTCGAGTGCATCGCGCAGCGTCACCGTGTCACACGCGTCGACCGGCACCGCGAAGCGGCACGCGAGCGCCTGCGCGTCGGCGAGCGACAGCGGGGCATCGGAATCGGGTGCGGTTCGGGGGGCGGGCGAGGATTGCGTGATCATCAGTCGGACTGCGCCGCAAGGCGTATCGGGTTCGTGGCCGGTGGCGCGAGGAGGGTGCCTGGGCGCGGGTTTCGCGTGCGGCGGGCGGGAACCGTACGGGTGCCGTCAGCGGCGGGCCAGCGCGGCGAGTTCCTGCCAGGAGTTGGCATTGTAAAACGCACGCTCGTCGTGAAACTCGACTTCGACCGTCTTGTGGCGTGCGTACCACGCACGCACCTTGCGGTCGCCGGCGGCGAGCCGGGCGGCGAGATCGTCGGCCAGCGACGTGCGCAGCAGCGCGAACGTCGGCTGTGGCGAGCGCACGTGTTGCGCGTCGACGGTCACCGCCATGGCGATGTCGGCCTGCTGCGCGTCGAGCGCCGCCTGCAAGCGTGCGACGAGGTCGGCGGGCAGATAGGGCGTGTCGCACGGCGAGCACGCGACGAGCGGCGCGCGTGCCGCTCGCATGCCGGCGAGCAGGCCCGCGAGCGGGCCGGGGAAGTCGGGCGTTTCGTCCGCGACGATGCGCGCATCGAACGGCGCACCGAGTTCGGCATAGCGATCGGCGTGGCGATTCGCGCTGATCAGCGTCTCGTCGACCTGCGGCGAGAGCCGGCTCAGCACGTGCAGCGCGAGCGGCGTGCCGTCGAGCAACTGCAGGCCCTTGTCGACACCATCCATGCGTGTGGCACGCCCGCCTGCGAGCAGCAGGCCGGCAATCGAGGGAGAGGCGGAAGCGGGCATGGTCGGCGGGCAGGAAGGGCGGCGTGCGTCAGCCGCCGATATATGACATTTCGACCCGCTTGCCGGCGCCGTCGGGCACGGCGTCGGCAGACGCGCTGCCGCGCAGCTGCGAATAACGGTCGGTGCGGGCCTGCCAGATGCGGGCGATCGCGGTCGCGATCTCGGCGTCGCTCGCGCCGCCGCGTACGAGCGCGCGCAGGTCGTGGCCCGTCGACGCGAACAGGCACAGGTACAGCTTGCCTTCGGTCGACAGCCGCGCGCGCGTGCAGTCGCCGCAGAACGCCTGCGTGACGCTCGAAATCACGCCGATCTCGCCGCTGCCGTCCGCATAGCCCCAGCGCTGCGCGGTTTCGGCCGCCGTGTGGGGATCGAGCGGCACGAGCGGGAAGTGTTCGGCGAGCCGGGCGATGACGTCCGCCGACGGCAGCACCTCGGTCATGTTCCAGCCGTTCGACGTGCCGACGTCCATGTATTCGATGAAGCGCAGGATCACGCCGGTCCCGCGGAAACGCTCGGCCATCGGCAGGATCTCGCTGTCGTTGGTGCCGCGCTTCACGACCATGTTGACCTTGACCGGCGCGAGGCCCACGGCCTGGGCCGCGAAGATGCCGTCGAGCACGTCGGCGCTCGCGAATTCGGCATCGTTCATGCGCTTGAACAACGTATCGTCGAGCGCGTCGAGGCTGACCGTCACGCGCGTGAGCCCGGCGTCCTTCAGCGCGCGCGCCTTGCGAGCGAGCAGCGAACCGTTGGTCGTGAGCGTCAGGTCGATCGGGCGGCCGTCATGCGTGGTCAGGCGTGCGAGGCGCTCGATCAGGAATTCGAGATTCTTGCGCAGCAGCGGCTCGCCACCGGTGATGCGGATCTTCTCGACGCCATGTGCGACAAAGAGTCGCGCCACGCGTTCGATTTCCTCGTGCGTGAGCAGGGCGCTGTGCGGCAGGAACGGGTAGTCCTTGTCGAAGACGGCGCGCGGCATGCAGTACACGCAGCGGAAGTTGCAGCGATCCGTCACCGAAATGCGCAGGTCGCGCAGCGGCCTGGCGAACGTGTCGGCCAGCGTGCCGTCCGGGGCGTGCGCGACGCCGGAGACGTCCGGCATCCCGCTGACGTCGGCGAGAGGAATGATGCGTCGGGACATGTTGAAAGAAGTGCGAACCAGACCTCTATTTTAGCCGCAAGCGGCGGGTCGGGCCGGTGGGCGGAAACCCGCAGCGCGGACGTGAAAAAGCCCGCCGGAGGCGGGCTTTTCCTGGTCGGACGATGCGTCGATCAGTGATGCGTCGTTTCGACCTGCTGCATCGGGGCCGTATCGACCGGCGGCAGCGCCTTGCGTTCGCGCTGCACGCGAGCCGGACGCGGGAGGCGCGACGCGGCTTCCTGCGCAGCGGCGAACTTGCCGGCGTCGGTGTTCACCCAGACGAGACCAGCCTGCTCCAGCACGGTATCCAGGCTCGCCGAAGCGGGCGCGGCTGCCGGTTGGGCCGGAGCGGGGGCCGGTGCCGGTGCGGGTGCCGGTGCCGGTGCTGCCACGGCTTCGACCGGTGCTGCTTCGACATGGACCGGCTCGACAGCCACCGGAGCGGCTTCGGTCGTCACGGCCGGTGCAGCTTGCTCGACGGGTGCCGGTTGCGGCGCCTCGACAGCGACAGGTGCTGCCGGCACTTCGAACGCGTCGGTCGGCGAAACCGCGACCGGCGCCGGGCCGGCTTCAGTCGCGACGGCCGGTGCGACCGGTGCCGGTTCTGCTGCCTGGGCGACAACGGCTGCTTCGACCGCCACTGCTTCGACGTGTACCGGCGCCGGCTGCGGCTCGACAGTGGCCGGTGCTGCCGGTTCGGCATGGTGCTCGACCACTGCTTCGACGACGACGGCACTTGCCGCGGCGGCTGCCACGGCGACTGCCGGTGCGGCCGTGTGGGCCGGTTCGGCAGCAGCCGGTGCTTCCGGCGTCACAGCGTGCACCGCAACTTCACCCTCTGCGCCTTGCTCGGCGTGGTCGACGACTGCGCCGTCTTCCTCGCGCTCACGACGACCGCCGCGGCGGCCGCGACGGCGACGGCGACGTTCCTCGCCATCACGCGCGCCGGCTTCCGCGTCGGCTGCCAGCTCGGCGTCGGGCAGGGCTTCTGCGAGGGCCTTGTCGGCTTCCGGTTCCGGATGCGCTTCGCCACGGTTGACGGTTTCCAGCGTTGCTGCATGCTGGGTCGGCTTGCGGCGCTCACCGCGCTCGCGACGTTCGCCGCGTTCCTGGCGCTCGCCACGACCGGCTGCTTCGACGCCTTCCGGCTGCTCGATACGCTCGCGCGGTTCGCGGTTCTCACGCGGTTCGCGCGGCTCACGGCCTTCACGCGGCTCGCGACCTTCACGCGGGCCACGGCCCTCGCGACCTTCGCGGTTCTCGCGCGGTTCGCGCGGCTCACGGCTTTCACGCGGTTCGCGGCCTTCACGCGGCTCACGAGCCTCACGCGGTTCGCGCACTTCCTTGCCTTCGCGTTCCTGGCGTTGCGGCTGGCCACGGCCTGCCACAGCCTGGTCGCGACCGCCCTGTGCCTGCTGGGCGCCGCCACGACGATTGCGGTTGCGATCGCCGCCGCGTTCGCCACGCTGCTCGGACTTCTCGGTGCGTTCGCCGCGCGCCGGACGGGCTGCCTGCTCCTTCGCCGGTGCCGGAGCAACCGGTGCGGGGGCGGGCGCCGGGGACACGCCGAACAGGCCCTTCAGCCAGCCGATGAAGCCGCCGCTGGCCGGCGCCACAGGCGTGGGCGCTGCAACGGGTTCGACCGGGCGCTGCGGTGCCGGGCTCGGGGCCGGACGCTCGGGCGTGATGCCCTTGACCGCGGCTTCCTGCTTCGGCTTCACTTCCGCCGCGCGCTTGCTGTAGCCGGTTTCCGACTCGAGTTCGCGGGCTGCTTCCTCGGCCATCTTCCAGGACGCGCGCGGGTCGTCGAGACGTGCGTCGTCGTGGCGCAGGCGCTCGAGCTTGTAGTGCGGCGTATCGAGGTGCTTGTTCGGGATCAGCACGATGCCGACCTTGAAGCGCGACTCGATCTTGTTGATTTCCTGACGCTTTTCGTTGAGCAGGAAGGCGGTCACCTCGACCGGCACCTGGCAGTGGATCGCCGCGGTGTTTTCCTTCATCGCTTCTTCCTGAATGATCCGCAGGACCTGCAGCGCGGACGATTCGGTATCGCGGATGTGGCCGGTGCCGTTACAACGCGGGCAGGTCACGTGGCTGCCTTCCGACAGGGCCGGACGCAGGCGCTGGCGCGACAGTTCCATCAGGCCGAAGCGGGAGATCTTGCCCATCTGGACGCGCGCGCGGTCATGCTTGAGCGCATCTTTCAGGCGCTGCTCGACTTCGCGCTGGCTCTTCGCCGATTCCATGTCGATGAAATCGATCACGATCAGTCCGCCGAGGTCGCGAAGGCGGAGCTGGCGGGCGACTTCGTCGGCTGCTTCGAGGTTCGTGCGGGTCGCCGTTTCCTCGATGTCCGCGCCCTTGGTGGCACGCGCCGAGTTCACGTCGATCGCGACGAGCGCTTCGGTATGGTCGATCACGATCGCGCCGCCCGACGGCAGCGGCACCGTGCGCGAGTACGCGGTCTCGATCTGGTGTTCGATCTGGAAGCGGGAGAACAGCGGCACGTCGTCGTGGTAGCGCTTCACCTTCGCGACGTTGTCCGGCATCACGATATCCATGAATGCGCGGGCCTGATCGTGGATTTCGTTCGTATCGATCAGGATTTCGCCGATATCGGGCTGGAAATAGTCCCGGATCGCGCGGATCACGAGGCTCGATTCCAGGTAGATCAGCATCGGCTGGCCGGCATTGCCGCTTTGCGACGCCGCTTCGATCGCGCGCCACAGTTGCAGCAGGTAGTTCAGGTCCCACTGCAGTTCCTCGGCGCTGCGGCCGATGCCCGCGGTACGGGCGATCATGCTCATGCCGTCCGGGATCTGCAGTTGCGCCATCGTCTCGCGCAGTTCCTGACGCTCGTCGCCTTCGATCCGGCGCGACACGCCGCCGCCGCGCGGATTGTTCGGCATCAGCACCAGATAGCGGCCGGCGAGCGAGATGAACGTGGTGAGGGCAGCGCCCTTGTTGCCGCGTTCTTCCTTCTCGACCTGGACGATCAGCTCCTGGCCTTCGCGCAGGGCATCCTGGATGCGCGCGGAGCGCATGTCGATGCCTTCCTTGAAGTACTGGCGGGCAACTTCCTTGAACGGCAGGAAGCCGTGGCGGTCTTCGCCGTAGTTGACGAAGCACGCTTCGAGCGACGGCTCGATACGGGTGATGACACCTTTGTAGATATTGCCTTTGCGCTGTTCGCGCCCGGCTGTCTCGATGTCGATGTCGATGAGCTTCTGCCCGTCGACGATGGCGACGCGCAGCTCCTCCTGCTGCGTCGCATTGAACAGCATGCGTTTCATGAACGACTCCAGGCGGCTCTGCTGGCGGCGCCTCGCGGTTGTCAGTCGCGAGGGCGGGAACGACGGCAGGCCGCGCCTTGTTGTGTTGTCACAAGCACGCTGGAGCGGGAACGATGGCGGGGAGAATTGCCTGAAGAGGCGCTTGGGCCCGAAAGACGGGGCCGGCGGCCATAGGGCACCTGCGAACACGGCTTCAAAGCACGGCGTCCACACACCGCACGCTGTCAAAGCGCGCTAAGCCTGAGGCCGGGCACTGCCGCGGGGCGCGTCGTCATGCGACGCGCGTGCCAACGGGCGGCAGATGCTGCGGCTTGGGCCGCAGCGGGGAGTATCGAATCCAGCCCGACTTTCCCGCCTGGGGTGTACTTCCCTGGTTTGACGTCGCCAGGCTCCGCACGCTTCGCGGAGCCAAATCGGGCGCAACGCCGTAATTTTCGCAACCGGCAGCCTGCGCGGACGCACTTCGCGCCGTCGGGCTGCCGATCAAATTCTTTTCAACCAACTTTCCGTTACCGCGGCGCCTTGCCGACCGAATCCGCCTGTGGGCGCGATCCTTGCCGACGGGCGGCGCCGTGCGTGCAACTTGCTGCATCTCTTTGATTAGGGGTGAGCAGCAGACCCCCGGCGCAAGTAAAATAACGGTTTGCGCTTGCGCCTTGCCCGGATGGTCCGGGCCGGCCGGTGAGGCCGCCCGCAACGTCAGGCTGGGCAAAATTATATTCAGTATGAACGAGTTAGGCAAAATATCCCAGAATTCGGTCGCAAGCGGCCAGGTATCGATGCTCGAGATCGACGAAAGCTCGGTCGGTCAGCGTATCGACAATTTCCTTTTGCGCGTCTGTAAAGGCGTGCCGAAAAGCCATATTTACCGGATCCTTCGCAGCGGCGAAGTGCGCGTGAATAAGGGTCGGGTCGACGCGCAGTACCGACTCGCGTTCGGCGACATCGTCCGCGTGCCACCCGTCCGCGTGGCCGCAGCCGACCTCGCGCGCGCCGAAGCCACCATCGTGCCGCCCGCGCACTTCGACGTGCTGTTCGAGGACGACGCGATGCTCGTCATCAACAAGCCGGCCGGGGTCGCGGTCCACGGCGGCAGCGGTGTCGCGTTCGGCGTGATCGAGCAGATGCGCCAGGCGCGCCCGCGCGCGAAATTCCTCGAACTCGTGCACCGGCTCGACCGCGAGACGTCCGGGGTCCTGATGCTCGCGAAGAAGCGCACGGCGCTGGTGGGCCTGCACGAACAGATCCGCGAGAACAAGATGGACAAGCGCTACTTCGCGTGCGTCCACGGTGAATGGCAGTCCGACTGGGGGCGTCGCCGCGCGGTGAAGGCGCCGCTGTTCAAGTATTCGACCCCGGAAGGGGAGCGCCGCGTGCGTGTGCAGGACGACGGGCTGCCGTCGCACACGGTGTTCAACCTCGTCGACCTTTGGCCCGAGTACGCGCTTCTCGAAGCGGAACTCAAAACGGGTCGGACCCATCAGATCCGTGTGCACCTCGCGCATCTCGGCCTGCCGATCGCCGGCGACGCCAAGTATGGCGATTTCGCACTGAACAAGGCGCTGGCGCGCGCGAATGCGCAGCCGTCGTTGAAACGGATGTTCCTGCATGCGTACCGGCTGCGGCTCGCTCACCCGTTGACCGGTGAGGCACTGCAGTTCGATGCGCCGCTGCCGGACGAATGCCGGCGCTTCCTCGACCAACTCAGCGCACTGCGCGATACCGCCTGAACCGCATGGCTCGACAGCAATTTGACCTGATCGTCTTCGACTGGGACGGCACGCTGATGGATTCGACTGCGCACATCGCGCACAGCATCCAGGCCGCATGCCGCGATCTCGGCCTGCCCACGCCGTCCGACGAGGCGTCGCGCTACGTGATCGGCCTCGGCCTGCGCGATGCGCTGCAGATTACGGCTCCGACCCTGGATCCGTCCGACTATTCGCGGCTCGCCGAGCGCTACCGCTATCACTATCTGCTCGACGACCAGCGCATCGAGCTGTTCGCCGGCGTGCGCGAACTGCTCGCCGAGCTGCGCGACACGGGCTATCTGCTCGCCGTTGCAACCGGCAAGGGGCGGGTCGGGCTGAATCGCGTGCTGGACCAGTCGAAGCTGACGAGCCAGTTCGATGCGACGCGCTGCGCCGACGAAACCTTCTCGAAACCGCATCCGGCGATGCTGCATGAGCTGTCCCGGGAATTGGGGCAGGACCTGTCGCGCACCGTGATGATCGGTGACACGACGCACGACCTGCAGATGGCCGCGAGTGCCGGGGCGGCCGGCGTCGGCGTCGCGTACGGCGCGCACACGGCCGATGCACTGGCTGCGCTCGCGCCGCGCTTCGTCGCGCCGGACGTCGGCGCGCTGGCCGCGTGGCTGCGGGAGCACGCATGAGCGCGGCGCCGGACGCCGTGCGTGTGTGCCCGTCGGATGCGCTGGCCGATGGCGGCGCCGGCGTGCGCGTCGACGCGACGTTGCGCGGCGAGCAGGCCGTCGTGTTCTTCGTGCGCTACGAGGGCCAGGCATACGGTTACCTGAATCGCTGCGCGCATGTGCCGATGGAGCTCGACTGGGCCGAAGGGCAGTTCTTCGAATCGTCGGGCCTCTACCTGATGTGCGCGACGCATGGCGCGATCTACGAGCCGAACACCGGCAAGTGCGTCGGCGGCCCGTGCCGTGGCGGCCGCCTGCGGCCGGTCGAGGTCGACGAGCGCGACACGTCCGACGGGCGTGCGGTATTCTGGGTGCCCGACGCCGACCTGCGTCCCGCCGTTCCCGCCACGACCGACTAACGACAACACTGCATGGCCGACCAACCGAATTCCCCGGATTCCTCCTCCCGTCCCGACAGCCGTGAACCGAGCTGGGAGCGTGCGGCGCTCGAGCGGATCGCGCTCGCGGCCGTGAAGGAGCAGCGCGCGGCGCGGCGCTGGAAGATCTTCTTCCGTTTCGCGTTCCTCGCCGTGTTCGTGCTGTTCGCGTTCGCGCTGATCGATTTCTCGAGCGATTCGAAGTTCTCGTCGAGCGGGCGGCATACGGCGCTCGTGACGATCGACGGCGAGATCGCGGCCGGCGTCAACGCAAACGCCGACGACATCAACACGGCGCTAGATGCCGCGTTCGACGACGACGGCACGGCCGGGGTCGTGCTGCGGATCAACAGCCCGGGCGGCAGCCCGGTGCAGGCCGGGATGGTGTACGACGAGATTCGCCGGCTGCGCGCGAAGTATCCGGA
The DNA here is from genome assembly GCF_000012945.1 of Burkholderia lata. NCBI lineage: Bacteria > Pseudomonadati > Pseudomonadota > Betaproteobacteria > Burkholderiales > Burkholderiaceae > Burkholderia > Burkholderia lata. The sequence continues at coordinate 1,163,895 of NC_007510.1, forward strand.
CAAGCCGCTGTACGTCGTCGTGACCGACATGTGCGCATCGGGCGGCTATTACATCGCGTCCGCGGCCGACAAGATCTTCGTCGACAAGGCGAGCATCGTCGGCTCGATCGGCGTGCTGATGGACGGGTTTGGCTTTACTGGCCTGATGGGCAAGCTCGGTGTCGAGCGGCGCCTGCATACGTCGGGTGAAAACAAGGGCTTCTACGACCCGTTCTCGCCGGAAACGCCGAAGATGGACGCACATGCGCAGGCGTTGCTCGATCAGGTGCACGCGCAGTTCATCAAGGCCGTGAAGGATGGCCGCGGCAAGCGGCTGCACGAGACGCCCGACATGTTCTCGGGCCTGTTCTGGACTGGCGAGAAGAGCGTCGAGCTCGGGCTGGCAGACGGCTACGGCACGACTGACACGGTCGCGCGCGACGTGCTGAAGGCGCCTGATCTTGTCGACTATACGGTGAAGGAAAGCCTGACGAACCGCGTCGCGCGCAAGTTTGGCGCGGCCGTCGGCGGCGCCGCGATGAAGGCGCTGACGGCCGGCGGCGCGTCGGTCAGCTTGCGCTGATCAGCGCGGAGGCGGGCGGGCCGCGATGGCCCGCCGTTCACGTGGCGGATCGCCTGCTGCGTTCAGTTCGCCAGCAGCAGGAAGATCGCAGGGCGCTTGTGCAGGTTCGGTGCAGGCGCCTTTTTCCAGTCCGTGACGGTACGGCTCGCGATCGTCTCGGTCGGGAGGGTCAGGTCGGCCGCGACGCAGATCTGCGTCGACGGCGCGCAGGTCGCGACGAGCGTGTCGAGCATCGCGTGATTCCGGTACGGCGTTTCAATGAAGATCTGCGTCTGGCGCGCCTTGCGTGACAGTTGCTCGAGTTCGCGCAGGCGTTTCGCGCGCGCGGCCGCGTCGACCGGCAGATAGCCATTGAACGCGAAACTCTGGCCGTTCAGGCCCGATGCCATCAACGCGAGCAGGATTGAACTCGGCCCGACGAGCGGCACGACCTTCACGCCGCGCTCGTGCGCGCGGCGCACCAGCAATGCACCGGGATCGGCGACGGCCGGGCAGCCGGCCTCCGACACGAGGCCGGCGTCCGCACCGGCCAGGATGGGTGCGAGCAACCGGTCGATGGCGCCGGCCGGCGTATTGACGTTCAGTTCGCTGATCTCGATTTCCTGGATCGGGCGCGTCGTGCCGATCTTCTTCAGGAAAGCGCGGGTCGTTTTCGCGTTCTCGCCGATGTAATAGCCGAGCGTGCCGGCGCGGGCCTGAACGGCCGCGGGCAGGACGGCCGCGAGCATCGATTCGTCGCCTTCGCCGAGCGTGTTCGGGACGAGGTAAAGCGTGCCGGCGGTCATGCGCGGTCTCCACGGGTGGTTGCAAACAACGGATAGTCGGCGGCGCGCAGCATGCGCGTGAGTGCGATCAGCGGCAGGCCGACGAGGGCGGTCGGGTCGTTCGAGTCGATCGCGTCGAGCAGTGCGATGCCGAGCCCTTCGGACTTCGCGCTGCCGGCGACGTCGTACGGCGTTTCCGCGCGCAGGTACGCGTCGAGTTCGGCCTCGGGCAGCGAGCGGAAGCGCACGTGCGTGACGATGTCCTCGACCTGCGCTTCGCCCGTCCGGCTGTCGTACAGGCAGAGTGCGCTGTGGAATTCGACTTCGCGGCCCTGCATCGACACGAGTTGCGCGAGCGCACGCTCATGGGTGCCGGGCTTGCCGATCTGGAGGCCGTCGAAGGTCGCGACCTGGTCCGACCCGATCACGAGCACGCCGTCCGGCGCGTCGATCGTGGCTGCGACGGCGCGCGCTTTCGCGGCGGCGAGGCGCAGGGCGGTCGCGGCCGGCGTTTCGCCGTCGTGCGGGGTTTCGTCGAGGTCGGGCGACACGACGTCGAAGGGGATGCCGAGGCGCTCGAGGAGCGCGCGGCGGTAGCGTGAACTGGAGGCAAGAATCAGCCGCGGCGGGCGGCAAACGGTATCCGGCATGGTCGGTTGGATCGGTGAGTCGTCGGGTAATGCGCGGCGTTGCGCGGACGCAAGCTTAAGTGATTGACCGCAAAAGGTAAAACAGGTATGCTTTCCCGCTTTTCGTCGGCAGGCTTTCGTGTGGTGGCGCCTGCCGGGTCTTCGGAAGTAAAGTACGTCATCTGCGGATGAGCCGTACGCGAGCGGTACCAAGCCGGATTCGCAAGTCAGCCTGTAGGCAGGAGCGCACATGAACACTTCTTCTGGCAAACCGGCTGCGGCGCTTGATCCGCATGCGATCGACCTGTTCGAGTTCGCCCGCAGCGGGCGGCAGGCAGCAGGTGCGGTGCACCTCTCGCAACTGCCGCGCATGTTAAACGAAGTGCCTGCGGACGCGCCAGATCGCGACACGGTCTTCACATGGCAGGCGGAAGGGTTCACCCAGAAGGAGTTGCAGGACGACGGCGCCGATGGGCAGCAGCCGTATCTGCGGCTTGCGGTGCACGGCCATGCGTGGCTCACGTGCCAGCGCTGCATGACCCCGTACGACCAGACGTTCGGCGTCGACATGACGTACCGGGTGGTCGCGACCGAAGAAGAAGCTGAAGAATTTCCGCTCGACGACGATGAAGCCGATGTGATCGTGGGCTCACGCCAGTTCGATCTCGTCGACTTGATCGAAGAGGAATTGCTGCTTTCGTTGCCGCTCGTGCCCAAGCACGAGGTTTGCCCGGCAGTTCACGAAAGCCTCGTGTCGGGTGCGAGCGGTCCCGCGGAAGAGACGGACGAGGAGTCCGACGAAGCCGGGGACGAAGGCAAACGGCCGAATCCGTTCGCAGCGCTGGAAGCGCTGAAGAAGGACGGTGACGGCACCAAGAAACACTAAGCAGTTGTGGCGCGGGAAGGCGTAAAGGCTTTGGGCCAGGGTAGTTAAGCGCCGGATCGGGCTGTGTTAGAATCCGGAAAATCAATTAGGAGTTAGTCATGGCAGTCCAGCAAAACAAGAAGTCGCCGTCGAAGCGCGGCATGCATCGTTCGCACGATTTCCTGACGGCAGCGCCGCTGGCAGTCGAGCCGAGCACGGGTGAAGTGCATCTGCGTCACCACGTCAGCCCGAACGGCTACTATCGCGGCAAGAAAGTCGTCAAGACGAAGAACGACTAAGCGTCAAGTCACGCGTTGCGCGCTACGCTTGCCGTTCGCGTGACAACTGGTTCGCTTGACACTTTCCTGGCTCGACAAAAAGGCGGCATTCATCTGCCGCTTTTTTGTGCCTGAAATTCGTCGCATTCCATGACCGTAAAGCTCACAATCGATTGCATGGGAGGCGACCACGGCCCGTCCGTGACCGTTCCCGCGGCAGTCAAGTTCGTCCGCGCGCATCCCGATGCGCACCTGATGCTCGTCGGCATCGAAAGCGCGATCCGCGCTCAGCTGAAAAAGCTGAAAGCCCTCGACGATCCCGCGCTGACCATCGTTCCCGCCACCGAAGTCGTGGCGATGGACGACCCTGTCGAAGTGGCGCTGCGCAAGAAGAAGGATTCTTCGATGCGCGTCGCACTCAACCACGTCAAGGAAGGCGCGGCGCAGGCCTGCATCTCCGCCGGCAATACCGGCGCGCTGATGGCCGTTTCCCGTTACGTACTCAAGACGCTGCCCGGCATCGAGCGGCCCGCGATCGCGTTCGCATTGCCGAACCCGACCGGCTACACGATGATGCTGGACCTCGGCGCGAACGTCGACTGCGAACCGCAGCACCTGCTGCAGTTCGCGGAAATGGGGCATGCACTCGTGGCCGCGCTCGAAGGCAAGGAGCGTCCGACGATCGGCCTGCTGAACATCGGCGAAGAGGTGATCAAGGGTAACGAGACGATCAAGCGCGCAGGCGAACTGCTGCGCGCCAGCACGCTCAATTTCCGCGGCAACGTCGAAGGCAACGACATCTACAAGGGCACGGTCGACGTGATCGTGTGCGACGGCTTCGTCGGCAACGTCGCGCTGAAGACGTCCGAGGGGCTTGCGCAGATGCTGTCGGACATCATCCGCGAGGAGTTCGGCCGTTCGCTGATGTCGAAGCTGATGGCGCTGCTCGCACTGCCTGTCCTGATGCGTTTCAAGAAGCGCGTCGACCACCGCCAGTACAACGGCGCGGCGCTGCTGGGGCTGAAAAGCCTCGTGATCAAGAGCCACGGTTCGGCCGATGCCTACGCGTTTGAGTGGGCGATCAAACGCGGGTATGATGCCGTCAAAAACGGCGTGCTGGAGCGCCTCGCGCGCGCGATGGCGGATAATTCAGTGTCGCTCGGCGAAGGCGAACACAACGCGGGCGGCGCGGGCCATGCAAGCCCCGCCGCAGGCCATCACGCCGAACCTTCCGCTGCGCAATCCTCTAAAGCATAAATGGCCCAATCGACTCTCTATTCCCGCGTGCTCGGCACGGGCAGCTACCTGCCGCCTGACCGCGTCACGAACCAGCAGTTGACCGATCGCCTTGCGAAGGAAGGCATCGAGACGAGCGATGAATGGATCGTTGCGCGCACGGGTATCCATGCGCGCCATTTCGCCGCACCGGACGTCACGACCAGCGACCTCGCGCTCGAGGCGTCGCGCCGCGCGATTGAAGCCGCCGGCATCGATCCGCAGTCGATCGACCTGATCATCGTCGCGACTTCGACCCCCGATTTCGTGTTCCCGAGCACCGCGTGCCTGCTGCAGAACAAGCTCGGCATCAAGAACGGCGGCGCGGCATTCGACGTGCAGGCCGTGTGTTCGGGCTTCGCGTACGCGATGGCGACGGCCGACAGCTTCATCCGCAGCGGCCAGCACCGCACGGCGCTTGTCATCGGTGCGGAGACGTTCTCGCGCATTCTCGACTTCAAGGACCGCACGACCTGCGTGCTGTTCGGCGACGGTGCGGGCGCGGTGATCCTGTCCGCGTCGGAAGAGCCGGGCGTGCTCGGCAGCGCACTGCACGCGGACGGCAGCTATTCGCACATCCTCTGCACGCCGGGCAACGTCAACCGCGGCGTGATCGAAGGCAGCGCGTTCCTGTACATGGACGGGCAGGCCGTGTTCAAGCTCGCGGTCAACGTGCTCGAAAAGGTCGCGATCGAGGCGCTCGCGAAGGCGAATCTCGCGCCCGAGCAGATCGACTGGCTGATTCCGCACCAGGCCAACATCCGCATCATGACCAGCACCTGCCGCAAGCTCGGCCTGCCGCAGGAGCGCATGGTCGTGACGGTCGACCAGCACGGCAACACGTCGGCTGCGTCGATCCCGCTGGCATTCGACACCGCGGTGCGCGACGGTCGCATCCAGCGCGGCCAGCACGTGCTGATCGAAGGCGTCGGCGGCGGCTTCACCTGGGGCGCGTCGGTCTTCCGCTACTGATCTGATCCGCAGCGCGCGATTGCTGCGCGCGGATCCCATCGGCGCGCCGTTCGTGCGCGCCGTCCGAATCGATTCAATTGGGGACGATATGAAATTTGCATTCGTATTTCCGGGGCAGGGCTCGCAGGCGGTCGGCATGCTCAACGCATTCGCCGATCTGGCCATCGTGCGCGAGACGGTCCAGGAAGCGTCCGATGCACTCAATCAGGATCTCGGCAAGCTGATCGCCGAAGGCCCGGTCGAGGACCTGAACCTCACCACCAACACGCAGCCCGTGATGCTCACCGCAGCCTATGCGTGCTATCGCGCGTGGCAGCAGGCAGGCGGCCCGGCGCCGTCGATCGTCGCCGGCCACAGCCTCGGTGAATACACGGCGCTCGTCGCTGCCGGCGCGCTCGCGTTCAAGGACGCGGTGCCGCTCGTGCGCTTCCGCGCGCAGGCGATGCAGACGGCCGTGCCGGTCGGCCAGGGCGGCATGGCCGCGATCCTGGGCCTCGATGACGACACGGTGCGCGCGGTCTGCGCCGAAGCGGCGGAAGCGGGCGTTGTCGAAGCGGTGAACTTCAATGCCCCCGCGCAGGTCGTTATCGCAGGCAACAAGGCCGCGGTCGAAAAGGCCTGCGAGATCGCGAAGGCGAAGGGCGCGAAGCGCGCACTGCCGCTGCCGGTGTCGGCGCCGTTCCATTCGTCGCTGCTCAAGCCGGCGTCGGACCAGCTGCGCGACTATCTCGCGAACGTCGACGTCAAGGCGCCGCAGATTCCGGTCGTCAACAACATCGACGTCGCCGTGGTCGGCGATCCGGCTGCGATCAAGGATGCGCTGGTGCGCCAGGCCGCGGGCCCGGTGCGCTGGGTCGAATGCGTGCAGCACATCGCCGGCACGGGCGTCACGCACGTGATCGAATGCGGTCCGGGCAAGGTGCTCGCCGGCCTGACGAAGCGTATCGACAGCAACCTGACGGGCGCGTCGGTATTCGATCCGGCTTCGCTCGACGAAGCGCTCAAGCTGGTGACCGCCTGACGCGGCGCCTTTTCTCAAGAGACGGATATTCGATTCATGGACAAGACTCTCGATAAACAGGTTGCGATCGTCACCGGCGCATCGCGCGGCATCGGCCGTTCGATCGCGCTCGAGCTCGCGCGCCTGGGCGCGACGGTGATCGGCACGGCGACGAGCGAATCGGGCGCTGCTGCGATTACCGCGGCGTTCGCGGAAGCGGGCGTCACGGGCCGCGGTGCGGTGCTGAACGTCAACGATGCAGCCGCCGCCGAGGCGCTGATCGACGCGACCGTGAAGGAATTCGGCGCACTGAACGTGCTCGTGAACAACGCGGGCATCACGCAGGACCAGCTCGCGATGCGCATGAAGGACGAAGACTGGGACGCGGTGATCGACACCAACCTGAAGTCGGTGTTCCGCCTGTCGCGTGCGGTGCTGCGCCCGATGATGAAGGCGCGTGGCGGCCGCATCATCAACATCACGTCGGTGGTCGGCTCGGCCGGCAACCCGGGTCAGGTCAACTACGCGGCTGCAAAGGCCGGCGTGGCGGGCATGACGCGTGCGCTCGCGCGCGAAATCGGCAGCCGCGGCATCACCGTGAACTGCGTGGCGCCGGGCTTCATCGACACCGACATGACGAAGACGCTGCCGGAAGAGCAGCAGACCGCGCTCAAGACCCAGATTCCGCTCGGCCGCCTCGGCAGCCCGGAAGACATCGCCCATGCCGTCGCGTTCCTCGCATCGCCGCAAGCCGGTTACATCACCGGTACGACGCTGCACGTGAACGGCGGCATGTACATGTCGTAACGATTTTCGTTTACCATCCGCGCCGTATCCCGATTTTCAGGCGGATCGGCGCTTGATCGACCATCAAGCCAACGTGCGTTTTGGCGTCAGCAAACCTGATAAAATGCGCGCACTTGTAAATCTGAACTTTCCCTCGGAGGGGTAATGGACAACATCGAACAACGTGTCAAGAAGATCGTCGCTGAACAACTGGGCGTCGCAGAAGCCGAGATCAAGAACGAAGCTTCGTTCGTGAACGACCTGGGCGCCGACTCGCTCGACACGGTCGAACTGGTGATGGCTCTGGAAGACGAGTTCGGCATGGAAATCCCGGACGAAGAAGCAGAGAAGATCACGACCGTTCAGCAAGCGATCGACTACGCTCGCGCAAACGTCAAGGCGTAACGAGCGCCTTTCGCGCTTGTCCGCCACGTCGCCGCGATCTTCGCGATTGACGCGCCATCCTGCCGGCTTCGCGCCGGACGGACTAACAGCCACAGGGCTCGCAGGGCTGGTTCCTGTGGCCACTGTGGCTTTTGTTTTTGTCATCCAATAATGGAAAAGAGGTTACCGTGAGCCGCCGTCGTGTTGTTGTTACAGGCCTGGGGCTGATTTCGCCTGTTGGCAATAATGTTGCCGACGGCTGGGCCAATCTCGTCGCCGGCAAGTCCGGTATTGCCACCGTCACGAAGTTCGATCCGTCGAACCTCGCCGTCCACTTCGCAGGCGAAGTGAAGGGTTTCGTTCCCGAGGAGTACATCCCGGCGAAGGAAGCCCGGAACATGGATACGTTCATCCATTACGGCATCGCCGCCGGCGTCCAGGCTATCAAGGACAGCGGGCTGGAAGTGAACGAAGCCAATGCGGAACGCATCGGCGTGCTGGTCGGTTCCGGCATCGGCGGCCTGCCGATGATCGAAGATACGCACCAGACCTACGTCGATCGCGGCGCGCGCCGGATTTCGCCGTTCTTCGTGCCGGGTTCGATCATCAACATGATCTCGGGTCACCTGAGCATCATGTTCGGCCTGAAGGGCCCGAACCTCGCGGCCGTGACGGCCTGCACGACCGGCCTGCACAGCATCGGCCTCGCAGCGCGCCTGATCCAGGCCGGCGATGCCGACGTGATGGTCGCGGGCGGCGCCGAATCGACGGTGTCGCCGCTCGGCATCGGCGGCTTCGCGGCAGCGCGTGCGCTGTCGACCCGCAACGACGATCCGGCCAGCGCATCCCGTCCGTGGGACAAGGACCGCGACGGCTTCGTGCTGGGCGAGGGTGCCGGCGTGATGGTGCTCGAAGAGTACGAAGCGGCGAAGGCGCGCGGTGCGAAGATCTACGCGGAAGTCTCGGGCTTCGGCATGACGGGCGACGCGTACCACATGACCGCGCCGAACATGGACGGCCCGCGCCGTTGCATGGTCGCGGCACTGCGCGACGCCGGCGTGAACGCGGACGAGGTCCAGTACCTGAACGCGCACGGCACGTCGACGCCGCTGGGCGACAAGAACGAGTCGGACGCGGTGAAGGCGGCCTTCGGCGAACACGCGTACAAGATCGTCGTGAACTCGACGAAGTCGATGACGGGCCACCTGCTGGGCGGCGCGGGCGGCCTCGAATCGGTGTTCACGGTGCTGGCGCTGCACAACAACGTGTCGCCGCCGACCATCAACATCTTCAACCAGGACCCGGAGTGCGATCTCGATTACTGCGCGAATACCGCGCGTGACATGAAGATCGACGTTGCCGTGAAGAACAACTTCGGCTTCGGCGGTACCAACGGCACGCTGGTGTTCAAGCGCGTCTGACGCCGCAATCGCTTGACGAGTCCATTCGATGCTCCGGCCGGGCGTCCGCAGCGTTTTGCGTTGCGGACCTCGGTCGTGTCGTATTTCGTGCTGGCCGTGTTCGTCGCGTCGGCTACCGCGTCGGCGTACCTGTTCTGGGCGCCGCGCGCGGGCGCTGCCGCCGGCGCAGGCGTGTCGGCCGTGACCGCCGCGCTGCTGGCCGTGTGCGCTGCCCGGGCCTGTGCCCGCCGGCTGCCGGCCGAGTTGCAGATCGACGCATTCGGGGAAGTCGCGGCGTTTGGTCGCACCGGGCGCCTGCTGGCCCGCGGCCGCGTGACGGGGCATGCGCACTGGAGCAGCCTGCTGCTGGTGCTGTCGGTCGGGCAGGGCGCCCGGCGGGCCCGGCCGCTGCTGATTCCGGCCGATGCGCTCGATGCCGCGTCGTTCAGCGCACTTTCCGTGCTGGCGAGAACGGCGGGGGCGGCGGGGCGGGCATGACGGCGGCGCGGTTACCGACCGTAACCAGCGTCCGGCGCGGGAACGCTACAATGTTGCTCCGCGTTGCATCCCTAGTTAATGGATTTGTCAGGTGAGTGAAAAAGAAATCGATCAGGCTCTGGTCGAGCGCGTACAGAAGGGCGACAAGGCAGCGTTCGAACTCCTGGTCTCCAAATACCACCGCAAGATCATTCGGCTGATCTCGCGCCTCGTGCGGGATCCCGCCGAGGTCGAGGATGTGGCCCAGGACGCGTTCATCAAGGCGTATCGTGCGCTGCCGCAATTCCGCGGCGAATCGGCGTTCTATACGTGGTTGTACCGAATTGCCGTCAACACGGCGAAGAACTACCTTGCGACGCAAGGCCGCCGGGCGCCGACCTCCACCGAGGCCGATGCAGAGGAAGCGGAAACTTTCTCCGACGCAGACCAACTAAGGGATATCAACACGCCTGAGTCGATGTTGATGAGCAAGCAGATTGCCGAGACGGTCAACGCTGCAATGGCTCTGCTGCCCGAAGAACTGCGCCAGGCAATTACGCTGCGCGAGATCGAGGGCCTGAGCTACGAAGAGATCGCGGAAATGATGGGCTGTCCGATCGGGACGGTCCGGTCGCGGATCTTCCGCGCACGCGAGGCAATCGCTGCCAAATTGCGTCCGCTGCTCGATACGCCCGAAGGCAAGCGCTGGTAAGCGCGACAGGCGAAGCGACGCGGGTCGGGGTCTAGTTACGGATAGAGTCGTGAAGTCACGACGGGGTGTGCAAGATGGGGAGCATCATGGGGTCGGTCAATACGCAGTCGCAAGCGTGCTCGCGCGGCGAGCGCCTTTCCGCGCTGGTCGATGGCGAAATGTTCGATGGCCCGGACAACGGGCAGTTTCTGGCTGAGCTCAACCGCGCGGATCGCGCTGCGTGGGCCCATTACCACCTGATCGGCGATGCGCTGCGCTCGGACGAGCTCGCGCTGTCGCCCGCGCTGAGCGTCGCGTTCACCGCGCGCATGTCGGCTGCGCTCGAGAGCGAGCCGCACCTGCTCGCGCCGGCGGCCGCCCCCGTTGCGCGCAAGCTGCTGTCGCTGCGCCGGCGCGTCGTGCCCGCGTTCGCGGTCGCTGCCGCGGCGGCCACGCTGACGTGGATCGTCGTCCCGCAAATGCAGACGGCCGGTGCCCCGGGCGCCGTCCAGGTCGCGTCGGCCGGTGCGCCGCAAGGCGGCAACCTGCAGCGCGTGACGGTTGCGCAGGCATCGGCCCAGCCGGGCCTGCAGGACGTCAACATCATCCGCGACGCCAGCCTCGACCAATACCTTGAAGCGCACCAGCAATTCGCACAGCAGCCCGTCGTCACGGGTTCGATGCCGCTGATCCGCGCTGCCGTGACCACCACGCCAGGCCAATAAACCCGATGCGGACATTGCAGTTGAATCACGCCATCTCCGGATGGAAGCGGCTGCCGGCCCTCCTGCTTTGCGCAGCCGCCCTGTTGTCCGTTCAATCCCTTCCTGCCCGCGCCCAGCAACCGGACGATCCCGTCGCGACCCGCAAGGGTGCCGCCGACTGGCTCGACCGTGTCCAGCAAGCGGCGCAGCAGCAGAGCTACGAAGGCACGTTCGTCTACCAGCGCGGCGGGTATGTGCAGTCGTCGCGCATCGCGCACGTCGCGTCCCGCGACGGCGAGTTCGAGCGCATCGAGACGCTCGACGGCAAGCCGCGCAAGCTGCTGCGCCATAACGACGAGCTGTACACGTTTGTGCCCGAGCGCAAGCTGTGCGTGGTCGAGCGCCGTCAGACGCGCGACTCGTTCCCCGCGCTGCTCGGCGCGAGCGGCGAGCACGTGATGTCCGTCTACGACGCGAAGTCGCTCGGCAAGGACCGCGTGGCGGGGATCGACGCGCAGGTCGTCGAGCTCGTGCCGAAGGATGCGTACCGCTTCACGTACAAGCTGTGGGCTGACGCGCGCACGGGGCTGCTGCTGCGCTCGCAGACGCTCGATGCGAACGATCACGTGCTCGAGCAGATTGCGTTCTCGCAATTGCAGACGGGCGGCGCAAGCGGCGACAAGGCCGCGATCGCGGCCGGCATGCGCAACCTGAGCGGCTGGACGGTCGTGCGCCCGCCGGTCGCGACGGTCGACATGGAAGCGCAGGGCTGGCAGCTCGCCCCGAGCGTGGCCGGTTTCCAGAAGATTCGTGAAGTGCGCCGGCCGATGGCCGCGCGCGACGCGGGCGAGCCGCCGATCCCGGTCGATCAGGCCGTCTTCACCGACGGTCTCGCGACGATCTCGGTTTTCATCGAGCCGGCTGAAAAGAATACGCGCAAGGAAGGCGCGGGCAGCACCGGTGCAACGAACGTTCTCGTGAAGCGCCGCGGCGACTACTGGATCACCGTGCTCGGCGAAGTGCCGCCGGCTACGTTGCAGCAGTTCGCGTCTGCCATAGAATACAAGGCTTCCAAGTAACGCTACGGCTTCCGACATGATGAAACTCACGCTGCGCAAATGGCTCGCGGCGGCGGCGCTGTCTGCCTGCCTGCCGCTCGTGCCGCATACCGCGTTCGCGGTGACGGCTCCCGCTGCCAGCCTGCCCGACTTCGCCGACCTGGTCGAAAAGGTCGGGCCGGCCGTCGTGAACATCCGGACCACCGCCAACGTGCCGACGAGCAGCGGCCCGCGCGGGATGCTCCCGCCGGGCTTCGACAACGGCGACATGTCGGAATTCTTCCGGCGCTTCTTCGGCATTCCGCTGCCGCAGGCGCCCGGTAACGGTAGCGGCAACGGCGGCAACAACCCGAAGAACGCGCCCGCGCCGGACAACCCGCCCGATACCGAACAGAATCGCGGCGTCGGCTCGGGCTTCATCGTGTCGGCCGACGGTTACGTGATGACCAATGCGCACGTCGTCGACGACGCGGACACCATCTACGTGACGCTGACCGACAAGCGCGAATTCAAGGCGAAGCTGATCGGCGTCGACGATCGCACGGACGTCGCGGTCGTCAAGATCCAGGCGTCGAACCTGCCGGTCGTCGCGATCGGCGATTCGAACAAGGTGCGCGTCGGCGAGTGGGTTGTCGCGATCGGTTCGCCGTTCGGCCTCGACAACACGGTGACGGCCGGCATCGTCAGCTCGAAGAGCCGCAATACGGGCGACTACCTGCCGTTCATCCAGACCGACGTCGCCGTGAACCCCGGCAACTCGGGCGGCCCGCTGATCAACATGCAGGGCGAGGTGATCGGCATCAACTCGCAGATCTACAGCCGTACCGGCGGTTTCATGGGCATCTCGTTCGCGATTCCGATCGACGAGGCGATGCGCGTGGCCGACCAGCTGAAGGCGACGGGCAAGGTCACGCGCGGCCGGATCGCGGTCGCGATCGGCGAGGTGACGAAGGACGTGGCCGATTCGATCGGGTTGCCGAAGGCCGAGGGTGCGCTCGTCAGCAGCGTCGAGCCGGGCGGTCCGGCCGACAAGGCGGGCATCCAGCCGGGCGACATCATCCTGAAGTTCAATGGCCGTTCGGTCGATACGGCGTCGGACCTGCCGCGCATGGTCGGCGACACGAAGCCCGGCGCGAAGGCGACGGTCAGCGTATGGCGCAAGGGTCAGGCACGCGATCTGCCGATCACGATCGCGGAGACGCCGGCCGAAACGACGGCGAAGGCCGAGCAGCGCAAGAATGCGCCGCAGAAGCCGCGCCAGACCAATTCGCTCGGCCTGACGGTCAGTGATCTGACGGCGGAGCAGATGAAGACGCTGAAGCTGAAGAACGGCGTGCAGATCGACGGCGTAGACGGCCCGGCCGCCCGTGCGGGCCTGCAGCGCGGTGACATCGTGCTGCGCGTCGGCGACACCGACATCACGAACGCGAAGCAGTTTGCCGACGTGACCGCGCAGCTCGATCCGCAGAAGGCGGTCGCGGTGCTCGTGCGGCGTGGCGACAACACGCAGTTCGTGCCCGTGCGGCCGCGCCAGAAGTAACGCGCCGATGTTCACGCTCTACGGCCGCGGCTGGTGCCACCTGTGCGACGACATGCGCGACGCACTGGCGCCGGTGGCGGCCGAATTCGGTGTCGCGGTCGATTACATCGACATCGACACCGATGCGGCACTCGTTGCCCGCTACGACGAGGACGTGCCGGTGCTGCTGCTGGACGGGGCGGAGGTATGCCGCCACCGGTTCGACGACGCGCGGGTGCGCGACGCGCTGGCGGCCTGGCGACGAGCCTGACCTGCCGCTGGCGGGTGTCGTTTCGCACGGAGCTTGGCCCGGCGGCGGCTCCCAGCGGGCCACTGCGCGGCCCGGCGTTGGAAATACCGCCCGGCAAAGGCCTTTTCGGCTAAAATAAGCTGTTTTTTCACCGACTTACCAAGGCGTGCTCTGCAGTCGTCGAGCGCGCCTTTTTCGCTTGATCGGCACTGAATGGATCATATTCGCAATTTCTCGATCATCGCGCACATCGACCATGGCAAGTCGACGCTCGCGGATCGCATCATCCAGGTATGCGGCGGCCTCGCCGACCGTGAAATGGAAGCGCAGGTGCTCGACTCGATGGATATCGAGCGCGAGCGCGGCATCACGATCAAGGCGCAGACTGCCGCGCTGTCCTATCGCGCGCGCGACGGCAAGGTCTACAACCTGAACCTGATCGACACGCCGGGGCACGTCGACTTCTCGTACGAAGTCAGCCGTTCGCTGTCCGCATGCGAAGGCGCGCTGCTGGTCGTCGATGCGAGCCAGGGCGTCGAGGCGCAGACGGTCGCGAACTGCTACACGGCGATCGAGCTCGGCGTCGAGGTCGTGCCCGTGCTGAACAAGATCGACCTGCCCGCCGCGAACCCCGAAAACGCGATCGAGGAGATCGAGGACGTGATCGGCATCGACGCGACCGACGCGACGCGTTGCAGCGCGAAGACGGGTCTGGGCGTCGAGGACGTGCTCGAGTCGCTGATCGCGAAGGTGCCGCCGCCGAAGGGCGATCCGGCCGCGCCGCTGCAGGCGCTCATCATCGATTCGTGGTTCGACAACTACGTCGGCGTCGTGATGCTCGTACGCATCGTTAACGGCACGCTGCGCCCGAAGGACAAGATCAAGCTGATGGCGACCGGCGCGCAGTATCCGGTCGAGCACATCGGCGTGTTCACGCCGAAGTCGCGCAATCTCGAAACGCTGTCGGCCGGGCAGGTGGGTTTCATCATCGCTGGCATCAAGGAACTGACGGCAGCGAAGGTCGGCGACACCGTCACGCACGCGACCAAGGCGGCTGTCGAGCCGCTGCCGGGCTTCAAGGAAGTGAAGCCGCAGGTGTTCGCGGGGCTGTATCCGGTCGAGGCTAACCAGTACGACGCACTGCGCGAATCGCTCGAGAAGCTGAAGTTGAACGATGCGTCGCTGCAGTACGAGCCGGAAGTGTCGCAGGCGCTCGGCTTCGGTTTCCGCTGCGGCTTCCTTGGCCTGCTGCACATGGAAATCGTGCAGGAGCGGCTCGAGCGCGAGTTCGACATGGACCTCATCACGACCGCGCCGACGGTTGTCTACGAGGTCATGATGAGCGACGGCGCGATCATCAAGGTCGAGAATCCGGCGAAGATGCCGGAGCCGCCGAGGATCGAGGAGATCCGCGAGCCGATCGTCACGGTGAACCTGTACATGCCGCAGGACTACGTCGGCTCCGTGATCACGCTGTGCGAGCAGAAGCGCGGATCGCAGATCAACATGCAATATCACGGCCGTCAGGTGCAACTGACCTACGAGATCCCGATGGCCGAGATCGTGCTCGATTTCTTCGATCGCCTGAAGTCGGTGTCGCGCGGCTACGCGTCGATGGACTACGAGTTCAAGGAATACCGCGCGGCCGATGTCGTGAAGGTCGACATGCTGATCAACGGTGACAAGGTCGATGCGTTGTCGGTTATCGTCCACCGTTCGCAGTCGCAGTACCGCGGCCGCGAAGTGGCCGCGAAGATGCGCGAGATCATTCCACGCCAGATGTACGACGTGGCGATCCAGGCTACGATCGGCGCGCACATCATTGCCCGCGAGAACATCAAGGCGCTGCGCAAGAACGTGTTGGCGAAGTGCTATGGCGGCGACATCTCGCGAAAGAAGAAACTGCTCGAAAAGCAGAAAGCGGGTAAGAAACGAATGAAGCAGGTGGGCTCGGTCGAGATCCCGCAGGAAGCGTTCCTTGCCATCTTGCGCGTCGAAGACAAATAACAGGACTGATCCTTTTATGAATTTTGCGCTGATTCTTTTTGTGCTCGTCGTCTTGACGGGCGTAGCGTGGGTGTTGGACAAGCTGGTGTTCCTGCCGCAGCGACGCAAGGCGGCCGACTCGGCGATCGAGGAGTTCGATCGCCAGCAGTCGCGCATCGACAAGCGTTTCGCGGATGAAAACGCGGTGCAGACGCGTTCGAAGCTGCGCGACGAGAAGCTGCGCCAGCCGTGGTGGCTCGAGTACACGGCGAGCTTCTTCCCGGTGATCCTGGCGGTGTTCGTCGTGCGTTCGTTCGTCGTCGAGCCGTTCAAGATTCCGTCGGGCTCGATGGTGCCGACGTTGCTCGTCGGCGATTTCATCCTCGTCAACAAGTTCGAATACGGGCTGCGCCTGCCGGTCACGAACACGAAGATCACGCAGGGCAGCCCGCTGTCGCGCGGCGACGTCGTCGTGTTCCGCTATCCGAAGGACGAGTCGGTCGACTACATCAAGCGTGTGATCGGCCTGCCGGGCGATACGGTCGCGTACCAGGACAAGCAACTCACGATCAACGGCCAGCCGGTGCCCGAAACGCCGCTGCCCGATTTCTTCGACGACGAGCGCCAGAACTACGCGAAGCAGTTCGAGGAAACGATCGGCAACAAGAAGAACGCGATCCTCAACAACCCGGCCGTGCCGCCGTTCGTGATGGGCGCATACGACTATCCGTTTCGCGACAACTGCACGTACAACAGCCGCGGCGTGATCTGCAAGGTGCCGCCCGGTCACTACTTCATGATGGGCGACAACCGCGACAACAGCGCGGACAGCCGCTACTGGGGTTTCGTGCCGGACCAGAACATCGTTGGCCGCGCGTTCTTCATCTGGATGAACTTCAGCGACCTGAAGCGCATCGGTTCCTTCAACTGATCGCATTCGACCCAATCGCACTACGCGACGCACGGGCCGCGTCGCGTAGTGCCGAACTACTTTAAGAACCGGCGGTAACACCGCCTCGTCACGCCTTTTCGCGTCCGGCCGTGCCGTTTCGGCCCGACCGGCGCCCGCGTTATACTCCTGCACATGCCCCTATCCCAGTTGGAAAGCCGGCTGCGCTACGAATTTCGCAATGCGGAATTGTTGCGCCAGGCTTTGACCCATCGTAGTCACAGTGCCACGCACAACGAACGGCTCGAGTTTCTCGGCGACTCCGTTCTGAATTGCGCGGTGGCTGCCCTTTTGTTCCAGCGTTTCAGCAAGCTGGACGAAGGTGATCTGTCGCGCGTACGCGCCAACCTCGTCAAGCAGCAGTCGCTGTACGAAATTGCTCAGGCCCTGAATATCTCGGACGGCCTGCGACTCGGCGAGGGCGAGCTGCGCAGCGGTGGGTTCCGCCGCCCGTCGATCCTCGCGGACGCGTTCGAAGCCATCATCGGGGCAGTATTCCTCGATGGCGGCTTCGAAGCCGCCCAAGGGGTCATCAAGCGCCTCTATATCCCGATTCTCGACCACATCGATCCGCGCACGCTCGGCAAGGACGCGAAGACGCTGCTGCAGGAATACCTGCAGGGGCACAAGATCGCGCTGCCGACTTATACGGTGGTCGCGACGCATGGTGCGGCGCACAATCAGCAATTCGAAGTCGAATGCACGGTGCCGAAGCTCGACGTGAAGGTGTCGGGCTCCGGTGCGAGCCGGCGCGCGGCCGAGCAGGCCGCGGCGAAGAAGGCACTCGACGAGGTGATGGCGGCTGCGCCGATGCTGACCACGAAGCCGAAGCGCTCGAAAAACGCGCGTGGGTCGAAGCATGTCGAACCCGAAATCGTGCCGGGCGTGAAGGGTGTGCAGGAAGCGCTCGACCTGCGCTCGCCGGAGCGGAAGGAACGCGCGGCGGCCCGCGAGGCGAGGGCAGCCGGTGCGGCGCCCGCGGCAATCGCTGCAACCGGTACCGAGCCGGCCGCGGCGCCGATGGCCGCGATTCGTGCGGCGCATGTCGACGCGGCTGCGGAAAAGGGTGAGCGGGCGGTGAAGCCGGCGGCCGAGAAGGCTGCCGACAAGCCGGCCGAGCGAACCGACAAGGCCGCGGAGAAGCCCGCGGAAGCCGTGCCTGCTGCACGCGCAGCCGACAAGCCGACTGGCCAGGCAGCCGATCCGGCATCGTCGTCCGCCGACAAGTCTTCCGTCGGTACCGACCCCGCTTCGCGTGCGGCTGCGCGCACACGTGACGCCGCGGCACCGGATGCCGAGACGCCGCCGGGCGGCGCGAGCCTCGCTGCCGCGCAGGCGCGCGTGGCCGATGCCGACCACTGAATTGCCCATCGATCGTGCCGCGCGTCGCGCGGCCGTTTCCGAACCTGTCTCCCAAACGATATGAACACTCCCGCTCCTACCGGTTTCCGTTGCGGCATGATCGCGATCGTGGGCCGCCCGAACGTCGGCAAGTCGACGTTGATGAACGCACTCGTCGGCCAGAAGATCAGCATCACGTCGCGCAAGGCGCAGACGACCCGCCACCGCATCACCGGCATCAATACGTTCGACGACGCGCAATTTGTGTTCGTCGACACGCCGGGTTTCCAGACCCGTCACAGCACCGCGCTGAACCGTTCGCTGAACCGCGCGGTCACGTCGACGCTCACGTCGGTCGACGTGATCCTGTTCGTGATCGAGGCCGGCCGCTTCGGGCCCGACGACCAGAAGGTGCTCGACCTGATCCCGCCCGGCATGCCGACGCTGCTGATCGCGAACAAGATCGACCGTGTGAACGACAAGGCGTCGCTGTTCCCGTTCATGCAGCAGATGAGCACGCTGCGCGAATTCACCGAGTTGGTGCCGCTGTCGGCGCAGCGCCCGGAAGACATCAAGCGCCTGCTGGACACGATCAAGCCGTACCTGCCGGAAGGCGAGCCGATCTACGGCGAGGATGAGCTGACCGACCGCAGCTCGCGCTTCCTCGCAGCCGAAATCCTGCGCGAAAAGGTGTTCCGCTGGACCGGCGACGAACTGCCGTACACGAGCACCGTGCTGATCGACAAGTTCGAAGAGGAAGGGCGCCTGAAGCGCATCTTCGCGACGATCCTGGTCGAGCGCGATTCGCACAAGGCGATGGTGATCGGCAAGAAGGGCGAGAAGCTCAAGCAGATCAGCACCGAGGCGCGGATGGACATGGAGAAGCTGTTCGACGGCCCCGTGTACCTCGAGACCTTCGTGAAGGTGAAGAGCGGCTGGGCCGACAACGAGGCGGGGCTGCGCGCCTATGGGTACGAATGACGCGCTGACGTCGACTGAAGACGCGGTGACGGCCGGCGCGAACGACGCGCCGCTGCCGGCACCGCCTGAACCGCCGCGCAAGGCGCGGCGCGCGACGTCTCGCACGTCCGATTTCCGTGTCGCCGAGCAGCCGGCGTACGTGCTGCACAGTTATCCCTATCGGGAAACGAGCCTGATCATCGACGTGCTGACGCGTGATCATGGTCGACTCGCGCTCGTCGCGAAGGGCGCGAAGCGCCCGCACTCCGCGCTGCGTGGCGTACTGCAGACCTTCCAGCCGCTGCTGCTGTCCTGGTCGGGCAAATCCGAGGTGCGCACGCTGACGGGTGCCGAGTGGGTCGGCGGGATGCTGCCGCTCGGTGGCGACGGGCTGCTGTGCGGCTTCTACGCGAACGAGCTGCTCGTGAAATTCTGCGCGCGCGAAGATCCCCAGCCGCCGCTCTTCAATCATTACGTGCTGACCCTCACGCGCCTCGCGCACGGTGAGCCCGCGGTGCAGGTGCTGCGCTCGTTTGAGCGCGTGCTGCTGCGCGAGACCGGCTACGCGATGGCGCTGAACCGCACGGTCGCGCGCCGCGCGGTCGAGCCTGATCGTCGCTACGTGTTCGATCCCGAGCGCGGCGTGCGCAATGCGGACGATGAAGTCCCGTCGCACTGGCCGGTCATTTCCGGACAGACGTTGCTCGATATGGAGCAGGACGATTACCATCGAGCCCAGACGGTTGCGCAAAGCAAGACGCTGATGCGCTTCCTGCTGAACACCTATCTCGGCGGTACGCCGCTTGCCACGCGTCAGATCCTGATCGACCTGCAAAATCTATGAGCTTCTTCCTGACAACGCCCACCGCCATCGACCTCGGCGTGAACATCGACCACGTCGCGACGCTGCGCAATGTGCGCGGCACGACCTATCCCGATCCGATCCGCGCGGCGCTCGCTGCGGAAGAAGCCGGTGCGGATGCGATCACGCTGCACCTGCGCGAGGATCGCCGCCACATCGTCGACGCGGATGTGCGCAAGCTGCGTCCGCTGCTGAAGACGCGCATGAACCTCGAATGCGCGGTGACGACCGAGATGCTCGATATCGCATGCGAAGTGCGCCCGCACGACGCGTGCCTCGTGCCTGAGAAGCGCGAGGAACTGACGACCGAAGGCGGTCTCGATGTCGCCGGCCACTTCGAGGCCGTGCGTGCGGCATGCAAGCAGCTTGCCGACGTGGGCGTGCGCGTGTCGCTGTTCATCGACCCGGACGAGACGCAGATCCGTGCCGCGCACGAAGCAGGCGCGCCGGTGATCGAGCTGCATACGGGCCGTTACGCGGAAGCGCACGACGAAGCCGAGCAGCAGCGCGAATACGAGCGCATCGTCGCGGGCGTTCAGGCCGGCGCGCAGCTCGGCCTGAAGGTCAATGCCGGTCACGGCCTGCACTACACGAACGTGCAGCAGATCGCCGCGATCGACGGCATCGTCGAACTGAACATCGGCCACGCGATCGTCGCGCACGCGATTTTCGCGGGCTGGGACAACGCGGTGCGCGAAATGAAGGCGATCATGGTTGCCGCACGCGTAGCCGCGCTGCACGGCGGCGCGCGCTGAAGATGAAGTGCCGCCGCGCGTCGCGCGTCATGCCTGACCCGGCCCGGCCGGGTCGCACCGGCGCGTACTGACATGGCGATCTATGGCATCGGTACCGACATCGCCCAGGTGAGCCGCATCGCGGCCGTGCTCGAACGCACGGGCGGCCGGTTTGCCGAGAAAGTGCTGGGCCCCGACGAGCTGCGTGTGTTCCATGCGCGGCGCGCCCGCTCCGAGGCGCGCGGCATCGCGTTCCTCGCGACGCGCTTTTCCGCGAAGGAAGCGTTCTCGAAAGCGATCGGGCTCGGCATGCACTGGCCGATGACGTGGCGTGCGCTGCAGACCCTCAACCACCCGAGCGGCGAGCCGTACGTGGTCGCGTCGGGCGAGCTGGCCGACTGGCTTGCCGCCCGTGGCATCACGGCGCGCGTGACGGTCAGCGACGAACGCGACTACGCGGTGTCGTTCGTGGTCGCCGAGACGGACGCCGCGCCTGCACCTGTTTCCCGAACCTCCTCCTGACGGAATTCCCGATTCAATGAAAACGACTCCCGGCCCGGTCATGCTCGACGTCGTCGGCACGGCCCTGTCGCGCGACGATGCGCGGCGTCTCGCGCATCCGAATACCGGCGGCGTGATCCTGTTCGCGCGGCATTTCCAGAATCGTGCGCAACTGACCGCACTGACCGACTCGATCCGCGCGGTGCGCGAAGACATCCTGATCGCCGTCGATCACGAAGGCGGGCGCGTGCAGCGTTTCCGCACCGACGGCTTCACGGTGCTGCCCGCGATGCGCCGCCTCGGCGAGCTGTGGGATCGCGACGTGCTGCTCGCGACGAAGGTCGCCACGGCCGTCGGCTACATCCTGGCCGCCGAGCTGCGTGCATGCGGAATCGACATGAGCTTCACGCCCGTGCTCGATCTCGACTACGGGCACTCGAAAGTGATCGGCGATCGCGCGTTCCATCGCGATCCGCGCGTCGTCACGCTGCTCGCGAAGAGTCTGAACCACGGGCTGTCGCTCGCCGGGATGGCGAACTGCGGCAAGCATTTCCCGGGGCACGGCTTCGCGGAGGCCGACTCTCACGTCGCGCTGCCGACCGACGACCGCACGCTCGACTCGATTCTCAAGCAGGACGTCGCGCCGTACGACTGGCTCGGCTTGTCGTTGTCTGCAGTGATTCCCGCACACGTGATCTACACACAGGTCGACAAGCGGCCGGCCGGCTTCTCGCGCGTGTGGCTGCAGGACATCCTGCGCGGGCGGCTCGGCTTCACGGGTGCGATCTTCAGCGACGACCTGTCGATGGAGGCTGCGCGCGAAGGCGGCACGCTCACGCAGGCGGCCGACGCCGCACTCGCGGCCGGTTGCGACATGGTGCTCGTCTGCAACCAGCCGGATGCGGCCGAGGTCGTGCTGAACGGGCTGAAAGCGCGGGCAACGGACGAGTCGGTGCGACGCATCAAGCGGATGCGCGCGCGCGGCAAGGCGCTCAAGTGGGACAAGCTGATCGCGCAGCCCGAGTATCTGCAGGCGCAGGCGCTGTTGGGCAGCGCACTGGCCTGAGCGGGAGGGGGATGGTGCGGTCTGCGCCATTCCGGCCGCCGAAACAAAAAGCCGCGCAATTGCGCGGCTTTTTTATGGACTGCTGCCGGGGTGAACCGGACAGCTTCAGGAATCAGACAGGTCGACGAAGCGGATTTTGATGCAACTAACGGTCAAGCCCTGCCAGTGCCTGCGAACATCGCCGGGCGCTCAGTTCACCTTCATCCGCTGCAGCTTGTTGTACAGCGTCTTCGGGCTGATGCCGAGCAGCGTTGCCGCGCGGTGGCGCGTGCCGCCGACTGCGTCGAGCGTCGCGCGGATCAGCAGATCCTCGACGTCGGAAAGCGGTGTGCCGACCTTGATCTGTACGCTGCTGCCGTTCAGCGCGGTGCCGGCCGAGAAGCTCGGCTCGCCCGCGCGCAGCGTCTCGATGAAATCGCCCGATGCGTCGTACGCGAAGCGCACGCGCTCCTGCAGCTCGCGCACGTTGCCCGGCCATTCGTAGGACAGGCACTCGCGCACGAAGCCCGGTGCCGCGCGCTTGTCGGTCGTGCTGCGGCCGGTTGCGCGCGCGTCGCGGTTCAGTTCGTCGATCAGCGCGTCCGCGATCGCGAGCGCATCGCCGTCACGCTCGCGCAGCGGCGGCATCGTGATCGACGCCGCATCGAGGCGCAGCCACAGATCTTCGCGCAGCGTGCCGTTCGCGACCGCTTCGCGCGCCGGGCGGCGCGTGGTCGCGATCAGCCGGAAATCGCTCGTGATCGAACTCGTACCGCCGATCCGCATGAAGTTCTGCGAATCAAGCGCATGCAGCAGGGCTTCCTGCAGCACGAGCGGCAGTGTGGTGATTTCGTCGAGGAACAGTGTACCGCCGCCGGCCTGTTCGAACAGGCCCGATTCGCGGCGCTCGGCGCCGTCGAACGCGCCGCGCTCGTGGCCGAACAGCACGCTGTCGAGCGATGCGCCGTGCCGGCCGGCATGCGCGATCGTCCGGCAGTCGAACGACACGAACGGCCCCTTGCGGCGCCGGCTCAGGTCGTGCAGCGTGCGCGCGGCCAGCTTCTTGCCGGTACCGGCTTCGCCCGCGAACAGGACGGCCGTTTCGGTGCGCGCGTTGTGCTCGATCATGTCGTACACGTGCTGCATCGCGTCGCTGCGGCCGACCAGCGCGCCGAAGCGGCCCAGATGGCGCAGCGACGCGCGCAACGACTGCACTTCGTCGATCAGTTCGTAGGGGCGCGGGATCCGCGCGAGCAGGCTGCGCAGGCGTGGAATGTTGATCGGCTTCAGCAGGTAGTCCCAGATGCCGTGACGCAGGCCCTCGATGGCGCTCTCGACCGTCGCATTGCCCGTCAGCACGATGACGGGCAGCGAGCCGTTCGGCTGTTGCTGCGGCAGGTGCTGGAGCAGGTCGAACCCGCTGCCGTCCGGCAGGTTCAGGTCGACGAGGACGACGTCGGGAATCGAGCGGCCGAGCGCCGTGCGCGCTTCGGCGAGCGACGTGGCCGTGTCGACCGAGAAGCCGTCCGCGGCGAGCAGCGCGGTGAGGCCGGACAGACTGTTGGGATCGTCTTCGACAATCAGGGCGTGTGGCATGGTGGACGCGAGTCGAGTCAAGAGAGGCGGGCTGTCGGCCAACGGGGCCGCAGCCGCATGTCAGATTAAAAACTGATTTTATGCCCCGCTGAACGCGTAACGAGCATTATTTCTCCGGCGCTATAAAACAGTTACCGATGATACAAATTGAATATCTTTACCGGTGGATTTTGTGCTTTACATGAGCCTGACTCCCGCCCGGTTGTTGGCGCGGGACAAACAAAAAGCGCCCCGAAGGGCGCTTTGTTCGATGCGGGTATCGCTTGCGATTACGCGCGGCTGCGGTATTCGTTCGTACGCGTATCGATTTCGATCTTGTCGCCGGTGTTGCAGAACAGCGGCACTTGCAGTTCGAAGCCCGTTGCGAGCTTGGCGTTCTTCAGCACCTTGCCCGACGACGTGTCGCCCTTGACTGCCGGTTCCGTGTAGGTGATCTCGCGAACGAGGACCGTCGGCAGTTCGACCGAGATCGCCTTCTCGTTGTAGAACACGACTTCGCAAGCCATGCCGTCTTCGAGGTAGTTCAGCGCTTCGCCCATCATTTCCGCTTCGACTTCGAACTGGTTGTAGTCGGCGTCCATGAACACGTACATCGGATCGGCGAAGTACGAGTACGTCACTTCCTTGCGGTCGAGCACGACGACGTCGAACTTGTCGTCAGCCTTGTAGACCGCTTCCTGGCCTGCGTTCGTCAGCAGGTTCTTCATCTTCATCTTGACGACGGCGGAGTTACGGCCCGACTTGTTGTATTCAGCCTTGGCGATGACCCATGCGTCGCTGCCGATCTGCACGACGTTGCCTACGCGGAGTTCCTGTGCGGTTTTCATAAAAAACTGTCCTGATCAAATCAAATAAATAGGTGCCTGAGCGTTGCGCAACGGCTGACGGCGCAAGCGGTGCGTTCCGGTGGACGCCAAAAGCGAGCGCTTGCCTGGTCAGCCGTCGGATAACCGCTTATTTTAACTGAGATTTTGCGTATTCCGCCAGCTTTCCGGCGAGATCGCCGACGGACGCGAGCGCGTCGGCCCAGCGGGCCGCGTTGGCGTCCAGTGCGACGCGGTGCTGCCAGAAATCGGCCCAGTCGGGCGTGCCGACGCCGTTCCATGCGTGCCAGAACCGCTCGAGTGCCGCGCGCGGGGCATCGGCGAGGCCGGCCGACAGGTGCGCGAGCGCGGCGTCGAGCTTCGGCAGGTGCACGTCGTCGGCCTGCGGGTAGATGTGCCACACGAACGGCTTGCGGGCCCACTGCGCTCGCACGAACGAATCTTCGCCGCGCACGAAATTGAGGTCGGCCACCCACAGCAAGGGATCGTAGTCGGCCTGGGGAACGAACGCGAGCCCGTGGGCAGTCAGGTTGCCGCTGCGCGCATGCGTGCCCGCGCCGAACGACTCGACCCCGAAAAAGCGCGCGACGGCAGGCGACACGCGACCGGCCGGCACGAGTGCGACGACCGGCGACGGGCCGTCGCGCCATTGCGCGAGCAGCGCGTCGACGGCCGGATTCTCGTACGCGAACAGGCTGACGACCGTCGTGCCGGCGGCCGGCGGCGCGCCGCCGGTCGCGCGCTGCCACCAGGTGTCGCGCGCCGCCGCGTCGGCTGCGAAGGCCGTGCGGCGCGCATCGAGGTCGCGTTCTTTCAGGACGCCGCCGGTGCCGGCCGACAGGCCGGGGAAGAAAAACGTCTTCAGCAGCGGGTAGCGCGGATGCGGCGATGGCCGCAGATGGAAGTCGGCGACCCAGTCTTCGGCGCTCAGGTATTCGAGGTTGATCCACACGGGGCGACGCGCGCGGCGCGCCATCGCCGCGAGATACGCGCCGGGCAGCTCGCATGCGAACGCTTCGATCACGACATCGGCGATCTCCAGCGCGTCGCCGGCTTCCGCGTGCCAGTGCTCGATCACGATCGCGTCGACCGTTTGCCGCCCCGCGTCGGGATCGACCCCGGGCAGCAGGCGCGCGAACGTGCGCAGGTCGTCGACGAACAGGCGAACCTGCCAGCCGTGCTCGTGCGCGAGCTGGCGCGCGACGCGCCAGCAGACGCCGATGTCGCCGAAATTGTCGACGACGGTGCAGAAGAGGTCGCAGGCGATCGGTTCGCCCGGCGCGAGCGGCGCGGCGGGCGGGGGGGCAGCGGTGGTGCGGGGCATCGAAGCGGGCCGGTGAATGCTCTAAACTGGCGATTCTAATAGACCCGTTCCGCGTTACAAGGCGCCCGGATCACGCATGACATCCCCTGAAGCTTCCGATACCCCGTTCGAACCGAAGAAGATCCTTGCGCAGTTGCCGCACATGCCGGGCGTCTATCGCTATTACGACACGGCGGGTGCCGTGCTCTATGTCGGCAAGGCACGCGACCTGAAGAAGCGCGTATCGAGCTATTTCACGAAGACGCAGCTGTCGCCGCGCATCGCGATGATGGTCACGCGCATCGCGCGCATCGAGACGACCGTCACGCGCTCGGAGGCCGAGGCGCTGCTGCTCGAGAACAACCTGATCAAGGCGCTCGCGCCGCGCTACAACATCCTGTTTCGCGACGACAAGTCGTATCCGTACCTGAAGCTCACCGCACACCGTTTTCCGCGGATGGCCTACTACCGCGGCTCGGTCGACAAGCAGAACCAGTATTTCGGGCCGTTCCCGAGCGCCTGGGCCGTGCGCGAGAGCATCCAGATCCTGCAGCGCGTGTTCCAGTTGCGCACCTGCGAGGACTCGGTCTTCAACAACCGCACGCGGCCGTGCCTGCTGCACCAGATCGGGCGCTGCACGGCGCCGTGCGTCGGCGCGATCTCCGACGAGGATTACGCGATCGACGTATCGAACGCCGCGCGCTTCCTGCTCGGCCGGCAGTCCGAAGTGATGAAGGAGCTCGAGCAGAAGATGCACGCGTTCGCGGCCGAGCTGAAATTCGAGCAGGCGGCGGCCGTGCGCAACCAGATGAGCTCGCTCGCGACGGTGCTGCACCAGCAGGCGATCGAGGTCGGCAGCGACAGCGACGTCGATATCCTGGCCGTCGTTGCACAGGGCGGGCGCGTGTGCGTGAATCTCGCGATGGTGCGCGGCGGCCGGCATCTCGGCGACAAGGCGTATTTCCCGACGCACGTCGAAAGCGCGCTGACGCTCGCCGAGGGCGGTATCGGCGACGAGTCCGAACTGGCGGAGGCGGTGGATGCGCCCGCCGATGCCATGCCCGACCTGCCCGCGGAAGAACCCGGCCGTGCGCGCAGCGACGCGGCGGCGTCGGTCGAGGCGGAAGTGCTCGACGCGTTCATCGCGCAGCACTATCTCGGCAATCGCGTACCGCCCGTGCTGGTCGTGAGCCATGCACCCGCGAGCCGCGACCTGCTCGAGCTGCTGTCCGAGCAGGCCGGCCACAAGGTGTCGCTGGTGCGGCAGCCGCAGGGGCAGCGGCGAGCGTGGCTGTCGATGGCCGAACAGAATGCGCAGATCGCGCTCATGCGGCTGCTGTCCGAGCAGGGCTCGCAGCAGGCGCGCACGCGGGCGCTCGCAGAGACGCTCAGCTACGAATGCGACGATCTCACGACGCTGCGGATCGAATGCTTCGACATCAGCCATACGATGGGCGAGGCGACGCAGGCGTCGTGCGTGGTCTACCACCATCACAAGATGCAGTCGGGCGAATACCGCCGCTACAACATCACCGGGATCACGCCGGGCGACGACTACGCGGCGATGCGGCAGGTGCTCACGCGCCGCTACGAGAAGATGGTCGAGCAGGCCGCGCAGGCGGCTGCCGCCGACGATGCGGCCGGGATCGACGGCGAGTCGACGCGCCAGGCCGAGGCGTCGAGCCTGCTGCCGAACATCGTGCTGATCGACGGCGGCAAGGGTCAGGTCGAAATCGCGCGCCAGGTGTTCACCGAGCTCGGTCTCGACACGTCGATGCTGGTGGGCGTCGCGAAAGGCGAGGGGCGCAAGGTTGGCCTCGAGACGCTGGTGTTCGCGGACGGACGCACGCCGCTCGAACTCGGCAAGGAGAGCGCCGCGCTGATGGTCGTCGCGCAGATCCGCGACGAGGCGCACCGTTTCGCGATCACCGGCATGCGCGCCAAGCGGGCGAAGGCGCGCCAGACGTCGCGGCTCGAGGAGCTGGAGGGTGTCGGCGCGAAGCGCCGGCAGCGGCTGCTCGCGCGGTTCGGCGGGTTGCGCGGCGTCGTTGCCGCGAGTGTCGAGGAACTCGCGAGCGTCGAGGGCATCTCGCACGCGCTCGCCGAGCAGATCTACAAGCAGCTTCACTGACGCGGCCGTGCGGCCGGCTGCCTTGCCAGCGTTCTTGTGGCAGGCCGGTCGACACGGCACAATTGCGAATCCTTTACTGTCCCGCATGCCATGCCGTTCAATTTCCCGATTTTCCTGACGTGGGTACGGATCGTGCTGATTCCGCTCGTCGTCGGCGTGTTCTATCTGCCGGACACGGTGATGGGCGGCGCGCACCGCAATCTCGCGGCGGCGGCGATCTTCATACTCGCGGCGCTGACCGACTGGTTCGACGGCTATCTGGCACGCAAGTGGAACCAGACGTCGTCATTCGGCGCATTTCTCGACCCGGTGGCGGACAAGCTGATGGTGACGGCCGCGCTGCTGATCCTCGTGCAGATTTCGCGGGTCGATGCGGCGATCGCGCTCGTGATCGTCGGCCGCGAGATCGCGATTTCGGCGCTGCGTGAGTGGATGGCGCAGATCGGCGCGTCGAAGAGCGTCGCGGTGAACCAGCTCGGCAAGTTCAAGACCGCATGCCAGATGGTTGCGATTCCGATGCTGCTGTTCTACGGGCCGCTGCCGCTCGGTGTCGCGACGATCGACACGCGCGTGTGGGGCGAATGGCTGATGTATCTCGCGGCGGTGCTGACGATCTGGTCGATGCTGTACTACATGAAGCTCGCATGGCCGCAGATTCGCGAGCGCGGCGGCGCGTGACAGGTCCGGTCGAGCGGGTTTTTGGAAAAAGGGCTGGAAAAGCCCTTGACACATGAATGTGGCTTCGACATAATCTCGCTTCTCCGCTGCACGACGAAGTAAGTGTGTGACGGGGAAGCAGTAGCGCAGCAATACGCGGGAGTAGCTCAGTTGGTAGAGCGCAACCTTGCCAAGGTTGAGGTCGCGAGTTCGAGACTCGTCTCCCGCTCCAGATTTTTTCTGGCAGCGTGTTGTACGGCAAAGCGCTGCAGATGCAGGACACATGCGGGAGTAGCTCAGTTGGTAGAGCGCAACCTTGCCAAGGTTGAGGTCGCGAGTTCGAGACTCGTCTCCCGCTCCAGATTTTTCTGGCAGCGTGTTGTACGGCGAAGCGCTGCAGGTGCAGGACAATGCGGGAGTAGCTCAGTTGGTAGAGCGCAACCTTGCCAAGGTTGAGGTCGCGAGTTCGAGACTCGTCTCCCGCTCCAAGTAATGGGGAAGCCAAGCTTCCCTTTTTATTTGATGGACTTTCGGTCCTCGAATAAAGAATCTGTCGCTTGCCTCACGGCATTCGCACAGTCCGCTTTTGGCGCGATAGCAAAGCGGTTATGCAGCGGCCTGCAAAGCCGTTTAGGCCGGTTCGACTCCGGCTCGCGCCTCCAGGTAGAAAGAGAAAAAGCCCCGCTTCGGCGGGGCTTTTCTTTTTTCTGCGTCCGGTTCGGAGGCGGACCGTGAGGCGGGCGGGGCGGGGTGCGGTAGCATGGCGCGATCAGCGGGCATTCGAGTCCTGCGCGAGACGCCGAGGCGATCGATGGCGACACCAGGTGAAGCGAATTGACCACCCCCGGGCTCGACACGCGGGAGGCGCGGCTCTCCGATTGCGCCGCAATCGCGAGGCTGCTGTGCCAGCTTGGATACGAGGCGACGCCCGCGCTGATTCATGAAAAATTGCAGTCGTTCGCCGACAAGCCGGGTGATCTGGTATGCGTGACAACGTTGGATGGCGAGGTGGTCGGCAGTATCAGCCTGCACATCCTGCCGCTCTTTCATGCAGCCGGAAATCTCGGGCGCATCACGAGCATGGTCGTTGACGAGCGTCACCGGGGATGCGGGATTGGCGGTGCACTGATGGCGACTGCAGAACGTTGGTTCGAGAGCGGCCGATGCGTGAAGCTGGAGGTGACGAGCGGCGATCAACGCCCGGACGCTCACCGCTTTTATGCGCATCATGGTTTCGCGCGCGACGGGCAGCGGCTCTCCAGGAAAATGCATCCGTAGCGCATGTCCGAAAACAAAAGCCCGCTGCGTGCGGGCTTTTGTTTTCAGCGATTGAAGCGCGATTCGCGAACGGGCGCACCGGCTATGCGATGTCGCTCGTTCGTCGCGGCATCCGCTCAACCATCCACCGGCTGCGCCGGCGTGTCGAGCGTCAACTGATAGAACGCCGCGTCGAGCCACCGGCCGAACTTGAATCCCGCCTGCGTGATCGTGCCCGAGTGCACGAATCCGAGCTTCGTATGCAGTGCGATGCTTCCCGCATTGGTCGCATCGATGCAGCCGACCACCACGTGCACCTGCGCTTCGTGCGCGCGCCGGACCACTTCGCGCAGCAGCACCTCGCCAAGCCCGCGGCCGCGCTGGTCGCGATGCACGTACACGCTGTGTTCGACCGTGTACTTGTAGGCGGGAAACGCGCGGAACGTGCCCCAGCTCGCAAAGCCGAGCAGCGTGCCCGATGCGTCGACGGCGCCGATGACCGGGAACCCGCCCGCGCGCTTCGCCGCGAACCACGCGACCATCGCTTCCGGCGGACGCGGCTTGTAGTCGTACAGCGCGGTCGACGTCGCGATCGCGTCGTTCAGGATCTCGAGAATGGCCGGCGCATGCTCGGCCTCGCTGCAATCGATCAGGCGCACGTCGTCGCGCTGTTTCGGGGAATTCATACGGGCTCCTGTGGGCAGTAAGTAGGGCGCGCGCACGGCTGCTGCGACGACGCGTTCATCAGAGATTCCGCACGCCGGCGGCGGACGCATCGCAGATCGCGACGACATAGCGCGCGGCATGCGACGACGGATTGCTGAAAATCAGCGGCTGGTCGAGCCGCATGGCCAGGCAGTCGCCTTCGTGAAGTTCGTGAAGCGCGTCGCCGAACGTGACGTCGACGCGGCCGCTGATGACCCACACCTGCTGATG
The DNA here is from genome assembly GCF_000012945.1 of Burkholderia lata. NCBI lineage: Bacteria > Pseudomonadati > Pseudomonadota > Betaproteobacteria > Burkholderiales > Burkholderiaceae > Burkholderia > Burkholderia lata. The sequence goes on from NC_007510.1 coordinate 1,194,591, forward strand.
CAGCGCGCTTTCGCGTCCGCCACTGTCGTACGCGACGCGGGCACCGGGCGGGAAATCCACCTCGACGAGCTGGATCGGCGACGGCCAGCCGGCCGGGGAGAGATTGCGGCGTACATAGCCGGACGCAGGGTCTCGCCATTCGGCCTGCTGCGCGTGGCGCGCCAGCGGCTGCGTGGGCGTGTCGTCCTGGTCGCCGCCGAACAGCCCGGCCAGCGACACGCCGAGCCCGGCCGCGAGCTTGTCGAGCACGACGGCCGTCGGGCTGGCCGATGCGCGTTCGATGAGCGAGATCATCGAACGGCTGACGCCGGAGCGCGCGGCCAGCGCATCGAGCGTGTAGCCTCGCACGGTGCGCAGGTCGCGTACGCGCCGGGCGATGCGTTCGTTGATGCCGGTGTCGTCGGCAACGGCGGTAGCTGATTCTTTCATGATGGATTTATTTTCCAGCAAACTGGAATTCGATGTCAACGGGATTGACGTCCGATGGCTCGATGGAATCCGAACGGCTTGCCCGGCAGTCGCGCGCGGCGTAATATACGAATCGACTACGTTTCGTTTAATTGGGGATATATGGGCATCATCAAGATTTCCGAGCACATGCACGAGCGGCTGCGCTCGACCAGCACGGCGCTGAGCCGCTCGATCAACGCGCAGGCCGAACACTGGCTGCGCGTCGGGATGCTGGCGGAACTCAATCCGGCGCTGTCCTACGGGGACATCTGCCGGATGCTGATCGAGGCCGAAGCGCGGGGCGGTGAAGCGGGGCCGGCGGAATCGGTCGAGCACGGCATCGAGCAGGTGGCGTAATGGCGAAGCGAGAAATCCCGATCCGCGGCGCCGCGGAAATCGCCAAGTCGCGCGAAGCCGCGAAGCTCGCGTCGCAGGTGCTGACGATGATCACCGAGCACGTGAAGCCGGGTGTCACCACCGACGAGCTGGACGTGCTCTGCCGCAACTACATCGTCGACGTGCTCGGTGCGATCCCGGCGAACATCGGCTACCACGGTTATCCGAAGACGCTCTGCACGTCGGTCAATCACGTGGTGTGTCACGGCATTCCGACGTCGCGGCCGCTGCGCGACGGCGACATCGTGAACCTCGACATTGCGGTGATCAAGGACGGCTGGTTCGGCGATACGAGCCGCATGTATTTCGTCGGCGAACCGAACGAGCTCGCGCGTCGGCTTGTCGCGACGACCTATGAGGCGATGCACGCGGGCATTCGCGCGGTGCGTCCGGGCGCAACGCTCGGCGACGTCGGCTACGCGATCCAGCAGGTCGCGCATCGCGAAGGATTCAGCGTGGTTCGCGAGTACTGCGGGCACGGCATCGGCGATGTCTATCACGACGAGCCGCAGGTGCTTCACTACGGCCGCCCGGGCACCGGCGTGCCGCTCCGGCCGGGGATGATCTTCACGATCGAGCCGATGCTCAACGCAGGCAAGCGCGACACGCGCATGCTGGCGGACGGCTGGACGGTCGTCACGAAGGACCATTCGCTGTCGGCGCAATGGGAGCACATGGTCGTGGTGACCGAGACGGGCTTCGAGGTGCTGTCCGAGGACGTGAAGCCGCAGGCGTTTCCGGTGCTGTCCGGCACGCACGCCGCCTGATATCTGCAGTGCGCCGCGAACGGCGGTGCGGCGTCACAGTGAAACGGGCCCCTTTGCGGGGCCCGTTTCGTTTTCGTTCCAGGTTGCGCGGCGCGATTTACGCGCGAACGCGCCGACCGGCTGCTCGGTGGGGGAGCGCGGCTTGGCCGCCGCTCAACCGCGCGCCTTCTGCCATGCGGATTCGACGAACACGCGGCACAGCGCTTCCATCCCCTTGCGGTCTTCGTCGTCGAAGCGTGCGGCGACCGGGCTGTCGACGTCCCACACGCCGATCAGCGTGCCGTCGGCGGCCACCAGCGGCACGACGATTTCCGATTCCGATGCGGCGTCGCACGCGATATGGCCGGGGAAGTCATGCACGTCGCGCACGACCTGCGTCTCGCGCGTCTGCGCGGCCGTGCCGCACACGCCCTTGCCGAGCGCGATCCGCACGCAGGCGGGCTTGCCCTGGAACGGTCCGACCACGAGTTCCGTCCCGTCGAAGAAGTAGAAACCGGCCCAGTTGAGACGGTCGAGCGAGTGGTAGACCAGCGCGGAAAAATTGGCCGCGTTCGCGGTCAGGTCGCGTTCGGATTCGACGAGCGCGCGTGCCTGCTCGACGAGCGTCGCGTATTGATCGGCCTTGGAGGCGTTGGGGTCGTTGGACAGCGTGAACATGGCGGGAAAACGATCAGGGTTGTGGAATGCGCGATGCGCGTACCGCAGTCTACGGCACGCGTGCGTGGTTTGCAGCGCCCGGTTACGCGTGAAGCGGCGCGCTCAATCGGGTTCGAGTTCGGCAAACCGCTCCGCCAGGAAATCGAGCAGCGCGCGTACTGAGGGCAGCAGCCCCCGGCGCGACGCGAACACCGCATGCACGATCTCGCGGCGCGGCGCCCAGTCGGGCAGTACGGTCACCAGCTCGCCGCGCGCGACCTCATCGCGCACCATCATCGTCGGCAATTGCACGATGCCGACGCCCGCGACGGCCGCCGCGCGCAGCGCGAGCATGCCGCCCGTCACGAAGCGCGGCTGGTGATGAATTTCCGCGTGAGCGCCATCGGGCCCGCGCAGTCGCCACACGTGCGCGGACTGCGGGGCGCCGTGATCGAGACTCGGCAGGCGTGCGAGATCGGCGGGAACGGCCGGTGCGCCGTGCTCGCGCAGCAGCGAGGGGCTCGCGACGAGGCATTGGCCGCGCTCGGCCAGCATGCGCAGCGCGAGATCGCTGTCTTCGAGTGGCGGCGGGCGCACGCGGATCGCGACGTCGATCCCTTCGCCAACCACGTCGACGCGCCGGTTGGTCGCTTCCAGATGGATCTCGACGCGTGGGCACGCAACCATGAACGCGGCGATCATCGTGCCGACCAGCGAATCGAGCAGTACGATCGGGCAACTGACGCGCACGATGCCGCGCGGTTCCTCGTGCAGCAGCGCGATCGCCTCGTCGGCCGCATCGGCTTCGACGAGCATCGCGCGGCAATGCGCGTAATAGGTCTGGCCGACGTCGGTAACCGTGAAGCGCCGCGTCGAGCGCTGGATCAGCCGCATCCCGAGCCGCGCCTCGAGCAGCGCGATGCGGCGACTCAGCTTCGATTTCGGCATGTCCAGCGCACGCCCGGCCGGTGCGAAGCCGCCGTGTTCGACGACCTGCACGAAGTAATAGAGATCGTTCAGATCCCGCGCTTTATCGTTCATGAAATGGAACGCTGAGTGCGATTTTGGCAGTCTACCGGATCGATCGTTCCACCACTATATTTCTACCCAGGATGCGAAACACGTGTTTCGCCGCAATTCGGAGAAGGCAATGAAGAAGATCCAGGGTGTCTACAGTGCGCCGCGCGGCCATTGGGTCGGCGACGGTTTCCCGGTGCGTTCGATGTTCAGCTACCAGTCTCACGGCGCGCACCTGAGCCCGTTCCTGCTGCTCGATTACGCCGGCCCGGCCACGTTCGAGCCGGGTTCGGTCTCGGCACCGCGCGGTGTCGGCCAGCATCCGCATCGCGGGTTCGAAACGGTGACGATCGTCTATGACGGCGAGGTCGCGCACCGCGACTCGACCGGCGCGGGCGGCGTGATCGGCCCGGGCGACGTGCAGTGGATGACGGCCGCGAGCGGGATCCTCCATGAGGAATTCCACTCGGAAGGGTTCACGCAGCGGGGCGGCCCGCTCGAGATGGTGCAGCTGTGGGTGAACCTGCCCGCCGCGGACAAGATGGGTGCGCCCGGCTACCAGACGCTGCTGAACGCCGACATCCCCGTGGTCGAGCTGCCGGACGGCGCGGGGCATGCGCGGATCATCGCGGGTGAATTCGACGGGCGGCGCGGCCCGGCCCGCACGCATACGCCGATCGATGTGTGGGACGTGCGGCTCGTGGCCGGCGGCCATGTGCGGTTCCCGGTCGCCGACGGGCGCACGCTCGCGGTGGTCGTGCTGAGCGGTACCGTGCAGGTGAACGGTGAGACGGTCGCTCGCGAAGCGCAGTTCGTGCAACTCGGCCGCGACGGCAGCGACGTCGAGATCGAAGCGAACGGCGACGCGAAGCTGCTGATCCTGAGCGGCGAGCCGATCGACGAACCTGTCGTCGGTTACGGGCCGTTCGTGATGAACTCGCAAGAGGAGATCCGTACCGCGATCGAGGACTTCAACAGCGGCCGCTTCGGCCAGATGCCGGCATGACGGACAGGCCCCGCGCAATGCGGGGCCTTTTTTTGCGCGCGGACAGTCGATCGCGCGGCGAGTGCGCTTCGAGGCATAATCGTCGATTGCCGCGCGCCGGCCGGCGCGCCCGAATCAGGACCGACCATGAACGCATCCGCTGCATCCCCGAGCGCCGCCGATCTCGACTGGCGCTGGAAATCCTTCGACGCGCTGACGGCGCGCGAAGTCTATTCGATCCTCGAAGCACGCAGCGCGGTGTTCGTCGTCGAGCAGAACTGCGTGTATCGCGATATCGACGACGCGGACCAGACCGCATGGCACCTGGCCGCCTTCGATCCGGCAGGCCGCGTGGCCGGCTATCTTCGCGTGCTGCTGCCCGATGCGCAGAACACCGACGTACGCATCGGCCGCGTGCTGACGACCGCCGCGTTCCGCGGCGCGGGCCTAGGCAACGGGCTGCTGTCGCGCGCGCTCGAGCATATCCGCGCGCAGTGGCCGGATACGCCGGTGAGCCTGCATGCGCAGGCCCACTTGCAGCGTTTTTACGGGGCATTCGGCTTCACGCCGAGTTCGGACGTGCACGACGAGGACGGCATCCCGCACGTGTGGATGAGCAGCGCGCGCGCGTAATGCGCGACGCGCCGCGCAGCGGTCAGTGCGCGGCGTTTGCTACCGGCGGCCGGTCCGCGCGCTGCGCGGCCCGTTCATCGATCAGGCGGCCGCGCGCGGACAGCCGCAACCAGTGCCGCAGCGCGATCAGCGCGCCGATCACGCTCATCATCGAGCCGGGAATCCACAGCAGCAGGCCACCGATCTGCTGGTCGCGCAGCGGGCTCAGCCACGTGAACGCACGGCCGCAGATCGAATAGATCGGATACAGCTCGTGCGGCGTGAAGAAGATCAGCGCGCCGAGCGCGATCTGCGGCGGGATCGCCGCGACGACGATCAGGATCCGGCGGCCCGGCGACAACCGCGCGGGCGGCGCGGGACGCGGATCGACGACGAGCCACCAGAACAGCAGCCCGTCGATCACCATGCTCCAGTTCATCACGCGATAGAGACGCCAGTCGAGCATCGCGATGAAGTGGATCGGCGACAGCAGCCAGAAATAGATCAGCCCGACGAACAGCACGACCGCGACGACGGGATGGAACACCACGTCGAGCGTCGCGCGCACGGGCGCCCATGCGAGTGCAGGGCGCACGAAACGCTGCCGCCAGCGGAACGGGATGCCCGCGCGAATCGCCGCGCCCGGATAGGACAGCGCGATAAAGAACGGCCCGAGGTGGTGCAGCACCAGGTGCTGCGCGCGATGCAGGAAGAACTCGTGCTCGAAGAAATAGTCGAGCCGCGTATGCAGTGCGATGTAGAGCGCCGTCAGCCCGAACCAGAACGAGAACTGCCGCAGCGGCGACACCTTCGCCTTCTTCACGCCGCGCGCGAACAGCACGGCAGCGGTCAGCACCGCGATCACCACGGTGGGCGACGGTTCCCACGGATCGAGCCAGTACAGGAGGTTCATCGTGCGCGCATTACTTCGCCTGGGCCGGCGACTTCACGGCGAACGGCGCATCGACCGTTTCGCCGTCGGAGAACTTCAGGCGCAGGTGCACGGTGTCGCCCGGCTTGATCGCGTGCTTCGGCTCTTCGAGCATGAAGTGGTAGCCGCCCGGCGCGATGTCGACCTTGCCGCGCGCGGGGATCGTCAGCTTGTCGACCATTTCCATCTTCTGCGTCGAGCCGTTCGAGACGGTCTGGTGCAGCATGGCCATCCCGTAGTCGGGGCTGTCGACGTCGACGAGATCGACCGGCTTGTCGCTCGTGTTCACGAGCGTCACGTAGCCGCCGGCCGGCAGCTTGTTCGGCAGCCAGCGCACCCACGCGTTCTGCGCAGTGATCGCGCCGGCGGCATACGCGTGGGCGCCTGCGCACAGCGCGGCGAGGAGGGCGAGCGTCTTGAGGGTCGTTTTCGTTTTCATGTCGGGATGAATTCAGGTAGTGGAGGCGGTGTCGATGATCCGGCGCACATCGGCGGCGATGGCGTCGGGCGAGTCGCGGTCGGTCGCAAGCAGGCGGGCGCGGCCGCTCGCGTCGAAGATGTAGACGGCCGAGCTGTGCGTGACTTCGTAGCCGCCCGACGGATCGCGCTTTTCCATCTGGTACGCGACGCGATAGCGCTTCGCGAGCGATTCGATCTGGCGGTCGGTGCCGGTCAGGCCGCGCGCATGCGCGGCATCGAACGCGGCGACATACGATTGCATGGCCTGCGGCGTGTCGCGCGCAGGGTCGACCGACACGAACAGGATGCGCACGTTGTTTGCCTGCGGGCCGAGCTTCGTGAGCACTTCCATCAGCCGTGCCATCGTTTCGGGGCAGACATCGGGGCAGTGCGTGTAGCCGAAGTAGACGAGCGCAACCTGGCCGTGGAATGCATCGGCGTCAACGGGGTGGCCGTCGCCGCCCGTCAGCGTGAACGACAGGTCGGGCAGGTGGCCGGTCACGTTGGTGAGGTTCCAGCGTGGCTCGTCGTGCGTGCACGCGGCGAGTGCCACGGCGGCGGCGAGGGCCGCGGCCGTGCGGATGAGGCGGGAGAAGCGCCGGTGCGGCGCGGGACGGGCAGACGACATCCTGGGGCTCGATCGGACGAAATGGTAGCCGGGGCGCGGCGCCATGCGTCGCGCGGCAGGCGGTTGCGACTGTAGCGCAATTCGCGCACCGGCGTCCTTTCGAAACCCGTACGCGACGGGCGAGCGGGGCAATATGTCGCAGTTGACGCAGTGGGCGGCGCGATGCCGGCGCTGCGCCGGTTTCGCCCATCTCGATGCGCAGGCGCGGTAAGATGCGCACAATTCCATTCGCGCAGCGGCCGCCCGGCGTTTGCCGGCCGGCCCTCACACTATCGAATCGATGCAATCCGTTCCGGCTTCCCTGTCCCTGACCGATACCGCGTTCTTCTTCGACTTCGACGGCACGCTCGTCGAGTTGGCGCCGACGCCCGACAGCATTCATGTTCCGCCGTCGCTGCTGACGCTGCTCGACGAGCTGCAGCGCCGCTCGCACGGCGCGGTCGCGATCGTGTCCGGGCGCGGGATCGACAACATCGACACGTTCCTGAAGATGCCCGACATGCCGATCGCCGGCCTGCACGGCGCGGAGCGTCGCGATGCGAACGGCGACACGCAACGTATCGGCTTCAACGACGAACGCCTGCTGCGCATCGAGCGCGAGCTGGCGGCCGTCGTCGACCGTCATCCGGGCATGCTGCTCGAAATCAAGGGCGCGGCCGTCGCGCTGCACTACCGCAACGCGCCCGAGCGCGAGGCGGCGGCGCGCGCGGCCACCGAGCGCCTCGTCGCCGACTATGCCGATGCGTATGTGCTGCAGCCCGGCAAGATGGTGTTCGAGATCAAGCCGAAAGGCGTCGACAAGGGGCGCGCGCTCGCCGCGTTCCTCGACGAGCCGCCGTTTGCCGGCCGCGTGCCGGTGTTCGCGGGCGACGACCTGACCGACGAGAAGGGCTTCGCGGTGGTCAACGCGCGCGGCGGCCTGTCGATCAAGGTCGGCGCGGGCGAGACGTCCGCCCGCATGCGGCTCGATTCGGTCGACGCGCTGCATGAGCAGATCGCGTGCTGGCTTGGTGCGGGGCAGTCGGACGCATGAGTCGCCTCATCATTGTTTCAAACCGCGTTGCGCCGATTTCGGAAGGCGAACCGGCGGCGGGTGGTCTCGCGATCGGCGTCTACGATGCGCTGAAGGAGACGGGCGGCATGTGGTTCGGCTGGAGCGGCGAGGTCGTCGCGTCCGGCGCACCGCAAATTCGCGTCGAGGAGCACGGGCCGGTCACGTTCGCGACCATCGGCCTGTCGCGGCGCGACTACGACCAGTATTACCGCGGCTTCTCGAACGCGACGCTGTGGCCCGCGTTTCATTACCGCACCGACCTGATCCAGTACGACCGTCACGAGTTCGAAGGCTACAGCCGCGTGAACGTGTGGCTTGCCCAGCAGCTCGTGCCGCTGCTGCAGGACGACGACGTGATCTGGGTGCACGACTATCACCTGATCCCGTTCGCGCGCGCACTGCGCGCGGCCGGCGTGAAGAACCGCATCGGCTTCTTCCTGCATATCCCGTTTCCGGCTGCACAGGTGCTCGTCAACGTGCCGCCGCATCGCGATCTCGTCGAGTCACTGTGCGCGTTCGACCTGATCGGTTTCCAGACCGAACCCGACCTGCGCGCGTTCTGCGACTACGTCGAATCCGAAGCGGACGGCGTGATCGAGCGCGACGGCCACCTGGCGACGGTGCGCGCATTCGGCCGGACGCTGCGCGCGGCCGCCTATCCGATCGGCGTGCATCCGGACGAGATCGCGTCGCTCGCGCAGGCCGGCGAGCACGGCAAGGCGGTGCGCACGCTCGCGATCTCGCTGCGCGGCCGCAAGCTGATCATGAGCGTCGACCGGCTCGATTATTCGAAGGGGCTCGTCGAGCGCTTCCGTGCGTTCGAGAAGCTGCTCGAGCACGAGCCGTCGCATCGCAATCGCGTGTCGTTCCTGCAGATCGCGCCGTCGACCCGCGCGGAGCTGCGCGCGTACCAGGACATCCGGCTACAGCTCGAAGGGGAGTCGGGGCGCATCAACGGACGCTTCGCCGAGCTCGACTGGGCGCCGATCCTCTATATCCATCGTCAGTACGACCGCCAGCTGCTCGCTGCGCTGTACCGGCTCGCGCGGGTCGGCTACGTGACGCCGCTGCGCGACGGGATGAATCTCGTCGCGAAGGAATACGTGTCCGCGCAGAATCCGGAGGATCCGGGCGTGCTCGTACTGTCGCGCTTCGCGGGCGCCGCACGCGAGTTGACGGGGGCGCTGATCGTCAATCCGATCGATATCGACGGAATGGCCGACGCGTTGTCGCAGGCGCTGACGATGCCGCTCGCCGAGCGGCGCGCGCGTTATACGGACATGATTGCGCAGCTTCGCGAGAACAACGTGTCGGTGTGGCGCGACAACTTCCTGCGCGATCTTCAGCACGCGTAACCGGCGTCATCGAGCAATAAAAAAAGCCGCAGTGCGACGCGCACTGCGGCTTTTTTGTTGGGTGCGGGCCGGCGTGTCAGGCCGCGCGTTCGCCGGTCGGCGTGCTGCCGTCGGGGGCCGGGTGATGGCGGCCATGCTGTTTCGCGAGCAGGTCGCGGTACAGGCCCGGGCGGTTGCGCAGCACGTCGGGCGCGCCGTCGTCGATGACCTTGCCGTTGTTCATCACGATGATCCGGTCGAAGTTGCGCAGCGTCGACAGGCGGTGGGCGATCGCGATCACCGTGCGGCCGACCATCAGGCGGTCGAGCGCGCTCTGGATCGCTTCCTCGGATGCGCTGTCGAGCGCGGACGTCGCTTCGTCGAGCAGCAGGATCGGCGCATCCTTCAGGATCGCGCGCGCGATCGCGATGCGCTGGCGCTGGCCGCCCGACAGCTTGACGCCGCGGTCGCCGACGATCGTGTCATAGCCTTCCGGCATCGCTTCGATGAACTCCGCGCAGCGCGCGTCGCGCGCGGCGGCGAGCACTTCCTCGCGGGTCGCTTCGGGGCGGCCGTACGCGATGTTGTCGTAGATCGTCCGGTGCAGCAGCGAGATGTCCTGCGGCACGAGTGCGATCGCGTGGCGCAGGCTGTCCTGCGTGATCGTCTTCACGTCCTGGCCGTCGACCTGCACGGCGCCGTCCTGCGTATCGTAGAAGCGCTGCAGCAGCGCGAGCACGGTCGACTTGCCGGCGCCCGACTTGCCGATCAGGCCGACGCGCTGGCCCGGCTCGATATGGAGGTCGAAGTGGTCGAGGATCGCGCGGCGGTGCGGATACGCGAACGTCACGCGCTCGAAGTTGACGCGGCCGCCCTTGGCCGACAGCGGCTGCGCGTCGGAGCGGTCCGGCATCCCGTGCGGCTCGAGCAGCGTCTTGACCGCTTCGGACAGGCGCGCGATGTGCTGCGTGACGTCGACGAGCGCGACCGCGAGATCGCGCGTGCCGTGCAGGATCGTGAAGCCGAGCGAGCTGACGAGCACGATGTCGCCCGACGTCGCGCGGCCCTGGTCCCACAGCCACAGCGCCCAGCCGAGCAGGCCGGCGGACAGCATCGCGGTGATCACCGCGTGCAGCAGGCGCAGCTTCTCGAGATAGAGCAGGCTTTGCTGGCGCGCGTCCATCTCGGCCTTGACCGTCGCGCCGAAGCGTTTCTGTTCGCGCAGCGTCATCCCGAACGCACGCACGAGGCCCATGTTACCGATCACGTCGACGAGTTCGCCGTCGACCGCGGCGGCCTTCGCCGCGAATGCGTGGTGGCGTGCCGAGCCGCGACCGGCCAGCTTGAACAGCACGATGGAGAGCACCGCGGAGCAGCCGAGCAGGCCCGCCGCCATCATCGGATTGACGACGATGATCATCAGGATCGCGCCCATCACCGCGATGCACGGCGGCAGTACGTTCCACGCCATCGTGTTTTCAGACGTGTAGACCGCGTTCGACGTGGCCGTGATGCGGCTCGCGAGCGTGCCGGGCTGCTTCTCGGCGTAGTAGGTGGGCGAATGGCCGATCAGGTACTGGAACAGGTCGCGCCGCAGGTCGCCGGTGACGGCGACGAACGTGTGCGCGGCGAACCAGCCGCCGACGCGCCACAGCAGGTTGTCGGCGGCGATCAGCCCGACGAGCAGCGCGAATGCGCTCCACAGCGGGCCGGGGTGATGCCGCCCGGTCGCCAGCACGTCGATCAGGTGCTTGATCGCGTATTGCGAGCCGAGCGCGCAGCCGACGGCGGCCAGCACGCTGCAGAGCACGATCAGGTGGGCGACAGGATGCAGGCGAATGTAGCGGAACAGGAACGCGATCGGTCGATGCGCGTAGCTCGACAGCTTCGCGTTGTGGGCGTTGCGCTGGGCAGGGGTGAGAGATTCCAAAATATGCGTGCGGTGATTCGGTGATTGAGCGTGGCGGCTGGATCGCAGGCCGGCGTTCGCCCGGACTGAATAATCCGGCATTGTAAACAAGGCCGCGTGTCGCGCTGCGCGAATCTTGCCTTGGCCAGGGGCTCGCGATCGATTTTGAGATAAAATCCGGCATCCCGTCCTGCCTCATGTGCCAGAATCACGCTGCCGGCGGTCACGGGGTCAAGGAATGCCAAAAGGGCCTTCCACTCTAGAACGGACACCCAAGTCCGCGGGTTGCAAAGTGTTGCACCTTTGTAACAAAGTAAAGTGTTTGAAATGTTGTGCGCCGTATCAGGATTAACCCTAGATAATCGGCTCCGGGTTCGATTCCAGGTTTTTTACGAACCCCTGTCAACGGGTCTTCGTTTCAAACGTTCTATGCCTGTCGCGTCGCCGACGCTCCTTGAGCAGCGCGGGTTTGACGCCCCCGGCAGGCTGATTCGTCCGATTTTCGGACGAAATGCATCCAGCCCGGACCGCCGGCAGGTTGCCGACCCATACCTGGTTTTTAGCCGATTTTTTAGGAGTTACGCATGCGAATCGCCCAAATCGCTCCGTTGCACGAAGCGGTGCCCCCGAAACTGTACGGTGGTACCGAGCGAGTGGTGTCCTACCTCACCGAAGCACTTGTCGAGATGGGGCATGACGTCACGCTCTTCGCGAGCGGCGATTCGCAAACCTCCGCGAAGCTCGAAGCGTGCTGGCCGCAGGCGCTGCGCCTCGACCCGACGATCCGCGACGTGATGGCCCCGCACATGCTGCTCCTCGAGCAGGTGCGCCGCCGCGCGGAAGAGTTCGATGTCCTGCACTGCCACATCGACTACTACCCGTTCTCGCTGTTCTCGCGCCAGCCGGTCCCGCATCTGACGACGATGCACGGCCGTCTCGACCTGCCGGAACTGCAGCCGATCTTCAACGCATTCAACGACGTGCCGGTCGTGTCGATCTCCGACAACCAGCGCATCCCGCTGCCGCAAGCGAACTGGCTGTCGACCGTCTACCACGGCCTGCCAGAAAACCTGCTGACGCCGATCCCGAACGTGAAGCCGAGCTACCTCGCGTTCCTGGGCCGCATCTCGCCGGAAAAGCGCGTCGATACGGCGATCCGCATCGCCGAGCAGGCCGGCCTGCCGATCAAGATCGCCGCGAAGCTCGACAAGGCTGACCGCGCGTACTACGAAGAGAAGATCAAGCCGCTGTTCGCGCTGCCGCACGTCGAGTACATCGGCGAAATCAGCGAGTCCGAAAAGACCGAATTCCTCGGCAACGCGCACGCGCTGCTGTTCCCGATCGACTGGCCGGAGCCCTTCGGCCTGGTGATGATCGAGGCGATGGCTTGCGGCACGCCGGTGATCGCGTTCAAGCGCGGCTCGGTGCCGGAAGTGATCGACAACGGCGTGTCGGGCTTCGTCGTCGAAGACGAGCTGTCGGCTGTTGCCGCGCTCAAGCGCCTCGATACGCTGCCGCGCGAGAAGGTCCGCGCCGCGTTCGAAGCCCGCTTCTCGTCGAAGGTGATGGCAGAGAACTACGTGAAGGGCTACGAGGAACTGCTGCGCCAGAAGCGTCGCACGGTGCTCCGCGAAGTCAACGCAAGCTGATTGCGGGCCGCCGCCGCGCTGCGGCGTGCGGCTTGCCATCGACGCCCCGTCCGGGTTCCCGGCGGGGCGTTGTCACATCCGCGGCGCGGATCTGTTGTATTCTCGCCGCGCCCGACGCTGCGAACGGCCTCCGAAGCGGCCCGGCAGGGCATCCGTCCGTCTGTCCAGACGGTAATGTCCCTATAATGGCCGTGCCGTGAAATCCGGCCCCGCACGAATATCCAGAGGAGAGCAGTCTTGGCGAGAACGAAATCCACGCGCGCAGCGCCGGCCCCCGGCGCCGGTGTGATCTTCGCGTTGCGTGCGATCGGTCTCGTGCTGCTCGCGCGCTGGCTGTTCTCGATGTCCCAGATGGGTTATCGCTCGTCGCTGTCGGCGATGGTGTCGTCGCCCTGGGCGTTCGTCTACCTTCTCCTGATCTTCCTGCTGCTCGCACTGCCGGGCGCCGTCGCGCGTGCCGAACGGCCGTTTCATCCGCTGCCGCAGTGGCTGCGCCAGGCGCTGCGCGTCTTCGCGCTGATCGGTTTGCTGTTCGCGGTCTGGTCGATCGGCATGTTCGTCTGGGTGGACGGCTGGCGCCTCGCGCTGCAGGCGGTGACGGCGACCAACGGCTGGCTCGTCGCCGCACCGGCGCTTTATGCGGCGATCGTCTGGATCTGCCGCCCGCGGCCGCTGTGGCGGACCAACGTGGCCGCCCGCCGCTTTGCGGTCGGTCGTTATGCGATTTCGCTCGACGTGCTGACGCGCACCACGATCGTCTGGATGGAAAGCCGCAAGGTCGGCCAGTACGACGCGCGCGAACTGTCGGTGCGCTGGCCCGGCCGGGCGGTACCTGCCGCAGGCGAGGGCGCATCGGACGCGCAGCCGGCCGTCGTGCCGCCGCGCCGCGGCAGCCTCTTCAATCGGCCGAAGGTCGAACTGCTGTGGGATTCGCCGGCGGCCGTCGGGCATAACCGGCAGATCGTCATGCGTGCGCCGCTCGCGACCGAAGGCGACCGCGTCGCGGTGCTCGCGCTCGACGCCGCGCTCAAACAGATCGTCTGACAAGTCCCGCGCACGGCGTGCGGGCGACAGGGAGGCGTGATGATCGTCCGCTGGTTACTGGCTGCCATTCACCTGAGTGCGTTCGGCGTCGCGTTTGCCGCGATCGCGGGGCGTAACCGCGCGTTGCGCCGGCTTATTGCGTCGGCGCAGGCGGTCGACTTGCCCGGCGTATTCAAGGCGGATGCCGCGTGGGGGCTGTCGGCGCTCGTGCTGATCGTGACGGGCCTGATGCGCGCGTTCGGCGGTTTCGAGAAAGGCTCGGCGTACTACCTGCACGAGCCGCTCTTTCACCTGAAGATGACCGCGCTCGTGTTGATCCTGCTGCTCGAAATCGTGCCGATGCTCGGCCTGATCCGGTGGCGCGTCGCCGCGCGGCAGCAGCAGATGCCCGATCTCGGCCGTGCTCGCACCTATGTGAGGATCGGCCATTGGCAGGCGGTGCTGGTGATCGTCATCGTGTTCGCCGCGTCGGGGATGGCGCGGGGGATTGGGCTGGCCGGGTAGGTGCGGCCGGCTAGGTCTGGTCGGGTAGAGGTTTGGCCGGGTAGGTGCGGCCTGCTCTAGCTCTGGCCGCGTAGGCGCGGCCTGATAGGTATGGCCTGGGCGAGGCAGGGCAGGCGAGGCCAAGGCAGGCTAGGCGAGGCCGGCCAGGCCAGCCATCGCTGCCACCACCATCATCGCGATCCCGTTCGACCTACGCAGCGTTTCCGCCCGATACCCACCAGCCCGGCCGCAGGCCGCATCGCTTCTTTCGATTCCGGCTCGACCGGGCGATCCTGCCGCCCGGTCCGTCCCGTGCTCAGCGCACGAGGCAAGGGCGCTTGTTGTTGAAGGTCCAACCCGGAATCAGGTACTGCATCGCCGCCGCGTCGTCGCGGGCACCGAGCCCGTGCTGCTTGTACAGTTCGTGCGCGACCGCGACGGCATCCATGTCGATATCGATGCCGAGCCCCGGCCGCTTCGGCACCTCTACCAGCCCGTTCTCGATCTTCAGCGGTTCGCGCGTCAGCCGCTCGCCGTCCTGCCAGATCCAGTGCGTGTCGATCGCGGTGACCTGGCCCGGCGCGGCGGCCGCGACGTGCGTGAACATCGCGAGCGACACGTCGAAGTGGTTGTTCGAGTGCGAGCCCCACGTGAGGCCCCAGTCGCGGCACATCTGCGCGACGCGCACCGAACCCTGCATCGTCCAGAAGTGCGGATCGGCGAGCGGGATGTCGACGGCCTGCAGCTGCACCGCGTGACCCATTTGCCGCCAGTCTGTCGCAATCATGTTGGTGGCCGTCGGCAGCCCCGTCGCGCGGCGGAATTCGGCCATCACCTCGCGGCCCGAGTAGCCGTTCTCCGCGCCGCACGGATCTTCCGCGTAGGCGAGCACGTGATGCTGATCACGGCACAGCCGCACGGCCTCGTCGAGCGACCACGCGCCGTTCGGGTCGAGCGTCACGCGCGCGTCGGGGAAGCGCTCGGCGAGTGCCGTCACGGCCTCGATCTCGCTCGCGCCTTCGAACACGCCGCCCTTCAGCTTGAAGTCGTTGAAGCCGTAGCGCGCATGCGCGGCCTCGGCGAGCCGTACGACGGCCTCGGGTGTCAGTGCGGCTTCGTCGCGCACGCGCGTCCAGTCGTCGGTCGCGCCGCTGCCGTCGCGGTAGGCGAGCGCGGTCCTGGTGCGGTCGCCGATGTAGAACAGGTAGCCGAGCATTTCGACGCGCTCGCGCTGCTGGCCCTCGCCGAGCAACGCGGCGACCGGCACGCCGAGATGCTGGCCGAGCAGGTCGAGCAGCGCGGCTTCGAGTGCGGTGACCGCGTGGATCGTCGTGCGCAGGTCGAAGGTCTGCAGCCCGCGGCCGCTCGCGTCGCGGTCGGCGAAGGTGCGCCGCACGTCGTTGAGCACCGCGTGGTAATTGCCGACCGGCTGGCCGACGACGAGCGCGCGCGCATCGTCGAGCGTGCGGCGGATGCTTTCGCCGCCCGGTACTTCACCGACGCCGGTCCGGCCCGCGCTGTCCTTCAGGATCACGAGGTTGCGGGTGAAGAACGGGCCGTGTGCGCCGCTCAGGTTGAGCAGCATGCTGTCGTGGCCGGCGACCGGAATCGCTTGCAGGTCGACGATACGCGGCGTGTCGTGGGAGGGCGAGGCAGTGACGGCGTTCATGGGCGGCGATGGCGAAAGGGTGGGCAATGCCGTGCGGCAAAAGCTTTGCCGCGCGCGGCGGGAGGTGCGATCATTCGACAACCGACGTGCGCGGCGCGCAAGCCCCGCAAGTCGACGCAACCCGGAACGGGGTGGGAGCGGCAACCGATCCAGCGGAGCGCGGAACGCGAACGCTGGCTGATCGTAAAGCATGGGACCAGGCGGCGCTGGAATGCTCGCTTGAGTCGACAGGAGATCCATGTTTCGATCATCAGTCGTCGGATGACTTGTGACGCAGTATAATGAATCATCGGCTTTCGCTCAAACCCCGCGTAAACCCTCGGCTCACATTACGATCATTCAAAAAGGAACCGGCCTCATGTCCGTGCCTACGCTTCCCGCAGCGCCGCGCCGTCGCGCACGCAGCCTCGCACAAGATGTCGTCGACGCGCTGACCGCGCAGATCGAAAACGGCACGCTGCGTCCCGGCGACAAGCTGCCGACCGAAACCGAAGTCATGGCGGCGCAGGGCGTAAGCCGGACGGTCGTGCGCGAAGCGATCTCGCGGATGCAGGCGAGCGGCCTCGTCGAGACGCGCCACGGCATCGGCAGCTTCGTGCTGGAGCTGTCGCGCCGCCAGACGCTCGGCATCGACCCGGCGACGATCACGACGCTGCGCGACGTGCTCGCGGTGCTGGAACTGCGCATCAGCCTCGAAAGCGAATGTGCGAGCCTTGCCGCGCAGCGCGCGAACGATACTGACCTGGCCGCGCTGCGGCGCGCGCTCGATGCGATCGCATCGGGGGCGGGCGGCGGCCGCGACACCGCGCAGCTCGACTTCCAGTTCCACCTGCAGATCGCGCAGTCCACCGGCAACCGCTATTTCGTCGACATCATGACGCAGCTCGGCACGTCGATCATCCCGCGCACGCGCGTGAATTCGGCCCGCTTTGCCGGCGACGATCTGGAGCGCTACGTCGGCCGCCTGAACCACGAGCACGAGGACATCTACGAGGCGATCGCACGCCACGACCCGGAGGCCGCCCGTGCCGCGATGCGCACGCACCTCACCAACAGCCGTGAACGGCTGCGCCGCGCGCACGAAGCGGCTGAGGCCGAGCGCGACACGCAGGCCGGCTGACGCACCGGGCGACGTGGCCGGCGTTGTCGCCGGCCCGGTCGAATCGCTTCAACATCAGTCGTCATACGAGATCGATATCCCTTCATCGATCACCGGGGCCGGGCGGCTTTTCCGCCGCCGGCCGCCGGCACCGCCGATCAGCCTCCCTTCGTCGTGATCGTCTTCCACGCGCCGCTCTTCACCTGGTACAGCGTCGACATCCCGCTCTTCAGCGAGCCGTCGTTCGCGAACGAGATGCGGCCGGTGACCCCTTCGAAGTCGATCTTCTTCAGCGCCGGGCGATAGACCTTCGGGTCGGTCGAGCCGGCCGCCTGCATCGCCTTGATCGCCGCCCACGCCGCGTCGTAGCCGAATTGCGCGTACGACAGCACATCGACGCCGAAGCGCTTCTTGAAGCGCTGCTCGAAATCCTTCCCTTGCGGCAGCTCGTCGAGCGGCCGGCCGTATTCCCACGCCATCGCGCCTTCGGCGGCCGGGCCCGCGATCTTGATGAACTCGTTGTCCTTCACGCCGCCGCCGCCGACGAATTGCGCGTTCAGCCCGAGCTGGCGCATCTGCTTGATGAAGTTCGCGGCGAGCGAGTCGAGGCCGCCGAAGAAGATCAGGTCGGGGTTCTTCGCCTTCAGGCTCGTGATCTGCGCGCGGAAGTCGACCGCCTGGTTGCTGGTGAATTCGCGGCCGACGAGGTTCCCGCCCGCGGCCTTCACGGCCTTCTCGAACTCGTCGGCCTCGCCCTGGCCGAACGCGGTGCGGTCGTCGATGATCGCGATGCGCTTCGCCTTCGTCACGTCGACCGCGTACTTGCCCGCGTTGCCGGCGTTCTGGCCGTCGGTCGCGATCACCATGAACATGTTCGCGAGCCCGCGCGCGGTGAGCGTCGGGTTGGTCGCGGCCGGATCGATCACCGGGATGCCGGCCTTGTCGTAGACGACGGAAGCCGGAATCGTCGTCCCCGAGTTGAAGTGGCCGACCACGACCGACACGTTCTGGTCGACGAGCGCCTGCGCGGCCTGCACGCCGATGCGCGGGTCGGCCTGGTCGTCCTGCACGATGAGGTTGAAGTGCGCGGGCTTGCCGGCGATCTGCACCTTCTGCGCGGCGGCATCGTCGAGCGCGAGCTGCACGCCGTTCTGCAGGTCCTTGCCGTAACCGGCGTTCACGCCCGTGAGCGGCGCGGCGAAGCCGACCTTCACGTCGGTCGAATCGGCGGCCTGGGCGGCCTGTTGCGAGAGGAGGGCAAGCGCGGATGCAATCGACACCGACAGCAGGGAATGACGGAATTTCATGTTGTTCCTCTTGTTCGACACCTGCGAGTAAGTACCGCATGCGCTCGGGTGGGCCGAACGCGTGCGACGGGCGGGCGGTTCGACCGCTTCTCTGAATCGGGCGGGGAGGTCGGCATCGTTATCCTCGGAAGAATCTCCCGTCAGGCTCCGCGAAGAAGAGCCCCGATCGCCTCGATATATAGGTCGCCGATATGCCCGGGTCTTGGCAATTCGCCGCGCATTCGGTGCGGATTTGCGCATAGCTTCCGCGCGTGCGGCGGCAGCCGGTATCGGGAGTTTCCCGTCGCGAACGGAACGGGGGGAGAGGGAGGAGGTGCAGGGAGGCGGCGCGGCCCGCCGGGGCCGCGCCGCGCACGGGACGCCGTCAGTCGGACAGGGCGTCCGATGCGGCTTCGGCATCGTCGTGCGATGCGTGCGTGCGGATCAGCGGATCGCTGATGCTCGGGCGGCCCGTCTCGACGTGGCCCGCGAAGCGGCGCAGGAAGCCGAGCAGCCGGCCGTCACTGACGGTCAGGTCATACCAGCCGTGGCTGCCGCGCAGATCCCAGTAGTCGTCGATCTGCTGGCCCGGTGCGAGGTCGAACGTGCGCGCGCGGCCGTGGCCGTACGCGTTCGTGACCTTGAGCCGCACGGCCTTGTGGCCGCGGTTCATCAGGCGCAGCGTGATGTTGCCGTTCGCGACGTCGTAGCCGTAGATCACCTCGGGGTTCACGTTCGCGCTGCCGACACCGGTCGCGAACGGGCCGCGGAAATGGCAGTAGAAGCCGTTCGGGCCGTACACGTCGAGGTCGTACAGGCCGAGCGATGCCGCGGCGCTCCACGTGTCATCGATCCGCTTGCCGGCTTCGACCGTGTAAGCCCACGGGCCGTCGAGACGGTTGCGTGACTGCACCTGGAACGACGCGCCCGCGCGGCCCGTGTTCGCGAAGGTCAGCCGGAACAGGCCGTTCACCGATTCGACGCGGCCGTGCGCGAACAGCTCGTACGGCAGCGCACGCGCCGGACGCAGCCCGGCCTCCTGCTTCGGCAGCTTCTGAAACACCGGCGGCACGGGGATGTAGTCGGGATGGCGCAGGCGGTCGGGCGGCGCGTAGCCGCTCGTGTCCGGCAGCTTCGGCCAGCCGGCGTCGGCCGTCGCGAAATCGAACGCGGCGGTCAGGTCGCCGCACACCGTGCGACGCCACGGCGAGATGTTGCCGGCCTTGACCGGGTATTGCGCGCCGAAACGTGCCTCGATGAATTGCAGCAGCGACGTGTGATCGTAGGTCTGCGAGCAGACCCAGCCGCCCTTCGTCCACGGCGACACGACGAGCATCGGCACGCGCGGCCCGAGCCCGTACGGGCCTGCCATGTGCGATGCGTCGCCGGGGAACACCTCGTTGGTCGTCGCGACCGTCGACAGCCCGTTGTCGCGCGACTGCGGCGCGAACGGCGGCTGCACGTGGTCGAAGAAGCCGTCGTTTTCGTCGTACGTGATGAAGAGCGCGGTCTTGCTCCATACCTCCGGATTCGACACGAGCGCCTGCAGCACCTGCTCGATGTACCACGCGCCGTAGTTCGCCGGCCAGTTCGGATGCTCCGAATACGCTTCCGGCGCGCAGATCCACGACACCTGCGGCAGCGTGCCGTTCTTCACGTCCTGCTGCAGCACGTCGAACAGCGTGCCGCCCGCGCTGATGTTGGTGCCGGTGCGCGCCTTGTCGTACAGCGGCGTGCCGGGCAGCGCGTTGCGGTACTGGTTGAAGTAGAGCAGCGAGTTGTCGCCGTAGTTGCCGATGTACGGGTTCTGCGTCCAGCCCCACGACCCGGCGGCGTTCAGGCCGGTGCCGACGTCCTGGTAGATCTTCCACGACACGCCGGCGTTCTCCAGCACTTCCGGATAGGTCGTCCAGCCGTAGCCCGCTTCCTCGTTGCCGAGCACCGGGCCGCCGCCCGTGCCGTCGTTGCCGACGTAGCCCGTCCACATGTAGTAGCGGTTCGGATCGGTCGAGCTCGGGATCGCGCAGTGGTACGCGTCGCAGATCGTGAACGCATCGGCGAGCTGGTAGTGGAACGGGATGTCGTCGCGCTTCAGGTACGCCATCGTCGTGGTGCCCTTGTTCGGCACCCACTGGTCGTAGCGGCCCTTGTTCCAGGCGGCGTGCATGTCCTGCCAGCCGTGCGGCAGGTCCTGCAGGAACTGCAGGCCGAGCTTGTCCGCGCCCGGATGGAACGGCAGCAGCTCGGCCGGGCCGACCGGCTGGTGGAACACCGACTTGCCGTTCGCGAGGCGCAGCGGGCGCGGGTCACCAAAGCCGCGGACACCACGCATCGTGCCGAAGTAGTGGTCGAACGAGCGGTTCTCCTGCATCAGGATCACGATGTGTTCGATATCGCGGATGGTGCCGGTGCGGCGGTTCGCGGGAATCGCAAGCGCATCGCGAATCACGGGCGGAAACAGGTTCAGCGCGGCGGCGCCGGCGGTGCCGGCAGCGACGCGCAGGAAGTCACGACGGTTCGATCGGGTCATGGTCGTTATCGTGCGGTAAAGGAGGGAGCCGATTGGCAGGACCTGCTGGAAGAGCGCGCCCGGGTCGCAGGATGCGGCTGCGCCGGGTCGTGCCGCCGCGAGCATAGCGAGGAATCGGTGTCATTCATGTGAAGTCCGGAAACGTTTGCATCCGCATCGAAGCGATCTCGAAGCAGCGTCGGGACAACTATCGCCGGCAGTCGCGGTGCGGCAGGGATGAGGCGGGAAAGCGGTGCGGCGCGGGAGGTGCGCCGGGGAAGCGGAGGGCGACGCCGGCGTGTCAGGCGTCCGTGACCCACGCGCCGAACCATTCGCTCGGGCGCGCGATTTCGTCCTGCGCGGCGACGAGTTCGAGCTCGTAGCGGCGCGCATCGTAGGTGGCCTTCACGACCGCATGCACGGCCGCGAGCGTGTGCTCGAACGCCGCGCGCACGGAGTCGCCGCGCAGCCGGCAGGCGACGAAGATCGCACTGGTCAGGTCGCCGACGCCGACCGGATGGCGCGGAAACGCGTACAGCGGGCGCTGGCCGATCCACGCTTCGGTTTCGGTGACGGCGAGCATGTTGAAACGATCGGCCGGGCTGTTGCGGTCGTGCAGGTGCTTGACGAGGATGATCTGCGGGCCGCGACGGATCAGCGCGCGGCAGGCTTCGACGGCTTCGGCGACGGTTTCGATGCGCCGCCCGGCGAGCTTCTGCAGTTCGGTGTGGTTCGGCGACATGCCGTCTGCGAGCGCCGGCATCTCCTGGACCATGAATTCCTCGACGCCGGGCTCGGGCCGGATGCCGCCCGTCTGCCCCATCGCCGGATCGCAGAAGTACCACGCGTTCGGGTTCATCGCCTTCACCGAGCGGACGATCTCGACGGCCGCACGCGCTTGCGGCGGCGAGCCGAGGAAGCCGGACAGCACGGCGTCGCAGCGCTTGAGTGCGCCGATCGCGGCGATGCCGTCGACGAGCTGTTCCATCTTCGCGGCATCGATCGCGCTGCCGGCCCAGTGACCGTACTGCATGTGATTCGACAACTGGACGGTATTGAGCGGCCAGACGTTGATGCCGAGGCGCTGCATCGGGAATACGGCCGCACTGTTGCCGGCATGGCCGTAGATGACGTGCGACTGAATGCTGAGGACGTTTTTCATGGGAATCGCCTGCACGCGTTTCAGGGTCACGTCACACGATACCCGAGTTCGTCGCGCGCGCGGAAGTCGCGCGGCCCCGGAGTGTTGCGCGCCGTCGTCAGCGCGACCGCGTAGAATCGCGGGGCGCGAGGCGGCCCGGCCGCCCGCGTGCGTCTCCAATCACCGTGATCGCCATGCTTTCGATTCGCAAGATGTTGTTTGCCGCGCGCGCCGCCGTGCTCGGCGCGGGTGTCGCCGTCGCGTGCGCCATGCCCGCCATGGCGGCCGCCGTTTCGCCCGCTGGTAACGACGGGCCCGTGTATGGCCCGCGCCTCGAAGGGTTCACTTATCCGGCGCCCGTTCATCTGTACACGTTCGTGTCGCAGCGCGAAACGCTCGAGATGGCGTACCTCGACGTGCAGCCGGCACACCCGAACGGCCGCACCGTCGTGCTGCTGCACGGGAAGAACTTCTGCGCGGCGACCTGGGAGGACACGATCGGCGTGCTGAGCCGTGCCGGCTATCGCGTGATCGCACCGGACCAGATCGGCTTCTGCAAGTCGTCGAAGCCCGATCGTTATCAGTACAGCTTCCAGCAGCTGGCGCGCAACACGCACGCGCTGCTCGAATCGATGGGGGTGAAGTCGGCGACGATCGTCGGCCACTCGACGGGCGGGATGCTCGCGATGCGCTACGCGCTGATGTATCCGAAGGCGACCGACCAGCTCGTGCTCGTGAACCCGATCGGCCTCGAGGACTGGAAGGCGCTCGGCGTGCCGCCGCTGTCGGTCGACTACTGGTATGCACGCGAACTGAAGACCACGGCAGACGGCATCCGCCGCTACGAGCAGGGCACGTACTACGCGGGCAAGTGGTCGCCGTCGTACGAGCGCTGGGTGCAGATGCTGGCCGGGATGTACCGTGGCGCCGGTCGCGACGCGGTCGCGTGGAACTCCGCGCTGATCTACGACATGATCCTCACGCAGCCGGTGGTCTATGAACTCGGTGCGATCCGCGTGCCGACGCTGCTGATGATCGGCGACAAGGACACGACCGCGATCGGCAAGGACGTCTCGCCGCCCGACGTGCATGCGAAGCTCGGCCACTATCCGGAGCTCGCGAAGCGCACGCAGGCCGCGATTCCCGGCGCCCAGCTCGTCGAGTTCCCGGCGCTCGGGCACGCGCCGCAGATCCAGGACCCGGACGCGTTCCACAAGGCGCTGCTCGACGGGCTGGAGGCCGTGCACCCGCAGTGATGCGGGGCCGGCCGCAGGCGGCCCGGGCGCGCGCCGTCAGCGCGTTTCGCTCGCGAGCTCGTCGCGGATCTGCGCAGTCAATTCGAACGAGCGCAGCCGTGCCGCGTGATCGTAGATCTGTGCGGTGACGATCAGCTCGTCGGCCCCCGTCTGCGCGATGCGGTCGCGCAGCTTGTCGCGCACCGTGTCGCGCGAGCCGACCGCCGCGAACGACAGCGAATGCGCAACCGTCGCGAGTTCGAGCTCGTTCGCCTCGAGCACGTCGACCGGCGGCGGCAGCTTGCCCGGCGTGCCGCGCCGCAGATTGATGAACTGCTGCTGCAGCGACGTGAACAGGCGCCGCGCGTCGTCGTCGGTATCGGCGACGAACACGTTGACGCCGACCATCGCATGCGGCTTCGGCCACGCGGCCGACGGCCGGTACTGTGCTCGATAGATCTCGAGCGCGCGCATCAGGTAATCCGGCGCGAAGTGCGACGCGAACGCGAACGGCAACCCGAGCATCGCGGCGAGCTGGGCGCTGAACAGGCTCGAGCCGAGCAGCCACACGGGCACGTCGAGCCCTGCGCCGGGCACCGCGCGCACGCGCTGGCCGGGCACCGGCTCCGCGAAGTAGCGCTGCAGCTCGGCGACATCATCTGGAAACGAGTCGGCACTGCCGATCAGGTCGCGGCGCAGCGCGCGCGACGTGGTCTGGTCGGTGCCGGGCGCACGGCCGAGGCCGAGGTCGATGCGCCCCGGGTACAGCGACGCAAGCGTGCCGAACTGTTCGGCGATCACGAGCGGCGCGTGGTTCGGCAGCATGATGCCGCCCGAACCGACCCGGATCGTCTGCGTGGCGCCCGCGACGTGGCCGATCACGACGGCCGTTGCCGCGCTCGCGATGCCGGGCATGTTGTGATGCTCGGCGAGCCAGTAGCGCTGGTAACCCCAACGTTCCGCATGCTGCGCGAGATCGACGGTGTTGCGGAATGCCTGGGAGGCGTCAGCGCCGGCCGGAATGGGGGCGAGATCGAGTACGGAAAACGGAGTCATCGGTTGGCCTTCGAACGGGGTAGCAGGGTGATGCACTTACGCAACAAATGCCAAGGATTTTGCCAAAGGGCTCCGGATCGTGCTGGGGGCGGCTCGATACCCATGCGCCTTTCAGGGATGCAGGGTCGAATTCTTCGATCGTTGCAAAAATCAATCTAATCGCTGATTAATTACCAATCTTTACGGCGATTGGATGTGAATCCGCATCGACGTACAAATTTGCACGAAACGTTTGATTTTCAAGACTGCAATACGCCTGCAAACCGCTTACGCTAACGTGAACGCGGGTGCACTGAAATGGTTCGCCGACTGCGCAGCTTTGCCGGAATTGCACCAGTCCGTTTCTCGTAGTGCCGAGCGCGGGGTGCCGCAGACTGCTAAAATCCGGCGCCTGCCCATGTTGTGCCGAAGGTAGCCATACGAATCTTCCCGTATCCCGTCCGGGTGTCGCGCGGAGATGCACCACGCGAAGCCGGGCATGGCCATACCCGAAGGATGGGGCGAGCCTCCCTCATACACAGACGCTGCTGGAACAAGGAGTCGGGTCGTGCCCGCGTTCGTCGTTGTCGGAATACCGAATCACGCTCAATCACGCACAAGCGTTCTCCATGGCGTTCAGGTCGCCGGGAGGCGTCGCGCATGACGGCAACCGCAACGATGCTCGACTGGCTCCTGATCGTCTTCACGCTGGCCGCGGCCGGCTATGCGCTCGTCGCCGCGTTCGCCCCGCGGCCGCGTACGCCGCGCACGGCCGTGCGCGACGGCTTCGAGCCGGTCAGCGTGCTCAAGCCGCTGTGCGGCGCGGAGCCGCACCTGTACGAAAACCTCGCGACGTTCTGCGAGCAGCGCCATCCGCGGTATGAAGTGCTGTTCGGCGTCGCGTCGGCGGTCGATCCGGCCATCGCCGTGGTCGAACGGCTGCGCGCCGATTATCCCGAGTGCGACATCACGCTCGTGATCGATGCGCGCGTGCACGGCAAGAACCTGAAGGTCAGCAACCTGATCAACCTCGCCGAGCGTGCGAAGTACGGCCGCATCGTGATCGCGGACAGCGACATCGCGGTGAAGCCCGACTATCTGGAGCGCGTGACGGCGCCGCTCGCCGACGTGTCGGTGGGTGTCGTCACGTGCCTGTATCATGCGCGCAGCGTCGGCGGGTTCTGGACGCGGATCGGCGCGCAGTTCGTCGACGCATGGTTCGCGCCGTCGGTCCGGATCACGCACCTCGGCCGTTCGACCCGCTTCGGCTTCGGCGCGACGCTTGCGCTGACGCGCGACACGCTCGACCGGATCGGCGGCTTTCCCGCGCTGAAGGACGAACTGGCCGACGATTTCTGGCTGGCCGAGCTGCCGCGCCGCCTCGGGCGACGCACCGTGCTGTCGGAGGTCGAGGTCGCGACCGACGTGATCGAGCCGTCGTTCGGGCCGCTGTGGCACCGCGAGACGCGCTGGCTGCGCACGATCCGTTCGCTGAACCCGGCTGGCTTCGCGTTCCTGTTCATTACGTTTACCGTGCCGTGGCTCGCGATCGGCGCGGCGCTCGCGCTGCGCCTCGACGGCACCTTCGCGGGCTCGCTGGCGGGCTGGGCGGCCGTGGTGGGCGCGTTCGGGCGGCTCGTGCTGCACGCCCGCGGCGAGGACGGCTGGCGCGCGTTCTGGCGCGACCTGCCGCTCGTCGCGGTGCGCGACACACTGCTCGCGCTCGAGTGGCTCGCCGCGGTGTTCGGCACGCACGTCGTGTGGCGCGGCGCGAGGATGACGGTCGTCGGCGGCGAGCGCGCGACGGCGGCAGTGGAAGCAGTGGACGGCCGCTAGGGCCGTTCCGACCGAACCCGGCCCGAGGGCCGAGACGCGCTGCACGGCGAGGCCGTGCGGCGCGACATGACAGAGAGGCGGGCGCCGACAGGGCGGCCCGCGGTTTTTTGACTGAATCGTTGTGACGAATCGAACTATGCAGGCTACCGGAGCATTCATGAAAACGCTGTTCTTGCAGGCCCCTTCGTATGACGGCTTCGACGGCGGAGCCGGCTCGCGCTATCAGGCGAAGCGCGAAATCCGTTCCTTCTGGTATCCGACGTGGCTCGCGCAGCCGGCCGCGCTTGTGCCGGGCAGCCGCGTCGTCGACGCACCGGCCGACGGCCTGTCGGTCGAGGAAACACTGAAGATCGCCAACGACTACGACCTCGTGATCATCCACACGAGCACGCCGTCGTTCCCGACCGACGCGATGTTCGCGCAGGACCTGAAGAAGATGAAGCCGTCGATGCTGGTCGGCATGGTCGGCGCGAAGGTGATGGTCGATCCGCACAACTCGCTCACGGCGAGCGAGTCGATCGACTTCGTGTGCCGCGAGGAATTCGACTACACCTGCAAGGAAATCGCCGAAGGCAAGCCGTTCCCGGAGATCAAGGGCTTGAGCTGGCGCGCGAAGGACGGCTCGATCGAGCACAACGAAGCGCGTCCGATCCTCGAGAACATGGACGAGCTGCCGTTCGTCGCGCCCGTCTACAAGCGCGACCTGAAAATCGACAACTACTTCATCGGCTACCTCAACTATCCGTACGTATCGATCTACACGGGCCGCGGCTGCAAGTCGCGCTGCACCTTCTGCCTGTGGCCGCAGACGGTCAGCGGCCATCGCTACCGCACGCGCTCGGTCGAGAACGTGCTCGCGGAAGCGAAGTGGATCCGCGACAACATGCCGGAAGTGAAGGAACTGATGTTCGACGACGACACCTTCACCGACGACCTGCCGCGCGCTGAAGCCATCGCCATCGGCCTGGGCAAGCTCGGAATGACGTGGTCGTGCAATGCGAAGGCGAACGTGCCGTACAAGACGCTGAAGGTCATGAAGGAAAACGGCCTGCGCCTGCTGCTGGTCGGCTTCGAATCCGGCGACGACCAGATCCTCGTGAACATCAAGAAGGGCGTGCGCACCGATTTCGCGCGCCGCTTCAGCGCGGACTGCAAGAAGCTCGGCATCAAGATCCACGGCACCTTCATCCTCGGCCTGCCGGGCGAGACGCAGGAGACCATCAAGAAGACGATCGAGTACGCGAAGGAAATCAATCCGCACACGATCCAGGTGTCGCTCGCCGCGCCGTATCCGGGCACGACGCTCTACAAGCAGGCCGTGGAAAACGGCTGGATGGAAGAGAACAAGACCATCAACCTGGTGAGCAAGGAAGGCGTGCAGCTCGCGGCGATCGGCTATGCGCACCTGTCGCGCGACGAGATCTATCACCATCTCGAGCAGTTCTATCGCCAGTTCTACTTCCGTCCGTCGAAGATCTGGGAAATCGTCCGCGAAATGCTGACGAGCTGGGACATGATGAAGCGCCGTCTGCGCGAAGGCGTCGAGTTCTTCCGCTTCCTGCGCGCACACGAGGCCTGATTCGTGGCGACGCAGCCGGCGGCGCGGGCGCTGATCTTCACCGCGGACGACTTCGGGCTGCACCCGCGCGTCAACGCGGCGGTCGAGCGCGCGCACCGCGACGGCGTGCTGAACGCCGCCAGCCTGATGGTCGGCGCGCCCGCCGCGGCCGATGCGATCGAGCGCGCGCGGCGACTGCCGTCGCTCGCGGTCGGTCTGCATCTCGTCCTCGCGGACGGGCCGGCCACGCTGCCCGCGCATGAGATTCCCGCGCTCGTCGGCCCCGACGGGCGGTTCGGCGATGCGATGGCGAAGGACGGCTGTCGCTTCTTTTTCCTGCCGCACGTGCGGGCGCAGCTGCGCCGCGAGATTCGCGCGCAGTTCGACGCGTTCGCGGCGAGCGGGCTGCCGCTCGACCACGTGAACGCGCACAAGCATTTCCACCTGCATCCGACCGTGCTGTCGCTGATCATCGAGATCGGCCGCGACTACGGGCTGCGCGCGGTGCGGCTGCCGTACGAGACGAGCGCGCCCGCGCTGCTCAAGCCGTGGATCGCGCTCGTGCGCGCGCGGCTCGACCGCGCGGGGCTCGCGCACAACGACTACGTGGTCGGGATCGAGCATACGGGCGCGATGGACGAGGCCGTGCTGCTCGACGCGCTGGTCACGCTGCCGCCGGGCGTCGGCGAGATCTACTGCCATCCGGCCGAGGCCGGCGACGGCCCGATCACGCCGACGATGGCCGGCTATCGTCCGGTGGACGAACTCGATGCGCTGCTGTCGCCGCGCGTCGCGGCCGCGCTGAAAGCTGCGGGCGTCGCGACCGGCGGCTTTGCCGACGTGTTCGGCCAGCCTGCCGCACCGCGCGGTGCACGGGCGTCGCGCGCACCGGGAGCGCAGCCGTCATGACCAGGTGGATCAAATGGCTCGGCTGGCCGCTCGGCATCGGCATCCTGCTCGCGCTGGGGCTGCACGAAGGCATCGGCGACGTGTCGCAGATGCTCGCGCGCGCCGGTTACGCGCTGCTGTGGCTGGTGCCGTTCCATGCGCTGCCGCTGCTGCTCGACGCGTACGCGTGGCACCTGCTGCTCGACAAGCGCTCGTCGCTGCCGTTCCTGTGGTGGATCGCGACGGTCCGCGAGGCGGTGAACCGGCTGCTGCCGGTGGTCGGGATCGGCGGCGAGCTGGTCGGCATCCGGCTCGCGCGCTGGCAGGTGCCCGACGCGAGCCGCGTGACCGCGTCGGTGATCGTCGAGGTGCTCGTGACGATCGTCGTCCAGTATGCGTTCGCGGCGCTCGGCCTCGTGCTGCTGCTTGCGACGACGGACAACATGGGCGGCGGCACGATCGGCCTTGCGCTGTTGCTGACACTGCCGCTGCCGGTACTCGGCGTCGTGCTGATGCGTCGCGGCGGCATCTTCCATGCGATCGAGCGTTTCGCGGGCCGCCTGCTCGGCGATTCGCACCGGCTGCTGCAGGGCGTCGACGGCAAGCGGCTCGATGCCGACATCGACGGGCTGATGTCGCGCACGGGCCTGCTGTTCAGCGCATTCTTCTGGCAACTGGCCGGCTACATGCTCGGCGCGCTCGAGATCTACTGGGCGCTCGCGCTGCTCGGCCATCCGGTGTCGATCGGCGGCGCGATCGCGATCGAGGCGATGACGCAGGCCGTGCGCCATGCGGCGTTCATGGTGCCGGGCGGCCTCGGCGTGCAGGAGGCGACCGTCGTGCTGCTCGCGCAGATGTTCGGCGTCGATCGCGAGACGGCGCTGTCGCTCGCGCTGGTCAAGCGCGGCCGCGAGGTGCTGTTCGGCTGCCTGGCGCTCGGTTCGTGGCAGCTGGCCGAACTCGTGCGCACGCGGCGCCGCATCGACGCGCCGCCGGCCGTGCCGCGCGCGCCGGAAGCGACGAGCCGCGTGGCCGAGACTGAAACCGAAACGATGCATTGATTACGAGACGGGCCGCGCGCCCGTCTCGCGCTTTTGGCGTCGCACGGGTATCCTTGCCGCGTGTTTTCTCGACGCGCATTTCTTCCGATGAATTTCCGTTTCCGGCTGCTTCCCGTCACGATGCTGGCCGCCGCGCTGGCGCTGACCGGCTGCGACGACAAGCAAGGCAACCTCGACGTGCAACGTATCAGGGACTTCTTCAACGCGATCAAGCCCGCGCCGCTGCTGCTGAAGGGGCTGAAGGTCGGCGAATCGACCGAGGCCGACGTGCGCGGCACGATGGGCAAGCCCGAGACCGAGCGCGACTTCACCGACGGCTCGAAGCGGCTCGAATACCCGCGCGGCCCGATGGGCAACCAGACGTGGTTCGTCGATCTCGATGCGAACGGCCGCTACACGGGCGCGACCCAGGTGCTGACCGCCGAGAATTTCGCGAAGGTGCGCCCGGGAATGAACGAGGACGAGGTGCGGCGCCTGCTGGGCAAGCCCGGCGATATCGCGCAGTACCCGCTCAAGCCCGAGATCGTCTGGAGCTGGCGCTGGCTCGAGGACGGCGTCAACACCGACGCGTTCTTCAACGTCCATTTCGGCCCGGACGGGCTTGTCTATACGACTTCGCGCTCCGACATCCTGAAGGGGCGGTAAGCGCAGCCTCAGCCGTCTTCGGCGCTATATCGAAAAAGCGACCGGAAAATTGCAAAAAGTCCGCTTCCCTGCCGGTTGTCCGGTTGTCAGGGAGCGGCTTTTTTCCTTTTGAAACAGCGGCGTAGGCCGCAGTTGCAAATGATGGGACGGATTGTTGCGACGCAGCAATCACGTGCAAGGTGGTTTGAGGCAATCAATTTCGCTTGCGACTATCCGCGTCAGCCCGGCGCGGGACAGGCATACGCGTCGGCAACCATTCCAACTCTGGAGACGCGCGTGTTCCTTTACGGCTTTGGTCCTGTCCTCTGGGCCGGCACCGTGCAGACCATCGAGCTGTCGGTGCTGTCGCTCGCCACTGCGGTGGCGCTGGGGCTGATCGGCGCGGTGGCGAAGCTGTCGCACAACCGGGTGCTGCGAGCGATCGCGACCGGTTATACGACGCTGATCCGCTCGGTGCCCGATCTCGTCCTGATGCTGCTGTTGTTCTACAGCATCCAGATCTGGCTGAACCAGTTCACCGACTTCGTCGGCTGGGACCAGATCGACATCGACCCGTTCGTGGCCGGCGTGCTGACGCTCGGCTTCATCTACGGCGCGTACTTCACCGAGACGTTCCGCGGCGCGTTCCTGTCGGTGCCGCGCGGCCAGCTCGAAGCCGGTGCGGCTTACGGGATGAGCGGCGCACGCGTGTTCGCGCGGATCATGTTTCCGCAGATGATGCGCTTCGCGCTGCCCGGGATCGGGAACAACTGGCAGGTGCTCGTGAAGGCGACCGCGCTGGTGTCGATCATCGGCCTCGCGGACGTCGTGAAGGCCGCGCAGGACGCCGGCAAGAGCACGTTCAACATGTTCTTCTTCATCCTCGTCGCGGCGCTGATCTATCTCGCGATCACGACCGTTTCCAACCTCGTGCTGATCCAGCTCGAGAAGCGTTATTCCATGGGCGTGCGGCACGCAGATCTATGATCGAGATTCTCCAGGAATTCGGCCAGGCGTTCCTTTACTGGGACGGCCAGCGCCTCTCCGGCCTCGCGGTGACGCTGTGGCTGCTCGTCGCGTCGATTTCGCTCGGCTTCGTGTGCGCGGTGCCGCTCGCGGTGGCGCGCGTGTCGAAGAACAAGTGGGTGT
Organism: Burkholderia lata; assembly: GCF_000012945.1. Classification (NCBI taxonomy): domain Bacteria; kingdom Pseudomonadati; phylum Pseudomonadota; class Betaproteobacteria; order Burkholderiales; family Burkholderiaceae; genus Burkholderia; species Burkholderia lata. Next base: position 1,226,035 of record NC_007510.1, read on the forward strand.
CGACGCCGGTGCGGTTCTACACGTACGTGTTCCGCGGCACGCCGCTCTACGTGCAGTTGCTGCTGCTGTACACGGGTATGTACAGCCTCGAGTTCGTGCGTTCGCACTCGCTGCTCGACGCGTTCTTCCGCAGCGGTTTCAACTGCGCGATTCTCGCGTTCGCGCTGAACACCTGCGCGTACACGACCGAGATCTTCGCGGGGGCGATCCGCGCGATTCCGCACGGTGAGGTCGAGGCTGCGCGTGCGTACGGGATGTCGCCGTTCACGATGTATCGCCGCGTGATCCTGCCGTCGGCGTTGCGCCGCGCGCTGCCGCTGTACAGCAACGAGGTGATCCTGATGCTGCACGCGACGACCGTCGCGTTCACCGCGACCGTGCCGGACATCCTGAAGGTCGCGCGCGATGCGAATTCCGCGACCTACATGGCGTTCCAGTCGTTCGGAATCGCCGCGCTGATCTATCTTGCGGTATCGTTCGCACTCGTCGCGGCGTTTCGCCGCGCGGAGCGCCACTGGCTTGCGTATCTCGCGGCCGCCCGTCATTGAATCACTTCGAGGAGAGCCAGTTGGCCGAGATCACTCAAACGAGCGCTGCCGCTTCCACCAAGCTTGCCGCGGTCGACATTCACAAGCGCTACGGTGACAACGAAGTGCTCAAGGGCGTATCGCTGAACGCGAAGGCCGGCGACGTCATCAGCATCATCGGCGCGAGCGGCTCGGGCAAGAGCACGTTCCTGCGCTGCATCAATTTTCTCGAGCGACCGAATGCGGGGCAGATCGTCGTCGACGGCGAAGCCGTGCGCACGAAGACCGACCGCGCCGGCGCACTCGAAGTTGCCGATCACAAGCAGTTGCAGCGCATTCGCACGAAGCTCGCGATGGTGTTCCAGCACTTCAACCTCTGGGCGCACATGAACGTGCTCGAGAACGTGATGGAAGCGCCGCTGCACGTGCTTGGCGTTTCGAAGAAGGAAGCCGAGGAGCGTGCGCGCGAGTATCTGGAAAAGGTCGGCTTGCCGCCGCGCGTCGAGAAGCAGTATCCGTCGCATCTGTCGGGTGGCCAGCAGCAGCGCGTGGCGATTGCACGTGCGCTGGCGATGCATCCGGACGTGATGTTGTTCGACGAGCCGACGTCGGCACTGGACCCGGAGCTGGTGGGCGAAGTGCTGAAGGTGATGCAGAAGCTGGCCGAGGAAGGCCGTACGATGATCGTCGTCACGCACGAGATGGGTTTCGCTCGTAACGTGTCGAACCATGTGATGTTCCTGCATCAGGGGCGGACCGAGGAAGAGGGCGATCCGAAGGAAGTGCTGGTACGCCCGCAGAGCGAGCGGCTGAAGCAGTTCCTGTCGGGCAGTCTCAAGTAACGCGACAAGGCAGGTTTCAACCGTGGTACCGGTGTCTCGTCCCGCAGGCGCCACCCGCACGACGCAGGTGGCAATCGTTGCATTGCCGCCCGTGTCGATGTCGGGCGTGGGTCCGATCGTCGATGCGCTGAACCTCGCGAACGAGATCGACGGGCGGCTGCTGTATCGCTGGCAGGTGTGTTCGTGGGACGGGCGGCCCGTGCCGCTCGCCGGCGGCGCGCAGTGGCATGCCGATGCGGCGTTCAACGATGCGATTGCGTGTGACTGGGTCATCGTCGTGTCGGAGCGGTTTCAGCAGTTTGCCGACTATCGGTTGTTTCTCGCGAGTCTCGCGAGGGTGGGGCAGCGGACGCCGATCGTCACCGGCATTCACCACGGCGTGTGGTGGCTCGCGATGGCCGGGCAGCTTTCCGGGTATCGCGTGAGCGTGAACTGGGAGACGTATCAGCAGTTCGCCGAACAGTTCGAGCGGTCGATCGTCACGCAGCAGATTTTCGAGATCGATCGCGATCGAGCCACCTGTGCCGGTGGGCAGGCTACTGTTGACTTCATGCTGGCCATGATTGGCCGGGAACATGGCCCGGACCTCGCGGAGAGGATCGCCGATGCGCTTGGCGCCGGGACTTTGCGCAGTGGTGAGGAGCGGCAGCGGATTCCTTTTGTTACTGCGCCGGGCGAGCGGCATCCTCGGTTGAATGATGCTTTGCTGTTGATGGAAGCCAATGTCGAAGATCCTTTGACGACCGATGAGATCGCCGAGCTCGTTGGCGTTTCACGCCGACAACTGGAGCGGCTCTTTCGGCAGTATCTTGGGGCGATGCCCTCCAAGTATTACCTCAATCTTCGGTTGCTCAAGGCACGGACTCAGTTGCAGCGGACCAGCAAGTCTGTCGTGCAGGTTAGCCTCGCCTGTGGGTTTTCTTCTGCTGCGCACTTTTCTAATGCGTACCGGGAGAGGTTTGGTGTCACTCCGCGGGAAGATCGGAGAGCCTGGCTCGAGAAGCAGACCGGCGGTGGTAGTGAGCCTCGCGGGGGCGCGCTTGTCGAGCGCGGTGCGAAGGATTGAATTTGTTTTGGGTGGTTCGCTTTTGTTTTTCGTGAAGCACCTGTTGTCTTGTCGGTCTATTAGTGTCGCCCCTGCGCGGGGCGGCGGTTACTTTTCTTTGTCTTGCCAAAGAAAAGTAACCAAAAGAAAGGCGCTGTGAGAACGCAAGACTTCCCGGTGCCGTAGCGCTCGGAGTGGACCGCGCCTAAGTGTCCGCGCCAGTCACGAGTGCGGAGTGGTTCGAGCAATGGTTCTGACACCTCCCACTACCCAACAGACCGGTATACCGCCCGCTAGCTCCATCCTCGCTACGCTCGGCTGCAAGGTACTTCACGTCGCATTGCATGCGCTCGCATGCCTCTACCTGCAATTCAGCAGCAGGCCAAGCTCCCCCTTTACTCACATCATTCGTACCTATCGGACTGCTTGCCATCGGTGAGTCTTTGATTACGTCGAGAGCAAGAGAGCAAGAGAGCACATGAGCACATGAGCACATGAGCACATGAGTGCGAGAGTGCGAGAGTGCGAGAGTGCGAGAGTGCGTGCTGCGTCCCTTTTTCTTTGCGGATGAGGGCAGGTCTAGATTCGCGGGATTCGGGGAGTTCGCCGGTGATTGCTGGAGCTGATTGATCGCAAGCGTTACTTGAGGGGGTGTCCCTGTCGGCCGAGCGAAGCGAGGGCGGAGCTAGCGGGCGGTATACCGCTCTGTTGGGTAGTGGAGGGTGTCGGAACCATTGCTCGAACCACTCCGCACTCGTGACTGGCGCGGACACTTAGGCGCGGTCCACTCCGAGCGCTACGGCACCGGGAAGTCTTGCGTTCTCACAGCGCCTTTCTTTTGGTTACTTTTCTTTGGCAAGACAAAGAAAAGTAACCGCCGCCCCGCGCAGGGGCGACGCTAATAGACCGACAAGACCACAGGTGCTTCACGCCAAACAAGAGCGCACCACCCAAAAAGCCTCAAAATACCGACACCCAAACCCAAGACCCCCCGCCCGGAAGGGCAAAAACAAAGCGCACTATCCGCTTCCGATAGAACCCGTCGCAATTCCGCAAGACGCTTGCGTCACCCGTACCTAAACTTGATCCTGTTGAACCCTCTTACGAAACCGAAAGGAACGACCATGACGACCTCGACCGTGAACCGCCAGACATTCGATGAAGTGATGGTGCCGGTATTTTCCCCCGCGCCGTTCGTGCCGGATCGCGCAGAGGGCTCCCGCGTGTGGGACACGGCCGGCCGCGAATACATCGATTTCGCGTGCGGCATCGCCGTGACGTCGCTCGGCCACGGCCACCCGGAACTGCTGAAAGTCCTGGACGAACAAAGCCGCAAGCTCTGGCACATCGGCAACGGCTACACGAACGAGCCGGTGCTGCGCCTCGCGCAGCGCCTCGAATCGCTGACCTTCGCCGATCGCGCATTCTTCGCGAACTCGGGCGCGGAAGCGAACGAAGCCGCACTGAAGCTCGCGCGCCGCGTCGCGTTCGATCGCCACGGCGCGGATAAAGCCGAAATCATCTCGTTCGTGCAGTCGTTCCACGGCCGCACGTTCTTCACGGTCAGCGTCGGTGGCCAGCCGAAGTACTCGGAAGGCTTCGGCCCCGTGCCGGCTGGCATCAAGCACCTGCCGTACAACGACATCGACGCCGCGAAGGCCGCGATCGGCCCGCAAACCTGCGCCGTGATCGTCGAGCCCGTGCAAGGCGAAGGCGGCGTGATCCCGGCCGATCCGGCCTTCCTGAAGGCGCTGCGCGAAGCCTGCGACGCACACGGCGCACTGCTGATTTTCGACGAAGTGCAAACGGGCGTCGGCCGCACGGGCCAGTTCTACGCTTACATGGATACCGGCGTCACGCCGGACATCCTGACGACCGCCAAGGCGCTCGGCAACGGCTTCCCGATCGGCGCGATGCTGACGACGAACGAACTGGCCGCGCACTTCAAGGTCGGTGTGCACGGCACGACGTACGGCGGTAACCCGCTCGCATCGGCCATCGCCGACAAGGTCGTCGAACTGATCGGCGACCCGGCGCTGCTCGAAGGCGTGCGCGAACGCAGTGTGCGCCTGAAAGGCGCGCTCGAACGCATCAACGCGCGCTTCGGCATCTTCAAGGACGTGCGCGGCAAGGGCCTGCTCGTCGGCGCCGAACTCACCGCCGCATTCGACGGCCGCGCGAAGGACTTCGTCACCGCAGCAGCAGAAAACGGCCTGATCATGCTGATCGCCGGCCCGAACGTGCTGCGCTTCGTGCCGTCGCTGGTGATCCCGTTCGACCTGCTCGACGAAGGCATGAAACGCTTCGAGAAGGCAGTCGAACAAGTGCTCGCCGCTCAGGAAGCCACCGCGCGCTGATCGGCGCACCCATCGCAGACAGGAACGACGATGCTATTTGTTCGCCCCGGCAAACTCACGGATCTCGATGCGCTCGCGCACATGGCGCGCACCGCGCAGCCGGTCCTGCACTCGCTGCCGCACGACCGCGCGGCGCTCGAAGCGCGCGTGGCGCTCTCCGAGGATTCGTTTCGCGCGGACGTCGACTTCGCCGGCGAGGAGTTCTACCTCTTCGTGCTCGAGGATTCGTCGACCGGCAAGCTGCTCGGCACGGCGAGCATCGTGGCCGCGGCCGGCTACTCGGAACCGTTCTACGCGTTCCGCAACGACGCACTGATCCACGCGTCGCGCGAGTTGCACGTGAACCGCAAGATCCACGCGCTCACGATGTCGCACGAGCTGACCGGCAAGAGCCGGCTGGCGGGCTTCTACGTCGATCCGTCGCTGCGCGGCGACGCGGCCGCGCACCTGATCTCGCGTGCGCGGATGATGTACATCGCCGCGAACCGCCGCCGCTTCACGCCGGAAGTGTTCACGCTGCTGCTCGGCGTGAGCGACGGCAACGGCGCATCGCCGTTCTGGGAAGCGGTG